>CAWEVM010000023.1:0-170166 GCA_963812505.1 uncultured Alphaproteobacteria bacterium
AGCCAGCCAAAAGGCGCCGCCGCTCGTCGCCTTCAACTTCAGCCTGCTGGCCAATCTCACGGGACTTCACTGTCCACGCTCGCAAAACCTTGATACGGCCAAGCCATACATTGGTTGCGCGGTTGTCCATACCCTCATAATGCCACGGGAAAGGCTTGGTTGCTAGGAACATATTCCAAAGCTCCGGAGTTGCCCATTACTGTCGGACCTGGAAGATCACCCCACGGGTTGGCTGCTCTTCGATCGCAACTCTACTCATGTCGTGCAATGCTGTGGCAAATGTTCAGGACGCATACGTACTTCGCGGCCTTCGTGGTAGCCCTCGCAGGGTCGGCTGCTGCTGATCCGAAAAGTTCGCAGTGTTGGGATTGTCTCCAACGCTTGGCGATGGGATTCCCCGCCGTCAACGCGCAGGAGGACCCGTCCTATGAGCAAGGTTTGACACCCGGCTCGGTGTTACCGGCACTAGCAAATTGCAGTCTCGACGACAGCGAGATTTTCACTTTGCAGCAGATCATCAAGATTTTTACCGATGCACAGGTCGAGAACGGGGGCGCCGAATATGTCCGGGACCACCTTGCACAGTTGCCTGATGTGACTGCCGACGATCGCGCCAAGCTGGTTGATGGTGCGAGGCAGGACTTGGACACGACGTTACGCCACTTGGTGGATCACAGTTGCCGATTGCTTTTGCAATCGCACTTCGACGAAGGTGCCAGCCGGGACTGGATTCTGCACATGATCGAGCTAGGGCAAAAGTCGCACGAGCCTACCTGATGGCACACCGCGCTGATCTTCTGCCTCGTTTGGACGCGTCTTCCTCAATCTCACGCCTCGCCGCCAACAGTGCGAACCGGACCACCAATGTATTCAATGCCCGTATTGTGTCTTGGCCCCGCGCCGTGATTGCCATTTGACGATATTCGGTGGCGCGGTGGAGAAGCTCCTGGGACGTCAGATCGGCCAGAGGGCGGTAGGGCCGCCTGCTCGTGCTCATTCGCGTGGTCCCCACATTGAGCACTTGGAAGGCTAGGCGATAATCGTAAACAGATGGTTAACGGGTCGCGGGGATTTAGCATGGCTATGCTTTGCCGCGCTTCCGGCTCATTCTCGCAGTCTTATTGGGTGCCGCCTGACCTTTGCGACCCAGCCCAAACTTCTTCGCCAACGAAGACCGTGTCTTTGCATAATCGGGCGCAACCAGCGGATACGAGCTTGGTAACTCCCAACGCTGGCGGTACTGCTGCGGCGTCATCTTATGGTCCGTCATCAGATGTCGCCTCAGCATGGAGAAATGTTTCCCGCAATCCAGGCAAACAATGTGATCGGCAACAACGGAACGCCGCACGTCTACTGCCGGTTCTGCCTTCGGTGGTGCAGCAATCGCCTGCTCGACGGTAGCAAGCGCGTTGAAGACCTGCCGGATAAGCCCAGGTAGCTGTTCTGCTGCAATGGCGTTGTTACGGACGTGGGCTGATACGATCTCAGTCGCGAATCCAAGCAGTTCTGGGTGTTCTGCCATCGGTTCCTCCGATATCGTCTCATCAGACTTTAAGGTTAGAGTGGCGATTCAGGCCAGTGTCAGGCCGTCGATGCTATGCTAGTCATCCCATATTGCGTCCGATGGGAGACCTACATGACCGACGCCAGACCATTTACCGTCGTCTGCGTCGCGGATGACTTCACGCTCAACGGTACGGGTCGATCTGGTCGAGAATACCTTTGTGGCCTTCGTCATGGCGGAGAATGTATCGGAGGCGATGGCGGCCGGACAGGTTCAGGCCGCCGAGAGTGGCTTAGGACCGAACGAGCCAATAGACTGGGCGGTGGTATTTATGGCCGAAGGACACCATCGCAACGTTAATGATGACCCGGACTGAACATTCCACCGGAAGAACCACGGGAGGAGCCGACCTATTCGCCAAGCGGACCGTATGCTACGCTTACGCGGGTTCACAATCGAGAGTGAAGACCATGAAACGCATGACCTTCATCGCTGGCGGTTTCGCGCGCTTCCCGAAGGCTCACGGCAAACCCAGCGATCAGTGCGAGCTTACGCCAGAGGAAATCCAGCAAATCCGCACCACGTCCGCGAGCAGTGAACCGGTGTTCACGTCAGCCAAACGCTGGCCTGCGATCGACAAGCTGGTGGCGAAGATCAACCGCACGTCCTCATAACAAGGTCGTTCGTTGACGATTCCGTCACGGTGGGAGCCGGCTATCCCGGCAACGCATCCCGCTCCGCTTTGACCGTGCGACATCATCACGCTTCCT
Source organism: uncultured Alphaproteobacteria bacterium (assembly GCA_963812505.1). Lineage (GTDB taxonomy): Bacteria > Pseudomonadota > Alphaproteobacteria > Acetobacterales > Acetobacteraceae > JAMXLO01. The sequence continues at coordinate 2,275 of CAWEVM010000023.1, forward strand.
GCAAGGCGCTGATATGCTTATTCAACATGCGACGTCGATGGGCCACATCCGGTGCATCACCTTCTTCACCTTCTCGAATTATGTCTATCAGTTCACGCATGCGCATCCGGGTAATCCTGTCGCTATCATCGCGACGCATTTAGACGATGCCACCACGGCGGGAGAAACCCCGCCAGCTTCGCACTGACAGGGCAGACCGCACCTACAGAACCGCGTCCTCAACCACGCGCTTAGCCGATCACTGTAGGTAGTCGGCTCTGTGCGTCGCCTGCGGCGGTGCTATACCCATCGTTCACTGACTGTCGCGGTGGGAGCCGAGGGTTGGATAACTGGCTGTGGGGTCTCTCGCTGATCGCGTTGACGTTGGCAATCCACGCGACCGGTGTGGCGTTCATGGTCTCCGCGCTGCATCGTCTTCGGCTTCGGCTAGCAGGGCGGCGTCTCCGCTTCACGCATGTGTTCGTGATCGTCATCACCGCTATCACGGCACTGGGACTGATGCTGGCTACCTTGCACGCGACAGAGGCGGCGATCTGGGCGGCAGCATATGTGTGGCTTGGCGCGCTCGGGTCGCCGGAAGCTGCGATCCTCTACTCGGTCGATTCGATGGCCACGCGCGGCGCTTCGGGGGTCACGCTCGCACCCCACTGGCAGATGCTGGGCGCCTTAGAGGCCGCCGATGGTATGCTGTTGTTCGGCATCAGCACGGCCTTTATCTTTACTGTTATGCAGTACTACTTTCGGGACCTTAGACTTATGGGAGATTGATCACCACGGCGGGAGCAGGGGCGACCGGCTTGTCCCTCTGCCGACCTCGGAGGAACTAGAGGCGATGTCCGATCCGGTTGCCGAAATCAGCGACGAAGAATTGGAGGCCACGCTGGAAGCGGACGCCACACCGCTGGCTGCATCATGGGTGACAGGAGGCGTATGAGGCCGGTCAGTCCTTCGCCAGCGTCCGCTCGATAAACGCTGCTGCGCGTCGGCATGGCATAGGGCACGCCCTGGACGATTTCCACGTAGTGCTTTTTTCTCGGGGCTTGGCGGTCAGCGGGCATTCGCGGGATGGGTGGTATAGGTTGACTGCTGGGTGTCAGATCATAATTTGCCTTCCGTGAAGGTCGAAATCATCAGGTGCGCGCGGTGCCCTGGTCAAAGTCAGGACGGCAAGGCATTCGCGGTCGCAGCGGCAATGCTCACTCGGCGTTACCGAGGTCGAGGCGCAGTACGTGGGTTTCAACGCGAAGAGGCTGCCGAGCGTTCTGCGTGCTATCATCCGCGACCTGCGTAAAGATCATCCCGGCATCGGTCGCATCCGCATCCCATCGATTTTGGGTGGCTCACCGTGGGATTTCGGAGCGCGGCCAAAGGTGTTGGAGGAGATGCGAAGCTTTCTCGCAGGGGTTGCGTGCGATGATTACAAGATCATCGCGTTCGATGGGGGTGTGGATGATGCCGAGGCTAATGGCTATTGCGCCATTATGATGGCAAGCAGCTTTGACTGTCGCGCACACCTTGATGCGAATGGACTGCACGAGGCGGTCATCGAGGCGTGATGTGCAGTCATGCTCATTGATGTCGGGTGCGGCACGGGATGGCCGTCAAATCCGTCACTTCGGATCGCTCGCGTCCTCTCCGCTTGTCGAGAGCTTCCACGATCGGGCTGTTCTCCGCCAGAATCTCGTAATGCTGGGCTATTTCCAGAATGGCCAGCCGCGCATCCCAGTCGTCCATTTGTTCGGCGATTTTCCTTGCCCGTTCTGCACGGTTCGACCAGAACTTGGCACTGCGAAGCGGCATAGGCCCACCTTTACGCTGACTGCGTGAGGACCAATCGTGCCGATAACGTAGCAATGGGCGCCTGCCAGACGCAACGAAATCATTCCGGAATGGGGAGGAATGGCTACGCCAACGGAAGCCGTTTTCGGAACGGGGCCAAGATGATGATTTCGCCGACCCAACCGCCGCTGAATCCTCCCGCTTGCTCACGAACCCGTGAGTGCCGCCAAATGTGCCGCGATGAATGGAGAACGGATTGGCTACGCAACATTCGGGTTGCGCGAATCCGACCGACCATGACCAGATCGAAATCATACCAAGCCCAACCCAGCGAGGAAACCAATGGCAGTCACACGGCCAAGAAGGCCGCCCTGCAAAGAAAGCTGCCACACCAGCGAAGGCTGCCGCGCAGGCGACGATCACACTCAAGCACCTCGCCGCCGCGTTGGCCGACAGCCATGAGATCGCGAAGAAGCAGGCCGAGGCAGTGCTCGGCGATATGGTGACGCTGACCACCCGCCATCTGAAGAAGGGCGACAAAATCCGTCTGACCGGTCTCGGTATCCTCCAGGTGCGGAAGCGGGCGGCACGGATGGGACGGAACCCTGCGACCGGCGAGGCCATCAAGATCAAGGCCAGCAAGAAGATCGCCTTCCGGCCTGCCAGGGAACTGAAAGAGGCGGTGTAGGACCGCGCTGCCGAGCGACCAGACCATTGGTGATGATCAGGCCACATCAGCACGCCCTGCCGATCGTCGGGTCCAGGGCGGCAAAGCCGAGCGGTTCGGCGCCGTCTCCGCCCTCAGATTATCGCCCCATCCACGTGTCCTCCTACGACCGGAGAGGCCGCGACTTCTATGCCACGCCCAACGGGGTCACCGAGGCGCTCCTCCAACGCTTCCAGTTTCGTGGCCCCATCTCTGGGAGCCTTGCTGTGACTACAGCGCGGGCGGCCTCAACCGGTCCGGCGTGGCATAACCGCGCTCAAGCACAGCCCACTATTGCGCACCACGGTAATTTAGCAAAAGTTGTGACCTGGACTGTGACCTGTCTGGCGATCCGGCCTCTAACCTACTGGAATCGTTGAGATGGTGGTGAACTTCATGGTCATCACCAAAGGCTCCGGCCGTATCGCGGAGGTTGCGGCGCGCTTCAGCCTGGACGCGATGCCCGGCAAGCAGATGGCGATCGACGCTGACCTCTCGTCCGGCATCATTGACGACAAGGCAGCCCGACACCGCCGCCGCGAGCTCGAGGCCGAAAGCAGTTTCTACGGTGCGATGGACGGCGCGGCGAAGTTTGTCCGCGGCGACGCCATCGCAGCCCTGATCATCACGGTGATCAATATCCTGGGCGGCCTGGCGATCGGCTTGCTACGGCACGGCATGTCGTTCGCCGACGCTGCCGCCACCTTCACGACGCTGACTGCGGGCGACGGTCTGGTATCGCAGATCCCGGCGCTGCTGGTCTCCACCGCCGCCGGCATAGTGGTGACCAAGGGCGGCATGGAGGGCACAGCGGACGTTGCGCTGATCCGCCAGCTCGGCAGGAGTCCAAAGCCGCTCGCCATGGCTGCGGGCGCTGCGACCGTGCTCGCCCTGCTCCCCGGCCTGCCGACATTGCCATTCATCGCACTTGCCGGACTGGCGGGCGGCGGCGCCTGGCTGCGCTATAAGAACCCGTCGATCGTGGCGTCCGATACGCCGCCGCCTGCGGTCGTCACCGAACAGCCGATCAGCGATGCGCTGCGGATGGACATGATCCGACTGGAGCTGGGCTATGGCCTGCTAACGCTGGCGGGTGGCGACGCGCCACGGTTGACCGAGCAGATCAAGGGCCTGCGCCGCTCGATCGCCGCCGAGATGGGCTTCGTCCTCCCGCCAGTGCGGATTCAGGACAACATGCAACTCGGCGCCGACCGCTATTCGATCCGCGTGAAGGAAATCGAGGCCGGCAGTGGCGAACTGCGCCCTACCATGCTGCTGGCGATGGATCCAAAGGGCGGCACACCACCTGTGAAGGGCGAAGCGACGCGCGAGCCAGCGTTCGGTCTGCCAGCGCTATGGATCGATCCCGCTCTGAAGGAAGAAGCGTTGTTCCGTGGCTGCACGGTGGTGGATCCGCCCAGTGTGCTGACCACTCATCTGACTGAGACGGTGCGGGAAAACATGTCGGAGCTGCTGTCCTACGCCGAGACGCAGAAGCTACTGGATGAGCTGCCACGCGAGCAGCAGAAGCTGGTGGCCGACCTGATCCCGTCGCAGATCACCGCTGGCGGCGTGCAGCGTGTCTTGCAGAGCCTGCTGGGCGAACGGGTGTCGATCCGAGATCTGTCGACAATCTTGGAGGGCATCCAGGAGGCGTGCGGCGGCGCGACCCGTGCCATCCCGGCGATCGTCGCACATGTCCGGGGGCGGCTGGCGCGACAGATCAGCGACAGCCACACCGGCGCGGGCGGCTACATCCCGTTGATCACGCTGTCGCCTGGGTGGGAGACCGAGTTCGCGGAGGCGGTAGGCGGCCCGCCGGAAGATCGCCAGCTCGCCATGGCGCCGAGCAAACTACAGGATTTCATGCAGAAGCTCCGCGCTGCGTTCGATGCCGCCGCGAGTACCGGGGAGACGGCGGTGCTGCTGACCTCGGGCGGCATCCGCGGCCAGGTGCGGGCGATCGTCGAACGGATACGGCCGAATACCCCAGTGCTTGCACAGGCGGAGATCCATCCGCGGGCCCGGATCCGCACGGTGGGAACGATATGAGCGCCGTTCGATGCGCCTGAAACTCTATCGCGCTCCCGCGATGGCACAGGCGATGGCCCGCGTGCGTGCCGAGCTAGGTGAGGACGCATTGATCCTCGCGACGCGCCGAGTTGGTGACGGTGTCGAAATCACCGCGGCCTTGGAGCCCGAGGACCAGCAGCCACCGCCGCCGCTGGTAGAGGTCGATCCCGCCCGCCTCGCCGCCCTCGCGTTCCATGCGATCCCCAACCCAATGCTTGCCGCCTTGCAGTACGGAGATCTCGCAACCGTCCTGGCCGGCGCGATATCGTTTGGCGTTCTCCCGCTCGGCGAGCAGCCACTGCTGATGGTCGGTCCGCCTGGCGCCGGCAAGACATTGACTGTGGCGAGATTGGCGACCCGTCTCGTTATGGCCGGCAGCACACCGATGGTGATCACCGCCGACGGCAAACGCGCCGGCGCGACCGAGCAGCTGGCCGCCTTCACCCGGCTTCTCGGCATCAGCCTCATCGTCGCCTGTCATCCGGTCACCCTCGGCCGCGCGCTCACGCGCCGTCCGCCCGCCGCCCCGATTCTGGTCGATACACCCGGCTGCGACCCATTCGATCCAACACAGGTTGAAGAACTGACGGCACTCGCCGCCGCCATCTCGGGCGCGATGGTGCTGGTACTTCCTGCCGGACTTGACCCCGCCGAGGCGGCCGACCTCGCGCGAGCCTTTGCCGCGGCCGGCGCCGATCTGTTGGTGGTCACTCGGCTCGACCTGGCGCATCGCCTCGGCGGCGTCCTGGCTGCCGCCAGCGCCGGCCTGGCCCTGACCGAGGTCGGGATCGGTCCAGGCGCAGCGGATGGACTGCTACCGATCACCCCCGAGTGGCTCGCCGCTCGCCTGCTGACAGGATCGCGCCAATGAAGGAAGGCCGGACGATTGCCATAGCCTCCGGCAAAGGCGGCGTGGGCAAGACCTGGTTCGCTATCACGCTTGCCCATGTGCTGGCGCGGCAGGGAAGCCGCGTTCTGCTGTTCGACGCCGATCTAGGTCTCGCCAATGTCGACATTCAGCTCGGACTTACACCTAAGCAGGACCTTGGCGGCGTCATCGCTGGCCGTAATACGCTGGCCGATGCGATATTGCACCAGACCGAAGGTGGTTTCGCGATCATGGCTGGCCATTCCGGCTCGGGCGCCCTCTCTGCGATCGAGCCGGCGGCGCTGGAACGCGTTCTCGTGGCGTTGCATGGCGAGACGGCGCACTACGACATAGTGCTGCTCGATCTCGGCGCCGGCCTTGACCGTGCGGTGCGCCGGATGTCTGCCTGGGCCGACACGATGCTGGTGCTGGCCACCGACGAGCCCACGAGCCTTACCGATGCCTATGCCGTGATCAAGCTGTACGCCGCGGACCGACCGCAAGGCGATGCCCGGATCGTGGTCAACCAGGCCGCCACGCCCCAGGCCGGCCAACGCACGTTTGCCACCCTGGAGCGCGCCTGCCAGACCTTTCTCGGCCTCGCCCCGAAGCTGGCCGGCATCGTGCGGCGCGACGACAGGGTGCGCGATGCGATACGCCGCCAGACACTGTTGGTAACACGATACCCAACCTCACCGGCCGCTGCCGACGTGGAGGCCGTCGCCCGTTCATTGTAGCTTCCGCTGCGCCGCACCACATCGCGGGCGGAGAAAGCAGCATGGCGTTGATTCGCAGCAGCCGGGCCCGCGATCTGCGCGTGGATTTCTTCCGCGGCCTCGCCCTGTGGTGGATCTACACCGACCACATTCCGGGCGACGTCCTGGGCGACTACAGCCTGCGCAACTTCGCCATGTGCGACGCGACCGAGGTGTTCGTGCTGCTCGCCGGCTTCGGTGCGGGCATCGCCTATGGCTCGGTGATGGACCGGCAGGGCTATCTGTACGCCGCGGCCGACACGTTGCGCCGTGCCTGGACGCTCTACATCGCCCACATCTTCCTGTTCGTCGTTTACACCGCGCAGGTGGCATACTCCGCCGCTGCGCTCGATCGCACCTTCTACCTCGAGGAAACCCGGCTCGACGTCCTGGCCGACGCGCCGTACCGCGCCCTGCTCGAGGCACTGCTGCTGCGATTCCAGCCCAGTCTGTTGAACATCCTGCCACTCTACGTGGCGCTGCTGCTGATCTTCGCACTTGCACTGCCGTTGCTGCGCAAGCCGGCGCTCCTGTTCATCGCATCCGCAACCGCTTATGTCGCGGTTCGCGTGACCGGCATCAATCTACCGGCCTGGACCGGAGAGGGGTGGTTCTTCAATCCATTTGCCTGGCAGTTGCTGTTCATGATCGGCGCTATCATGGCCTATGCGCCGCCACGTATGCCACGCTCGCGCTGGCCGATCGATCTGCTCTCGATGCTGGTCCTGGCGGCGGGGATCGTCGTCATATGGGTAATCGACATCCATCCGCGTATCCTCGCTGCGATGCCGGCGCCGGTGATCCGCTTCGTCATCACCGAGGACAAGACCGGACTGCATCCCTTCCGCCTGCTCTCGATCCTGTCGCTTGCCTGGCTGGTCGCGCGCTCGGTGCCCCGTGATGCCGCCTGGCTGCGGTCGCGCGTCGCCGCCCCTCTGGTTCTGCTCGGGCAGAACTCGTTGCCGGTGTTCTGCTCCGGCATCTTTCTCGGCTTTCTCGCCCGTCTTGGCCTCGAGGCGCACGACACTGCTGCGATGCAGATCGCTGTGAACCTACTTGGTGCAGCAGCGATGGTTGCCGTGGCGGGACTTACCGCCTGGTATCGCGGCAAGGCACGCGCATCAGCACCGACGCCTTCACCGGCACAGCGGCAGCCGGTTGCCTTGCCGGCGGTCGTCCGGACTGATACCGGATAGGTAAATGCGCCGTCCGGCTTCCGTCATCCTGCTTTGCGCCTTTCTAGCTGTCTCGCAACAATCGCGGGCAGGCGAACTGGGAGCTGCCTGCGGCGCACCGGAGGAATTCATAACCACCGACGCCTCGTTGGCACAGCTTGGTGCGGCAATAGGCGCGGGGGGGCCGGTTGACATTCTCGCTGTCGGATCGGCGACCACGGTCGGCTCGGCGACATCGAACGGGCAGCACAGCGCCGCTCAGGGCGGCGCATTCCCGTGGCATATGGTGCGTGCGCTGAATGCCGCGCTTCCGTCGGTGGAATTTCGCCTTACCGTGCGCGGCGGCCGCGGGATGACGACGGAGGACATGCTGCCACTGATCGATGCGGCGCTGAAGCAGCAGCACTATCCGCTGGTGCTATGGCAGACCGGCACAGTGGAGGCGGTGCGCGGGCTGCAGCCCGACGGCATGCTGGACCTGTTGCACAAGGGTGCCGAGCACGTTCGGGACGCAGGGGGCGACCTGGTCCTGATCGACCCGCAGTTCAGCCGCTTCCTGCGTGCCAATACCGACCTCGATCCGTACGAGAACGTGATGCAGCAGGTCGCGACGATGCCGGGCGTGGCACTGTTTCATCGGTTCGATCTGATGCGCTCCTGGGCCGACACAGGGACGATCGATCTGGAGCACACCCAGCAGGCTGATCGCGACACGGCGCTGGATGAGCTGAACAAGTGTCTGGGCAAGGCGCTGGCGCGCTTTGTGCTGAACGGGGTGGATACCGGAAAGCGGTAGCGGCGTTCGGGCAGGAGGATGACACACGCCGCCGCCCGGGGCATTGTTGGCCCATCTGGTTTCGATGGGAGGAAGCGAATGGCCGGAATGCTCGATGGCAAGGTTGCCGTGGTGACTGGTGCAGGGCGCGGTATCGGCCGCGCGACGGCGATCTGCCTGGCGGCCAATGGCGCCAAAGTGGTGGTCTGCGATGTCGGCGCCGCGGTGACCGGCGAGGGCCACGACATTGGCCCGGCGCAGCAGGTGGTGGCCGAGATCACCCAGGCGAACGGCCAGGGCCGTGCGGTGGCCAACACCGACAGCGTCGCCGAGTGGGAGAACGCGCAGAAGATCGTGCAGACCGCGATCGATAATTTCGGCCGCATCGACATGGTGGTGAACAATGCGGGCATCCTGCGTGACCGCATCTTCCACTACATGACGCCCGAGGAATGGGATGCGGTGATGAAGGTGCATCTGTACGGTGCCTTCTATGTCAGCCGCGCCGCGGTGCCGCATTTCCGCAAGCAGGAAAGCGGCTGCTACGTGCATATCACGAGCACCTCGGGGCTGATCGGCAGCGTCGGACAGGTGAACTACGGCGCCGCGAAGCTGGGCATCGCCGGGCTGTCACGCTGCATCGCCATGGACATGCAGCGCTACCACATCCGCTCCAACTGCATCGGGCCGCATGCATTCAGCCGCATGATCGAGACGGTGCCGGGGCAGACCGAGGAGCAGATGAAGGCGCGCGCCGAGAGGACGCGGCCTGATCACATCGCCCAGCTCATCGCGTTCCTGGGGACCGACGCGGCGGAAGGCGTATCAGGGCAGATTTTCGGCGTGCGCGGCAACGAGGTGTATCTGTACAATCAACCGCGGCCGATACGCATCATGGCGCGCACCGACGGCTGGACGCCGGAGAAGCTCGCCGAGCACTGGCTACCCGCGGTGAAGAACAGCTTCACCCCGCTGGAACGGACTCGCGACGTCTATCCGTGGGACCCGGTCTGACTGCGGTTCCTGGGCGGCCTGTCGCCTCAAGGCGCGAGGGCCGCCCGTGCCGGCGAGCTATCGGCTCTGCCTCACTCAGGATGGGTCAGGATGTTGATGAGGCGCCCAAAGGGATCGCGTACATAGAAGCGCCTGACGCCCCATGGCTCGGTCGAAGGGCCATATTCGATCGCAAAGCCCGAACTACGCGCTCGCTCGCAGACCTCATCGAGGTTGTCCACCTCGACGGAGATGTACGGCACTTGTGTTCCTGATCCGCCTTGCTCCGCCACGCTGATCTGCGGTTCAGCATGCGTATCCCCTGCCGCGCCGAACGTCATGATCCACCCAAGATCCATGACGACGTCCATTCCCAGCACATCGCCGTAGAACGTCTGCGCCAATTCGACGTTACCGGCCGCAATGTTTGGCACGATGCGCCTGACCGCCATACCGAACTCGCAAATGATGGTCTCGCCCTAGCCTGGCAGCGGCACGGATGGCAACGTGTGCCACTGCTTTGGCAAACGATCGCGAGCGGCGGCCCGTTGGCCCGCCGCCCAGCCGGCGAGCATTGCCACTGCCGGAGCAAGCTCAGGCTGCCGCTCGCCGCCAAGTTGCTCGGCCAGCACAACCGCCACTACCGCGTCGTTCAGTGCCCCGAGCTGTTTCAGCAGCCGCTTGCATTGGTGCAGAAACGCCTTTGTCTGCTTGTGCGGGAGCAGCGGCGCCAGAAACTCCACACTGTAGCGCAGCTTCTTCATCGTCTTGCGCAGCGCGTGCAGTTCCGCATCGTCGTGTCGCGCAATGTGGCGGCCGCGCCGCAGCACCTTCCGTTCCAGCCGCTCCAATAGGTTCGGCGCGATCACAGCCACCGGCTCTTGCATACTCGGCGGGTTCATCGCAGCCAGTTCGGCCAGGCCCAGCACCGTCGCCGTCAGAGCTGGACCGTCAAGCTGATCGGCGACGAATCGATGCGCCATCGCGCGCTTTGCTTCGGCCGGACCGCACAGAAGGTCGAGCCAGGATCGTCCAACGCCATGCTCTTCTGCCGACGGCAGCACTTCCAGGCAGAACACGTCCCAGTCGCGCGCCTGGCCGAAAATGCGGCCCAGCGAACGCAACGTCTCGGTGAGGGTCGCCTCTGCGTGAGGCTCGATCGTGGGCCGGAACAGCATCAGAGCCGCGCGCAACCGGCGAACCCCGATCCGCATCTGGTGCACGCCCTCGACATCTCCTGCTGCCGCAGCAGGCTGGTTTGCCATGAAATGCGCCAACCCATCTTCGACAATGCGGCGGAACGCATCGGCGGTCGTCGCGTCCGTAGGCAACTTCGCGTCGGCGTACGTCACGGCCTCGCGCGGACATCCGGTGCGCAGCCGCCAGCCCCGATCTGCCTTACTTTCCGCGCCAAGCACCATTGGCACGTTGGCATGCAATGATGCCGCAAGCCGGTAGAGTGATGCTCGATCGCCATCCTTCAGTTCGAGTTCCAGCTCGTGGATCTCTTCTGCCGAATTGCCGGCGATCACCCGGCCCTGATCGACCGCCGCCTCTATTATCGCTCCGTCCGTTCGCACCGTGCTGACAACGCGCTGCACATCGGTGACAAAGACCGGATTCAGCGCTTCTCCTGCACTCAGCAAACCCGCTGCCGGCGTGTCCATGAGCAGTTCTGGCTCCGGCCGTTCAGAGCTCACCAGCCATTCCCATTCGCCGCGCCCGAACGGACCGTCGCCCTTGCCGCGCAGCTTCAAAGTTTGCACGCGTTCGCCGCACCGGCAGCGCACCCGCAGGCTGGCGCCCTCGCGCGCAAGGGTTCCTGCGCCAGTGTCAAAATAGGTGGTGACTTCGTGCCGCGCCTTACGGTCCGATTGCAGCGTCGCCTCTCGATCGAGCGCTGCTTGAGCACCCGGAGCCAGCCGGAACTTGATTTCCAGCTCCAGCGGCTGCGATGAGTGATGGCGGTTCATCGGGTGATGAACGCACCGGCACTGGCAGCGTTGCTAGCGTCCGACGAAATTCGGCTTGCGCTTCTCCCTGAATGCCGCGACGCCTTCGCGGTGGTCCTCGGTCTGATCCAATTGCGGTTGCACGAACGCCTCGTAGTCGAGGAAGTCCTCGTAGCTTGGCCCACTCGCCATATGGAACAGCTTCTTCGCCATGCCGAAGGCGAACGTGGGACCCGATGCAAGATCGGCCGCCAATTCCTCGGTCTTCGCCATCAGCTCGCCGTCCGGCACGACATGATTGACCAGCCCGAGTGACAACGCCTCCTGCGCTTCGACGAAGCGGGCGGTGAACACCAACTCCTTCGCGCGAGCCAGTCCGATGCGACGGGTCAGGAACCAGATCGCGCCGCCGTCCGGCGCCAATCCGATGCGTCGGAATACCTGCGAGAACCGCGCCGTCTCCGACGCAACGATCAGGTCGCAGGCGAGCGCGATCGACCAACCGATGCCCACGGTGGGTCCACGAACCGCGGCGATTACCGGCTTCTCGGTCGCATGCAGCGTGCGCAGGAACTGGTGGCTGCCACCCTGCATCCTCTCTCGCTCGGCGCGCAGTCCGCCGCGCTGCATGCGCCCGACATCGGCGCCGGTGCAGAACGCGCGGCCCTCGCCGGTCACGACGATGACCCGCACGTTCTCATCGAATCGAAGCTGCTGCGTGTAGTCGCGCAACTGCGCACGCATCTCGTGGGTCAGCGCGTTCAGCTTCTCCGGCCGGTTCAGCACGACCTTCGCCATCGGCCCTTCGATGATCAGATCCACCGACATCGCCGCGTTCCTCCGCATTGTCCGCGATATCCAAGCGTGTTGACGCCATGCGGGCAAGGCGCCACCGTTGCAATGTCAAGGGGGAACCTGCCATGGCGCGTCCGTTCGAAGGCATCCGCATCATCGACATTACGCATGTGCTCGCGGGACCGTTCGCCGCCTATCAGCTTGGGTTGATGGGCGCCGATGTCATCAAGGTGGAACACCCGGACGATCCGGACCAGAGCCGCGATTCCGGCAGCGACAATGCGCTGAACCGCGCCAACATGGGGACAGGGTTCCTGACGCAGGGCTCCAACAAGCGTGCCATCACGCTGAACCTGAAGACCGAGCAGGGCCGCGAGATCCTCAAGAAGCTGGTGGCCACCGCCGATGTGCTGGTGGAGAACTACCGGCCCGGCGCGTTCGAGGCGCTGGGTCTCGGCTATGAAGACCTGCGCAAGATCAACCCGAAGTTGATCTATGCGTCGTTCTCGGCATTCGGCCAGGGCGGCCCGCGGCGCGAGCAGACCGCGTATGACCACGTGATCCAGTCCACCTCCGGCATCATGGCAATGACCGGCACGCCGGCGGCCAACCCGATCAAGATCGGCGCACCGGCGATCGACTACGCCACCGGCACGATGGGCGCCTACGCACTGTCGGCGGCACTGTTCCAGCGCGAGCGCACCGGTCAGGGCCAGCGCGTCGACATGGCGATGCTGGATGTCGCGATCATCCTCATGGCCTCGCACGTGACCGGCTATATGCGCAACGGCCATCATCCGAAGCCGTCGGGAAACACGACCGGCCATGCGACCAGCATGGCGTATCAGACCAAGGACGGAATGGTGATGCTGGGCGCATCCAACCTGCGACAGCAGAAGCGGCTGTGGACGGTGCTCGAGCACCCCGAGATGATCAAGCGCACCAACGACGAACGCCGCGCCGACCATGCTCGCGAGGAAAGGCTGCTGGCCGAGATCATGATGACGCGCGGTGCGGCTGAGTGGGAGGTGTGGCTGCAGGAGCGCCACGTGCCGGCGTCGAGGGTCCGCACGATGGGCGAGGCGCTGGCCGATCCACAGATCGCATCGCGCGGCGTGCTGCATCGGCAGGATAGTGCGCCAGGGATCGAGGGGCCGTTCACTGTCCCCGTGGCAGCGTTCAAGTTCGCTCATGATGGGCCGCGTGTCGACCGCCCGCCGCCGATGTTCGGGCAGCATACCGACGAGGTGCTGGCGGAGTTGGGATACAGCGGCGCGGACATCGCACGGTTCCGCGCGGACAAGGTGGTGTGAACGTCCGGCCCCTCGGTCAACAAACTAATGGGAGGCGACGATGCAACTCGGGCGACTTGGCGCGTGGTACTCCACTGACAAGCTGGGCGGCCCTCAGCAGATCAAGACCTTCGTGCAGACCGTCGAGCGTCTCGGTTACGGCACGTTGTGGTACCCTGAATCCCGTGGCTACGAATCCCTCTCTGTCGCCGGCTTTATGCTGGCCAACACGAATAACCTGAATCTCGGCAGCTCCATCGCCTCGATCTACGCGCGCGATGCCTTCACCTCCCGCCGGGGTCTGCTCTCACTGCAATCCCTCTACGGCGACCGCTTCATCCTCGGTCTCGGGGTCAGCCACGTTCCGATGGTCGAAGGCATTCGCGGTCACAAATACGAAAAACCGGTGCCGGCGATGCGCGCCTACCTCGACGGCATCACCAAGGGTGAGGCCGGCTCCGACACCTGGCCGATCGCCATCGCAGCACTCGGTCCGCTGATGCTGAAGCTGGCAGCGAGCCACACACGCGGCGCGCTACCCTACAACACCACGCCACAGCACACTGCCGAAGCCGCACGCATCCTCGGCCGCGGCAAGTGGCTCGTCGCCGAACAGAAGGTTTTACTTGAAACCGATCCGGCGAAGGCGCGTGCGCTCGGGCGCAAGGAGCTGTCGCGCTACATGACCCTCGACAACTACCGCAACAACTGGCTGCGTATCGGCTTCTCGGAAGCCGAACTGGCGAACGGCGGTTCCGACCGGTTCATCGACGCGATGGTGCTGTGGGGCGGAGCCGACAAGGTACGCGAGGGCCTGCGCGCGCACTTAGCCGCGGGCGCGACGCAGGTCTGCATCCAGCCCGTGCACGAAGATGGCGACACCGCGACGCGCGACCGCATCCTCACCGAGCTCGCCAACGCCTGACCGGAGTGATGCCATGCTGGCAATCCCGAAATCCGGGCCGCTCGCACGAACCACAATGGCCTATGTGCTGGCAGGTGGCCGCGGCAGCAGGTTGATGGAACTTACCGACCGGCGTGCCAAGCCGGCGGTGTATTTCGGCTGCAAATCGCGGATCATCGACTTCGCCCTGTCGAACGCGCTGAATTCCGGCATCCGCCGCATCGGGGTCGCGACGCAGTACAAGGCGCACAGCCTGATCCGTCATCTCCAGCGTGGCTGGAACTTCTTTCGCGTTGAACGCAATGAGAGCTTCGACATACTGCCCGCGTCGCAGCGTGTTTCCGAGACCGAATGGTACGCCGGAACCGCCGATGCGGTGTATCAGAACATCGACATCATCGAGAGTTACAGTCCGGACCACATCATCATTCTCGGCGGCGACCACGTTTACAAGATGGACTACGAGCCGATGCTGCAGATGCACCATGAGCGTCAGGCCGACGTGACGGTAGGGTGCATCGAGGTGCCGCGCGAGGAAGCGTCCGATTTCGGCGTCATGGCGGTGGACGGCACCGACCGCATCCTGTCGTTTCTGGAGAAACCAAAAGACCCGCCCGGTATGCCGGACAAGCCCGACAAAGCGCTGGCCAGCATGGGTATTTATGTCTTCGCCACTAAGTTTCTGTTCGACCAGCTTCGACGGGATGCCGCCGACCCCAACTCGAATCGCGATTTCGGGAAGGACCTGATCCCGTATCTCGTGAAACACGGCAAGGCGCAGGTGCACCGCTTCACCGAATCGTGCGTGCGATCCGGATTCGAGGCAGAGGCCTATTGGCGAGACGTCGGCACGCTCGACGCGTATTGGCAGGCTAACATCGACCTGACCGAAGTGATCCCGCAGCTCGATCTCTATGACAGTGAGTGGCCGATCTGGACCTACGCCGAGGTCACGCCGCCCGCCAAGTTCGTGCACGACGCGGATGGCCGCCGTGGACAGGCAATCAGTTCGCTGGTCTCCGGGGGGTGCATCATCTCCGGCGCGTCGCTGCACCGCTCGTTGCTGTTCACCGGCGTGCACATGCACTCCTTCGCGAGCATCGAGAACACCGTCGTGATGCCATACGTGGACATCGGCCGTTCTGCCTGGCTGCGCAACGTCATCATCGATCGCGGAGTGCGGATTCCTGAAGGCCTGGTGGTCGGCGAAGACCCGATTGCCGACGCAAAACGGTTCCGCCGCACCGAGCAAGGCGTCTGCCTGATTACTCAGCCGATGCTCGACCGTTTGAGGTGATGGCGGCGCTCAACGTCCTCGCGGTGGCTTCGGAGATATTTCCACTGATCAAGACAGGTGGTCTCGCCGATGTCACCGGTGCGCTTCCTGGCGCGCTCGCCACGCAGGGCGTCGCTGTGCGCTCAGTGATCCCGGGTTATCCTTCCGTTCTGGAGTCACTCGAAGGCGGCGTGGTGGTTGCCACGCTGGACGATGTGTTCGGTGGCGCGGCACGCATCGTGGCAGCGCAGGCGGAAGGGCTTGACCTGTTCGCGATCGATGCCACCCATCTCTTTGCGCGCGAAGGCGATCCATATCGCAGCCCCGACGGTGCGGACTGGAGTGACAATCCATTCCGCTTCGCCGCGCTGTCGCGTGTAGCGGTGCTGCTTGCACAAGGATTGGTCCCTGGATATCGGCCGGACGTTGTGCACGCGCATGATTGGCAGGCGGGGCTTGTGCCGGCTTATCTGCACTACGCTGGCGCCATCGACCCGCCGACCGTGATGACGATCCACAATCTTGCGTTCCAGGGGCAATTTCCGGCTGGGCTCTTGCGGCATCTCGGGTTTCCTCCGGATGCGTTCACCGTTCAGGGCGTCGAATACTACGGCGGCATCGGCTTCCTGAAGGCTGGACTGCAATTCGCCGACCGGATCACCACGGTATCCCCCACCTACGCCGCAGAGATCCAAGCACCGGCCGGCGGCGTGGGTCTCGACGGTCTGCTCCGAGCCCGCGCCGACGTGCTGTCGGGCATCCTCAACGGCATCGATACGCATGTATGGGACCCGGCGAACGACACGCATCTCGCTGCGACGTTCGATGTCGATCGGCTTACCGAACGCGCCGCGAACAAGACGGCGCTGCAGGCTCGCCTCGGCCTACGGCGAGATCCGGCGAAGCTGCTCTTCGGCGTGATCAGTCGAATGTCGGCGCAGAAGGGGATCGACTTGCTGCTTGCCGCGCTGCCGGTTCTGCTTGACGGCGGCGGACAGCTTGTCGTTCTCGGCTCCGGCGAGGCACCGCTGGAAGCGGGTTTACGCGCCGCCGCCGCAGCATACTCGGACAATGTAGGCGTACAGATCGGCTACGACGAAGGCTTGGCGCATCTGATCCAGGGCGGCTGCGATGCGCTGCTGATGGCTTCGCGCTTCGAGCCGTGCGGACTGACCCAGCTCTGTGCCATGCGCTATGGCACGTTGCCGGTCGTCGCGCATGTAGGTGGGCTCTGCGACACGGTGATCGACGCCAACGAGATGGCGCTGGCCGCTGGCATCGGCACCGGCTTTCACTTCTCGCCGGTGACGAGCGAAATGTTGGCTGCAGCGATCCTGCGTGCGCTGTCGGTGTGGCGACAGCCCGACGTGTGGCGACGGCTGCAGCACAACGCGATGCAGACCGATGTAAGCTGGCACCGGCCGGCCGCGCGCTATGCGGCTCTGTATCGCGAATTGGCGCCGGGACATGAATGAGAGGCACGGATGATGGATCTCGCTGCGGCAGTGGCGGCGCAATGCAAACTGGCAGAAAGCCTGTTCGACCAGCTTCGTCGCGACGGGCTCGACGAACCTGGCGTGTCGCGCGATCCGTACGGCCCAGGCGAACAGCGTGCGCACGCGACAGTGACCGCCGCAGCACGTCACCTCGGGCTGCGCATCGAACATGATGCCGCTGCCAACCTCTACATGACCCTCGCCGGCCGCGATCCGCAGGGGAAGCGCGTCATCGTCGGTTCGCATCTCGACTCCGTCCCGCATGGCGGCAACTTTGACGGCGCGGCAGGTGTGGTGGCCGGGCTTGTCGCGGTCGCAGCCCTCCAGCGCGCGGGCATCGAGTTGGATCGCGACCTTACAGTGATGGGCATTCGCGCCGAGGAGAGCATCTGGTTCCAGGTCTCCTATATCGGCAGCCGCGGCGCACTCGGCATGCTGCCGGATGGCGCGCTTGATGTGCGGCGCATCGACACCAATCGCACGCTGGCCGAACACATCGCCGACTGCGGTGGAAATCCCGCAGTGCTGCGCGGCGGCGCACGCTACCTCGATCCGCAATGCATCGCCGCCTATCTCGAACTGCACATCGAGCAGGCACCTAGCCTGGTCGAAGCCGGCCGCCCAGTCGCCATCTGCACCGGCATTCCCGGCAACTTCCGCTATCCCGATGCGCGCATCGAGGGCAGACACGACCACGTCGGCCTGCCGCGCCGTTTCCGCCGCGACGCCGCGATGGCCGGCGCCGAGTTCGCCATGGCGCTCGAGCATCTGTGGGAAGAATACGAGGCGAAGGGCGTGCCGATGGCCTGCACGTTGGGCCGCTTCCACACCGATCCAGCGGCGCATGGCCTGACCATCGTGCCGGGTGCCTTCCATTTCAGCCTCGATGTGCGTGCCTATGACGAAGCCGTGCTCGCGGAACTTGGCCGCCAGGTCGATGCGATCATTGCCTCGATTGAGCAGCGCCGTGGCGTGCGCTTCCATCGCGGACCCAAGGCGCGCGCCGCAGTCGGTACAGTCGATCCCTCGATCAAGTCGACGTTGGAGCATTGCGCCTCTGATCTGTCTATCCCGGTACTGCAACTCGGTAGTCCGGCCTCTCATGACGCCGCCGCTTTCGGCGCGGCCGGCGTTCCAATGGGCATGATCTTCGTGCGCAACGAGAACGGCAGCCACAACCCGCGTGAGGCCATGGCTATCGACGATTTCATGATCGGCAGTGCGCTGCTGACACAGTTTCTTCTGCAACGATTTGCCGCAACGACCAGCTAGTACGGCGAAACATTTGTGCTGTCATTGCGAGGAGCGCAGCGACGAAGCAATCCCGGTCATAAAATCACATCATCGAACCTTCAACGATAGTGGGTACCAGCAGAGGAGCCTCGCCATGCATGCCATACGGATCGACCGCAGCAAGCCGCTCTGCGACGAGCCGAACTGCGGCCACAACCGCTACCACCCCGACATCGCTCCAGCCGCCGAAATCAGCGAAGGCGAAGAGATCGCCCTGGAAACCCGCGACGCACTCGACGGTCAGATCACGCCCGCCACGACCGTCGCCGACTTCGCCTCGCTCAACGCGGGCGCGGTGCACCCGCTCACCGGTCCGATCTTCGTCAAAGGTGCGCAGCCGGGCGACATACTGGAGATCGAGTTCACCGACATCATCCCGCAGCCCATCGCGTTCAGCGCGATCATGCCGGGCCTGGGCTTCCTGCGCGACGTCATGACCGAACCGTTCCTGGTGCACTGGCAGCTCAAGGACAACTGGGCCACGTCCGCACAGCTTCCCGGTGTGCGTATTCCCGGCGCACCGTTCATGGGTGTGTCCGCCGTTGCACCCACCGCCGAGCAACTCGCCGCCTGGACCGCGCGCGAACAGCGCGTGATCGACGCGGGCGGCTTCGCCCTGCCGCCCGATGCCAACGGCGCGGTGCCCACCGGTCCCTGCGGCCTCACCGGCCTGCGCACTCTGCCGCCACGCGAGAACGGCGGCAATTTCGACGTGAAGCAGCTCACCAAGGGCGCCAAACTCTATCTGCCGGTGTTCAAGGAAGGCGCGCTGTTCTCCACAGGCGACGGCCACTTCGCGCAGGGCGACGGCGAGGTCTGCGTAACCGCGGTCGAAATGGGTGCGACCTGCGTGGTGCGCTTCAAGGTGCACAAGGGCCTCGCGACCCGGCGAAAGTTCAGTGCGCCGGTGTTCTCGCGCACCAGCTATTTCGCAGATCCGCGCTACGCAGCGCCGGAACGCTTGCTCGGCGTGATGGGCATGCCGATCAACGCGTCAGGCGAAATCGAGGCAGAGAACCTCACGCTTGCCTGCCGCAACGCGGTCCTCAACATGATGGAGCTGCTGCAGGAACGCGGCTTTTCCCGTCAGCAGGCCTACGTGATCTGCAGCGTCGCCGTCGACCTACGTGTTTCCAACGTGGTTGATGTGCCAAACTTTGTCGTCTCAGCACTGCTGCCGGAGGCAATCTTCGACGGCGAATGAGAGAGACGCATCCGCCCCATTCGTCATCGCCGGGCTTGGCCCCATAGGACCTAACATAAGGGGCATTCCCGACGCGAGTTGACATCTGATTCAAGCTTGGGATGGAACCTACCCTGCTGGAGTTGAATCGCCGCAGGCTGCCGCCCGTCACGCTCAAGGCGGGCCAGCAGCAAAAGCCAGCGCCAGAGCGCATCGATCCGCGCACCCTATCCGCTGCCGTCCCACTGGCAACGATCTACGGCGGACGAATGTGGGGTTGACCTTCCAAACGCCACCGCTACCGCCAGCGGGGCGAAAGTAAGGCAGTAGACGCAGATACAGGATGATACACGCAGAAGACAGTGATGGCGCGAGCCTAAGCGATCCGTTTGGCTTACGCTCAGTGCTACCTCGATCGCAGTGCCATCTGCATGCATCTGCTCTGATCTGCTTTTCAATTCTTGCGCGTCATCCCGCGGCACTAGTCTAGCTGACAGACATGAGTCGTGGCTAGCGGAACTTGGTATTGACTCTACTTCTGCACCGATACCTGGTCCATGTCGAAGAACATCTGCGTTGGATTGAGCCTGAACCCCACCACCTCCTTCCGCGCGGCGCGTACTTGGAGCACAGAATTCACGAACACCCAGGGTGCATCCTCGAGGATCTGGTGCTGGATCGTCCGGTACATCGCGACGCGCTTGCCATGGTCAGGCTCGCGCGCGGCTTCGTCCATCAGCTGGTCCACAGCCAAATTCTTGTAGTGTTCGGTGTCACCGACCGGCATCTGACTAGAGTTGAACAAGGCGTTCAAGAAGTTGTCCGGATCGCCATTATCGCCGCTGAAGCCGGAGATGAACATCCCCTGATACTTGCCAGATCGCACCGTGGCGAGGAACGCACCGATGTCGAGCTTACGCACATCGGCCTCGATACCGACCTTCTGGAAATAGCCCTGCAATGCCACCGCAAGATCAGGCCCGGCCGGGTTATAGCCGCGCGGTGTGCTGTAAGCGAGCAGTTCGACCTTGAGACCAGGCTTCACACCGGCAGCGGCCAACAACTCCTTCGCCTTCGCCGGATCATAGGGATACCCCTTCATCGTAGTGTCGAAGCCCCATTGCGCCTCCGGCAGCGGCGAAACCATCGGCGTCGCCAGCCCGCTGTACAGCGCCTTGTCGATCGCCTGCTTGTCCACCGCATAGTTCAGCGCCTGGCGCACCCTCTTGTCGGTGAACGGCGGCACCTCATTCGGCATCGCCATGCCGTTCACCGCCAGACCGGGCTGCGTCAGCAGCACGAGGTTCGAATCACCGCGGATCGACGCGATCACCGGCGTGGCCACGTCGCCCATGATCTGCACATCGCCGCGCTTCAGAGCGAGCAGGGCAGCCTGCGAATCCGGATACTCCTTGAACACCAGGTGATTGACCTTCGGCTTACCCTTCCAGTAATCGGGGTTGGCATCCAGCGCGACCTCGTCGCGCTCGCGCCACTCGCGGAAGATGAATGGTCCGGTGCCGACCGGATGGTTGCGGAACTCCTTGCCGTATTTCGCGACCGCCGTCGGGCTGACCACGCCGTTCCACACCATCGCCAGGCTGGCGAGCAGGGCGGCCGACGGCACCTTCATCTTCAGTTCCACAGTGCTGTCGTCGATCGGGCGGTACGACGCGACGGAGCCGTAGGTGAAGTCGAGGTAGCTCTGCACCGGGCCAGTATTGAGTATATAGTTCGGATCATCCTTCTTGAGCTGTCGGTCCAGCCCGGCAATCACCGCCTGGGCATTGAACGGCGTGCCGTCCTGATATTTGACGCCCCTGCGCAGGTGAAAGGTATAGGTCAACCCATCAGCGGAAACGTCCCAGCTCTCTGCCAGTCCCGGCTCGACTTCGACGGTTCCCGGTTTATAGCGGATCAATCCGTCATAGATCGTCGCCATGACGAAGCCGGAGGTATTATTGAGCACCGCTTCCGGATCGAGGCCGGTCGGATCGGCCGCCATGCTCACCACCAGTGTGGTGTCGGCGCGCGCGGTGCCGATTGCGAGCAATGCGGTGCAGGCGAGGGCGGCAATATGTTGCATGAAGGCTCCCCTTGTCATTCGCTGCGCTTCATTTCATTGCGCCGGACGCACGTCCTGGAGGCGCAGCAGTCCGTCGGCAAGCAGCGTAAAGCCGGCAACCTTCCGGCTCAGGCCAGTAATGTTGCGCGGCGTATAGAGATAGATGATCGGCAGGTCCTTGCTGACCTGCTGCCACACCCCAGCATAGGCGTCCCGGCGTTCATTGATGTCGCTCACGGTGCGGGCGCGATCCAGCAACTCATCCACCCTCGGATTCGAATATCCCGCCCGGTTCAGCGCTCCGCCGGTGTGTAGGAAGCTCCACACATTGCTGTCGGTGTCGAGCAGTCCCGACCAGCCGCCCAGCGTCACCACGTAGTCGCCGCGCTGCACCGTCGCGAGTGCCGTGCCGAACTCCATCGCGTTGACCTGCACAGCGAACCCCGCTTCTGCCGCCATCGACTGGATCACCTCGCCGGTCTGCACGCCCTGCGGCGTGTTGTATACGACCAGCGGCACCGGAAATGGCGTGGCAACGCCGGCCTCCTTCAGCAATGCGCGCGCCTTCGCAACGTCGCGTTTCGGCGGGGCGATCTCCTCGACATAGAGCGGGCTGAGCGGTGAAGTGGCCTGCGCATTCGGCCGAGCGGTGCCGGCGGAGACCACCTGACTGATCGCCTCGCGATCCAGCGCCAGCTCGAAGGCGTGCCGCACGCGGACGTCGCGACCAAGCGGCGTCTCGGCCTTCGGAAAGTTGCCGATGTTGATGGTCAGCGCGCCATAGCCGAGACTTGGCACCGAAACCAGCGCGAGCTTCGGGTCGCGCTGCACCGTTTCCGCGTCGAGCGCTGCGATCTCGGTGAGATCCAACGTGCCGGCCTGCAAGTTTGCCAGTCGAATGCTGCTGTCGGGAATGATGCGGTAGGTGACGCGGTCGTAATGGATGCGCGATGCATCCCAATAGCCGGGGAATCGCTCCAGCGTGATGTGGTCCTGTGCCACGCGCTCGACGAACCGGAACGGCCCCGCGCAGACCGGATGTAGACCGAAATCCTTCCCCTCGGCCTCGGCGGCCTTGGGCGGCAGCATCATCCCGGCGCGGTCGGTGAGGATGGCGACGAACGGCGAGAACGCCTGTTTCATCACCACGCGCACGGTCAGCGGGTCCACCACCTCGAGGTGGTCCATCGCGCCGATCTCGCTGCGGCGAAAGCTGCCATTGGCATTGAGGTGGCGCTCCAGCGTGTATTTCACCGCATCGGCATCGAATTTCTCGCCGTTCTGGAACTGCACGCCAGGCCGCAATCGGATCAGCAGCGTCCTGTTGTCCGCCCATTCGTACCCGGTGGCCAGAACCGGTACGATGTTCAGCTTCGCGTCGAAGTCGAACAGCTTGTCGCAAAGCGCGGTCATCACCACGGTGCCGACATAGGTGCGCGAGAACGTCGGATCGAGGATATCAGGATCGTCGCGCATACCGATGCGCAGCGTTTCGCCCTGCTGGGCGAGTGCCATTGACGTGCACGCGGCAAGGGTGGCGAGGCTGGCGAGAAGCGGCATCAAGCGCATCGGTTGCACCTCGGTTGCAGTCTGTTGCAATTGAGGCAGATTGTGTTGCACTCGGCAAGGAAGCATCAGGTTTTACTTTGACAACCAAGCCGAGCATCATTGCCACCTGCCGGAGCGGATTTCGACAATAGGTCGGTTGTGGTGTTGGACTGTTCTGCCCCCAAGGACAGTCTTGCCCACGGCGCTACTTGACGTTTCTCGACCACGCTTCATGGCCGATCGTTGATGGAACAGACGCATACGCTGTCGCATTATTTCAATCACTCGCTAAGTGTCAAACCCATAGAACAGCTGGTAACGCCCGTAATATTGCTGTAGTGGTGGTCGATGCTTCGTTAAAGGCCGTCGCGATGGATGAATCCGGGTCGTCGGAAACGGTTCTGCGGTTGACAGCCCAGATCGTCTCCGCGCATGTCGAACACAATACAGTTCAGGCCGAGGCATTACCTGGCCTGATTGAGAAGGTTTACCAGACGCTGCGAGACGTTGGTCAGGCGCCGGTTGAGCCGGCCAAGCCGGTGCCGGCGGTTTCTGTCAAACAGTCGGTCAAACCCGAGTACATCATCTGTCTCGAGGACGGCAAAAAGCTGAAGATGCTGAAGCGGCATCTGATGACGGCGTACAAGATGACGCCTGCGCAGTATCGCCAACGCTGGGGATTGCCTGCGGATTATCCGATGGTCGCACCCAGCTATGCCAAGGTCCGTTCATCATTGGCGAAGAAGATCGGTCTTGGCCGCAAGCCGGCGACGCCACAAGCGCGCCCGGCAGCGAAACGGCGTGGTCCCAAAGCAGCGCAGCGTGGCCAGCGGGCCCGTGGCGGCTAGGCAAGGTCCGAACCACAGAGCGATATCCATACCAGGCTGATCCGGTAGAAGGGTCGCCCGAAAGCCGGGCCATTTCGCGCCCAGGACGGTTCGGAGCCGATCCCGCCAGCTTGGTCCGTTGCAGCGCAGCAAAGCGGAGGCTAACGTCTACGTTTGCGACCCGCCCAGGCAACGGGCGGCGAAGCCACGTCCTGCAAACGGAGGCGGTTGAGGGCCAATGATGGGATCCCCGGCGGGACCAGGACTGTACGATCCCCGCAATGAGCATGACTCGTGCGGAGTGGGCTTCGTCGTCAACATCAAGGGCCGAAAGTCGCACGATATCATCCGACGCGGGCTGCAGATCCTGGTAAATCTGGATCATCGTGGCGCGGTAGGTGCTGACCCGCTGGTGGGAGACGGCGCCGGCTGCCTGATCCAAATGCCGGACAAGCTCCTGCGCGACTGGGCGGAGGAGAACGATCTGACACTGCCGCCGCTCGGTCGCTACGCGGTGGCGATGTGCTTCCTGCCGCAGGACGCCAGCGCGCGGGAATTCGCGATCCGCCTGTTCGAACATTACATCACGACCGAGGGCCAGACGCTGCTGGGATGGCGCGAAGTCCCCATCGATATGGAAGGCCTGGGTAGGCGCGTAATCGAAACGATGCCGGTGATCCGCCAGGCGATCGTGATCGCCAGTCCGAAGATCAAGGATCAGGACGCATTCGAGCGGAAGATCCTCACGATCCGCAAGCAGACCCTCAACAATGTGCGCAGCCTGGAAAATCAGCGGCATCTGCCGGGGCTTAGCGACCTTTACATGCCGTCTTTCTCGACGCGCACCGTGGTTTACAAGGGGCTGCTGCTGGCTCCGCAGGTGGGCACGTTCTACTGCGATCTGAGCAATCCGCTGACCCAATCGGCGCTGGCGCTGGTGCATCAACGCTTCTCCACCAATACGTTCCCGTCCTGGCGTCTGGCGCATCCGTATCGCTTCCTGGCGCATAACGGCGAGATCAACACAGTCCGCGGCAACGTCAACTGGATGTATGCGCGGCGCCATTCGATGGCGTCGGAACTGATCGGGCCGGACCTCGACAAGATGTGGCCGCTGATCCCGCACGGCCAGTCGGATACGGCGTGCATCGACAACGCATTGGAGATCCTGGTCGCCGGCGGTTATTCGCTGGCGCAATCAATGATGATGCTGATCCCGGAGGCATGGGCGGAAAATCCGCTGATGGATCCGGACCGGCGGGCGTTCTACGAGTACTATGCGGCACTGATGGAACCATGGGACGGTCCAGCGGCCATCGCATTCACCGACGGCCGCCAGATCGGCGCCACGCTGGATCGCAACGGTCTGCGCCCTGCCCGTTACATCGTGACAGACGATGACCATGTGATCATGGCGTCCGAGGCCGGCGTGCTACCCGTGCCGGAAGAAAGCATCGTCCACAAGTGGCGGCTGCAGCCCGGCAAGATGCTGCTGATCGACCTGGAGCAAGGCCGCATCATCGGCGACGACGAGGTGAAGCAGCAACTGGCGACCAAGCATCCGTACGCCGAGTGGCTGAAGACCACACAGGTGCAGCTTGAGGAACTGCCGGAGCCGTCAGAGACGCCGGCGCCTATGCCGGAGATGCCGCCCGCAAGGCCGAATGACATGACATCCCTGCTGAAGCAGCAGCAGGCATTCGGCTATACGCAGGAGGACATTCAGTTCTTCCTCGAGCCGATGGCCCAGGACGGCGATGACCCGGTGGGTTCCATGGGCACCGACACACCGCTTGCCGTTCTGTCGAACAAGCCGAAGCTACTGTACAATTACTTCAAGCAGAACTTCGCCCAGGTCACCAACCCGCCGATCGACTCGACCCGCGAGGCGCTGGTGATGTCGCTGGTATCGATGATCGGGCCGCGGCCAAATCTGCTGGGTCATCATGCAGGTTCGCACTACCGTCTCGAGGTGGCGCAGCCGATCCTGACCAATACGGATCTCGAAAAGGTCCGGGCGATCTCATCGCTGGTTGGCGACGCATTCCGCACCCGCACCATCGACGTGACCTGGCCCGCCAGCGAAGGCGCCGCGGGCATGGCGCGCGCGGTCGATCGCATCTGTAGCGAGGCGACCGACGCGGTTCTGGATGGCTTCAACATTCTGATCCTGTCCGATCGCGCGGTATCGTCCACCCGAATTCCGATGCCGGCGCTGTTGGCGACCGCGGCCGTGCATCATCATCTGATCCGGCGTGGCCTGCGCACTGGCACCGGCCTTGTCGTCGAGACCGGCGAGGCGCGCGAGGTGCACCATTTCTGCGTGCTCGCAGGCTACGGCGCAGAGGCGATCAACCCGTACCTCGCGTTCGAGACGCTGGAGCAGATCCGCGCGCAGAACGGCCTGCGCGAGAAGCCCTATGAGGTGCAGAAGAACTACCTGAAGGCGGTGGGCAAGGGCATCCTGAAGGTGATGTCCAAGATGGGTATTTCCACTTATCAGTCGTATTGTGGCGCGCAGATCTTCGACGCGGTGGGGCTGTCGAGCGACTTCGTGGAGAAATGCTTCACCGGCACCGCCAGCACGATCGAAGGTGCCGGCTTCGAGGAGATCGCGCGCGAGGCGGTGCAACGGCACCAGAACGCCTATGGCGACAACCCGATCTACGAAGGGATGCTGGACGCCGGCGGTGACTATGCGTTCCGTCTGCGCGGCGAGGAACACGCCTGGACACCTGAACTCGGTGGCTAAGCTGCAACATGCGGCACGCGGTGACTCGCGCGCGGAGTTCACGGCGTTCACCAACCTGATCAACGACCAGAGCCGCCGCCTGTTGACGCTGCGTGGGCTGATGCAGATGAAGTTCGTCGATGCGCCGGTGCGTTTGGATGAAGTAGAGCCGGCGGCGTCGATCGTGAAGCGCTTCGCCACCGGTGCCATGAGCTTCGGGTCGATCTCGCGCGAGGCGCACACCACGCTGGCGATCGCGATGAACCGGATTGGCGGCAAATCCAACACCGGCGAAGGCGGCGAGGAATCCGATCGCTACAAACGGCTGCCGAACGGCGATTCGATGCGGTCAGCGATCAAGCAGGTCGCCTCCGGCCGCTTCGGCGTCACCATCGAGTACCTGGTGAATGCCGACGATCTGCAGATCAAGATGGCGCAAGGCGCCAAGCCCGGCGAAGGTGGCCAGTTGCCTGGGCGCAAGGTCGACAAGAACATCGCGCGCGTGCGCTATTCGACGCCGGGCGTGGGACTGATCTCGCCACCGCCGCACCACGACATCTATTCTATCGAAGACTTGGCACAGCTCATCGCCGATCTGAAGAATGCCAATTCGGCGGCGCGCATTTCGGTCAAGCTGGTGTCGGAGGTGGGCGTCGGCACGGTTGCCGCCGGTGTCGCCAAGGCGCGCGCGGATCACGTGACGATTTCCGGCTTCGAAGGCGGCACCGGTGCGTCGCCGCTTACGTCGCTCACGCATGCCGGTTCGCCGTGGGAAATCGGCCTGGCCGAAACGCAGCAGACACTCGTGCTGAACGGCCTGCGCGGACGCATCGCCGTGCAGGTCGATGGCGGGCTGCGCACCGGACGCGATGTGGTGATAGGTGCTCTGCTGGGCGCCGATGAATTCGGCTTCTCAACCGCGCCGCTGATCGCCGCCGGCTGCATCATGATGCGCAAATGCCACCTGAACACCTGCCCGGTCGGCATTGCCACGCAGGACCCGGTGCTGCGCAAGAAGTTCACCGGCCAGCCGGAGCACGTGATCAACTTCTTCTTCTTCATCGCCGAGGAAGTGCGCGAGCTGATGGCGAAACTCGGCTTCCGCACGTTCAGCGAAATGGTCGGCCAGGTCGGCAGGTTAGACATGCGCAGCGCGATCGAACACTGGAAGGCGAAAGGAGTCGATCTCAGCCGCATCCTGTATCAGGCGCCGGCACGTGAGGGTGTCGCGATCTACAATTGCGAGAAGCAGAACCATCACCTCGACCGCGCGATGGACAACGAACTGATCGAGCTGGCAATGCCGGCCCTGCAGCGGGGCGAGCCAGTGCGCATCTCGCACGAAATCCGCAACGTGCACCGCACGGTTGGTGCCATGCTGTCTGGCGAGGTCGCGAAGCGTTACGGCCATGCCGGTCTGCCGGAGGACACGATCCAGATCAGCCTGCGCGGTAACGCCGGCGGGAGCTTCGGCGCGTTTCTCTCCCGCGGCATCTCTCTGGAACTGACGGGCGACGCCAACGACTATGTCGGCAAGGGATTATCGGGCGGCCGTGTTGTCGTGCGACAACCGGCGGAAGCAAAGCGCGAGCCGACCGAGAACATCATCATCGGCAACACCGTGTTGTACGGCGCGATTGCCGGAGATGCATATTTCCAGGGCGTCGCAGGCGAACGCTTTGCCGTGCGGAACTCCGGCGCGATCGCGGTGGTCGAAGGCTGCGGCGATCATGGCTGCGAGTACATGACTGGTGGCGTGGTCGCAGTGCTGGGCGATACCGGGCGCAACTTCGCCGCCGGCATGTCGGGCGGTGTTGCCTATGTCTATGACCCGAAGCGACGCTTTGAAAGCCTGTGCAACATGGCCGGTGTCGAGTTGGAACCGATCCTGCCGCCGGATCGCGAAGCCGCCGACGATCCCGAGCGGCCGCGGCAGCGCGCTCTGTCGGTCGAGGACAGCGGCATGGGCGACCTTCTGCGGTTTGACGCAGAACGGTTGCGTGTGCTGGTCGAACGACATCTGCTGTACACCGGCAGCGCGCGGGCACGCGAACTGCTGGACAACTGGGACACGGCACTGGTGAGCTTCGTGAAGGTGATGCCGCTCGACTTCCGGCGCGCCTTGGTCGAACTGCGCGCAGAACGCCAGGCGGCCAAAGCCGCTGCCGCCGACTGAGGATTTCCAATGGGCAAGGTCACCGGCTTCCTCGAAATCGAGCGCCACGATCGCGGCTATGACAAGCCCGACGTGCGGCGCAGGACGTGGACTGAGTTCCTCAAGCCGCT
Source organism: uncultured Alphaproteobacteria bacterium (assembly GCA_963812505.1). Lineage (GTDB taxonomy): Bacteria > Pseudomonadota > Alphaproteobacteria > Acetobacterales > Acetobacteraceae > JAMXLO01. The sequence goes on from CAWEVM010000023.1 coordinate 31,047, forward strand.
GACCGAACCGGAGCTGTCAGAACAGGCGGCGCGCTGCATGGATTGCGGCATCCCGTTCTGCCACAACGGCTGTCCGGTCAACAATCTGATTCCGGACTGGAACAACCTGGTCTACCGCCACCAGTGGGAAGCGGCGATCCGCACGCTGCATTCCACCAACAACTTTCCCGAGTTCACCGGCCGCATCTGCCCGGCGCCATGCGAGGCGTCGTGCACGCTGAACATCGACGACAACCCGGTGACCATCAAGACGATCGAATGCGCCATCGTCGATCGCGCCTGGCAGGAAGGCTGGATCAAGCCTCATCCGCCATCACATCGTACCGGCAAACGCATTGCCGTCGTAGGTTCCGGTCCGGCTGGCATGGCGTGCTCGCAGCAGCTCGCCCGCGCCGGTCATACCGTGACCTTGTTTGAGAAAGCCGACCGCATCGGCGGCCTGCTGCGCTACGGCATTCCGGATTTCAAAATGGAGAAGCATCTGATCGATCGGCGTATCGAGCAGATGACGGCGGAGGGTGTCGCATTCCGCACCGGCATCGAGATCGGCGTTACCCTGCCAATCGCCTCGCTGCTGCGCGACTTTGACGCGGTGGTGCTCTCAGGCGGCGCAGAGTGGCCGCGCGATCTGGAGGTGCAGGGACGCGGGCTTGATGGCATCCACTTCGCGATGGATTTCCTGACGCAGCAGAACAGGCGCGGCGCTGGCGATGCTGAAGCGCGCGCAACGATGGGACGCGGCACGATTACCGCGAAGGGCAAGCATGTGGTGGTGATCGGCGGTGGCGATACTGGTTCCGACTGCATCGGCACGTCGGTACGTCAGGGCGCAGCCTCCATCACGCAACTGGAGATTTTGTCCAAGCCGCCGGAGCGCGAGAACAAGGCGCTGACCTGGCCGGATTGGCCGCTGAAGCTGCGGTCCTCGCATGCGCATGACGAGGGCTGTGACCGCGACTGGGCAGTGCTGACCAAGCGTGCCGTGGGCCTGTCGGGCAAGGTCGAGGCGCTTGAGTGCGTCCGCGTCGAATGGGTCAAGGGCGCGGACGGTCGGATGGCGATGCAGGAGGTTCCGAACAGCCAGTTCCCGCTAAAGGCTGACCTGGTGCTGCTGGCGATGGGTTTTCTTGGACCCAGGAAGCAGGGCATGGTCGAACAGGCGCGCGTGGCACTCGATCCGCGCGGCAACGTGCTGGCGAACACGACGGATTATCGCACGTCGGTCAGCAAGGTGTTCGCAGCCGGCGACATGCGGCGCGGACAGTCACTCGTGGTATGGGCGATCCGCGAAGGCAGGCAATGCGCCCAGGCGGTCGATGAGTTCCTGATGGGCAGCAGCACGCTGCCGCGGTAGGTGAGCCTCGGTCAGAACAGCGAGTACCCACCGTCGATCACGAACGTATCGCCGGTGTGATACCGCGACGCCGCGCTCATCAGGTACACGGCGATCCCGCCGAAATCGTCACCGTGCCCCCACCGCCGCATTGGAATCCGTGGCATGACCTTGCCGTGGAACGTATCGTTCGTGGTCAACCGCTGCGTCATATCGGTCTCGATCCACCCTGGCAGGATCGCGTGCGCCCGCACGCTATGCCGCGCGAACTCAGCGCTCAGCGCGCGCACCATCGAGATCATGCCACCCTTCGTCGCCGCGTAGTGCTCGCTTCGCGGCGCCGCCTCGATCGCGGCCAGCGACGCCGTACCGACCAGCACGCCGCCGCCACCACGCTCCACCATGTGCCGCGCGGCCGCACGGAATGTGTAGAATGCGCCATCGAGATTGACGCGCAGCACGCGATGCCACAGTTCGCTGCTCATCTCCAGGAACGACGACGCCCCGCCACCGCCGATGCCCGCATTGGCGAAACAGCCATCGACGCGTCCCATCTCCTCCAACGTGCGCGCGAACGCCGCGTCCACCGCGGCTTCGTCACCCACATCGCATTGCAGCGCAAGAACGCGACGGCCGGCCTTCGCCAGTTCCCCCCTCGCCTCCTCATTCTTCGCCGCGTTCGTGCCCCAGATCGCAATGTCCGCCCCAGCCTCGGCCATCGCATGAGCCATGCCGAAGCCGATGCCGCGGTTGCCGCCGGTCACCAGCGCGACCTTGCCGGTCAGATCAAACGGTTGATACGCCATCTACGTACTCGCCTCGAACAACTCCACTTCCCATCCCGCCGCTGTCAGCGGAAACTGCTTGATCGCATCGCGCACCGCGAACTGGTAGATCGGCTGGAACAACACGATCAGGTTCGCCTGATCGATCATCGCCTTCTCATACTCGACATAGAGCGCTGACCGCTTCTGCGCATCGGTCTCAGCCGCCGCCTGCCCAACCAGCTTCACCAGATCATCAGGTGGCGTCCAATGGATGCGCTTTGCGACGCGCTGCACCGTCGCCGAGGCCCAGCCGTCGGTCTCGACGCCGGACGGATTCCAGAACGTCAGCACGGCGGTCGACTTGCCGGTGGTATACTGCGTGCGCAGGTTCACCTGATCCATCGGATCGAGGTTCACCTTGATGCCGACACGCGCCAGGTCGGATTGCAGCTTCTGCCCAAGCACCGCATACGACAGCCCCGACACGGCGGCATCGCCATAGCTCAGCTTGAACTCGAACCCGTCGGGAAAGCCCGCCTTTTGCAGCAACTGCTTCGCTCGATCGAGGTCCTGGTGATAACCGAACTGCTTGGTGGTCTCGCGCGTCGACCCGTACAAGCCGATCGGAATGAAGCTGGCGCAGCGGATCGCCTTGCCGCCAAGCATGCTGTTGATAATCCCGTCGTAGTCGATCGCATACCAGACCGCCTGTCGCGCCTCCTTCACTGCGAGCGCCTTGTTGAAGGCCGGCTCGCAGGTCAGCGCCATGTAGACGAAGTCCAGGCTCTCCAGCCCTTCGACACGCACATTCGGGTCGCCCTTCAGGGTCGCCACCTGCTCCGGGATGAGATTGAACGCCGCATCGATGTCGCCGCGCTTGACAGCAAGCAACTGCGTGGCGCTGTCACCCATGTGGCGCAGCACGACATGCTCGAAATGCGCCGGTCCACGCCAATAATGGGGATTGCGCGTCAGCATGATCTGCGCATTCCGCGTCCAGCCAACCAGAGTGAAGGGGCCGGCGCCGGCTGAATTCTGGTCCAGCCACTGGGTGGCCTTGTCCTCGGTGTTCGCGTTCGGCGCATTGGTGCCGCCGTGCGCCTCGACGACCTTGCGCTCCAGCACGCCGAAATTCGGGCCGCACAGCACTGTGAGCAGCGGCGCCGACGGATCCTTCATGATGACGTCGATGGTCTTGTCATCAACGACCACCACATGGTCCACCAGCGCTACATACTGTGAGGGCTGGTCCTTCACGTTGATGACGCGCTCGAGGCTCCACTTCACGTCCTCGACGGTGACCGGGTTGCCGCTGTTGAACTTCGTTCCCGGACGCATGGTGAAGCGCCAGCCTTTGCCGTCAGGCGTGCGTGCCCAGGCGCTGGCCAGCGCCGGCTTCACTTCCAGGTAGTCGCCCGGCGACATGGTGATCAGCGATTCGTATGCCGCCGTCACGGTCAGCGGCGGGGTGTACTGCGCCTCGCGCGCCGGGTCGAAGGTGATGGAATCACTGATGTCGAGGCCGAGCACCAGCGTGTTCTTCGCCGCCGCGGCATGAACGCGTTCGGGAAGCCCCGCCGCCAGAGCCGCGCCACCCGCACCCAGCAGGCGTATCACGTCCCGCCGGCCGATCCATCCAATGTCACGCACGTCTGCCCCCCATTTGTTCTGTGCTGGCACTCCATCATAGCTGCCCCGATCAGTCATTGCGAGAACCGAACCCCTCTGCTTGGCCCGCCATGTCCGATCGGCAATAGTCCGTGACATGCTTCGCTACGCAATCTCGCGTCTTGTCATAGCCGCCCTGATGGTCCTGCTGGCCACGCTGGTGATCTTCCTGATCGCCAACATGGTGCCCGGCGATCCCGTGCTGACCCAGCTTGGCGACATCGCGGCGAACAACCCCGACATGGTCGCTGCGTTCCGCCACAGATGGGGGCTCGATCTGCCGCTGTGGGACCGCTACTGGATTTTTCTAACCGGCGTCTTCCACGGCGATCTCGGTGTATCGATCGGCTCGCAGCGGCCGGTCCTGGATGACATCGCGCAATACGCCCCGGCCACCGTCGAACTTTCCACGATCGCGTTCCTGCTCTCGCTGCTGGTCGGCCTGCCTCTCGGCGTTCTGGCGGCGATGAAGCGCGATACATGGATCGACCATCTCGCCCGCAGCATTTCACTGGTCGGCGTCTCCGCGCCGACGTTCTGGCTCGCCTTCGTCATGCTCGCCGTGTTCTACGGCGCATTGGAATGGGCACCTGGTCCCGGTCAGATCAGCGCCAGCACGTTTCCACCGCCGACAGTCACCGGCATCATGCTGATCGACGCGCCGCTCGCAGGCGACTGGGACACGTTCTGGGACGCCGCATCGCATCTGGTTCTACCGTCGATCGTGCTCGCCGCCAGCACCCTCGGCCTGATCACGCGCACCACGCGTGCCGCGATGTTGGAGGCTTTGTCGCAGGACTATATCCGCGTCGCCCGCGCCAAGGGTCTCGCGCGGCGCGCCATCATGCTCGGCCACGCATTGCCGAATGCACTGCTGCCGGTGGTGACCCTGGGTGGGCTCGCCTATGCCCAGCTTCTCACTGGCACTGTGCTGACCGAATCGATATTCTCCTGGCCAGGGCTTGGTCGTTACACATTCCAGAGCGCGGTGCGGCTCGACTTCCCGGCCATCATGGGCATCACGCTTGTCGTCGCGGCGATCTATGTGATGGTCAACCTGCTGGTCGATCTGTCCTACGCGGCACTCGATCCGCGCGTGTCGCGGCGATGAGCGGCGTCGAAGCCGCGCTGCTTGCGGCCACCACGGAGAGCGGCTCTGGCGCACGACGACGACGCTGGCTGCGCCGCTATGGCCTTGCCTCACTCGGCGCCGTGGTGATCGCGCTATGGGCCATCGCGGCGATCCTCGCACCATGGATCGCGCCATATCCCCCCGACGTGGTGAACGTCGCCGGCCGACTGCTGCCGCCATCCGATCTGCACCTTCTCGGCACTGACGTACTCGGCCGCGACGTCTTCACCCGTGTGCTGTACGGCGCACGCACGTCACTCGCGGTCGGCTTCATCGTGGTGCTGCTGGGCGGACTGTTCGGCACGTTGCTCGGCGCGATCGCCGCGTATATGCGCGGCTGGGCCGAGGAGTTGCTGATGCGGGCGACGGACCTGGTGTTCTGCTTTCCGCCGATCATCCTGGCGATGGCGATCGCCGCGGCACTGGGCATCGGCACGCGCAACACGGTGATCGCCATGCTGGTGGTGTGGTGGCCTAAATTCGCCCGACTGGCGCGCAGCCTGGTGATCGGCCAGCGTTCCGCTGAATACGTCGCAGCGGCACAGGCGATCGGCTTCGGACCGGCGCACATCCTGTTTCGCCAGATCATACCGAACGCAATCGGCCCGCTTGTTGTGCTGGTCACGCTCGATCTCGGCAACGCCATCCTGGTGTTCGCCGGCCTGTCGTTCCTCGGCCTCGGCGTGGTGCCGCCGACCGCTGAATGGGGATCGATGGTGTCGGAGGGGCGCGAGCTGGTGAACCAATGGTGGGTCGCCACATTTCCCGGGCTCGCGATCCTCACTGTGGTGATTGGCTTCAACTTCGTGGGCGACGGCATCCGTGACTGGCTCGATCCGCATGCGCGACGCCGCTGAACCGATCCTTCAGGTCGAGAACCTTCACACCTGGTTCTTCACCGACGCAGGTGTGGTGCGCGCGGTCGATGGCGTCAGCTTCACGCTGCACCCCGGCGAGACACTCGGCATCGTCGGTGAGTCGGGCTCGGGCAAGAGCGTCACCGCGAAATCGATCATCCGGTTGCTGGACGAGCCAGCGCGCATCGTGGAGGGCACGATCAGCTTTCGCGGTCGCGACATGGTGCATCTGAGCGAGGAAGAGCTGCGACAGATCCGTGGTGCCGAGATCGCCATGGTGTTTCAGGATCCGATGACGTCGCTCAATCCGGTGCTGCGTATCGCGCGCCAACTGATCGAGACGATGACGGCGCATCGGCGATTTGCCGTGAAGGCGGCACGCGAGCGTGCAGTGGCGCTGCTGGGTCGCATGGGCATGGCGACGCCAGGCCGCGCGGTGAATGGCTGGCCGCATCAATTCTCCGGTGGCATGCGTCAGCGCGTGATGCTGGCGATGGGTTTCGCGAATGAACCAGCGCTGCTGATCGCGGATGAACCGACGACGGCGCTGGACGTGACGATCCAGGCGCAGATCCTCGACCTGCTGCGCGAACTGAACGCCGATCTCGGCACCGCGGTGATCCTGATCAGCCACGACCTTGGGGTGATCGCCGACGTCTGCTCGCGCGTGCTGGTTATGTACGCCGGCGAGGTCGTGGAGGAAGGCGCGCCCGGCGATCTGCTGAGCAATCCGCGCCATCCGTACACCTGGGCCTTGCTGCACGCCGCCCCTCGGCTCGATCAGGCGAACGAAGGCGATCGCCGGCTGACAACCATCGAGGGCCAGCCGCCCGATCCGCGTGACTGGCCCACCGGTTGCCGCTTTCGCGCGCGCTGTCCGTTCGCAATGGCGCAGTGCGTCGAGCATCCGGAACTGAAGACAGTGGGCAGGGATCGTGCGGCTCGGTGCTGGGTGACGCAACGCGGCGAGACGTTGCCGCCGCCGCGGCATGCCCGCACCGTGACCGACGCACGTTCCATGGACACGCAACGACCGTTGCTGGAGGTGCGCGCCCTGGCCAAGCATTTCGAGTTGCCGCGCGACAGTTTCCTGGAGCCACATCGCATTCTTCGCGCGGTCGACGGCGTTGATTTCGACGTGTTCCCCGGCGAAACGGTCGGCCTGGTCGGCGAATCCGGCTGTGGCAAATCGACGCTGGCGCGCGTGGTGATGCGCCTGACTGAACCGACCGAGGGCAGCATCGTGTTCGATGGCCAGGACATCTCGCACATGAGCCAGTCCGAGATCCGTCCGCTGCGCCGACGCATGCAGATGATTTTCCAGGACCCGTACGCATCGCTCAATCCGCGCATGACGGTGGCCGAGATTCTCAGCGGTCCGCTGCGCCTGCACGGCTTGGTACCTGCGGGCGGCGCGCGTGAGCGGGTGCGCGAGTTGCTCGATCTGGTCGGCCTGCCGCCGACGGCAGCGGCGCGGTTTCCGCACGAGTTCTCCGGCGGCCAGCGGCAGCGCATCTCGATCGCGCGCGCTCTCGCGGTCGAGCCGGCCTTCGTCATCGGCGACGAGCCGATTTCCGCGCTCGACGTCAACATCCAGGCGCAGATCATCAACCTGATGATCGGGCTCCAGGAACGGCTCGGGCTCACCTACCTGTTCATCGCGCACGATCTCGCTGTCGTGCGGCATATCTCCGACCGCATCGTGGTGCTGTATCTCGGCCGTGTGGTGGAAACCGCATCATCGCACGAGCTGTTCGCGCGACCGCTGCATCCCTACACCAACTCCTTGATTTCTGCGGTGCCGGACCCGCATCCGGAGCATGGCCGGCGGCGCATCGAATTGCGGGGCGAGGTGCCGAGTGCCATCAGCCCACCCTCCGGTTGCCGCTTCCGCACGCGGTGCCCCGCCGCCACGGAGCGCTGCGCCGAGCACACACCGGATCTGGCCGAGGTGGCGCCCGGACACTTCGTCGCGTGCCATTTTCCAGGTGCAGTGACGATGGTCTAGCGACCAGGGAAACAATCGGCACTACACCTGCCATTGCGAGAGACGTAACGACGAAGCAAGCTCCACCGAGAAAGTTTTGATATATCGGAGACCCCATGTCTGCCATCGAACGCGCCAGCGTCTGTACCTTCGATTGTCCCGACACCTGTAGCCTCAGCGTCACCGTCGAGGACGGGCGCATCACCAAGGTACGCGGCTCCGAGGCCGCGCCGTTCACCGCCGGCGTCATCTGCAACAAGGTGGCCCGCGACATGACCGCGTTCGTGCACGGCCAGCAGCGCATCCTGCATCCGCTACGCCTGACCGGACCGAAAGGCTCCGGCACGTTCGAGCGCATCACCTGGAAGGGTGCGCTGGACGAAATTCACACGCGCACCAGTGCGGTGATCGAAAGATGGGGACCGCAGGCGGTGTCGCCGCTGAACTACGCCGGTCCGCACGGAATGCTCGCCGGCGACAGCATGTCTTCGCGGTTCTTCTACAAGCTTGGCGCGACACAGCTCTATCGCCGCTCCATGTGCGGTGGCGTGCGCAGCGAAGCCTGGGCCGGCACCTATGGCGCGGTGCCAGGCTGCCCTCCCGAGTTGGCCGCGGGGGCGAAGCTGAATGTCGTGTGGGGCAACAACGCGACCGTCACCAACCTGCACCTGGTGCGCCGCATCCGGCAGTCGAAGCGCAACGGTGGAAAGCTAGTGGTGGTTGATCCGCTGCGCACCAAGATAGCCGAGCAGGCGGACCTGCATCTCGCTCCTTTGCCCGGCACCGACGTGCTGTTGGCATGGGCGCTGGCGGCCGAGTTGGAACGCATCGGAGCATTCGATGACGCGTTCATCGCCGCGCACATGCTCGGATTTGAGGAGTTCATGGCAGCGGCGCGCGCCTGGCCGATCGCACGTGCGGCCGCCGCATGCGGGCTGCGCGAAGAGCAGATCGTCACGTTCGCCCGGTGGCTGGCGGACGCCGATCCGCTGGTGTTCGCACCGGGCAACGGGCTGGAGCGGGGACGCAACGGCGGCAGTTCCATTCGCGCGCTGATCGCGCTGCCTGCGTTGCTGGGCAAGTTGGGCAAGGGTAGCGGCATTGTACTCGGCGCGAGCAACGCGTTTCCCAAGACAATCATGAAATTGCAGCGTCCCGATCTTGCGCCACCGGGGATGCGCACGCTGAACCTGATCGACATCGGACGCCATCTGGCAGAAGACGATCTCGAGCCGCCGCTGCGCGCAGTTTTCATCTACAACCACAATCCTGTCGTCGTGCATCCCGATCAGAACCGCATGCGGCGCGGGCTGGCGCGCGATGACGTGTTCGCGGTTGGCATCGACGTGGCGATGACCGAGAGCATGGCATTCTGCGACATAGTTCTGCCGGCGGCGACGCATTTCGAATATGCCGATCTGTATGCGTCCTACGGCCATCACTGGCTGCAGCGCGCCGAGCCGGTGGTGCCACCGGTGGGTGAGTTTTTGCCCAACACGGAAATCTTCCGGCGTCTGGCGGCGCGGTTCGGGTTCGATGATCCATGCTTCAAAGTATCGGATGCGGAGCTGATGGATGCAGCGATCGATCTCGGCGATGTGCGGCCGAGCGAGATATCGACCGAGAACGCGTTGCAGATGAAGGGCAAGGACGGCAGGTCGCTCGTGTTGTTCGAGAACGTGTTTCCCGCCACGCCATCGGGGCGCATCGAGCTTCGCTCGGAGGCACTCGCGCAGCGCTGGGGCGATGGCGCGCTGATGCCGGCGTGGCGTGAGCGGCCGGCCGATTATCCGCTGATGCTCATTTCGCCAGCGTCGGATCGGCGGATCACATCCACGCTCGGTTTTGCCGGGGCGGCACCGCGCCTGATGATGCATCCGCGCGATGCCAAAGCGCGCGGGCTGGTGCAGGGCAGCGAAGTGAAGGTATCGAACGGCCGGGGCGAGGTGATTCTGCCGCTCGATGTCACCGACGACGTGCCACCTGGCGTGGTGGCGAGCGAGAAGGGTGCGTGGCTGGCGACCAGCCGCACAGGACAGACGATTTCGGCGCTGGTCTCCGCCGACATGCGCGCGGACCTTGCCGAAGGCGCATGTTTCAACGATACGCTCGTGGAAGTGGGGACGGTGTGACCTCCCGTCAAATCCCCAGCCAATCGCGTATCCGTCCGTAAACCACGCGCGCCATCACTGCCGAGCGCCACAATGCATGGAACGACATTTCCTTCATTGTGGTGATCGGCATGTCGATCTTCGCTGTTGTACCGCCGATCACGCGTCGCGCCAGTTGCGGCCCCATCGCCGTACTCATCGCCACGCCGCGACCATTATAGCCGAGACAGACCAGCACCAACTCGTCCGGTTCGTGCACGTGCGGATAGTGGTCCGGCGTGATCGCCAATTGTCCGCTCCACGCATGCGTCCAGCGCACCACTTGCACCTCCGGCCACAGACGCTCGGCATAGCCAATCAGGTATCGCAGTTCTCGCGGCTCGCTGATGTCCCGCTGCAGGCTGCGGCCGCCCATCAGCAGACGATTGGCGCGATCGAACCGGTAGTAGACCGTGACCCGCCCCATCTCGTACAGCACCGACTTCATCGGCGCCCGCGGCAACGGTTCGCTCGCCGCGATCGCGCTGAACACCGGCACGACGCTGCGGCGCAGTCCCGGCCACGCATCGTCGGTGTAGCCATTGGTCGCGAGCACCAGCTTATCGGCGCGCACCGTGCCGGATTGCGTGCGCACATCCCAGGTGCCGTTGCGCTTCACCTCCAGCGCCGGCGTTGCACCATGCACCGCCGCACCCGCCTGCATCGCAGCCTGTGCCAGACCGCGCGCATAGCTCAGCGGATTTACCTGCCCGCCGCGCCGATCCAGCATGGCGCAGACGTAGCGGTCCGTGCCCGTGACCTCGCGCGCGGCATCGCTGTCCAGCAATTCCACCGGTGCGTCGCGGCGCATCCACTGCTCCGCCGACGCGCGGATCCCCGCACCATCCCGCGCACCGAAGGCCGCACGCAGCGTGCCGGATTGCAGCGCATCGCATTCGATCTGATGGCGCTCGATCAGCCGGAACACGACATTCGGTGCATCGCCGGACAACGCCACCATGCGCCGGCCGAGATCGGCACCGAAATCCGCCTCCACCTGATCGGGATCATGCTTCAGTCCGGGATTGACCTGCCCGCCATTGCGCCCCGACGCACCCCAGCCCGGTTCATGCGCTTCCAGCACCGCGACATCGACACCTTGCTGCGCAAGGTGCAGCGCTGTGGAAAGGCCGGTGAACCCACCACCGATCACGCACACATCGACGCGCCGATCGCCATCGAGCGGTGGGGTGGCAACCGCCGGCCGCGCAGTCTCGGCGTACAGACTGCGCGGCAGCGGCTTGCGCGTCACGGGAGCGAGGCGACGAACGCTTCAGTCTCGTCGAGTGCGCGCCCCAGGCGGCCCAGCATGTCGTCGATCTCCGCCTCGGTGATGATCAGTGGCGGCGCCATCACCAGCTGCTCGCCGCGGCCACGCATGATCAGCCCGTACTCGCGCGCTCGCTCTTCGAAGTAGGCTCCCACGCCGGCCTTGGCATCGAACGGCTGCTTCGTCGCCTTGTCGCGCACCAGTTCGATGCCTGCCATTAGGCCAATCCCGCGTACCTCGCCCACCAGCGAATGGTCGGCGAACCGCCGCACGCCAGCCAGGAAGCGCGGCGAGATCTTGCGAACGTGACCGACGATGTCGCGTTCCTCATAGATGTTCAGCGTCTCGAGCGCGACTGCGGCACACACCGGATGGCCGGAATACGTGAAGCCGTGGATGAAGCTGCCGTTTGCATCGGACTGAGTGGCGATGCCCTGATACAGCTTCTCGTTTATCACTGTGGCCGAGATCGGCAGGTACGACGACGACAGCGCCTTGGCACAGGTCAGGATATCGGGCTCGATGCCAAAGGTCTCGCAGCCGAACATGTTGCCCGTGCGCCCGAAGCCGCAGATCACTTCGTCGGCAATGAACAGCACGTCGTGCTTCCGCAGCACGTCCTGAATTTTCGCGAAATACGTGCGCGGCGGGATCACCACACCGCCGGCACCCTGCACCGGTTCGGCGATGAACGCGGCGACCGTGTCAGGCCCTTCCCGCTCGATCAGCGCATCGAGATTCTCCGCCATGCGCGAGGCAAAATCCTCCTCGCCCTCGCCCGGCTTACCGTAGCGCCAGTAATGCGGACAGTCGGTGTGTCGCACATTCGGTATCGGCAGATCGAAGTCCTTGTGAACGTAGGGCAGCCCGCACAGGCTGCCCGATGCGACCGTGATGCCATGGTAGCCCTTGATCCGACCGATGATCTTCTTCTTGCGCGGCCGGCCGATCGCGTTGTTGTAGTACCAGACCAGTTTGGCCGCACTGTCATTCGCCTCGGAGCCGGAGTTGTTGAAAAACACCTTCGACATCCGCACCGGCATCAGCGAGATCAGCTTCTCGGCCAGCTCAATCACCGTGGGATGCGACCGCTGCCCGAAAGTCGACGCATACGGCAGTTCCAGCATCTGCTTGTACGCGGCCTCGGCCAGCCGCTTCTCGCTGAAACCAAGACTGGCGCACCACAACCCCGCCAACGCGTCGATATAGTCGCGCCCTTGCTCGTCATAGATGTGGATGCCGTTGCCGCGGGTGATGACGAACGGTCCTTCGCTCTCCAACCGCCGCGCGTTGGTGAACGGGTGCATGTGATAGGCGATATCGCGAGCCGACAGGCTATCGTTGGGTCGGTCGAGCATTGGGGACGCCTCTCCGGAGTTCAGCGGCGATCGTAGAACGGTTCGCGACGGCGGGGAACGGCGACCTGGTCTCCGATCGTCGCTCGACCGGCCGGCGGCACGGATAGCGGGGCCTTCCTCTCGCGCGCGATCACATCCGCTCACTGAATTTGTGAAGACAACCGCACGCCCCCGGCCTTCGTTGAACAGGGGACGGGCAAGCCCGTCGCAGTATTCAACACGGAGGACTTATATGGCTGAACAGCGACATACCGGTAATCCTGGCAATTTCGCCGAGGACCGTGAGAAAGCGTCGCGCGCTGGCCACGTCGGCGGGCAGCACAGCTCAGGAAATTTCGCCAACGACCGCGAGCGCGCGGCAGAGGCCGGGCGCAAGGGCGGCGAGCAAAGCCACGGCGGCGGTGGCGCACAGAATAATCCGGGCAACTTCGCTCAGGATCGCGAGCGTGCAGCGGAGGCAGGCCGCAAGGGCGGTCAGCGGTAACCGCAGCGGGCCACCCGGGTTTGGGCCGGGTGGCCCGCGTCGTTGCTGGTGAGGTGTGAAGATGACCGAGAACGATGCCCGCGAGCCGCGCGGTGGGCGAGTCGAGCGCCGGGTAAATTCCGCCCGCGACAGCCTGCCCGGCGAGCGCAACGACCTGCCCGAGGGCGCGCTCGGCGGCCTGCCCCCCGACCCGCAGGGTGATGAGAATCGTGACCCGCCGCCAAACGCGCCGACCATTCCGTCCTGAAGGAGGGAGCAGCCATGTCGGAGACAACCCAGGAAAACGCCGGTCCGCCGATCGGCGCATTGCATGAGGTCCGGGCCACTTTCACCGACCCTGATGCGATGCAGGACGCGGTTGCACGGCTGGAGACATCTGGCTTCGATCGCGCCGATTTGAGTTTGCCGGAGGCGATGCCGCCGACAGAACGATCCACGCCTGAGTCGGGCGCCAAACCGGTGGACACCGAGGAGGACGCACGCCAGGCGCGCACGTTGCACACCAGCGGCGCTGCCGCTGCCGCAGGCATGGCAGCGGCTGGAGTTGTCATTGCGACAGGAGGTGCCGCTGCACCCGCGGTAGCCGCCGCGGTGGTTGGTGGCGGGCTCGCAGGCGGCATCGCCTACGCGCTGACCAGCGTCTCGAATGAGGACGAGCAGATAGATCGAGAGCAGAAAGCGGCCCACGGTGCGCTGATTCTGTCCGTACGGGCGCCGAACGCCGAAAAGCGTGCCGAAGCGGAGTCGATCCTGCGCGCGGCCGGCGGAACTGACCTGGAGGTGATGTGATGCCGGCGCGCAAGCAGGACCGCAAGCACGATCAGGCAGTGGAGGACAGTTTCCCCGCCAGCGATCCGCCCGCCACAACCGGCATCGTTGGACCGGGAACCGACCGTCGTGAGCGAGGGTCGCGGCAAGCGCCGCATGAGCGGGATGACGATGCCCGGCCGAAGGGAACGCCCACAGATGATCGCCATGCCGCCGAGACGGCGTACCAGTGGGAGCATGAGGGGTCGCCGCAAAAGCGGTGATTTGCAGCGTTACCGAGTCCTTCTCATGTCACTAGCTGACGTGCCAGTCGATCGAACTCTGCTACGGTCAGCGTTTCAGCCCGCCGCTCCGGCGCGATGCCTACATCGCGCAACAACGCCTCGCCACCTATCGTCTTAAGCGCACCGCGCAGCATCTTCCGCCGCTGGCCGAACGCCACAGCTGTAAGTCGTTCCATCGCAGCGAACAACGCGGGCGTAGGTTGCATGTCATGCGGAACCAGCCCAACGACGGCGGAAAATACCTTCGGCGGCGGCACAAATGCGGCCGGCGCAATGCGCAATAGAAGCTTCGTGCCGGAGATCCATTGTGTCAATACCGACAATCGCCCATACGCGGCCGTCCCAGGCACGGCACAGATGCGTTCGGCCACTTCCTGCTGGAACGTCAGTGTCAGCCGCTCGAAGGCAGGGGCCTGACGCAACCAGGCGATCAAAAGCGGCGTCGCTATGTTGTACGGCAGATTTGCCACCACCTGCCGTGGCACCGGCACCAGCGATGCGACGTCCACCGCCAGCGCATCACCGGATACCACGTGCAGGCGCCCGTCAGTCTCGGCTGCCAGTTCCTGCATCGCCGCCACCGCACGCAGGTCGAGCTCGACGACTGTCACGCTCGCCGCGTCAGAGGCGAGCAACGCGCGCGTGAGGCCGCCCGGTCCCGGCCCGATTTCCACCACGTGCCGACCGGTCAAGGGTCCGGCCGCGCGAACGATGCGCCGCAACAAATTCTCATCGAGGAGGAAATGCTGCCCGAGTGAGCGCCTGGCAGCCAATCCGTGCCGCGCGATGACCTCGCGCAGCGGCGGAGGCGGGGTCACGTACCGCTGGCGCGCACGTCGATCGAAGCCTGGCGACGCAAATTGGCGAGCAACTGGCGCGACAGCAACTCCACTCGCTCATTCAGTATCTGCGCCTGCACTTCCTGCTTGCTCTGCTGCGCCATATTCTTCTGGTCGCGCGAGCAGACAATGATCACGGCGATACCGTCGTTCGTCACGATCGGCTGGCTGGCATGATCGAACGGCAGGGTCGTCAGCATCTGACGGAACGCCGGCGGGTTCACCGTCTCCAGCCGGATTTCTCCGGGGTCGGCCGGACGTGGCGAATTGTTCGCCTTCGCCACCTGCTCCATCTGATCGCAGCTGTGCACGCTGGCGCTGAAGCCGCGTGCCTTGTCCAACTCCTGCTTCTGTTGCTCGGTCGGTGCCTGCGGATTAAGCGCGGTGGCGAATGGCAGGAACACCTGCCGCAGCGACACCGCCGTGCCCATGTCGTTGCCAATCTCGCGCTTGCCTTGCAGCGTCACAATCGAGAAACCGCCAGCCACCTTGACTGGATTGCTGATGGCACCGACCGGCATTTCACCGACCAGACGCGCCACCTCGGGGTCAAGCTGGTTCGGCTGCACCCAGCCTAGCTCGCCACCGGCCAACGCGGTCTGATTCTGACTGAACTGCGCGGCCACCACCGGAAATGGCGCACCGGAACGCAACTCGCTGATCACCGTCTCGGCGAAGCGCTGGGCATCGGCGGCTGTCGCCGGATCGTTGACCGGAATGAAGATCTCGCCGACGCGGTATTCCGGCTTGCCAACCATCTGCGCCTGCAGCCGCTGCTGTTCGGCCACCTCGGCATCGGTGACCTTGATCTGATCGCCAAGCTGCTCCCGCAGCACCTGGGTCCAGCCGAGTTGGGTGCGGATCTGATCAATCAACGTACGGTAGCCCGCGCCACCTGCGTTGAGCTTCTGCCGCAATGCACCTGCCGGCAGATTATTCCGCGTCTCGATATCGTGGATCGCGTCGGCGATTGCCTTGTCCGGGATTACGATGTGCCGGCGCTGCACCTCCTGCATGCGGAGCTTTTCATCGATCAACTGGCGTGTGATCTGCTGCTTGAGCCGATCCAGTACATCCTGAGTCATTGGCAGCCCGGTGGACAGCGCAAACAGTCTGGTGCGGTTGTCCACATCGGCGTTGCTGATCACGTCGCCATTCACCACCGCAACGATGCGCATCGCCTGTGCCGTTGGCGATGGGGGAGGTGTGACAGCATGCGACGCGACCGACTGTGCCAACAGCAGGGCGATCGCGCACCATACGCTTTTCGTCTGGGCCATGACCCCGATCTCCTGAGTGTCAGAGCGCCTTGAAGCCGAACTGGCCGATTGTCTTGAACGTCAACTGGAACAGTGCGGTCGTTGCGCCGTTGTCGCCATTGTACGACGTATAGCGTCGATAGAACCGAAAATCCAAGATAAAGCACTCGTCTTCGTAGACCGCATCTACGCCGGCGGCGACCATCTGGCTCGATTGAAGGTCGCGCCGGGCATAGGCGCTTAACCGATACTTCCCCCAATTCGATGAGGCGCCGACGGTCACCTCGTTGCGCGGCGTATAGAAGGCGTTGCCCGCAGGCGGCGGCAATGGCTGGTCGAACTCCGTGTAGGGGTTGTCGATGGTATAGATATACCCGGCATTGACCGAGAACTTCGGCACGCCAACAGTGGCCAGCGCATCAGCCATTCGGGTCGCAAGGTCCTTGTGATCGAGCCTGGTGCGGTAGGTCAGGTTGAGCCAGCTCGTCGGCGCCAGCGAGGCGCGCGCGACGATATCGGACACCTGATCGTGCAGACCCGATGCTTCGGAGAATTGATTGTCCACAGTGGTTCGATAGGACTGCCCAATCAATCCATCGAAGGTGGTGCCGCCCAGGTACCAGGTCCCGTGCAGCGCGACATTCGCGCGTACGCCACCATCCAGTCGATCGACCCCCGGGTACCGGTTGAAGCCGAACAGGTTGGCGTCGGTAAACTCCAGGTCGAGACTATCCTCATTGGGATACTTGGTATTCTGACTGTTGCCGACCTGCGGCCCAACAACGATCTGCGCGATCGGCTCGATGAGCTGCGTGCCCCACGCACCCGAATCGCGCATGAAGGGCCAACGAAAGTCCAGGGCCGCCTGCGGCTGAGCTCGCGCCGTATTGACCTGACTCATCGGACCGAAATTCGGCTGCTCGTTAAAGGCGCTGGCGTCATACGCGATCGCGTCGGTGTGCAGCGTCACCTTCCACAAATCGCCGAGCGCGCCAACAAATGGCCGCGACCAGTTCAGCGTGACGTTGGCTCGTCTCGTATTGGTGCCGTCGCTGCGTACCACATTGAACGCTCCGGCATCGAGGCTGAAACGTCCCCCCCAGGAATCAGGCTGACCAAAATAGCTATATTGGTACCGCGGCAGGACGAGAGGCAATTCGCTGGAAACCACGACCTCATTCAATGTTTGGTAGAATCGGACATCGAACCGTGAATAGGAGCCCTGGCCGAAGCCCTCGGCGTAGATCTGGCTGGTCAGCAACGTGGGCTCGCTGCCAAGGTCACCGGCGCCGATGTGGAAATCACGGACATAGTCGGGCGAGGAGGCACGCGCAATGTTGAAGCCCCATCGCCAAGTGTCATCCAGATTGAACTGGCCCTTGGTGTAAATCGTCCCCTGCACGGAGTTGTCGAGATAGCCGAGTGACCCGTCCACCACGAAGGAGCCGTTGTTGAACCGGCGCCGATATTCGGCGCTGAGCTGTGGGCCGGCCTCCGTCGTTATCATTGGCGTGAACGTCGCGTCCGACTGATCGTCGATCACCCAGTAGTACGGCTGCGCAAAGAAGGCGCCAATATGCGACGACACGCCCATCGAGGGAATCAGCAGGCCGCTGGCACGCTTGACCGATGGGTCGACAGTCCAGAAATACGGCATATAGCCGACCGGTACGCCGTACATCTCCATCACGGCGTCCTGAAACTCGATCTTCTTGTGCTCGAGGTCCTGCACCGCCGACAAGGCACGGATCTGCCACAGTGGCGGCCGGGTAGGATCCTTGGCGCAGAGATTGCAGGTAGAGTACACCACCTTCGACATCTCGTTGATCTCGCCCTCGGTGCGACGGGCACCGTTCGCCGCCATCCTGGCATTCTCGGCCAGGATCGCGCGCATGTCCCGCAACACGCCGCTCTTCATATCCTGGGTCAGTTCGGCGTAGTCGGCGAACAGCACCTGGCCATCCGGCTCCAGCAGCACGACGTTGCCCTTGGCTGCGGACACGCCCGAATTGCGATCGAACGTGACACGGTCGGCGCGCAGCACGTGATCGTCCTGCCACGCCTCGACATGGCCCTGGGCAATCACCAGCGAATTCTCGCGGTCATATTCCACTGTGTCGGCGGTGAAGGTCACTGGCTGATTGCGCGATGCCGGCTGATGCGAACCAAGGTTGGCGATCTCACTCAACTGTGCCTGCGCCGCTCCGCTGAGCATCGATGCCAGCAGCATTGCCAGCAGCACGACAAGGCGGAACCGGCGAATGGCGACCATCCCGACGGGCGCCATCCTCAGCCATCTTCCGTATGCAGCAGCAGCGCGACCGCCAACATCATGCCGGACACCGCAGGCACCCAGGCGGCGAGCGCCACCGGCAGCGCACCACTTTGTCCGAACTCCTCGGCAATCTTCGACACCACGAACAATGCGAAACCGGCGGCGACGCCGCTGCCGATCATATGCGCCACGCCGCCACGCCGCGCCGGACGCATCGAGAACCCGGCGGCGACCAACGCCATCGTGGCACAGAGCAGCGGCAGCGAGAGCAGTGCCTGAAAATGCAGCCGATGGCGGATCGACGTGAAGCCCGAGCGATCGAGCAGCGCGATGAAGCCCGGCAATGCCCAGAACGACAGCGTATCAGGCGACGCAAAGCTCTCTTGCACGCGCGCGACTGTAAGGTCGGTCGGCAGGTCGATCGTCGTGGGAGGTTCCGGCATCTGCTCGGGACGAATCACACGGGCATCCTGCAACTGCCATACTCGCCCGACGAGGGTCGCCCGCGTCGCCTCGATTCGCGTGAGCAAACGGTCGCGCCCATCCAGCCGGAACACGCTGACCTGAGAGGCGGTCAACTGCTTGCCATGCAGTCCGACATTGTGCGCGTGAATGATGGCGACACCCTGCGACGAAAGCGCGTGATCGGACTGCCGTAACCAAAGCTGGTCGCCGGTCAACGCCAACGGGCCACCACCAGTTTTAAGGTATACGTTGTCCAAGGCTTCGGCGCGACCGAACATCACAGACGAAAGCGGGCTGATCCCCATCGTCGCGATCGCACCGAACAATAGCGCGCAGAATGCCGGCGCAGCGAGGAACTCCCACGCCGACACCCCCGAAGCGCGCGCAACGATCAACTCTGATGAACGTGTCAGACGCCAGAAGCACAACATCCCGCCAAGCAGCACCGCGAACGGCAGCACCTGCATCGCGACATACGGCAGACGCAATGCTGCAATTTCACTCACCAATCCAAAGGTTACGTCCGGCTTCGAGGTGGAACGTCGCAGCAATTCGATGAAATCGAACAGCGCCACCAACCCCGACAGCGCGAGCAGCATGCCGACCACCGCACCGGCGAACTGTCTGCAGATATAGATCGACAGGGTGATGGGCCGCGTCATGCGCTCATGTGGCCTCGACAGGTTGACGGCGTGATTGCGGCCATCGCGGTCCCAACAGGAGCCAGCCGGTGATCACGCCAGGCGCGACGGCATGCAGCCATATCATGGGCAGCATTGCATTGTCGCGCGCTGCCAAATTCTCCATCGCGAGACCGAACGCCAGCAGCGCCACCATCGCGAGGACAGAAACCAGCGGCCGGACGAAGCTGCCGTGCCGGCGGAACGCGCCGGTGAGTACCGCGTAAAGTGCCACGAACGCATAGGATATCGCGGTGAGCGGTGACGCCAGGCGCTTGTGACCCTCGGCGATCCATCGCGGAATGTCGTGTGCGAAGACCGGATGTGGATGGAGCAGTTCGCCGAGCGACACTTCGGTCATGTCGCGCAGGCGTTCGGTGGAATTCGCCTGGTTGTCCGTGAGGTCGAGCTCATTCTGTCCGAACGTCAGCACATTGAGCCGGCCACTCTGGCGATCGATCTCCTGGCGACTGCCATTGATGAGCAGTACCCGCGGTCCGTTCGGGCCCTCCGTCAGCCGGCCGTTCTCAGCCAGAATCGTCGCATGCGCCGCTTTGTCGCGCCCATCATCCACCAGAATGCCATGCAGTGTGCCATCTGGATCGCGCGAGCGAACATACACCGTCAAATCATCGGAGATCTGCGTGAACACGCCCTCCTGCAGCAGGAAGGCTGCCACACGGTTGCGGATCTCCCATTGGAACTCGCGAAACGAGGTGAGGCTGTCGGGCACGATCCACAGGTTGAGCGCGTAGCCACAGATCGCGGCCAGCACTGCCAGGGCCAACGCGGGACGTGATAGCGCTAGCGGCGATAACCCGGCAGCGCGCATAACCGTGATCTCGCGGTCGCCCGCCAGACGCTGATAGATGAACTGCACCACGACAAAGGTGGTGATCGGCAGTATCACCGCGATGAAGCTGGGGACCAGCAGGCCGGTGAGCTCGACAAACACGACCAGAGAAAGGCCGTGATTCACCACCAGCTCGACGAAACGCAGCGACTGGATCAGCCAGACCAGCGCTGTCAGCCCACCGGTCACCGCGATCAGCGCAACCAGAAGCTGCCGAAATATGTAACGATCGAGCCGTGTGACCAGTTTGCCGGAGCGCATTGCGCGAGACGATTCCCTGCGTGGCGGCCCGAAGCTTGTGCGTCAGCCGGCGCACCGATGCAAGCTGGTTGCGTTGCACAGCGGTACAGCGAAGCGCCGCCGGCCACAGCGTGGACCTCTTTCTCATGCTGGAGCTGTTGCAGATCGAGTGCCACTGGAGCGAGATCATCGGTGGCACTGAGCAGCGCTCAACGGAGTGTAATCGTCAACACGACCTCGGCCGGCGCCCTAGCCTGATAGCATACCCGCTATGCGTCAGACCTCTAGCGCGCGGGTCGCCGCGGCGGCCAACCGAATCGCTCCTGGCCATAATCCGCAGATGGCCGCAACCCAGGGCTGCAATGCCGGGTTCATGCACAGGCGATGGATAGCCGATGCAACACGCATCTGACGCGAGAGCCTGGTCGCCAGGTGATCGTGGTAGTGCGCCCCGCCGCCCGCCAACCACATCCGCGCCGCGAGCGAACCGCTGCCCAGCGCCAGGGCAACGCCATCACCGGTCAGTGAAGCGATCACCACCGCCTGATCGCCCAGCCGCAGCAAACCGGGCGGGTCGCGTCGATTTGATGTGTATACATAACCGTACGGCAGGCCGGCAACAGCCAGAGGTTGGTCAAGCAAACCTCGGGCGCCGGCGAGCCGCGTGCGCAGATGGGGACTTTCATCCGTCAACGCATCGAGCAGGCGGTCCCACCTCCCGCCGACGGCACGAAGTCGGGCGGCCGGCAGCAGCACACACAGGACCGCCCGATCCGCCTCCACAACCTGAAACCCGGCATAGCCGCCGGCGAGCAGGATCAGCTCGACATGGTAACGCAACGCCTGAAGCTGCGATCCCGCCAGCGCGTAGTACATCTTCATGCCGACCAGGCCGGTGCCGTGACCAATTCGGCCCGCGCCGCGCATCTCGTGCTTCCCCGTGGCGAGGAACACGGTCTTGGCAGCAATCTGGCCGAGTGACCCGCAGGACAGTAATATGGCTCCGCGATCCTGTTCGACCGCGCTGACCCGATGGCCACGCAGAATCGTGGCGCCGCCGGCCTGTGCCCGCTCCAACAGCGCCGCATCCAGCGCGCGACGCGACAGGCCCCGTGCGGCGAACGGCAAATGCGTGGTGACGCTGCGATTCCTATGCACCAGCCGCACCGCAGAGATCGTGGACGCCGCGGACAGATCGACACCAAAGCCTTCGACCATCGCAAGCGCCTCGGCGCTGAGGAAATCGCCGCATACCTTGTCGCTGGCATCGACACTGCGCTCGATCAGCGTCACGGCATGTCCTGCGCGAGCAAGCGTGATGGCGGCGGCGGTGCCGGCTGGCCCGCCGCCAATGATCACAGGTCCTGACAATGCCGCGCGACACAGAGCCGGAACGGCAGGTGCCAGGTGATTGCGACGTCACTCTCCGCAATGTCAGCCGTGCGCACCAACCGGCGCCACTCCGCAGGCACAAAGGCACGCGCGATGGAAATCCGCCCGTCACTCAGCACGAAATGATGCCAGCGCGCGAGCCAGGCCAGCACGCCAAAACCATAATACGGCAGCCAGTGGCGATGCAGGTCGCCGATGAACCAGCCGCGTCGCGCGTGCGCCTCCATCCAGCGGATGAACATCACCACCTGGCCGTCGGTGAGATGATGCGTGAACTGCGAGCTCACGATGAAATCGAATTTTTCTGCCGCATCGATCATGAACACGTCGGCGTTGCGATAGGTGATCGGCGCGCCTGTCTCTGTCGCGTCGCGTGCCGCCCGCGTCGCCCATGGATTGAGGTCCACACCATGAAGCTCCGTCGCAATTCCGCGTCGCGTGGCCCAGCGTTGAATGCGACGCAGCGCATCGCCATGGCCGCACGCAACATCGAGCAGTGAGAAGGACAGCAGCCCCTCGGTCTCGCGCGCCAGCCACGCA
This sequence comes from uncultured Alphaproteobacteria bacterium, assembly GCA_963812505.1. Classification (GTDB taxonomy): domain Bacteria; phylum Pseudomonadota; class Alphaproteobacteria; order Acetobacterales; family Acetobacteraceae; genus JAMXLO01. Next base: position 53,648 of record CAWEVM010000023.1, read on the forward strand.
AGCATCGGCCGATGCGTCATCGTCACGGTGTTGACGCGCACCAGATCACGGAGGCAGCGGCGATAGTCATCGTAATCGACGCAGTCGGTGTCCATCCGCTCATCGGCGGTGCTGCGCATGGCGAGACTCATGGCCGATGGAACCCGAAGGTTTCCACGGTCAGTCCCGGACCGAACGCCATCGCCATCCCGTCGCCGGTGGCATGTGACGAACGCAGGATGCGCTCCAGCACGAACACCAACGTGGCCGACGACATGTTGCCGAAATCGCGCAACACCTCCCGCGAGTGTCGCAGCGCGTCCGGCGGCAGCTCGAGCCCATGCTGCACGGCATCCAGAATCGAACGGCCACCGGCATGCACCGCCCACAGTGCCATGTCGTGCACAGTGCGATGGCCGAGCAGGCTGGCGCCGTGCTCGCGCAGCCAGCGGCGAATACGCCCGGGCACCTGACCCGAGAGATGCATCGCAAAACCCTGATCGCCGATCTGCCAGGTGATCAGATCGGCACTGCGTGGAATTACTTCCGCATGAAAGCGATCCAGTGCAAGGCCGACCGGTTCGGCGGACACCAGGCAGGCACCACACCCATCGCCGAACAGCAGGAAGCTCAACATCTTCTCGAGCTCCCACTCTTCCTGCAGATGCAGGCTGGAAAGTTCCAGATTGACGACCAGCACCTTTGCGTCCGGTTCCGAGCGCACGATGTGGCGCGCCAGCTTGAGCGCGTTGACCGCAGCGAAGCAGCCCATGAAGCCGACCATGGTGCGCTCGACCGAAGATGCAAGTCCCGTGTCCCGCATGATGTCGAAGTCGAGTCCCGGCGCGGTGAAGCCGGTGCAACTCGCGACGATCAGATGGGTGATCGTCGCGCGCTCCTCTTCTATGTCCAGCGCGGCGATTGCCTGCCGCGCGAGGGCGAGCGCCGCATCGCGAAACAGCGCCATGCGTGCGCCAGTGGTGGGAAACGCGCGACGGAGATAAAAGCCGTCGCTGTCGAGCACGTGATCGCGCGGCTTCGGTCCCGGCGCGAAGATTGAGAAGCGATGCTCGATGTCGGCAAGGTCGGTCATGCGATCGAACAGCGCGAGGCTTCTCGCGTCGCCCAGTGCGGTGCGCGCGAAGTCAACGAACTCGGCGTGGATGTCGTGCGACGGCACCGCGGTGCCGATGCGATTCAACCAGGCGCGGGTCACCGTGGATTGCTCATGCCGAACTCCTTGCGAATTGACGCGGCCTAGCCCCGATTCATTCCCGGTAGGTGGGGACGGACACCGGATGTGCCATAGGGCATCCCCCATGAGCATGTCCTTGTCAAAGCCGCCCGCACTGGCGGAGTTCCTGGCCTGGGAGCGCAGACAGGAGTTGCGCTACGAGTTCGACGGCCATCGAATTGGGGCAATGAACAGACGAGGATCGGGGCCACGATATTCGCGCCATCGGCGACGCGTGGATCGGCACGGTCATGCTCGACGATGCAACGCTCGAAATGCCGGAGATCGACGTCGCGGTTCCCTTGGCAGAATTCTACAGGAACGTCGATCTGCCACCGACAGACACCGACGATTGACTACGGCAGCAGCTTCCCCGGATTCATGATCCCCAGGGGGTCCAGCGTTTCCTTGATCCGCCGCATCACGGCGAGCTCCGCCCCGCCCCGCCAGTTCGGCATCATGTATGGCTTCAACTTCCCGATCCCATGCTCGGCTGAGAAACTGCCGTCTAGCTCGCGCACCACCTCGTTCACCGTGTCCATGATGGCGTGATCCTGCACCAGGAACCATGCGGGATCGGCATCCACCGGCTGTTCCAGATTGAAGTGGATGTTGCCGTCGCCCATGTGGCCGAACGGCACGGCGCGGATCCCGGGAATCAGCACTTCGCAAGCGACCGTGGCACGGCGGATGAACTCCGGCACTTTGGAAACCGGCACCGAAACGTCGTTCTTCACACTGGCACCTTCGCGCTTCTGCGCCTCGGAGTGTTCCTCGCGCAGCCGCCAGATCGCCGCACGCTGCGCCTCGCTCTCAGCGATCGCGGCATCCGACACCAGGCCATCGCCCAGCGCCGCTTCCAGCACTGTCTCGAACGCGGCGCGCAGACCCGCATCCGGCCGCGGCGTCGCTAGTTCCACCAGCACATAGTTCGGCGCCCGGGAGGCTAGCGGCAGCACGGCACCCTCGATATGCCGTAGCACGAATTCGGTCCCGAGACCCGACATCAGTTCGAATGCGCTGATCGACGCCGGATCGTGCAACTGGAAGCGAGTGAACAACTGCAACGCAGCCTCGGGCGACGCCACCGCGCACAGCGCCACGCACACCTCGCGAGGGCGCGGGACCAGCTTCAGCACCGCCGCGGTGATGATGCCAAGCGTCCCCTCTGAACCCACGAACAACTGACGCAGGCAATAGCCGGTATTGTCCTTGTGCAGCTTTCGCAGCCCGTTCCACACCGTGCCGTCCGGCAGCACCACTTCAAGCCCCAGAACCAGATCGCGCGCATTGCCATAGCGCACAGTGTTGTTGCCACCGGCATTGGTTGCCAGCACGCCGCCGATCTGCGCGCTGCCCTCCGACGAGATCGACAGCGGCAGCAGACACCCCGCCTCCGCTGCCGCAATCTGTGCCGCCTTCAGCGTGACGCCGGCCTCGATCGTCATGGTCAGATCGAGCGGATCGATGTCGCGCACCCGCGCCAGCCGCGACGTGCTCAGCACGAACTCGCTGCCATCCTCGGCCGGGGTCGCGCCACCGACCATCGATGTATTGCCGCCTTGCGGCACGATCGGCACCCGCGCCTTCGCGCACAGCCGCACCACTTGCGCCAGCTCGTCGGTGCTGCCGGGACGTATCACCGCCGGCGTACGGCCCTGATACAGCCGGCGCCAGTCCACGGCGTAGGCCGCAGTATCGGCGGCGTCGGTCAGCAGCCCGCGCTCGCCCACCACAGCGAGGATAGCAGCGAGCAGTGCAGTGTCCGGCATGGCAACCCCTCCACGCGCCAGCGTAGTCCGACCACCGCCCAGCCGCTATGCTGACGCGATGGACGCGCTCTATCTGGACGATCTCAGCGTGGGGCAACGCTTCGTCAGCGGCATGCACACGATGGAAGCCGGCGAGATCACCCGCTTCGCCGCCGACCACGACCCGCAGCCGTTTCATATGGACGACGCGGCGGCGCGCGACACGCTGTTCAGCGGCCTGGTCGCAAGCGGCTGGCATACAGCCGTGACCATGATGCGGCTGATCGTGAACGGCGGCCTGCCCATCGCCGGCGGTATCATCGGCACGGGTGGCGAGCTGCTGTGGACGAATCCGGTGCGTCCCGGCGATACCCTCCACGTGGAATGCGAGGTGCTGGAGATCATCCCATCGCGCTCGAAGCCGGATCGCGGGACGGTATTGGTACGGTGCCTGACGAAGAACCAGAAGGGCGAGACGGTGCAGAGCTTCACCCCAAAACTGGTGGTACCGCGGCGGCCACTCTCATGACAGCGCGAGATATCCCAGAGGCGATGGCCGATCGGCTGATCGTGGCGCTCGACGTGCCGACGACTGACGGCGCGGCGCGGCTGGCGCAGCGGCTCGACGGCATCGTGTCGTTCTTCAAGATCGGGCTATGGCTGCTGTTCGCTCCCGGAGCCGAACAGCTCATCGACGAGCTGATCGGGCAAGGCAAGCGGATATTCCTCGACGCAAAGATGTACGACATCGGCGAGACCGTCCGCCAGGGCGTCGCACGCGCTGCGGAACGTGGCGTGAGCCTCGTCACCGTGCATGGCGATCCGGAGATCATGCGCGCGGCAGTGGCTGGCAAAGGCGAATCGCCGCGCACCAAGGTGTTCGCGATCAGCGTGCTGACCAGCCTCGACAATTCGGCGGCGCGCAAGATGGGCTATGCACTGCCGGTATCCGAACTGATCCAGCTGCGCGTGCGTCAGGCAGTGGCGTGCGGCTGTGACGGCATCATCGCCTCGGCTGACGACGATCCGAACGCAATAAGGCGCATGGCCGGAGCCGAGCATCTGTTGATCGCCACGCCGGGGATTCGCGAGCCGGGCGGCGCCGTGGACGATCACAAGCGGCACGCGACGCCGGCGCAGGCGATCGCGCGGGGCGCGGATTACCTGGTGGTGGGCCGGCCGATCACCCAGGCCTATGACCCCGCGATGGCCGCGCGACGGATCATCGCCGACATGGAGCTTGGACGCGGCTAACGTCACGGCCCCCGGAGCCGTTCAGTCGGGAGCTGACGTCGGCAGGTTCGTCTGCCCGGTCGCAAACATCGATTGCAGCATGGCGATCAGTGCTGCGCGCCGGAACGGTTTGGCCAGCAGGGCAACGCTTGGTGGCCGATCGAACAGGCCGGCGTCACTCGGATAGCCGGTGATGATCAGAACTTTCAGGCCAGGGAGCAGCTCTACAGCCTGTTTGGCCAGATCAGCTCCATCGAGGCCCGGCATGGCGTAATCCGTCACCAACAGCGTGAACTTCTGACCGGAACCGAGGCACGCCAATGCCTCGTCACCGCTGCGCGCTCGCACCACGTCAAACCCGGCCGCTTCGAGGAACGCCCCCACGCTCACCAGAACGTCGGGATGGTCATCGACCAGCAGAGCAGACTCGCCGTTGGAAATGATCTTGATAGGCATGCCACTTCAGACCCCATGCCGATGCGGTAGCGGCCCGCATGCGCTGACCGCACTCTGAGGTGCGCGAGCCTAACGAACGATTAAGTGCCGCTGAGAGCAGTCAGGTTTTGATACCGCAATCAAACGTGCACCGCTCTCCATTGACACTCTCGTGACCTATAGTTAACCCGCCGCGCCAGCCCCATACGGGAGCACACCGCATGCCGGTTCATGCCTTCATCTTCCCGGGCCAGGGCAGTCAGGCCGTCGGCATGGGCCGCGATCTTGCCGCCGCCTTCCCCGCCGCCCGCGAGGTGTTCGAGGAGGTGGATGAGACCCTGAAGCAGAGGCTCTCGCGGCTGATGTTCGAGGGACCCGCCGAAGAACTGATCCTGACCGAGAACACCCAACCTGCCCTGATGAGCCACTCGCTCGCGGTGTTGCGCGTCCTGGAGAAGGAGGGCGGCTTCACGTTGCGCCAGAAGGCGGTCGTGGTAGCAGGCCACTCACTCGGCGAGTACTCCGCGCTGGCGGCTGCCGGCGGCTTCTCGGTTGCCGCTGCCGCGCGCCTACTCAAGCTGCGCGGCCAGGCCATGCAGAAGGCGGTGCCCGCCGGCGAAGGCGCCATGGCCGCCCTGCTGGGCGCCGACATGTCCCAGGCCGAGGTAATCTGTGCCGAGGCCGCGCCGGTCCCCGAAAGCGAGACCAACCAGCGCGAGGTGATCGAGCCGGCCAACGACAACGGCGGCGGCCAGATCGTGGTCTCCGGAAACCGTGGCGCAGTCGAGCGCGCCGTCGCGCTCGCCGCCTCCAAGGGTGTGCGGCGCGCCATGCTGCTGCCCGTCTCGGCGCCGTTCCACTGCGCGCTGATGGCTCCGGCCGCCGATGTCATGGCGGAGGCCCTGGAGAATACCCCACCGCACGCCCCCATCGTGCCGCTGGTCGCCAACGTCTCCGCCGCCAAAGCCACCGACCCCACCGAGATCATCGACCTCCTGGTCCGCCAGGTCACCGCGATGGTGCGCTGGCGGGAGTGCGTCAACGCGATGGTGGAACTCGGCGTGGACAGTTTCGTCGAACTGGGCGCCGGCAAGGTGCTGTCGGGCCTCGTCCGCCGCATCGCCCCCGAGGCCGCCACCGCTTCAGCGGCCACGCCGGCCGAGGTCGAAGCCCTGCTGAGGGTGCTGTGACCATGTTCCGACTGGACGGTAAACCGGCGCTGGTCACCGGCGCATCCGGCGGCATCGGCGCCGCTATCGCCCGTGCCCTGCACGCCCAAGGGGCGGTGGTCGCGCTGTCCGGAACGCGACGCGACGCGCTCGAGTCGTTGGCCGCGGAACTGGGCGAGCGCGCCTTTGTCTGTCCTGCGGACCTGCGCGACGCGGCCGAAGCCGAGACATTGCTGGAGGCAGCGGAGCAGGCGGCGGGGCCGCTCTGGGCACTGGTCAACAACGCCGGCATGACCCGCGACATGCTGGCTCTGCGGATGAGCGATGCTGACTGGCAGACAGTGCTGGACGTCGATCTGTCGGCACCATTCCGCCTCGCCCGGTCCGCGCTGCGGGGCATGCTGCGCCGGCGCGCGGGCCGGATCGTCAACATCAGCTCGATTGTCGGCGCGACCGGCAATGCCGGCCAGGCCAACTACGCCGCCGCCAAGGCCGGGCTCGTGGGAATGACCAAGGCGCTGGCGCACGAGGTCGCCTCACGTGGCGTGACCGTGAACGCCGTCGCACCCGGCTTCGTGACCACCGCGATGACCGATAGGCTATCCGAGCAGCAGCGGACGAGATTGACCGAATCGATCCCATTGGGGCGGATCGGCAAGCCAGAGGACATTGCCGCCGCGGTGGTCTATCTCACGTCTGACGAGGCCGGCTGGGTCACCGGCGCTACACTGCATGTTAATGGCGGGATGGCCATGATTTGAGGCCGCCGGGCTTGTTGGCGTGCCCTCGGAAACCATGCTAAGCGCCCGACAGCTTCGTCCGGCGCGGGTACCGCGACACGAGCCCCCGGGCGCGTCCTTCTGAAGGAGATGCACAGCCGATGAGCGAGATCGCGGACAAGGTCAAAAAGATTGTCGTCGAGCACCTGGGGGTCGAGGAAGCCAAGGTCACGCCCGAAGCCTCGTTCATCGATGATCTCGGCGCCGACAGCCTCGACACCGTCGAACTGGTAATGGCCTTCGAGGAGGCGTTTGGCGTGGAAATCCCCGAGGATGCGGCTGAGAAGATCAGCACCGTGAAGGATGCGATCGAATACATCGAGAAGCAGAAGGCCGCCTGATCGGCCCATCGGGGAGGGTCCAAGTGATGCGCCGTGTGGTGGTGACGGGCATGGGAATTGCCTGTCCGCTGGGGCTCGGGGTCGAGCATGTCTGGCAGCGTCTGACCAATAGCGAATCGGGCATCGGCGCGATCCAGGCGTTCGACACCAAGGACCTGCCATGCAAGGTGGCGGGCCAGGTTCCGACGGGTGTGAAGGCCGAGTTCGGCCTCGACATCGCCGAGTGGATCCCGGTGAAGGACGTGAAGAAGATGGACCGCTTCATCCATCTCGGTCTCGTCGCGGCGACCGAGGCGGTGGAGCATTCGGGCTGGATGCCGGAGAGCGAAGACGATCGCTGTGCCACCGGCGTGATGATCGGCTCCGGCATCGGCGGACTCCAGACGATCTTCGAAGCGTCTATCCAGGTGCATGAAGGGCGCGCGCGCCGGCTGTCGCCGTTCTTTATCCCATCGGCGCTGATCAATCTCGCGTCAGGCCATGTCTCGATCAAATACGGCTTCAAGGGGCCGAACCACTCGGCGGTGACCGCATGCGCGACCGGCGTTCATGCGATCGGTGACGCGGCACGGCTGATCATGTGGGGCGATGCCGACGTCATGGTCGCCGGCGGTGCCGAGGCTGCTGTGTGCGAGCTCGGCATCGCCGGCTTCTGTGCCTCGCGCGCGCTGTCCACCGGGTTCAACGATCAGCCGGCCAGGGCATCTCGGCCGTGGGACAAGGACCGCGACGGCTTCGTGATGGGCGAAGGCGCCGGCGTACTGGTGCTGGAGGAATACGAACACGCCAAGCGCCGCGGCGCGAAGATCTACGCCGAGATCGCCGGCTACGGCATGTCGGGCGATGCCTACCACATCACGGCGCCGGCCGAGGGTCACGATGGCGCAGTGCGCTCGATGCGTGCGGCACTGCGCAACGGGCGGATCACGCCGGACCAGATCCAGTACGTGAACGCCCACGGCACCTCGACGCCACTCGGCGACGATCTGGAACTCGAGGCGGTGGAGCTGGTGTTCGGCAGTGCGGCCAAATGTTTGGCGATGTCATCCACCAAGTCTGCAATCGGGCACCTGCTCGGCGCCGCCGGTGCGGTCGAGGCGATATTCTCCATCCTGGCTATCCGCGACAGCGTGGCGCCACCCACGCTGAACCTGGAGCAGCCGAGCCGAGAGAGCGTGATCGACCGGGTCGCTAATACCGCGCAGGAGCGCCGGATCGACTACGCGCTGTCGAACAGCTTCGGCTTCGGCGGCACCAATGCATCGGTGATCTTCCGGGCAGTGAACTGAAGGTGACCCGTCGGCGTTTTGACTAAACCGACGGGATTACGGCAATGTAATCCCAATCTCTGCTGCCATGAGCGGGGTCGGGATGCAGGCTGCCCTTGATTCTATACTGAGACGCTTCATCGTGCTCGGCCGTCTGACGGTGCGCTGGCCGGATGGACGAATGACGACCTATGCCGGGCCCCCCGGCTCCGGTCCGGAAGCAGCCATCACATTGCGTGATGCCGCGACAGTGCGCCGACTGGTCCTCAATCCGGCGGTGGCGGTCGGGGAAGCCTACATGGACGGTGGGCTGATCCCTGGCGAAGGCGGCATCTACCAGACATTGGACGTGCTGGTGATGAACCTGACGGCGAATGCCCAGGGCCATCCCATAGGCCGTCTGCGCGCGGCGCTCGGCCAATTGAAGCGGCGCCTCGACCAATACAATCCGGCCCCTCGAGCGCAGCGCAACGTGGCGCATCACTACGACCTGAACGGGCGGCTGTACAGCCTTTTCCTCGATCGTGACCGGCAGTATTCGTGCGCCTACTTCCCGCGCGGCGATGAGACCCTGGAGCAGGCACAGATCGCCAAGAAGCGGCACATCGCCGCGAAATTGTGCCTCGACCGGCCGGACCTGACGGTGCTGGATATCGGCTCCGGCTGGGGCGGCCTTGCACTGACGCTGGCGCGCGAATACGGCGCGCGTGTGCTGGGCATCACCCTGTCCACCGAGCAGTTGACCGAGGCGCGCGGTCGGGCCGCGGCGGAAGGGCTGGACGATCGCGTGTCGTTCGAACTGCTCGACTATCGCGCGCTCGATCGAACGTTCGATCGCATTGTGTCGGTCGGCATGTTCGAGCACGTCGGTGTCGGCCATTACCGCGAGTTCTTCGACGCTGTCGCGCGCTGCCTGAACCCCGACGGCGTGGCGCTGCTGCACGCGATCGGCCGCAGCGACGGACCTGGCTTCACCAATCCCTGGATCGCAAAATACATCTTCCCGGGTGGCTACTGTCCGGCGTTGTCGGAAGTGGTCCCGCGAGTCGAGCAAAGCGGCCTGATCGCCACCGACATCGAGGTGCTTCGCCTGCACTATGCCGAGACCCTGCGCCACTGGCGCCGCCGCCTCATCGCCAATCGCGACACGATAGCATCGCTGTACGACGAACGGTTCTGCCGCATGTTCGAGTTCTACCTGTGCGGCGCCGAGATCGCGTTCCGTCGCGAGGGACACATGGTCTTCCAGATCCAGCTCGCCCATAGCCAGACTGCGGTGCCGCTGACGCGCGACTATATCTCCGCCTTCGAGTCGGCCTCCGGTCGTCAGAAATCGAGCGTGATGAGCCAGGGCGACTGAACCAGGCAAAACCAATTCTCCCCCTCCCCCCCGCGGGAGGGGGCCGGGGGAAGGGGGCTACCCCACATTCCATCCCCGATATCCTCGTTATCCCCGTAATGCGACCAATGCTTCGTCACCGCGGACGCGCTATGCTCCGCCGACCTTGAACACCATCGATTCGCCCCTCCTGGGCCTCTCCCAACGACTCCCGCCATCCAATGTGCAGGCGGAGCAGGCGCTGCTCGGTGCGCTGCTCGCCAACAATCGCGCCTATGAGCGCATCTCCGAATTCCTCGCCCCGGAGCACTTCGCCGATCCGATACACGGCCGTATCTACCAGGCGATCGTCCGCCGCATCGAAGCAGGTCAGCTCGCCGACGCAGTCACGCTGAAGGCGGAATTCGAGCACTCCGGCATCCTCGAGGAAGTCGGCGGCACCGCCTACCTGGCCCAGCTTCTCACCGCCATGGTCGGCATCATCAACGCCAGCGAATACGGCCGCACCATCCATGATGCCTGGCTGCGCCGCCAGCTCATCGACATCGGCGAGACAGTGGTGAACAATGCATTCGGCGCCGATGCCGAACTCGACGGCGCCCTGCAGATCGAGGCGGCGGAGCATTCGCTGTTCCAGCTCGCCACCGATGGCGCCGTCGCTGGCGGCTTCATAAGCTTCGAACGCGCACTGACAGAAGCGATCGTTGGTGCGGAGCGTGCGTTCAATCGCTCGGGCCATGTCTCGGGCTTGACCACCGGATTGCGCGATCTGGATGCGAAGATGGGCGGGCTGCATGGCTCTGATCTGGTGGTCCTGGCCGGCCGGCCGGGCATGGGCAAGACCTCGCTCGCGACCGCGATCGCCTTTGGCGCCGCCAAGTCGCTGATGGCGGAGGCGCGGGCAACCGATCCGAACGCGATGGCGAAACGTTGCGTCGGGATCTTCTCGCTGGAGATGAGCGCCGAGCAGTTGGCCACGCGTCTGCTCAGCGAGGAAGCGATGGTTTCCAGCGATCGTATTCGCCGCGGCGACATCAGCCAGCGCGACTTCGACAAATTCGTGCAGGTGTCGCGCGAGATCGCGGCGCTGCCGATCGAGATCGACGACACGCCGGCGATCACGCTGTCCGCGCTGCGTACCCGCGCGCGGCGACTGAAACGCACCAAGGGATTGGCGCTGATCGTGGTCGATTACCTCCAGCTCATGCGCCCGGCGGCTGGTACCAGGCCGGAAAGCCGTGTGCTGGAGATCGGCCAGCTCACCCAGGGTCTGAAGGCGATCGCCAAGGAACTGAACGTGCCGGTACTGGCGCTGTCGCAGCTCTCGCGTGCCGTCGAATCGCGCGAGGACAAGCGGCCGCAGCTATCGGACCTGCGTGAATCAGGCACCATCGAACAAGACGCCGACTCGGTGATGTTCATCTACCGCGACGAGTACTATCTCGAGCAGCGCATGCCCAAGGTTGCGGCGTTCGACAGCGAGGAGAAGTTCCAGGCAGCGCTCGATGAGTGGCATCGGCAGATGGAGCGCGTGCACAACCAAGCGGATCTGATCATCGCCAAGCAACGCCATGGACCGACTGGAACGATCCAGTTGTTCTTCGAGGCTGAGTTTACCCGCTTCGCCGATCTCGATCGCGCACATTCGGATCATGTCGAGGGCTGAGCGCGCCGGCGCGGTACTCGAAGTCGATCTCGCTGCCATAGTTGCCAACTGGCGCTTCCTGCGCGCGATGCATCCATCAGGTCCCGTCGCCGGCGTGGTGAAGGCCGATGGTTATGGTCTCGGCGCGCGCCGGGTCGCGCAGGCGCTTTATACTGCAGGCTGTCGCCACTTCTTCGTCGCATTGCTCGATGAGGCCATGGAGATCCGAACGCTCGTGTCCGACGCGATGCTCGCTGTGCTGGGCGGACTGATCGCGGGAACCGAAGCCGACTATCTCGGGCACGACATCGTCCCGGTACTCGGCTCGCTCGCCGAAATCGACGACTGGGCAACGATGGCACGCCGCACAGGGCGCACTCTCCCGGCAATCATGCACATCGATACCGGCATGTCGCGGCTCGGACTCGATCCGCGCGATCTGGCAGTGCTCCAGCAGGACCACGCGCGGCTCGCCGGCATCGAGCTGCGCTACGTGATGACGCATCTCGTTGCGTCGGAGGTCGCGACCGATCCGCTGAATGAGCGGCAGCGCCAACGCTTCGCCGACGCCTGCGCCAAACTGCCGCCCGCACTCCGAAGCTTCGCCAATTCTTCCGGCATTTTTCTCGGCTCAGGCTGGCATTCCGACCTCGCGCGCCCAGGGGCCGCACTCTACGGCATCAACCCGACGCCCAACGAACCGAACCCGATGCATCCCACGGTGCGCCTGCGCGCCCGCGTGCTGACCGTGCGCGACGTGCCGGTGGGCACCAGTGTCGGCTACAACGCCACATGGCACGCGTCGGGCCTGAGCCGCATCGCGACCGCCGCGATCGGCTATGCCGACGGGCTGCATCGCTCGCTCTCCAATCGCGGCCGGGCGTTCTTTGACGGCACGCCGGTCCCGCTGGTAGGCCGTGTCTCCATGGACCTGACCACGTTCGACGTAACTCAGGCTCCGGGCGTGGTTCCCGGCGCGTGGCTGGAGATCATCGGTCCGGAGCAGACACCGGACGACCTCGCCGCTGCAGCGGCAACCAATGGCTACGAGGTGTTGACCTCGCTCGGCCGCCGGTTCCACCGGATCTACAAGTCCGCGTGAGCCTGATCCTGAACAGCCTCGCCGCCGTAGGGCGCAGCGTGATCGCCGCGTGCCGCGCCACTGGCTCGCTGACGCTGTTCGCCGCGATTGGCCTGTCGCACCTGGTACGACCGCCCTTCTACGGACGGCTGTTCGCACGGGCCTTGCTGGAGATCGGCTACTTCAGCCTGCCCGTCGTCGCGCTCACCGCAGTCTTCACCGGCATGGTGCTGGCTTTGCAGTCCTACACCGGCTTTGCCCGCTTCTCCGCCGAAAGCGCAGTCGCCAACGTCGTCGTGCTGTCGATCACCCGCGAATTGGGTCCGGTGCTGGCCGGACTGATGGTGTCGGGACGCATCGGTGCCGCTATGGCGGCCGAGATCGGCACGATGCGCGTCACCGATCAGATCGACGCGCTGTCGACACTATCGACCAATCCGATGAAATACCTGGTGGCGCCACGCCTGCTGGCTGGCATCGTGGCGCTGCCGCTGCTCGTGGTGGTGGCCGACGTACTCGGCGTACTCGGCGGTTTCATCGTGTCCACGCTGAAGCTCGGATTCAACGTGGACACCTACCTGCGCAACACGCTGGACTTCATGCAGACGATGGACGTGACATCGGGCCTCGTGAAGGCCGCGGTGTTCGGATTCCTGATCACCCTGATGGGATGCTACCAGGGCTACAACAGCCGCGGCGGCGCGGAAGGTGTGGGCGCCGCGACAACGGCGGCGGTGGTCAGTGCGTCGATCCTGATCCTGGCGTTCGACTATGTGCTGACCGAAATGTTCTTCGCCCGATAAGCGACCAGTCACCTGATCGACCTGTGAAGCGATTCATAGCGGATGGAACCCGCCCGTCGGATCAATGCGGTCACGGCGCGAATCACTGTCGCCGGAGCAACATGGTCAGGAGTGACGACGATGCTCCCCTTCCCGATGGACGAGAATTGGTACGAGAACCACTGGTACGGCGACCAACCGCGCCCGAAGCGGCGGTCGCTCGCAACGAGCATGACGCGGTTCGCGCTTTGCATCCTCCTGGTGGTCGGCGGCGCAGCCGTTGCGAACCATCTCCACGGCAGCAACGCGCATGTCGGCCATGCCGGCAGTCTGATGGAGTGATAGCGGGCTCAGCATCCCGGCCATTGCACAGCTGGCGCCCTCGCGTGCCGCATGCCAGAAGGTCCCTCGACCCTCTGTCATGCAGCAACGAATGACCGAAACACTGCCTAGGATCCGCCTGCGCGACGTCCGCAAGTCCTTTGGCGAGAAACTCGTCCTCGACGGCATCGACCTCGACATCATGCCGAGTACCTCGATGGTCGTGCTGGGCGGGTCCGGCTCCGGCAAGTCCGTGCTGCTCAAGTGCATCCTCGGCCTGATCGATCCGGACTCCGGCCGTATCGAGATCGACGGCATCGACATCCTGCGGCTTCCCCGCCATGAGCAGGAAGCGGCCCGCTCCCGCATCGGCATGCTGTTCCAGAACGGCGCGTTGTTTGACAGCCTGCCGGTGTGGGAGAATGTCGTGTTCGGCCTGCTCGCCCAGCGGCGGCTGCGTCGCTTGGATGGCCCCACACGCGCAGCCGAGTTCCTCGCCCAGGTCGGCCTGGCCTCCAGCGTAGGCGACCTCTATCCGGCGGAACTCTCCGGCGGCATGCAGAAGCGCGTAGCACTGGCCCGCGCCATCGCCGCCCAGCCCGACATCATGTTCTTCGACGAGCCGACCACCGGCCTCGACCCGATCATGGGCGCAGTGATCGACGACCTGGTGGTGAGCTGCGTCAAACAACTCGGCAGCACAGCGGTAGCGATTACCCATGACATCGCCAGCGCCCGCCGTATTGGTGATGCCGCCGCGATGATCCATCGCGGGCAGATCGTCTGGAGCGGTCCGGCGTCACGCCTGATGGAGAGCGGCAACCCAGTGGTCGATCAGTTCACCCACGGACGACGCGACGGGCCGATCCAGATGGAACTCCGCCGTTAGCGAATTGGTGACATGTCGCTACTATCCCGAACCATCGAATAGCAAAGCGTGTGAGCTGTCATTGCGAGAAGCGCAGCGACGAAGCAATCCCCATCACCCGTTTGCCTCATCGATCGAAATTGCTTCGTCGCGTCGCAACGACCTGTGGGCGAGACTCCCGCTATCACCGAAAGTGGGTTCAAGGACAAAGCCATGATGCGACCAGGCGGCATGGGGATCATGGCTTACGCCGGGATAATGGCCCTGGGGGCGCCCGCCCGCGCGGATGACACGTCTGATGCCGCCGCAAAGCAGGTGGCCGGCCTGTTCATGCAAAGCTGCATCCAGTTCTCCGGCGACAAGGAAGGCCTGCGCGGCTGGGCAAACCAGACCGGGCTGGCGCAACTGCCGGCCGAGGCGCGGAAGCGCTTCCTCTATGGCATGCCCGGCGCCGTGTTCGACGCCTCCAACGCGACAGGCAAGTTCGTCCTGATCTCCGAGGACAGCGGCTCTTGCTCCGTTGTCGCCCAAAGCGCCAGCGGGTCTGGCGCAGTCACCGACCTTGAGCAGGACATGACCGCGGCCAAAATCACCTTCCGGGTGGCCAGCGATCAGCCCGACTCCCAGGAAAAGGCACTCGAGCACCGCGAATACGTCGCCTCGCGGGGTGAGCGTGAGTGGCGGCTACTGGTCAGCACCGTGAAGAACGCCGGCGGTGGCCAGGTGATGCTGACCGCCAATCGCCCCTGACGCGCGTTGGCCAAGCCGACCTCACGCTTCGTCTGCCAGAGTTGCGGTGGCGTCAGCCCGCGATGGGTCGGTCGCTGCGAGGCCTGCGGCGAGTGGAACACCATCGTGGAGGAGGCGATTGCCCAGCGCCCCGGCCCTGCCGCCAAGGGCGCTGCGGGTCGGCGTGTCGCATTCGTCGACCTCGCCGGCACCGCCGAGCCTCCGCCGCGCCGCCCCACCGGCATCGCCGAGTTGGACCGGGTGCTGGGCGGTGGCCTCGTGCCCGCCTCGGCGATCCTGGTCGGCGGTGATCCCGGCATCGGCAAATCGACGCTGCTGCTGCAGGCGGCGGCCGCCCTGGCGCGAGACGGCCGGCGCGTGTTGTACATCTCCGGCGAAGAATCGATCGAGCAGACCCGCCTGCGCGCCCGTCGCCTCGGCGTGCAGGACGCCCCGCTGGAACTCGCCGCCGCCATCAACCTGCGCGACATCGCCGCCAGCCTCCAGTCCGCCGGCGACACCTCGCTCGTCGTGATCGATTCGATCCAGACCATGTGGCTCGACTCGATCGACAGCGCTCCGGGCACGGTAGCGCAGGTGCGCGCCTCCAGCTTCGAACTGATCCAGCTCGCGAAAGCCGCGAAGTTCGCACTCGTGCTGGTCGGTCACGTCACCAAGGACGGCGCCATCGCCGGTCCGCGCGTGCTGGAGCACATGGTGGACGCGGTGCTGTACTTCGAAGGCGACCGCGGCCATCAGTTCCGCATCCTTCGCGCGGTGAAGAATCGCTACGGCGCCACCGACGAGATCGGCGTGTTCGAGATGACCGATCGCGGCCTGGCCGAGGTCGCCAACCCATCGGCGCTGTTTCTTGCCGAGCGACGGGGAAATGTCGCAGGGAGTTCGGTGTTCGCCGGCGTCGAAGGGACCCGGCCAGTGCTGGTCGAGGTGCAGGCGCTGCTGTCGCCCAATCCGTCAGGCACGCCGCGTCGCTCGGTGATCGGCTGGGACGGCGGCCGCCTGCCGATGCTGCTCGCGGTGCTGGAGACGCGTGGCGGAATGCGGCTCAGCGCGACCGACGTGTATCTCAACATCGCCGGCGGTCTGCGCGTCAGCGAGCCGGCCGCCGATCTCGCCGTGGCGGCAGCACTGGTGTCGGCCGCCACCGAAACGCCGACTGATGCCGGGATGGTGTATTTCGGTGAGATCGGCCTCTCAGGCGAGGTCCGCCAGGTCGCGCAGGCTGAATCGCGCCTCAAGGAGGCGGCGAAACTTGGGTTTGAGCAGGCGACGCTGCCGCGCCGGGTGGCCCGCGGCGGCCGCCCTCCGGCACCGCCGGATGGCCTGGAGCTGACTGAAATCGGCCATATCTCCGACCTCGTCACGCGATTTGTGCAGAACGACACGCGTTCCACATGATCGTGGCTTGGCGACAGGCGTATTGCGTTCGATAAAGCCGTCGGCGTCCATGGCGGTTTAATGACCTGGGTCGATTTCGTCGTTCTGGCTTTGCTCGCGGTTTCCGCTCTGCTCGCCTTCGTGCGTGGCCTGGTTCGCGAGGTACTTGGCCTCGCCGCCTATGTCGGCGCCATCTTCGCTGGTGTCTGGGCGCTGCCGCGCATTCGCCCACAGTTCCAGACATGGTTGGGCCACTCGCCGTGGGTCGATCCGGTCGCCTTTGCCGTCGTGTTCGTCATTACCCTGATCGTGCTGGTGCTGATCTCGCGCTGGATCAGCGCCCTGGTGCGCGCCTCGCCAATCGGTGGCCTCGATCGGACACTGGGCCTGGTATTTGGCCTCGCCCGGGGTGCGGCGCTGGCCATCATTGCCTATATCGGTGCAGGGATGGTGGTGCCGGTGGTTCGCTGGCCCGAACCGGTATTGCAGTCCGAATCGGTATGGCCGGTCTATCTTGGTGCCAGGTGGGTCGTAAATCAGTTGCCACCCGAAATTCGTCCGGGCGAGGTCACCGCCCCGCCAAGAGGCCGCGACACGGCAGCGGCCGACCTGTTGCAGGCGACGCCGCAAGGCCGCGCAGTGGGACGCTGAACGTATGCGGATCGAGGAGAGTGTCGGCATGGCCTTGACTTCGCCGCAGGACGACAAGTTCCACGAGGAGTGCGGCGTTTTCGGCGTCTGGAACGTCCCCGATGCCGCGGCCCGCACCGCACTCGGCCTACACGCGCTCCAGCACCGTGGCCAGGAATCGACCGGCATCGTCACCTTCGATGGCAGCCATTTCCATTCCCATCGCGGTCTCGGCTTGGTCGGCGACAACTTTGGCGACGCGAGAGTGATCGCGGCGCTGCCCGGCGCCAGTGCGATCGGCCACAACCGCTATGCCACTACAGGTGGCACCATCCTGCGCAACGTGCAACCGCTCTACGCCGACTTCGAGTTCGGCGGCTTCGCGGTTGCGCATAACGGCAACCTGACCAACTCGCATGTGCTGCGGCGGACCCTCGTGCGGCGCGGTTGCCTGTTCCAGTCCACCACCAATTCCGAGGTATTCGTCCACCTGATCGCGATCAGCCTTTACTCCACCGTGGTCGATCGGCTGATCGACGCGCTGAAGCAGGTGATCGGCGCCTATTCCCTGGTGGCGCTGTCCACCGAGGCGCTGATGGGCGTGCGCGACCCTCTCGGTGTGCGCCCACTGATCCTGGGCCGCATCGGCAACGAGGGCACCGGCGGCTGGGTGCTGGCCTCCGAGACCTGCGCGCTCGACATCGTCGGCGCCGACTTCGTGCGCGATGTCGAGCCTGGCGAATTGGTCGTGATCAATGACCAGGGCGTTCACAGCATCAAGCCGTTCGGCCGTTCGCGCGAACGGTTCTGCGTGTTCGAATACATCTATTTCGCGCGACCCGATTCGATCATGGAGGGCACACCGGTCTACGACGCGCGCAAGCAGATCGGTGCCGAACTCGCGCGCGAGTCAGGAGTGCCCGCCGACGTTGTGGTGCCCGTGCCTGACTCCGGCGTGCCGGCAGCGATGGGCTACGCGACCGAAAGCGGCATCCCGTTCGAACTCGGTATCATCCGCAACCACTATGTCGGACGTACCTTCATCGAACCGACCGACCACATCCGGCATCTCGGCGTGAAGCTGAAGCACTCCGCCAACCGCTCGGTGCTGAAGGACAAGCGGGTAATCCTGGTGGACGACTCCATCGTGCGAGGCACCACCAGCCGGAAGATCGTCGAGATGGTCCGCCAGGCAGGTGCGTGCGAGGTGCATATGCGCATTTCCTCACCACCGACGACGCATTCCTGCTTCTACGGCATCGATACGCCGGAGCGCGGCGAGCTGCTGGCGGCGCGGCTTTCGGTCGACGAGATGGCCGATCAGATCGGCGTGGACAGCTTGGCGTTCATCTCGATCGACGGACTGTATCGTGCGCTGGGCAAACGCGAACGCGACAGCGCCCGGCCGCACTACTGCGACGCCTGCTTCACCGGCGATTATCCGATCAGCCTGCCCGATCAGGCTGACAACTCCGAGCGGCAGCTCAGCCTGCTGGCGGAGAGCCATTGACAGTACTGGCCGGCTCCATCGCCCTGGTCACGGGCGCAAGCCGCGGCATCGGCGCAGCGACCGCCGTCGAACTCGCCCGCCTCGGCGCCCACGTGGTGATCACGGCCCGCACGCAGGGCGGCATAGAAGAGACCGACGATGCGATCCGTGCGATCGGTGGCGGCGCGACGCTGCTGCCGCTGGACTTGGCGGAAGGCGACCAGATCGATGCGATCGGCCCCAGCATCCACCAGCGCTTCGGACGGCTCGACGTTCTGGTGCACAACGCCGGCTCACTCGGCCGCCTGACGCCGGTGGCGCATATCCTGCCGAACGACTGGGCCGACGTGATCGCGGTCAACCTGACTGCCGCATGGCACCTGATCCGCACCTGCGACCCGCTGTTGCGCAATGCCTCGGACGGCCGCGCCGTATTCGTCACCGACGAGCGCGCGCGCACGCCGAAGGCGTATTGGGGCGCCTATGGCGCGACCAAGGCGGGGATGGAGCACCTCGTTCTGACCTGGGCGGACGAGGTGAAGACGACGCGCCTGCGGGTGAATCTGTTCGACCCAGGTGTCGTCGGAACACGGCTCCGCGCGAACGCTTTCCCCGGCGAGGAGCCGGCCTCGCTGGCACAGCCACACGACGTCGCACCGCTGCTGGCCGCGCTCTGCACACCGGCCGAACAACGCCACGGCGTCTATTGCACTGCCGCGGCACCGCCGGCGACTGCTTCGACACTTCGATCGTGATGCAGCGGCGATGTGGGCTACGAGGGAAGCGGCCCTTCGAGGAATGGCACCTCAAGCACCATCTTGTTCCACACCTCGCCGTGACCCACGAAGCCATCCTCGCCGAAGCAATCGCGTGATCCGCCGTGATCGTGATGTAGGTGTCTGAGGGCAGCTTGCTGAACAGCCTTGGAATGACGGAATCCAGGTAGCGGATCGATTCGATCTGGCGCAGCCGAAGCACCGACAGCAACGCGTCGTCATAGGTCGGAATTGTCACCGCTTGATCCGCTGCCGCCGCTCGCATCTGCGCGGCGAAGCCGTGGAGGCGGTACGGGGAGAAATGCGGATCGTAGGCGCCGTCATAGTACGGGTAGTGCGTCTCGCAGACATTGATGATGAGGTATTGCGGCCGGCCGACATCCAGCTTCGCGAGCACCCGTTCAAGACAGTCATCGAATTGCCCGACTGAAACCAGGTTGTCGACGAAGGAGCTGAACCGCGAGCCCTCCGTCAGCGGATTGGCTGACGTGACGGCATTCAGCTCGTACCCCAGGCGATGCAGTCCGGTCCGCAGATCGCAGTCGGCGCGAAACGGATGATCCTCAGTAAGACCGAGGCGCGTCTTCCACAGTCGAAGATCCGCCAGCTCGGTCTTCTGCTGCGTCGTGTCGGTGCGCCGATCAGTCCAGGGCAACCGTCCGAGCGTGAAGAGAATATGCGAGGTGAAGGTCCATGTGGACAGCGAGTAGGCGCGATTGAGTTCGCCGATCCGCGGGATGTTTTGCAGCGCCGGCCATGCGGCCGCCATCGAATTGTATCGGCAGCTATCGAACACCAGCAGCACGTAGGAGCTCATGATGCCTCCGGATCGACCTCACTCAAACCTGGCCTCTCGCTGACCATCAATCCGCACCGCAACGATTAAGCCTCGGTTAATGGCCATGCCGGTCAGCCGAACGCGGTCCAAAGGCTTTGACTGCCGCCGATCAAGCGGCGTACTCTGGTAACGCGTAAGAGGCGGCGCACAGGCGACCGCTCAGCAAGCAGGGAAGGAACGGCCATGCAGCTCATGAGCCGGCGAACGGTAATCCGCGGGTCCCTTGGCCTGACGGCAGCGGGAATGATGGCGCGGCCATACATCGCCAACGCCGCCGCCTCGACAGCGACCGTCTGGCAGGTGCAAGGCTTCGTCCCGGAGGAGGATGCGGCTTTTCGCGCCACGGTCGCCGATTATGAAAAGGCCAGCGGCAACAAGATCGACCTCAGCATCATGCCGTTCACGGCGCTGAACCAGAAAGTGATCTCCGCGCTGACGACCGGTGAGGTTCCCGACCTGGTCTTTCACGACGCCCCGGCGACGATCCTGCCGCAGAACGCCTGGGACAATAAGCTCGAGAGCGTCAGCGACGTCGTCGAGGCACATCGATCAGAGCTCAGCGCAACAGCGGTCCTGGCCTCCAGCTTCTACAACAGCGTCACGAAGCAGCGTGCCTTCTATCTTGTGCCGATCAAGCAAGGTTGCGAGCCCTTTCACATCTGGGGCGATCTGGTCGAACAGGCCGGATTCAAGCTGTCCGACGCACCGAAAACCTGGGACGCCTTCTGGGACTTCTTCAAGCCGATGCAGCAGGTGCTTCGCAGCAAGGGGCGCCGGAAGCTCTACGCGCTGGGCATGCAGATCACCACCGTTGGACCGAATGACGGCAATGGACTGTTCACGCATTTCCTGGTCGCCAACGGCGGCGCGAAAATCGTCACCTCGGACGGCAAGCTGCACACCGACGATCCGCAAGTGCGCGAGGCAGCGATCAGATCGGTCGAATACATGACGAATTGCTATAAGGAAGGTTACGTCCCGCCGGAAGCGCTGAGCTGGAACGACGCCGACGACAACAACGCCTATCACGAGAAGCTCCTTTTGATGGATCTCGACGGCACGCTATCGACCGAACTCGCCATGGTCCATGACAAGAAGAAGTTCGAGGAATTGGTGACGCTTGGACTGCCGAACGGCAATGACGGCAAGCCGATGTCGGCCCCGCAGGCTGCCGGCGGCGGCTTCATCCCGAAGGGTGCGAAGAACGTCGCCGTGGCCAAGGACTTCATGAAATTCTTCATCCAGCCGCAGGTGATGAACGAAAACCTGAAACAGGGACTGGGCCGCTGGGTGCCTTCCATACCTTCATTGGTGAAGAGCGATCCGTTCTGGCTCGATACCAAGGACCCGCATTTGGCGCCCTATGTGCACGAAGCCGTGCTGGGGCCAACCCTGCCTGACTTCCGGGGCTACAATCCCGCATGGGGCCAGGTGGGCGCCGAGCAGTTATGGGGCGTCGCGCATTCCGACGTCATCAGGGAAGGAATGACGCCGGCGGCGGCAGTGGACAAGGCGTTCAAACGGGCGGATGCCATCTTCTCTAAATACACCTTCGGATAGGACCACGCCTTCATCCGACTGAGCCGCTCGGCTCCTGCGCAGGCCTGATGGCAACGCCGATGGCGGCGGTTTGGATTGTGCCCAATTCAGGATTTATACTGCCATTTTACTTAACCGCGTGAATACGCTTACGTGATTTCCAATAGTCTTGACTGGCTCGGCTCAGCCGATGCAGGCTGATTGCAAGTAACAACGGCCCAAACAAGCCGGCATCAACCAGTCAGGGAAGGAAAGCGGCCATGAAACGCATGAGCCGGCGATCAGTGATTCGTTCAACCTTCGGTTTGGCGGCAACAGGCCTTCTGACACGACCACATATCGCCAAAGCCGAGGCGAGCACCGCCATTGTCTGGCGCGACCAAGGCTTCGTGCCTGAGGAGGACGCTGCTTTCCGCAACACTGCCGCGCAGTACGAGAAGGCGAGCGGCAACAAGATCGACCTCAGCATCATGCCGTTCACGGCGCTGAACCAGAAGATCATCTCGGCACTGACTACCGGCGAGGTGCCGGATCTGATTTTTCACATCGCGCCCGGCACGCTCCTGCCGCAGAATGCCTGGAACGACAAGATCCTCGAGGTCAGCGATATCGTCGAGGCGCACAAGTCGGAGCTCAGCCAGACCGCGCTGCTGAACTCCAGCTACTACAACGGCGTCACCAAGCGCCGCGGCTTCTATCTTGTGCCGCTGAGCCAGGGCGGGGAGCCGTTCCACATCTGGGGCGATCTGGTCGAGCAGGCGGGTTTCAAGCTGTCGGACATTCCGAACACCTGGGACGCACGTTGGGACTTCTTCAAGCCCATGCAGCAGGTGCTGCGCGGCAAGGGAAGGCGGAAGATCTATGCGATAGGACCTCAGATGACCACCGTTGGACCGAACGACGGCAACGGCCTGTTCCAGCATTTCATGATCGCCAACGGCGGCGCGGACATCGTCACGCCAGATGGCAAGCTGCATACCGACAATCCACAGATCCGCGAAGCGGCGATCCGGACCGTGACCTGGCTCACCAACTCGTACAAGGAAGGCTACGTGCCACCCGAGGCGCTGAGCTGGAACGATGCGGACGACAACAACGCTTTCCACGAGAAGCTGCTCGTTATGGATCTCGACGGCTCTATCTCCACCGAGCTGGCGATGATCAAGGATAAGAAGGCCTATGACGAGGACATGAAGACCCTCGGCCTGCCACTGACCAACGACGGCAAGCCGATGCCGGCACCGGTCGGCGCCGGTGGCCTGTTCATTCCGAAGGGCGCCAAGAATGTCGAGATCGCCAAGGATTTCGCTCGGTTCTTCCTGCAGCCGGACGTGCTGAACACGAACCTGAAGGGCGGGCTCGGCCGCACCGTGCCCTCGATTCCGCGCATCGCGAAGGAAGATCCCTGGTGGCTCGATCCGAGCGACCCGCACCGCGCGCCCTTCGTGCAAGAATCGGTGCTTGGGCCCACTACCGCAGCCTACTATGGCTACAATCCAGCATGGGGCCAGGTGAGCGCCGAGCAGCTCTGGGGCGTAGCGTATGCCGATGTCCTCAAGGGCGGCATGACACCACAGGCGGCGGTGGACAAGGCATTCAGGCGCGCGGAGGCGATCTTCGCGAACTACACCTTCGGGTAACCCGCACCGCGAAGTTGGCATCTGGCGCGGCAACCGCAGCCGGTTAGTCTACATCCATCATGGCGATCCTGATCACCGGTACCGCCGGCTTCGTGGCGCTCAACGTTGCCGAGTATCTGCTGGCTGCCGGCCGCGACGTGATCGGGCTGGACCGCATCGCATTGCCGGATCGCGCTCGCCGCGGCTTCGCGGCTTTGCCAGGCCGGTTCACGCTGATCGGTGGCTCGATCCTGTCCGCGGCCGACCTCAGCCGTGCGATGACCATCGCGCCGATCGAGGCGGTGATCCACTGCGCCGTCATCACCGCCGGCTCGTCACGCGAGAAGGCCGATCCGGAGACCATCGTCGCGGTGAACGTCGAGGGCGCGGTGGCCACCATGATGGCTGCGGCGCGACGCGGTGTTCCTCGCTTCGTCTATCCGAGTTCCGGCGCGATCTATGGCACTGCCGCACGAGACGTGCCGCTGATAGACGAGGACACGGTGGCTCCAGCGCCGGCCACCCTGTACGGCCTGACCAAGCGCGCTGCCGAGACGCTGTTGCCACGCATAGCCGAGATGCAGGGGTTGCGCTTCGTCGCGGCGCGTCTCGGCAGCGTGTATGGCCCGTGGGAGTACGCCACGGGTGTGCGCGACACGCTATCGCCAATGCTTCAGGCGCTGGAATGCGCGCGACGTGACGTCGAGGCAGTGCTGGCGCCGGCCTGGCGCGGCGACTTCATCTTCTCGCGCGATGTGGCGGACGGCCTGGTGGGGCTTGCCGATGCGCCCGCCTTGTCGCGCGTGGTCTACAACCTGGGCAGCGGCCGGCTCGGGTCTGCCGCGACGTGGTGCGAGGCACTCTCGCAAGCCGTTCCGGGCTTTCGCTGGCGCCACGCCGCGCCGGGCGAGCCCGCGAACGTCGATAGCCATACCGGCTTTCACCGCGGACCGATGGCCATAGGCAAGATCGCGCGCGATACCGGATATGTGCCGCACTGGGACTTCGCGGCAGCAGCCCGCGAGTGGCTGGCATGGCGGTATTGAGCCGATTGTCGATCGCAAGCAGTTCAAGCTATCCTGGATCAAACCCCAAGAATGGAGGAGTTCGTCATGACCAGTCTGCCCGCCGAACTTCACGGCTATCACGTACATATCTACTACGACGACGCCACCTTGCCGGTCGCCACCAAACTACGCGACTCGCTGGCAGCAAATTTCGCGGTGCAGCTCGGCCGCAACAGCGGCATAGCCGGCCCGCATCCCGTGCCGCAGATGCAGGTCATCTTCAAGACCGACGTCTTCCAGCACATCGTGCCGTGGCTGATGTTCAACCGCGAAGGCCTCGACATTTTGGTGCATCCTCTGACCGATGACGAGTACGAGGACCATACCAGCCAGGCCCTCTGGCTAGGTACGCCGGTCAAGCTGAAGCTCGACACCTTGCCGCACGGTCCGTATCCCGCGGCACTGCTGCCGGCCGCCTGAAACGCGGCGTTCCCGTCACGGCGGCGGCGGGATCGGCACGCCGCCGTGAAAGCTCTGTAGCGTCCACTCATAGACGGCGGCGCTGGTGCGCAGCGCCCCCGACCGCGGCGATGCCAGATCGATGATGTCGAAAATCACCACCGTCCACATCAGGGTCAGCAAAGCCGCAAGTGCGTGGAGCTGATTGCGCCGCAGACCCATCTGATAGCCGAGAGCAGCCATGCTGATCAGCGCCATCCCGATCAGTAGTCCGAGCAACTCAGGAGGCAGGCGCAACCCATACGCGAAGCGTGCGGCCGTCGTCATGTCGAAGGTGTCGTTGAGCGCCGCCATCAATGAAGCGATGACTGCGTCCGGTCGCTCCCGCGCGAGGGCGGATGCGTGTCCCCAGATCTGCGTCTGCAGGGCATTGCTGCGCTGGTTCAGTTCGTCGAGCGCACCCGGTTCATCCTCTGCCTGGATGAAGGCGATCCGCAGGTGCGTGTACTGCTCCAGCAGTCTGGCGATCTCGTCGCCGCGCGGAGGCCCGATCGCCTCGGCGCGCAGCCAGGCCGTACTGATGGCATTGGCCTCGGCCAGCGTCCCTGCGCGGCGTTCGCTGAAGCCGGTATTCGCGAACGAGAGGGTGAGCGCCAGCACGAACGCCAGCAGCCCGAGCATGCCGCCGACCACCACGCCGACCACGTCGGTTTGCGCCCCACGCCGCGCGGCAAACCACAGGCCTGCCCGGTAACCGATCTCGTGCGCGACCAGTTGGAGAACAAACAGCAGCACACCGAAGGCGAGCAGGCTTCTGGCGGCGATCGCGGCGAGCTGGGTCATCGACGTTTCCACACTTGCGACGAACTGCGGCGCCGCACGCCGCCGATTGGGCAGCGACCCGAGTCATGATCGCACACGGCGCGATTCGCACGAAGGTCGGGTGGTCACCGTGTCTGATAGTCATGGCCGGGGCTTGTGCCAGCCATCCACGGCTTCGCTATCTTATCGTATGTGGCAAATGCGCAGATGACAGAACGGGAGGCGCTAATGAAAGTGACCGGCGGGTGCCATTGCGGGCACATCACATACGAGGCGGAGGTCGATCCGGGCACTGTCCGGGTCTGTCACTGCACCGATTGCCAGAAGCTGACCGGCACGGTGTTTCGCGCCGCCATCGCGAGCCTGCCGGGGACGTTCGTGCTGAACAGCGGAACGCCGAAGATCTACATCAAGACAGCGGAGAGCGGGACCAAGCGCGCCCACGCGTTCTGCCCTGAATGCGGCACGCCGATCTATGCAACCGCGCTCGAGCCGAAGCCGTCCATTTATGGATTGCGGGTCGGCGGGATCGACCAGCGCGCTCAACTCGCCCCGCCGGCCCGTCAGCAATGGTGCCGCTCGGCCCTGCCCTGGTCGATGGACCTGACCCAGGTCACGCAGATCGAGCGGCAGTAGCGGCCCACATCCGGAGCCACGCTTCTGGTGGAAGCAATGTGCCCAAATGCTGTAGTGGTGCGAATGACAATGAGCGCATTTTCAGCTTTTGAGCCCGTCGTCAGGATGACCCGCGACGAATACCGCGCGTGGGCGGAGCAGCAAGCGGCCGGCAGGTTCGAGCGGGTGAACGGCGTGGTGGTGGCAATGGCACCGGAACGAGCCGGCCACAATCTGCGGAAGGCGCTCGTTTGGCAGGTGCTTCGCTACGCCGTGCAGGCCGCCGGTCTGCCCTACGACGTCTACACCGATGGCATGACCGTCGAGGTGGGGGACAGCGACTACGAACCCGATGCCGTCGTCCATTGTGGCGGTAGGTTGCCGGACGATGCCGTCGCGGTGCCAGACCCACTTATCATCGTGGAAGTCCTGTCACCGAGCACCAGCGCCACCGATCGGGCCTGGAAGCTCCAGGAGTATTTCAAGCTACCCTCGCTGCGCCATTACCTGATCGTCTGGGCCGACAAGCAGCAGGTCGCGCATCACCGACGCGACGACAACGGCTCGATCGAGACACGTGCGGTCATGGCTGGCGAGATCAGGCTCGAGCCGCCGGGCATAAAAATCAGCGTCGCGGACATCTACGCGGCGTGACGCGGTGGTGTCCTCGCCGTCGCAGCTCACGCCACCCCCAACCTCCGCCGCCCGCGCCGCAGCATCAGCATCGCGGACCACGCCAGCGACGGCAGCAGCGCCACCGCCAGCGCGACCCCTGCGCCCAGCGGCACCGCCGCGAGGTGCAGCGTCAGCAGTGCCAACGCAAATCCGGGCATCGCCCGCAGTGCGCTCACCATGATCGCCGCCGCCACCGCGCCGCCCACCCGAGGCAGCACCAGCAGCGCGAAACTGGTGAACGCCACCGGGAACACCGTCGCCATGCCGGTCAGCGCCGGCCCGAGCGCCTGGCTGCCGGTGACCACCCCGCCCACCAGCAACCCCACCATCGCCGCCCGAACCGGCAGCTCGAACCACCGCCGTCGCACGGGACAGCCAGGTGCAGCCACCTCGCGCTCCACCGATCGGGTCAGTGCCAGGCACACGAGGATGGCGGCCACATTGAGCACCACCGCGCCGACCACGTCCCACTCGACCTGGCGGATCAGCAGCACCGTGCCGGTCCAGGCGGCCAGGCTGCCGACCAGCGCCAACCACCAGCGCACCCGCAACGCCAGCAGCGCAAGTGCCGCCAGGAACACGAAGCTGGCCGCGTTGACCGCAAGGCTGTTCAGCGCGCTCGCAGCGATAAACGCGGCGTCGTGCTGGAGTGCCAGCATCACATATGCCGGCCCCGCAGCCACCGGCAGCGAGACGATCAGCCCGCCCCAGAACGGCCCCGCCACCTCGGCCGCCACAGTGGCACCCACCACCACAAACGCGGTGACCCCAGCCCGGACCAGCAGGCCAAGAAGGAAGCTCATCCCCCCTTCTCTCCCCCTCCCCTTGCGGGCCGCGGGAAGGGGGCGAGACTACCCCTCCGCATAGGGATTCCGCGTCCCCCGCAACTGCAGCCGGATCGGCGTGCCCGGCAGCTCGAAGGCCTCCCGCAGGCTGTTGACCAGATACCGTTGGTAATCCTCCGGCAGCCGCTCCGCCCGCGTACCGAACGCGACGAAGGTCGGCGGCCGCGCCTTGGCCTGGGTGATGTACCGCAGCTTCAACCGCCGCCCGCTGACCAGCGGCGGCGGGTGCCGTGCCAGCGCCTGCTCGAACCAGCGGTTCAGCCCCGCGGTCGGCAGCCTGGTGTTCCACACCGCATGCGCCCGCCGCACCGCCGGCAGCAGCCGGTCCATCCCCGCCCCAGTCATCGCCGAGAGCGTCACCACCGGCACCCCCCGCAGCTGCGTCAGGCTCATCTCAAGCCGTTCAGTCACCGCCCGCCGCGCCGCCGACCGGTCCGCCACTGCGTCCCACTTGTTCAGCGCGATCACGCAGGCGCGTCCCTCGCGCTCGATCAGTTGGGCGATCTGCAGGTCCTGGTCGTGCAGGCCTTCGTCGGCGTCCACCACCAGCACCACGACCTCCGCCAGCTTCAGCGCACCGATCGCCGCTCCCACCGCCAGCTTCTCCAGCGGCGCCTCGATCCGTGCCTTGCGCCGCAAGCCGGCGGTGTCCACCAGTTCGATCGTCCCCGCAGGGTCCTCCAGCACCACCGACACCGCATCCCGCGTCAGTCCCGGCTCCGGACCGGTCAGCATGCGCTCTTCGCCGATCAGCCGGTTCAGCAAGGTAGACTTCCCAGCGTTCGGCCGCCCCACGATCGCCAGCTTCAGCGGTCGTACGCCCTCCTCCGGAACGTCCTCCCGTATTTCCCGCGGCGTCGGCAGCCGGTCGGCGATCTCGCTCATCAGCTCCGAGATCCCCTCCCCGTGCTCAGCCGATACAGCGACCGGTTCGCCAAAGCCCAGTTCGAACGCGTCCAGCACCGAGGACCGCGCCGACCGCCCCTCAGCCTTGTTCGCCACCAGCAGCACAGAGCGTCCCTGCCGCCGCAGCCACTGGGCAAAGTGGCGGTCTGCCGGCGTGACGCCCGTTCGCGCATCGACCACGAACACCACGACATCGGCCGCCGCCGTCGCCACTCCGGAGCCCTCGCGCATCCGCCCCGCCAGCGTCTCAGGTGCCGCCTCCTCCAACCCGGCGGTATCGACCAGCCGGACCTGCCGGCCCCGCAGCAGCGCCTCCGCCTCCTTCCGGTCGCGGGTGACGCCGGGCGTATCCGACACCAGTGCCAGCCGCCGGCCGGCCAGCCGGTTGAACAGCGTGCTCTTTCCCACATTCGGCCGGCCGGCGATGACGACCAGGGGCAGCACGGCGGATCAGCGCAACGCCAGCAGCCTGCCGTCGTCCGTCACCACGAACACGGTGCCGCCTGCCACAATCGGTCCGAGCGATGCCGCCCCGGACAGTTTCTGCTGGCCCAGAATCTCGCCGGTATAGGGACTGACCGCCAGAGCCTGATTATTTGTCCCAGCCACCACCAGCCGGTCGCCCGCCAACAGTGGCCCAAACCAGGTGATCGGATCCTTCTGCTTCTCAGGATCTTCCCAACGCGGCAGCTCGGTGACCCATGCCACCCGGCCATCGTCGCGGTTCAGCGCCGCGATCTTCTGCTCGAGCGACACGATGAACAGCCAAGACCCCGCCGCCCACGGACTATCCTCGCCCGCGACCTCGCGCTCCCACAGCCGCCGGCCGCTCGGCAGATCGATGGCAGCCGCCAGCCCTCCGACACTCATCGCATAGACCTTGCCATCGCTCACCACCGGCAGCCCGCGCACCGCGGAGACATCCACCAGGCCCCGGCTGCCCACCGAGGTTGTCAGTGTGTCAGTCCACACGGGAGTGCCACTTTCCGCATGCAGGGTCGCCAGTTCGCCCGAACCGAAGCCGCCTACGACCAATCCGTCGGTGTAGGCGGGCGCCGGTCGCCCCAGCAGGCTCGTTGCCGGATTGGCGGCCTGGTACGACCAGAGTTGCCGTCCATCGTCAGTCGCCAGCGCCAGCATGCGATCCTGGATGGTGGTGACGAACAGCCGGCCTTCCACCACTGTGGGTGCCGATCGCGTGGGCGCGCCGAAGTTGCTCCGCCAGCGAACGGTGCCCTTGGCAGCATCCAGGGCGACCAGTTCCGCCAGCCCGTTCACCGCGTAGAGCGTGCCCTGATCGATCGCGAGGCCCCCGCCCACGTTGCTGCTGTCGTCTTCATCCTTCCGTGTGTCGAACCGCCAGACCCGCCTGCCGCCGGCGACCTCGAACGCCGAGACCACAGCATCGGAGTCCATCACATAGACAATGCCCCCCGCCACCACGGGCTGGGCCATTATCTTGCGTCGATAACCGCCGCCCGCGCCGATATTCGCACTCCAGGCCTCGCCCAGGCGTTGGCCGGCGGCGAGGTGGCCCATGAAATGCGCCGGATTGCCCCCCGCCTGCGGCCAGGCAACGTTGCTGACCGCCGCCGGCAGTTCCACCTTCGGCACGCCCGCGTCCACCTTCAGAGTCCCGTGATCGGTCGAGATAGCCTCCCGCTTGCCCGGCAGCGGTGTCTTGTGCGTGCCAAACCAGTCGTCCCACAGGCCGCAACCGCCCAGAGCCAACGGCGCCAGCAGCGCGCTTCGTCGCGTGAGTCGCGTCATGCCGGTCAACCGCCGAGCCGGCTCAGCAGGCCGCTTGCCCGTCCGCGAACGCCATTCGGCGCCGTGGCGTCCTGAGCCAGACGGCGCAACGACGCGCGGGCCTGATCCGTCTTCCCCTGTCGCAGGTCCAGCAGCGCCAACTGCTCCTCGGCCAGCGCATGCCAGGGATTCTCCGGCGCAGCGAGAGCCTTGAGCCGCGCCAGCAGCAGTGATGGATCACCGGTGTCGATCTGATGCTGCGCCCATAGCAGGCTCGCAAGGTCGCGCAGCAAAGGATCGACCGACAAATCGCCCGCCACCTGATCCCACAGTGCCGAGGCACCTTGCAGATCGCCCGCATCCGCCTTCAGCGCCGCCTCACGCAGTCGCGCCAGCGTTGCGTAGCCCTCCGGGGAGGCTGTCGCCAGTTTCGAGAATGTGGCAACAGCGGCTGTGCGGCTCGCTTCGCTGGTGCCCGCGGCGGTCGCATTCGCCAAATTCATCGCGATCAGGTACTGCGCGGCCGCAGCCCGATCCTGCCGCGCCTCATACCAGCTCCAACCCTGCCAGCCGACCACAGCCCCCACGATCAGCACCATTCCCGCCACGATCAGCCCGCCGTAACGCTTCAGCAGTTGCTGCGCACGTTCGGCGCGTAGTTCCTCATCGACTTCGTCGAATATGTCGACCACGTGGGCTCCCGCACGATTCGCTGCTATTGCCGCTCCGCCGGCGCGGCGGACCATAGCGACGCACCCGCAGGCCCGCAAACGCGATGCAAACCATCGATTTACCTGAGAGGCGCATGCTGTCGGCGTGAGATGCGTGCTGATCCTGCTGTTGCTGCTCGCCGGCTGCGTTACGCCTGAACAGGCGGCAACGATCGGCGTCGGCGTCACCGTTGGCAGCTTCGCGGTGATCCAGCGCAGCCCGTTCGACGCACTTTACTCGATCCTCTCGGGCAAGGACTGCTCGCTGGTCCGCTTAGATCAAGGCAAGAGCTACTGCCGCCCGATGGAACCGCTCCCCGAGGCACCACCATACTGCACGCGCAGTCTCGGCGTGTCCGATTGCTGGCGCGACCCGGCAAGCCTGCCCGACCAGCCGCCGCAAGTGGCTGACGGACCGCGAACGCTCACGCCGGCCCAGGAGGCCGACCGCACCCGGTCCTGGCCCAACCTCTGATGGTTGCATCGGTCACCGCGCGTCAGTGCATGGCCGCAGCGATGTCCTTTTCGGTCTGTCGCAATACATCGACGATCGCCGCCCTCATCGCATCCGCGATCGCCGGCGGCTGATCGCCACCAAGCCTGACCTCGGCAGCGACTGTCCGTTGCAGAAGCACTGTCGTTGACCCCTGTCGCTGGTCGATCAGCACCAGCGCCAATGCCACCCGCGCCAAACCGGTGTTCGGGTCGGCAACGAACGTGTCGAGCTCACCCTCGAGTACCAGATCCGCATTGAGTCTGCTGCCAGGCGCCACCACCGCACTGAACCGTCCGGAGTCGGCCAACCATTGTCGCAGATCGTTTTCAACCGCCTGTGCCGGGGGCACCGCCCATTGTTCATAGAAGTCCACATGCAGGCTGCCATCGCGCTGCAGCCATTGCATGCCGCGCGCATCGAGGCCGGGACCGGCCCGCACGGTGCGCAAGAGCAGAACGCGACCACGTTGGTTACGCGGCACCACGGACGGCCGATTGACATCGAGTGGCCAATCGCGCCGCTGCACGTACGGCGCCTGCGGCAGCAATGAACAGCCGCTGAGCGAGGCTATACCCGCCAGCACCCAGCGGCGTCTCATCGCACCGGCTCGGAGGCACGTGGCGGTGGCTGCGCAAACACCTGCGCCGGGTAGCGACGCAGTTCATCGGTCATCTGGCGCAGGTTCTGCGCGGTCGCCTGCATATCACGCAGCAGGGGGATAAGGCCCTGCTCCACGTCCGCCGTGCCGTTTCCGGCCCGCTGCGCCGTCGCCTGGACCGATGCGATCAACGCCGGCAGCCTGGCCGCCGCGGTGGCGAACTGATCCGCCGCCATGCCGGCATTGGCCAGCAGCTTCTGCATCTGCTGCCCCTGCACTGTGTCGCGCAACGCCTCCGATGAATGCCTGATGTCAGCGGTCATTCCCGGCAGATCGGCCGCACGCAGGGCCTCGTCGGTGTTGCGCAGCAGCGTGGTCGCCCGCACCAGCGCGTTGTGTATGTCACCACTGGCAAGGTTGGTTCGCAGCTCGGTGAACAGGTCGCTCACCTGAGCCGACAGCTTGTCCATATCGATCGCATTCAGCTTCGCCAGCACATGTTGAGCGGCGTCCTGCACCTGAAGGAACGTACTGGGCATGGACGGGATGTACTCGGCCTTCGACTCCCACGGGATAGCCAATGGCGGATACTGCTTCGGATCGGCGAAATCCAGTTCGAGGTAGCTGAGTCCCGTGATCCCCTGCGAGGCAAGGCGCGCCCGCAACCCGAGCCGTACCGCCTCCTTGATATCCGGGAGGAGACCGACCTTTGCGAGGTCAACCTCGTAGCGCACGAACACGAGGCGATAGGTCTGGCTCTCGACCTCGATCGGTTGGCCGTTGCTGCCGTATTCCGCACTCACCAATCCGATACTGGTCACCCGGCCGATCGTCACGCCACGATATTTGACGGTCGCACCAACCTCGAGACCCTGCACCGATTCACTGAAATAGGACTCGAACAGCGTGCCGTGCGCGATCTGGCCGCCGGCGAGAAACCAGATCAGCGCGATGAGCAGCGCGATCCCACCAAGGATCAGAAGACCGACGCGCAGATAGACACCACGTGCCTCCATCACGCGGCAGCCACGGCTGGCAGTTCGCGACGAAAGAAGGCACGCACCGTCGGATGCAGGCTGGTGTCGCGCAATGTCCGCGGGTCGCCTTCAGCGATCACGCCGCCCGCATCGGAGTACGCGGCACGATCCAGCATGATGCAGCGATCGGCGATTGCCAGGATCGACGCCAGCTCATGCGTCACCACGACAAAGGAAGCACCGAGATCCTGCCGCAGATCGAGGATCAACCGATCCAGTCCAGCCGAAGTGATCGGATCTAGCCCCGCGGAGGGTTCATCGAGCAACAGCAGAGGCGGATCGAGCGCCATCGCCCGTGCGATGCCGGCGCGCCGCGCCATGCCGCCGGAAATCTCCGCAGGGTTCAGCAGAGCGGCGTCACCCAGGCCGACCAGTCCGAGCTTCACGCGCGCCACGGCTTCGCACCCCTCGGGTGGCAGGTCAGTGAACATCTCGAGCGGCAACATGACGTTCTCAAGCAGGCTCATTGAGCCGAACAAGGCACCGGACTGGAACATCACGCCCATTTTGCGTTGCACCTCGCGCAGCGCCGCATCGCCAAGCGGGCCCGTGATGGTCCGGCCAAAGATCTCGATGCTTCCCGCGCTCGGAGTCAGCAGGCCGATCAACTGCCGCATCAATGTCGACTTGCCGCTGCCCGACCCGCCGAGGATGGCGAATATCTCACCCTGATGCACATTGAACGAGACGTTGCGGAAGATGCTTCGCGTGCCAAAGCGCTGCGCCACGCGGTCGACGCGGATGATCGTATCGCCGGTCACAGGTTCAACCGATAGAAGACCAGGGCGAACAGGCCATCCAGCACGATAGCGGCCACAATGCCTCCAACCACCGCCGCGGTGGTCGACAGACCGACCGCGCGCGGCCCGACACCCGTGCCAAGCCCCGCGCGGCAGCCGATCGCCGCCACCGCGATGCCAAAGCACACCGCCTTGAACAGGCCACCATAGACATCATGCGTGGTCACCCAGTTCTGTACCTGCATGGCGATCGTTACCAGTGGAAAGCCGAAGCCGCGCAGCACCGTCGCCATGCCGAGCATACCGGCCAGGTCGAGCGTCAACGTCAGCACAGGCATCACCAGCATCGCCGCTATGATCCGTGGCAGCACCAGCATGGTCATCGGATCGATCCCCATGGTGATCAGGGCATCGACCTCCTCGTTCACCTTCATCGTGCCGATCTCTGCCGCGAAAGCCGAGCCGGTGCGTCCCGCGAGGATCACTGCCGCCAGGAGCGGACCGAGCTCGCGCACCAGACTGAGTGCCACCAGATTGGCCACGAATATGTCGGCGCCAAAGCGACGCATCGGCACTGCGGACTGGAACGCCAGGATCAGGCCGATCAGATAGCCGAGCATCAGCACCAGGGGGAGCGCTCGCACGCCGGCCTGATCGATGTAGCGCAGCAGATCGGACCAACGCAGCATGCGGTGGCGCGTCGGTAATTTGGCAATCGCGATCGCTGCCTCGCCAACGAAGGCGATGCTGGCGAATACCAGCCCGAATGCCATCGCGACAACGTCTCGCGCCGAGGGACGCGGCGCGGCCTCGCCGGTTGCGCCGTCATGGGCCGCCGCGCGAGCGCGAACCAGCAATGCCGGCACGTGCTCCGGCGCGCCAATAAGTTCCGCCGCGTCACCGTGGGCCGCTTCGACGGCAGCGAGGAAGCCGGCTCCGGCTACGTCACTGAACGATACGGCGCTAAGGTCGAACGACAGCGGATGGCCGCGTGCGTGTCCCGCCGCCCGCATCGCCGGACGCCATACCGCACCGATCGACGCCGCGTCGAGCCGGCCCGCGAACACCATGATCGCGCGCCCCTCGCGCTGTTCGATGGACAGGCTGGTGGCCGTGCTCAATGCGTCAACCAGGTCTCGAACTGCTGGTGCAGCTTGGCGAGATTGTCGTGCCAGAATGCGGCATCCACGCGAACCGCGGCATTGAGATTGGCCGGCGCGGTCGGCGAGGTCTGCGCAAGCTCCGGCGGCAGCCCGTCATTGGCGCCTTTTGCCAGCCCGCCCTCGCCGAACAGCTCGACCAGACGCGCCTCGATCGCGGGCGTGCCAGCGAAGTAGAGGAACTGTGTCGCGGCTCGGAGGTTCGGACTGCCCTTCAGAATCGTCCAACTCTCGACATCATAGAGGCTTGCCGTCCACTGCACGCCGAAATTGCGGTGCGCTGTCCGGTTGACGGCGCCGATCGCCGGTGCCAACGCACTGGTCATCAGCACATCGCCGGACGCCAATATGCGCGCCGCCTCGGCGTCGTCCTGCCACCACACGATATAGGGCTTTAGCTGATCCAGACGGCGAAAGGCGCGATCGACACCTTCCGAGGTGGCGAGTACCTTGTAGACGTCGGGCGGTGAGACGCCATCGGCGAACAGCGCGAACTCCAGATTGCCGCGGACGCCGCGGTGCAGCCCACGCTTGCCGGGGTACTTCGCGACATCCCAGAAATCCGCCCACCCGGGCGTGGCAGGAAACTTGTCTCGGTCCCAGGCGAGCACGAGGCTCGCCAGACCGGAGCCTACGCCACAATCGCTGACCGCCTGCGGCAGGTAGTGATCCTTGCCGCCGATCGCTGACCAGTCGAGCTTCTCAAACAGCCCCTCGGAGCAGCCGGTCGTCAGTTCGTCGCTATCCACCTGGACCAGATCCCAGACATTGTCCGGTGCCTTCGATTGCGTGCGGAGCGCGTCGATGCCGCCTCCCCAACTTTCGGACTGCACCGCAATGCCGGTCGCCGTGGTGAACGGCTGGATAAACACGCGCTTGATCGCCTCCTGAGTCGGACCACGCGCGACCACGGTCAGGTCACGCGCCGTGGCAATGCCGCACGAGAGCGCGAGGATCGCCGCGGCGGCCACAAGCGAGCGGACATGCATCTATGTTTGGCTCCGGGTTCCAGCTCTGCGGCGAAGCCCTACAATCCGCGAAATTGGCCGGAAGTGAAAGTCGGGGCTGCCTTGGCGCGCCCAGCGGCGGCGCGCTAGATGCTCTGACCATCCTGGAGACATGCATGCAAGACGAACAGACCGTGATCGCCCGACGCGACGGGCGTGTGGGTCGGATCGTGCTGAACAGACCGCAGGCACTCAACGCGCTCGACCTCGCGATGATCCGGGCCTGCGCGCGAGCGCTGACGGCGTGGCGCGACGACCCTCATGTGCACGGCGTGGTGATCGAGGGTGCCGGCGATCGCGCCTTCTGCGCCGGCGGCGATATCCGTGCGCTGCGCCAGTACGAGCTGGATGGCGAGCATCACAAGGCCGAGACGTTCTTCCGCGAGGAGTACGAGCTGAACCTGATGATCGCCACCTATCCGAAGCCGTATGTCGCGCTGATCGACGGCATATGCATGGGCGGCGGCATCGGCGTGTCGGTGCATGCACCCTACCGGGTCGGTACCGAGCACGCCGCATTCGCCATGCCGGAGACCGCGATCGGCTTCTTCCCTGATATCGGCGCGACGTTCTTCCTGCCGCGCCTGCCCGGCCAGCTTGGCACGTATCTTGGGCTGACCGGGATACGCATGCAGGGCGCGGACTCGGTCCATGCTGGGCTCGCAACGCACTTCACGCCGCGCGCGGACCTGCCGGCGCTGTCGCACGCGCTGGCCGCCGATGGTCCAAGCGCCCTCGGCTCACACGCCGCACCGCTGCCGCCGTTCTCGCTGGCGACACAACGCGGCGCGATCGATCACTGCTTCGGCGCCGATAGTGTGGCCGAGATCGTACGCCGCCTCGAGGCGACTGGAGACGCCTGGGCAACGAAGGCCTTGGCCACATTGCGGACGGTCTCGCCGTCAGCTTTGTGCTGGACACTTGAGGCTCTGCGGCGCGGTGGGAACCTGACCTTGCCGCAATGCCAGGCGTCCGAACTGGCACTCACCCGCACCACGATGCGGCATCCCGACTTTGCCGAGGGCGTTCGTGCCATGGTGGTGGACAAGGACCGCAAGCCGCGCTGGCAGCCATCCCGGATCGAAGAAGTGGACCCTGCTGTCATCGCCGCGATGTTCGACTAAGCTCGGTCGCGAAGCACTGAGGAAACGCATCCAATGGACGGCAGCGGCGCGCACGCCGGCAGCGTAGAGACTCGGACATCGTGGGTGGTCGCCATCGCGGCGCTCACCGTGCTGAGCGTATCGTACGGCGCGCCTCTCACCACCGTGGTGGCGCTGAAGCCGATCGCCGAGGAATTCGGTGCGACGCGTTCGGCGCCGGCATTGGCTGTCGCGCTGACCTTCATTGGCGCCGGCTGTGGCGGCATCGCGATGGGCTGGCTCGCCGAGCGCATCGGCGTGCGCGCGGTCGTGATCTTCGGTGGAATGATGATCGGCACCGGGCTGACGATTTCATCGCTGGGCGGACTGACGCAGCTCTACATCAGCAGCTTTCTGCTGGTCGGACTGCTGGGCGCCGCCGGCATGTTCGCGCCACTGATGACCTATGTCAGTCGCTGGTTCGATGTGCGGCGAGGCACCGCGATCGCATTGATCTCGGCCGGACAGTATATCGCCGGAGCGCTGTGGCCGCCGCTGTTCCAGTATGGCATCGGAGCGATCGGCTGGCGTGGGACGATGCTGGCATACGCGGTGTTCGCCGTCGTCGTCATCGTGCCTTTGGCAGCGATCTTCCTGCGCCGCGCGCCGGACGCGGCCGCGCTTGGCGGCGTCTACGACGGACCGCGGGTCGGCGAGAAGGTCCTTGGACTGCCCCCCAATTTTGTACTGGCGGCGCTGGGGTTCGCCACCTTCTGCTGCTGCATGACGATGTCGATGCCGATGGCGCACATGGTGGCGTTCTGCAGCGATATCGGCATCGCGCCAGCGCAAGGCGCGGCGATGCTGTCGGTGCTGCTGGGTTCGGCATTCTTCGCTCGGCAGTTCTGGGGCTGGTTGGCGGACCGCATCGGCGGCCTGCGGACCATCCTGTGGGCCTCCGCGGCACAGGCCACGGCGATGGCCGGGTTCCTGGTGACCCAGGACGAGATTGGTCTGTTCACCATTTCCGCAGTGTTCGGCTTCGGCTTTGGTGGCCTGATCCCCGGTTACGTACTGGCGGCGCGGGAACTCTTTCCCGCCTCGGAGGCAAGCTGGCGCATCCCCACCATGCTGCTTCCCGGCTCGCTTGGCATGGCAGGCGGTGGCTGGCTGGCTGGCGTGATGTACGATCGATTTGCGTTCTATGCGCCGGCCTTCGCGGTCGGCGTGCTGTTCAACCTGCTGAACCTCGCGGTGATCGGCGCCCTCGTGCTGCGCAGCCGGCAGTGGCGGCCGTCAACCGCCCTCGCGTGATGGTGTCAGTTCGCCAGGACGATCAGCAGGACGCCTGCCACCACCAGAACAAGCCCGGCGATATCGCCTGGCTTGAGCGTCTCCTTCAGATAGAAACGGCTGAACGTCAGGGTGAACACGATCTCGATCTGCCCGACGGAGCGGACCAGCCCGATCGGGGCAAGCGCAAATGCCGTGAACCAGCACGCCGAGCCGAGCGCGGACAAGGTGCCGACCCAGGCTGAACTCCGCCAGGTGGTGAATGCCTTGCGCAACTCACGCGGCTCGCGCAACGCCAGGAAGCCGCCCTGCATCACGATCTGCAGCGTGTTCGTGACGACCAGCACGAACAGTGCACGGACGAACAGGCTCGGCCCCGTCAACGCCTGATTGGCGAGCTTGATGAACACCGTGGTGAGCGCGAACAGGAACCCGGCGCCGAGACCCGCCAGTGCGGCGGGTTGCACTGTCGCGCGCGCAAGCTCACCTAGTCGCATGCCGCGACCGGCAAGTGACAGCGTCATCACGCCGAAAAGGCCGATACAGATGCCGATCCACGATGCCGGTCGCAGCACCTCGTGCAGCACGAACAGCGCGATGATGGCGCTCTGCGCTGTCTCGGTCTTGGAATAGGCGGTGCCGACGGCGAAGTTGCGGTAACCGAACGCCATGATGAGCAGGTTGGTGGCGAGGATCTGCATCAGCCCTCCCACCGCGCAGTGGATCACGAAGGCCACGTTGGGTGCTGGCAGCGGCAACCCGGTGGCGACAAGAGCGCCGACCAGCAGCAGCAACGCCGTCGGCGCGCCATACAGATAGCGAACGAAGCCCGCGCCGTTGACCGACAGCAGATGACGCAACTTCTGTTGCATCGCAGTCCGCCAGCACTGGAACAGCGCGGCGGAGACAGTGACGGGTAGCCATACTGGCATGGTGCCGCGCTCCAGCATCCGGTTGCGGCCGGAGCAGTCCGGCAACGTCGATGCGCGAACGTAAGACGGTGCGCTCCCGCGTCAACTCAGGGCTTGCTGGGGAATAAGCGAATCGAGTTGGTCACGGGTCGTGCTCACTCGTCATGGCCGACGGAGATCGGCCATCCATTTGTGGGCAGCCCTTCCGGTTCAAGGCGGCTCCACGTGCCCGCTCCCTGGCGGCGATCACGCTGAGCGCCGCAGCATGGCCGCGCTTCGCCAGCAGCTCGCGTACCAATCGGGACCATCGCCGCCGGCGCGGTCGTTCTTGTTGCATTTGACCAAGGGCTTACCGCATCCCGGTGATTGACGCCGTCACCGCGCGCGGATCGCGCATTGGCCACCGTCCCGCGTCCACCTGCG
The DNA here is from genome assembly GCA_963812505.1 of uncultured Alphaproteobacteria bacterium. Lineage (GTDB taxonomy): Bacteria > Pseudomonadota > Alphaproteobacteria > Acetobacterales > Acetobacteraceae > JAMXLO01. Next base: position 93,426 of record CAWEVM010000023.1, read on the forward strand.
CGATAAAGCCACCCACGATACGGTTGAATTCGTCAGGGTCCTCGATGTTGATCGCGTGCCCGCAGTTCGGCATGACTGACAGCGCCGCGCTGGCGATGGTCTGCTTCATCAGCAAGCCGGGTGCCAGACACGGCCAGTCCTCATCACCAGTCAGCACCAATGTCGGCAGCGTCAGCGCCTTCATCTGATCCATCAGATCATACAGTGACGGCCGTTCGCGCTGCACACCAAGCTGCGTATTTCGCGCACCCAAAGCTGAGTGCTCCGCCAGCATGCGCCTGAATTCGGCAAACCCACGCGGGTCCTTGTTCTCGAATTGCACGCGTGTCGGACCATAGGCGTATTTCCCGGCAAACACCTCCATTCCCTGTTCAAGAATGAACGCAGCAATCGTCTCCGCCTCGGCGCGAAACCGCTCTGTCTGTCCCCGTTCGGCACCGTAACCACACCCCGCAACGCACAGCGACAATGCGCGCGTCGGGTGGCGGAAGCCGTAATGCAGCGTGGCGAAGCCGCCCATCGACAATCCAACGATATGCGCCTTGTCGATCTTCAGGTGATCGAGCACCGACCTGATGTCGTCCGCCGCACGGGCCTGCGAATACTTCGCGACATCCTCCGGCACGTCGGATGGCGGATAGCCGCGCGCATTGTAGGTGATCGCGCGATAGCGCTGGCCGAAGTGCCGCATCTGAGGCTCCCAACTCCGATAGTCGCCGGCGTATTCATGCACGAAGATCACCGGGTGGCCGGAACCTGACTCCTCGTAGTACAGCCGCACCCCATCGTCCGTCGTTGCGTGTGGCATCGTCGCTCCCCTTTCTATTGCAGCGGCGGTGGATTCTCGGCGACGATCGCATCGGCGAGGCTATTGTCCACCGCCACTTCGTATGGCGTACCGGGCGACACGAACCCGCCCGAGACGAGACTGGTGCACAACCGGTCGTAGCCGGCGCGAGACAGGCGCGGATTGCGGCCCCAGATGCCAAGCGACTTGTAGTGCGCGCAGGCATCGCCGAGGATCGCTCCCGGCACATCCGCGAAGTATTGCGCGATCTCAGCGGCAATCGCAGCGCCCGTGGCAGCGGCGACCCATTTCTGCGTGCGGTATATCGCACGCACCATGCGCCGCAACTCATCCTGCCGGTCAGCGAGCAGGAGGCGACGCGCATAGAACGTAGTGTACGAAGTCGGCCCGCGGCTTGCCTGCGCATACCACAGATGCCCCGCACCCTCGGCGAGCAGCGTCGCGGCGAACGGTTCGAACACCTGCACCACATCGACCTCGCCACGACGCAGCGCCGCGACATTGTCCGCCATTGTCCGGTCGCCAACTCGCGTGAGATCCGATGGCGTGATGCCGGCGCGACGCAGATCCTCTTGCAAACACATCCAGGGCGTCGGGACCTCGCTTACCGTCGCGACACGCACATCCAACAGATCGCGCAGGACAAAGTCCGGACGTGGCTCGCGGCCAAGCAGCAGAAATGGATCGCGCGTCACCACCTCGGCGAAACTGACGAGGTCGCAGTCGGGACGCTGCTGATAGGCCTGCATGACACGCATCGGCCCACCCCAGCACACATCCACAACGCCATCCATGACGTTGCGGGCCGCGTCGCCGGGACGGGGCGAGCTGACGAACCGCACCGCGACGCCTTCCGCCGCGTAGGCATCACGCGCCAGTGCAACGTAGAACGGCGCATAGAACACGCCGCGCAACAACTCCTGGAGGATGATCGCCATCTGTCGGGACCTCTATTCGTGCTCGAACTCCGCGTCGGAAATATCCGCCGGCGCCGGCGTGGCGGAAAGGTCAGGTGGGATCAACAGTGGCGACTGATCGGATGGCAGGACATCCACGGCGAAGCGCTCCGCCCTCATGCCGGCGGCAAATGTGTTGCAGGTGCGGCTCCACAGCTCGCCGATGGCGAAGTCCGGACGATACGCGGCGTCAGGTAGGTCCGCCACGGCAGCAGTGCTGCCAGGCGCGACATACACGGTAGCGGCGGCGCTGCCCGAGGGATCGCGCAGCTTGACCACCGCAGGTTGCGGGCCGCGGTTGCTAATCATGAATGTTACCGCGCCGTTGCCGTGACGACCGAGCACTTCGCCGTTTTGTGGCGATGGCCCAGCGTTGTATGCACAATACGCCCGCCGTGCCGCCGCGCGATCGCCCGGCTCCAGGCGCGTCGCGTCAATGAAGCCGCTGCCGCCGTCGGCGAGGCGGATTTCCACCAGTCCGTGTTGCGTTACCAATCCCACCGCGCCTACCGAGCTGAACGCGGGAAGGTATCCAGCAGGCCGATAGTTGTCGCGCGTCGTATCGTGCCGCCACACCACGGTATCGCTGCCTCCTGGCAGCACGTAGTGGGTCATTGTCCCATCGGCGGATGCCACGGCTGGAGGCGCAGGCCGAGGTCTGGCCACCACGGCGGAGGGCGCGAAAGGCCGGATGATCGGCCCCTGCGGATGCGGTGAGGGACCGCTGAACTGCACCATCGCCATGATCGCCGCCAGACAGAACACCGCGCCGAGGCCGGCCCACAACCCGACAGGGAGATCCGAAAGGCGCGGGCGTCGCGGTGCCGGCTCGAAATAGGCGGTCTCTAACACATTGGGGGCGAGAGCCGCGCGGTCGTAGGCGGCGCGGCGAGCGGCGTCGCCAAGCACGTCGTAGGCGAGCCTGAGCCGCATGAACGCCGTGGCATCGCCAGTCCCAAAGACGTCCGGATGCAGGAGCCGGGCCTTGCGGCGGTATGCCGCCGCGATGGCCTCGGGCGCCGCCGCCGGATCCACTTCTAGCATCGCGTAATGTCCAGCCGGATCGTTGGTCATCCTGCCATGCCCTGACCGCCGCCCATGCGCCTTGTGACACACGGGAGCAACGGATACTCAATACTCCCCCGTTGCTGCCGCCAGACAGGAAAGCGCCGTGCCAGCCATATCGACGGCCATTGCCCTGTCGCCGGCAGGTCGCTGGCTCGCGTTCTTCGTGATGCTCACCGGCGGCCTTCTGCCCTCGGTCGATTTCTTTATCATCAACGTCAGCCTGCCCTCCATCCATACATCGATCGGCGCCAACCCGGCGGAACTCCAGCTCGTGGTCTCCGGCTACGCCGCCAGTTACGCCGTCTTCCTGATAACCGGCGGCCGGCTGGGCGACCTCTATGGCCGCCGCCGACTGTTCCTCATCGGCATGGCCGGCTTCATCGCCACCAACACGCTGTGCGGCCTCGCCGACACGCCGGTCCAGCTCGTATTGGGCCGTATCCTCCAGGGCCTCTCCGCCGCCATGCTGGTGCCTCAGGTGCTTGGCTCGATCCGCGCATTGTTCCCGAGCGAGGCGGAACTCGCCAAGGCGCTCAGCCTCTACGGCGTGATGATGGGACTTGCCGCCTCCATCGGCCAGTTCTCCGGAGGCGCGCTGGTCGAATGGAGTCCGTTCGACCTGGGCTGGCGCACCGTGTTCCTTGCCAAGCTGCCGATCGGCCTCCCCGTACTGCTCGCCACCTGGCTTATGGTGCCGGAAACCAGCGCCAGTCGTCGCCGCAAGCTCGACATTGGCGGTGCGGTGCTGATCTCGCTCACGCTCGCCTGCCTCGTGCTGCCATTGTCCGAGGGCCGTCAGCAGGGCTGGCCCGCCTGGACGTTCGCCATGCTGGCCGCCGTGCCTGCGCTTGCCGCTGCCTTCCTGTGGTTCGAGCGACAGGTAGCCGCCCGAGGCGGCAGTCCATTGCTCGACCCCGGGCTGATGACGATCCCCAGCTTCCGCCGCGGCGTGCTGGTCGGCACGCTGTTCTTCTTCACCACCGCCTTCTACGTGCTGTTCGCAATCTACGAGCAGGAGGGCTACGGCACCGACCCGCTGTTCACTGGGCTCGCCATCCTGCCTTACGGCATCGGCCTGTTCGTAGGCCCCTTGGTGACCGCGCCGCTCGTCCGATTACGCCCCTGGCTGCTGACCATCGGCATGGCAATCCAGGTCGTTGGCTACGCCGGCGTCGCCGCGGTCATCGCGACGGGCCACGACGGCTGGCCTGTCGTGGCAACCGTGCTGCTCGCCGGCTTTGGCCAGGGTATCGCCTACCCCAGGCTGTTCAACACCGCGCTCGGAGACGTGGCACCACACCAAGCGGGCGTGGCCGCCGGCGTGCTGACTTCGGCGTTGCAGATCGGTGCCGCGATCAGCGTGGCCGGCATTGGCAGCCTGTTCTTCGCCGTGCTGGGCCACGGCGATGGGCGTGAGGCGTATGGTCACGCGTTCGGCATTGCCCAGGCGGCGACCAGTACCGCGCTGCTGATCGCGCTGCTCCTGTCGATCCCGCGCGGGCGGCGCACATGACACGCGTGTGACGCTGGACCACAGCCCCTCGCCACGCTAAGTGCTGCCGCCATGAGCCGCACGGCAAGCCTGACGCGGACAACCTCGGAAACCGACATCAGCCTGAGCTTGTCGCTCGACGGGTCGGGACGAGCAGACATTGCGACCGGCATCGGCTTTCTCGACCACATGCTGACGGCGCTGGCCCGCCACGGCCTGTTCGATCTGACGGTGCGTGCCAAGGGCGATCTGCACATCGACTTCCACCATACCACCGAGGATGTCGGCATCGTTCTCGGTCAGGCCTTCGCCAAGGCACTGGGCGACAAGCGCGGCATAAGGCGGTTCGGTCATGCGCTGGTGCCAATGGACGAGACGCTTGCGGAGGCCGCCATCGACATCTCCGGCCGGCCATTCCTCGCCTGGGATGTGACGTTCGAGCGGCCAAAGATCGGAGAAATGGACACCGAATTGTTCGAGGAGTTCTTCCGCGCCCTCGCCATGAATGCACTGATCACGCTGCACGTCACGCGCCGTGCAGGCCGCAATGCCCATCACGTGGCGGAAGCATGCTTCAAGGCAACGGCACGGGCGCTCCGTATGGCAACCGAGTTCGACCCGCGTGCCGGCGACGCCATCCCCTCAACCAAGGGCGCGCTGTGAATTTCTGGACCGCCCATGTTCGCGCAGGAGCGGCGCCCGTGCTGGTGCGCGAGGGGTTTAGCTGGGGTGCGCTGATCTTCGGTCCGTTCTGGCTCGCAGCACATCGCGCGTGGATCGCCGCGGCGCTTACCCTGGCCGCCGCCGTCCTGATCGTGTTCCTGACCAGGGATGGCGTCTCGGCCGCCTTGCTCGCGACGCTTGTTATTCTGCTCGGCCTATCTGGCCAGGACCTCCGCCGCTGGTCGCTCGACCATCGGGGCTATCTGCTCGCCCAGATCATCGTTGCGCACACCGAATTGGAGGGGCTGAGGCAGTTGTTGGAGCGGCGGCCCGACCTGAGAGGTGCATTTCTGCCGCCACAGGCCGCGCGATGAAGGTCGCCGTGGTCGACTATGGCAGCGGCAACCTGACGTCTGCCTCGCGAGCACTCGCCCTTGCGGCAGAGCGTGCCGGGCTCGCGGCCGAAGTGCGTGTGACGGCGAACCCCGACTATGTCGCCAACGCGGACCGGATCGTGTTACCCGGCCAAGGTGCCTTCGCCGACTGCTCGCGCGGACTGGCCGCGGTTACCGGCATGCGTCAGGCAATCGAGATCGCCACCAGTCACGGCACCCCGTTCCTCGGCATCTGCGTCGGCATGCAGCTAATGGCAGAGCGCGGCCTGGAGCACGAGATCACCCCGGGCTTCGGCTGGATCGGCGGCCAGATCGCCGAGATGGAAGCCCCCGGCCTGCGGTTGCCTCAAATGGGCTGGAACGCACTGGAATTCGTTCCGGGGAATCACAAACTGCTTGATGGTCTATGCCCGGGTGATCATGTGTATTTTGTCCACAGCTACGCCCTGGTCGGGGGCAACCCGCATGAAGCAATTGCTATGACAGATTATGGCGACCCGGTCGTGGCCATGGTCGCATCCGGCAATCGGGCCGGCACACAGTTCCATGTGGAAAAAAGCCAGGACGTTGGCATTCGCATCCTCGGCAACTTCCTGCACTGGAAGCCCTGACGCAATGGCCGACGAAGCTTTGTCCCATCCGGCGCAGCTCATGGTCGAGCGCGTCACCGAATTCACCGAGGACGACCTGCACGCGCTGTGCGAGTCGACCTCCGCGGCGATCATCGACGGTGGCGGATTTGGCTGGGTGAGTCCGCCGGGCATGATGGCGCTGGAGACCTACTTTCGCGGTGTGCTGCTGGTGCCCGAGCGCGAGTTGTTTCTCGCCCGGCTGAACGGCTCTGTCGTCGGTTCGGCGCATCTCGTGCGTCCACCGCGCAACAACGAGGCGCAGGGTCATGCCGCGCACCTCATGCACGCCTACATCGCCCCTTACGCGCGCGGTCACGGCTTGGCGCGCATGCTGACGATCGAGGTCGAGGAGCGTGCGCGCGAGCTCGGCTATCACGTGCTCAATCTCGATGTGCGTGAGACGCAGGAGGCCGCGATCCGACTTTATGAGTCACTGGGCTTCGAGCGCTGGGGCGTCAATCCTGACTATGCCTTCGTGCGCGGTCAGGCGGTGCGTGGCTTCTTCTACAGCAAGCGTCTGCGCCGGCCGAGCACGCGAAGGGCGCAGAACGGGCAAAACGGTACGTGAGGAGCAGGCCGTCCTCTTCTCCCCCTCCCCTCGCGGGAGGGGGCCGGGGGGAGGGGGAGGTTCTTTCCATGCCCCCACTCACCCTGTACCCCGCGATCGACCTGAAGGACGGGCAGTGCGTGCGGCTGCGCCGTGGCGCGATGGACGATGCGACCGTTTATTCATCCGACCCTGCCGGCCAGGCGCTTGCCTGGCAGGAGGCGGGCTGCACCTGGCTCCACGTCGTCGACCTGAACGGCGCATTTGCCGGGAAACCGGTGAACGGGGCCGCGGTAACTGCCATCCTGGGTGCCGTGACAATCCCGGTGCAGCTCGGCGGCGGCATCCGCGACATGGCGGGCATCGAGGCCTGGCTCGCCGCGGGCGTCCGCCGGATAATCCTGGGGAGCGCCGCGGTGAAGAACCCTCCACTGGTGCGCGAAGCCTGCCGCAGCTTTCCCGGACGCATCGTGGTCGGCATAGATGCGCGCGACGGCAAGGTGGCGACCGAGGGTTGGTCCGAGTCGTCAACTATCGGTGCAAGGGACCTCGCCCAGTCATTCGAGGACGCCGGTGTGGCGGCAATCGTCTATACCGACATCAGCCGTGACGGCATGCTGAGCGGCCTCAACCTGCCGCAGACAGTGGCGCTGGCAGGCGCAGTGGCAACGCCGGTCATTGCCTCGGGCGGTGTCGGCGGCCCCCAGGACCTGATCGATCTGCGCAACGCCGCTCACGGCACGCGAATCGAGGGAGCCATTGTCGGCCGCGCCCTGTATGATGGGCGGATCGACCCCGCGCTGGCACTCACATTACTGTCGCATCCATATAACCATTGATCCGTACAAATCGTTGGAACATCTGCTACAGGCAGCCTGTGCAGATCAAACCTTGTGCATAAACACTTGCCTTGCCTACGGGAGCCTATTCTAAGAATTACGCACATGTTGAAATTACGTGTCATTCCCTGCCTGGACGTGAAGGACGGCCGCGTGGTCAAGGGGGTCAACTTCGTGTCCCTGCGCGACGCCGGCGATCCGGTGGAGCAGGCTGCGCTGTACGACGCGGCCGGCGCCGACGAGCTGTGCTTTCTCGACATCACCGCCAGTCATGAGAATCGCGATACGATCCTGGACGTTGTGTCGCGTACCGCGGCACGGGTGTTCCTGCCACTGACGGTAGGCGGCGGCATTCGCTCTACCGATGATATGCGCCGCCTGCTGCTGGCCGGCACCGATAAGTGCAGCATCAACTCGGCGGCGGTGGCGCGGCCGGAACTTGTGCGCGAGGCGGCGCAGAAATTTGGCAGCCAGTGCGTCGTGGTCGCGGTGGACGCGAAGCAGTCCGGGCCGGGACGCTGGGAAGTGTTCACCCATGGCGGCCGTCGCCCGACCGGCATCGATGCGGTGGCATGGTGCCGCCACGTGGCTGAGCTTGGCGCTGGCGAAATCCTGCTGACCAGCATGGACCGCGACGGCACTGGTCGCGGCTTCGATGTCGACCTGTTGCGCGCAGTGGGTGCTGCGGTGCGGCTGCCGGTGATTGCCTCAGGCGGCGTCGGAACGCTGCAGCACTTCGTTGAAGGCGCAGAGGCAGGTGCCACCGGCCTGCTGGCGGCCAGCGTGTTCCATTTCGGCACGTTCACCATCGCACAGGTCAAGGCGGCGCTGCATCGGGCGGGCCTCCCCGTGCGCCTGCCGCGCCGCGCGGCCTAAGGAGGCTGCGATGGCCAAGGCAGTCAAACAGCGGCCCGACAACAAGCGCAAGAAGCTGTCCAAGCCGAAGAAGCTCCGCAAGCCCGGCAAGCGCGTGATCGAGCAGCCCGAGGCAACCGAGGTCCCGCGTCCGCCGCCACCTCTGGCACTCGGACCGGCGGCCATGGTGCTGGACCGGCTATGGTCCGTGGTGATGAGCCGGCGCACCGCCAATCCTGCGGCCAGCCATTCGGCGCGCCTTCTGTCCCGCGGCGCCGCCAAGGTGGCGCAGAAATTCGGTGAGGAAGCAGTCGAGTGCCTGATCGAGGCCGTTGCCGGCAACCGTGACGCTGTGGTGGCCGAAAGCGCCGATGTGCTCTACCACCTGATCGTTCTGTGGGTTGCGAGCGGCATCCGCCCGGACGAGGTGTGGGAGGAGCTGAAGCGCCGCGAGGGCATCAGCGGCATTGCGGAAAAGGCCAGCCGTGCCCGGAACCTGCCTGTTGCGTTCGGCCTGGAGACGACGAAAATCCCCTGATCCGAGGGGAGACCAGCCATGGCTGTCAGTGGCCTGCCGCCTTACGACGCGAGCAACATCTTCGCGCGCATCCTGCGCGGCGAGATCCCCAGCCAGAAGGCGTACGAGGATGAGTGGGCATTGGCGTTCCATGACATCAACCCCCAGGCGCCGACGCATGTGCTGGTGATCCCGAAGGGCAGATACGTGTCATTCGCGGATTTCAGCGCGAGCGCCAGCGCCGATGAGATCGCCGGATTCGTGCGCGCGGTCGGCAAGGTGGCCAAGGACCTCGGGCTGGAGACGCAGGGCTATCGGCTCCTCGCCAACATGGGTGAGCACAGCGGCCAGGAAGTGCCGCACTTCCACGTGCACCTGTTCGCCGGCCGACCGCTCGGGCGCATGCTGCCGTCAGGCTGATGGTCAATGATGCTGACGGTCAGTGATCGATCGTGATCCGTAGCTCTGCGAGATTCCCAATCGCCTGACTGGTCGCGTTGCTCGCCAATCGCGCGACCAGAAAACCGGCGAGCCGCATTGCTCCGTCAGACTCGATGATCTGCTCGCGTGTCGGCCTGACCTGAGTGATCACCAGTGGTGGCCCGGCGTAGACAATACGAATCCGCAGTTGCAACTCGTTGAACCCAAGCTCGAGCGTGATGTCTCCGGCGGCCAGTTCGCCATCCCGGATGGCGTCGATCACCTCCGCCAGGACATGGCCGGCCCGCTCGATGACGTCGCGCCGCGCTCCCCAGCGGGCACCGCATTCGTTCACGAACCGCTCGATCGCCTCGTGTGCCAAGACCTCGGCAGATATTGTCAGCCGCTCGCGCCGCGCGATGCCGATGCGGAGAACTGGGTTGAGCACCAGCGCGACGGCGACGCCCAGCAACAGTGGCGACCCGGTGATGGGCACCAGCCACTCGGGCATCCCGTGCGCCGCAGCGGCAATCGCCGGGCTGGCAACGGCCGCCGCGAAGGCTATGCCGAGAGTGAACGTCTTGCGTGCGTCGAGCAGCCGCGAGGCGATGATCTCGATGCCGTTGATGATCAGCGCGCAGGAGTTGAATACCAGCGCCGCGCCGATCACCGGCTGCGGCATCAGCACCACGAGCATGGCGAATTTCGGGAACAGCGACAGCAGCAGGAAGCCCAGTGCTACCGCATATGCGATTGTCCTGCTCGTCGCCTGGATTGACGCGGAGAGACCGACACCGGCAGGGCTCGCAGATTGTCCCACGCCACCCAGGAGCGCAGCCAGGATCGCTCCCAGGCCATCCGCCAGCACGCCGCCAGCAAGCGATGGCAGGTCCTGGCGCCGCCAATCAGCATCGTTCATCTTCTGAACAGCCGTCACGCAGGCAATCGTGGACAGCGTGGCGGCGGCGCCGCCCACCAGCAGCGGCAACAGCAGCGACGGGCTGAAGGCAAGTCCGGTCACGCCGAAGCGCGGGACGCGAAACCACGGCGCGCTGGCCAGACGCTGTGTCATGTCTGAACCGGCGGTGCCGAGTGCCAGCGAGGCGGCGTATCCTCCGATGATGCCGATGGCGGCGCTGAACAACCGAAGTCGAGCGCCCCACACGCTGCATGTGACCATCGCTGCCAGGGTGACGCACCCCAACACGATGCGCTGATGGAACAGCGGGTCGCTTGGCACGCCACCGATAATGTCCGGAATGCCGAACCTGCCCAAGGTGACACCCGTGAGCAGCACCGAGAGCCCCGCCAGCTCGGCCGGCAGCAGGGAACGCAGAACGCGCAGGAAGCGCGACGCCACCGATTGCAGCAGCCCAATCGAGATGATCAATCCCCAGACCATGGGCATTCCACCGAGCCGCAACGCGACCAGCGATCCGGCCATATGCACGCTGGAAAGTCCCGGAATGACAAGGAAACCGGACCCGACAGGACCTCTCCGCTTGTTTTGCAACAGGCCGCCGCAGGCCGAGCCGATCATGCCGAGGCTCACGAGGTTGATTTCCTGGTCAAGGCTCGCCCCTGCTGCGGTCGCAACCACGACGGCGTAGAGCAGCGGGATCGACAGGACCGCGACGTATTGCAGGCCGATGACAGCGAGTATCGGCAGCGGCGGTCGCTCATCCAGCCAATAAATCAGGTTGTTCGGTCGGCGAATGACCAGCCTCCAGTTTACCGGCCATCGACCCACCGGAGATTGACCACTACTCTATCCGCCGCGTCGCAGCCCGACACAGAGGTCCATATCGAACATCCTGCGCAACGCCTGGCAATCGGCAACGAGCAGGCGGAAGTCGCGCGGGCTGCCGATTGGCTCGATCGGTGTAGTCAGGCGGTCGGCCTGCCACCCGAGCTGTGTACTGCTCTGCAGATCGCGCTGGATGAGGTGCTGACCAATATCCTGAAATACGCCTACACCGATACCGCGCGACATGCGATCGAGTTGAGCGTGTCAGCGGGTCCGGCGCTTGTGGTCCTTGAGGTGATCGACGATGGTGTGCCATTCGATCCGACGCTGAGGCCACCCGGCGCCTCGGGCTGCGGCGTGACGCAACCGCAATTGGGTGGTCATGGACTGACGATCCTTGCGAGGCTCATGGATGAGGTGACATACGCACGGAGAGACGGCCGGAATCACTTGACGTTGCGAAAGAATGTCAATCCGCATCAGATATGACGGGGGACGCCGTGGACATCGTCGAATCAAAGGTGGGTCAGGTGGTTGTCATGGTGCTCGCCGGGCGTCTGGACAGCACCAGCGTGCGAGACTTCAGCACTCGCATCAACGCGCACTTCGATGCCGGCACCAATGCGCTGCTCATGGACATGGCACACCTTGCCTATATCACCAGCGCCTCGTTTCGCGCCCTCGCCCTGGCGCATCGCCGCGCCAAGGATTGCGGCACGGCACTCGCATTGTGCGGATTGAACGCCATCGTCAATGAACTGTTCGATCTGACCGGATTCAGCGACAGCTTTGAGATCTATCCCAACCGCGAAGCCGGCTTGGTCGCCCTGGCCAAGGTGACCGTCTGAGCGCCGCTTGGCGCCTCAGTTCATCACCTGGATCATCTCGCGAACCCGCGGATAGACCTCGTTCGCCCAGCGTCTTCCGCTGAACACGCCGTAATGGCCGACACCGGTCTGCAGATGGTCCTGCTTGAGGTTGACCGGAATTCGGCTGCACAGGTCCAACGCCGCCATGGTCTGCCCGATCGCGCAGATATCGTCGCGCTCGCCTTCCACCGTCAGCAGTCCCATGCGCCGGATTGCCATCGGCCGCACCGGTTCGCCATGCCAGGTCAGCACGCCCCGCGGCAGGTCGTGCTCCTGGAACACACGCCGCACCGTCTCGAGATAGAACTCCGCCGGCAGGTCCATCACCGCCCCGTACTCGTCGTAGAACCTGCGGTGAGCCTCCGCGCTGATGTGGTCGCCGCCGACCAGGCTGCGGAACTGCCCGAAATGCGCACTGATGTGCCGATCGAGGTTCATGCTCATGAACGCCGAGAGCTGCACGAATCCAGGATAGACGTGGCGGAACGCACCCGGAAAGCGCCAGGGCACCGCGCTGATCAGATGCCGGTCGAACCACTCGATCGACCGCGACTGCGCAAGCTCGTTGACCTTGGTCGGATTGACCCGCGTGTCGATCGGCCCCGCCATCAGCGTCATGCTGTGCGGGACCGCCGCATCGCCGGCCTCTGCCATCACCGCGGCGGCGGCGAGCGTGGCCACCGCCGGCTGACAGACCGCGACAATATGGCTGCCGGGGCCCATCACGCGCAGAAATCGGATGATATGATCGACGAACTCGTCGAAGCCGAAACGCCCCTCGGCCAGAGGCACGTCCCGCGCGTTCTTCCAGTCGGTGATGTACAGGTCGTGCTCCGGGAGCATCACCTGGACAGTGCCGCGCAACAGGGTCGCGAAGTGGCCCGACATTGGCGCGACGAGCAGCACGCGCGGCTGCTGCACCGTGTGATCCTTGCGAAAGTGCAGCAGCGTGCCGAACGGAGTGTCATCGGCCGCCTCCTCGGCTACCGCGACAGTATGGTTGTTCACCGTCACGACATCGATACCGAACTGCGGTCGATGATGGGTGAGACCCATTTCAGCGAACATTGTCAGGCCGGCCGAGATATGCCGTACCGGCGACGGCATGCATGTGCCGCAATCAGCCAGCTTCGCCAAACGGGCACCCATGCGAGCAAACTGCCGCAGCGGAAACAGCAGATCCGCCTGCGCCTGATAGAGCTGATACATCATCGACCGGCGGAGGCAGTATTCATGCGATTCGCGTACGGATGGTTTCAGGCATTATATTGCAGCGCAGCATGGACCGATCGATGAAGGAAGGCAACATGGCTACGCTCCTGATCAGTAGCAAGAACTACTCGTCGTGGTCCCTGCGCGGCTTCCTGCTAGCTCGGCTGGCGCGGATCGAGTTTGAGGAGAAAGTCGTCGCCTCCGATGACCTCAATACTCGTGCCGAGCTGCTGCTGCGTGCCTCGTCGATCCGGGTGCCATGTCTGGTCCATGACGGCGTGACCGTCTGGGACACGCTGGCGATCGCCGAGTACCTCAATGAGGTGAGTCCGAAGGCGGGCCTGTATCCAGGCGACCGTATGGCCCGCGCCCATTGCCGCTCGATCTCCGGCGAAATGCACGCGGGCTTCTCCGCGCTGCGTTCGTCAATGCCGATGAACCTCCGCACCGAGGGGCGGCGGATCGCCATCTGGTCCGCCGCGCAGGCCGATATCGACCGGATCACCGAAATCTGGCGCGGGTGCCTCGATACCTGGAAGGGCCCGTGGTTGTTCGGCAGAACGCCGACGGTCGCAGATGCCATGTATGCGCCGGTGGTCACCCGCTTCCGCAGCTATGCCGTCGAGGTCGACCCCGTCTCCGCCGCCTATTGCGCGCATATCTGCGGCTGGCCAGATCTCGTCGAGTGGGTCGCGGCAGCGCAGCTTGAGCCCGAGCAGATCGAGGAGCTGGAAGTCGAGTTCTGACGCCTGATCAGGCGAGCTTGGTCCAGGGCGTCGGCGCCGGTACCGGGCACGGCCCCTCGACATCGAGCGTCTGGAAATCCGCTGGCGCGACGACCTCGAGGTATTCCATGTCCGGCGAGTAGTCGAACAGGTAATGGGTGATCCCCGGCCGCTGATGCACGCAGTCGCCGGCAGCGACCAGATGCTCCTCACCCTCGTACATGAATCGCGCCCAGCCCTTCAGCATGATCACGATGTGGAAGTCAGCGACATGCTGGTGCCAGCCGGTGCCTTCCTCGGGCGGGCTGTTGGCCTTCACAAGCTGCGCCACCACGCGGCCGCCGGTGGCGGTGGCGACGCCGAGGTCGCGGTACAGGAAGAAGTCGCGCAGACCCTCGGCCACCCACGGCGTGTCGCCGGGCTTTATGTGCGAGAACGTATTGACAGCGGGTTTGTCCAGCATCCGGCACACTCCCTTGTTGCGTTCGAGAGCTGCTTCCGGCCGTCTCCCCGTATGCATCCTGATCTCCCCGCAGGATGCTGCACTGCAGCGTGACACGCGCGGGCCGCGGCGGCAACTGGTTTCTGGTGATACCAAGCCAGCGTCAGTCCCTCTCGCTCGGCAATCTGCCCCCGGCCGACGCGCGGCAGCTGTTAACACCTCCGCAGCTCTGGCCTGCCAGAATTGACGCGCCAGGTTCCGCCAATGGGGGCGAGATGTTTGTCGCACTGAGCCGATTCATCGTTGCCAATGACAAATCGGACGCCGTGCAGGCAGCCTTCCGCAATCGGCCTCACCTCGTCGACCGTGCGCCGGGTTTCTTGAGTATGCAGGTGATGTGTCCGATCGACGGCCCGGACGAGGTCTGGTTGGTGACGCACTGGCGCAATGAGGAGAGCTACCGCACCTGGCATCGCAGTCACGAGTACCACGAAGCGCACAAGGGCATCCCCAAGGGACTCAAGCTGGTACCCGGCAGCGCCAATGTGCGGTGCTTTGAGGTGTTCGCTGATTAACCACCGACTCTCGCACCGGGGGGGCGTCAGGGTGAAAACGCTGGGGGCGGAGGGACTGCAGAAATATCGGCTGCTGCGGAACGATGCTGTCGGCGCGGTGACCGCGCGCCTCTACGCCAGCCACGGGCAGATTTATGAACAGTTCGGCCCGCGCGGGCGTGTGGCATGCCGTGAGGACCTGGCATTTCACCTCGAGTTTCTGCAGCCGGTCCTGGAGTTCGGTCTGCTGCAGCCAATGGTAGACTACCTGTGCTGGCTGGGCAGCGTACTCGCCGCGCGAACCATACCGGCGGATCACATCGTGCGTTCGCTTGACCTGCTCGGCGAGTTCTTCGGCGAGCACATGGACGCCGCGGACGCTGGTGTGGTGACCGCTGCTCTGCAGGCAGCGGCGACGCGGTTTATGAACGTTGCAGCGCAGGGACAGCAGGTTCCAGCTCAGGGACCGCCCACCCCGTGGCCCGAAGCATCCTCATTTGAGGCAGCGCTGCTGGCTGGCTCTCAGCTCGAAGCATTGGCGGTCGTGAACCGCTGTATCGAAAATGGACGCAGCCTCATCGACGTCGAACTGCACGTCGTTCAACCTTCACTTTACCGTATCGGCGAGGAATGGCAGGCCAACCGCGTGTCGGTCGCAAAGGAACACATGGCGACCGCGATTGCGGTGTCGGTGATGACGATGGGGCTGCTGCGTTCGCTGCCGTCAGAAGCAATCGACAGGCGCGTGTTGCTGGCCTGCGTCGCAGGCAATAATCACTGCGTCGGTCTTCGCATGGTGGCCGATGCGTTTCAACTTTCCGGCTGGGACGTGCAATATCTCGGCGCAGACGTGCCCACGGCGTCAATCATCCGGCAGGCCGGGGAGTGGAAGGCCCATCTCGTGGGATTGTCAGTGGCCTTTGCCCAGCAGGTGCCGGTCGCCAAGGAAATCGTCGCGCAGTTGGCCGAACGCTTCGGCAGTTCGCGACCTGCCGTGATCATCGGCGGACTTGCCATCAACCACTTCAGCCGCCTGGCAGACGTGGTGGGAGCGGACGCGTTCGGCGCCGACGCATCGGCGGCCGTCGCCGCGGCCGCCCGCGTCGTTGGCGGATAGCGCACCGTGCCGTGGTTTGCATCTGAGCTGGAGCCGATGCTCGCGATCGCCGCGGCGGTGCTGGATGAGGGCGGCACGTTGATCGAGGCGAATGCAGGCTTCCTGCGGCTGGTCAGCCTGGAGGGCGCGCAGCCGATCGGTCAGCGTATTCCGCTGTTTTTCATCCAACCGGATTTCGCGACCCTGATCCGAACACAAGCCGATTGCGACGGACAGGTTCACCGGGGGCTGCTGACAATCGGCGATCGTCTGGGGCGGACACGCTCACTGCAAGGCCGCGTGTGGCGGGCGAACGGGCGGCTGCGTGTGCTGGCGGAGTACGATGTCGCGGAACTGGAGCAACTCTACGACACAGTGCTGGCGCTCAATCGCGAGTACGCGAATGCGCAGCTCGAACTCGCCCAGATCAATCTCAAACTGCAGCAGCGCGAAGCACAGATCCTCGCAACTTCGCTGACCGATCCGCTGACGGGCACCGGCAATCGTCGCCGGCTTGAGCAGGCGCTGGCCACGGAAGTCAACCGCGCCGAACGCACGGGCGGCAGCCTCTGTGCATTCATGGCCGATCTCGATCACTTCAAACGCGTCAATGACAGGTATGGACACGAGGCCGGTGACAAGGTGCTCGCGGCATTCGGCGAAATACTGCGCCAGCGGACACGGGCAACCGACATAGCGGCGCGGTTCGGTGGCGAGGAGTTCGTCGTGCTCATGCCGACAACCGATCTTGCGAACGCCACTGCCATCGCCGAACGCATCCGAGCGGCAATCGCCGAATTGCAAACAGAGTCGTTGCTTGAACCGATCACGGCCAGTTTCGGCGTGGTCGAGCGGCTGGCAGGCGAGCCTGCCCATGCACTGCTGCGTCGTGCCGACGTCGCGCTGTATGAGGCAAAGCGGCAGGGACGCAATCGCGTCGTCGCTGTCTAGTTTGGTCGCATCGCTCAATGAAACCGCGGCATGACCTCCTGGCACAGCAGCCGCAGCGCGGTCATCACGTTCTCATGCGGGATCCTGCCGCCGCAGTTCAGCTCCATCAACACGCCGTCCAGCCCCAGCTCCTGCCGTAACTCCTCCAGCCGTTCGGCGACCGACGCCGGAGAGCCGATGAGCACCGTACCCTTCAGCGCCTCCTCATAGGTCATCGCCTCCAGTCGGCGTGCGGTCGCCGCGCGACGGTCCGCGCCATCGACACCCGCACGCTTCGCTGAGTCAGCCAGCAGCGCCGCCTGTTGGCGATAGAAATGGATCAGGCTCGGCTCGGCTTCCGAACGCGCCTGCGTATCGGTGGGCGCGATATAGGCGGGTACACGCAGAAACACCCCTCCGCCCCCCGGATCGTTGGACGTCGCGAGCGCCTCGCGATAGGCGGCGATATGCGGCGCGATCTCCGGCGCGGTCTCGTAACGGACGGCGACGAAGATCGGCAGCGCTTGTCGGCCATTGGATACAAACGTATCGGCACTTGTCGCGGCGACGCGGATCGGCGGCGTCGGCCGCTGAAAGGGCTTCGGCACCACCGAGACGTCCTCGAAGCGATGATACTTGCCTTGATACGACACCTTGTCCTGCGTCCATGCCTTGCGCACGATGTCGAGAACCTCGACAAAGCGTTCGCGGCTCTCCGCATAGGGCACGCCATATGCTTCGTAGGTGCGCGCCACACCGCTGCGGCCGACGCCGAAGATCAGCCGCCCGTTGCTGATCTGGTCGACCGTCGCCGCCTCCTCGGCCAGGCGGAGCGGGTGACACAGCGGCAGCACCTGCACCGCAAGCCCGATCCTCATCCGCTGCGTTCGCGCCGCAATGGCACTGGCAATGCATAGCGGCGCCGATAGCACCGAGCGAGCCGGATCAAAGTGCAGTTCGCCGAGCCACATCGCATCGAGGCCCCACCGCTCGGCGCCATCCACCAGCTCGAATGATTGCGCAAATGCTTCCGCGTGAGACCGTCCCGGCAGGGACGGGAACTCATGAAAAATGCCGAACTCCATCGTTGCTGCCTTCCGGGTTTCTCGTCTGACCGTGAGCCTAGGTGTGGGAGGGCGGCGTGTCACGCGAGGCAGAAGCTCGAATGTGACCAACGGCGGCTTTGGTTCGTCAGCATCACGCAGTGCCGGCATCCAAGTGCAAGCCGGTACGTTTCCTCGGGTCGACGCGGCTGATAGCTTGGCACGCCTTCGCCGCGAGGAGCGTCACGATGACCTACCCGACTCACCTGCTGCCGACCACCGTTGTTGGCAGCTATCCGCAACCTGATTGGCTGGTCAATCGCGCGGCGCTGGAGAAGCACGGCGTGCCGCGCACCCACGCGCAGGACATCTGGCGCATTCCACCCGATCTGCTCGAGCAGGCGCAGGACGATGGCACCATCCTGGCGGTCCGCGACATGGAGCGCGCCGGCATCGACATCATCACCGACGGCGAGATCCGCCGTGAGAGCTATTCCAACCGCTTCGCCCTCGCGTTGGACGGCATCGACGCTGAGCACCCCGGCGAGGTACGCTCGCAGACGGGCCGGACCACGCCCGTGCCACGCGTGGTCGGCAGGATAAGGCGGCGCGGTCCGGTGGAACTGCGCGACGTCGAGTTCTTGCTGCGACAAACCGATCGCGCGACGAAGATAACGCTGCCTGGTCCGTTCACCTTGTCGCAACAGGCGAAGAACGAGTTCTACGCCGACGAGGAGGAGATGGCGATGGACTACGCTGCCGCCGTCAACGCGGAGCTGCGCGATCTGAAGGCGAGCGGTGTCGACGTCGTGCAGCTCGACGAACCCTGGGTGCGCACCGCGCCCGACAAGGCCGAGCGCTACGGCGTCCGCGCGATCAATCGCGCATTGGAAGGCATCGATGGGCCAACCGTGGTGCATCTCTGCTTCGGCTATGCCCACGTGGTGCAGAACAAGCCAACCGGCTACGCCTTCCTGCCGCAGCTCGCCGACACTGTCGCGCGGCAGATTTCGATCGAGGCGGCGCAGCCAAAGCTCGATCTTGGCGTCCTGGCCGATCTGTCAGGCAAGCAGATCATGCTGGGCGTGCTCGACCTTGGCAGCGCTGACGTGGAAACTGCGGAGCAGGTCGCCGCCCGCATCCGCGCCGGGCTCCGCCATGTCGCGGCGGACCGGCTGATCCCGGCGCCTGACTGCGGCATGAAGTACATGCCGCGCGAACGTGCTTTCGGAAAGCTGCGCGCACTGGTGGAAGGTGCCGCGATCGTGCGGCGCGAACTTAACGGCTGAGCGCCGCCGTCACCGGCTGGCTCGGCGCAACGCCGGCCAGGATCACCTTCGCCAACGCCGCCGCCACGCAGAGATAGCCGCGGTCGTTGTGATGCAGCCCGTCGGCGGCGATGAAGTCTGCCAGTGACGCACCGTCGCGATGCCAGGCCCGCATCAGCGTGCGGCGCGAGAACAGCGCTGTGTCGGTCTCTGCCGCCACCTGGGCCAGCGCCAGATCGAAGACCGGTTCATCCGCCTTTGCCAATAGCGCTGGCGACTGCTGATTGTCCATCAGCACCACATCGGCACCAGCGGCCTGGAGTTTGCGGACGCCGGACGAGACCATGGCGCGGAACGCCGCCGGATCGGCATTGCGCAGCGCGCCGTTGGCACCGACCTGCCAGATCACAAGCTGAGGCCGCACCGCCAGCACGTCGGTGTCCAGCCGGGCCAGTTCCTCCGCCGCATCCTGCCCTCCGATGCCGCGGTTGATGACCGCGATATGTGCGTCCGGCCGCCCGGCAGACAACGCGTGCTGCAGCACCGCCGGATAGGAATGAGCCAGATCGGACGCCCTGGCGCCTTGGGTCGAGGACGATCCGAGCGCCACGACCACTCCTTCGATACCTTGGCTCAGTGCACTTCGAAGATGTGGCAAGGCCAGCGGTGTCATGCTGGGTGTGCTGGGACAGTCCTCAACGGCGACTGCCGCGGCTGCGGGCAACAATAGTAGCGCTATTCCGCACAGGAGGGCTCGCAAACGGGGGAAAACGGCGTCCATGACTGTGTTCAACTATAGGCGAGCGCCCGTGTCCAGACGGTTAACGTGTCCGGACGATTAATCGGTCAGCTGCCATCTTCCGCAGCACGTCGCTTGCGAGCGGCCGCGGCATACTGCCCCCGCGGCCTGACCTCCTGCACATGCGGGCGGACCACAGTATCGTAGTAGTCGTCCCAATCCTCAGGTGTCAGCTGCTTCAGGTCGGGAACCAACTCAAAGTTGTTGAGCGTGGCATCGTCATAGGCGTTACGCGGGATCGGCTGCACCTGCAGCAACGGGAAGTCGGCGCGGAAGTCGATCGGAACATCGGTCTTGGTCAGCCGCATATTGGTGATCAGGGGGCCGAACCAACGGTCGGTCTCGATGATGCCTTCGAACATCTCGTAATTTCCGCTGCGCGGAATGTTGGCCGGTGCGCGCACCATCAGACTCCAGCCCGGTGCTGTGCGAGCCACGATCCCGGTCCAGCACTGGATCAGGCCGGGCTCCTGCAAGGCGCCAAGAAAGGGCGGTGAGTATTCGCGGATTTCCGCGGGAGCGACGGAGTTGAACAGGTCCCGGAAATTGGGGAACTGGGCAGATTGGAGCGGCAGCCAGGTACCAGCTCCTTCCCACGTCCACATCACGTCACGGCCATCCCACTGCAGACTGAAGCTGATGGGAGGGAAGATGTAATAGCCATAACCAGATGCACTGGTGGACGGCTCGCAATAGCGGAAGGCGCGGGTGGGCAGTGAGCCGGCGGCGGAGCGGTCGGCGCGCTGCGGCAGGCGTGCGGTCGGGACAAGGCGATGAAAGGTGACAAGCGGCGTTTTCTTTTCCGGCCGCTGCGAATTGGGGCGAGGGGATGCTGTAGTCGACACGGGTGCTGTCCTGACCAAGAGCGGTAAGTCACGCGAACCGGACAAGCGGCGCCCGGTCGGTCACCATAGGCGAGTCCGAGTCACCCGTCTTCAGGTGTTCGGATGGCTGTCAGCGGGCCGGCTGTAGCGTCGGAGCGAACGCGCCGAGACGGACCTTGGCGGCATCGGTGGTGGGCGCCAGCGTCGGGGCGAACGCGCCGAGACGGACCTTGGTGGCATCGGTAGTGGGCGCCAGCGTCGGAGCGAACGCGCCGAGACGGACCTTCGCGGCATCGGCGGTGGGCGCCAGCGTCGGGGCGAACGCGCCGAGACGGACCTTGGCGGTATCGGTGGTGGGCGCCAGCGTCGGGGCGAACGCGCCGAGACGGACCTTGGTGGCATCGGTAGTGGGCGCCAGCGTCGGAGCGAACGCGCCGAGACGGACCTTGGTGGCATCGGTGGTGGGCGCCAGCGTCGGGGCGAACGCGCCGAGACGGACCTTGGCGGCATCGGCGGTGGGCGCCAGCGTCGGGGCGAACGCGCCGAGACGGACCTTGGCGGCATCGGTGGTGGGCGCCAGCGTCGGAGCGAACGCGCCGAGACGGACCTTGGTGGCATCGGCGGTGGGCGCCAGCGTCGGAGCGAACGCGCCGAGACGGACCTTGGCGGCATCGGTGGTGGGCGCCAGCGTCGGGGCGAACGCGCCGAGACGGACCTTGGTGGCATCGGCGGTGGGCGCCAGCGTCGGGGCGAACGCACCGAGACGGACCTTGGCGGCATCGGTGGTGGGCGCCAGCGTCGGGGCGAACGCGCCGAGACGGACCTTGGCGGCATCGGCGGTGGGCGCCAGCGTCGGGGCGAACGCGCCGAGACGGACCTTGGCGGCATCGGTGGTGGGCGCCAGCGTCGGGGCGAACGCGCCGAGACGGACCTTGGCGGCATCGGTGGTAGGCGCCAGCGTCGGGGCGAACGCGCCGAGACGGACCTTGGCGGCATCGGTGGTGGGCGCCAGCGTCGGGGCGAACGCGCCGAGACGGACCTTGGCGGCATCGGTGGTGGGCGCCAGCGTCGGGGCGAACGCGCCGAGACGGACCTTGGCGGCATCGGTGGTGGGCGCCAGCGTCGGGGCGAACGCGCCGAGACGGACCTTGCCGAAATCGAGGACGGAAGTGGTGCGGGCGGAGATGAGCTGAAGCATTTGGTGAACCCTTTCCAATTAAGCTTTCTTGCGTGCGAAAGACCCCGTCGTCCTTCGTCAACGTGACTCCAATGATTCCACGTTAAGGATTTATTATCGTTGAATTGACGTTATCTCGTCGTCAAATCGCTCTCGTCGCGAGAAGCCGACCGAACGGGCCTAATCCTGCGAGATTTCCTGGCGACTCATCTCGTCGCGCGTGACAAGTCGTGATTTTATTGCTTGGCCGTAAAAATATTGCGTGATGGCGCCGGACCAGGCCACAGTCCCACCTTAGGCGCCGTTATTGGGCTCCCGGTTGTGCACCTGGAAGGGAGTCCAACGGAAAACCAACATTTGGTTAACGATGATTGACGGCAACGATACGGGGCCGCGCTGAGCGCGACCCCGCCAACAGGGACCCAGAACGCCTCAGGCGGCGGTGCCGCCCACTGTGAGGCCGCTGAGCTTCAAGGTCGGCTGGCCGACGCCGACCGGCACACCCTGGCCGTTCTTGCCGCAGGTGCCGATACCGGGATCGAGCGCCATGTCGTTGCCCACCATCGCGACCTTGGTCAGCGCATCCGGACCATTGCCGATCAGCGTGGCGCCCTTGACGGGGGCTGTGACCTTGCCGTCCTCAATCAGGTAGGCCTCGCTCGCCGAGAACACGAACTTGCCCGACGTGATGTCGACCTGGCCGCCGCCGAAATTCACCGCGTAGAGGCCACGACGCACGGAACGGATCATCTCCTCCGGCGAGTGCGCCCCGGCGAGCATCACGGTGTTGGTCATCCGCGGCATCGGCGCATGGGCATAGGATTGACGGCGCCCGTTGCCAGTCGCTCGCATGCCCATCAGCCTGGCGTTTAACCGGTCCTGCATGAAGCCGACCAAAACGCCGTCTTCGATCAGCACCGTGCGGCTGGTCGGTGTGCCCTCGTCGTCCACAGTCAGGCTGCCGCGTCGGTCAGGCAGTGTGCCGTCGTCCACAACTGTGACGCCCGTGGCCGCGATGCGGCTACCAAGTAGGCCAGCAAACGCCGAGGTCTTCTTGCGATTGAAGTCGCCTTCCAGACCGTGGCCGATCGCCTCATGAAGCAGGATGCCGGGCCAACCGGGACCAAGCACGACCTCCATTTCGCCGGCCGGCGCAGGCACGCTGTCCAGATTGACCAATGCCTGACGGAGCGCCTCGTCGACCGCGCCGCGCCAGACCATGGGAGCGGTAACGTGGTCGTAGGCGAAGCGGCCGCCGGTGCCATAGCTTCCGGTCTCCCGCCGGCCGGCCTGTTCCACCACAACGGCGACGTTGAGCCGCACCAGCGGCCGCAGGTCGGCCACCCGTGTGCCGTCGGCACGCATGATCTGGACCGCCTGCCATTCACCGGCGATCGAGGCCATCACCTGCACGACCCGCGCATCCTTGCCGCGGGCATATGCATCTATGTCGGCCAGCAGCGCGGTGCGGGCAGGAAACTCGGTCGCCCCGAGAGGATTGGCATCGGAGTAGAGCCGCGCGTTGGTGGCGCGTGGCGGCTCGGCTGCAACGCCCGAATGGCCGGCCGCCACCGCCGCGACACTGCTCGCGGCGCGCTGCAGGGCAGGTGCCGACAACTCGCCGGCATGCGCATAACCGGTCGCCTCGCCGGCCACGGCGCGCAGGCCGAATCCCAGCGACGTGTCGAAGCCGGCGCTGCGGATCCGCCCATCGTCCAGGCTGATCTGCTCGCTTTCACGATACTCCAGATACAACTCGCCGTCGTCGCTGCGCGTCAGCGCGGAGCCGAGCGTTGCTTCGGCCGCGGCGCGGTCGAGAGCGGCATCAGCGCGCTCGAAGAACAACTTGTCGGTCGCAAGCAGCGGCGTCATGGCGCATTCCTTCAACAGCGGTCACTGATCATTCAGGTGGTATGCCGGCACTGGGTTTCCTACTGGCGTCGGCAATCAGCCGTTCAGCCGGTAGGCGAATCTCCACGGATGTCCCCACGCCTGGCGCACTGTGCAGCGATAACTCGCCGCCCAGGCCGGCCACCAATGCACGCGACACATAGAGGCCGAGGCCGGCACCCTGAAAGCGCCGGGCCAGTGTGCTGTCGAGCTGCGTGAATGGCTCGAAAACGCGCTGCATATCGTCTTCCGCGATGCCGATGCCGGTGTCGCGGATGACCAACAGCAGCCTGCCGTCCGCCGCCAGCGACGCGTCGACCGACACCGTGCCTCCTGCCTCTGTGAACTTGACGGCATTGGACAGCAGGTGGTCGACCACCTGCTGCAGCCGTCTCTCGTCCGCCCGTAGCGCCGGCAGACCATCCGGGACGGTGGCGTCAAGCGTGATTCCAGCGGCTTCGGCGGCCGCATCGATATGGCGCAGGCAGTGCTGCACAAGGCGGGCCACATCGACCCGATCCGTGGCGAGGTCGAAGTGGCCCGACTCGATGCGCGCCACGTCAAGGATGATGTTGATCAGTTCCAGCAGTTGACGTCCGGCTTCGTTGATCTGTGTGGCAAACTCCAGCACCTGCGCGCCTGTCGAATTATCGGCCGCCAGCAGAGCGTCGGAGAAGCCGATCACGGCGTTCAGCGGCGTGCGCAACTCGTGGCTCATCGTCGCGAGGAAACGTGACTTGGCGTGATTCGCCTCCTCGGCTGCCTCCTTGGCGCGCCGCAGCTCGTCCTGCGCCGCCCGCGCCTCCGTCACGTCAGTATACGTGGTGACCCAGCCACCGGCCGGCGTGGGGTCCGAGCAGGCTTCGAGAACCCGGCCGGCCGGCGTGGTGATCTGCCGCCGGTAGGACCCGGTTCGGTCCGCTTGTGCCAGTGCGAGTGCTCGCTCGCGTGCTTCCTCGCCGGTCCCGAAATGGCCCCGCGCCAGCAAACTCTGCAGAACCTCGTCCTGTGTGTGCCCTGGCGCCAGCAGCCCCGGTGGATGATCCAGCAATTCGGCGGCAATGGTGTTGGCGGCGAGCAGCCGGTGGTCCGGCCCCCACAGGATCACCCCATGGCGTATGCAGGACAACATGATCGCCATTTCCTCGGCGCGACGCGAAATCTGCACCTCCGCGTCGGCCAGAGCGGTGATATCAGTCACGACGCTGATGTAGCCACCATCCGGTAACGGTGTGGTACGTACGTCCAGCGTCATGCCGTTCGGCCGCCGCCGCTTGCGCACCTGCGGCCGTGTGACGTCGAAGGACATCTGCTGCGCGACTATCTCGTCGATGGTCCCGGGGCCGTATTCGCCCGCCCTGGCACGGTGGCGGATGATGTCCTCTAGACAATCTCCGACGTTGAGCGGAGCCCCCTCCATCACCTCTGCGTATGCCCGGTTGAACATTGCCACCCGACGGTCCGCGCCATAGACACAGACGCCATGCGGAAACGCCTCCAGGATGGACTGCAACAGCGTCGCCCGCCGGTGGGCCTCCTGTTCGGCCGTTTGCGGCGGTGCCACCGCTATGGCCTGACCGGAGCCGGGCGCGTGTTGTGCAACAACACGACCGCGGCGGTGAACAGCAGCGCGGCGACCGCCTGATGCATCGCAGCCAGGACGATCGGCACGACAAGCACAAGTGTAGCTACGCCGATAAGATATTGTATCACCGCGATGCCCATGAGGGCTGCCAGCGCACGACGTGCGCCACGTGGCTGGCGGGTCGCCAATCCGGCAACCAGCGTGGCGGCCGTGACGAGAACCGTGAGCGTCGCCAGGAGCCTGTGGTCGAATTGCACGGCGGCGATGTTCTCCGTCAGGTTGCGCACAAATGGGTCAAGCGCCCCGTAGTCGACTGGTAGCAGCCGCCCGTCCATCAGCGGGAACGTATTGTAGTCGAAACCGGCGTGAGTGCCGGCGACAAAACCGCCCGCAACCATGGTGGTGGCAACGCACGCGCAACAGGCCCAGGCCAACGTGCGCAGCAACCTGCCTGCAGCGGGGCGCGGCGGTACAGGACGGAGCACCGTCAGGCCGATCCAGAGCAGGGCCGCATATAGGATCAGGGCGAATACCAGGTGGATCACCAGCCGGTATGGCGACACAGCGGTCGCTTCGGGCTCGAAGCCTGATTCAACCATGAACCATCCGACGACCCCTTGCAGCCCGCCGAGCACGAACAGCAGGGCGAGACGTGGGCGGAGCCGCCGTTCGATCCGACCGGTCGACCACAACCAGATCAGCGGCACAATGAAAGCCAACCCGATCAGCCGGCCCCAGAGGCGATGCGTCCATTCCAGCCAGAAAATCTGCTTGAAGCCCGCGAGCCCCAGGCCCTCATTCACCAGGCTGTATTGCGGAATCTGCTGGTAGAGATGGTAGAGCCGTTGCCATTCGGCATCGTTCGTCGGCGGTAGCGTGCCGGAGAGCGGTGCCCATTCCATGATCGATAGGCCAGAGCCGGTCAGGCGGGTGACACCGCCCAAGACGATCATCACAAGGACCATACCGGCGACGGCGAATAGCCAGGCCGCGACTAGTCGGCGGCTGCGCCGTGCCGCCCGGTCTTCCGGCAGAGCTTCGGGGAACTCGCGATCGTCGAACGGCATGGCCCGCTATATAAACGTATCGGCCCGCCCCGCGTGAATAACCCGGCGAAGCACGCGGCTTGCTCAGTGCAGGCGCATATAGGCTCCGGGGCTCCGATACGACGGCGGCTTGATCAGGTTCGCCGAGGCAACGCGCACCGAGTGAAGCTTTCCATCCAGTGAAATTTGCCAGAAATCCAGGAATTTCCGCAGCTCCGGAAACCCAGGTGCGAGGTCGAGCTCTTGCCAGACGTAGGTCTGCAGGACGCCGGGATAATCCGGCATGTGGTAGTAGATTCTGGCCGTTGTCAGGCGATAGTCCTTCAACTGCATGGCGAGGCTCATTTTGGTCTCCGTCTCAGTCCTTTTTGGCACTGACAACAGAATGGCATGACCACGGGTTGCCTGTGCAACTGTAAATCGCAGCAATTTCAATGCTTTGGCACTCAGGTCGCTCAATTGCTGCCGGCCGCTTGACTCCACACGCGAACGCGACTAGATCGCTGGCACTCTCCGGAGGGGAGTGCTAACGGACCGCCCGTGGTGCCCATGAAGGGGCTGCGGCAGGGCCGTTGGAAGTGTCACATCATCCCATTGGCGAGATCACTCAAGGAGCGATCCGAATGAAGTTCCGTCCCCTGCACGACCGTGTCGTGGTCCGCCGGCTTGAGGCCGAAGAGAAGACCGCGGGCGGCATTATCATCCCCGACACGGCCAAAGAGAAGCCGATGGAGGGCGAAATTGTCGCCGCCGGCCCTGGCGCACGCGACGAGGCCGGCAAGCTCGTGCCGCTCGACGTCAAGGAAGGCGACCGCATCCTGTTCGGCAAGTGGTCCGGCACCGAGGTGAAGCTCGATGGCGAGGATCTCCTGATCATGAAGGAGTCCGACATCATGGGTATCATCGAGGGCCAGCCTGCTGCCAAGCGCAAGGCCGCTTAACCCAGACTGCAAAACGCCAGACTGCAACACGAAGGAATTCAACATATGGCTGCCAAGGACGTAAGGTTCGGCGGTGAAGCCCGTCAGCGCATGTTGCGCGGCGTGGACATCCTGAACGACGCCGTACGCGTCACGCTGGGCCCGAAGGGCCGCAATGTGGTGCTCGACAAGAGCTTCGGCGCTCCCCGCATCACCAAGGACGGCGTCACCGTCGCCAAGGAAATCGAGCTTGCCGACAAGTTCGAGAACATGGGCGCGCAGATGGTCCGTGAGGTCGCGTCGAAGACCAATGACATCGCCGGAGACGGCACCACCACGGCGACGGTGCTCGCCGCGGCGATCGTCCGCGAGGGCTCCAAGGCGGTGGCCGCGGGCATGAACCCGATGGACCTCAAGCGCGGCATCGATCGCGCGGTAACCGCGGTCGTCGACGAACTGAAGAAGCGGACCCGCAAGATCACGACCCCTTCTGAAACCGCTCAGGTCGGTGCGATCGCCGCCAATGGCGAAACCGAGATCGGCAAGATGATCTCGGAAGCCATGCAGAAGGTGGGCAACGAGGGCGTGATCACGGTCGAGGAGGCCAAGGGCATCCAGACCGAGCTCGACGTCGTCGAGGGCATGCAGTTCGACCGCGGCTATGTCTCGCCGTACTTCATCACCAACGCCGAGAAGATGGTCGCCGACCTGGATCAGCCGTACATCCTGATCCACGAGAAGAAGCTGTCGGGCCTGCAGCCGATGCTGCCGCTGCTCGAGAGCATCGTGCAGTCCGGCCGTCCGCTGCTGATCATCGCCGAGGACGTCGAGGGCGAGGCGCTCGCGACTCTGGTGGTGAACAAGCTGCGCGGTGGGCTGAAGGTCGCGGCGGTGAAGGCGCCTGGCTTCGGTGATCGCCGCAAGGCGATGCTCGAGGACATCGCGATCCTCACCGGCGGCACCGTTATCAGCGAAGACCTCGGCATCAAGCTCGAGAACGTCAAGCTGAACGACCTCGGCAAGGCGAAGAAGGTGCTCATCGAGAAGGAGAACACCACCATCGTCGAGGGCGGCGGCAAGAAGCAGGACATCGTCGGCCGCTGCAATCAGATCCGTGCGCAGGTCGAGGAGACCACCTCGGACTACGACCGCGAGAAGCTGCAGGAGCGGCTGGCGAAGCTGGCTGGCGGCGTCGCGGTGATCCGCGTCGGTGGCTCGACCGAGGTCGAGGTGAAGGAGCGCAAGGACCGCGTCGACGACAGCCTGCATGCGACCCGCGCGGCGGTCGAGGAAGGGATCGTGCCGGGCGGCGGTGTGGCACTGGCGCGCGCGTCGCTGATCCTCGCCAAGCTGAAGGCGGACAACGACGACCAGCGCTTCGGCATCGAGATCGTGCGCAAGGCGGTGCAGACACCGCTGCGGCAGATCGCCGAGAACGCCGGCGAGGACGGCGCGGTGATCGCCGGCAAGGTGCTGGACAAGGATGAGTACAACTGGGGCTTTGACGCGCAGACCGGCGAGTTCAAGGACCTGGTGAAGGCCGGCATCATCGACCCGACCAAGGTCGTGCGGACGGCGCTTCAGGACGCGGCCTCGGTTGCCGGCCTGCTGGTGACCACCGAGGCGATGGTGGCCGAGAAGCCGGAGAAGAAGGCACCGGCCATGCCCCCGGGTGGCGGCGGCATGGGCGACATGGACTTCTGATTGGACAAGGGGCGGTCTTCGGACCGCCCCTTTCTTCTTTCGTTATGACTCGATGGCAGCACCTTCCTGCCGCCGCCCCGCAGGCCGTGCAAGGCGCCAGACATACGCGATGATCTCCGCCACCGCCTGATAGTACTCGGCGGGGATATCGGCATCCAGCTCCACGCGGAACAACGCACGCGCCAGGGGCGGGTTGGCCACCACCGGCACGCGGTTCGCCTCCGCCACCTCGCGAATTCGAGCCGCGAGTGAATCAACTCCTTTTGCCACCACACGCGGCGCGGCGTGCTTTGCCCGATCGTAGGACAGCGCGATGGCGTAATGCGTCGGATTGGTGATCACCACCGTCGCCTTGGGTACCGCGGCCAGCATGCGCTTGCGGGCACGGAAAGTGCGGATCTGCTTCACCCGCGCCTTCACCCGCGGATCGCCCTCGGTCTCCTTCTGCTCTTCCAGAATGTCGTGGCGGCTCATGCGCAGCGAACGCGAGTGGCGCAGATACACCCAGAAGACATCCAGCACGGCAAGCCCCGCCTGCGCGGCGAGCACGACCAGTACCA
The DNA here is from genome assembly GCA_963812505.1 of uncultured Alphaproteobacteria bacterium. Taxonomy (GTDB): domain Bacteria; phylum Pseudomonadota; class Alphaproteobacteria; order Acetobacterales; family Acetobacteraceae; genus JAMXLO01. The sequence goes on from CAWEVM010000023.1 coordinate 123,009, forward strand.
CGTGCAGTACCGGCACCGCCGCACGGGCGAGAAGCTGTTTTGGCTCGCCGAATGGTGCAACCAACAACCCCGGCAGATCGGCCAGCAGCACCCGCCACAGCACGATCCCAAGCACGGCGACCTTGGCCACTGACTTGCCGGCCTCGACCAGGCTTTCCGACCCCAGCAACCGCTTGAATCCGGCCTTCGGGCTGATGCGCGAGAAATCCATCCGCAATGCTTTGCCGCTGAGGAGGAAGCGCGTTTGCACCAGGACCGCGGCGACGCCGGCGATCATCGACGCCAATACGAATGGCGCGGCACCACCCCAACTGGCCAGGCCGGCGAGTCGGGCCAGCGAAGCATCGGGTTTCATTTCATGTGCCCGAGACAGGAAAATGCTGAGCCGCAGCGCCAGATCGTGCACGGCGCCAGGTCCCGTCATGACCAGTGCCAACGTGACAGCCGCCAGCCCGGCGAAGTTGGTCAGCTCGCGCGAGACCGGGGCCTGGCCCTCTTCGCGCGCCTTCTGCTGCCGTCGTGCGGTTGCGGCTTCGGTCCGGTCTTCATGCTGTGACTCGCCAGCCATGGCCGGTCACAGACCCGGCAGACTGGCAAAGCCCGCCCGAACCGACACCTGCCAGGCCGTCAACAGGGAAGTCGCCAGCATGGCGAACAATGCGATGCCGCCAAGGATCTGTGCCGGCATCACAACGAAGTAGACCTGCAGCCGCGGGACAAGTCGGGCTAGCAGCCCGGTCGCGACGTGCCACACGATGGCGACGAGCAGGAAGGGCGAGGCGATCTGCAGGGCCAACGCGAAGGCCGAGGCGACAGCGCGCACAGCGGTCTCGGCGGTGTCGGCGGCGGGCAGCATGGTTCCCGGCGGGATGAGCTTATAGCTGCCGGCCAGTGCAGCAAGCGGCACGGCATAGAGGCCGGTTATCAAGATGATGAGCGGCGCGACCATCCCGAACAACTGCTCGATCGGCGACGCGAGGCCGCCAAGGTCGGCATCCGGCTGCAATACGTTCGCCAAGCCCAGCATATAGGCGATGAACTGGCCGGCGACCGCCAGCGCGAGCGCCAGGAGCCGTGCCAGCCAGCCGATCCACAGGCCGGTGATCACCTCGGCGACGACCATGAAGCCGGCCTGCGCGCTCACTTCCGGCACCGGTGGGATCGACGGCTGGATGGCCGGCAGGAGCAGCACGGTCACGCCGATAGCGAGGCCGACGCGCACCATCGGGGGCGACTGGGACTCGCCCATGCCTGGCAGCAGCACGATCGCGGAGCCAATGCGTGCCATGACCAGCACGAAACCGAATGCCCACGCCGGCAGCGTGGCAAGCAGCGTGGCTGCATCATCAGTCATGAGCCGCCGATGACGATCAGGCGGTCCAGCAGCGTGTGGGTGTAACTGGATAGCGTGGACAGCATGTACGGTCCAAGCACCATCAGCGCCGCGCAAAGCGCCAACACCTTTGGGACGAAGGCCAGCGTTGCTTCGTTGATCTGGGTGACCGCCTGGAGCAGCGCGACCAACAGACCGACAGCGAGCGCCACCAGCAGCGGCGGCCCGCCTAGCTTCAACATTACCAGCATGCCGTCGCGCAGCAGCATGGCCGTGTCGGTATCGTTCACGTTCGATCCTAGATCGGCATCTTGATGATGTCCTGGTATGCCTGCACCACGCGGTCGCGAACCGCGGTCGCCGTCTGCAGCGTCAGTTCGGCACGCGACAGTGCCGTTACGACGTCGGTCAGGTTCCCGCCACCGTTCAGCGCCTCCATCGTCTTGGCATCGGCCGCATGAAAGCTGTCGACCGCTCCCTGCAACGCACGTTGCAGCGTGGCGCCGAAATCGCCGCCACTGCTGCCCTGCTCACCACGGTCCACGCGTCCATAGGCGTCGGCCGCCGCTGCGGGTGTAACGACAATCGTCGGGATGGTACTCATTTGAGCAGACCGATCGTGCGCGTCAGCATGCTGCGCGAGGTCTGCATGACCGCGAGGTTGGCGTTGTACGAGCGTTCCGCCTCACGCATGTCCATCATTTCGGCCATGCTGTTGACATTCGGCAGCTTGACATAGCCAGCGGAGTTCGCGGCAGGATTGGAAGGATCGTAGTGCTGCGGGAACTCGGTGGCGTCACGACCGACCTTCTTGACGCGCACCGTGTCGGCGCCGAGTTGCTGATCGAGGCGGTTTTCGAACGTTATCGTCTTGCGACGGTACGGATCGGCGCCCGGCGTCGATCCGGTGCTGTCCTGATTGGCCAGATTCTCTGCGATCACACGCAGCCGCGTGGTCTGCGCATCCATGCCGCTTGCCGCGATGCCGAGTGCCTTGTCGAGATCCATGCCGATCTCCTGCCCTAACTCGATGAACGGCCCAGCGCCACGTTGAACATCCCGAGATATGCCTTGTAAATCGTGGTCACCAGTGCATGCGTGGTATCAGTCTCCGCCACCTTCATGAGCTGCTCATCCAGCGCGACGGCGTTGCCATCGGGTGATTGCGCCCGCGTGCGATCGACAACCTCATTGGGCGATGTCGCCGCGGCGGTGCCTGCCAGGTGATTGGGTTGTGTGCGAACCGGCGCCACGGAGTTTGCATCATCGAGTGTCGTGGCGAACGAGCGCAGGTCGTGAGGCTTGTATCCGGGAGTGTTGGCGTTGGCGATGTTCTGCGCGAGCACCGTCTGACGCTGGTCGGCCCACGCCAGCCGTCGCTCCGCCAGATCGAACAGGCCGATGGTCTTCGGGTCCATCTGCGCAGTTTGCGCCACGGGACTGAACGCGCGGTTAAACCTGACCGAGACAGCGGAACGAGGCCGCAATAAAGGGTTCGGTAATCGCGCTGCGCTTTAATCGGCGCCGATGCCCCACGACAACCCATACGATCCAATCGCTGCGGTGCGCGCGCTGGCCGAGGAACTGACGGGGACGGTCGGACTCGCCTGTGCCCTGGCGGAGTCCGGACGTGCGATAGACCTCACCGGCCTCGATCGCCGGATTGGTCTGTTGTGCGCCAAGGCGCTCGATCTGCCATCTGATGAAGGTCGCCGCGTGCGGCCGCGGTTGATCGCGCTGTCCGGCTCCATGGACGCGTTGTCACAAGTCTTGCTGGCGCATGCCGCGCCATCCGGCTGACCTGCAGCGTTCGTCCGCTCGGCAAAAGGCCGCGTCATGGTCATGGGAACAATTGGAATAACCTCAGTCCTCACCGTCGTCGTCGCATTGGTCGCTGTGCTTGGGTTGATCTGGCTGGCCGGCCGGGCCGCGAGGTTTGGCGGCATGGCACGCCGCCCCGCCACCGGCGGATTGCTGTCGGTCCAGGACGTGCTGGCACTCGATGCGCGGCGGCGGCTCCATCTGATCAAATGCGATGAGCGGCGCGTGCTGTTGCTTACGGGCGGAGCGCACGATGTCGTCGTCGGCTGGCTCGATCGCGAGCCGCCCCCGCCATGATCCTGTCGCGCATCCTGGCCATCGCCTGCGCCCTCCTGCTGCCGGCTATGACGCAGGCGCAGTCGCTCAACATCGATCTCGGCAGCGCGGGCGGGGCGGGTGCCACCGGTCGATTGGTGCAGATCACGGCGCTGGTCACCGTGCTGTCGCTGGCACCAAGTCTGCTTGTGATGGTCACCGCCTTCACCCGTATCGTGATCGTGCTGTCGCTGCTGCGCAGCGCGCTGTCCACGCAAAGCACGCCGCCCAACATGGTAATAATCAGAACACTTGACGCATCACAGGCGCCACCCCAGGATGATGCTGAAACGCAGGAGTTTGTGCCGTTACCGGGACGACGGCTCGCACAACCGTCCGCGTTCCCGATGGCGCAGACGACTTGGTTGAGGCCGTCAGCTTTGACGTCGCAGAAAGCGATGAAACGGACCAGGGGACTGCGATGATGTTGCTGATGGCCCCGGAAATGGAAGAGCGACAATGGCGAAGCGAGCAACGACGCCGGAGGGTCCATCGTTAACAGCAGTCCCGCTCGCGTTTAGCTACATCCGCTTTAGCTCACCAGGACAAAAGCTCGGTGACTCCCTGAGACGGCAGCTTGAGCGGACTGCTCATTACTGTGCGGCGCATGGGCTTAAATTGGATAAATCGCTGAGGGACGAAGGCTATTCCGCCTTTACCGGCACGCATCGAAAGCGTGGTGCATTGGGGCGTTTTATCAAACGGGTCGAAGCTGGCGAGATACCAACCGGTTCTGTCTTAATCGTTGAGGCATTCGACCGGTTATCACGTCAGACAGCACGGCACGCCTTCAATCAGTTTAGTGACCTGCTAGATGCAGGCATTGAGATAGTCACTCTGGTCGATGGCCGACGTTACACGGCGGAATCGGTTGACTCAAATGCTGGTGAGCTATTTACGTCGATCGGCATGATGCTAGGAGCACATACCGAGTCGAAGAACAAGGCCGACCGGTCTCGGCACAACTGGACACAACGACGTGGCACGATCCGCACGATGGTCCCGGCTTGGATAATCAAGGATGAGGACAAACCCAGGCTTGACAAACCTAAGACGGAGATCATCCGCCGCATCTTCCGCGACATCCTGACCAAGGGTACGGACCTGATCGCCAAGGAGTTGAATGATGAAGCCGTGTCGTTGCTTTGCACCCGAAAGCGACGACGTGACAAAGCGATATGGAATAGGAGCACGATACAGAAGCTCGTTCGTGGCCGACAGGTTCTTGGTTATCAAGAGGTCGCTCAGAAGGTTAACGGCGTACGCAAAGTCAACGGCGAGCTAAAGCTATATCCGAACGCTGTCACCGAACAGCAATGGCAAGCCGCACAAGCCGCGATTGACGGACGAAAGGTCGGGCCGGGAACAGGTAGGAACGTCACTCGATTTACAAACTTATACGGTAGCTTGGCGCGGTGCGGCGTGTGCGGCGACAGAATGAGAGTGGCACAAAGGGGTCGCACAAGGAAGTTCAGCTACATCGCCTGTTCTGCGTCCCTCCATCGCAAATGCACACACGCCAAGTACCACCGCCTGGACCACGTTGATGCCAACGTCTTCGCACTCTTAAGCAATCTGACGTGGCAGAAAGATGACGCAACCGGATAGGGCTGTGGGTATCATTGCGCAGTGGATCAATGGCAAACGCGATGCCAACAAGTTGCAACGCACGATTGAGCAATGGCGGAGGTATTCGCCGATGCGCCGCCTTCTATCCGCGCTAGCATGACTAAGCTGGTCAAGAGGCACACAGCGAAGGTGGCGAACATCACGCAGTTAGAACGCCAGATCGCCGCGATGCAGCACGGCCGAGCCGTCCGATGAGCAACTATCGGCTCCCAGAGCCTTTCACAACGTCTGGGAGGGCTGTCCGGATCCGCAACTGACCGACGCAGGGGCAAGATTGCGATGGCGTTACCGGCCTTGTTTCGCTGTTTGACTTTCAAGCCAGATGGTGTCGAGGCGACGGTCGCCGATGGTCGGAAGCTGAAGGTCGGCGAATGGGCTGGCTAGGTCGGCGGATTGATTGTTTCTAAGACGCCGACCGTTGGCTTGTTTGCCAAAGGTATCAGACCATCCGGTAGCCTTGCGCCGTTGCGTCGCAGAACCGAGGCGGAAATCGACGCAGCGGGCAGGCAGTCGAAGAAAGCATTGAACGCGTATTTGAAACAGAAACCATAGCCACCCTCGGTGGCTTTACGCTAGTTACGGCAGAACTATATCAAGCCACTGTGCGTGGCTGTTGTGTGAAGTGGTGTTCCTTTACGACGTGGCCTTATCGTAGCCACCGAAGTGGCTAACCTCGAATCTCCTGAGCCTCTTCGAACTCATCATAGCCATAAAATGATGGCTGGCCCCTTGAAGCGTATTCGGTTGTCAATGAGCGCAGGTCAAACGATCAGGGTGAGTGAGCGTGGCTAATGTCTGGTCGGCAACTCGCCTCGTCTTGGCGTCGTCAGGCCATGAGAGCGGTCGGCTCGCGATGTAGCATCATCGACTAGCTCTCGCTCGTGTTTCAACAGAGTTCAAGCACGCAATTTCCGTTGTGGATTCGCTCGCCCGTGCTATCGCTTCGTCATCGCCGGCACGGCCTTGGGCGGTAATCCCAGGCCCTTTTGTCTCCTTCCCTCTGATGTGAGGGCGGGCGATCTACGATCGTTCGGCACTGATCGCAAGGGCAAATCAAATTCGCTTACCTAGCGAGACGAACAATGGGTTACGCGGGGGATCGGTCGTTTTTCCAAGCCGACCAGTGACGTGAAGACTCGCGGCGCATATCAGAGGCGCACGTTGCCGTGTTGATTTCGGACTGGGCTGGCTATTTTTGCGGCGGAGTGGAAATGGAAAAGGCGGCTTGATTGCCGCCTCGCCTAATCGTAGCCGCCATCGGCGGCTCGGACATAATCCCATAGTGTGTCAAGTTATCATAGCCACCCGAGGGTAGCTCACGCTTAGCAGTAGTACCATCCCTTATCGTAGCCACCCTGCGTGGCTGCGAACGCTTGTGCCATATAATCGCGCGGTGCTCAAGTGCCCATCGGCGCCGCCGCGTTATCAGGTAGCGTTCGACCTTTTCGACGGGAACCAGCGTAACACCATCCTTGCAGATACCTTCGATCTTCTTGTCGCCCAAGCAGATCAGCTACGGCATACAAGGGCAAACTTGTCGCCATCCCAGACTGCTTTTTCTGACCGAGCGTCTTCGGATGGTACGACTGCGCGTGCAAGCACCTTTCAGGATGGTACTACTGCCGCGCGCACGCGCCTTTCAGGATGCTACGACTGCTGCGCGCAAACGCCTTTCGGGATGGTACTACTGAAGTCGAAGTCCGAGAACTTATAAGTGATACCTATAGATTCTTCAATTCAGCCATAGACAATGCTGCCCTCACGCGCGTATCCAGCCGACCCCGTGACAACCGGGAGGCTTCCGCTCAAATGACAACCACATCCGAGGAAGGAGCCGCTCGCATGACGCATCAACAACGACAGAGCGGCGGCAACAGGCTTTCTGCCCCGCTGGAGTGAGATCGGAGGCAGAACAGGGCTGACATGGCACGCAAGAAAGATGACTGGCATCCGTTTTACGCGTCGGCGACGGTGATCGCCGCTCTCCAACGTGGGGGCATCAAGCCCGCGCATTGCTGGATTGCCAGTGCGTCCCTGACAGACGGTCGCCACTCTCCAGAGTGCAAAATCGTGGCGATTTGGGACGGCGACATGTCGGCGTTCAACCGGGCGGTCAGACGCGGTGACCGCACCGCTGTCACCATGATGTCGCACACCGGTCTGCGCGACCTACCCGATCTGGCAGCCTTGGCCCGCGAAGTCACGAAGGTGGCGCGCTGACATGGCAAACTCATTCCGCCGCCGCCTTGTCCGGTCTGTGCTGCGGCCCGAGATGAAGGCCAAGTGGCCACTACATAAGAAGCGCAAGCCAATGCTCCAGAAGCGCAAGCCAATGCCTCCGACCGCTGAGGAAATCGCTAGGCGTGAGCGTCGCGCCGCCCGCATCCAGGAGTTGAGACGGGGCCGATGCGGACGGTGCCTTGGCCATTCGTCTCCAGTGACGATCCCGACAACCCGAGCCACTTACGAGTTCGCGGTGCCTTATCCGGCGCTGGGGCTGCCGTTCAGATACGGGGCGAATCGTCAACCCGACGATGGAGGTGGTCTCATTCTGTAAAGAGCGAGGCATCAGGCTCCCGCTGAGGTCCCGTTGGCATCCCGAAGGACGAACGACTGAGCGCGGTCGCGGTTTCAAAGTGGACATCCTGGTGTTCGATACCGTCGAGGACCAGACCACCGTCGCCCAAGCGTTCCCTGGCCGGCTGTTCTGACCATGCCCCTTTCCATCAAACAGATCGACAAGCTGCTCCGCGACGGCAAGGCGGGCACGTTTCCCCGTACCCATATTCATGATGAACACGGCAAGTATCTCTCCCGTGACCTCAACTCTGGTTGCAAGGCATCACCATCGGTGTCCAGCGCCGCTGGATGGGGTTGGGGCCGCGTCCGTCCGTCTCGCTGGCCGATGCACGCGAACCCGGCAAGGAGGCGCGTAGCCTCGCTATAGACGGCATCGTATCAACACGACGCCCCCACTCGCACGGCAAATCTCATAGGCACTTGGCGGTTCACCATGTCGGCGATCGCTGCCCCGGCATTTTCCTGTCGGAATCGTGATCGACCCTCTTTGTGATTTCTAGCCAAACCAAAACCATTTAGAAAGTGTCCTTTAAGATTTGAGACCCGCACGATTTGCAAACTCTCCATAGCCGAGCTTCATCTTTGGTAACTCCCTTAATAACCGTATATTTGTTTGGAAAGTCTCTATTTGAGATCGCCGATTCTTCGGAGTTTGCCGCTTGGCGAGTGCGCCGCGTGCCGCTATCCACTTAGGCCCATCGACATACAGTGCATAGGGTGCCAGCCATATTCCGCACAGTCCCTACGCCCGTTGCTAGATAGCGCTGGGTCTCGCACCCCTCGGCGTTATCCGCGCTGCCTTCGGTGGCGCGAATGGGGCGGTGCGCGTGGGACGTTTAAATCAATGAATGACACAAAGCGGCTGGCAAAGATTGTCGGTTATGACGGTGGCGACTCCGAGGACGTTCTGCTCAACGCGCTGAAACAGGCGGTCGACATCGAGATCGCCGACAACTGGGACCGAATTCGCAAAAAAGATATGTACATCGGTTCCATTGTCGGAACCATCATCGCGCGTGGGTACATCAAGAAGTCGCGGCTCGGGTTCGCCGGCTACATGGTGACCTTCGTCGGCAAAGCCGAGACGTACTGCCGCCAATGCCTCGCGTGCTGGCGGAAGCGCAGAGATTTTGACACCGTGCGCCAGTGGCTAGCAAACAACACGTTCAAGCCGGCAAAGGCGAGCGGCCCCATCCTGTTTTTGGATAGCCACAAGGCGTGGCTGAACCCCAACGCAAGACAGAAGAAGCAAAAGAAGCTGTCGGCGAAGGAGTGGCGTCAGCTAGCGCAATTCTATCGCAACTCGCTCGACCAAGTTGGTGACGAGCATGTCAAGCTCGCAGAGGATGCCGACAGGGAGCCGCGCGTCTGGAACCAGATCGTATTGGAGCGCGCCAAAATTGAGGCGGAGTTTTCCGAGACCGCAGGTGACTCAGAATTCCCGGTCACAGCGACACGCCCTGAAGGGGTTGATGACGAGCAGGGCGCCGCGCAAGAAGCCGTTGGCGCCGTTCTGTTGGAGGAACACGCCGATTCTGATGATGCGGTTCAGCCGCAGGATCCCTTCCGGAAAGCAAACAGTACCAAGGTGTGGATTTCACCGTAGTAGGCAAAATCCATATTCCGCCGCGTCACCCACAGCGACCGCTGAAGCCAGTGCTACGTTTGCCACACTGCGTTGTGCGGGAACCGGATATCGCTGGTGACTCCATCATTATCCAGTCTGACACCCGACCCGATCCGGCGAGGATTGTGTTGTCGCCGACAGCGGTTGCCGGGGACGAGCGCGATGAAATCGAGCGGCTGAACGGGTTGCCAGCAAATTGGGCGCGCAAATCAGCCCTGAAAGATGCCCGGTGCCGCAACATCCGAGCGTTCTTCTACCGCGAGTGGGGCGCGCGACTGACGCCCGCTGAACTGAAGACCGCGCTCAAGCTTCCCAGGAAGGTGTGGTCGGACGCCGGGACTGTCGCCGACGTGCTGGCGCAGATCGACGCACTCATGGCGGCATAGACACCGCGACCCATAGCAGCAACAGGAGATGTACATGGTCATTCGCACAGCGTTGCGAAGGGAGGAACCGCGCGCAGATGTCGCGGCCATCATCGTCAATATACAAAGCTCTTTCTACACGGCCAACCGGATGGAGGAGAGACATCCCGCCATCGACATCAAGGCGCAGCGGATGCGCACGGAGGCCGCGATGTACTATTTCGAAAACGCGACAGCCATCAAAGCCGAGTGCATTGCTCGGGGCATCACCCTCAAGCAGATGTTCGGCTGCGGTGAGCGCCATCTGCGCAAGCTGCGGCAACTCTGGCGTCGCTGGACGGAGTACCAGTACTTTGCGCGAGGCTTACGCAGGGCAGGGATACGGCATCAAGCTCGCCTTTCGGTTGGTCGGCATTCCGGTTGATTCCGGCGACGGACCGAACGGCCACCAAGGGGCCGGTCATGCCGATAAGGACACGAAGGGTGAATGGCGGACGCCATGGTGGTTCTTCTATCCCATCCATGCTGCGATAGGCTTCACCGTCGATCTGGCGGCGACCAAGTACACGACACTGCTGGCGCGTTGGTTCGAGGACTCACTGCCCCAACCGTGGGATGGCGAGACCGGCTGGCTCAACGCCCCATTCACCCGAGGTCTGCTGCCGCAGTTCGTCGCGAAGTGTGTGACGGGTGGCGCGCGGATCGTTGTTGCTTTACTGCCAGCGGCGATGAACGTGGGGTGGTTCCAAGAGTTGGTGATGCCGCACGCCGTGCTACTATTCCCCGACAAGCGTTTGGCCTTTTGCACAGGTTCGGACAATGAGATGGACGGCAGCACGTCACCGTTCAACGTGACGCTGGCGGTGTTTGGGCAGACCGATGAAGTTCTGGCGAAGCTCGACGGCTACATCTCCAACAAGACGCTGTGCGCCAGCCTGAGCATTCCGCGCACCGGAGATCGTCGGGCTGCGACGCCCGGCGTTGCAGTTGGTCACAGCATGATGCGTCTCTCGTGTTGCAAGTGCCAAAACACCATAGACAAGCGTCCCTGCAAGATCATAGATCGCGCAACCAGGATGTGAGGACGAGATGCCGATTAAGCCAAACGCACCCTTCGTTGCGGTCCGGCGCATCGACCCGACCCATGTCGCCGTGATGTGCCCGCACTGCCATCGCGAGCACTAGCACAGCGCGTCGGAACCGGGCTGGGAAAGCCATAGACAAGCGCCGTGCCGTGAGTCGGGCGACGTTGGCTACAACGTCTATGACGCCGAGAAGCCGACGACCCCGAAGTCACGATGATATTGAGGCAGAAGTACAGCGCATCGAGCAGCACACCAAGGGGATGTCGAAGCCGCAGTTTGAGGGCTACGTCAAGCAACGCCTGCTCGACGCCGGTTTTACACAGGAGGACTTGGACAGGATGGGGTGGAAAGAGGAAGCATCACAGACGTGAAGTGTGGACGGTCCGGCAGAGATCGTGTCCCTGGCGAACACGATCCCTGCATTCCCATTTTGCCAGACGTGAAGGCGGCATGTTGCGGACATATGGAAGGCGGTGGCTATTTCAGGTTGACGACTGGCGTGATCGTGCGGTTCCGGTCCGGTCTGCGACCTGAAACGATCCGTCGTTACGTTGAGATCGCTCGCAACGGCGACCTGCGTCAACTCCCTATCGGTGTCAGGGCATGGCTACCAAAGCGGCGGTGAATGAAACAAGGAAGGCGGCAGTGGCGGCCTTCTTATTATTCCGCCATGTAGTGGTCAGCTAAGCCGACCAACTCCCCTTGCGTCTATACATGCTAGCTTCGCCTGGAACGCGTCGGTGACAAGTCGGACCGATAGTCGTCATTCCATGTGCAGCGGCTGCAATCATACCAGCCCTCGCAGGTCTGCTTGAGGCAGGCGATTGAGATCGGGCGCGCAGTCGAGCCGGACGCAATGCGGCAACTTGACCCGCAGCGGCTCAGTCAGACCGTCCTTGCCGCCGAGCAGACAGTACATCGTGCCGTCGCGATGTTCGTAGCAATTGAAGTCGCGATGCCGCGTGATGCACTTAGTCGCCATAACGCTCCCGATCAATTTTGCACGCATCGGCGAGAACCTCGTCGAGCGCGGCTTGCCTTCCCTCGCAAAAATGTTTCTTCGATCCGTCCGTCACTTGCTCAGAACACCCAAAACGTCTGAATGCCTGTAGATACGCCTTCCGCGCGATCGCCATGTCCTTCGGAATCGGACATATCACAGGCCAATCGGATTCATGCTTTTTAATGGTGGGGCGTCGCGACGGCGGCGCTATCGCTTGCGTCGCGAGACGCCTGCGGCAAGCAGCGGCGGCCGGGCGCCTCGCTTGCCTTTGGCGTCGGCTCGGTGACCGATACAAAGACAAAGCGTGAAATCCACATGCCGAGTGTGGTATAAATAACTTGTCGGTTTGCTCCCGACGCGGCTTCTGATTGCATTTCCAACCATCAACCCCCCAAGGTTTTCCGCCTTGGGGGAAATGCGACGCAGAACCGGCACGATTTTGATGGATTGATTTTGGAATTATGATCATGGAGCTTTTGAATTGCAGACCCTCTATTTCGTTGACCCGGTAACGGGCGCAGGCAAGACGCGCGGCGCATATTGGTTCGCCGCCGCTCACCCCACTGAGAATTTCTGCTTCGTTATGAAGTCGATTGAGCTTATCGATCGGACGATTGACGCGATCAAGCAAGATGAAAAGCTTAACAAGAAGTTTCCCGGCGTAGCCAAACGCATCCGGTATTTCCACTCCGGCGTCGGCTGTCAATCGGTCACCAGCCAGATCACCGAATACCTCAAGACCATGCCGCAGGGCATGATCGTCTTCATCACCCACGCCGCGTGGCAAATGGCGCCAGATTTCCATCGCAAGGATCGCTGGCACCTCATCGTCGATGAGGTGATGCAGGCCACCTACCATGAGACGTTCACGCTGGCTTATGAGGAACATCGGCAGCCTCTGATTAACCGGCTGATGGTTACCCGCGAGGGCGAGAAATACTCGCGCGTCGAGGCGAAAGACCATGGCGAGATGCGTGACCTCGCGCACAATCCCGAACATGACCAGATCGCCACCATCTTCAAACCGCTGTTCGCCAAACTCACCACGTCGTCAGATTGGGCCATCGTGGTGGAAACCAAGCAATGGCAGGAGTTTATCGCGGGGGAAATCAAGCAGATCGAGCTTCACGGCCAGTTTCACCCCTGTGCGTTTGACGGCTACATCGATGTCACCTTCATGGCGGCCAATTTCAAGGAGACCCTGACGTACCAGCACTTCGTCAACATGGGCTGCCAATTTGTGCCACACAAGCGGATCATCAATGAGTTGCGCTACACCACGCACACCAATGGCGGCCGGCTCAAGATCAAGTGACTTCACTGACCGCCCGTGGTCCAAGACCGTGATGCACAAGCTGACCATCTCGATCAATGGCGAGCAGATGACCGCGTTAGAGTGCTATTGCCGTGCCATCAAGCAGGAGTTCGCCGGAGAGGATTACCTGTGGCTCGCGAACAACGGCACTGATGACAAGGCATTGGATGGCGTGCGACTGCCGAATGTGCCGCATGGCTGCAACCAGTTCCAAGATTATCATCGCTGCGCCATCTTGTCGGCACTCAATCCGACGCCTGCCCACGGCGAGTACCTCAAAGCCATGGTCAAGGTCACTGCGCGTCAGGTTCGCCGCGCCCTCTTGTCCGAGACCTCCTATCAGGCCATGGGTCGTGGCTCGATCCGCAATCCAGACGCCACCGAGGACTACGTTATCATCGTGCCCGACAGGATGACCGCCGATGACGTCGCCAAGCTGTATCCCGGTGCCACTATCAGCTTGCTCATGGGGTATGACCCGGTTCCGCCGTTGAAGGGAAAGGGTGGCAGACCGCGTATCTACGAGTCAGATGCCGATCGGCTGCGCCATTGGCGGATGAAACGAAACTACCTTAATATAGGTATCTTCGTTTCACCGGATCAGCCCGCCGAATTCAGCGCCACCGATAATCCCCCTTGTCTACCTCTGATCGTGGCCGAGATTGGTCACAGCTATTCGCTGTTCACCTCCATCGAAGCGCGAAAGCCCGCTCAAGTTGGCAGTGACACCACCGAAGGGATCGTGAACCTGCTGCAATCGGCGTTTGACCACCGAGATTTGCGGGGCGTGCCGAAGCTCAGGAGCGGCCTGATCACGTCGGCTATCTTCCAAGCGCAGGCGCCGAGCAAAACCAATGAATACGTCGCGGAGAACGGCAGTATCTTTTTCTTCGATCTCGACACCTGCAACATGCCACGGGATCATGTCGCCAATCTGTTGCTTGCGCAGTGCGTCGTCTGCAACAGCGCAAGCTCTCACACCCTGATGGAAACCCGACTGGCGACCGCGTATGAGCGCGTCCGGTTGATCATCTTCGCCAATGTGAAGATGACGCCCGACGCATACGAACTGGTGGCACGGCAGATTGCCGACGAATTGAATCAGAAAGCCGCCGCCCAGGGCTACCAGTTGGGGCTGGACCGCTCGAAACTGCATCGCGGGACGATGGTGTTCCTGCCGCGTTGGGCTGAGTCATATCTGTATGACCCGTGCGCCAGCTTCTTTCATGATCACACGGACGGGCGCGATCCACTCGACGTAGCGCCTTGGCTAGAGGCCGCATTGCAGGACCAAGAGCCGGTCATTGAGACGACGCCAAAGGCGAGCGAGGCGCCCCATCGCCGCTGCTCGCCGCAGGCGTCTCGCGACGCAAGCGATAGCGCCGCGCTCGCGACCCATGATCCCAAGTACCAACCGGCATTTGACCGCTGGCACATGCGACGGTCCGGGGAAGGCAACTATGAGTTCAACCGGCTGGCTTGGAGCCTCGCAGGTCGCGGTATGCCAGTGGATGAAATAAAGCAGACATTAGAAGACGAAGCCCATTCGGATGTCGATCGGAAGAACCAGATTCCCTATGTCATCAAGCATCTCAGTGCAAAACGATTGGAACATCCATGAAGCTGGGTAACATCGCGCCGCTCGTGCCGACTACTTCAAGCTTACACCGAGCGAAACCGTACGCCCACGAGATCGCACTGGGCCACATACCCAGACCCTGCCAAGGTTACCCGAGGAACGCCGATGCCTGGGTAGATGAGCCGACCGCGTCCGGAGTTGTGCTAGTCGGCAACGAAGCGGCCAGGACGAACATTGCTGTGTGGCGAGCGGATCGTGTCCGCCAAGCCGCCACGCAAGCGGCATTACGGCGAGATCATCGACGATCCAGTGACGCCACCCGACTATGACGCCGCCAAGGAACGAGCGCGAAAGATCATCGAGCGTCGGCTGAAGGATGACTGACCTCCCGACCGCTCGCGACTATCTCAAGTCCAATGTCCGATTGCTCATTTGGTGCAAGGCATGCCGCCACCAGATCGAGATCGGTTTCCAGACCCTCGTCGATCAGGGCAAGGGCGATATACGGGTCGTGCAGCTTCGGTTCCGCTGCTCAAACTGCGGCAGTTGCGTGGTGTCGGGATCGCATTTAGGACCAAAGTGATCGGGACGATAGTTTTTTGGAATGACACGTTAATTCTTAGAAACGACAACGTTGAGTCTTAGGAATGGCCCGTTGATTTCCCAGAATGACCGGCTGAAAAATCTGCATCAGATGCGCCGCGATCCGGGTTGAAGTAGCCGGGCCCCGTCTCCCATCTGTCAGTGGCGGCTCTCAAACCCGAGGGTCGCGTTTCCATTCACGGAGAGAGAGCATGGGTGAACTGAACCCTTGGGGAGATACAGAATGGGTGGTGGCCATCGTTGAGCGCGACGCGCTGGTGAAGAACGGGATCGTCGTCACCGGCTCCCCGCATGTCCATCTGATCCCGGTGACGGGGCATAGGTCGGAGGAAATCAAAACGGCCGGCATCGGCATCGGCGATCTGGCAATGAGCGCCGGACCGGCGATGAGCTTCGGCGCGTTCAAGCTCGACACGCTGCTCGCGTTCGCGCTCCGCAACGGCTTTTTCGGCCCGGAACCCGAGGACCAAGCATGAGCGAGGAACCCGATGCCCGCATGTGCGAGTGCGGCAACTGCCAGTGGACGGGGCGCGTGGACCAGCTTGGCTGCCAGATGTGGGACATCCCCGACTTCTTCGCACGGGTCGCCGAAGGAGAGATATGCCCGGTCGGCGAATGCCCCGAGTGCGAAGCCTTGGCACGCTTGATCGAGATACCCGAGCACACCATAGCGTGGGTGCTCGAATATGTCCGCGAGCGGGACAAGGGGGCAGCATGACGTGCCGGACGCTGTGACGACGAATATGACCAGAGCGAACAGCTAGAACCCGCAGAAACTCTGCGGTACAGCGCGGTTCTCTACTGGGAGGGGCATCATCATGTTGGCCGCTTGGCAGCCTCGCCGGGGCATGCACTTCTTGTGATGGTGCCAAGCGGACCGCCTGCTGTAGCGCGTGAGCGAAGGCACGGGGCAAGGCGGCGGCAGCCATCGGCTGCTGCGCGTCTCGGCCTCACTCGTCATTCGGGAGGACAAGACCCTATCACCACTATTCAATGAAGACGCGATTCCTCTGCGCCGACCGGCTTTGGTGTTCTCGTCCACCGCCTCCGCTACCATCTCGCACATGTTGCTCGCTCCGCGTCACGAGGAGCTTTCCGATGAGGAGATTGCGCGCGTTTTGCGTCAGTTGATTGTCGATGCGGGGTGCTTGTCGCGGGACGCCGATGTGCTCCTTGCTGGATTTGCGCCGACCACCTCGTCGAGGGCTTGCGGCCGGCAGGATTGCTCGTGATACGGCCGGCGCAATGGCGCATACACCAGTGATGGGCAATCCGATGTCGTAGGCTGTGCTGAAACCAAAAGGCAGTAGCGAATGAAACTTCCACTGACAGGCGGTTGCCAATGCGGTGCGATCCGGTACGAGATCGCTCAACCGCCGATCACCATTTACACATGCCACTGCACTGATTGTCAGCGTTTCACGAGTAGCGCATTCTCAATTGGTATTGTGGTGCCAGACGACGCGTTCCGGCTGTCGGGGAAGGAGACCCGGATCGTCGAGAGCATCGCCGATAGCGAGCGCACAAAGCGTCGAAGGGTCTGCCCTGACTGCTGGAGCGAGGCCGATAAGCGAAGGCAGTGAGGATGTCTCTGATGGTGACCGCAATGGGACGCGAAGCCTCAGCGCCTATTACGGGCCGAACCGCTCGCGCGTCTTTGTGACGCCGCGCATTTTGCGCTGGGACGGTCCGGTCAGTTCGGTCAAGCCATTATTCAACAGCCTTTGTCGCAGCCTCAAGCGCAGCCGCTTGTCCCTCAAGCTCGTTAGCATACGCCTGCAACTCATTCGCTGCCTGATCGTCCGGCATAGTTGCCGCATGCAAGCGCGCTTGCAGCGCCTTGTGCCTCAATCCGTAGGGTCCATCGTCGTCGTCGGGCAGTTCAATCATGGACCGCAACCCCCGCGTCAATGACCACCGCTTATCCACGATTCTTCGCGGAAAGACGCGTAACTGCTCAGTGAGGTGCCCAGCTTTTGATGTTGATCATTTGGCTCTGCTTGAAGGAGCAAGGAAAGCGATTTCGTGAGCGCTGGATGCGGACCGGTCGTAGTCTGCACTGCACTTCTCACGCGACCATTGCGCCCTTTCACACGCGCCCGGCGTGTGCGCTCGATCAGAAAGCCGCTTGGTCAATGTCCTCATCGCACGTTATGCGCGAACAGATCGCTGCCCGGGGCGGTGTGGCTATCGGGCGGATAGGGATATGACCAAACGGGTTCGCATAAGGTCGTACCACTGACCGAAGTGACAGATTGACCGTCTCGTTGCGCAACCTCCTGATACCGGACCAAACGGCCGGGAGCGAGCTATGCTGGCGGGAAGGACGATCCTTGTCGTCGAAGACGACGCAGAAACGCGTGCAATGTTGACCCATCGGCTTGGAGAGGATTTCAGTGTTCCGGTCGCCGCTGCTGGCACGCTTCAGGAAGCCGAGAGGTTACTGGGCGATGAGAACGTTTGCATCGGCGCGGTGATCCTCGATGTTGGAATGCCTGATGGTGATGGGTCTGACTTTTGTGCCAGGATGAGGCGCGAGGGGCATAAGATGCCCATCATCATCCTCACTGCCTCGGACGGCGAGGAGGATATCATTCGCGGCTTGGAGGCGGGCGCCAACGACTATATTGCCAAACCATTTCGTACCAACGAACTGCTTGCACGCCTTCGTGCGCATCTGCGCGTATTCGAGAGCAGCGTCGATGCTGCAGTCCCGGTTGGCCGATACATTTTTCACCCGGCGAAGAAGTTGTTACAGCACTCGATCACCAAGAGGCGTATCTGGCTGACCGAGAAAGAAGTGGGAATACTGAAATACCTCTATCGGGCGCATGCTCGCTTTGTGGACCGCAAAAAGCTCTTGCACGAGGTCTGGGGATACAATTCCGCCATCGCCACTCACACCTTGGAGACGCACATCTATCGATTGCGCGCCAAAATCGAGGAGGACCCAGCAAAGCCCCTATTGCTCATCACTGAGAGCCAGGGCTATCGATTGGAAGCTAGAGGGGCAGCGCCGGATTTGTGAGCGTGGTCTTCTCCGGACGCTGGGGAGCGTGTTGGACGGGCAAGATGAACCATTGCGCTGAAACCCATTGGCATCCTCAGCGATGCATGGTGATCACATCGAAGGTAGTGATTGCCATAGGATTCTTTGTCGCGGCCGCGACGGCATCCGCAGACGTTGGCAGCCAGCAAAGCAAATTCGACACCCTGACCGGCGAATGCACCAAGGTGATGCTGATGGACGTATTGGCCGATCCAGCAGTGTGCTCTGATCAGGTAACTGCGATTAGGTCAAGCAACGGAACACGCGGTTATGCGTTCGCCATAAACTCACAAGGCAATTCCAAGCCATGGATCATATCTTTTTCTGGAGCCAATCTGAGGCACGAAAGTCAGAATGGTGGCACTACCTCTTTGTCCGTGTACAGAATTTTCCTCACCATCAGTGGTGAGACAAATGATCTCGTTGGTCTCGGTTCGTGCGTGCTCTCGAATGCGTATGGAGATATTCCCGCCAAACTCTCCTGCTCCGCGTCAACGATTAAGGGAAGCTTTGCTGGCGAGTTCGTCATTCGCCAGATTGCCAACGATTTGTCGCCGGACTAACCAGTTTGCCTTTCTGCGCCGACCTTGGGGGAGCAGATGGCCATCGGCCAAATTTCCACCTATTCCACCCGGCCGATGTTCAGCGATTACCACTGGGTGCCAGCCCACAATACAATGAGGGCACCGATAATGGATGCGATGATGCCGGCACCCTGACCAGGGCCATAGAGGTGGATCGCGCGGCCGAGAAAAGTCGCCACTACACTTCCGACAAATCCCAATACAGTCGTCAGAACGAAGCCCTGTGGGTTATTGGGGGAAGGCGAAATCCATCTGGCGATGAAGCCCGCGATGGCCCCTACGATGATTGCCCAGACGATTTGCATGTTCTTGTCCTATACGATCTGGAAGGCTCGCCTTCGGCCGAATGGGTCGGAACAGAGTGGCGTCAAGACCCGCGCATGCCAAGCATCCGGCTCGTGATCGCTGCTCCCTCGGAAAGCGCATGCAAGTCTGCCCACATGATCGAGGGATGCACCCCGGCGTCCAAACGGCCCCTGGGCAAAGCCACAATCGGTGCTGGAGATGACGCGCTCGGAACCCACCAGACGCGCCAGCCGAACCAGACGCTGGGCAACAGGCTCAGGATGTTCGATCACATTGGTGGCATGAATGATCACGCCGGGCAGCAGCATCTTGCCTTCTGGCAGCTTCACCGTCTCCCACACGCACCATTCGTGCTCGTGACGCCGGTTCGCCATTTCGAGTGAATAGCCCGCGACGTTCACTCGGACGATCAGGTCAGCAATATCCTTCAGCGGGACATTGTTGGTGTGAGGTCCATTCCAGCTTCCCCAGCAGACGTGATAGCGGCATCGCTCGGGGGGATACCACGCAAGGCGTGATTGAGCGCATCGACCCGTAGTGCCGCCCATTTGCGGTAATCTTCCATGCTGGCGGCGGAACCATCACGTCGTAGTAGCTAGCGAGGAAGGCGTCATCGATTTGCACCAGCAGGCCAAATTCGACCACCGCGCTATATTCCTCGTGCAGGGCATCGGCGATGGCGAACAGCGCCTCTTCCTCGGTCTTGTAGAATTCGTCGGTACGGTTCGGGAGGACGCTGGCGGGCGCTACACTTACGGCGCCGCTCCACATTGAAGCAAAACGTCGGCGCGGATCGCGAGGGGAGTTGGGTTTGGAGGCTGGCAAACCTGTCCCGATTGGCGGGTGCCCATTGGTGATCTCTTTCATTTCTGCTAGTTTCGCAGTTTCGCGACATCCTCTTGGGCGGAGGTGCCATATGCCATTCGATAATCCGCTTCAGACGCCGTACGGCGATCTCGAACTTCTGATCGAAGCTCGTAGTCGAATCTCCAGAAGGGAGGCATGGGTTCGCGGCCATTTCCAGAAAGAAAGGCGTTACTGTCTTGTGGCCGCGCTATCGTTGACGTGCGGCAGTCACAGTTTCGGCATGCCGAACCGAACGGAACTACGGCTATCTCGGCTGATTGCCAATCAGATGCCGCCGAACGCGCCATTTTGGATTCGACACAGGTTCATGCCGGCTCGACGGCGCCTCACAGCCTTCAATGATGATCTGCTCACACACCATGAGGATGTAATGGCCCTATTTGAGCGGGCTATTGAGCGTTTGGCGATTACGGCACCAGTCTGTGTCGCCGCCTGATCAGGTGGTTCGGCTGCGGTATCACCAAGTACCCAGCGTGTAGGTGTGAAGCCCCTCTACGAGAGCATCGGTGATATCGTCCGACGAATTTACGACATGCGCATCGAGGGTCCGCCTACCCTCAATGTAGGAACCCACTTTCCCTCGGCTGAAGAGTTCTCCCGCGCGTGGCAGAGCATCCGTGACGAGGCGCAAGCGGTGGCACGGCAAATGCACCGGGTACCGCGCTTCCACGAGATCATGCGCGAGCAGACATCAATCTCGGCTGACGATATGCGCGATTGGCGGATGTTCATCATGAAGGCATACGGCGTCGAGTTCCCGAGCAACATGGCGGTGTGTCCCACCCTTGCAGCATTAGTGACAGCAAGTCCCCACGTGCTCTCGGCCTCCATTTCATTCCTCGCGCCGGGCAAGCACATACCGGAGCATCGCGGACCTTTTCGCGGCGTCCTGCGCTTCTACCTGGTACTGTCGATGCCGCTTGCGGCTGATGGACGCCCTGCGGCGATCCTGAAGATTGCCGGCACGGAGCACCAACTCACCGACGGCGAATATCTATTGTGGGACGATACGTTTCCCCACGAGGTCACCAATGACAGCGACGAGGTTCGAACGGTGCTGCTTCTGGATGTGTGGCGGCGTGGCATGCCGCTCGACATGCGGATTCTGTCGCACCTGCTGATATTCATCGTCCGTTGCATGGCTCGCTCGCGCGGTGTCGGTGGAGCGATTGGCTGACAAATCACTACGCGTGCTTACCCTTCATCGCGGTGTCACTGGTTGCAATTCGGTATGGCTGAATCTCCATCGGGCTGCCCTGGTATCTCTGGCGTCCACTCGCCCCGTCAGTGTTTCTGGGGCACGTCGGAGCGTATATGGTACTACAAACACGAAAACACTGGGAGGCAATCATGCTGATTAGGAGAGCCGTGACAATGCTGATTGGTGCGGTGGCACTTGCCACTTCGGTGGCCGCACAGCCAACGCCACCGCCTGCCGCGATCACCCGAACAGTGATCGCCACGACCAAATTGCCGACCGTGACAGAAGCCCCGCTCTATTTCAGAGCCGTAAGTGTTACCTTACCGCCGGGCGAGAAGAGCCGCGTCTCTGCGGTAGACGGAATCCTCTATCAGGTGTCGGGATCGACCGAGGTATCGGTCGATGATCAGACAACGGCACTAAAATCTGGCGATGGGGTATTCATCGCCGCTGGGAAGAAGGTGACACTGATGGCCGGCAGCGGAGTTCCTTCGACATTCCTGCATTTCATTCTTGCGCCAGCTACTGACCTTGACCGACCTGCTGAAACCGCACCTGCGGTAGTCAAGGAACTATATCGCACGTCGGCACCGATCCCGGGGCTGAAGCCGGGCAATTATGATCTTAATCTGACGCGGATTACATTCCCGCCGCAGATGCCCTCCAACCCGCCGCACCATCGCTCTGGAGCGGCTCTGTACTACATCGTCTCGGGCACAGGCTCGAACACGGTGGGCGACAAGACGGAGGCGAGGGGACCCGGATCATTAATCTATGAACCGTTCGACCTCGTCCACCAATGGGGAAATCCTGGCAGTGAGCCGTTCACCTTCCTGGCGTTCAACATCAACCCTGAAGGGGTTGCCGCTGTGCTTCCCGGCGCACCTGCACAGACGCCGTAGCCGCGAACGTCGGAACGGCCCTAGTCGGCAGCTTCTCGGTGCCGCATGAGGGCGAAGACCGAGGGGTAGCCGGCCGCTCGTTGTTTTCGGTGCGGTGCCATCCCAAATAACCGCCATGCCGGCTCATCGTTTCAGAGTTGGTCAGACGGTCGTGGTATCGTGGAGTGGGCCACAGGTGGGAATTCCGCTGGGGCCTTATGTGATCGTGCGGTTACTGCCTGTAGAAGATGGCTAGCCGCGCTATGCCACTTGGTGATCACGTCCCTTCCAATACGGCTCACGCAGCGTCCGGCGCAGTAACTTGCCAGCGGCATTGCGTGGCAGCGCGTCGAAAAAGTCGATCGACTTCGGCACCTTGAAGCCCGCAATACGCTGACGGGCGTGTGCGATGATCTCGTCCGCCGTGGCACTGTGGCCCGGCCGCAGCACCACTATGGCCTTCACCGCCTCACCCCAGCGCGGAATCGGGCACGCCGATCACCGCCACGTCGGCAATCGCGGGATGGCCAAACAGAGCATTCTCTACCTCGGCCGGATAGACGTTCTCGGCTCCGCTGACAATCATGTCCTTGACCCGATCATGAACATAGACAAATCCGTCGCTGTCCAGATAGGCAGCGTCGCCCGTGCGCAGCCAACCCTCCGGGAAGAAGGCTGCACTCGTTGCCTCTGGGTTGTTCCAATAGCCCTTCATTACTGTCGCTGACCGCAGTACGATTTCGCCCACCTCGCCCGTGGGCACCGGCCGGCCGGCAGGGTCTACGATGCGCAGGTCGAACCCAGGAGAGGGCTTGCCGCAGGAACGGAGCTTTCCGCGTTCCGGGTCGTGGGCATCCGGTGGAAGGATTGTTCCCCCGCCGCTCGCTTCGGTCAAACCGTAGAGATGCCATAGACCTGCATTGCGGAACGCAACGCGGGCCTGCTCGACCAGCGCCTCGGCGATCGGCGACGCCCCGTAGATCAGAGAGCGCACCGAGCTAAAATTGGCAGCGACGGATGCAGGGTGTTGCACAAGCAGCAATATGGCAGCGGGTACTAACACAAGCCACGTCACACCAAAGCGTGGAATAGCTTCGACCAACGCGGCAGCATCGAATTCCGCCATAACGATGAGGGTCGAACCGTGCGCGAGACCGATCAGGCCGACCACCGTCCCCGCGACGTGGGACGCTGGCATGCACATGAGTGCAACGTCGTTGCAAACAAGGGCGCCCCAGCCGCCATCTTCAGCGGCGACTATCATGGCGAGGATGTTACGGTTGCTCAGTTCGACGCCCTTCGGCAGGCCCGTGGTGCCAGACGTGTACATCTGGATCACCGTGTCCTCGGAGTCACCCCGCGACAACTGGTCACCAGGGGATTGCATGTCACGCCACGCAATGAAATCCAGCCATTCATCGTTCGCGCCGTCGATCGAGATGCAATGCAGGGTCTCCCGCATATCAAGTGCTTTTGGGATCGCTTCAAATCCTGGCGCAACGAACAAAGTTGAGATGCGGGCGTCGGCGAGGATCGTGCCGATTTCGGGCACGGCCAAACGCCAGTTCAGCGGCACGATTACCGCACCTGCCCTCCCGGCACCAAACAGCAATTCGAGATAGAAGTCCGAATTCTTGCCGAGATAGCCAATTCGGTCCTGGCGGCGAATGCCAATCTCTACGAGACCGTTCGCGATCTGGGTCACGTGCCGGTCGAGGACAGCGTAGCGGGTCACCCGACCGTTGTAAATCATAGCAGTTGCTTCGGGTTGCTGCTGCGCCACGCGGTGCAGCAACTCAGCCAGCGTCCGGCTCTCCCTCAATTCGCTCATCGTTATTCCCCCCGAGGCCAATGATGCGAGACTTTAAAGTAGGCGTGTTGGCCACATTATGGACGGACTGCGGCCCGTCAGCCAGATAGAATGGCAGCCCAAATGTATCGACAATAGTCCGCTGCCTCACGGTTCGGCGCCAGCATGGGAGGGTCGCCAGCGGCTGGAAGCAGTGTCGCGACCAATCCCTCCGACGCAAAAGCCGGCCACAGACCCCAAGACGCCTCAGCCCGTCTCCCGGCGCAAACTGAGCGGGGCGGCGCCACTACCGCCACCAAAACCATCCGAACTATAGTTTTGGAACAGCATTTCGCGGGTGCCCGACTAAATACCGGCACGATGAACGATCTTCAGACCCTTGTCAGACACCTGCTGGCGAACTTCCGCACCATCCGGCTCCCTAGCGAGACGCTTCCTGTGCAGCCCAATAGCCAGCCTCCTGACTGGTGGGCGATGGCCAAAGCTCGTCGAGCCGAGAAGCGGGTGGTCTACGACCTCCGCGATCGGCTCCGTCGCGTCCTAAACCAGCATCACCATCGGTTCATCGATTATCAGGAACCTGATGCCGAAGGCGGATGGAGATTCCATGTCTTCGCCCTTGAAGAGGATGCACTGGCGCTCCTTGATGATATCGACGGCGTGCGATGCGACCCCGGCGATCCGGTGGACTTCGATCCCGAGGAATTCGTCATCGAACGGCTTCGCGAGTTGGAATGGTTCGAGCCGTGATTGAAGGCGGTCGCCGCCACACTTGGCGGCCTAGTTCAACCTCCGATACGTTGTCAGAACAGGAATCTGTGGTAAAATTTCCTCAATGACGATCCACGTTACGATTTACGCCCGATCAAGCCCCGATTGTCCGCTGCCCGTAGACAAGCAGATTGAGTGTTTGAAATGCGTTGCAGCCGAGCATCGATGGACGGTCGAGCATGTATTCGCGGATCGCCCGACAACCGTGCGGAAAGGCCGGGATCGCCGTCCGGGTGAACAGGCGCTCGTCCAGGCTATTCGGGGCGGCGGGATCGACCGAGTGTTAATTCGGTCCATCGACAGAATTGGAAAATCCCTGACTGATTTGGTCGGGTTCTTGGAGACCTGCCATTCGGCGGGTGTTGCTGTGTATCTGGATCAGGAGAGGATTGATAGCGCGGAGACAAATGGCCTGACATTGTTCGACCTGTCCACAATGATGGCCTCGCATCTGAGGCAATCACGTCGGGATCGCATACTCTCTGGTCAGACGGCTGCAAGGAGCCTGTCGATCAGGTTCGGACGCCCACCAATAGCCAAGCCGAAGGTGGAGAAGGCAAAACAATTCCTGGCGGCCGGTAAGGGGGTGCGAGAGATCGCACGAATGACCGGCATTTCTCCCGCGTCTGTTTGCAGAATCGAAGACATCGATGAACGCCGAGGTTGCCAGAATCTGACGCCGCTGACGGTTTGTCCTCTGGCGCCGTCCGATGGAGACTGGTACGGCAGGCTCGCGTCTGGTGTACTTGCCCTGATGGGCGTTCGGGCACACTGAACCGTCGATGACGGGTTCGCGTCGACGCTAGGCCGGCATCCGGGTCGCTAGAAGGGGGTGAAAAGGACGAAGGGTACGGAAGTGTAAGAGCCTAACGCCGTAACCGCCGCCATCCTCGCAGACGCCGCGTTCGATTCTGTCGGCGATGCGAGTAGGCTCTCGAAGCGGCTGCACCGTGAGATGTTCGAGAACATCCGACGAAGCGGTGAATTACCTTCGGCTTGGAGAACCCGTCTATCTGGCCCGGACAGTTACATTATCCCAGGAAGTCTCAAGCGGTGCGGGACCCGAGGCGTCGTGGTGCGCTCGTGTGCTACACCTCGTACGGATTCGTGACCTTGCCCACGCCATACATGGCTTCGAGTTTCGTCTTGGCCTCGTAGGTGCTGCGAGCCTCCACGGTTACGGGGGTCTGGCCGATATTGGGGAGGATGGCAAAGGCTTTGTAAGTCTTCATGGTGCCACCTCGCTTGGCTGTGCAAGCAATCAGGTTCTCATGGAACTCGAATTCTGTCAATCGAGAATCGTAATGGGTGCCGAAGCTGCCGAGTCATAAATAGTCGATGCCCATTCCCCGACCCATCCCTGAAGAGCAGGCAGCATACGAGCGCTCAGTCATCTTCGACATGATCAAGACCCTTGAGCAGGTCAAGGAGCAAGGCTATAGCGATTGGCAGACGCTCACGTCATTCCTCGCCAACCTGCTGCTCGACCAGGACAATCCACGCAAACTGCTCAAGCAGCTTACGAACGATGTGAAGCTCAAGGTGAACCTGATGAGCGACATGCGCCGCAAAGAGGCGCACTGATCTTTTCCTGGCGAGCGCCCTGGACAGCACCAGCGTTCTGCCCGTTCTCGTAAGGTTCGGCTTCGTATCTTCACGAATTGCCGCTTGCGGCAGCAACGGCGGTCGGGTTAATCGCCCGGCTGTGCCCAGCTATCGCTTCCTACCCCCGCCCAGCGATCAGACGGAAGAGCAAGCGCGCTTCGAGTGCATGCGGCTAGACTAGTGCGGGCTGGCGCCATCTCCGACGCGGACCTGCTACGGCTGCGCGATCAAGCGTTGTCATGGTGCGCTGTTCTCAATTGGATGCACGAACGGCGGCGCAACGAATAACGCTATCTGCGGGCGCGACCACCCGGAATTCACGGCTTCCTTGCGAACGTGTCATTCGAATGCAGCCTGCCGCTGGAGACCCTCGATGGCGGCCAAATCCACGGCTGAGCGGTCCGCCGCAAGGATCGGCTGCACCTCGATGGTGATCTTCTGGATCGTTCCGGTGAACGTTGCCGGCACCCGGTATTCCTCGCTCACGGGGGTCGCGGAATCCTCACCGACATCCGCCCCTTCGTCGGCGGAGAATGCGAACGGCTGGGTTCGAGTGATCCGGCCCTCGGCAAGCTTGGTGCCACCCACAGAAAGCCGCCCCACGCCGCCTGCCCCCGGCCGGCCGCCATCGTATGCAAAGTCGAAGCGAAGAACCTGCTGACCCGGCGACATCGAATTGCTGGCGGCAACCTCGTAGCGCTCGATGCCGAGCCAGTTGTAGGTAAATCTTGGCCGACCGTCCTGAAGCCAAAGGCTCCATCCGCCGAAGCGTCCTCCTTGTGCCAGGACTACGCCCGATGCGCCGGAGGCGGGTATCTGCACCTCGGCCGTGATCGAGAAAGAACGGTTTTTTATGTTGATAAAAGCGTTCTCCATCAGGCCAGACATGCCGGGATACACGGTCAGAGAAGTGCGGCCGCCCATCAGATCGGGCCGTCCCGCCACCGCTGCATTCAGCCGTTCAATAGACCTGTCGTCGATTGGTAGAACGTGGTTCTCGATGGCAACCTTGGTGAATAAGTCCTGCATCTCCTTCAACTTGGCCGGATTGCTCTGCGCGAGGTCATTGACCAGACTGAAATCGCTGCGCGTGTCGTAGAGTTCCCACTTATCGTTGGTGAGACTTGCGCGCGGCTGCACCTCCCAAGGCGCTTTGTGGACCGTCCCGGCTAACCAGCCATCATGGTAGATGCCGCGATTTCCGATGATCTCGAAATACTGTGTCAAATGCCGGTCAGGCGCACTCGGGCCATCGAACGAATAGACCATGCTGACACCCTGGATGGGGATTTGCTCGGTGCCGTTGACTGATTTCGGCTCCGGCAGACCCGCCGCCTCCAGGATCGTTGGGGCGATATCCACGACATGGTGCCATTGCGAGCGGATTTGGTTCTTCGCTTTGATCCGGTTCGGCCAATGCACCACCAGTGGGTTGCGCGTACCGCCGTAGCTGCTGGCAATCTGCTTCGTCCAAGTGAATGGCGCGTCACCGGCCACCGCCCAGCCTGCGGCATAGTGGTTGAAGGCCATGGGGCCACCGAGCAGGTCAATCCGCTCAAGCTGAATCTCCAACGGCTCATCAAAGCCGTTGAAATAAGAGAACTCGTTGAACAGACCATTCGGACCGCCCTCAGCGCTGGCACCGTTGTCTCCGACGACATAGAGAATGAGTGTGTTATCAAGCTGGCCTTGGTCCGCGATGGCTTGAACAAGCCGGCCAATCTCGTGGTCGGTATATTCGCCAAACCCGGCGAACACTTCCATCTGACGTGCGAACAGGCGCTTCTCGTCAGCGGACAAACTGTCCCAATCCTTGATGAACTCCGGCTTCGGCGCGAGCTTGGTTCCCTGCGGCACCACGCCAAGAGCGATCTGCTTTGCCAGTGTCTCCTCGCGCAGCTTGTCCCAGCCGGCGTCGAACCTCCCCTTGTATTTGGCAATCCATTGCTTGGGGACATGGAGAGGCGCATGCATAGCGCCCGGCGCGAAATACATGAAGAACGGCTTGTCCGACGCGAGCGCCTTGACCGACCGCATCCATTTGATGGCTTGGTCGGTCATGTCCGCCATGAAATGATAGTCGGGATCGCGCGGCGCTTCAACCTTGACCGTTCCGTCATAGATCGACGGCGCCCATTGATTGGTTTCGCCAGTGATGAAGCCGTAGAATTTATCAAAGCCCGAGCGGGTGGGCCAGCGATCGAAAGGTCCGACAGGGCTGACCTCCCATGGGGGGGTCTCGTGATACTTGCCGAACGCCGCCGTTCCGTACCCGTTGAGACGAAGCGTTTCAGCCAGGGGTGCGATGGCGTTTGGTCTGACGCCCGTATTGCCAGGAAACGCTGTCGCGACCTCGGCGATACCGCCCATGTTGTTCATATGGTGGTTGCGGCCCGTCAGCAACGCAGTACGCGTGGGCGAACAGAGGGCCGCAGTGTGAAACTGATTGTAGCGAAGCCCTTCGTTGGCCAACCGCTCCAGAGCAGGCATGTTGACTGGGCCGCCGAACGCGCTCGACTGGCCGAAACCCATGTCATCGAGCAGCACGACCAGCACGTTGGGCGCATTGGGTGGAGCTTTGACCTCGAAGCGTCCGGGCGGAATGACGTTGCGCGCATCCAGCACATCGATCGTCGGCGGTTTCGGCTCGGGTATCGGCAGGATGGTGCGGTCGATCGGCGTTGCGGTGGCAGCGCTAACGGCGGCCGGCGTCTGTGCCCGAGCGGCGCCGCCGAGCCAGGAACTGCCGAGCACGGCCGCCAATGCCGCCTTCGCGGTGGACAGAAACAGGTCGCGTCGTTTCATCCATTCCCCCCTATAGGCTGACTGCGCAGCGAGCGATGCCTGCCTTGACCACGCGCCGACAATTAAAGCATTCATGCGATCAGGGCTGCTATAGCTGCCGGCACCTACCGCGAACAGTAGTCCCAGTAGCCGTGGGTCCGGGTAGGGCTGGCTGGGCGCCGCTGGCATGGCGATCGCCGGAAGGACAGCGGGCAAGAGTTGCGTCGGCTGACGGAAGCGTCGCAAAACTGGTTGCATGACAACTCCCGAAGCGCACCGTCGAATGTCGGATTGGTTCTCGGCCCACGGGCGAGAACTACGAGAGCACGCAGAGAAAGCTCGTGAACGGAGCATCGCACCCAAGGCTTCAGCCGAGGCGCGAGCGACCGAGCGACCTGTGCTTGGGCAGGACCGCCCGCCAGACGGCCGGCACGGCTTTCGGATGCCGTGGCGTTTCTAATCCGCCCCCCCGGACTCCAATCGTCGCAAGTGGTGCTTTAGCGGGGTCGGGTGTGAAGCCCATGTTGTTCAGCATTCGCGCCCAGGACTGCGTCGCCGACATAACGGTCGCCTTCCGTCTTCGCCGTGAGCGCCCGTTGCCGTGAGATGCGCTCCTTCCCATCGCGAAGATGCCTGCGGGCTTTCTCGATTTCACTGACTAGCTGCTTAGCCGTGCGAGCGTCGATTGGCGGAGTTCAAGATAGATCGCGACGGCTCGTCCATGATGGTGAGCGGGCTACAGTCGGGCCAGCCTGTGTTGCTGCATGACGGCCTTGCAGATGTTCATGGACTGGCATCTAGCGATGTAGAGATTTATCGCAGGCAATGGGCCGAAATAACGGCTACGATTAACCGTGAAACACGACAGCGACGGAGTCCCCATGAGCACGACCTCATCCACGACGCCAGCACGACCACCATCGCTTGCAGAGGTAATGAGGCGTCGAAGACCACCGCGAAACATAAACAAGGAAGCTGCCGAAAAGCTCACTCCACTGGACAGGTTGGCGTTGTGGATCACCCTTCGCGTCGGCTCCATGGGATTTTTCTTGATAGTTTTTGCGTGGACGGCGATCTGGTTGAGTTGGAATATGTTGGCACCAGGGCGGTTACAATTTGATCCGCCGATGGCCTTCGTGTTTTGGCTGTTTATCTCGAACGTTATCCAAATCCTACTGATGCCCTTAATCATGGTGGGTCAGAATGTTCAGGGCAGCCATTCCGAGTTGCGTGCTGAGCATGACTTGGAAGTCAACGTGAAGGCGGAGGAGGAAATCGAAGTGATACTCCGGCACCTGGAGTATCAAAACACCATGCTGATTGCTATGCTGAGTAAGCTTGGCGTCAGCGTCGCTGAAGCCATGCGCGTTAACAAGGAGTGACTGCTGGAGCTAGCCTCCCGCCCGGTTGAGGCTAATCTCGTTTTTTTGGCCGAACGGAACGTGGCGGACGGGCCTGGAATGGCATCGCGCTGCGGTCGGGAAATCTTGATGATGCAAAATCGCTACGTCGGCGACATAGGGGATTATCTAAAGCTCGGTATCCTGCGCGCATTGTCACCAGGATACCGCCTGGGTGTTGCATGGTGGCTATTCCCCGATGAGGCCCACAACGGGGATGGGCGGCACATCGGGTATCTCAACCGTCCCGAGCAGTGGCGACACTTCGATCCAGACCTGTTCGACATCCTCGTCGGTGTCGTCTCATCTGGTCAGAGGAACGTGCGGGCATTGGAGGCGTCTAACATCCTCCCAGGAGCCATCTTCGCGGACGAGGTCATCCCGTCCGATGGGTCGCTCGCTCAGCGGCGGCAGGCACGCCACGAATGGTTCGTCTGGATGAAAGACAACCTCACTGAGGCCGACCTCTTCTTCGTTGACCCGGACAATGGCCTTGAGCCTGCGGGCTACAGCCACGGTTCCGCCAAGGCGGGCAAGAGCGTCTTGCTCAGCGAGCTACGGGAACTTGCGAGGCCAGGGCGTTGCTTGATCGTGTATCACCATCACAGCCGGCGAAAGGGCGGCCATCAATGCGAGATCATGTACTGGGCTGAGCGACTTCGGGCGGCCGGATTTGCCACGGTAGACGCCTTGCGTGCCAAACCGTACTCTCCTCGTGCGTATTTTCTGCTAAACGCGTCGCCCGACATTCGACGCCGGGCCGAACAAATATCGCTTGATTGGCAGGGATGGATTACATGTCATCCCGATAACTCCATAGGTAGAGGCGGGACACTGGCCGCAGAACCACGGCCCCCACTGGTCGCCATGCCTGCGGCTAATCTGCGGGCCACATCGAGTGGAGCCTGTATGTCATCGCCACAGGCATCAGGGAGACCTCACCGCCGTGGAGCCGGTATCACCACGAAGGCCGGTTACGCCAACCGAAATGGCCAGGAGGTCATTCGACCAACCGGCAACCCTGGCACCGATCATGGCCAATGCGTTTATGTGCTGCGTTGTCGAGCGTGCGGCCACGAGTACCGAGCAAATGGCTCCGACATATGGTTGCGATGGTGCCCGGAACACGACCGAGGAGCACCGGGCCTTCCATTCTGAATGGCGATTATGCACGTCGCACATACGATGATGATATTCCTCACGCTCGATTCCCATGATACTGCCTTGTGCCCGTCAGCATGGGCATCCATTTCTCGCGCCGTGCCACCCACAACTCATACGTGGGCGCCAAATCTGTTGGCGCGGCGTCAAACGCGCCTAGTGAGATTGCAACGTCGCCATCGCAGACGCCGAATAGCGGCGACCCGCACGACGGACAGAAATGCCTCGCGACGGTCGCCGCCCTCCAGTTTGATGTCTTTCCCTCGACCGTAACGCAATCGGCAGTCCAGATGGCGTTTGCCGTGAACGGTGCGCCACTCCCCTTGCGGCAGGTTGTGCAGTGGCACAGGCCGACCCTCACGGGCGGACCGTTCGCGATGATCCGGACGGAACCACAGTTGCAGGTGGCGATATGGGTTGC
Organism: uncultured Alphaproteobacteria bacterium; assembly: GCA_963812505.1. Lineage (GTDB taxonomy): Bacteria > Pseudomonadota > Alphaproteobacteria > Acetobacterales > Acetobacteraceae > JAMXLO01. The sequence goes on from CAWEVM010000023.1 coordinate 155,104, forward strand.
GGTCATGGCTTGCTCCTCATCGGAGTCTGTCACTACTCTAACCTCAAGCCTGTGACCATCAAAGAAAGAAGGGAATTTCAGAGGTCGCTCGTAGGAATGTATGCGTGAAGTACATAATCGCCTTCTGAATGGCGGACGGAGACTTACGCCGCTGCCATCTCACGCGTTGCCCTGACCGGCAGCTTCAACACCTTGCAAAGGGCGCTCAGATTTGCATCCCGTGGTCTAACGTGATCCGTTTCCCAAAAATAGACGGAAGCGGGAGCGACGCCGACTTGTTTGCCCACTTCGACTACCGATAGACGACGCTTGATCCGAGCGTCGCGGAGATAGCGAGAGAAACTGGGCTTGCGGGCCAATGAACCGATCCTTCCTTTGCGCGGCGGGGAACATAGGTTGCAAGATGACAAAATCAAGAACGCCATAAATCCTCCTGAATGAGGAGGAAGCAATGCGCTACTTTGAAATCGTTAAGCCACCAGTGCAGACCGTCTTAGCCGACGCCGACCCGAAAGAAACCGCTCCCGGACAAACACGCAATGGCACGATAGAAACCGCTGGAGAGCGGTGTCTGTCGAACCTGTTAAACAAAATCAATCTGCCATCACGTCGGTCGCATTTATCACCCCGGCGTTTGCTATAGTGTCGATGGCTGCACGGACCCGCGTAAATCTGGCGCGGAGTGCCTGAATTGGTGGGGTGATATCGGCCGCCGGGAAGCGCTGGCGGAGAGGCATGTCTGCGATTGCTGGATCGGTGACGGCGTGTTGTCTGGAGCGATGAGGCGCTGCGGGGCGTTCGCGGCCTGACGCGGTGACGAGTGGCGGAGTAGCGTTCCGGCCCTGAGGGGCAAGCACGGCGCCGAGCACAACTTGGCGGTTCCGCATCGACGCCGTGCCCCACACCGTGCTGGGCACGCATGCAGGGACAATATCCCGGCAATCACGCCGTTCGTCCACGTGGCGCGTGGCGGTCCGCGCATCACGACGTTCTGTCAGCCCGGCTGTTTCTGTGCGCCGGTTGCCGCGCCCCGAGCGTGATCTGCAGCTGCTGCGATCGCGGCCAAATCTACTGTGCCGGAGACTGCGCCGCGCGAGCCCGGCATCGCGCGCAGCGTGCTGCCGGCCGACGCTATCAGACCAGCCGTCGGGGGCGGCTCGCGCATGCCGATCGGACGCGTCGCTATCGGGCGCGCTGCAAAAATGTGACGCATCACGGTTCACCCGCGCCGCCGTTGGATGATCTGTTGCCGCCCAGCTCGCCGGCGATCGCGAGCGACGCGGCGATCCCGGCGGAGCGGCCCCGGCACGCGACATCGCACTGCCATTGGTGCGGGCGTCGCTGCCCGGAATTCATCCGTCGGGAGTTCCTGCGCCGCCGCCGCGATCGTCGCGGCCTGGTGCGACACGACCGGACAGGACCGAACCATGGTCACGCCGCCTGACATCGAGGCGCAGATCCTGCGCTACTATCACGTCGAGAAGTGGCGCGTCGGCACCATCGCTGGTCAGCTGCAGGTGCATCATAGCGTGGTGACGCGTGTGCTGGCGCAGGCTGGGCTGCCCAGGATCGCCCCGCCAGCCCGGCCGTCGCAGATCGACGCGTATCTGCCGTTCATCCGCCAGACGCTGGAGACGTTCCCGACACTGACCGCCAGTCGGCTGTATGGGATGGTGCGCGAGCGCGGCTATCGCGGCAGTCCCGATCACTTCCGCCACCTGATCGCCAGCCATCGGCCGCGTCCGAAGGCCGATGCGTACCTGCGGCTGCGTTGCCTACCGGGTGAGCAGGCGCAGGTGGACTGGGGACATTTCGGCCATCTCGAGATCGGCCGCGCACGGCGCCCGCTGATGGCGTTCGTCATGGTGCTGAGCCATTCGCGGCAGATCTTCCTGCGCTTCTTCCTGGACGCCAGGATGGAGAACTTCCTGCGCGGCCACGTCGCCGCGTTTAGCGCGTGGAACGGCGTTCCCCGTGTCCTACTGTACGACAATCTCAAAAGCGTGGTGCTGGAACGGCGCGGCGATGCGATCCGCTTCCATCCGACCCTGCTGGGCTTTGCCGGGCACTATCGCTATGAACCGCGCCCCGTGGCGGTCGCGCGCGGCAATGAGAAGGGTCGCGTCGAGCGCGCCATCCGATACGTACGCGATGGCTTCTTTGCTGCCCGCAGCTTCGAAGATCTCGATGACCTCAATGCCCAGGCCGAGATCTGGTGCAACGGCCCTGCTGCCGACCGGCGCTGTCCCGACGAACCTGACCGCACGGTCCGCGAGGTGTTCGCCGAGGAAGCGGTTCGCCTGCTGCCGCTGCCCGACAACCCGGCATCACTGCTCGAACACGTCGCGGTCACCGTCGGCAAGACACCCTACGTCCGCTTCGACCTGAACGATTACTCAGTTCCCCACAACTGCGTCCGGCGCGCCCTGACCCTTCTCGCCGATCCACACAAGGTGCGCATCGTCGACGGCGCCGAGGTGCTCGCCTGCCACCAACGCAGCTACGACAAGGGCGCGCAGATCGAGGATACCGCCCACGTCCAGGCGTTGGTCGAGCAGAAACGCGCCGCTCGCCAGCATCGCGCCACGGACCGCCTCGCGCGGGCGGCTCCCGCCAGCCAGACCCTGCTGATCCGCGCCGCCGAACGCGGCGCCAATCTCGGCGCGATCACCGCCGCGCTGATGCGGCTGCTCGGTCGTACCAGCGCCGCCGATCTGCAACTCGCGATCCTCGATGCGCTGGAGCGCGATGTGCCGCACCCGAATGCGGTGCGCCTCGCCCTCGAACGTCGGCGAGAACAGCGCGGTGAAGCGCCTCAGGTCGCCGTCGTGCTGCCTGCGCATGTGCAAGCGCGTGACGCGCCGGTGCAGCCGCATGCACTCGAAACCTATGACCAGCTGAAGGAGTGTCACGATGACTGAGTTCGACACAATGCGCGCCCGCGCCGAAGCGCTGCATCTGCACGGTCTGGTGTCGCACTGGCCCGAGGTTGCGACCGAAGCCTGGGTCGCGCCGCTGCTCGAGTGGGAGGAGACGCAGCGCGCCTGCCGCAGTCTGGAGCGTCGACTGAAGACCGCCCATATCGGCCGCTTCAAGCCGCTCTGCGACTTCGACTGGAATTGGCCCAAGCGCTGCGACCGCGCCGCCATCGACGCGCTGATGACGCTCGACTTCTTGGGCGATGCCACCAACGTCGTCCTGGTCGGCCCGAACGGCGTCGGCAAGTCGACGCTGGCGCAGAACATCGCCCACCAGGCGCTGATCCACGGTCACACCGTACTGTTCACCAGCGCAGGCCAGCTGCTTGGCGATCTCTGCGCACTCGACAGCGATTCTACCCTGCGCCGACGCCTGCGCCACTATGCTCGCCCGCAGCTGCTGGTGATCGACGAGGTTGGCTATCTCTCCTACTCCAACCGCCATGCCGATCTGATGTTCGAACTGATCTCGCGCCGCTATCAGAACAAGAGCACGCTGGTCACCACCAACCGACCATTCGCCGAGTGGCGCGAAGTGTTCCCCAACGCCGCCTGCGTCGTCTCGCTGGTCGACCGTCTTGTCCACAACGCTGAGATCATTGCCGTCGAAGGTGACTCCTATCGGCTCAAGGAAGCCCGCGAACGCGCCGACCAGCGCTCACGTCAGCGGCGGGGAACCAGGTCATGAGCAACGCTCCCGAGCCACTGCCAGCCCATCTCCGTCCGGTCAGCGTCGGAATCCCCGTCACCTGGACGCCGGAGCAGGTGCTCGCCGTGTACGAATTGCTCGACGACCTGCGCGAAAGAATCTGGGAACTCTATAACCTCCAACTGCAGAATCTGCTCCGCGAGCAACAGCAATCTCCCGGCCTGGACGACAGCGACGACACATTGCCCCCCACTCAGTCAGCACCATTCATCTGACCGTCCGCCTCCGGTGGCCGGGACCGTTCCCGGCAACGGATCCCGACAAACAATCCTGTTGTTCGATCAAGACGGCCATCCCGTCGTCCCGACCTGCGGTCCCCTCAGCTCGCCGCGCACAGCGGCGGTCAAGCATGCCCGTAGGGCACCGCCGAAGGCGGCGCGAAGCGTGCTGGACGGCTGCGAGCACGGCGGCATCATCTCAGCAGAAGGACGCCAGGTGCCCGAAGCCCGCGCCGTTTATACGCGGATCCTCACCGCCGCTAACACCCTGAGCATCGTGTCGAATGCGGGACGCTGATCCCGACCTTTGGCGATGGACGTTATGCCATATGGTCGGTGTTGGCCGCGCCCGTCTGGCGGGCATCACCTCCGCCACGCCTGATCCGTATCTTGGCCCGAGCATGAGTCCGTATTCGCAACGGAAGCAAGTTGACCCGCGTTCACCCCGGTTTTGCAACAACCTGGTTCGATGGCGTTGAATTGCGCCGTGTCAGAAGAAAGTCCCTTTATCTACGGGATTCGTCTGACATGGATTCGCGCGCCGGATCACAGCACACAGTCGATCGTCCACGCCCGCAATGAATGGGCGAAACCTACGGATACCACTGCCTCATTTACGGTTACCGCACATTCGGCCGCCGCAGTGCGAACAAGGGGGTCACAGATAGATCAGAGGAACGCTCCGGACCCCGCGCCCGATATCCTCGTGAGATCGAATGTGCAGCGCGACGGCAGGCGTGGAACATCGCATTAGCCGAAAGTAGCTTGCCAGCCTCAATGACAGTCTGGCGGTTGTTTTCGGCAGACCCGGAACGGCGTGAAGCACCGGGCGATTAGGCGACCGCGATACCCTCCACCTCAACCTTCCAGGCGGAATTGCTGAGACCACCGACGATTAGCGTGCTCGCCGGTTTATGTGTGCCCAGCACGGCCGCCCGGCCAGCGCGCACTTTGGCGACATCGGCTGAATCGCGCACGATCGTGGTGATCTTCACCAGATTCTTGATCTCCATGCCGGCAGCGCGTAATTGCGCCTGCAAATTCCGCCACGCCAACGCACATTGCGCCTCCGCGTCTTCCGGGACGCTGCCGTCGGAAGCAATGCCGACCTGCCCGCTGAGGTAGAGCGTGCGGCTGGTCCCGGTCACTTCCACCGCCTGGGTATATTGGCCTGCCGGAGCCGGTGCGTCGGCAGCGTTGATGTCGCGACGTTGCATAGAAGCCTCCTCGATTACGCGGCGCCCACGGCAACCTGATTTTTCGTTCGAGTCCAGGCCCTCTGGGATCGAGGGCGTGACCGGAGTTTACACCGGTATCGTTCGACTAGCATGTGGCTTCTTGGCACCGGCGAGAACCCGATACAAGGACGCTACGCCAATGCCCGTGCGCCGTGCGATTTCGGCACGCTGTAAGCCTTCAGCGTCGAACTTGATTACTTCGGCAGCCTTGGCACGTGCGATAGGTTGCCGGCCCTTGTACTTGCCCTCCTGTTTCGCTTTGGCGACACCTTCCCGCTGGCGCTCCAACAGAAGTCCGCGCTCGAACTCGGCGATGGCGGCCAGCATGGTGATCATCAGCTTGCCAGTCGGACTCCGCGTGTCGATCCTTTGACGGCCCATGCTGAGCATGATCAGACCGACGCCACGGTGATCAAGGTCGTCCACGATACGCAGCAGGTCCGTGGTACTCCTGGCAAGGCGATCCGGCTCAGTGCAGGCCACGAGTGTGTCACCTCGGCTGACGAACCGCAGGGCCTCGCAGAGACGGTCGCGCTGGGCCACAGCCGACACCTGCTCCGACAAGGTTCCTCGCAGCCGGCAGCCTTGAGGTCTCGGACCTGCGCATCCAATCCAGTCTGTTGCTGGCAAGTCGATTTTCTCGCGTAGCCCACCAGAATGTCGGGCACGGCGGCCGATCAAAACGAAATCAGAACCTATATGATAGGAAACGGGTTTGGGAGCCGCCAATCGCATCGGAGGACCCTACTGACAGGCCCGTCCACTAGGGTGCTACTGGGGGTCCAGCCGTAGCGTAGTCTCCAAGACGTCTTGGCGCACAATGGATGCGGCATAGGGGCTTGACCGATATTTCGAGAGGAATTCCTGGCTGGCGCGTTCGATCGAACTGGCGTCGGTCGCCGGAACTGCCTCGACTGCTAACTGCTCACCGTCGAACTCCAACGTGGCAGGCCCGCCGTTGGCCAAGTCCCTATACCAGCGTCCTTTGGTCCCACGCACAGAACGTATAAAAACATCGGTGCTTGAAACCGCAACCCAGATGGTGACGGCGCTTCCGGGATGCTTCGTGGTTCGTATTGCCACTTCCTTGCAGTCATGCAGCTTGCGCAAAGTCTCTTGATCAAATCTGGCCATCGGGTCATCTCCTCACGATCGATGGATCGGATTTGGACTGTCTTGGGCTGTACGCGCACCGTCAAGCCTTGTGCTCGGGGGGGTGAGCATTTCACATGCCGATGAGCCAGCCACGATGAAACTCCACTCGGGCTAGAATGAGGCGCTGGTAGCCCCAGCCCCAGCGATAGCTATGGGTGCCTTCTCGCTGCCATCCATGGCGGACACCTCATGTGCGCGGCTGGTGATCCTGCTCCACCACTTTCTGGTGCCTCGGTGAGATAAGCGGTCACCAGGACTGGTTGTTGACGCTGTTTGGCTATAACAGGCCGATGTCGTTCGTCGCTTCACGTTCGCCCAGACCCCCGCCAGTCGTGTTACCGACCGGCTGCTTGCGTAAATTCCTTCGCCGAATCGATAGCCCCGGCCTAGCCGACGTGCTGCGCAGTGGACGTGAGTTCCCGTGTCATCATCTCCCGCATGACGAATTTCTGGACTTTGCCGGTGACTGTCATTGGATACTCATCAACAAATCGGACATAACGTGGTATCTTAAAATGTGTGATTTTATCCCGGCAGAAAGCACGAACATCCTCTTCCGTAGTCGTGACGCCGGGCTTTAATCGAATCCATGCGCACAACTCCTCGCCGTACCGTTCATCGGGCACTCCGAACACCTGGGCATCCGCCACAGCGGGATGGCTGAACAGGAATTCCTCGACCTCACGCGGATAGATGTTTTCGCCGCCGCGAATCACCATGTCCTTACTCCGGCCGGTGATCGTGATATATCCGTCCTCGTCCATCACGCCCAAATCGCCCGAGTGCAGCCAGCCAGCCTCGTCGATCGTTTCCCGCGTCCGCGCGTCGTCACCCCAATAGCCCCGCATGACCATGTAACCCCGAAAACAAAGTTCGCCCTGCATGCCACGCGGTACCGCGCGTCCCTCGGGGTCGATGATTTTGACCTCCATGTGCGGTTGCACACGTCCAATTGTAGTGATCCTTTGCTCGAATGTATCTCCAGAATTGTTCTGGACGCTGCTGCCGGACAATTCGGTCATGCCATAGACACAGATCATATTGCGCATATTCATGTCATCCACGGCACGCCGCATGATATCGCTGGGTACTGGGGAACCGCCCGAAAAGCCGCCGTGCAAAGTACGTAGGTCGAACTGACGAAATGCTGGATTATTCAGAATTGCGATGAACATCGTAGGTACCCCGCCGAAATGGGTGCATCGCTCCGACTGAATGGTTTCAAGGGATGCTATAGGGTCAAATGCCTCACCCAAATAAATGATGGTCACACCAAGAGCGATCCGGTAATGCTGCCGATTACCATGCCGCCGACATGATACAGCGGCATCGGCGTGCCGTATCGGTCACCCTCCTTGAGTCCAGCCATCACGCCGAAAAAGTAACCATTGTTCAGCAATCCGTGGTGGGTGAGCGTTGCCGCCTTCGGCGACCCGGTGGTACCCGAGGTGAACTGGATATTGATCGGGTCATCCGGTTGTAGCAGCCCAGAAAGTTCATCCAGCCGGGCGAACTCCACAGGACCGCCGAGCGCTTTAATTTCGGTGAACCGATAAAACCCCGGCTCATCGGTGTCGGCGAAATGGATCACCATCCTCAGATGCGGCAACCGGCTGGCCTGCAACGCGCCCGGCGGACATTCACCGAGTTCCGGGGCCAATTCCCGCAATATGCCGATATAATGAGTTGTTTTGAACTGATCCGCCGTGATCAGTGCTCTGCACTCAACCTTGTTCAGCGCGTATTCCAGTTCCCCTGCACGGTAGCCGGGATTGATGTTCACTAGGATCAGGCCCGCCTTGGCGGTGGCGTATTGCGTCAGCACCCATTCGATCCGGTTGGGCGACCAGAGGCCGACGCGATCGCCCGGCTTCAGGCCCAGAGCGATGAGACCAGCGGCGAGGCGATCCACCTCCTGCTGCAACGCGGCGAAGGTCTGGCGGACGCCCTGGTCGCGGATGACGACCGCTTCCCTGTCCGGCCAGCGTTCGGCGGCTTTGTCCAGAGCGCCGCCCAGAGTATCGTCAAGCAGCGGAATCGCCGCCGCGCGATGGAAGTAGCTATGGGTTGAAGTGGTCATTAGTTTCCTTCCCCTTTGCTCTAATTCCGTGCAACGCACATCCTGTCCAGAGGCTGTTCTCCGGGAAGAACGGCTAGTTTGGGCTTCACAGAATAACCGCGACCAAAACGGTTTCAAGCCGGCGTCAAAAAACGATGTGGGCGTCAATTTTGACCGGCGGTGCTGGACCTTCGTGATTGACGCACTACGCAGATTATTGTTTCGATACGTGGACCTGGACCAGAGGGGGAACCGGTGGCTCAGATCGAAATAGCTTCCCAACTGACAGCCTTCTACGGCGAGCCGACTATGCTGGCGAAGCGGAAAGACCTCAACTACATCGATGTCCACGCCAGCGCATTTATTGCACGGTCGCCGTTCCTCGTGTTGTCCACTGCTGATGCCGACGGCTGGCCGGATGCCTCGCCACGTGGGGATGCACCCGGCTTCGTGTCTGTCGAAGACCCGCACACCCTACTCGTGCCTGACCGACCGGGCAACAATCGGGTCGATAGCTTCAGCAACCTCATGGTCAACCCGAAGGTCGGGATGCTCTTCCTGATACCCGACCAGCTATACTCTTTGCGGGTAAACGGCACAGCGCGGCTCCTAACCGACAACGTGCTACGCGAGCGTTTCTCGGTGAACGGCAAGCCTGCTCGCGCCGTCCTCAAGGTCACGCCAACGCAGGTCTTCTTCCATTGCGGCAAATCGCTAATTCGCTCGCGGATTTGGGAACCCGCGCATTGGCCCGATCGAGCCGGCCTTCCGACCCTTGGGGTCGCTCTCGCCGACCAGATCAAGACGATCGAAACCGCTACTGTCGAGGCCATGCTGGCGGAGAGCATAGCGAAGCGCCTCTACTAGCGGCGAGAGCACCTGCGATTGCAGGCGGCACATGCCAGATGCGTTTACTCCTCCTTCCTGGCTACAACGACATCGATGAAAGGATGAGTATCACCGGCTACCGGCATTTGTTGCCCCGCTATCAGATGGCTACAGCCACGTGACCAGCGGTTTGTCCTTCTCAATCACGTAGTGCCCGAGCGCACGTCCAGGCTTGTCACCAACGATTTGCACACTGTGCGGCACCTCAGCCGGCACCTCGAACCAGTCGCCCCGCTTCAAGGCTTGGTCGGGGCGCCCGTCCACCGACAGTATGGCCTCGCCGTCCAGGATATAGGTCATTTCCAGGCCCGGATGGGTATGCCGTGGTGCGCCTTCTGCGTTTTCGATCAGCACCATCACAGTAGCATAGCGGTCACCTGGAAACTCGGCACGGTGCAGGGTAGTGATCTTCGGCACTGTGGGCATGTTACATTCCCTCCGCTGGTTTCGGATTAGGCTTGACGGATATCGCGCCTCGCGGGTCCGGTCGTCTACGAGATCATGGCTCCGCCCGGCTTCAGGGTTCGCAGGTTAGGTGCCGGTCGCCGGGGCGAATACCTTGGCGATGGCGTCTTCGATTTGTGCATTGCCGCAACCCGTTGCGGCTGCTCTGATGCTCGCGGATGGTTACCTCGGCCTTGGCAGACACTTTCGGGCAGGCCAAGTTTCGTTCCTTGCTGGCGCTATATCGGACAATCCCATAGCCCGGCTGGTTACAGTGATGTACCAGCCAGACCAATGTCGAGGTGATCAGGAACTCAACGCCTTTAGCAAGTCTGGAGTGACCTCTCGGATGAACATCTGTGTCGATGTCGTTAGGTCCATTGCCCCATAGAATGCACCAAGTTGCTTGCTGATGGCCGGTTCACGCAGCAAGGTTTCGTAAACCCCTGCATGGTCCATTTCTGCAACCAGCCTGATATCGGCACGAAGGGCACCGGCTCCCGAATATATCTTGCAAGACTTCACACCCTTTACCTTTTGGATGGCGGGTACGAACTCACCTATCGAGCAATTTCCAAAAGTCGTTTACCTGCTTATCGCTCAGCGAACTCTTTAGATTGAACCGTCGCACATACGTCGATGACATCGTTTCGTCCCCCTTATGCGTTGTGTGCTTCCCTGTTACCGACTGACCTTAGTTTGTCAGCCCAGGCGCAAATGTAGCCGTTCCGTTGGTATCTTGCAACGCAAGCTCCACGTACCCAACCGGCTATCGCTGACGCGTAGCTTGGGTGCGATTACCACGCAGAGTTGTCGGGCGAATGCCCTCGGTTGATGGTCTGGTGCGCGCTTGGCTAACAGGTGTTCGTCCCTTCGAAGAATCCCTGGTAGAGCGCCACCGCCGCGCTAATTCCAGTGCTACAACACGCTGGCAAGCGTCGCAGCAGCGCCCATGGCAACGGCGCCTGCTGTCCAGATGGCAGCCCATCTGTTGAGATATGCGGCATCGCTCGCGGCTTTTATGAGGGCGGCCAACCACCCCATCTGGGACTGTAGCGGGTCTGCGGGTTCAGCTTGGCCAAGTTCCGACCAGGAAGGTCCTGCTACGACTTGGCTCGACCAATACCGTACCAAGCGCCTCTAAGCCCCGCAGCAAACGTGGCAAGCGCAAGCAGCCAAGTGCCCATATGCCTTGCTCCTATGATTTGCCACGGTTGGCTGCCCGCGCCGCCCGATCGGCGTTTCTGCGCGGACCACTACTGGTAAGATGCTAGTTGCGACCCGCCATCTGCCGCAAGGATTCGGTTCACAGCGGGAAATCATGCCGCCGCCGCCAACTCCCCGGCCATCTCCCGCTTCACTCGCTGCACGGTGCCGCTTCCGACGCCGACCAGCGCCGCCACCTTGAGGATGCCTTGCCCGGCGCTCAGATGCCTCCTGATGGCGTCCTCGATCTTCGGCGACACCTTCGGGCGGCCGAGCTTCTTCCCTTGCTGGCGCACGCGGTCCAGGCCGGCAAGGACCCTGCTGCGGATGATCTGCCGTCCTGCTCGCCGAACACCGATGCCATCTGGATCATGGCTCGTCCCATCGGCGTGGTGCTGTCGATGGCCTGTTGGTCGGAATAGAGCGCGACGCCAGCAGCATCGAGTTCGGCCAGGGCATTCGCCACGTGGAGAACGCTGCGCCCAAGCCGGTCGATGGACCAGACCATCAGGACATCGAACCGTCGCCGCACCGCGTCCTTGAGCATCTGGTCGAATGCGGGTCGCTGATCCCGACCTTTGGCGCCGCTGATGCCCTGATCCTCGTAGGTCTGGACGATCAGCCAGCCACGGTGTTCGGCCACCTTCGCCAGGACGAGCCGCTGATTCTCAGTGGTCTGGTCGTCACGGCTCACGCGCAGGTAGATCGCTGCGCGAACGCCATTGGTGTTCATTGCTCAGCCCAGCCATCGTTATGGAACTATAGCGCAATGATACCACCTATCCCGAAATTGTCGAACTATCCGCATGAGAATGGGCGGCATGTGCTCGCGGTTTAAGCGACGGCCCCATCGATTCGGCAGGCTTGAGCCAATGCCACGGCGGGTCTGCATCCCTGCCAACACACCGGCCCGTACATGCAACGGAGGCGCGCCCGACGCGCTTTCGCTGCGGCATTGGAACAGCCAGAAATCGGATCGCGTTGAGATGCAGCCCGGTGTCAGAAAAAAGTCTCTTTAACCAGGGGATACTTCTGACATGAATCTCCCTCCTGAATCAGGTCAGGCAGTCGGTCGTCCACGTCCTCGATGAATGGGCGAAGTGGCGTCCGGATACCACTGGGAGCGTATTTGGCTCAGACTGGCTCGGCAAGACCGATCGGATTTGCCGTATTTCCCCCTATGCAGAAGACGAGTGGTTCCGGCATAGGAATCAGCGGCTGATCGGGAGTGGCCGATTTCTGCGGGTTTCTGAGGGTCTGCGGCAGACTGGTTTTCTGCATGGGGTGATTTCGACCCTCCAGAGCTGCCAAGTGGCTCCGGCTCACCCCAGAGCGCGGAACGCCCTGGCTGTCACCTCTCGCCTGGAGCAACCCTCGGTGGTAGATAGTCACGGTCTCAGTGCCCTGCTTGCCGCGTCAGCATCGTGGGGCTATGCACTATGTCGGGGAGCAATGCATCAGACCTGATCGGACGGTCGCCAGATCGGCGGAAGCTGATCGCCGTCGTCTATGCCGACATGGTTGGCTACAGCCGTCTGATTGGGTTGGATGACGTTGGAACGCTCGAACGGCTGCGGGCGCTCCGCCGCAATCTGATAGACCCAGCGATAGAGGAGCATGGTGGCAGGATCGTCCAGACCGGGGGCGATTCGCTACTGATCGTGTTCGATAGCATCGACGGGGCGGTGCGCTGTGCCGTGCAGGTGCAGCAGCAGGTTCCGATCCATGACGGAGATCAGCCGCCTGATCGGGCCATCCGCTTCCGCGTCGGAATCAACATCGGCGACGCAATTGCAGACGGGACTGATCTGCACGGGGACGCGGTGAATGTTGCGGCGAGACTTCAGGCCGAATGTCCGCCGGGTGGCATCTGCGTTTCGCGGTCGGTTCGGGACCATGTGCATGGCCGGCTCGACCTCGCTTTTGAAGAGCTTGGGGCCGCTAATTTTGAAGAACATTGACCGACCGGTTGAGGCATTCGTGCTACGGCTTGGGGCTGGCGCGACTACGCCGAAGTCCGTCGAGCGATCTCTTGTGCATAACACGGGCGAGCCATTGCCATTACCGGGCAAGCCGTCGATTGCTGTCCTAGCTTTCGCCAATATGAGCGGTGATCTGGAACAAGAGTATTTCTCCGACGGGATCGCAGACGACATCATCACCGAACTCTCACGCAGCCGTTTGTTATTCGTGATCGCACGAAACTCAAGCTTTTCCTACAAGGGTAGAGCCGTGGATGTACGGCAGGTGGCCAGAGAGTTGGGTGTGCGCTATGTGCTAGAAGGCAGCGTGCGCCGTGGTGGGGAACGAGTGCGAGTAAGCGCACAGCTTATCGACGCAGACGCTGGTATTCATGTTTGGGCCGAGCGATACGATCGTAAACTCACTGATGTATTTGCGGTGCAAGATGAGATCACGGATGCAGTGACGATTGCGATCGGCCGGCTATAGCCGACGCGGAGCAGCGGCGAGCACTGCGCAAGCCGCCAGAAACGCTCGGCGCCTGGGAGCTTTACCAGCGCGGTATGTGGCACCTGCTGCGACGCAATCGGGAAAACCTTGTGGAGGCGCGGGCGCTGCTGCACGAAGCGGTATCGTTGGATCAGAGCTTCGCGGCGGCGCATGCCGCATTTGCTGTTTCGGTGTTCTCTTTGATCACACATGGCTTTACCACGGACGCCGATGAGACATGGGCGGAACTCCGAAGACATGCTATCAAAGCGGTAAGTCTCGACCCAGGCGATTCACTTGCACATAGCGCGATTGGCCTCGCCTTTATGGAGGATGGCGAGTATGACAAATCCATTGCCGCGCATACGACCGCGACGACGCTGAACCCGAACTCAGCATTCGGTCACTGGTGTTTCGGCTATGTGTTGAACCGGGCTGACCGATACGCGGAAGCACTGGAACAATTCGACTTAGCCCTTCGGCTTTCGCCAAGGGACCCTGCGGCATGGAGTTATTTCACGACGCGCGGTGTGGCCCTCTATCATCTCGGAGACTATGCGGCGGCTCTGGCTGCTGCGCGGGACGCGACACGCACTCAGGCGGTCGATCTGGTCTGGCCTCTTGTATGTATGGCGGCATCGCTAGGCCGCCTCGGTCGAAGGGACGATGCGGTAAGGGCCATCGCTGAACTGCAACAGTTGAGGCCCGGTCTGACGATAGCTCAATATCGCGCATGGCCCCACAATCGGAACCGGTCGGAGTGGGCGTTGGAAAATGCCATCACCGGCTTGCGTGCGGCGGGACTGCCAGAGTGAGCGAGGGGGAGGTGGATGGAACGGTGCGGATAACGACATGCACACACGTACGCCGCCTAATCGGGTAGCCCGATCCGGGCTTTTTTTCTGCACCCAACCGCCTTCAATGGCCCCATTGTTCCTCGGACTGTCTCATCTGCTTGTTGACTGGCCAGACCTTCATCCCATCATCGCCAGTCGGTCGCAGCAGCGTCGCAGGATTGACTCCCATCTCCCCAACCACGTCGGCCAATGGTGTGGATCGATGATCACAGGCATTCGGTCGTGCTGTTCGACAACCGTAGCCTTGGCATTCGTGGTAATGGCGGTGAATTCCTAAGCACCGTGCCATCGGGCCACTTGAACCCGTCCCATAGCCCGCCGAAGGCCATCGGCTGACCATCCTGCCGTGCGATGGCATACGGTTGCTTGCCGCCCTCAATGACCTCTTCCTCACAGGAGGCGTCAGCGGGGACGAAATATTGTCTGTTGGAAAATCCCTACCCGAACATGCCCGCAGTTTGACCCACTGCCCCGCTGCGCTGTGGAAGGCAACCGGATGAGAACTCAGTTCCTAAAACCAAGTCCGCAACGAACGTGCCGGGACGGCGAGCGTTCCACCGGGGCGTGTCAGTTTCCACTTCTCTCGATATCCCGAATTACCACTCATCCGCTGGGTCAAAGACGATAGATCGATCGTCTTTGACCCAGATGTCTGTGACGCGAAACGTGGGGTATGCGCGAAGCTCACGTTTCACGGCCTCTACGGCTGCATCGTAGGAAGGGCGTCGATTCCTTGCATGCGCGGGTGCCGGCCCGGCTTGCGATCTCGACCACGATAATCATGGCGTTTTCTCCCGCGGCAAGAATAGCAGAATTCTGTCGTGACGGAGGAGTCCGTACGAACGCTCCGCTCCACCGGC
>CAWEVM010000024.1:0-89612 GCA_963812505.1 uncultured Alphaproteobacteria bacterium
TGCTGATCGGGCTGGCGCTGTTCCTGACGTTCTTCGTCATGCAGCCGGTGATGAACGACGCCTGGACCACCGGGATCCTGCCGCTCTCTGAGGGCCGCGTCGGCGAACTGGAGGGCCTGCGGCTCGCCAGCGAACCGTTCCGCCGCTTCATGACTGCCAATCTGCGACCGGCCGACCTGCAGCTCTTTCTCGACATCGCGCACTTGCCGGCACCGGCGACGACCGATGACACGCCGTGGCGCGCACTGGTGCCCGCGTTCCTGGTGGGCGAGTTGCGGCGTGCATTCGAGATGGGGTTCCTGCTCTTCCTGCCCTTCATGATCATCGACATGGTCGTGGCGAGCGTGCTGATGAGCCTCGGCATGATGATGCTGCCGCCCAGCGTAGTGTCGCTGCCGTTCAAGCTGATCTTCTTCGTGATGGTCGATGGCTGGCGGCTGGTCTCGGGGAGCCTGGTTCAGAGCTTCAACGGAACTGGACCGTGACGATCAATTGCCATCAAGTGCCGCTCGGATACGCCGGTCGTAGTCATCCGCCAGCGCTTCCAGTGACGCCTGGCAATCGCCAGCAAATGCGGGTCCGTGCATCAGCGCGAGCATCCTCGGCGCGAGCGTGGCCAGCCGTCGGGTCGTGCGTCCCGTACTCGGATGCAGGCTGGAGAACCGAAACAGGTCCTCGGCCGCGACCGCGGGTCCGACAATGTCGTCGCTGGTCAGTGCCGGCGGATCGCCAAGCTGCGTGAACAGATCGCCGCACAACAAAGTGCCGGTGCTCTCTTCGTACAGCACGCCGGCTTCCCAACCGTGCGGGATATGCGGCGTATCGAGGTAGCGCAGACGCTTCCCGCCGAGGTCGATCACCTCGCCATCGGCAAGCGTCCGTGGTGCCCGATCCGCCATGTCGTTGAGCGTCACACGGCAGGCGGTCTGCCCATGCGCGATCTCAGCCAGCGGCGCCGCTGCCAGAAATTCGTTCATCGCGCCGCATTCGTCGAACTCATAGTGCCCGAACGCGATCCAGCGCAGCCGTTCCGGCGGCAACACGCGCGCAATTGCTGCGGAAACATAAGGAAACATGCCCCGCTTGCCGGTATGAAACAGCAGCGGCTCATCACCAAGGATAAGGAACACGTTGTATGTCAGGCCGGCCGGCGGGGCCACCTGAGACGCGTACGACGAGAGCCGATAGATGCCGTCGGCAATCTCGTCAATTTTCGTGTCCATGTCGCTACCTCCCGCTGACGGTCAGTATCGCTTATACGGTAAAAACTTGCCCGACATGGTGAGCTTCACCCGATCGCCCTTCTGATCCGGCTGCCGCTCCAGCGCCATGTCGAAGTCGATCGCGCTCATGATGCCGTCGCCGAACTCCTCCTGGATCAGCTCCTTCCACGTCGTGCCGTACACCATTACCAACTCGTAGAACCGGTAGATCAGCGGGTCGGTCGGCACCGCGCCAGGCAACGACCCGCGGTACGGGATTGCCTGCAACAGCTCCACCTCATCGTCGTTCAGGCCGAACAGCGCGCCGGCCTTCGCCGCGGTCTCAGCCGTCATCGACATCTGTCCCAGGCATGCGGCACAGGTCCAGGTCGGCGAATAGCCCAGCCGGTCGGCGACGTCCGGCCAGCTCAGCTTGCGCTGCTGCTTGATCGCAAGGATCTTCTGGCCGAGTGCGGTCTTGGCATTGTTCATCGGGGTCCTCCGTCCGGCGTTGACCCGGCCCCACAAGCAAGTCGCGCGCCAAGCTGGACCCGACCACCGGCCAAACCTACTCTGTGATCAGCGGAGGAAATTGCGATGGAACCCAACCTGGTCCCCTACTCCCCTATCCTCCACCGCCCGCCGCTGCGCTGGCCGAACGGCGCGCGCGTGGCACTCTGGGTGGTGCCCAACATCGAGCATTACGAATACCTGCCGAAGTTCGTTCGCACGCGCGATCCCTGGCCGCGCTCGCCGCATCCCGACATCCTCGGCTACACGCAGCGTGATTATGGCAACCGTGTCGGCCTGTGGCGGCTGTTCGAGCTGACCGACGCGCTGGGCATCCGCTGCACCGTCAGCCTCAACATGGCTGTGCTCGAACACTTCCCAGAAATCCTCGGCGCGATGGAGGCGCGCAACTGGGAGTACATGTCGCACGGTATCTACAACACGCGCTACCACTGGGACCTTTCGCGCGAGGAAGAACGTGCGGCGATGGAGGAGAGCAAGGACATCCACCAGCGTTTTACCGGCCGTCGGCTGCGCGGCTGGTTCAGTCCGGCGATCACCAACACGCTGAATACATTCGAACTCGCCGCCGAATGCGGCTACGACTACACGGCCGATTTGTATCACGACGACCAGCCGTTCCCATTGAATGTGAAGACCGGGAAGTTGATCTCGATGCCCTATTCGGTGGACATCAATGACGTGATCCTGCACCGCCGCGGACAGGAGGCGGACGACTTCGCGCGCCAGATCCGCGACTACTTCGACACGGTATACGAGGAAGGCGCCGAGCAGGGCCGCGTGATGTGCATCGCGCTGCATCCTTACTGGGTCGGCCAGCCGCATCGCATCCGCGTGTTCCGCCGCGCGATGGAATACATCCTGTCGCATCCCGGCGTCTGGCTCACCACAGCCGGCGAGATCACCGACTGGTTCAATGAACATCATCTGCCGCTGATCGAATCGCATCTCGCGGCGCGGGAGGCGGCCAATGGTTGAGACGCCGAACACGCCACCGGTTGGCGAGCAGCGCCGGCCCGGCATGGATCATGCGCACCATGCGTACCGCACGTTGACGGAGGCACAGCGCTTCGTCTGGCCGGACGATGCGCGGATCGCCTTCACCGTCACGCTGGTGCTGGACTACTGGGAGGTGAACCCGCCGGCGGACGCCAACCCCGACCCGCGCATTGTCTCGCCGCTGGGCAAATTCTTTCCTGACTGGCTGACCTGGAGCCAACGCGAATACGGCGCACGCGTCGGAATCTTTCGTGTGCTCGATGTGCTGGATCGGTTCGGTGTCACGCCAAGTGTGGCGTTGGGTTCGGGGGCGGCGAAGCGCTACCCGGAGCTGGTGGACGAACTGATGCGTCGCAACGCCTGCTTCCTCGCCCACGGAACCCATGCGACGCGACGGATCACGGGTCGCATGAGTGAAGCCGAGGAACGCATCTACATCGCGGAATGCCGCGACGCTGTGCGCGCCGCGGCAGGCGAGGCTCCACTCGGTTGGTGCGGCCAGGACTTCAACGAGTCGGATCGCACGCCCGCTTTGCTGGCGGAGGCAGGGTTCGCCTATACCACCGACTGGGCCAACGACGATCGGCCTTTCCTGCTGGACCACGGACTTGTCGCGCTACCTCCGCAGCCGGAGTGGAACGACCTCGAATGCATGTGGCTGCGCCGCGTGCCGCCGCCGGTGTGGGCGGACAACATCGCCGAGGCGTTCGCCTTCCTCCACGATGAGGGTGGCGCATCATTCAACCTGACACTGCATCCGTGGATCGCCGGACAGGCGCACCGCATCCGCTGGCTGCGCGAGGCGCTTGCGCGCACGCTGGGCCGCGGACACATATGGCGTGCCACCACCGATGAGGTGGCACGCGTCGCACGCGAGCAACTCTGATCGCTGCTCCGATGCCGACCCGCCGCATTCACATCATGGGTGCGTCCGGTGCGGGCGTCACCACGCTCGGACGTGCGCTGGCCGATGCACTCGGTCTGCCGCACCACGATACGGACGACTACTTCTGGCAACCGACGGATCCTCCCTACCGGGAAACGCGCGACATTCCTGACCGGCTGCGCCTGATGCACGAGCTGTTCCTGCCGCGACCTTCCTGGGTGCTGAGCGGCTCACTCAACTCGTGGGGCGACCCGATCATCGGAATGCTCGACCTTGTGGTGTTCTTGCGCACGCCAACCGAAATTCGCCTTGTGCGATTGCGTGATCGAGAACAGCGGCGTGGCTGGGACGATGAAACCGACGAGTTCCTCGAGTGGGCCCGGCATTATGACGACGGCACCCGCGAGGGCCGCAGTCTGCCGCGCCACGAAGCCTGGCTGAAGACCCTTCGCTGCCCTGTGCTGCGCCTTGAAGGCACGCTTCCGATCGCGGCTCTGGTCGATCAGATCGTTACGGCGATAACAACGCAGGACGGGGCATGACTCAGGATGAAATCGCCGCAGCGCGCCGCTGGTTTGCCGAGGAGCTGCGACATGGCGCGCGTAAGATCGCCTGCCGTTGTCGAGGCTTTCGCCAACGTCCCACGCGAGCATTTCGCCGGACCCGGGCCGTGGCGCCCTTGGTATGTGCGGGATTATTGGACCACGCAGGATGCTGACCCGCGCCACCTATGCCACGACGTGCTGGTCGCGATCGACGATGCGCGACGGCGGCGCACGGGGTGCGAGGCTTCGCTACGACGCACGCCATGTCTGCGGCACCGGCATCACGGATTGCGTCGGCGGACGCGACGACGCAGCCGCGGGAAGACTGGTCGCGGCAATCGCAAAGTCGGGCTTTGCGTCCATTCGGTCGCTGCGGCGTCCGCCAGATGAACCCGGCCAGACCTGCTGGCTCGCCGGCGACGGCTGGTGGCTGTCGACTGCTTCACTCGACGTGTGAGGATCAAACATGCTGCAGCTCCGGCCCAACTGCGAACACTGCGATAAGGACCTGCCGCCGCACGCGGTGGACGCGCGCATCTGTAGCTACGAATGCACGTTCTGTCTGAGCTGTGTCGAGACGGTGTTGTCCAACGTCTGCCCGAACTGCGGCGGTGGGTTCATGCCAAGGCCGATCCGCCCGAGGACCGAGCGGCGCCCCGGCGTGTGTCTCGGCAGGCAACCTGCCTCGACACAACGCGTCCACTTGAAATGGGATCGCACCGAACTAGCGGAGTTCATCAGAACGGCGCGCGAGGTCGCGCCAGAGGAGCGGTAGCGTCATGCCGACAAAGCAAGGCCGCCAGTGATTCTTCGCCAATTGGCATCCAGCCGTCAGTCCGCCGCCGCCATGCGGGACCCGGCCGCGCTCAACGACAACAGCGCCAGGAACGACAAGCCAGTGAGTGAGCCCGATAACAGCAGGGCGTACAGCGGACCGCCCCGGTCGAGCACGATGCCGAACAACACCGGCGCTCCACCCTGCAGGATCCGCGCTGGCGCGGACAGGAACCCGGTCCGCAGGCCATAGCCCGTCGGACCGAACAGCGCGAGTGGCAGCGTTCCGCGTGCGATGGTCAGCATGCCGTTGCCGGCGCCGTGCAGCAGCACGAAGGGTATCGCTGCCACCGGTCCAAAGATCGCCAGCAATGTCGCGCCAATCGGATGCAGACCGGTCGCGAGGCGCGCCGAAATCATCGGCGACAGCCGGCGCAGCAGGCCGAATTCGACCAGCCTCGCGGCCACCTGCGCCGGGCCGACGAGTGACGCGGCGGCCACCGCGACAGCCGGGGTCGACCCCATTGCCTGCAACAGCCGCGGCAGGTGCGCCGCCATCGCAGTCGAGACAAACCAGGTGGCGCCGAACACGCTGGCAAGCACGATCATCGTCCATGGCAGGCCGGATGCGGCTTCGGGGGCATGCGACGTTTCCGGCACGTGCGGCGGCGTTCTTGGCACCAGCAGCCGGTTCAGTGGGAGTCCGATCAGCAGATGCAGCGCCGCCCATGCGAGGCAGGCGCCGCGCCAGCCAAACGTGTCGATGAATATGGCGCTCGTCGGCCAGCCGACCGTGCTGGCGAATCCGGCAAACAGCGTGATGCCGGTGATCGCATTGCGTGCGTCGCGACCATATAGTCCGGCGACGGTCGCAAAGGCTGCCTCATATAGGCCGAAGCCCATACCGATACCCAGAATGGTCCAGGCCAGCACGAGCCCCGTCCAACCGGACGCAAACGCCAGTGCCACGAGGCCGCCGGCAAACACCAGATTGGTCGCGGCCAGCACATCGCGTCCGCCATAGCGATCTATGATCCGGCCGGCGAGCGGGCCAAGCAGCCCCGACAGCAACAGCGCGGCGGAGAAGACGCCGAAGAACCAAACCCGCGGCAATTGCAGCGCGGCCGAGATCCGATCGGCGAACACCGCAGGCAGATAGTAGGTCGAGCCCCAGGCCAGGGTCTGCGTGACGCCCAGGGTCGAGACGACAACGCTACGCCGACCGGTCAGGGCGGCCCATGTCATGCCCGTTCATACCAGGGGCGGGATCGGCGAACGATGTGAACGACAGACAGCATGACCGGCACTTCCACCAGAACCCCCACAACGGTCGCGAGCGCCGCGCCGGACTGAAATCCGAACAGGGCGATGGCAGTCGCGACCGCAAGTTCGAAGAAGTTACTTGCCCCGATCAATGCAGACGGCCCCGCCACGCACCATTCGACGCCGAGAACCCGGTTCAGCCAATAGGCAAGTCCCGCATTGAAATAGACCTGTATGACGATTGGCACGGCCAACAGCGCGATGACGACCGGCTGTCGTATGATCTGCTGCCCCTGCAGCCCGAACAGAAGCAGCAGCGTCAGCAGCAGCGCGCAGAGTGACAGCGGAGCAAGCCAGCGCAGCGTGCGGCCAAGCCCTGAAGGCCCACCTTGAGCCAACAGCATCTGGCGCCAGAGCTGGGCGACGATCACCGGCACAACGATATACAGCACGACCGACAGGATCAGCGTGTCCCACGGCACGGTGATCGACGACAGGCCCAGGAGCAGCCCGACGATCGGCGCGAAGGCCACCACCATGATCGTGTCATTGAGGGCAACCTGGCTCAGCGTGAAATGCGGCTCGCCATCTACGAGGTTCGACCAGACGAACACCATGGCGGTGCACGGCGCCGCCGCCAGCAGTATGAGCCCCGCCGTGTAGCTGCTGATCTGCTCCGACGGCAGGTATGGCCGGAACAGATGGGCGATGAATATCCATGCCAGCAAGGCCATGGAGAACGGCTTGATCAGCCAGTTGACGCCGACGGTCGAGGCAATGCCCCGCCAGTGCTGACCGACTTCGCGCAACGCTGCAGGATCGATCTTGAGCAGCATCGGCACGATCATCAGCCATACCAGCACGGCGACGGGGAGATTGACCTGCGCGACCGTCGCGTTGCCGATGACCTGGAACACACTCGGCATGAGCTGGCCGAGGGCGATGCCGGCAATGATGCACAGCGCGACCCAGATCGTCAGGAAGCGCTCGAACATGCCCATTGCGGGCCGGTGCGGCGCGCGGCCGGCCGCGGCGGCTGAATCGCTCATGCGTTCGGTTTGCGCGCCTCGATCATGGCTGAAGCGACGCATTTCTCGATACCCCGCCCCGGCGCCCAGCCCGCGACCATTTCACGGCTGTCGGGTTTGACCACGACCGTCACGTCGACAAATCCCGCCTCGCCCAGCAACGATTCAGCGCGTTCGGCGGAGATGGCACCGGCGACGCAGCCGCACAGCAGAGCCGGGTCGGCGCTCAGGTCCTCGGGTAGCGGTGCGATGTTGACTACGTCCGAGATCGCCACGCGTCCACCCGACTTAAGCACGCGGAATGCTTCGCGGAACACCTGCGCCTTGTCGGGGACAAGGTTGACCACGCAGTTCGAGATGATCACGTCTGCTGTGTTGTCGGCGATCGGCAGGTGTTCGAGTTCTCCCAGGCGAAACTCCACATTGGCCGCGCCAACCTTCGCGGCATTCTCGCGCGCCCTGCGAAGCATCTCGTGCGTCATGTCGACACCGATGACGCGTCCGATCGGCCCGACCTGTCGCGCGGCCAGCAGGCAGTCGAAGCCGGCGCCGCTGCCAAGGTCCACCACGACCTCACCAGATTTGATGGCCGCAATGACCTGAGGATTGCCGCAGCCGAGACCGAGGTTTGCACCCTCCGGCACCGCGGCCAGTTCCTCGGCTGAGTAGCCCATCTCCCGCGCCTTGTCGTCCAAGGCGGGTGCAACAGCGGTCTCGCAGCAGGAGGTCGTCGCCGGCGCGCAGCATGAGGCGTCGGCGCGCGCGGCAATGCTACCGTAGCGGGCGCGGACCATCTCCTTGATCTCGGTTGGTTCGATGAGCTTGTCCGACATCATTTGGGTGTCCCTTGTGTGGATTGCTCTAGGGGCAGGCAGACCGGCAGACAGGAGCTGGTTGTGGAGCGGCCGCAGCAGTTCTCGGTCAGATAGGCGAGCAGCGCATTCATGGTGGGGTAGACGGCTGCATAGATCAGCGATCGTCCTTTGCGAGTGAACGTGGCGAGGCCAGCGTTTTTCAATTCCTTTAGATGGAACGCGAGCGTCGCCGAAGGCAGGCCAAGCTGCTCGCCGATCTGGCCGGCCGGTAAACCGTCGACGCCGGCCTGGACGAGCAAGCGATAAATATCGAGGCGGGACCCCTGGGCAAGAGCGGCCAATGCAGCCAGGGCGTCCATTTTCTCCATAACTCTGGAAATATGGAACACTGCGATCGATGTCAAGGCGTGACAGCCCAGATCACCAGCGCAAGGATGTGCCCGAGCGCAATACTGGAGGGTGGCATGCAGGATGATCGCGGCCCAACCGATCCGCTCTGGCTGCTTTGGGCGCGCGAACTCCAGGCAATCGCGCAGACTGGCCTGGCCTTCACGCGCGATCCGTACGACCGCGAGCGCTACCAGCGACTGCGAGGTCTCACGGCCCGTATCATGACCGGGCACACGCGACGGGATGTGCAACCCATCGAAGCGTTGTTTGCAGGCGAAACCGGCTACGCCACCCCAAAGCTCGACGTACGTGGGGTGGTATTCAGGGACAGCCGGTTGCTCCTGGTGCAGGAAACAGCGGATGGCGACCGCTGGACGCTCCCGGGCGGCTGGGCGGACGTGAATGAAAGCCCATCCGAATCCGTCGTGAAGGAGGTGCGTGAGGAGTCCGGCTTCAACGTGCACGTCACCAAGCTTGCCGCCGTGTGGGATCGTGCACGACATCCGCACGTGCCTCCGTATGCCTTTGACATCTGGAAGCTGTTCTTTGTGTGCCAGATCATCGGCGGCGAGCCCCGTGGCGGCCTCGAGACGAGCGGGGTGGAATTCTTTGCCGAGGACGAGTTGCCGCGTGATCTGTCGATCAGCCGTGTGCTGCTGCCGCAGCTCCGGCGCATGTTCGAGCACATGCGCAGACCCGAGCTGCCGACTGACTTCGACTGAACACGCTAGCCGGACACCACCTTCGCCACTTCAGCCGGTGATTGCCGCACCAGCGCATCGTACCCTCGCAACAGTGTCTCGGTGATACGCGTCGGCGTATAACGATGACCGGCGATCTCGCGCACCGGCGTCACCTCGGCTGCGGTGCCGGCCAGGAACACCTCCGACGCACGGTCAAGTTCGGAAAACTCGATCGGTCGCTCCACCACCTTGATCTGCTGCCGTCGTGCCAGGCTCATCACCGAGCGCCGCGTGATGCCGTCAAGGAAGCAGTCCGGATCCGGTGTATGCAGTTCGCCATCCATGACGAAGAAGATGTTGGCACTTGTCGTCTCGGCCACGCGCCCGCGCCAGTCGAGCATCAGCGCGTCGGCGTACCCCTCCTGCTCGGCCTTGTGCTTCGACAGTGTGCCGATCATGTAGAGCCCGGTCGCCTTGGATGCCGTCGGCGCGGTGTCCGGTGAGGGCCGCTTCCACTCCGCCATGCCCATCCGGATGCCCGCCATACGATCGTCGCCGAAATAGCTGGGCCACGGCCACGCGGCGATCGCCAAATGGATTTTCGTGGCCTGCGCCGCCACCGCCAGCATCTCGGACCCGCGCCAGGCAATCGGCCGGACATAGGCGTCGGTCAGCCGGTTCGCAGCCAGCACCTCGTTGCATGCCGCATCGATCTGATCCGGCGAGAACGGTATCTCGAACCCCAGAATGCGCGCCGAATTGATCAGCCGATCGGTGTGATCGCGGAGCCGGAAGATGTTCCCACAATACGCCCGTTCGCCTTCGAACACGGCGCTGGCATAGTGCAGCCCATGGGTCAGGACATGCAGCTTCGCGTCACGCCAGGGTACCAGGGCTCCGTCCCACCAGATCCAGCCGTCCCGATCGTCGAAAGGAACCAGCTCCATGGCCGCAATCTCCGCAATATTGTTTCTTAAGACGGCCAGACACTATAATGATCACGCCGATAAGTCAATAAAGCTGACTTAATTTCCGCCCGGCTCAAGGAATGCCTGCCATGCCCGAATCGAAGGTCGATCCAGCCGAGACCGACCTGCGTATGGCGCAGGACCTGCTGTTCTTCGCCTACCGCGACTTCACCAATGCTGCCGACGTGGCCCTGGAGGAGCTCGGGCTTGGCCGCGCGCATCATCGTGCGCTGCATTTCATCGGCCGCAATCCTGGCATTACCGTTTCCGATCTGTTGGGCATTCTGCGCATAACCAAACAGTCGCTCGCCCGCGTGCTTGGCGCCTTGATGGATCAAGGCTACGTCGCGCAGTCGCCCGGCAACACGGACCGCCGCCAGCGATTGTTGACCCTCTCCGCGGCCGGCGCGGCGCTGGAGCGGCGGCTGTTCGAGCGCCAGCAGGAACGTCTGCGGCCGGCATATCGCGAGGCAGGCCCCGCCGCGGTGGACGGTTTCCGCCGTGTGCTGCGCAGGATCATGGACGACACCGCGCGCGCCTATATCGATGCGCACCATGCAAGGGAAGACTGATGGTGGAGGATGCCCACATCCTGGTGGTTGACGACGACGCCAGACTGCGCGCGCTCCTTTCGCGCTATCTGGCGGGCGAAGGTTTCCGCGTCACCACTGCCGAGACCGCGACCGAGGCACGCGACAAGTTGCGCTTCATGCATCCTGACATGCTGGTGCTCGACGTCATGATGCCCGGCGAAAGCGGCCTGACTCTGACCGAATCGCTGCGTCGTGAGCAAGGCAGCAGCGAAATGCCTGTGCTGCTGCTCACCGCACGTGGCGCCCCAGAGGATCGTATCGCCGGCTTCGAGGCGGGGGCGGATGACTATCTCGGCAAACCGTTCGAACCGCGCGAGTTGGTGCTGCGCATCCGCGCGCTGCTGCGCCGTGCCCCGGCACAGCCGGAGACCCCGCAAGGTCCCATTCGGCTCGGTGCGCTGCGGTTCGACGTCGAGCGCGGCGAACTGAGCGGACCGGATGGCGTCATGCGGTTGACCGGCGGCGAGGTCGCGTTGCTGACCGCACTGGCGCGCAACCCGAACGGTGTGCTGTCACGCGAGGCGATTGCCGCGACCCTCGGTATGGATGATGCGGGCGAGCGAGCCATCGACGTGCAGGTGACCCGTCTGCGCCGCAAGATCGAGATCGATCCGCGCGAACCGCGGTTTCTGCACACCGTGCGAGGGCGCGGTTATGTGCTGAAGCCGGGCTTGTAGGCTTGTTGGAGGATGATCGACACCGAGTGAACGGCGATGCTGCCACCTGACCTCCAGCCCGCGCGGATAGTGAACCGCGGCATCAGGAAGGTGCTGCCGCGTTCACTGCTCGGGCGCAGCCTGCTGATGATCCTGCTGCCGCTGGTGCTGTTGCAGGCTGTCGCGCTGCAGATCTTCTACGGCAGCCATCTCGATGTGGTTTCGCGACGGCTGTCGAGTGCTGTCGTGGGTGAGATTGGCTATTCGCTGGAGCTGCTGAACCGATATCCCGAAGAAGCCGATCGCAGATGGATCTTGAGCCAGGCCGCCCGCGACTTCGATCTGGACATGACGATCGATAGCGGCGCAGCGCTGCCGAACGAGCGTGTGATCAACATCCTGGGCCCGATGGACGATGACCTCGCGAGCGCACTGCGTGAGCAGATCGGCAGGCCGTTCATCGCCGATTGGACCTCGAACAGCCAGAACGTCCTGATCAGCGTGGCGATTCCCGATGGTGTGCTGCACGTCAACGTGCCACGCAAGCGGCTGTATGCGGGCACGGTCTACATTTTCGTCCTCTGGATCGTCGGCATGGCCATGGTGCTGTTCGGCATCGCCGCGCTGTTCATGCGCAACCAGGTGCGTGCGATCAGGCGTCTGGCCAGGGCGGCCGAGGCATTCGGCATGGGGCGTGATATAGGGCCTATCAAGCCGGAGGGCGCCACCGAGGTGCGTCAGGCCGCGACGGCCTTCAATCGGATGCAAGAGCGCGTCCGCCGCTTCCTGATGCAGCGGACTGAGATGTTGGCGGGCGTCTCGCACGATTTACGCACGCCGCTGACGCGTCTGCGCCTGGCGTTGGCAATGATGCCCGCGCGCGAGGAACTCCGACAGGACGTGGCAGAGATGACCGCCGACGTGGCAGAGATGGAGGGGATGATCACTGGGTATCTTGCCTTCGCGCGTGGCGAGGGCACCGAGCAGGCTGAACCAGTCAACCTCTCGGCGGTGCTGGAGGAGGTTGCCGCCGGCGCACGCCGCTCCGGCGCGGAGGTTGCGGTGGACGTACCGGAGGCGCTGACATTGTCGCTGCGCGCCAACGCCGTGCGCCGCGCGATCACCAATCTGGTGGATAACGCGCGTCGCCATGCGCATCGCGTCGCGCTGGTGGCAATGCCGCAGGGCCGCATGGTGTTCGTGACGGTGGATGACGATGGCCCCGGCATTCCACCCGAGCGGCGCGAAAGTGTGTTCCGCCCGTTCGAGAGTGACAGCAGCGGCGGCACCGGACTTGGTCTCACCATCGCGCGCGACATCGTGCGCGCGCATGGTGGCGAGATCGTCCTGGAGGACAGTCCCCTCGGCGGCCTGCGAGCGCGGATCAGGCTGCCGATCTAGCTTCCATCGTCGGATCATCCGGCTGATATTGTGTGGGGGCTCTCCTGGCCGTGACCGCGCCTCCAGCCTGAGTTGTGACGTACGGCGATCCGTTGCAGATGGTAGACTTCCCCAGGAGGACCAAATGCGATTACGAACCAATGTCCTGATGGAGATTGCTCGTGAAGTATTGGGACGAATTCGTGTGAGACCAGAGTTGGACCGGGCTTCTTCGAAGGTGCCGCTAGATGACGAGTTTCCCGCCGATGATCCAAGCAATACGATCTACAGTTTCAATATTCAGGGCATACAGCTCGAAGTTCCACGCTTGCTCCTTCAGTCCGATGTGTGGCGAAGCTTAGTACATGGATACTACGAAAGAAGCGAGATAGACGCGCTTCGTTATGCGATCCGGCCTGGCGACACGGTTCTCGAGATCGGTGCGGGCATCGGATTTATCTCGAGCTTCGCCAAGCGCGAGCTTCATGCGTCACGGATCGTTGCAATAGAGGCAGATCCGATCCTCATTCCTGTTATCAAGCGAACACACGCGGTCAATGGGGTCTCTGCAGAGGTGCGGAATGTCGTGGCCGCTGTGACGGACGGGGTGGTTGAGTTCAATCGCCAGCCATCATTCTGGGCATCCTCTATTGTCGATCTACCTGGCAGCACGAAGGTGATGCTTCCCGCATGCAGTCTGCAGGGGCTTCTTGAAGAGGCGGATCCGGACGTTTTGGTTGTGGATACAGAGGGTGCCGAGGGCAGACTTTTTGATGGGCTGAGGCTCCCAGAGAGGCTTCGCCACGCGGTAGTCGAGGTCCACAAGCCGCTGATCGGTCTCGCTGCAATCTCCGCATGCTTCGATGCAATGTCCAAGGCTTCCCTGGGTTACGATCCGGATGGGTCATCCCACACGAATGTCACATTCAGCCGTACCGACCGATGAAGCAGGACGCGCCAATGGCCCGACCCAACCTGGCACTGCCTTGGGCGCGACAATACGATTTCCTGCTGCGTGGATTGCACCAGATTGGCCGCGCCATCATAAGCTACGAGAACCACGGGATGCCCAAGGTGCGATTGCTTCGTGGGTCGCCACCATCGCGACCGCCACGGTCCGCATGCATCGTGCATGTCTAACCCAATTTATACGAAGTCCCGCTGACGACGACTCATATCGGCATGACGTGTAGGTTTAGCCTGGCGTTCACACCGCCTCGTATTCGGCAGAGATCTCCTTGTTGGTATAATCCGTCAGCAATGACGTCGCGATGATGCCGACGATGGCGCAGAACAGGATGTAGAACGCGATCGGCCAAGCCGAGCCGTAGGTGGCGAACAGCCACGTCGCGATGAACGGCGAAGGTCCGCCCGCGATGACCGAAGCAAGCTGGTAGCCGATCGATGTGCCGCTGTAGCGCAGCCGTGGCGTGAAGCTCTCCGCGATCAGCGCCGCCTCCGGCCCGTACTGCGTCATCACCGGCAGCAGCGATATGGCGATCGCGGTGAAGACCACCCACGGGATGCCGGTGTTGAGCATGGCAATATAGACGAAGCCAAAGATGCCCATGAACACACAGCCAATCATGAACATGTTCTTGCGGCCAACGTGATCCGACAGGTATCCGGCGCAGACCACCCACATGAAGCCCAGCACCGTTTGGCTGATGACGCCTAGCAGCACGAAGTCGCGCGAGAAACCCAGTACACCGGTGGCGTAGGTAAAGATCCACGCGCCAACAATGTAGCCGGGTGCCTGCTCCGGCATACGCAGCAGTGCGGTCAGCGCGATCTGCTTCGGTTGCCGCCTCAGTACCTCGAGCACCGGCACGCGCTCGGTACGCTCCTCGTCAATGATCTTCTGGAATACCGGCGTCTCCATGATGCCCAGCCGTATCCACAGCCCGACGGCGACCATGACGGCACTAAGGAAGAACGGGATCCGCCAGCCCCAGACGATGAACTGGTCACCGGAGAGCCAACTGAAGAACAGTACCGCACAATTCGCCAGGAACAGACCCGCGGGCGCGCCGAACTGTGGCCATGCGGACAGAAAACCGCGATTCTTGTTGGTGCGTGCCCACTCCATCGCCAACAGGTCCCGAGCCCCCCCATTCGCCGCCGACGCCGATACCTTGGATCAGACGGATGACGGTGAGCAGGATCGCGCCCCAGATGCCGATGATGTTGTAGCCCGGCACGCAACCAACAGCGACCGTGGCGACACCTGTCACCAGCAGCGTGACGATCAGCGTCGCCTTGCGCCCAATGCGGTCTCCCCAGTGGCCAAAAATGAAGGCGCCGATCGGCCGGCCGACGAAACCGATGAAGAACACACTGAACGCCTCGAGCACGCCGACGATGGGGCTGGACCTAGGGAAGAACAGCTTGCCGAACACGAGCGCGGTCACGGTGCCGTACAGCAGGAAGTCGTACCACTCGATTGTGGTGCCCACCGTGCTGGCAATCACGGCGCGACGCAGATGTGCTTTGTGTTCGGCTTCGGACAGCCCACTTGGCGTGACGGCTGCTGGCGCTGCGGTCATCCCTGAACCTCCCAAAATGTGCGGGCAATTTCGCTTGCCCGTTTGTTGGCCCTCGTCGGCGCTGCCGCAGGGCGTCTCCCTCGCTCCAGTCGAGACCGAAGCAAGACTCAAAGACTATACTGAAGCCATTTGCGCTTCGCAGAGTTGCAATGTGTTGTTCACAAACTATTGAAAATGGTTATCAATTGTCACTTTTGCTTCTGCGCCAGCGCTTTCACTTCATCCATCGCCTCGATGAAGCGCTGGTTGATCAAGGACAGCGCTTCCGAATTGGACTGCTGGATCAGGTCGCCCAGCTCTTTCATGTGAGCGACCGCATGCTGGTAGGCTTGTTTCAGCAGCTCCGCCTGCTTCGCAGCCTTGACCTGCGGTGCATCGGCTGTGGCGAGCGCCTGCATCGCCTGGGTGACTTCGGCCATGCTGCTCTGCACAATCTCCATGTGCCGCCGGGCCACCGCCTGCGCGCCTTCCAGCGCGACCCGATTGGCCGCCGACAGAGTTTCGAGATTTTTGCGGTTGGCAGCGAGGAACATCTCCATGTCCGGCAGCGCCGGCAGCTTCATGTCGGCGAAGAACCTGGTGAAGTCCATGTTCGGTTGCGGATTGCTTGCCATGGTTGGGTAACTCCCGGCCGGGCCACGCAGGTTGCACGCAGGCGGCTTCCTGCGCAATCTGTGGCGATGATCAACTCGCTCTCTCCGCATACCGGCGCCGAGGTCAGCGGTGTCGACCTGACGCAACCGATCGATGTCGAACAGCGCGAGCGGCTGAGGCGCGCCTTCGTCGAGCATTCAGTGCTGGTGTTCCGCGATCAGCATCTGTCGCCGCATCAGTTGCTGAACGCGGTACTGTTGTTCGGCGAAGTCTTCCCGCAGCACAACACGCGCTTCGCACTGCCGGAGTGCCCGGACATCCACTACATCTCGAACCAGGACTTTTACACAGACGGTCGACGTTACATCCCTGGCGAGGGCTACCATACCGACCACTCGAATGCGGCCGAACCACCGAAGGCCACGGTGTTGCATGCGGTACAGCTACCGGACCACGGCGGCGACACGCAGTTCGTCAACATGTATCGCGCGTATGACGATCTGTCCGCCGCAATGCGGCAGCGGATCGATGGGCTGCGCGCCGTTCATGTCTACCAAAGCAGGCATAGCGAGCGGAAGCTGATGGCGCTGAGCGATGCGGCGCGGCAGAAGGTGCCCGATGCGGTGGCGCATCCTCTGGTGCGCACGCATCCCGAGAGCGGGCGCAAGGCGATCTATCTCAATCCGATCCGGACCGAGGGGATCGTCGGGATGGAGGAAGCCGAGGCGTTGTCATTGCTGGACGAACTGCTGACGCACGCGACGCAGCCGCAGTACCAGTATCGCCATCAATGGCATCGTGGTGACATGGTGATGTGGGACAATCGCTGCCTGCTGCACAAGGCGAACGGCGATTACGATATGGATCAGGTGCGATATCTGTATCGGGTCATGCTGAAGGGGGATGTTCCGGCGTAGGACCGGAGCTTCCAAATTGACCGCCATCTACATTGATGCCGATGCCTGCCCGGTACGCGAGGAAACCTACCGCGTCGCGACCCGCCTCAACCTGCCGGTCTTCGTCGTGTCCAACGGATCGCGCCCTATCCGCCCGCCCGGTCTTCCCAACGTCAGCATGGTGATCGTCGATGCCACGCCGGACGCTGCGGATGACTGGATTGCCGAACACATCACCGCTGTCGATGTCTGCGTCACCGCCGATATTCCGCTGGCCGCGCGATGCCTCGGGAAGGGAGCGCGGGCCGTCGCTCCGGGCGGCCGGCAATGGACTCAGGACAACATCGGCAATGCCCTGGCCGGCCGCGAGGTCGCACAGCACATGCGCGAGATCGGCCTAAGGACCGGCGGTCCCGCGGCCCTGACCCGAGCCGACCGGTCAAGGTTCCTCAGCGCGCTGGATGCAGCTTTGCAGGCAGCACTGCAGGTCAGGCAGCCATGAACATCTCATCCAGCTTGGCATCCCATAGCCGGATCCCGCCGGTGATGCCGGCTTCGTTGGACGAGATGCGCACCTTCTTGGGCAGATCCCCTTTCAACAGCCGCGAATTGCCGCCGCCGACATACAAGACATCGAAGTTCGTCAGGGTCTGGATGAAGCCGATCGCTGTGCCGACACGCCGGATCCAGCGCTTGCGCCCCACCGCATGCAGCGCAGCGTTGCCGATATACTTGTCGTAGGTCTTGCGCCCGCGCACCGGATGCTGCGACAGCTCGAGATGCGGGGCGGGTCTGCCGTCCTCGAACAGCGCGAAGCCCATGCCGGTGCCCAGGGTGATGACGCACTCCACCCCCTGTCCTTTGATGTCGCCGAGGCCCTGCACGGTCGCATCATTTGCCAACCGCACCGGGGCGCCCAGCCGTTCGGCCAGTGTCGCGGCAAGGGGAAACTCGCGCCATGCCGTGTTGTCGAGGTTGGGTGCGGTCAGCACGCGGCCGTTGCGTACGACACCAGGGAAGCCGATCGAGATCCGGCCGAACCGTCCAAGCGGCCCAGCGAGGCCGACCAGGGCCTCGACGACCAGATCGGGGGGCGCCGGATGCGGTGTATCGACCCGGTTCGGCCCGGCTGTCATGTGGCCGTCAGGGCTGAGGATGCCGGCCTTGAGATGCGTTCCTCCGACATCGAAGGCTAGCGTCTGTGATCCGGTCGGCCGACCCGATTTGGTGACTTCATCCATTGGCCTTGCTCCTCGCGGCTTCATTCATAGACCGCATTCCCGCGATCAGACAGGTGACGCCGGCCGATGTCGAGACGGAAAGCTCGCGGTGACCGGGCCGAGCGGCACCTACAGCTCCCGCGCCAGGCGGCGGCCGAGCAGCCAGCCGGGGACAGCGGACACCGGCGCGCCGGGCAGCATCAGGACCCAGCCGAGTGGCTGGCCATTGACGATGAGGTCCATACCGATGCCCAGCATCATGCCGCCGACCAGGCAGCCCATGACGCCGGAGGCGATGCCCAGCCAAACGATGTCGCCACGATTGACCATCTCGGGGGTGCTACGGGGCGGTGCGAGGTTTGACAAGGCGCGGACCGGCCCCTAGAAGCGGCGGCCGTACTGCCGGGAACGCGGACAGGCCTTCGGGGCCTGAGCCCGCCACGCGTCGCGTGGCCTACCGGTGCAACAAGAGCCAGACGAAAGGGCACCGCGCAGCATGACCAAGCGCGCCGAGAGCAAATACAAGATCAACCGCCGCCTGGGGGTGAACCTCTGGGGCCGCCCTAAATCGCCAATCAACAAGCGCGAATACGGGCCGGGCCAGCACGGCCAGCGCCGCAAGAAGGCCACCGACTTCGGCACCCAGTTGATGGCGAAGCAGAAGTTGCGGGGCTATTACGGCAACATCAGCGAGAAGCAGTTCCGGCGCTATTACCAGGAGGCGGTTCGCGTGCGTGGCGACTCGTCGCAGTTGCTGATCGAGCTGTTGGAACGCCGCCTGGACGCCGTGGTGTATCGCATGAAGTTCGCGATCACGCCGTTCGCCGCCCGGCAGTTCATCTCGCACGGCCACGTGCAGGTGAACGGACGGCGCGTGAACATCGCGTCTTACCGGGTGAAGGACGGCGACACGATCGAGGTGAAGGAGCGGTCGAAGCAGCTCGCGATGGTGCTCGATGCGTCGCAGAGCACCGAGCGGGATGTGCCCGAGTACCTCGAGGTCGATCACCGGGCGATGAAGGGTCGGTTCGCGCGGGCACCGAAGCTGACCGATGTGCCGTATCCGGTGCAGATGGAGCCCAACCTGGTGGTCGAGTACTACTCGCGATAGTGCAAGAAGGACTCACCACAGGGGCACGGAGACAATTGGATTTATCTCGGTGTCTCTGTGGTGAATATTGTTAGAATCCCTCGCGGATCACATCGCGCGCGAAATACGACAGGATCAGATCCGCACCCGCCCGCTTGAATGCGCCGAGCGTTTCCCGAACCACCACGTGCTCGTTCAACGCGCCCGCGGCGGCAGCGAACTTGATCATCGCGTATTCGCCGCTCACCTGGTACACTGCAATCGGCAGCAGTGTCTGCTCGCGCAGCCGCGCCAGCACGTCGAGATATGCCAGGCCCGGCTTCACCATCAGCAAGTCAGCGCCTTCCGTCTCGTCCTGCAGCAACTCGCGGAGCGCCTCGCGACCGTTCATCGGGTCCATCTGGTAGGTCTTGCGATCGCCCTTCAGCTCGCACCCCGCGGCCACCCGGAACGGGCCATAAAATGCGGAGGCGAACTTGGTCGAATACGCCATGATCGGCGTATCGGCATGACCCGCCGTATCCAGCGCGTGGCGGATCGCCGCGACCTGGCCGTCCATCATCGCCGACGGCGCAATCATGTCGGCGCCCGCGTCGGCCGCCACCACCGCCTGCCGCGCCAGGTTCTCGATCGTGATGTCGTTGACCACGTGGTCGTGCTCGATCACGCCGCAATGGCCGTGGTCGGTGTATTCGCAGAAGCAGATGTCGGGGATCACCACCAGTTCGGGCGCCGCCCGCTTGGCCCGCCGCACCATGCGCGAAACGAGGCCGTCGCGGTTCCACGCGTCGCTGCCCGTTGCATCCTTGTGGTGCGAGATGCCGAACAGCATCAGCGCCTTCACCCCGTCGTGGGCCAGACCCTCGACCACGTGCTCCACCTTGCGCTCTGGGATGCGTGACACCCCCGGCATCTCGGCGATCGGCAGGGGTTCGTCGATGCCTTCCTCGATGAAGATCGGCTGGATCAGGTCATTGGCTGTGACGGCGGTCTCGCGTACCAGGCCGCGCAGTGCCTCGGACTGGCGCAGCCGGCGCAGACGGGTGGCGGGGAACGGGGGGGCCATGGCTACCTCAGCTGGGTGGCTGAGCTGATGTATGCCGCCACGCCGCGGGAGGCCAGAGGCAAAATGCGCCGAGTGGTCCGCCCTTGCTCGACCATGCAACGCGCCTCCGTCTATGCTGCGCCGGGTCAACCGAGAGGAGACGGACACGATGGCCTTTTACGAACTTCGCCAGTATTTCGTGCGGCCCGGCAAGATGAACGAGTGGGTGAAGATCATGGAGGAGGAGATCATCCCCTTCCAGGTCTCCAAGGGGATGGTGATCTGCGGCAGTTTCCGCGGCGAGACCGACGAGTCCTGCTACATTTGGCTGCGTCGCTTCAACAGCGAAGCCGAACGTGAGGCGCAGTACAAGGCGGTCTATGAGACCGACCACTGGAAGACCAAGATCGCCCCTCGGGTGCCGGAAATCCTCGACCGCGAGAAGATGCATATCCAGCGCATCGTGCCGACCCCGAAGTCGACGATGCAGTAGGCGTCAGATCGGGTAGACCAGCGACGTCGGCACGATCGTGGAGTCGTAGATGCACAGCCGCTCGGCAAAGCGCAGCGTGCCGCCGTCGTCCACCACACGGTCCTGACAGCGTCCGCACAGAAACAGCTCACTCGGCTGGTCCTGCATGGTCTGGAACACTGCGAAGTTCGCGGTGAGGTGCAGACCGTCCGCCTCGATCGCCCGAACGCACACACCGCTGATGAAACGTCGTGCCATGCGTGGCGCGAACAGCGCCGTCTCGCGCAGCGCCACGACGCGATCGGCCAGCATATCGCGGCTCTCGCAATAAATCAGTGCGACGGGAAAACCCTGCTCGACGTTCTCGCGCGGGATCACCTTGTAGATGCACGCTGTGGTGAAGAACTCGGGCCAACGCTCCAGCGCGCCGTCGTTCAGCGCATTGTCATAAGCACAGTATAAGTCTGCCAGACGCGAGCGCAGCTCCAGCCCGACGGCAATGCCCGGTGCGGCGGCGATCATAGCTCCATGATGGAGCGGTAGTGCTGGTAGAAGCCGCGGATCGCCGTCTCTGTCACCATATGCGGCTCATTGACCACGGCGCGGCCGCCCATCTCGATCAGGCACGTCGCGTCGTCGTCCTGATCGATGCCGGCCTGCGACAGCAGCATCGCCTCGCTGTCATCGAGCGACACCAGGCCGGCAGGCCCCATCAGATTGGCTTGGCGCAGGCGGCGCTGGCGCATTTCAGGCGTGTCGTCGGCGTAGCCGAAGAAGGTCCACGCGAGGTCGAACCTGCGGGCATCGAGCGGGACGATCTGGCGCATCGCCAGTGTGTTGGACTGCTGCTGCACGATCAGGTTGGGCCACAAGGTCTGCATCACGACGGTCGCGTCGCCGGGAAACTCGCGCACCGGGTCCAACAATCGCGGATCTCGCAGCGCGAAGTTCTGCTTGAAGGCGCGCATCTGGGTGGTCGCGTCGTTGCTCGCCTGCGCGCCGCGCCGGCTGACCAGCACCGAGTGGCGGCCGGTGTCGTCCATTTCGACGGCGGATTGCTGGTCCAGGCGAAACAGGCCGAACGTCACGAGGAACACGTGCAGCAGGCTGGCGTGGTAGGGGTCCTTGATGTTCTCGAACATCAGCTTCCAGTTGCTGGGGATACGCTGGCGCATGTGACCCAGCACGACCAGCTCGCGGCCGTCGAACACGCGGTCGAAGTAACCCAGCATGCGCTCGCCGAGATAGGTCTCCAGCGACTCGTTGGGTGCGCCGAAGCTGGCGAACACCACGCCGTGGCGCGTCGTGACAGCGAGGCGTTGCAGCCCGTGTTCCTCCGGGCGGAAATCGGCGGGCATCCCGCCCTGCCCGCGGTAGCCGCGACGGAACGGCACGCCCATCAGGTTGCCGGCGAGGTCGTAGGTCCACTGGTGGTAGGGACAGACGAACTCTTTCGCGGTGCCGCGGCCGGCAGTGCAGACCTGCATGCTGCGATGCGCGCAGCGGTTGACCAGGACATTGATTGCGCCGTCCGTGCCGCGGACGGCGATCACCTCGCGCGTGCCAAGCTGGGCGCGCCTGAAGTCGCCGGGGTTGGGGATCTCGGCCTCGAGGCAAAGATAAAGCCAGTCGCTGGCGCTGAAGATGCGGTCGAGTTCGCGGGCGAAGATCTGTGGGTCGGTGTAGACCCAGTTGGGCACGCGGGCACTGCCATGGTTCGGCCACTCGCGAAGGGACGGTGCTGACAGCGCACTCATTGCATTCCTCGTTGTCCGACAGCGGAAGGATGCGCCGGCCAAGCTTGGCTTACAATCCGGTTCCGCTTAAGACCTTAGATTGGCGACACGTGGATCGGAAGCGGACGCATGCAACGAGAGATCATCCGGGTCGAGCCGATTGACAGCAATTTCGAGAAGTGGGGCGCGCCGGTATCCACCTGCACCCGCGCCGGCAACATGGTGTTCGTCTCGGGCATGCCGCCCTTCGATCCTGAGACCGGCGAGATCCTCGCCCACGCCCCGTTCGAGCGCCAGGTTGAGTTGATCCTTGAGCAGGTGAAGAAGGCGTTGGAGGCCGCCGGGTCGGACCTCGACCATGTGCTGAAGTGCAATGTGCTGTGCATCTCGGCGGACCGGTTCAAGGCCTTCAACGAAGTCTACAAGCGCTACTTCCCGAAAAACCCGCCAGCCCGCATCTTCTTCTGCGTGCCTGAGTGGACCGGGCCCTTCGACGTCGAGGTCGATTGCGTAGCGGTCACTAAGGACTGACCTCGGCCGGCAGCAGCTCGCGGGAGCAGAGAGAATAGGGGTCAGAGTCATTTACCGCCCCACATACATAGGCGTCAGGACTCTGGCGCGGTCCAACTTCTGAATCACGCCCGAACCCGCCGTCGAATGGGTTCTCAAACGGTCTCTAAATCTAAGGCCGCGCGTCGTATCTCGCACAGATAGGCACGGTGCGACGCCGTGCCGCTCACAGGATCCTGAACCGCGGCGCCGATGATCAGGTTGAGATTGGCACCGCCTGGTCCGAACGGATCATACCCCGGGGCGCCGATCGCCTCGCATGCCTGCCACCAGCCATGCTCGCCGACCACCACGCGGGGATCGAGGCTGTCGTTGTATTTGGCGCGGGCTCGCGCGCTGCCTTCCGGTGTCTCGATCGCCACCCAGTCGCCGTTGGCGATGCCGCGCTTCGCGGCGGCGGCGGGATGCAGATCCACCTCGGGATGCAGAGCGCGCCGGCGCAGACTGGGCAGCGCGCGATGCTGGGTCTGGCAGAACAGCGTCGGCTTCGCGCATGTCAACACCAGCGGGAAGCGCGCGGCCAGATCGGGCCGCGCCGTGGGACCGATCTGCGGTTCGGTGAAATCCGGCAGCGGCGCGTAGCCGTGATCGAGGAAAGTCTGCGAATAAAGTTCAACTCTGCGCGACGGTGTGGCGAAGCCGTGCGGCTTGCCGTTCGCGTCCTGCTCCGCGTGTTTCGCGTAGCGTGTTTGCAACGGCAAACGCAGGCCACTCGGGGCGGCGCGCAACTGCTCGAGCGTGATGCCAAGAGGTGCCAGTTGGTGGCGGTAGGAGGCTTCGATGTCGCCGTCCCAGAATTGCGCGCCAAGGCCGAGACGGGCCGCGAGATCGAACACGATGTCGGTGTCCGGGCGTGCCTCGCCAAGCGGCGAAACGACGGCCGGGCGGAACTGGGCGTGCGACTGCGCCTCGGGGCTGACGTCGAAACCGATCCGCAGCGCCTCCCGCTCGAAGCAAGACGCGACGGGCAGGACCACGTCGGCAAGTTCGGCTGTCGGAGTCATGAACAAGTCGCAGTGGGCGTAAAACTCCAGGGCCGCGAGCGCCTTGCGCCCATGGCCGCCATCGACATGCGCCAGCAGCATGTTGGAGCCGAAACCGATCAGGCCGCGGATCGGATACGGCTTGTCCTCCAGAATGGCGCGATAGAGCTCGCGGGTGGTGACGTTACCGGACTGCGCCGGCCCTAGCGGACGTTCGCCGAGGCCCAGTGTCGGCGCCTTGCGCTTCGCCGCGGGGAGGTCCTCGCCGGTGATCGACCCGGCGGGAGGCACCGGAAACAGCACGTTGCCACCTGGAGCGTCGAAGCAGCCGGTCAGTGCGTAGAGCAACGACATGGCACGCGCCGTCTGCGTGACGTTCGCGTGCTGCTCGTGACCGCTCCAGGCATAGTAGGAAACTGGGCGCGCATCCCAGATCAGGCGCGCGGCCTGCTCGACCTGAGCACCTGGGATCCAGCAGATTGCCTCGACCTGTTCGGGTGGATAGTTCCGACACATCCTCGCATAGAGTTCGAAGGCGGGATGGCAGATCACTTCGCCGTCGCGCGTGGCGACGCGGTATTCGCCCTCAAGCGCGAGATTTGCGCAGTTGCCGTCGTATGGCATCGGCCGATCAAGTGCGATGTCCCAGGCGACGTTGCGGCTGCCCTCGCCACCCGGCGTGAGATCGCCTTCGGTCAGCATGCGGCCGTTGTCGGCACGCACCAGCATCGGACCGTTGCTCCAGGTGCGGATAAACTCGCGGTCGTACCAGCCCCGCTGGATCATCAGATTGGCGATGCCGAGGGCGAGAGCGCCGTCGGTGCCTGGCCGCACCCGCAGCCAGAGGTCCGCCTTGTTACCGAGACCGACATGCCGCGGATCGACCACGATCAGCCGCATGCCGCGCTTCAGCGCCTCGACCATGGCGGTGGCGTGCGAGAGGCGCGTGAAACTTGGGTTGTAGCCCCACAGGATCAGGCAGCCGGTATTGGCGATGTCCGGCATGCCGCCGCCCGAACTGGTGGCGACGCTCGCGACGCCATAGGTGTAGCGGGTCGCGCCGGCACGTCCCCAACCGCATACGTCCAGACTGCTGACCACGTTCGGCGTGCCGAACGCGTTCATCAGGCGCCGGACGTACGACGCCGAATCGCTGATCGCGGTGGTGGACGGCGAGGACAGGCTGAAGCAGACGGCCTCCGGCCCCTGCTGCGCGGCAATCCGTTGCATCGCCGCGGCGGACAGGTCCAGCGCCTCATCCCAGGAGATGCGCTCCCAGCCAGGATCGGGGTCGCCTTTCGGACGCGTGCGCCGGAGCGGGTGAGTCAGTCGCTCCTTGTGGTAGACGAGCTCGGGCGCGGCGCGACCCTTGGCACAGAGTGCCTGGCCGGTTGGATGCGTGGGATCAGGCTCCAACCGGATGAAGCGGCCATCTTCGACCACCGCGATCGAGCCGCATCTGGCGGTGCACAGAGCACAGTAGCCGTGGATACGCTGCTGGCTGGCAACATCGGACATGTTCGGCGGGCTCCTGATCGTCGCGCATGATTCCGCACGAGCCTACACGAAACCAGGGCGTGGACCGCTACTTCGGCGGCAGCGCCTCAAGTATGATCCCGGCGCCCGCGATGCGCCCGTGGTGCTGCCGCAGATTGTCGATCGCCGTCCAAAGGTCGCCCAGATATGCGTCCGCGGGCTCGGAATTGCTGGCCCGTGGGTGGTCGAACAGCGGGTCCGACGCTGCGACGGCGATGATCATATCAGTGCCGTACGGCGGCCCGATCAGCCACGACGGATTCCCCAGATTGACCGTCTCGCCGGGCGCGTAGCTTTTCGGCCGATCAGCCACGATGCCGTTCTTCGTATCGGCAAGCTGCGGGTAGAGGTGCTGCACCGTTCCGTCGTGCACCACGTAGTCCACGCGCAGCCAGCCAGGGAAATCCGGCATCGCGACCCGCACGCGAACCGGTTCGCCATCCCTGAGGCTCGTCTTGTCGTCGGCCATCTGCAGCCCGAGCCGAGGCGCGCCGGTCGCACCGAAGGCGGGCGTGGCCAAGTGAAGCGCGTCGAGCGCCGGGCAGAAGGCCGGGGCCACGCCGGTGACACGCCAGTCGATCTGGCCTGGCGGCACCAGTGCCGCCAGACCTTGCCTCAGTCCCTCGATCGAGTGATCGCTGGCCAGGCCGTTCAGCTCCACCGCACCGCCGTCGGCGACGTCGCCTTCCAGCACCGCACAGCTCCGGCTGTTCGCCCATTGCGCGATCCGGCGGCGCAACGCATCGAGTCCTGCCAAAGAATCCGGCCGCACCGGCGGCGCGACCGTCTGCGCGGGATTGGGCGGGTTGGTCTCGCTGTGGGGTGGCACAGGGGTTGGGGCATTGCTGGGCGCGGGCGAAAGCTCCGCGGCCCGAGGCGGCGTCAGGGTCGTGGTAGCAATGACCGGAACGGCTGGGCGTGACAGGAGCCACCAGGCCGCGCCGCCGCCCACCAAGCCGAGCAGCGCCACCGCGGCGGCGATAGGCATGGCGGAGCGACGGGCCGGTGGCCCTCCCTGCACGACGCGCGGCGGCTGTGCCAGCTCGACGGGGCGAGGCGGAGGTGCCGGTGGCGGCGTGAACATGGTCTGTTCATCGGCGTCGACAGCAGGTTCCGTCTGCACCGTCACGGCGGCGCGAATTGCTTCGGCGAAAGCTCGCGCCGACGGAAAGCGATCCTGCGGCCGCTTCGCCATCGCGCGGCGCACCACCGGGTCGAACGACGGCGGGGCGGTCACCGACAGCTGCGACGGCGCGGGCGGCTCGGTGTTCAGCGCCTTGTGCATGATCGCCGACATGCCGCCGTCGAACGGCCGCTCGCCGGTGAGCAGCTGGTAGAGCAGCACGCCGGACGAATAGATGTCGCTGCGCGCATCCACCACCTGGCCCATGAACTGCTCGGGCGACATGTAGGCCGGCGTGCCGAGCAAGGTGCCAGCCTGCGTCATCGAGCTGCTCTCGATGCGCGCGATGCCGAAATCGGCGATCTTGGCCTGCCCCGAACTCGTCAGCATCACATTGGCCGGCTTGATGTCGCGATGCACCACGCCGCGCTCGTGGCTGAACTGGAGTCCCGCGAGCACGTCCTCCATGACGCGGACCGCGTCGGGCAGCGCGAAGCGCTCCTGCTTGTCGAGCAAGGTCTTCAGTGGCGGGCCGTCGACGAACTCCATGACGATATAGGCGAGGTCGTTCGTCTCGCCGTAATCGAATACGCCCACGATGTTGGGATGCGTCAGCCGCCCCGCAGCCTGCGCCTCGCGACGAAAGCGTGCCAGCGCCTCCTCGGTCTCGGGGTCGGCACTGTCCGGCAGCCTGACGGTCTTGATGGCCACGCGGCGAGCGATGATCGGATCCCAGCCCTCGTAGACCGTACCCATGGCGCCGCGGCCAAGCGAGCGCTTGACCTCATATTTGCCAAGGGTCTCGATCGTTTCCACGGCGGGGTTATAGTCCGGCGAGCAGCGGCGATGGAACGCGGACATCGGCGCTTCGGGAGGCGCGTTCACCGCCCTCGCCAATCACCGCAAAGGGCGCCCAGAAGAACGGATGCGCGATGACCGCGGGCAATCCCTTGCCCGCATCCGCCAGCATCGCGAGTTGAGCGTCGCGCAGCGCACCGGCGACGCCGAGGTTCGGGTTATCGTGCATCCGCCGCAATGTGTCCGCCACCAGGAATGCGGCGACCTGGTCGTTGACTGACCAGTGCGTCACCTCGAGCGATCGCGCGCCGGCATAGAAGAATGCGCGGGCCAGACCCGAAAGACTTTCGCCGGCTGTCGTGCCGCCGGGACCGCCCGAGTTGCACGCCGACAACACCACAAGGTCGGCGTCCAGATCCATTCCAACCACCTCGGATGCAGTCAGCAAAGCACCCGACGCATCGATCGCGTTGGCTGGCGTCGATGTGACGATGGCCGGCTCACTCTGACAGCGCAGCTCCGCCGGAAGCAGCGCGTGAGTGGAGAATTGCAGGATGCGGTAGTCTTTCAGCTTCGCCTTCAGTACCGCCTCCGCGGTAAAGGCCTGGCCGACCAGCTCGTCCGATGCACTGGCGCCAAGCAGAGCGCGCGCCGCATCGAGCTCCTTGCGGGCGTAGGGCAGGGGTGGCAGGCCGGCGAGCAGCCTGGCGCTCTCGCCACACCCTGCACCGGAGAACGTCTTCTCCGCCTGCGCCAGCGTCACCGGGTGGAAGTCGCCGAAACCGAACCAGGGATGCGTCGCGCGCGATCCCGCCGCGATCTTGCGCAGCGAGACAAAGTTTGACGGCGCCGGAACGTGGGCGAGGGTGAATTTGCGCACCAGCCACGGCGCGTCGGCGAGTGCATCGGGCTGCGTCGGCCCGGTCAGCAGTACCTCGAACGGCAAGGACAGCAACGGGCCGGCGGGTGCCACGACAAGCGATTTCACCCCGTTGAGCGAACCCGACACACCGCCGATCGTCAGTTGGTAAAGCTTCTGCGCGTCGGCGACGTCGAACGTTGGCAGACCGCTAGAAGTCAGTTCGATGCCAGCGCGTACCCGGCGCACCAGTTCGGCAATCTGACCAAGGCCGCCATCGATCCTGGATACCGCAATGGCGCCGTTGCGCAGCAGGAAGACCCAGCCGTCCTCCTTGCTGAGTGCGATCGCGACGAACGCCTCGTCGGGACGCAGTGCTGCGAACACATCGCTCGCCGGCACCACCTGCTGGACGAGCTGCCCGTAGTTGGGCGAGGCGGCCTGCAAGGCCGCATCGGCATCGGCCAACGTCGCCTGTGCATCGCTGATTTGCTTGTCGAGATTGGCGCCGGCCGAATTCGGCGCGCCCTGTCGCTGCGCCTCGGCGAGTTCATCGCGACGTCGATAGAGCTCGGACAGGTTGGCGGACGCGTCCTGCCGACGGCGAATTGCTTCGGCCACTTTGGGATCGCGCGAATTCTCCGACAGCCGCGCCGTGGCCTGGGAGATCTGCTGACTGGTGATGCCGCCTTGCGCGAGCTGCGCCGCGGTGAACATCTCGGCGAGCAGCGCCTGGCGCTGGCCCGACTGGCGGTCCGCGGCGGCGGCATAGACGTCGAGACAGGCGGCCATCAGCGCCGGTGTGGTGCCGGCCTTGAGCGTCGTCAGCGACTGCACCGCGTTCTGACAGATCGGCAACGCGGCGGTGCCCCTGCCGGCCTTCACCAACTGGCCGGCCCGCAGCAGATATGTGTCGGCCAACGGTTTCGATCCTGGCAACGACCGGTCGAACGCCGCGGTCGATTGCAGCAGGTCGTTCAGCGCCTGATCGTCGAGCCCCTGTGCTGCCGCCATCACGGCACTCGTGCGGAACAGCCGCGCGTTGACGATGGGCCGCGACAGACCGTTGCCGCGCGCAA
This sequence comes from uncultured Alphaproteobacteria bacterium, assembly GCA_963812505.1. Classification (GTDB taxonomy): domain Bacteria; phylum Pseudomonadota; class Alphaproteobacteria; order Acetobacterales; family Acetobacteraceae; genus JAMXLO01. The sequence continues at coordinate 29,261 of CAWEVM010000024.1, forward strand.
GGTCATTTGCCGACGTCAGTGCCGCCTGCGCCTCGACGTCCTGACCCATGATGCGCAACACCACGGCCCGATTGCGCCGCACCTCGATCAGCCCGAGCAGCGCTGCCTGGGCACGCGGATCGGTCAGCAAGTCCTGACTGGGCATCAGGTCCGCCAGGCTGATCTGCCCCGCACGGGCAAAGTTGCTGGCGGCGCTGGGCTTTGGCTTTGCCGTCAGCGCATCGGCCGGCACAAGGGCGGCGTAGGCGGCATCAGCCTGGGTCAACAATGTCAACGCCTGCTCGAACTGGCCCTGGTTCATCGCATCGAGGCCGCGATAGTGAAGCAGCCGTGCCTGTGCCGCGGCATCGGCCGCACCCGGCGCCAACTTGATCGCATCGGCGAACAGGGCGTCGGCTTCGGCGTAGCGGCCCTCGTTCGAGAGTTCCAGCGCGAGTGACATCAGCGCCGTCGCGGTATTGGGATTGCCGTTGCCCAGCGCCTTTTGCTGCAGCGCTAGCGCGGCACGAAAGGCGCTCTCGGCCGCAGCCGGATTGTCCGCCAGATTGGCACGCGTGCCGGCCGCCATTAGCGCGTCGAACTGTCCGATATCGCCGGAGCTGAATGCCTTGGCCGCGAGCCGGCTCGCCAGCAGCGCATCGGCCCCCGATGTCGCAGCGACGGTATCGGCACGCTCGACGCCAGCCAGCACGCCGATCGCGCGTTGCATCACCTGCGCCGCGGGCAGCACGCCGTCGGCGTACCAGACGGCGTTGTTCACCAGCGCCACCATCGCGACATGCGCCCAGCCGCCGACCCGTTGCGTGCATTGCATCAGTTCGGCAGGACTGCCGCCAAGTATCGTGGTGGCGACCGGCGCATCGCAGCGGAACCGGACGTCGATGCCGCTGCGCCACTGACTGGCGGTGGCAAGCTGGGCAAGCTCGGCAGCGCCGCCCGGTCCGCCGGAGCGGACACGCGCGCTAGGCTGCTGCCAAGTGCCGCAGAACACATCAGCGCCCGTTGCGGCGCCTTGCGTGGTGTCGGCCTGCTGCGTGCAATCCTCGCCCACCGAGTTCTTGCCGATCGACACCTGCGCCGCCGGCTTGGCACGTCCCTGCGCACCTCGCACATACGCCTCGGGTGGTGGTGTGGCGCACCCGAACAGCAGCAGCGCCGCAAGCAGCGCGAGTGCGCGCAGGATGGTGGCAGGCATGGTCAATAGTCCTGATCGGACACGATAGGCAGCAGCAGGTCGCCCTCCTCGTTCGAGTTGGACGGTATGCCGAAGTAGATGTTGTTCAGCGGGTTTGCCACCGGCACGCCCTCCGCACCCAACAGGAAGCAGCTAACCGAACTGATCCCGCACTGATTGAAGCGGAAGTTGGCATTGGGGCCGGGCTGAATGCCGGCCACACCCGCTGCCGCTGGTCCGGGGACCCCGAGAACCGTTCCCGTCAGGTCGGTGCCACCGTTCTGCCCGCGGATCACGTCAAGGTTCTTGACGTTGACTTGTCCGATGGTCGTTCCGGTTCCCGATGCGAGGATCAGCCAGGTGTTCGGCCCTTGCAGTCCGGCAAAGGGATCGAAGGCGACGTTGGCATCGCCAATGGCGTTGATCCGCAGGACGCTCGGACCGCCGCCGAAACCCAGCACGCTGCTGCTGCCTTGCTGGCTGAAGGCTTTCGCCGTGGTCAGAAATGTGCCGTTGGTGATTGTCGCGGGCGTGTCGCCGGGAAAGCTCGTGATCCGTCCTGGCGGGCGCGCCGTGCCGCCTGTGGTGATCGCTGTCTTGTCCGCGAGCGTCAATGCGTTGGCGCCGGTATCGATGATGATGGTTGGTGCGGTGAGGGGACCCTTGATCGTCAGGTCAGTGCCGTCGCCGAGGGTGAACGTGCCGCCACTGCTGAAGCTGTTGAGCTGCGCCACCTTGTTGCTCGCCCCTGTGCCGGTCAGCGAAGCGTCGCCGGTGGTGCTGCCGGTCAACTGGCCGGCGACCAGCGTGCCTGTCTCAGCAATGCCGGCAGCGGTGACGTTCAATGTGCGGCCCGCGACCACGCCGCTCTGCGCCACGGTAATTGTCCTGGCATCGACCAGTGTCACACTCGGCCCGCCGTCGACGTTGCCGGTGATGGCCAGGTCGGCCGCATTGTTTAGCGTCAGGCCCGATGCAGTGAAGCTGTTCACTGCGCTGATCTGATTGCTGCTGCTCAAGAAATTGACTGAGCCCGTCGCGCTGCCGGAAAGCGTTCCCGACATCAGGCTGCCATTCTCGGCGATGGTGCCGGCATTGGCGACGAGACTTGTCGTGCCTGCGCCGCCGTCGCTCACTGATCCGGGTATGTTGATCGTCGCCGCGGTCAGCCCGACGGCGATACCAGACGTGCCGGAAGGCGGCGCTATCGTGCCGCTCACCAGCAGAGCACCAGTATCGACGATTGTCGCGCTTTTGCCGGCGATCAATGGACCGGTCACGGTCAGGCTCGAGGCGTCATGGAGTGAGAAGTCCGAGGCCGCGAAGCTGCCCAGCGTGGGGATCTTATTGCTTGCGCCGAGCAGACTTGCCGCCTGCAGCGCATCACCGCTCGTCGCACTTCCGCCTAGCATGCCGGCAATCAGTGTGCCGGTCTCGCCGATCGTGCCGGCGTTCGCGATCAGGTTCGTGGTGCCTGCGCCGCCGTCGCTCACCAATCCGGATATGTCGATCGTCGCCGCGGTTAGCCCGACCACGATCGCAGCGGAGCCGGACGGCGGCGCTATCGTGCCGCTGACCCGCAGCGCGCTTGTATCCACAATTGTAGCACTCGGTCCGGCGATGAGCGGGCCGGTCACGACCAGGCTGGTTCCGTCGTCGAGCCTGAAGTCCGACGCTGTGAAGCCCGCCAACGTGCCGATCGAATTGGCGCCGATCAGGCTCACTGCTTGCGGCGTGGCGCCGTTCGTCGCACTACCGCTCAGCGTTCCGGCAATCAGTGCGCCGGTCTCGCTGATGGTGCCGGCGTTGGCGATCAGGCTCGTGGTGCCCGCGCCGCCGTCGCTTACCAATCCGGATATGTCGAGCGTCGGCGCGGCCAGTCCGATGGCGATCGCCGTGGAGCCGGGAGGCGGCACAATCTTGCCGCTCACCAGCAGCGCTGCCGTATCCACAATTGTAGCGCCCGTTCCGGCGACGAGCGGACCGGTCACGGCCAGGCTGGTTCCATCGTCGAGCGTGAAGTCGGACGCAGCGAAGCCCCCCAACGTGCCGATCGAATTGGCGCCGATCAGGCTCACTGATTGCAGTGCGGCGCCGCTCGTCGCACTGCCGCTCAGCGTTCCGGCAATCAGCGCGCCGGTCTCGCTGATCGTTCCGGCGTTGGCGATGAGACTTGTGATGCCCGCGCCGCCGTCGCTCAGCAGACCGGGAATCGCGATATTTCCCGCGGTCAGACTGACCGCGCTGGTGGCGATCAGGCTGTTCGACACGGTCAACGTGCCGGCGGTGCTGATCGTGATGTTGCTCGCCGTCAACGTGCCGCGGACAGTCAGTGGGACTGTGTTCGACAGCGCGAAGTTGCCGGTCGCGTTGAACATGCCGATGATGCCGATCGCGTTCGACGCGGACGCCAGCGTTGCGTCGCCAGCCACGCCATTGCTGCTGATCAGTGTGCCAGTGGTCAGCGCGCCGCCAGCGCTTTGGCTGATGCCACCTGATGTCATTGTGCTGAGATCGATCATGCCTCCCGTGAGCTTGGCGGCACCCAGGTTGATCCCGCCGTCAGCTTGCAAGGTGATCGAGCCCTTTGCAGCGTCCGTTATCAGGTCGCCGTTGAGTATCAGCCTGCCGCCTGATCCCAGGGTGGTTCCGGCCTGCATGACGATGCTGCCGACGCCGGATGCGGTTATCGATGCTCCGATGGTGATGTCGCCGGTCTGAGTCTGCAGCGTGATGCTCTTGTGGACACCCAGCATCAGAGGCGCGCTGGCGTTCAGAAAAATGGTATTGACCGCCTGCAACAGGATGTTTGCATCGAGCGAGTTGATCTCGAAGTCTGTGACCGTGTCGGTGCCGCCCGGATGATCGCCATAGACGATCTGCTCGTTCGCACCGAGCGTTTTGTCCAGGCTGCCGCTGGCCGTGTCGCCGTGCATGATCGTGATGTTGTCCGGATCGAGCAGCAGCGTTCCGGTCATTCCGTTCGATGCCGACAGATCGACGCCGCCCGTCAGTGACAGATGCTCGCCCGACACCTCGACAAATCCACCATCGCCGCCGCCCTTGCCGCCCTTGGCACTGATCGTGCCGGCCATGCGCGTGGTGTCTTGCGAGAGAATGGCGACATGTCCGCCGGGTCCATTTGTCGCGGCATTGGCTGCAATCGTCGCGCCCTGCTGCACGGTAACGTTCGTGGCCGTCATCGCCGCCGTGACGCCCGGCCCATCCCTGGCACGATCCAATGTGGTGCCGATCGCGATGACACCGCCACCCGTCTTGCCCGACGCCGCGATCCTTGCCTTCGAGGCGATCCCCACATTGCCGTTCGACACCACCTCGATCGCGCCGCCCTTGGTGCCCAGCGCGCGACCCGGCGCGGACAACTGCCCCTCGACCATGATCGAGCCACCGACCCCGTTCAGCGCCACAGTGCCGGTCTGATCGCCCATCGTCGCGGCACGAATCTTCCCGCCGGCCTGCACCAGGTTCTGCACGATCCCGTCCGCCGCCCGCGCAGTCAGTTGCACAGTGCCGCCATCGGCAATCACCACACCGGTGTTGGTCACCAGCGCGGTCACCGGCTTGCCGTCAGGACCCCGCGGCGCCTGCGTCACCTGATTGGTCACATCGAGCGACAGCAGACCGTCGCCATACAGATCGAGCGTCGCGGTCTTCGCACCCGCCAGCACCACATGGCCCAACCGCGCGGTAATGGTGCCGGAGTTTGCCACCTGGGGTGCGACCAGTGCCGCCAGCCCAGCCTGCTTCACGGTGATCGTGCCGGCGTTGCTGACCTTGGCGTCGGGCTTGCCGGGCTGGTCGAACTTCATCGCGCCGGCCATGAAGTTCTGGTTGGTGATGCCCGCGGCGCTGACCATTACTCCCGCGGCGTTGATCTGCGCGCCCTTGTAGAAATTCACGCCCGACTGGTTCACCAGGATGATCTGGCCGTTGGCGTCGATGCGTCCGGCGATCTGCGACGGGTCGGGACCGGTGACGCGGTTCAACGCGACCGCACTGGCCGAAGGCTGGCTGAACGTGACGCTCTGCTGGCTGCCGACGTTGAAGCTCTGCCAGTCGATGGCGGCGCGCTGGGATGACTGATCGATCCGCGTGTTGGTGCCGGTGTGGCTGATCGCGGCGGCGCCTCCCACGACACTGCCGCCGGTCGGACGCGCATTCGGTGCGGGCTGCGCGGCAGCGGGCAGCGACAGCACCAGCACCAGCACGACGGTCGTCTGCAACGCTGTGCTGATCAGCAAATCGGGACGATTGCAGTGGCCAATGCTCATGCGGTGTGCGTCAGAACCTCGTCAGCACCCGCCAGTAGAAGGCGCCGCCGTACAGAGGCGAGACGCCGGTGCCCGGGACATTGCCGCCGTTCGGAAAACGGTTGAATCGTGCCAGCCCCTCGAAATCGACCTCAACGTAGCGGGTAACCTGCGCACGCACACCACCCCCGGCGGAGTTGATCATGGCAGCATGGTCGACGTTCAGGTTCTGCCATGTCTCGCCCCAATCGTAGAACAGGTAATACTGGGTGGAAATGTCGAACGCCTTGTCGAATATTGTCGTTTCGAAACCCGTGTTGAGCTGCAGTTCGGTCGTCGCCGCCAGTGCCTTGTCGCCCGGCACCTGGCCCGCATAGTAGCCGCGGGTGAAACGCGAGCCGCCGAGATAGAACTGCTCCGCTGGCGGCAGGATGTTGTCCGACCACTGCCCGGTGAGCAATTCCATGAGCCCGACGCTGGCGCCCTCCCACGGCGCGAACAGGGTCTGAGTGCGGCTCGCCTCGAAGTTGAATTTGGTGAAGCCGGTCTGCTCGCCCACCCGAGGGGATGTTACGGAATCCCCGTTTGTCGAGGCGCCCAAAAGCTTCAGGCCTTGCGAGAAGCGCACGGACAACCCGTTGCTCGCCGAGCGATCGGCGCCAAGCCATAGATCCGACAGCGCATAATCCGCGCCGATCCGCAGGACGCGCAGCGCGTCGTAGCTCGCCTGCTCGCGCGGGGTGCCGTTCGGGGCGATCGATATGTTGGAGTCGAGCGCGTCGAACACGAGGTTGACGTTCAGCGTCTGCTGGCGCGAACGGATCACGGGATAGCTGAGCGAACTGCCGAATACTGTCGTGGTGCCATTGTAGCCTTGGAGGCCCAGCGTGCCGGTGGGCGCGGTGCCGCCGTAACCGCCATAAATCCTCCCCTTTAGGCCTGACGCGCCAATGAATGCCTCGGTGGAGACCTGGCCGAAATTCTGGCTGTTCGGGAAGGTGTGGTAGTAAGAGAGTTCCGTTTTTTCGCCGAACTCGGTGAAGCTGTTGGCGTCGACCACCCCGAGAAACTCGATCGGCCCGGTCTGGTCGAAGGCCCGATTGTCCAGCGAGCCGAGACCGCTGACCTGCTGGCGGCTGACCTGGGCGATCAGGTTCAGCGCGCCGGGCGTATCGGCTGAAGGCTCCAGCACGGCCCGCAGGCTGACGCCGGGCACGTCCTGCGCCAGTAGCAGGTAGCGTTCCAGCGTGACCGAATCGATCGGCTGCTTCTCGGTAAGGCGGTTGAGGAATTTAAGCACCTGCGTCCCAGCCGGCCCGATGTCGCCGTCCAGCTTGACGCTGGCGATGCGCCCCTCGGTGACCACGAAGCGCAGCCTGCCGTTGGCGTCGAGATTAGCCGAGACGGTGGTGAGCACGTAACCGTCGGACCGGTAGCGTCGGAGGATCGCCTGTCGCGCCGCATCGATCTTCGGCAGCGGCACCGCTGGCCCGACCAGGCCAGCGGCAAGCTGGGCGATCTCCGGCTGCGGGTACGCGGTGACGCCCTCGACCTCGACACTGCTGACGTGCACCGGACGGTTGGGCACTTCGGCGCTAGGCGCCGCCGGCGGTGGGATGACCGTTCCGGGCGCAACGGAGGGCGGGGCGGGCGGCAGCACGCGCGGAATCGGCGACCCCTGCGGCACGGGATTCACCGGCACTGGCTGAGCGTCGGCCGTCGAGACGGCCGCGAGAAGCAGCGTTGCCACGACCCTGAGTTTCACGCGCGTGGCGAACCCCGTTTTCCGACCCGTGGAATGCAGGCCGATTTCCCCCTGGTTCACGTCTCCCGGCTTCCATCCCGCGCGACCCAGAGGACCGCGTCGCGCCGAAGCTTCCGGGAAACGCTGCAATTACGTCAAAGATTAACTGGAACTTCTTTACCCGATTTCTGATTCTCAGGTGAAATTCCGCGAGCGAATCTTGCCGCCGCGCATGATGCGCGCGCCTAGTCGAGTGCGTCGCGAAGCTGACGCTCGTAATGGCGATAGTACTTGTCGGTGACCAGGTCGGTCTTAACCACCACGGCCACGTCAGTGGTGTTGAACTGGCTGTCGATGACTGCGCCATCGCCGACGAACCCGCCCAGACGGAGATAGCCCTTCACCAGGGGGGGCAACTGCGCCTGCACGCGCTTCGGATCGATCTCGCCGGGCGGCATCCTGCGCATGTCGACATAGCGGTGCGGCAACGCTCGCGGGCGCAGCGCTGGAGGAGCGAGGTGGTTGTGATAGAGATAGGTCAGATCCGCGGCGAGAGCGTCCGGGTCGGTTCCGTGCAGGCTGGCGCAGCCGAACATCAGGTCGATCTGGTAGTGGAACACGTAGGCGGCGATACCACGCCACAGCAATTGCATGGCGATCCGGCCGCGATAGGCCGCATCGACGCAGGAGCGGCCGAGTTCGAGAATTCGACCCGGGAAGTCCACGATCGGCGTGATGTCGTACTCGTCCGCCGAGTAGAAGTGGCCGAGGCGTGCCGCCGCCTCGCGCTGGATCAGCCGGTAGGTACCGACAACCCCCTCCGGGCCGGCACCGATGGCATGATCTACCACCAGCAGATGGTCGGCGACCGCATCGAAGGCATCGCGGTCACGATGGCTCACAGCCGCCGTCGGATCGGGACTGGCACCCATCTCCTGATAGAACACGCGATAACGCAGCGCCTGCACCGCATCGATTTCCGCGGCCGAGCCAGCGACCCGCACGCCCAGATTGCCGGCCCGCAATTCCGGGAACGGGAGCTGATCGATTCGGGCCTTGACGATCATCTGCTCGAACGTCATCGCGCCGCCCTTCCCTGCTCCATGGCCGGGTCCGGGTCGCGGTTTGTCCCCGTGATCCGTCGCGACTCCTTTTCCCGCGTGGCCTGCGCCGGTTCGCGGCGACGCCCGAACAATTCCAGGCGGAGCGAGACAAGGTCGAAACCCAGACGTTCGGCGATCGACTGCATCATCTGCTCGTAGTCGGGGTGCTGGAATTCGATCACCTTGCCGGTGTCGATGTCTATGAGGTGAAAGTGATGGCCGTGCTCAGACGGCTCGTAGCGGGCGCGGCCACCGCCGAAGTCGCGGCGTTCCAGGATCCCCTTTTCCTCAAGCAGCCGCACCGTTCGATAGACCGTGGCGATCGAGATGCGCGCATCGAGGGCTGAGGCGCGGCGGTAAAGTTCCTCCACGTCGGGATGATCAGCGGCCTCGGACAAGACCCGTGCGATGACACGACGCTGCCCTGTCATCTTGAGGCCTCGTTCGACGCACAGGCGCTCGATGCGCGATTCCATCGGATTCCCTGTGATCAACCTAGCCCGGCCCGGTCACCCGGTGCCAGCCCCCGGTAGCAGGCAAGGACAGCGCCGGACTGCACCGGCGTAGCCGATCGGGGGCGGGCCTGTCCAATCCGGCGGCAACTCCGCGCGGCTTGGCGCCACCGGAGGCTCTTTCGATGCGAGCGATTGTCGCGATAATAGGTTGTCGCCATATGAAAGATCCCCAGAAGTCAGATAGTAACATGACCGACGCGCCTGCGGCCGACCGGGAATTGGACATCACGGCAGAGGTCTGCCCGATGACCTTCGTACGCACGCGGCTGGCGCTGGATCGAATGGCGCCCGGGCAAACTCTTCTGGTCCGGCTGCGCGGTGAGGAACCACTGCGCAACGTACCGCGCACTGCGCGCGAGCTGGGACACGAGGTGCTTTCGCTGGAGACCAACACGGAGGGTGTCGCCTCGCTGCTCTTGCGGCGCGGGGGGTGATCACGAAAGATTCATCCGCAGCACCAGGGCGTCCGATGAATCGCTATAGTAGTGGCGGCGGCGGCCAACCTCGATGAAGCCTTCGCGGCGATACAGCGCCAACGCGGGGGCATTCCCGATGGCGACCTCGAGGAACATGGCGGTGCCGCCGTGCGCGCGGACCCGCTCCGTCGTCGCTCGTAGCAATCCCGTCGCGATGCCCTGACGGCGCTCAAGTGGCGCGACGGCCAATGTCAGCACCTCGGCCTCGTCAACGGTGATGCGCCCAAGCAGCATGCCGCCGCGTTCATCGATCAGGCCGAAAGCGCCGGGCAGCGCAAGCTGGAGCGCGATGGCATCCTCGCCCCAGGCATCGCGCGGGGGGAACGCCGCGGCGTGAATCGCCGCAAGCGCCGCAGCGTGGGCCGAAGTCGCCTCTTCGATCATCCGACGGGCGGCGGGCGCAGGCCGCCTGCCGGGAGCTTCGCCTCGGGCGCATCGACGTAGAGCGGTTGTGCCGGCAGCGGCCGAATTTCCCCACGCAGCCGTCGCTCGGCCGCGACCGCGATATGGCGCGCGATGGGCATGCGGGCGTCGGTCAGCATCACGTCCGCATCACGCGCAGCCAGCCTGGCCGCGACCGTAACCGCCGCGTCCCCCGCCAAGGCGACCCTGCCCTCGGGCACCGGCAGCGCATCGAGCGGCGTTGCCATCACCGTGCTGCCCCGCTCCAGGAACACCCGGCCGCGCCGGCTGTCGATCGCAACCCAAAGCTGCCGGTCGGCGAGAAAAGGCAGCGACTCGGCGAGCGCCTCGCCTACCGTCACGCCAACCACCGGCACACCGGCTGCGAGCGCGATGCCATGCGCCAGCGCCAAGCCGGCGCGAATCCCTGTGAAACTGCCTGGCCCCACGGTCACCGCCACGAGGTCCAGCAATTCCGCGGTCATCGCGGCTTCCCCCAGGACGTCTCGGGCCATCACCGGCAGCAGGGTGGCGTGGCCGTGGGCGGTGTCCGTCTGGCGCGCGGACAGGACCTCGCGATCGGCCACGATGGCGGCCGCGCACCGCGCCAGCGCGGCGTCCAGGGCCAAGATGCGCAAACCCAACTCCTGCCCTTGCCGCCCTGGTTACAGCAGGACACACGCTTCGTCGAAGTCGAGGCGCGGTGACCGCGGGAACAGCCCAGCGGGATCGCCATGGCCGATGTTGCACAGGAAGTTGGACCGCCAGCCGCGATCGGCCAGAAACAGCTCGTCCACCATGGCATTGTCGAAGCCGGACATCGCCCCTGTATCCAGCCCCAGCGCACGCGCCGCCAGGATCAGATATGCGCCCTGCAATGTGCCGTTGCGGAATGCCGTCGTGGCGGCAAGTGAGTCGTTGCTGGCGAACCAGGACGTCGCATCGGGGTTGTGCGGAAACAGCCTCGGCAATTTCTCGTGGAACTTAGGATCGTAAGCCACGATCACCGTCACCGGCGCCGCCATGGTCTTGTCGTGGTTGCCGCTCGACAATGCCGGCGCCAGCTTCTGTTTCGCTTCCCTGGTGCGCAGGAACAGGAAACGGGCGGGAGAGCTGTTCGCTGAGGTCGGACCCTGCTTCAGCAGGTTGTGCAATTCCCGCAGCTCATCGTCAGTGACAGGTTCGTCCGTGAACTTGTTGTGGCTGCGCGCCTCGCGGAGCAGCAGGTCGAGCCCGGCACCGTCGAGCGCCATCGCTCAGAGATCGACCTGCTCGACCGCGACGACCTCCGGCACGAAATGGCGCAGCATGTTTTCGATGCCGTGCTTCAACGTGGCGCGTGAAGACGGGCAGCCGGAGCACGCGCCCTGCATATGCAGCTTCACAACGCCCTCGCGATAGCCGCGGAACACGATATCGCCGCCGTCACCGGCCACCGCCGGGCGGACCCGCGTGTCGAGCAGCTCCCTGATCTGGGCAACGATCTCCTCGTCTTCGGGAGCGATTTCCTCGACCAGGTCCTCATCCGCGCTTCCCTCGATCACCGGACGGCCGGCGACGAAGTGCTCCATGATGCTGGCGAGCACCTGCGGCTTCAGTGCCTGCCACTCGGTGTCGTCGGTCTTGGTCACCGTGATGAAGTCGCCGCCCAGGAACACGCGCGCGACGCCGGGGAGCGCGAACAAAGCACTGGCCAGCTGACTGCGCTCGGCCGAGATCGGCGAAGCGAAATCAGCCGTACCGGCATCCATCACGTAACGGCCGGGCAGGAATTTCAGGGTCGCGGGATTGGGTGTGCCCTCGGTCTCGATGAACATGAAGCTACCTACCCTGCTGGTGGTCGGGAAACCGGACCGCTGCGGTCCGGTCGCTGCAGGTTACATCGGTGGAAATGGGCGCAATGACAAGAGCCGATCGAGCCCGACTCTGCCGGAAGCGCCGTTCGTCAGTCGGCCGCTGCCGACATACCACCCATGCGTCCATCTTCGGCATAGGCATGCACGGCGGCGGCGAAATCATCGAAAATCCGCTGGGAGACAATATCGGTCCGCCAGTCGTTTTCCGGATGCCACTGGATCCCGACAGCGAAGCCCGGCACCGGCCCTGCGGCGGTCGCAAGCACGTGCACCGCCTCGATCGTGCCGTCAGGCGCGGTGCCCTCAACGCGGACACCCGGCGCCAGTTTATTGACGCCCTGGTTGTGCAGCGAATTCACCGCGATCTCGCTGGCCCCCGACAGGCGGTGCAGCCAGCCACCGGGTGTCACGCGGATGGCGTGCGCCTTGCCAATTCGCACCTCACGGGAGGCGATCATCGGCGAGGAGTGGTCGATCCGATCGGGCAGGTCCTGGAGCCGCTGATGCAGCGAACCACCCAGTGCCACGTTCAGCTCCTGGAAGCCGCGGCAGATCGCCAGCACCGGCACCCCACGGGCCACGGCGGCACGGATCAGTGGCAGTGTCGTGCTGTCACGCGCCATGTCCTCCCAGGTGCCTTCCGCGTGCGGCGGGCCGTCATAGTAGCTGGGATGCACGTTGGAGCGGCTGCCGGTGAGCATGATGCCGTCCACATGCTCGAGCAGGGTTTCAATATCGGCGGTTGGTCCGTTTGCCGGGATCAGCACAGGGACGGCATGCACAAGCTGATCGCTCACCTCGACATACGTATTGGAGGCGGCGTGGTTCGGCATGCCGAAAATACCGAACTGTTTGGTGCAGCAACTGATGCCGACGAGCGGCTTGACAACCCGGGGCGACCTCATTGGGAGAATAATCTGCGATTTTCGCGGCGAAATGAAGACACTTTCTACGATGGCAGGCATGAAAGTCCCGTAAAGATGATCGAAAGGTCCCCCCTAACCCGGCTGCAATGCACGCGGATCGATGAACTGGAACAGTTTCTGGTCGAACTGCCCTCCGGTCTCGGCGTTGTAAAGTGTCACCCGGGTCTCCTGACGCTGGGCATCCAGGACGGTCCATTGCCGCAGCGTGAGCGGGTTGTCCGCGAAGGTCAGGGTCAGCGTCCCGTCACCCGGCGAGGCGGTGCGAACCAGGCTGACCTGGATCTGCCCCGGCAGATGCTGCATGCCGGTGACGGTCACGTCGCCCTGCAGCCGGACATGATCCGCCAGCAGAATGCCGAGAGGGGTCTTTCCGATTGGGATATTGCTGGTCTGGTTCAATGACCTGTCGTTGAACACAACAAGGCCGTGGCCGGCCACCAGCAAGAGCGGGCTGGGCGGATCGTATTGGAACCGCATGCGGCCGGGCCGATCCAGCCAGACGGTGCCCTGGCTGAGCGCTCCGTTCGGGGCGACCTGAAGAAAGTGTGCCTTCAGCGTGCGAAGACCGTCGAGATAGGTCTCAATCCGTCCCAGGTCAGCCTTGTCCTGCGGGGTCGGCTGGAAGCTGGGCTGTGCCAGCGCCTGCACCGAGCCGAACAGCAGCGGGGCGAGCGACAGACGGAGCAGAGTGCGTCGATCCATGGGCCGGATGTGGCGCCGCCCAGGCTGCTTTGCAATTCAGCGCTGTCGCTATCCCGCCGGCACGCCCTTCGTGGTCGAGTACTCGAAGTGCAGCGCCTCTCCCGGATGCGCCACGCCGTAGATTGCATGGGCGGCGACCGCAGCCTCGCTGAAGCCTTGCAGGATGAGCTTCAACTTGCCTGGGTAGGTGGCTACGTCGCCGATCGCGAACACGCCCGGCAGCGACGTCAGGCACGTCGCAGGGTCGACCTTCACGTGGTGCAGATCGCCGTCCAGGCCCCACGCCGTTATCGGCCCTAAATCCATCGAAAGCCCGAAGAACGGCAGCAGCACATCGGCTTCCAGCAATCGTGTCTCACCTTGCAGCGTCGCCACCTCAACAGCGCGCAGCACACCATCAGCACCGTGCAGGGCATGCAGTTGATACGGGATCACCATTTCGATTTCCGCGTTGCGCGCCGCCGTATCGAGCTGCGCCGCACTTTCCGGCGCGGCGCGGAATTTCGCCCGCCGGTGCACGACGGCTACTTGCGCGATGTCGCGCAACGCCAACGCCCAGTCCACTGCGGAGTCGCCACCGCCGGCGATCACCACGCGCTTGCCGCGCAGGTCGTCGCGGCGGCGCACATAGGTACTGGACGGTGCCTGACGCCTCGTACTGCGCGAGCCCTTCCAGTGGTGGACGATTGGGACCGAAGGCACCGGCGCCGGCGGCGATCAACACGGCCTTGGACCGTACGGTCTCGCCCTTGTCCGTGGTCAGTGCAAAGGCTCCGGGGCCACCCGCCAGTCCCGTCACGCGGCGCCCGAGCAGGCGCGGCGCACGGAACGGTGCGATCTGGCGTTCGAGCTGGGCGACCAGTTCACCAGCGTCGATCGCGGGATGCGCGGGGATGTCGTAGATCGGCTTCTCCGGATAGAGCGCGGCGCATTGGCCACCCACTTCCGACAATGCATCGATCAGGACGCTGGAGAGCTTCAGCATGCCGAGCTCGAAGACTGCGAACAGGCCCACCGGGCCGGCGCCGATGATCGCCACGTCCGTGTCGATGTCGCTTGCCATCAGAAGCTCGTCTTAGCCGAGCACGCTGTTGTCCGCGACTCCGTAGCTCGGGCAGATTGCCATCATGTCTGCTGCCGCGACCCGCGCGATCGAGCTGCCTGACCTCGCGGCCACGGAGGCTCTGGCCGCCGCGGTTGCCGCGCTGGCGCGGGCAGGGGATGCGATCCTGTTGGAGGGCGAGCTGGGCGCAGGCAAGACCGCTTTCGCGCGAGCATTCCTGCGTGCGGCGAGCGACGACGCGGCGCTGGAGGTGCCGAGCCCGACCTTCACGCTGGTGCAGAGCTACGACACGCGCATCGGTACGGTGCATCACTTCGACTTGTGGCGGCTGGAGGGGCCGGATGGGTTGGCGGAACTCGGCTGGGAGGAAGCGCTCAACGGCGTCGTGCTGGTGGAATGGCCGGACCGTCTGGGGGCGCTCCGACCGCACGATGCGTTGACCCTCCAGCTCTATATGACTGGAACATGCAGCCGGAGGGCAATGTTGTCGGGGTGGCTGGATCGATTGGGCCGGATCGCATGAGCCGCGAGAGGGTTATTGCTGCGTTTCTCCGGTACCATGGGTATGGCGCGGCACGCGCTGAACCGTTGGCACAGGACGCAAGCTTCCGACGTTACCTCCGGCTGATCGGCGGCCCGCGTGCGGCGGTCCTGATGGATGCGCCGCCACCGGAGGACATCCGGCCGTTCCTGCGCGTCGCCCGGCATCTGGCGGGGATCGGGCTGTCGGTGCCGGAAATATTCGCGGCCGACGAGGCGGTGGGACTGCTGCTGGAGGAGGATCTGGGAGATGATCTGGTGTCGGCTTACCTGCCTGCCCCTCCCCTTGCGGGAGGGGGTCGGGGGGAGGGGGAGCTGGTCCTCCTCGCGGCCGTAGACACCTTGCTCGCCATCCAGCACGCCCGGCCACCGTCGGACCTCCCGGCCTGGGACGCCACGGCGATGGCGACGACTGCCCTGGCCACATTGTTCGACTGGTGGTGGCCGGCGATGTTCGGCACCGCCGCGCCAAACGCCGCCCGCCGGGACTTTTCCGCGGCACTCGAGGCGATGCTGGCACCGGTCACGGCTGGCCCGCTGTGCTTCGTCCATCGCGACTTCTTCGCGGGCAATCTGCTGTGGCTGCCGCAACGTTCGGGCATACGGCGCATTGGCGTGCTCGACTTCCAGAGTGCGGCAATCGGTCACCCCGCCTACGATCTCGCCTCGCTGCTGCAGGATGGGCGCCGCGACATCCCACCCGAGTTGGCGGAGCGTGCCATGGCGCATTACCTGGCCGCCCGGCCTGAACTGGACCCGGCCGCCTTCCGCGCCGCCTACGCCGCGTGTGCCGCCCAGCGTCACCTGCGGGTCGTCGGCCAATGGGTCCGCCTCGCTCGGCGCGATGGCCGCCGGGGCTATCTGACCCACGGGCCGCGCACCTGGAATCTGCTGCAGCAGGCACTGCGCGAGCCTGCCACCGGCCCGCTGCGTGAGGTCATGGACCGCTGGATCCGGCCGGATCGGCGTTGCAATCCGCCGGATCTCGCGGCATGACCCCGCGCGCTGCGATGCTGCTCGCCGCCGGCTTCGGCAAGCGCATGCGGCCACTCACCGAACGCACCGCGAAGCCGCTGCTGCCACTCGGCGGCCGCTCGCTGATCGATCACGCGCTCGATCGCCTCGCGGAGGCAGGTGTGGAGACCGTCGTGGTGAACGCCCATTGGCATGCGGATCAGGTGGCAGCGCGTCTCGCTGCACGCACACATCCACGGACCATCCTGCGTCGCGAAGCCTCCCTGCTGGAAACTGGCGGTGGCGTGAAGGCGGCCCTCGATATTCTCGGCGCTGCCCCGTTCTTCGTGGTAAATGGCGATGCGTTCTGGGTGGACGGACCCCAACCGGCGCTGGCACGGTTGGCTGCCGCATTCGATCCAACCCAGGTGGACGGCGTGCTCCTGGTGCATCGCACATTCCAGGTGCATGCCGACGTTGGCTTCGGGGACTTTGCGCTCGACCCCTGGGGCGTGCCGCGCCGGCGCCGCGAGCGCGAGGTGGTGCCGTATCTCTATGCCGGTCTGCAGATCATCTCGCCAGGATTGCTCGCCGGGACGCCGGACGGGGCGTTCAGCATGAATCAGGCCTGGGACGTCGCCATGGCGGCCGGTCGGCTGCGCGCGCTCGTGCATGACGGTCTCTGGTTCCATCTCTCGACGCCGGCGGATCTGGCCGAGGCCGAAACCATCCTGCATGCGCGGCTGACAGGGGATACGCGCTGAACCTGTTCACAATCCCCGCCGGCGTGCCGTTCCTCGACGCCCTGGCAGCCGAGTGGCTGCAACGCGCCGGCAGCGACGCGCTTGCCGTATCGCGTGGATTGATCCTGGTGCCGACGCGCCGCGCCGCCCGGGCGCTGGCCGAAGCATTTCTGCGCGCCTCGAGGGGGCAGCCTCTGCTATTGCCGCGAATCACGGCGTTCGGCGCAGTCGATGAGGCGCCACTGACGCTGGCCGGCGCCATCGACCTGCCTCCGGCGGTCGAGCCTGCCCAGCGGCTGGCGGCGCTGACACTGCTGATCCTGAAAATGCAGGGGGCGAACGGCGCGCCGCGGACGGCCGATCGCGCCTGGCCGCTTGCCGCCGAACTAGCGGCACTGATGGATGAGGCGGAGCGCGCGGAGATCGATCTGGCCAGCAGGCTGCCGCACGCCGCCGACCCCGCCTATGCCGCCCATTGGGCGCAGACATTGGAATTCCTGCACATCGTCACGCGGAGCTGGCCCGACTGGCTCGCCGAGCAGGGACTGATGAACCCAGCAGCACGACTGGTCGCGCTGCTGGATGCACAGGCCGCGGCCTGGGAAGCAAAGCCGCCGGTGGAGCGGGTGCTGGGCGCCGGCACCACGGGCAGCATCCCCGCGGTCGCGCGACTCTTGCGGGTGATCGCCGGTTTGCCCAGCGGAGCGGTCGTGCTGCCGGGCCTGGACACCGCGATATCGGAACTCGCGTGGGAGGAACTGGGTGACGCGCATCCGCAGGCGGGGCTCGCCCGTCTGCTGCATGGGCTGAGCGCCACCCGCGGCGATGTCCATGTGTGGCCGGCGGCTGTTCCCGATGCCGAAACCGCGGCGCGCGGTGCGACGCTGTCCCACGCACTGTTGCCCGCCAAGGCCTTGGTGGAGTGGCAGAACGCCCGCCCGGCAGCAGTCGATGGGCTGACATTGCTGTCGCCTGCGGATCAGCAGGAGGAGGCGGCGGCCATTGCCATGGTGCTGCGCGCGGCGCTCGACACGCCGGGCGCCACTGCGGCGCTTGTCACGCCGGATCGCGACCTGGCGGGTCGTGTTGCCACCGATCTGCTGCGCTACGGCGTGGTCGCGGACGACAGCGCGGGCGAGGCTCTCGCGGATTCTCCACCGGCGGTGTTCCTCCGACTGCTGGCCCGAGCCGTGGCGGAAGGACTGGCGCCGGTCGCGCTTCTCGCGCTGCTGAAGCATCCATTCGCAGCGGCGGGACTGGCGCCGGTCGCCTGTCGCTCGGCTGCGCGCGCGATGGAACTCGCCTGTCTGCGGGGTCCGCGGCCGCGGCGTGGCCTGGCTGGGCTGCGCCGTGCGCTCGACCGGGCACGTGCGGAGCCCGACGCAAAAGCGTTGTTGGCGCGACTGGAAACCTGCCTGGAGCCGGCGCTGCGGATCGATACCGCGGTCGAGGTCGCGCCGGCCCTTGCCCTGGCAGCACTGATCGAGGCGGGCGAGCGCCTTGCCGCCACCGACGAACTGCCGGGGCCCGCGCGCCTTTGGGCTGGGGAGGAAGGTGAGGCACTGGCGATCAGGCTATCCGACGTGCAGGCCGCGCTGCCCCTGCTGCCGGACCAGCGGCACGATGTGCTGCCGGGGCTTTTGGATGCGGTGCTGGAGGGCGAGGTCGTGCGCAGCCGTCGGGCACTCCGTGGGCGCGGCGGAACCGAGCATCCGCGCGTGTTCATCTGGGGCCTGCTGGAGGCGCGACTGCAGACAGCAGACGTGATGGTGCTGGGTGGACTTGCCGAGGGCGTATGGCCGCCGGCGACCGATCCCGGGGCGTGGCTCTCGCGGCCGATGCGCGCGACGGTCGGGCTCCCGTCGCCCGAGGAAGTCGTCGGCCAGTCGGCGCATGATTTTGTGTCGTGCGCCGCGTCGGCGCGCACCGTCGTGTTGTCCTGTCCACGGCGGCGGGACGGCGCGCCGGTGGTGCCAGCTCGCTGGCTCACGCGGCTGGAGACATTCCTGGCCGGGCGGGGGGTGACGCTGCCGCAGCACCCGGCCGCGATGTGGGTGCGGGCGCTGGATCAGCCGGTCGATGGCTCGCGGCCTGTGCGGCCGCCGCGACCTTGCCCGCCGGTCGCGCTGCGGCCGCGCAAGCTGTCGGTGACCGAGATCGAGACCTGGCTGCGCGATCCCTATGCGATTTTCGCACGCCACGTGTTGAAGCTGACGAAGCAGCGGCCGCTCGATGAGGCGACGGATGCGGCGGATTACGGCACGCTGGTGCATGGCGGCCTGCACCACTTCCTCGCGGAGTTCGGGGCCCGCTGGCCGGTTGACGCGCCGGACCGATTGCGGCGCGCGATGATGCGAGCGCTGCAGGAGGCGGATCTCCGCGAGGCTCTGACCGCCTGGTGGGCGCCGCGTCTGGAGCGGATCGCCGAGTGGGTCGCGGGGATCGAGGCGGAGCGCCGCGCCGTGCGCCCGCTCGTTGCGCTCGTCGCGGAAGCGAATGGAACGCTGGAACTGGCGCGGCCGGGCGGACTCTTCCGGCTCAGCGGCCGTGCCGATCGCATCGAGCGGCGGGATGAGGGCGGGCTCGCCATCCTGGACTACAAGACCGGCACCCCGCCGAGCCAAAAGGAAGTTGATGCCGGCCTGGCGCCGCAACTGCTGCTGGAAGCAGCGATGGCGGAGGCCGGTGCGTTCGGCGATCAGATCGCCGGGGCGTCGGAGGAGCTGACCTACTGGCATCTCACCGGCGGCTTTCATGCCGGCGAGGAGCGCACGCTCTTCAAGCGCGATGCGGCAGCGATCGGGGCGGCGGTGGCGGGTGCGCGTGCGGCGCTGAATTCGCTGATCGACGCATATGACGCGCCGGACCGCTGCTATCTGTCGCAACCGCAGCCCGGGTTCGCGCCGCGATTTTCGGACTATGCACAGCTCGCCCGGGTGGCCGAGTGGGCGGCTGCCGGGGATGAGGACGGATGAGCGGCCCGGTCACGGGCCCCCTCCCCCCGCGCCCCTCCCGCAAGGGGAGGGGGAGTGGCGTGTGTTCTCCCCTTGCGGGAGGGGGCGGGGGGGAGGGGGCCCGTGACCGCGCAAACGCGGAACAACTGCTGGCCTCGGACCCATCGGTATCCGCCTTCGTCGGAGCATCGGCCGGATCGGGCAAGACCAAGCTGCTGACTGATCGTCTGCTGCGCCTGATGTTGGGCGGCGCGGCACCCGAACGCATCCAGTGCCTCACTTTCACCAAGGCCGCCGCCGCCGAGATGGCGGTGCGGCTACAGAAGATCCTGGGCATGTGGGTCACGCTGGACGACGCGGCGCTGGCGCGGGAACTGAAGGCGCTGCGCGTTGTGCCGTCGGAACAGACCCTGGCCAATGCACGCGCGCTGTTCGCCCGCGTGCTCGACCTGCCCGGCGGCATGCGCATCGGTACGATCCACGCCTTCTGCCAGTCGCTGCTGCGGCGCTTCCCGCTCGAAGCGGCGCTGTCGCCGCATTTTCGCATTGTCGATGACATCGACGCCGAGGATGCACTGACCGAGGCGCGCGAGAATATGCTGTCGCACGCGAGCGCACCGCGGATGCGTGCCGCACTCGACACGCTTGCCGGTCTCGCATCGGCGGATCAGTTCGGCCGGCACGTCGCGACACTGCAGGGCGATCTTCCCCGACTGAAGGATGCGCTCGCGCTCGGGGACAGGCTGGAGGAGGCACAGAAGCGCGCACTTGGCGTCACCGCGGCAACGGCGGATGAGATCATCGCGCTCGCGGTGAACTGGCAAGCGGAGCCCGCCCTGCGCGAAGCGGCACGCATCGTCCAGCGACTCGGCGCCAAGAGGTGCGCCGAGCGCGCTGAACGCATCCTCGGTTGGCTCGAGCTGGAAGCCCCGGAGCGCTGCGAACATTGGTCGCACTGGTGCGAGGAGTTCCTCATCAAGGACGGCAAACCCCGCGCGGTGAGCGGTTTCGCATCCAAGGCGGTGCTCGACACACACCCCGATCTGGCGCGCCACTTCCTCGACGAATGCGACCGCATCATCGCGGCGATCGACGCATGCCAAGCGCTGCGCGTCGCCGCGGTCTCAGCCGCGCTCCTGACGCTCGCCGCGCCGGTGCTGGATGCCTACGCCCGGCACAAGGAAGCATCGGGCCTGCTGGATTATGATGACCTGATCGGCCGCACGTCCAACCTGCTGGTCGATCCGGGCGCGGCCTGGGTGCTCTACAAGCTGGACGGCGGTCTCGATCACCTGCTGCTCGACGAAGTCCAGGACACCGCGCCGGAACAGTGGCGCATTGCACACGCGCTGACCGAGGAGTTCTTTGCCGGTGAGGCGGCGAGGGACGCAAAGCGCACCGTGTTCGCCGTCGGCGATCGCAAGCAGTCGATCTATTCGTTCCAGGGCGCCGATGTCGATGCGTTCGACGAGTCGCGCCGACTGCTGCGGACACGCGTGGCAGCGTCGGGCCTGCGTTGGCAGGATGCGCAGCTCGACGTGTCGTTCCGTTCCACGCGGCCGGTGCTCGAACTCGTGGACCATGTCTTCGCCAATCCAACGGCCGCGGCCGGTGTCGTGGATACGGGCGACACGCTGACCCACTACGCCGACCGGGCCAACCATGCCGGCGCGGTCGAGATGTGGCCGCTCGCGCCATTGCCCGACGCAGCCGAGCCCGAACCCTGGGCGGTGCCGGATCAGAACCGCGGCTTGACCTCGGCGCCGCAGCATCTGGCGGACACGCTGGCCGAGTGGATCGCGGGCGAAGTGGGCGGCGGCGTGAGGCTCGAGAGCAGAGGGCGGCCGCTGCGCCCAGGCGACGTGATGGTACTCGTCCGCCGGCGCAACGATTTCGGCCGTGCCCTGGTTCGAGCACTCAAGTCACGCGGTGTGCCGGTGGCGGGGCTGGATCGGCTGATGCTGACCGAGCAGCCGGCGGTGCAGGATCTGATGGCGCTCGCCGATGCACTGCTGCTGCCGCAGGACGATCTGACATTCGCCTGTCTGTTGACCAGCCCACTTGGCGGACTGTCCGACGACAGCCTCGCCGATCTGGCGATCGGGCGGACCGGACCGTTATGGGAGGCGCTGCGCGCGCGCGCCGAGGAGCGGCCGGACTGGCTGGCAGCGTGGGCGTTCTTCGCGGCCCTGCTGGCGCGGGTGGATTACGTGTCGCCGCACGCATTGTTCGCCGAGGCTCTTGGACCGCTTGGTGGCCGGGCGCGGCTGTATGGGCGGCTCGGCCCCGAGGCCGCCGAGCCGGTGGATGAGCTGCTGAACGCGGCGCTTTCGTACAGTCGTATGCACCCACCGTCGCTGCAGGGGTTCATCCACTGGTTGCGTCGCTCAGGCGCTGAAGTGAAGCGCGAGGCCGAAGGGGCGGGCAGCCTGGTACGCGTGATGACCGTGCATGGCGCGAAGGGATTGCAGGCGCCTTTGGTCATCCTGCCGGACACCACGTCGCTGCCACCGGACGAAGGGTCGATCCTGTGGGCGACCGATCCGGTCACCAGCCGTGCGGTGCCGATCTGGTCGCCGCGGCGGGAGGTGCGGTGCCTCGCCGCACAAAGCTTGCGCGAGGCGGCGATGCGGCGGCGGATGGAAGAGCACAACCGGCTGCTCTACGTGGCGCTCACACGCGCTGAGGATCGGCTGTTGGTATGCGGCTGGCAGACGCGACGCGGGGTCGACGAAAGGTCCTGGTACCGGCTGATGGAGCACGGCTTCGACGCACTGCCGGGCGAACGCACCTCGTTCGAGGCTTGGGATGGTGAGCGGCGGCGCTACGCCACACCGCAGCTTGCGGAGCCTGACAGAGCAATGGGGGAAGCCGCTCCGCGCCAGGTCGACAGGCTGCCGCACTGGGCCGGCGCGGCACCGGATTGGCATGCCGCTGCACCCCCCATCGAACCGGGACGGCCGGAACGGCTGGCTCCCAGCCGACCGGAGAATGCGGAACTAGGGCCAGTGCCCGCCGCCGCGACGCCACTGGCCGCACGTGAGGCCGCCGGCAATCGGTTCCGCCGTGGCACATTGCTGCACGCATTGCTGCAGCACCTGCCCGATCTGCCGCCGGAGCGTCGCGCCGCCGCGGCACTTGCATGGCTCGACCGGCCGGGCAACGGTATTTCGACTGGCGAGGCAGAAGAACTGGCGTGTGAGACGCTGCGGATCCTCGATCATCCCGACCTTGCGCCGGTCTTCGCGCCAGGCAGCCGCGCCGAAGTACCGCTGACCGGCGTTGTGGGTGGCGCCGTGGTTGGCGGGCTGGTGGATCGGCTGGCCGTGCTCGACCAGCGAGTACTGGTGGCCGACTACAAGACCAATCGTCGGCCGCCAACCCGGATCGAGGACACTCCGATGCTGTATCGGCGTCAGATGGCCGCGTATCGCGCGGTGTTGCGCGAGATCTTTCCCGGCCGCGCCATCGTTTGCGCGCTGGTCTGGACCCAGACGGCACAGGTTGTCATCCTGCCGGATGAATTGCTTGACCTGACGACCGCGGTCCCCACCTGAAATGTAACAGAACCATCGAGGCTGAGATGAGCACGAACACCAAACCCGTCACTGACCAGACATTCTCGACCGACGTACTGAGCGCCGATGGTCCGGTGCTGGTGGACTTCTGGGCCGAGTGGTGCGGCCCCTGCAAGATGATCGGACCGGCGCTGGAGGAGATCGCGGGCGAGCTCGCAGGCAAGCTTACGGTCGCCAAGGTGAACATCGACGATAACCCCGTGACGCCGAACAACTACTCGGTGCGCGGAATCCCAACGCTGATCCTGTTCAAGAATGGCCAACCCGCCGCGACGCAGGTTGGCGCGTTGCCAAAGAGCCGGCTGAAGGACTGGATCGCGGCCAACATCTGAGTTCGCTGACGACGCGTGGTGAAGGCGGCCTTCAGCCGAGGGCCGCCACCAGCGCCTTCACGCGGCGGCCGTTGGCAATCGCGGCCCTCCCAGTGCACGACGCGGACGCGGGCCAAGGTGATCGACCACCGAAGCAATAAGGGTTAGGCTGACCAATTCATTCAGGAACGCGCCAACAGTGACCGAAGCCATCCAGCTGACACGACTCCCCTCCGGCCTTACCGTCGTCACCGAACGGATGGAGCGGGTCGAGACCGTCTCTCTCGGAGCGTACGTCGCGACTGGCTCGCGCCACGAATTGGAGTCGGAGAACGGCGTCTCGCATTTCCTCGAACACATGGCGTTCAAGGGCACCGAACGTCGGTCTGCGGTGCAGATCGCCGAGGAGATCGAGGCGGTCGGCGGCCACATCAACGCCTACACGGCGCGCGAACAGACCGCCTATTACGTGAAGGTGCTGAAGGAAGACACGGCGCTCGCCGCCGACATCATCGGCGACATCCTGACCCACTCCACGTTTGAACCGGAGGAACTTGAGCGCGAGCGCGGCGTGATCCTGCAGGAGATCGGCCAGGCCAACGACACGCCGGACGACATCATCTTCGACCACTTCCAGGAGCATGCCTATCCGGCGCAGCCGCTCGGGCGGCCGGTGCTGGGCTCCGAGCAGGGAATCCGGTCGATGCCGCGTACCATGCTGACCGGCTACATGCGCAGGCACTATGCGGCACCGAACTGCGTGGTCGCGGCGGCTGGCGCGCTGACCCATCAGCAGGTCATCGACCTGGTGAATGTGCACTTCGCTGACCTGCCGCTCGACCCGGTGCCCGGAATGCTGCCGGCGCAGTACGGCGGCGGCGAGTTCCGCGAGGCGCGCGACCTGGATCAGGTGCACATCGTGTTGGGCTTCCCATCGGTCGGCTATGGCGATCGCGACTACTATCCGGCGCTGCTGCTCTCCACCCTGTTGGGCGGCGGCATGTCGTCGCGGCTTTTCCAAGAGGTACGCGAGAAGCGGGGGCTGGTGTATTCGATCTACTCGTTCAGCTCGCCGTTCCTGGATGGGGGTTTGTTCGGCATCTACGCCGGCACCGGCGAGAGCGAGGCCGAGGAGCTGATGCCGATCACGCTCGAGGAACTGCGCAAGGTGCAGAGCGAGGTGACCGAGGCAGAGCTCGCACGGGCACGGGCGCAGGTGAAGGCCTCGCTGCTGATGTCGCTGGAAAGCACCGGCAGCCGCTGCGAGCAGCTCGCGCGACAGCTTCAGGTGTTTGGGCGGGTGATCCCGACCATGGAGACTGTGGGCAAGCTTAACGCGGTGACCACGGACGACGTGTGCCGCGCGGCGTCCCGCGTGTTTCGCGGCGCGCCGACGCTGGCCACGATGGGCCCGGCCGAGCGTGTGCCGGCGCTGGGCGAGATCATGGAGAAGCTGGCGGCTTGAAGATCGGCCATGGCGGCCTAAACTAAGCTAAGCCAGCAAGGCCTCCGATATGCCGACCGTCAATGTGCATGCAGCCAAAAGCCAGCTCTCCCGCCTGCTCGATGCGGCCGTCTCGGGAGAGGAGGTCATTATCGCCAAGGCTGGAAAACCCATGGTGCGGCTTGTGCCGATCGAGGCAAAGAAGGAGCGGCGCAAGCTAGGGACGCTAGCAGGTCAGTTCCACGTCCCGGATGACTTCGACGACCCTCTGCCGGACGAGATGCTGGACGCCTTCGAAGGGCGCTGATGCGCTTTCTGTTGGATACTCATCTGTTGCTATGGGCGCTCAACGAGCCGACGCGAATGGGCGAGACAACGCGGGATGCCATCGAGGACCCCGCAAATGACGTGCTGTTCAGCACAGCCAGCATCTGGGAAGTCGCGATCAAGACGCGGCTCGGGCGTCCCGATTTCTCGGTCCGAGCAGAGACGATCGCGAAGGAAGCAATGGCGCGGGGCTTCGCAGAACTGCTGATCCGGTGGCAATCCGCCTCGATAGCGGCTGATCTGCCGATGCATCACCGTGATCCCTTCGATCGCATTCTTTTGGCCCAAGCGATTACGGAGCCTGTCCATCTCTACACCGTGGATCGGAAGCTCGTGCCATATTCGTCGCTGGTTGTATTGGTCTGAGCGGAACAGCTTGCGTCGCAACAGTGGAGCCGCAGTCATGGCAACCAACCCGCTTGAACTCCTTGCCGATTTGATCGCCTGTGCTCGCACGGCCGGCGCCGATGCAGCGGATGCGGTGCTGATCTCGGGTACGTCGCTCGGGGTGCAACGCCGGCTGGGCCAGACCGAACATGTGGAACGCTCGGAAGGCCGCGACCTCGGGTTGCGGGTGTTTCTGGGTCAGCGTGCCGCGATTGTCTCGTCCAGCGCCATCGATCCGGCCAGCTTCACCGAACTTGCCGAACGTGCTGTCGCGATGGCGCGCGTGGTCCCAGAGGATCCCTATGCCGGTCTGGCCGATACCGCCGCGCCGCCTGAGCCCGTTCCGCTCGACCTCGAGGATCCGGCCGAGCCCGACACCGAGGCGCTCGTCCGCCGCGCGTCCGCGGCCGAGGAGGCCGCGCTCGCGGTGTCTGGAATCACCAATTCCGAAGGCGCTGAGGCAGGCTTCGGCCGAGCCGAGGCATACCTGGTCACATCCGCCGGCTTTGCCGGCCGTCACGTTCGCACCAGCCACTCGATTTCGGCCAGCGCGCTGGCAGGCGCCGGGACGGGAATGCAGCGCGACTACGACTACCATTCCACCGTCCACCTCGCCGATCTGGATGATCCGGCAATCATCGGTCGCAGCGCCGGCGAGCGGGCCGTCGCAAGAACTCAATCCCGCCCGGCCGCAGACAGCGAAGCTGCCCATCGTGTACGATCCGCGCGTCGCGGGTAGCCTGCTGGGCCATCTGGCCGGAGCGATCAGCGGCGCCTCCGTTGCACGCGGCACCACGTTCCTCAAGGACCGCCTCGGTACCCGTATCTTCCCAGAGGGCATCGAGATCCACGACGACCCGCGCCGCGTCAGAGGCCTGCGGTCGCGCGCATTCGATGGCGAGGGCACACCCACCATGGCGCGCGATATCATCGCCGCCGGTGTGCTCACCACCTGGTTGCTCGACAGCCGCTCAGCTCGCCAGCTCGGAATGCACTCGACCGGCCATGCCTCGCGTGGTACCGGCGGCCCGCCATCGCCTGGACCGACCAACCTGTACCTCGACGCAGGAGAGCTGACGCCGGCTGAACTCATGGCGGACATCAAGCTCGGCCTCTACGTCAACGAGATGATCGGCATGGGGGTGAACGGCATCACCGGCGATTACAGCCGCGGCGCCGCCGGGTTCATGATCCGCGACGGAGCGCTGGCTGAGCCGGTCGCCGAGATCACCATCGCCGGCCATTTGCTGGACATGTTCGGCCATCTCACGCCGGCCAACGATCTGCGTTTCCGCCGCGGCACCGATGCACCGACAATTCGGGTGGACGGTATGACCGTGGCTGGCGCCTGAGCCCGCCAAACCCCATATGTCCCGCATGTTCAACAACAAGCTCGCAGCCGCGCGTCGTGCGTCCAGCATTGTCGCGGCCTTCGCCGCACTGGCCCTGGCACTTGCTCCCGGCTTGGCAGAGGCGCGCGCCGGTGGCGGGGGCTCGTTCGGCAGCCGCGGCAGCATGACGTGGTCGGCACCGCCGTCAACCAACACCGCGCCCTATTCGTCGCCCATGCAGCGCAGCATGACACCGAACAACCCGTCGCCCGGTTATGGCGGCTTCGGTGCGCCAGGCTATGGCCCCCGATCGGGCTTCATGTCTGGCTTGATGGGCGGACTGATCGGCGCCGGCATCGGCGGGCTGCTGTTGGGGCACGGGTTCTTCGGCGGCATGCTGGGGTTCGGCGGCTTCCTCGGCTTCCTGTTGCAGATCTTCCTGATCGTGCTGCTGGCTCGCTTCCTGATCCGTCGGTTCCGCGGCCAGTCGCCTGCCTTCGCCGGCGGCCCGGGCATGTTCGCTCGCGGCGGCCCTCCGGGTCCGGTCCCCACGGGCGGCTTCGGCCGGTCGGCAGGTCCGCCGCCGATCCAGATAGGGCCGCAGGACTACCAGGCCTTCGAGCAGCTTCTACAGGGCATCCAGGCCGCATGGAGCCGCCAGGATCTGAACGCACTGCGCGCCCTGGTGACGCCGGAGATGCTCAGCTATTTCGCCGAGCAGCTTGCTGACCAGACCAGCCGTGGCGTGCGCAACGAAGTCACCGACGTGCGACTGCTGCAGGGCGACCTGTCGCAGGCATGGAGTGAGGGCAACCGCGAATACGCCACCGTGGCGATGCGCTTCGCGATGATTGACGTAACGCGCGACGCTACCGGCCGCATCGTGGACGGCAGCCCAAGCGAGCACGTGACGGCGACCGAGTTGTGGACCTTCGTCCGCTCACCGGGCGGGCGGTGGATTCTGTCGGCGATCCAGCAGGCACGCTGATCGCTGCTACCTGCGGCGCTCGGTCAGCAGCACCCCATCGCGCTGCAGCGCCGCGATTTCGTCGGGCGAATACCCGTGCTGTGCGAGCACTTCCTCTCCATCCTGCGCGAACTTCGGCGGCGGTCTGCGTGTGCCACCGGGGGTGCGCCCCAATTTGATCGGCGTGCCGAGCCCGCGGTACCAGTCCAATTCCGTGACCATCTCGCGGTGCGCTGTATGCGGTGCGGCGGTGGCTTCATCGACCGGCAGCACAGGACCCGCCGGCACGCCATTGCGAATCAACTTCAGCGATAGCTCGTTGCCGTCGTGCTCGGCGAACGCCGCGGCCAGGATCTCGGTCAGCGCCGCGCGGTTGATATTGCGCTTGCCGTTGTCGGCGAAGCGCGGATCGTCTGCGAGATCCGGCTGGCCGATGATCTCCGCCATCTTGCGGAACTGCCCATTGTTGCCGGAAGCGATGAAGATGTCGCAGGTCTTCGTCGGGAACTTGTCGTACGGCACAAGATTGGGATGCGGATTGCCGGTGCCCGCGGGTCGTTTGCCGTTGAGGAAGAAGTTCGCCGCCTGCGGATGCAGCAGCGACATGCCGCAATCGTACAGCGTCATGTCGAGATATTGTCCGTGGCCGGAGCGCTCGCGCTCGTGCAGCGCCATCAGGATGCCGATCGCCGAATAGAGCCCGGTGCCCATGTCGACCATCGCCGTGCCGAGACGCATCGGTCCGGTCGACGCATCGCCGTTGACGCTCATCAGACCGGTCATCGCCTGCAGTACCGCATCATAGCCGGGCAGGCCGCCAAGCGGACCGTCGGCTCCAAAACCGGAAATCCGACAATGTATGAGCCGCGGGAAACGCTCCGACAGCATGTCGTAGCCGATCCCCCATTTCTCCATGGAGCCCGGCTTGAAGTTCTCGATCACGATGTCGGCGCCTTCCAGCAGGCGCAGCAGCACCGCGCGGCCTTGCGGCTTGCCGATGTCGAGCGCTATGGCGCGCTTGTTGCGATTGATGCCGATGAAGTAGCTGGCGTCATTCTCGTGAAACGGCGGGCCCCAGTCGCGCACCTCGTCGCCCTGCGGCGGCTCGATCTTGATAACCTCCGCGCCGTGATCGGACAGGATCATCGTGCAGTACGGTCCGCCAAGAACGCGCGTCAGGTCGATTACCTTCAGGCCGGCGAGCGCACCGGCTGACCTGGCCAACCCCTTGCCCTGCGTGGCAGGTCGGTTCGCTGCGTCGTTCATCGGTCGTTTCGCTCCTTGTCTCCCACGTCAATTCAGCACGGGGGGAGGGGTTGTGCCAGACCCAGTGCCGCGCCGAATGGTCGCGCCCAGTGTCGTTGCGCGTTCAGCGGTTCGCATAACCCATCGGGGCCAGCGCCTAGATTCGGCGCACCGCTTCAGCCATGCGGCCGACGATTTCCCGCAACACCGGCGCCGGGGTTGCGAAGTTGAGGCGTGCATAATTGGAATACTGTGGGCCGAAGGTCTCGCCGAAATTCAGGCCGACGCGTGCGCGATCCAGGAAGAACTGCCCAGCGGGGTAAGGCAACTTCAGTGCGGAGCAGTCGAGCCAGGCGAGATACGTGGCCTCTGGCAGCCGCATCGTCACGCCAGGCAATTCGGCGCCGATGGTCTGCGCCAGCCAGTCGCGATTCGCGCGGAGCTGCGCCATGATCTCGTCGAGCCAGGGCTGACCGTCATCCCAGGCGGCGATCGTGGCATCAACGCCGGTGACGCCAGGCGAGCCCAGCAGGCGTGCGTGGATACGCGCGAAGAAGCGTTCCTTCAGTGCGGGCACGCCGAAATGCATTATGGCGGTGCGCAGCGCGGGGATGTTGAAGCTTTTGGTGGCCGAGGTAATGGTGATGGTGCGGGCCGCGATCTCAGGGGACAGCGACGCCAGCGGGATGTGCGTATTGCCGGGATAGACGATGTCGGCGTGGATCTCGTCGGACACCACGATCAGGTCGTGGCGTATGGCGAACGCTGCCACCTGATCGAGCTCCGCACGGCTGTAGGCGCGTCCGGTGGGGTTCTGCGGATGGCAGAAGATCAGCACACGCCCGCGCGGATCGGGCTCGGCCTCATATGCGGCGAGATCGAGCACCCAGCGCGTGCCGTTGTCGCGCATCGGATTGGCGATCAGGCGGCGGCCGGTGTCTTTGATCGCGGCCATGAACGGCGGATAGGATGGCAACTGCAGCAGCACCGCATCGCCCGGGTCGCTGAACGCCATCACGGAGGAGAAGCTGGCCTGTACCAGATCGCCGATCGGGTGTGCGTCGGCAGGATCGGTCTGCCAGCCGAAGCGGCGCTGCATGCGGCGGGTGAACGCTGCGGCCAGCGCACCCTCGCGCGCGGCGTAGCCGTATTCCTGATTGCGGGCCAGGCGGTCGAGAGCTTGGGAGATCGCCGGGGCGACGCCGAAATCCATGTCGGCGACCCAGGCGGGCAGCACATCGTCGGGGAATTTGTGCCACTTGTTGGTGCGGCGCGCGCGAAGGGTTGCGGTGTCGAAATCGGTCTCTCCGGTGGCCATGTGATTGCTCTCTGCCGTTCCGCGCGTGGCCATAGCATTTGGCGGCGGAACCGGCGAGCCGCCCGGAGCGAAACACCGTCAATCCCGTCCACGATGGAGGGCCACCGAGGTGGCCCTTCCATCGTGGTGGGAACCGATCAGTTCGCCCTTCGCGTGGAGCTCGTCTGGCTCTGATTGAGAGCCGCACTCTGCGATGCCAGCTTGGCGATATCCGGATAGAGGTTCTGCGGCCCTTTCAGGGCCAGGTCGGACAAGGAAACAATGCCGACCACCAGGTTCGAGCTGTTGCGAACCGGAAGATGGTGGATGTGTCGCTGCCGCATTGTGCTCAAGGCGTCCTCGATGCTGTCGTCCTCATTGCCGTAGGTGACGCCGCTGGTCATGATCTGGCTGACTGTCGTGGTTGTCGGGTTCAAGCCCTCGGCGGTTGCCCGGGCGGTGAAGTCCTTCTCAGTGAGCATGCCGATAAAGCTGTCGCCGTCGCCGACGGGAAGACAGCCGATGTTGAGGTCGCGCATCCTGCGCGCTGCCGTGGCGAGCGTGGTGTCCGCGGTTGTCCATTCCACCTTCTGGGTCATCAATTCGCGAACGAGCATGACTGCCTCCTGCTGCATGTTGGCCGGACCGACGGAACCGTTCCGACGGCGGCATATGCCATCCGCTAGCTGCAATTGATGAACCGGCCCTTAATTTGGCGGGGGGCGGATGCACAGTTCCGTTGCAGCGACTCGCGTTATCGGTGAAGGAATTGGTGGTGCCGAGCCAATCCGTGGCTTGACGAACCGGCACGCGATATGTTGCTACTTTGTTCGCTTGCTGGCGCGGCCGGACGGATGCAATCTATACGCGAAGAAGTTCCGGACGCCTAAAATCGAAGGTTGCAGACGAGGAGCCTCGCATGGAAAAGAACAAGGCGCTGGATGCCGCGATGGCGCAGATCGAACGGGCCTTCGGCAAGGGCTCCATCATGCGAATGGGCTCGCGTGGCATCGACGAGCAGATCGAGGTCATCCCGTCCGGTTCGCTTGGGCTCGATCTGGCACTGGGGATCGGCGGGCTGCCGCGCGGCCGGATCATGGAGATCTACGGCCCGGAAAGCTCCGGCAAGACCACGCTGGCCTTGCATGCCATCGCTGAGGCGCAGAAGCGCGGCGGCACCTGTGCGTTCATCGACGCGGAGCATGCGCTGGACCCGGGCTATGCTCGCAAGCTCGGTGTCGATGTGGACAATCTCCTGATCAGCCAGCCGGATGCCGGCGAGCAGGCGCTGGAAATCTGCGACACATTGGTGCGCTCGGGTGCGATCGACGTGGTGGTGATCGACAGCGTCGCCGCCCTGGTGCCGCGCGCCGAGCTGGAAGGCGAGATGGGCGACAGTCACATGGGCCTGCACGCGCGGTTGATGAGCCAGGCGCTGCGCAAGCTCACCGGAAGCGTGTCGCGCAGCAACACGACGCTGGTATTCCTGAACCAGATTCGCATGAAGATCGGCGTGATGTTCGGCAATCCGGAGACCACCACCGGGGGTAACGCGCTGAAGTTCTATGCCTCGCTGCGCATGGAGATCCGGCGGATCGGACAGATCAAGGACCGCGACGAGGTGGTGGGCAACCAGACGCGCGTGAAGGTGGTGAAGAACAAGCTGGCGCCGCCGTTCCGCCAGGTCGAGTTCGACATCATGTATGGCGAAGGGATCAGCAAGGTCGGCGAGCTTATCGACCTCGGGGTAAAGGCGGGTGTCGTGGAGAAGTCAGGCGCCTGGTTCAGCTACGACAGTCAGCGGATCGGCCAGGGGCGCGAAAACGCCAAGCAGTTCCTGCGCGATCACCACGAGGTGGCGGATGCGATCGAGCTTCGCATCCGCGAACAGTCGGGCGTCGTGGCGAATACCATGCTGGCGACGAACGACGAGACGGAGGCGGCGGCGGAAGCAGCGGAGTAAGGCTGCGCCGCCGGCGACCGCGCCGTATTGCCGATCGCAGGATTGGTCGCCAAACGTCGTCGCTCAGACCGACGCCGGCATTCGATCGCCTTTGGCCCAAGCGGCACGATGTCGATGGCGAGGTGATTAGCCGGGCCTGACCACGGGAAAGATAGGGCTTCCGAAACCCCCGCGCCGCCTGCCAGGCTTCATTCGAAACGACAGGCGTACCGCGATGTTGAGCGGTGGAACTCTTCAGCAGATACTTTCTCGATACTGGCATCGCCATTCAGCTCGTCGGCACTGACGCCTTCGCCGCCGCGGCTCGCGCGTGCGTTGATGAATTCCGCGCCGCGTCCGATCCCAACGAAGCTGTCACCGAGCAACGACTGATCTTCCCCGTTCTCAAACTGCTCGGCTGGGACCTGCTGCCCCAGCAGGGCACCGAACGTCGCGAGGACATCCCCGATGCCCTGCTGTTCACCGACCCGGCCGCCGCGCGCCAGGCCATGGCCACTCGGCAACGGGCCGGCCGCTTTCGCCACGCGACCGTGGTGCACGAGAGCAAGCGCTGGGGGCTCAATCTCGATCGAGCAACCGACGCAAGCGGCCGCACTCCCGCCTCGCAGGCCCTGCGCTACCTGCGGCTGGCCGAGGAACTGTCACACGGTCAGGTCCGCTGGGCGCTGCTGACCAACGGGCGACTTTGGCGGCTGTATTTTCAAGGTGCCGGCTCCAAAGCCGAGCAGTTCCTGCAAGCCGACCTACCGGCTCTTCTGGAAGCGGATGCGGCGGAGGCACTCGCCACCTTCGTCCTGCTGTTTCGGCGCGACAGTTTCGTGCCTGGCCCAGACGGACGTAGTTTCTTTCAGGCGGCGCTGGACCTCGCGCGGGAATGGCGCGAGCAGGTCACCGCCGATCTGGCGGGCGCGGTATTCGACGATGTGTTCCCAGCGCTGCTCGACGCGCTCTCGGGGGCGGATGCCGAACCTCAGAGTGCCGATGCGGCTTGGCCAGGCACGGTACGCGATGCGGCACTCATTCTGCTCTACCGCCTGCTGTTCCTGCTCTACGCCGAAGACCGCGACCTGCTGCCGGTGAGCCATGATGGCTACCGCCCGTTCGCGATCACCACGATGCGGCACCAGGTGGCAGACGCGATCGCATACGGTCGCCAGTTCTCAGCCTCGGCGACGACATTCTGGCGAGGCCTGACTGGCCTGTTCCGCGCCGTGGCAGGCGGCGACGACGCGATGGGCATGCCGCCTTACAACGGTGGCCTGTTCGAGACGCAGCGCGCACCACTCCTGGCACGCGTCATGTTGCCCGACGCGACGGTTGGCCGCGTGCTGGATCGGCTGTCAGTGATCCGCAAACCCGGCGAGGAGCCACGCTGGATCAACTACCGCGATCTGTCGGTGCAGCAGCTCGGCGCCATCTACGAGGGCCTGTTGGAGCGCCGGGTAGAATTGCGCGACGACCGGGTGGCGCCGGTTCACGACAATACGCTGCGCCACGACATCGGCGCGTACTACACGCCCGAGGAACTTGTGCGGCTGGTGATGCACGAGGCCGTCGCACCGCTGCTGGAGGAACGCCGTGCCGCGTTTGCCGAGGCCCTGGAGCGCGTCCAGGGCGATCATCGATCGGCGGCCGACAAATGCGCCGACCTGCGGCGGTTCGATCCCGCTGATGGCTTCTTGGCCCTGAAGGTCTGCGACCCCGCGATGGGATCGGGGCATTTCCTGGTCTCTCTGGTGGACTGGCTCGCCGACCAGACGCTGAGTGCCACGGTGGAGGCGGCAGACGATGGGGCGGCGTATGGCTACCGCTCGCCGCTGACCGACCGCATCGCCGAGGAGCGCGCGCGGATCGAGGCCGCCGCGGCGTTGCATGGCTGGCCGTTGCGCGGCGAGCATCTCGACGACAGGCATATCGTTCGCCGGCTCGTGCTGAAGCGGGTGATCTACGGTGTCGATCTGAACCAGCTCGCGGTGGAGTTGGCGAAGCTGTCGCTGTGGCTGCACAGCTTCACCGTCGGCGCGCCGCTGTCATTCCTGGATCACCATCTGCGCGACGGCGACAGCCTGTTCGGTGTCTGGGTCGCCGATCTGGATGCGGTGACGAGCGGTGTCGGCGACGCGGTTCGCGGTGGCATGGGATTGGCACACTCGATCGAGGAAGCGCGCGCGGCAGCGCAGTCGATGAGCCGCATCGAGCATCTGGCGGATGCCGACATCGCCGAGGTGCGCGAAAGTGCCAGTCTGTTCGAGGATATGGAAAAGGCCACCGCGCCCTTGCGCGCCTTTCTCGATTGCTGGTACGCGCTCGATTGGCTGCCGGTCGAGAGCGGCAGGGCGAAGAAGCGGGAACGCGAGCGTCTGATCAATGCCTGGCTGGACGGTGCGTGCGGCGATCCGGTTGAGTTGGC
This sequence comes from uncultured Alphaproteobacteria bacterium, assembly GCA_963812505.1. Classification (GTDB taxonomy): domain Bacteria; phylum Pseudomonadota; class Alphaproteobacteria; order Acetobacterales; family Acetobacteraceae; genus JAMXLO01. The sequence goes on from CAWEVM010000024.1 coordinate 63,944, forward strand.
GGCGGGCAAGGCGGCGCGTGGCAAGGACGCAGCGGCATTGCAGCCGCTGCTTGCCCAAGCGCGGACGATGGCGGCGCAACGGCGGTTTCTACATTGGCAGCCGGCCTATCCGGGAGTGTGGGACACCTGGACCGGCCCCACGCCGCGTGGTGGTTTCGATGCGGTCCTCGGCAATCCGCCGTACGTGCGGCAGGAACACCTCGCGCCGATCAAACGCGCGCTGAAGGCGCGCTATACCGCGTATGACGGCGTGGCGGATTTATACGTGTATTTCTTCGAGGAGGCGTTGCGGTTGTTGCGACCCGGCGGGCGCTTTGCTTTCACCGCGACGAACAAGTGGCTGAAGGCAGGTTATGCGGAAGAACTGCGTGCGTTGCTGGCTGCGCGCGCATGGTTGGTGAGCGTGACCGATTTCGGCCATGCGCGCAGATTTTTTCCGGGAACCGACGTATTTCCATCAGTGGTATGCGCGCGACGACCGCGTTTGGATCAGGATGCGCCTGAGCAGGTGCGGGTGACGGTGGTGCCGCGCGATCTGGTGCGCATGGATGCACTGGAGACGCAGGTTGCCGAGGCCGCGTTTCCATTGCCGCGCGTTGCACTGGGGCGCGAGTTCTGGGTGCTGGAGCCGCCGGACGTGCGGACATTGCTGCAGCGGTTGCGCGATGCAGGTGCGCCGTTGGTCGAGTATGCCGGTGTGGCACCAATGTACGGTGTGAAGACCGGACTGAACGAAGCGTTCTTCGTAGATACGCCTACGCGCGATAGGCTGGTCGCAGCAGACCCGCGCAGCGCAGAATTGCTAAAGCCGCTGCTGCGTGGCCAGAATATTGGGCGGTGGGCAAGTGAACAGACCGGACTGTGGTTCCTTCTCCTGAAGAGCAGCGGTGATCATCGCTGGCCTTGGGCCGGACTTCCGGCGGCAGCGGCGGAGAAGAAATTTCAAGCGGCATTTCCCGCCCTCTATGCTCATTTCCTGCCATGGCGTGAGCGGCTCATCCGTCGCGAGGATCAGGGACATTTTTGGTGGGAGCTGCGATCCTGTGCTTACTACGACCAATTTGCCCGCCCAAAGATCTGCTATGCCGACATTACTTGGTCGGCGCAATTTTGCCGCGATGCGTCGGGATCGTTGGCATCCAACACGATATATTTTCTCCCAACCGGTGACGCATGGGCGCTCGCCTGTCTGAACTCGCCGCTCGGTTGGTGGTTCGCTTGGAGAGGTGCACAACATGGCAAGGACGAAGCGCTGCGCTACTTCAGCACATTCATGGAGCGATTCCCTATCGCGCACGGCGATGAGCAATCGCAGGCCCGCGCGGTCGCCCACATCAGTGACTTGGAAATCATAGCCAACGAGAAGCACGCGGCACACCGCGCCCTGCGCGACTGGTTGGCCGTCACCTGGGAATTGCCGAAGCCACCTGCGGCACTGACCGAACCATTCGCTCTCTCACCCGACGCCTTCGCCCAGGCACTGCGTGCGGCGTTGCCCGCCCGCCGTCGCACCCTCTCAGCAGCCGCCGTCGCCGCAATTCGCGCCGAGTATGCCGCGACTGTTGCGCCCGTGGCATCGCGCCTCGCTGAGGCGGCACGTCTGGAGAACGAACTCGCGCGTCTGGTCAATCGGGCGTACGGGCTGACCCAGGCAGACGAACGGCTCATGTGGGAAACCGCGCCGCCAAGAATGCCGATTGCTCGGCCAAATTTCACAAAATAGCGCAATTGGTTAAAGCAACCGCCATAAGGGCCACGCGCTGAAGTCTTATGCCTCGCCGCGCATTGGGACCTGGCGAATCGGACAGATCAAGGATCGCGACGAAGTGGTGGGGGTGTCGGAGGGGGTCGGAGCGGGTTTGGCGCCTTTGGTTTGATATCTCGGCTTTTTCCGTTGGGACGACGACAGATGTCATCGCGCTTCGATTCGCAACATTCGTCAACAGCAGTTTCGGAGCCTGAACCCGAGATCGGTTCTTTATAGATCTTTCAGCGCTTGAATCGCGTGGTAATGTCTGCCCGACTCAAACAGTTCGGCCATGGCCACGAACCCCCGTCCAATCGCCTTGAGGTTGCGGCAGAGGAAGGCACCCAGCCCCGCATCAAACTGCGGCGTGTCCTTCGTCATCCAGCCAGTTCAGGTTCACGTGAAGCTCCTTCATAGTTATTTATCATATAGGTTGGCAGAACCCCTGCGCTGCGACTATATCATTTCCCGCAAGTTGAAAGGATCAGTCCATTGGCTCGAAAGCGCAATTTTGCTCGTTACCTCCGTGAAGCCCGGATCAAGCGTCAGCTGTCGGTTGCGGAAGTCGCCGAACAGGTCGGCGTCAGCACGGCGAGCATCTATTTTTGGGAGAACGATCACGTTAGACCACGAGATGCAAATTTGAGTGCGCTTTGCAAGGTGTTGAAGCTGCCAATCAGGGCGACGCGGGAGATGGCGGCGACATAAGTCGCCGTCCGCCCTGTCAGCTCCCTACGATAGATCGCTGCCCGGCCTGGGAGTTGAACGTGAACTGACCGCGACCATGCGGAAGCACAGCGGGAACCCGGCCTCGCCGCCCTGTTCGAATAGTGCTGGCGGCGAAAGGTTCTGGTCGTGGGGGGCGGGCAAGAACAAGTGAGCAAGAGAGCGGACCACCGCAGCGCCGTTGCCTTACCCCACCACCGCCCCGGCCCGTAGAAACACGCCCTGCCGCAGCAACTCCGCCTGCGCCCCCCCAATCCGCAGTGCCCGCGGCGCCACGGCCTGCCTCGCAGCCAGCCCCGCCGCCACCCCGGCCGCCTGCCCGGTCAGCCAGCATTGCGGGATCTCGCGCAGGAACGAGTGGCTGGCCGCGTCGCACGACACGTGCCGCCCTGCCACCAGCAGCCCGTCCACCGCCCGAGGCACCAGGCAACCATACGGCACCGACACCGGCGGCAGTTTTGGCGACAGCGACGGAGACACGCCGATCTCGTCCTCCCACGGCGTCGGATCGCTCCACCGCTCGCGCAGCACGCGCGCCATACCAGGCAGCCGCCGCGAATGGCGCACCCCGAGCTGCGGCGCCGACAGCATCAGGAACGCCTGCTCGAAGCCTGGCGCGTGCGCGCGGTACACGTCGAGGTGCTGCGCCATCAGCCGGTGCGAGCGCACCTCCACCTCGGTCAGGTCCTGCACATCCACCGCGGAGTAGCCCGACAGCCGCGGTCCCATGAACAGTGCCACATCGTTGCGCCAGGACACGAACGGCCGCTCGAACAGCCCGCCGCACAGCGAGCGCCCCCGATCCATGAATGCGGAAAAACCCGCCGCATCGCCGCCCTTGAACGCAATCCAGCGCGTCATGTCGCAGCCGCCCCAGGTCCAGGACGTGTTCATGCAGTGGTGGATGTCGCGCTCCTCGATGTCGCTGTCGGCGCCCGCGCCGGCGCGCTCGAAAATGTCGCCGTCGCCAGTGCAGTCCACCGTCACGCGCGCGCGGATCGCCAGGCGGCCTTCCTTGCTCTCGAACACCACGCCGGCCACGGCGCCGTCCAGCATGATCGGCGCGCAGCCGAGGCCGTGCAGCAACAATTGCACGCCGCTCTCCAGCACGAGCTCCTGGCTCGCGAGTTTCAGCCGCTCCGGATCGATGGTCGGCGACCAGGTGACGATGCCGTGGTACGCCGCGGTGCGTTCGCGCCAGTAGGCAACCGTGGCCTCGTCGGCGCTGCCCCACAGCCCGCGCGGCGGACCGGCGACCGCGTCCTTCGGGAGCCGATCCAGCAGGTCGGAGGCGATTCCCTGGATCACCTGCGCACCGGTCCAGTCGGTCATGCGGTCGATCCAGATCACCAGGCCGCCGGTGGAGAGACCACCCAGGTGGTTGTAGCGTTCCAGCAGCACGACATCCGCGCCGGTTCGCGCCGCTGCCACCGCCGCAGCCGTCCCTGAGGGTCCGCCGCCCACCACCAGCACATCGCAGTCGCGGAACACCGGGATGGCGCGGGCTGGCTCGTGCACCTCGCCACCAGGTCGCGCGCGGCGAGCAATCAGACGGCCGGCGCGGAAGATGTCGGACTGGAAGAAAAACGACTGGTTGGTCTGGCGCACCGCTTGGGTGTTGTCCGGTTTGTCCTCGGTCATCGCGTCGCTCCGTCCCGATCCATGACGGCGAACACGATGCCAGGGTCAGCCTTTCATCACCATCTGCGCGGGGCGTGTTCATGCTTTGGAAGTATTTTGTTCCTACGGTGATGTCCGTAACCCGCGCGGCAGCAACATCCTGCAAGGCCGCAAGTTGGCGAAAAACTCGCACCCCCACAGCGAGATCGCCATGATGAGAATGCATTACTCCACCAGCGTCGGTTCGAACGGTAGCCATCCGACCGGTCTCGACCCGTTCGACCAGTTTGGTGACCCGACGAACGGCGACCTGTCCGATAGCGTGTTTGCCCCTGACCATCGGACTGCCAGTGGCACCACGGTTGCCATGCCGCACGCCACCGCCGCGGCGACACCCGCGGTCTATGCGACAGCCACGCTCACGCAGGTTCTCTACCTCCAGGAGGCGGGCAATGCCTCGCTGATCGCCGTCAGCGACATCAACCAGGGCCAGATCGGCGATTGCTTTCTGCTGTCGTCGATCGGCGAACTGGCGCTATGGCACACAAGCGCGATCACCAACATGATCCACGCAAATGCCAACGGCACCGAGACGGTGACGCTCTACCTCGCCGCCAACGGTCAGTTGCCCACATTCGGCACGACGTCCTTCAAGGCCACGTCGGTGACCATCGACAACACGTTCCCGAGCAACGCAGTCAACAGCGGCGCGACACAGGACGTCCTCAGCGGCCAGAAGGAAATCTGGGTCCAGGTCCTGGAGAAGGCGGTGGCGACCCTCGAGGGCGGCTACGGCGCGATCAGCTACGGCGGCTACCCGGTGGTCGCCATGGAGGAACTGACGGGCCAGCCCGCAACGTGGATGTCGCCGGCTTCCCTCACCCTGTCGCAGTTGCAGAGTTTCGTGGCTGCCGGTGATCTGATTGTGATGGACACCCCCGGCTCGGGAACCCTGCCTTACGGCCTGTTCAACGATCACGCCTACATGTTCGGCAGCCTGACCATGGTCAGCGGCACGGCCATGGTGCAACTGATCAACCCATGGGGCTTCGACGAGCCAACCGCCATTCCGCTCGCCTCGCTGGCGACCGGAATCGCGGAGGTTGATGTCGGCCGGTTCGTCGCCAGCACTCCGATCATCGGTGGGCCCGGCAACGACACGATCATCTTGCCCAGCGCCGTCACCAACGCTTCGATCGATCTCGGCGCCGGCAACGACACGCTCGCGTTTGCCAACGGCACCAACTCGGCCACGGTCGCCAACACCGAGACCATCATAGGCGGAACCGGCAACGACACGATCACCTTGGCCACGGCAGCTGCCAATGCCAGCGTCGATCTCGGCGCCGGCAGTGACAAGCTGACTCTGGCGAACGCCACCAACTCGGCGACGGTGGCAAACGTCGAAACCCTCGTTGGCGGCACCGGCAACGACGCCATCACGCTGGGCAGCATGCTGACCGCCGCCATGTCCGTGCGTGTGGTATGCCTTGACACAAGAAAGGGCGTGGAGAATAGATCGGCCCCGAAAGGAGACTGACTATGGAGGATGCAATCAGCTTTGAAGGACTGGCAGCGGCTTTGCGAGAGATTAGACGGCGCATAGGTTTAGTGCGGTTGTAGTTGCATGTCGGGCAAGAGCCGCAAGGCGTGGAACTCGATGAGATTTGCCGCGTCATAGATCGGCTCATAGTTAATGTCGGCGGTACACCAACGAGCACCTAGCGTGCCCATCTTCCACTACGGCGGAGTCGAACTGGACCTCGATTGGGTGATCAGCTACGCCCGCGTGTCATCGCCATCGCAGACGGTTGAACAGGGCGGCGGTGGAATCGACAGGCAGATCGACGAGTTTCACGCCTTCCGCACCGAGGTGGGCGTCAACGAGTACACGGGTCTTGGCAGTCTGGTCGATGACGGCAAATCGGGTTCGACCGGTAAGAACATCGCCACGGGCGCCCTCGGGCTGTTCCTAGACCGCATCAAAAGCCTACCCCCGAAGTCCGGTCTCGTGGTCGAGAGCTTCTCCCGATTGAACCGGCTGCCGATTGATGAAGCTCTCGGGGTATTTCTCGATATCTGCTGTGAGAACAACGTGCCGCTCATCACCCTGCAAGACAGGCGGGTCTACACGAAGAAATCGTTCCGGCACGACAAGGGGATGGTCCATCAGATTTCCAGCGCCATGCACTCGGCGAGGGACCACAGCGAGAACATCAGCTACTACAGCAAGAAGTCGTGGCGCAGCCGCCGAGGTTCTATCACCAACAACAGACCGGCGTGGATCATCCGCGTCGATGGCGTTTTGGTGCTGGACGAGGCCAAAGTCCACATCATCGTTCGCATCTTCAAGATGGCGTTGACAATGGGCGTTGACATGATCGCCCGCACGCTGAATGCCGAGAACGTGCCGACGTTGAACGCGAGGAAACGCGAACGCGGTGAGGCCGTATGGCTTCAGGCGTCGATCCTCAAACTTCTGCGCGGTCGCCAAGTTCTCGGGTTGCAGCCGGTCGGTCACTACGTCGATGGCAAGCGTGTCGTCGCCCCCGGCGAGTACACCGAAGCGTATCCCGCCGCGATCGACAAGGCGTTATGGGACATGGTGCAGGCCAAGCTCGACGAGCGGAACTCGGGCGGCGTATCGACTGGGCGCAACGTGACCCATTACGTCAATTTGCTTGGCGGTCTGGCACGCTGCGTGTGCGGCGCTCGAATGAAGGTTCATAGCCGCCAAAAAGGTCGCTACACCTATTTCGGATGTAGCAATGCTTTCGTCAATAAATGCGAGCACGTCAAATATCATCGGGTAGCCGATGTCGAGCGCGATCTTCTTGCCATGATCGGCAACTTGACGTGGGAGTTTGATGCGCCGAACGACAAGCTCAATGACCTCACCGCCCAGTTAAACGTTGCCGAGAAAGATGCGGCCAAGTTGCAACGGAACATCGACGCAATGGCGGCAAGTTTCGCCGACGCGCCTCCGTCGATTCGTGCGGCGGTGAAGACGCTCGCGCAGCAGCACACCGACAAGCTGGCCGTCGTAACAAAGCTAGAGCGTCAAGTCGCAACCTTGCAGAACGCCAAGCCACTCGATCAGGAGTTAGCGGCCGTACAATCGCTTTCCGTGAGGCTAGAGCGGCTGTCCGGGTCCGCATTGACCGAAGCTCGCGCCCAGATCGCGATGGCTCTACCGACGCTCTTTCGCACCATTACATTCGCCGCGGACGGTATCGTCCTGATCGTTAATGCGAAGGATGGATTGCCGCTGGCGTAAATCATAGCCACCCTCGGTGGCTAACTCGGGATTTTACTCGTTGCGCGGTGTTATCATAGCCACCCTCGGTGGCTCTCGAAGTCCGTTAATAGTCACTGTGTTCATCTTATCATAGCCACCGAGGTGGCTTTCATTCCAAATGGGAATTGACCCAACATAGCCATTGCTGGCTCGTATCCTATGCGGTTGTCAAAGAGCGTGACCGCGATCTAGGGCGTCTCGGCTCAGATCACAAGGCACTGCCTTGACCCCCTGAACTCCACCATGTCAGCCTCTTCGCGCCGGCAATCGGCGATGACTTGGCTAATGCCCCCGCCCTAGCGGGGAGTGAGGGCATCCGTAAGCCTATGCCGGTGTGTTCCGGCAAACTTGGCTCCTCCGCTCCTGCCCCCAGCACGGGGCGCGTGCGTCCTTTCAACGAACAGGGCGCAGTGGGAGCGATGTGCCTTGCGCCACCTGAACTCTATCGTCAAACGCGCGGCCAGCCTGCGGGCGCGATTGGATGCCGTTGGCCGCCGCCGCGCCGCGATCATGGATAACGACCTCACCGACTGCCGCGAATGCGCTGACATCGCCATCGTATGGGCGACCACGATCCGCCCTTGGGTCCTCGCCAACGTCGGCAGGGGGAAGGCCGAGGATGCGTGGTGCAAGGCCAACATGGGCTGTGCGCTCCGTACCTTGCAGGCGCACCTCCAAATCGGGAAGCCGGAGAACTGGCCAACTTACGTCAAGGAACGGCGCAAGCGCGGCGACTGCGGTCGCTATGGTACTGAGTTTGCGCTGGAATTGATTGCCAAGCCACGTCCCGAAACCGCAACGAAACGCGGAGGCTCCGCAACTGGTAACGGCAAGCGAACGGATTACCGGAACGGACCCAAGCGGCAGGACTATCGCACGCCGCTCCCGACGTTCCGGTATCTGGACGGGATCATGGGTTACGATTTCGACGGGTGTGCCGGCAGCAAGCGGGTCGCGCTCAAACCCGCCTTCTCCAAAGACATCCTCCATGCCGATGTGCATGGCAAACGCGTCTTCGACAATGGGCCGTTCGGCATGAACGCCCAACTCGCGGAGTATTTTGCACACTGCGGCGCCGACCACGTCACGTGGTTGACGCTGGCATCCACCAACACGAATTGGTTCCACGACTGGGTTATGCCATACGCGCGCCACTTCCTGTTTCCGACGAAGCGGATCAAGTTCAGGGGGCAGGACAACGTGCTGAACAGCGATCTGATGCTGGTCCTGTACAACGATGTGCCCGCCGCGCTGCAACCGCACCTGACGCATACCATCCCATGCTCCAGCATCGTGCTGCCGTAGTTCAGTCGCGATCCTCATGGTCCGGGTTCGGCGGTTCCAGCGGCACCCGCACCCATTGCTGGTCGCCGTTCTTGTACCACTCTTGCTGAGCAGCGGCGTACTCTTGCGCTTCGGTCTCGGTGTCGAACGGACCCTCAGCGCCATCAATGCCGCGGGCTAAGTTGCCGAAGATGACGATCCACTTGTCGCTCATGGTGTGTTTCCTTCGGGTAGGACGGCGACGGGCTGCTCCACGAGGGATGTGGACCGTCGCACTCGCCGCAGTAGGCGTCATCCATCACCCCGCCTTCTTCGAGCACCCAGTCCTGTGTTTCAACGTCCCAGCATGCCCACGCATCGCGGCGTACGTTCTCGCTGCCGCAGGTCTCGCAGATGATGCGGATCTTCGGCGGTTCGGTTGGCTCATCGAATGATATCAGTTCGTCAGGCATGTCACGCCCCCTGTGATTGCGGATCGTGCAGATAGGGAGTGATCCAGCCGGCTTCCATGTGCGGCGACAAAAATCGCTCGCGGCGCGTGCTGCCCTGATCAAACCCCGCTTCCGAACCACCGATCTGCAACAGCGAAAAATCTTTGATGCGAGGGCCTCATCACCCCTTGAAAGCGGCCGTTCGCGTCCCGATCCGATCCGCTGCTGATAACTCGCTCTTATCGGGATGACGGTGTGATCGAATTGGTTCGATCATGCTGTCTTCTCGGTAACTGCGATAACAAACCAAGGAGACCTGACATGAAAAAAGACCTGATTACAACTACGACAATGCCAATCGTTCGCCAGAACCCCTACAACGATCCGGTCCGGACTACGAGGGAAATGCTCCGGGGCCGCCCGGTCATCTCGTATCTACGGTTCAGTGCCGTCAACCAAGGTAAAGGTTCGACGCTCGAACGGCAACATAAGGTGCTGCTAGAGACCTTGGCAGAATTTGGCATGGTGCTCGACCAGCAGTTTATCGACAGGGGCACGTCGGCATCGAAAGGCGTCCACCGCAAGAAGGCAAGCTGCGCGTGTTTATGGAGATGCTCGGTCTGAACCCGGACGGTAGCCGGATCAAGCTGGATGACGGCACGTTCGCCGTCAGCACCGTGAAACCCGGCACCGTGCTTGTCATCGAGGCGTTGGACAGACTTTGCCGAAAGCCGATGGACATTTCCCTGCCTATCTTTTCGCCATCGTGCAAGCCGGGGTAATTATCGTCACTGGCGACCACCACGACATTTGGGACCTAGTTTCCCTGCGCGACAACGGCCATAAGCTACTCGCGGACATTAATGGCGCTGCCAAGTATGCGGAACGCCTCCGCGATATGGCGCGGGACGTGAAGGGGAGGAAGCGCAAGGCCCTGCGCGATTTCGCCGCGGGCAAGACCAAGGTCATTCCGCTGCTCATTCCCCCCGGCTGGCTTGTGCGTAAAGGCGACCCAAGCAACCCCCAATACAAGGAGGTCACAGAGCGCGTCCGCATTGTGCGGAAAATCTACGATCTGTGTCTGGAAGGGATGACCTGCGGCCAGATTGCCAAGTGGCTTAATGCCCGGCGTCAGCGGTATCCGCTGTTTGCCGCGTATGTGAAGAAGGGCAATCGGGCGGAGTGGACAGTGGGCCGGGTGGCTCTCATCTCGAAGGACGAACGGGTGCGCGGCATCTACACAGCAAAGATCGGCGGGGGTGGCTCCTACCGCAAATCAGATGTGGACGTGCAGGTTCGGATATTCCCGCAGATTATCAGCGAAAGCATTTGGCGGCGGACCCGCGAGGCGCTGGCTGGTCGAAAAGTCCTACGGGATGGGCCAACTGGCGAGCGCATCGCCAATCTGTTCGTGGGCAAGGTATTCTGTGCCTGCGGCCAACGCTTGATGCTCAGATCCCGCGGTGGCCCGGCAGGGAAATACGGCTTTAGCTTCGAGTGTTCTGCCAGTCGCGAGTCCGGCACCTGCGACAACAAGATGGTGTACCCAATCGCCTACTATGAGTTTCATATCCTGACGGCACTGTGCCGCCTTTCGAGCTTGGCCCCTCGCAAACAGGACCGCACCGGAAAGGCTATGGCCGAGCAACTGGCGCTCCTGCAATCCCAAATCGCCGTCAAAAGCAAGAACGCCCGCGAGTTGGAGAACAAGCCGGCGGCGGCTTCAATCCACCCTTAACAGTACCAGCAGCGAACGGCAGCCTCCGCGGCGGTTCAATCTGGTCTGGACAGACCGCACCGGCTCCAATGAACAGCAGCGGCGCAGTGCCCAATGTGCAAGGTGGGCTGAACATCAACCCGCTCATTCAGCAGAAGCCCACTCAGCCAGACCAAACGCGCGCTTACTGACGGTCGCAGACGTAGTTGGGAATGCTGCGGTCGCAGGGCCGCGGCGCGTCCGTCCGGGGCTGATTGCCATGCTCTAAATCCTGCGGGGCGACCTGCCCGGCGATGGCGACACAGGCGATGATAATGGCAATGACCACGAAGCCACCGCCGTAGCTGGGCGGCTTCTGGCCGAGCTTGCGATACTCGGCGTTGTTCTGCCGGATGCCCTCGGCGAAATCGCTGTCCTCCCACTTGGCGATGAAGAACCCGATAGTCAGCGCGATGGCAATGAACCAGAACGCCGCGATGGGCGACGCCAAGGCGATGATGCCGGTGATTATCAATAAAGCGATGAGTGAACCCATCTAAACGCACCCAATGTGTTTTAGCGGCCCGCTCGTTCCATAAACGCGGCAATCAGCCTCGCGCGCTCGGCCTCATCCGGCACGCCTTGCCGTATCTCGCCGTAGTGACGCTTTTTCGGCGCGCTGGCCGAGACGATGCGCCCGAGCGGAAATTCGACGACGGGCCTCGCCTTCCGCGCCCGCTTCGGTCTGTAGTTGCAGAAAACGATGGTCACTTCGTTCTCCATATCCGCATCGCGTCATCTTCCAGCGCATTATCGGCGGTGCTACGGCACGTGGCCCTTGATCGCGTTGGCGGTCCCGCCCACCGTGATCCGCCCCTGGCCGTCGGCGGGGAGACGCGCGCGAACACGTTCTTTTAATTCCGATATTGTATCGTCCTTCATCGGGTCGAGCGTTGCCTGTAGGGCGCCGGTGGCCGTACTCACGTTCCAGAAATCGTCGAAACTGTCGAAAGTGCGTCGCACCGCGACCGCGCGGGTCTCGATTTACCGGAGTCCTGCGTTCGTCCACTGGTGGCGTAGCCCCTCCATGCTGGAGACGTGGCCACTGGGCCCAACCGTTGGTGTGACGCCCATGGCGCGCAATTCCGCGAGTATTGGCTCGGGGGGAGTTCCGCCGCCGGGCATGTCCCACATATAGGTTGCTACCAGGCCGCCGGGACGAACCACCCGAAGTCATTTCATCGACGCCTTTGCCTGGGTCGGGCACGAAGGTGATTACCAGCGCCATGACAGCGGCATCGAACCGGTCGGCTTCGAATGGTAACGCAATGGCGTCGCCCTGCTGAAAGACCGCGCCCGCCGTCCCTGGCCGCGTCCGAGCGAAGGCAAGCTGTCCTTCGGACGGATCGATGCCTTGCATTTCGGCCGGTGCGCAACGCAGCATCAACTGCTCAGTGAAAGCACCGTTTCCGCAGCCGACGTCGATCCATCGTTGGCCCACGTCGGGCGACAGCCAATCAAGGAACGCCTGCCCCACGAGTTCGGCTCCAGACGCCCATCATGCGCTCGTAGGCTGCTCCATCGTCAAACCGAATGGGCTGTCGCGTCATAGGCGTAGTCCTCGTACCCCGAAATTTGCCCACGTTAAGGACAAGGGTAGAGGGCCACAACGTTGGGGGGCCGGTAGCAATGGAACCGAATGGTCGATTCAGACCGGAGACTGGGCCAAGCGGCGAGACCCGTAGGACCGGACTTCGACCCAAAGCCAACTCCATCTGAACCTGTGCATGGCAACAGACGTCAGGTCATAGAGTGCCTTGGGAACCCACTATCCGCCGTGAACGACAACCCCGGGCCGGGACCGGCGAACGCTCACATGTTCATCGCGACCCAACTCCTTGTCAGGCTGCCGAACGCGGCGGCTCTCGTCACGATGGACTGGAATTCATCGGACGTGCCGACGCCGTCTATCGCGGCGCCCAAATGGGCAGGCGACCTGTAGTAGTAAGCCGCGATCAACCGGCCCATATCGCTGGAGAACACCGGGACAGAAGCCAGGACTTTGACATCGTTAGCCTGGGCCAATGCATCGAGTTCGGGCATCAGCGCGAGCTGGCCGGCCAGCTTGTCGCGAGAAACGGTAGGCATAGATGCCACCAAGCGTGCGCGCTCGCTCTGCGGCCAGCGCGGATTTTCCGACGTTCGGTGTCAACATCCGGATCGAAAACAAGGACATTATACGCTCCCATTGGTGTCGTTTATCGACATTTCCCAAATGCCCGGCCCATCCAGGCACTGTGAGTGAACGATAGCAATGCCACTCTATCACGCTGCGATACGAGCAATTCACGAACGACGATGTCATTGATCTAGATCAACCGTCAGCCTCCGCTCAGGCGGCGTCCAATATCGGTCATATTCCACGGCAACCGTTCACGTATGCGCCTGACGGCGTGTCGGCGGCGATGCTTGCCAGGGCCGCTCGGTCCGAAATCCACCCGCAGCAGACATCTGAACAGCTACCGCCACATTCAGGCGAACGTCTGCAATCGAGTAACTGTGAGGCGGCCTGGAGCGACCGCCATGGTGAAGGTTTTCGGGCGCCGGCCATCGCAGGTCGCGCATGTTGGCATCGGTCGGCGTACGGAAACCGCCCATGCACGAACCCGCGGGGCTGCGGCGATGGTCTATAGGGATTTGAAGTTTTGTTCTGCTGTGTGACGGCGAAACTGGCTCGGCGCTGGAGTTGGCAGGGACTTGTTGAGTGAGATTTTTCGCCAGGCGGGACCGGCAGCGGGATCCGGCCACGGCTCATGTTCAGTCCAGTCGCGCTGATCTCGGCAAAGAGGATGGGTTGGCGCATTCGCCGCAGCGGTGGTGTTGCGGCGTCAGAGATGAGCGCAAGCCGTGCCAAGTCACGAGGGGACGCTCCCGGTTGGTGCGGGCGCCTGGGGTGGCGCGCGGGATTGCCGCCATCGCCCGAAGGTCTCGATGACGATCATGCGCCCGCCGCAGCAGGGACACGGCGGGAAGTGATCGAGTGGCTCTGGATTCCACAGGCTCCGACGGCAGCGCGACGCCAAGCAGCTCGCGGGCACGCGCAATACTGGCCCTGCGTGCTGAACTGGCAAGCAAGCCGTAATACCGGATGCGGTGAAAGCCGCGTGGCACGACATGGTTCACTCAATGTTGGCGCGCAAGCCCGACCAAGTTGCCGCGGTCGCGTTGGCCTACAAGAGCTGGCAGCGCGACTTGCGCCGGTCAGGCGTTTGGCGGCTTGTATTCGGTTTTGGTCTGGTTGGCCTGCTTCATCGCCGCCTCGGCCTGCTGGGACGTTAGCAGAGTCGTAGTCTCGACACGGGAAAACCCGCCTGTAGCCGTAGCCGACATCGAGCAGGCGACAGCGGCTTTATTGCCGGGAAATTCACAGATCGCAACACCGTTGTACTCACCTAAGGCGAGTTTGTAGCTATTTAGCTTGCCGCCGAAGCCTCTGCGGCTACAACCGCGACCGTCTGGCAGGTGCAGGGTTTTGTTCCCGAGGAAGATGACGCGTTCCGTAAGACGGTCGCGGACTACGAGAGAACCAGCGGCAATAAGATCGACCTCAGCGTAATGCCCTTCACGGCACTGAACCAAAAAGCGATCTCCGCGATCACCAGCGGCGACGTGCCGGACCTGATCTTCCATGACGCACCGGCGACAATTCTGCCGCAGAACGCCTGGGACAATAAACTGGAGGATGTCAGCGACGTCGTCGAGGTGCAGAGATCCAAGCTCAGCGAGACCGCCCTGCTGAACTCCACCTTCTACAACGGCACCACTCGCACCATTCCACATCTGGGGAGATCTGCTCACCAAGGCCGGCTTCAAGCTGTCGGATGCGCCGAAGACCTGGAACGCGTTCTGGGATTTCTTCAAACCGGTGCAGAAGGAATTGCGCGCAAAGGGGATGCGCAAGATGTATGCCATGGGAATGCAGATCACCACTGTCGGACCGAACGACGGCAATGGTCTCTTCGCGCATTTCCTGATCGCCAACGACGGCCAAAATATCCTCACCAGGGACGGAAAGCTGCACACTGACGATCCGCAGGTGCGCGAGGCGGCGATCAGGTCGGTCAGCTACATGACGAACTGCTACAAGGAGGGCTACATCCCGCCAGAGGCGCTGAGCTGGAACGATGCCGACGACAACAATGCCTACCACGAAAAGCTGTTCGTGATGGATCTCGACGGCACACTGTCCACCGAGCTCGCGATGATCAAAAACAAGAAGGAGCATTACGAGGAGGCGGTGGTGATGGGTCTGCCGAACCGCAATGACGGCTCGCCGATGTTGGCAGTGCAAGGTGCAGGCGGTGGCTTCATACCGAAAGGAGCCAAGAACGTCGTAACAGCGAAGGACATTATGAAATATTTCATGCAGCCGCAGGTGATGAACGAGAACCTCAAAAACGGCCTGGGGCGCTGGGTGCCGGTCATTCCGCAGATCGTGAGGGACGATCCGTGGTGGACCGATACCAAGGACGATCCGCACCGGTCCCCCTATGTCCACGAGGCCGTGCTGGGGCCGACCCTTCCCGGCTTTCAATGGGTTCAATCCGGCCTGGGGCCAGGTCAACGCCGAGCAGCTCTGGGGTGTCGCGCATGCTGATGTCATCAAGAACGGTATGACGCCGACCGCAGCGGTGGATAAGGCTTTCAAGCGGGCCCAGGAGATCTTCACTAGCTACACGTTGGGGTAAATTTGACGCGGCGCGGATAGCGGATAGCTCGGCAAGCATTCAAGCTTCGTGCCGAACTGGTGGAACGCGGCTTCGCCCTGATCCTCAATTCACGCGGCGATGGAAGAGGCGCCCAGAGAGCTGCAGATGCTGGCGGGCGCGGCTGACGGCAACCGCGGGGGCTCGACAACCCTACGCGACGGCGGCAGGCTATCGAACCCGCACTGCGGCCGAGAACACGCGCTCGTCCTCGTTAATGTCGGGTAGTTTCGGCTTCGTCGCTCGCCTCCTGCGCCACCAACAGATGCGCCAGCGTGGCCGTGTGGCACGGCCGCGTGGCGTCGGCATCGCCGCCGGTGCGATTGCTCATTTCGACAAAATAGATCAGGCCCTGCAGTAGGAAGAATACTCGAGCGTCAGGCTAGCCTGGATTGACTTGACGATGCGGGCCGCAGCCAGCAATCCGCAGTTTCAATCAGCCCGGATAGCCCAGCCTGTCAAGAATGTCATGTGATATTCCCAATGTATGTAACATTGCATGGACTTCTAGTGCCTTTCCGTTGCGACACATCTGACCGATCGTTGCCCTATGCACCGCAATGATAGTTTCCGCTCTTTCAACCTCAGCCCTTGCCCTTGCCTCGAGTGATCCATCGGCCTGCGCTCTTGCCACTGCCTCAATCTCCATAAAGTGCTGCCGCTCGGCCTCTGCTTTGGCTTTGGCCTGCTCTAACCTGAAATCTTCGTCTGCGGCCTCACTCGGCAGCGAACCAGGCTTCCCTCCCAACGCCGCCGGGTCGGCCTGGTCTGGTTGCCCACCACTTGTTGGGTCGCTCGACAATGCGGCACCGTTACCTGAATGATTGGCATCCGCCGATCCACTCCCACGTCCTTTACGGTCCAGCGGCTCCTCGTCATCCTGGTCAGGATTGACTGGCCTGTTCGGGTTCAAAAACCTGATGAGGACCCGCCGCGCCTGCTCGTCCGTTAGGAGAGGATCCGACAGGAAGTTTGCATCCCGGGCGGTGCCAGGGGACAGGCGTTTGGCCGGGTCAGGATGCATCGCGCGATTCACGAAGTTGGTATAGTCCGTTGCAACGTCGGCAAAGCCGGGTATCCGTCCGCGATCGTTCTTTTCACCAGGGGCAGAGGCGGGCCGATCGATGCTCAATGCAATGCCGGGAACTTCCTCTGGGAGGACAGTTTTGCCGTCCTTTACGATCCCCTCGTCATTATAGGTGAAATCTTCTCCCTCCACTCTCTTATAAGTCGTCGCACCGACGCTGAACACGTCATGCTTACCACTGAGCACCTGGCGGGGGTCGGCGTCGCCCTGATCAGCCGCTACGTAGAACTCCGGGGCGACCGTGCCGAAGCCAATAGGCGCCATTAGCGTTGCAGGCTCAGGCCTTGCATGGTCGGAGACCTTGTTTTTATAGGGCAGCCCTTCGTCGTTCAGTGATGCGCCAATGCTAGGTTCCTGCGCAGGATCTTGCTTTCTATTTACCGCAACACCGAAGTCAATCAGCTTTACGTCACCCGTCTTCGCGTCGAACATGATGTTGCTATCTCGTACATCATTGTGGACGACGCCCAGCTTATCCAGATACTCGATAGCACATAGGACCTGGCTCATTGCATACTGTAAAACACCAAAATACTCTTCGTGCTTCATCTCTCCGGCTTTGTACACGACCTCCATGGCGCTCATCGCCGAAGCCATGTCCGTGCCCTCGATGTGTTCGATCACCAGGCCCTTCGTGCCATTGACTTCCGCGACACCCAAGCACTTCGCAATATTGGGATGCCTGCCGAGGCCCTGGCCATCGCCGCTTACCGCCTGCCAGGAGCTGTCCTTCGCTCAGCAGGGCCGCATCTTTTTCTTTCGAAGCGCTGCCTTTAATCGTCTTGAAGGCGAGTGGCTGGGTGCCAGAGGGCCCGTCAAGGCGGATGACCTGGCCGTTTTCGCCGCTCCCAATGGGTATCGCTTGGTGACGACCAGATATGTCGACTTCGCGTAAAGGTGGCAAGGGGTGCGGACAGATCCGGTGGCGTCGCTAGTGCGCGCTGGCGTGCGGCGCGTTGCATGCGGTCCCGCGCCGGCGGAGCGGGCAATGGCGGGGGGGCTACCTCCACCGCTTCTTGGCCAACACTCGCGACCGTCTGTTGTCGTCCGAGCACGCGGTTTATCCGCTCCTCATCAGGAGGGGGCGGCAGTGGCGGCGGACCATGGTTCCCCGCCCGATTGGTCGCCGGCTCGTGCGCGTCCGGGGGCTGAGGAATGTCCTGGAATGCCGCCTTGAACGTGGCGATCCCGGGCGTGTCGTTGTTTGTGTCCTTCATGGTGAATGTCTTTCTTCATGGAGTCTCAGCTTTCGATGCACCTCCCTCGCATTCCCGGCACCAGACGGGTATGACCGGAGTCACGCTGAAAGCCGTGCCTCGGGCATCAGGAGAAAGGCGCTGGCTTGCTGCACATCCTGGAGCTGATCGTTCAGGCGGTGTTCTTCTGAAACTTTGTTCCGCGGCCCAGCCAACGACGAATAGGAACATGGCACACTGCAGTTCGACTTGCAGAAGCCTATGGGGTAGGCGGAATACGCCAGCCGAACTGCGTGAGCAGGCATACCGCCGTGACTTGTCGAACGCGAGACTTTGAGGCTCGCGGACCGCAAGCCGCAGCAGCGCCCGGTGACTGCAGTCATATCCTTTTCGCACTGCATGCGACGACACCTGTGCTGATCGCAGGAGACCATGAACATGGCGAATGAGACACAGACCGGGATGGACCGGACGGAGATGAAGCGGTTCCTGATCAAGTCCAAGCAGGAACAGGTCAACTGCGCACTCGGCGTCGGCGACGACAAGAGCGTCGCCTTGCTGCTGCTGTCGCCGCATCGCTCCCCCAAGTCGCTGCAGGGCGATTTGCAGAAGCAATTTCCCAGTGCGTTCAACACACGCTTCGGCACCGCGGTGGTCGACACCGAGGACGACCCCACGCTGGTCAAGTTCATGCTCAACAAGGCGGTCACCAGCATAGCGCGCCGACTGGTGAAGACGCTGAAGGGCACCGGCTTCCGCAAGGTGCAGATCCTGCTGGAGGACGGCACGCCGGTCGAAGTCGCTGCCGAGGAGGAAGCGCGGAGCAGCCGGCATCGGCGCACGATAGAGGCCGGTGCACACCGAGGCCGCGCCAGCCCGATGCAACGGCGCTGACAACGGCTCTGACTGAGTTGGCTCCAGCGCATCGCCGACGTCGCGGACCCCGCACGCAAGGAGGCGCTAGCCAAACAGGCCCGCGAGGCGAACGTCAACATTAAGGTCGGCAATCTTACCTACGCTGCCGGCGGCATCGAATTCGCTGCGCCGCGCGCTAGATGCCGCCGTCACGACGTCCAGCAAGCACGCTGCGGGCTGAACGAGCGGCCACCACCTCCGCCGCTCCCGAGCCTCGGCGAAGACTGACGTCGTGGCGCTGACCGCAGCGCTGGTCGAGCTGGTCCAGCGCATCGCCGTGGTCGCGCGATCCCGCGCAGAAGGAGGCGTTGGCGAAGCAGGCGCGCGAGGCAATGTCAACATCAAGACCGGCAACCTCATCTACGCTGCCGCGGGAATCGAATCGCTGCGTCGCGCGCTGGATGCGCTGGTGACGTCGGCCCGCAGCAACTCGAACCAATCAGCTCCGCCGTCGCTGCCCGAGCCTGAAGCGAAGCCTGACACCGCGGCGCTGGTCGCCGCGCTGAGCGAACTGGCCCGCCGCATCGCCACTGTCATCGACCCCGCCCGGAAGGAGGCACTGACCAAGCGGGCTCGCGAAGTGCAGGTCAACATCAAGACCGGTAACCTCAACTATGCCGCCGGCGGCATCGAATCGCTGCGCCATGCGCTGGATGCCGCCGCGGCCGGGTCCGGCAATCAGCCTAGCGGCCGCCTGGAGCGGGTCCTGGCCGAGTTCGACGCGGCGCAGGCAACGGTGAACGAGCAGATCGCCGAACTGCAGCGCGAGCTGCGCGACAGCGCCGATCCCGACCTGCAGCGCATCGGCCAATTCGGCCTGAACGCGCTCACCGGCAACACGCGGGTGAAGCTGCAGGCAGCGATCATGGAGCTGCGCGGCGGGTTGCCGACGGTCGACCCGGCCATGGCCCGCAACGTCGCACGGCTGGCCGAGCAGATGGCCGCCTTCCTGTCCGAGGATACAAAGGTCCGTGCCTGCGACAATAATCCGTTCGAAGTGTCGATGTCGATCAACGCAACTCTGGGCGGCGCAGCGCGGCAATTGCACGAAGTCCTACGGCAAGCCGCCTAACGCATTGCCAAGGACGTGAATGAGCGCGCCGACAGGATTCGGCGTAACAAACCCCAGTCACCCTTCTTCGCGTCTCTGCGTTGCTAGACGCAAGATAAGTCGGTGACGTTGCCGCAAACAACTGGATGATGTAGTGAGGGCTGCGCGTCAGCTCTCGCCAACGTGGGCACGGACACTCGGCTGATCCAGGACTTCCTTGGCCATGCCTCGATCGCCAACACGGTGCGCTACACGAAGCTGGCGCCAGGGCGCTTGCTGCCGTCCGGGTCCGATAGCCATACGGCTGCTTAGCCCCTGGCGCGAACATGACCGCCAAACAGCCGGGCGGCCGGACGAGGAAGGGGAGCTGCGGGATAGGTCCGGTTATGGGCCTCGACGGTGGCAAAAACGGCTTCTCGACGGCTTGGACGTAGCTATGGTTCGGCTGTTCCTTGGCTGGGCCAAGGCCGCGCATCGTCAGGCGGCGTGCAGCGTGCGGGCCTTCACGATGCGCTGCCGGCCCTCCGGAGTCTGCTGGCGTTGGCATGCCGCAGGGACATGGAACCCCAGCGTCGCAGCTTCGCCCGCCCTCTCGACGATGCGGGCGATCATGTCGGGCGACAGTGGGCCACCCCGCTCTGAGACGAACACGAACGGCGACGTGCTGTCAGCCCTCAGCCTCCGAAGTGCCGATACCTCGTCGCGGTCCAGCGTATGCACGCTATCCACTGACCCCTTCAGGCGCCGCACGTGGAATGTCTTCGGGCCCGACCCCGCCGTAATATCGAAGTCCGTCCACCTGACGTCTCTGGCTTCGCTCACGCGCAGCCCGTGGCGGTAAAATCAGCCGCAATAGGCACTGATCCCGCAACGGCTGGCGCCTCACCTTGCCGGCGGCCTCGATCAGCGCATTCGCCTCGTCTGATCGAAGGTAATCCCTTCCTCTGCTACCAACATGCGGACTTTTGTTGGCCGACTGGCTTTTTTCTCCAAGTGTTGAACGTTCCGAACATTGCACTGACCGTGCGGAGAGGGGGCGGCGACCTCGACGCGATGGAGGCGCGTTGGTCGAGCCCGACTACGACGAGAATGGCTGGATCGGGGAAACCTGGGTCAATCCGGGCGGCGGTTGATCCTGGATTCTGGACCATGAATTGATTCGACATTTCCCAATGTCAACATTTGTCAGAGGACCACATGGGCGATGTGACCGATCCAACACGCACTGACACCTGCTTGCACCGGCAACCACCTCCCTGCGAATATCAGCGTGACAGCGAGAAGAATGCCCGCCAGGAGGAAGCACTCCATGGCCCGTCCGGAGCCGTCGCGTCCTCCGACATCGCCGGCCCGCTGGAACAGAGCTACCGCGAACGCTCCGCCGCCTTCCGCGCCGCCAGCGATACAACGCGCGTGACCCGAACGCACTGGCACATCGCCATCGCTAATGGTCTCGGCTGGGGCTTCGACGGCATGGACGGCGTGATCTTCGCCCTGGCGACACCGCTTATCATCAGGGACTTCGGCGTCACCCTCCCCGAATATCGCAGCGGCCTGCAGATCTCACTGCTGATCGGCATCCCTGGGCATGTACGTCTGGCCCTGGCTGGCCGATCGCTACGGCCGCCGTAGCCTGCTCGCCATCAATATTGCTCTGTTTTCCCTGCTGATGCCGATAGCTGCGGTCACGACGACCTTCATCGCCTTCGTCGCGGTGCGCAGCGCAATCAACTTCGCCCTGAATGGCGAATGGTCGCTCGGTTCGATGTTGGTCGCCGAGACCTGGCCAGCACATATGCGTGGCCGCGTGATCGGCATCAATCGCGGTACCTGGTGCTTTGGCGCGGCACTCGCCGGCGCGATCGCCACATTCATCATTGCCAAATGGGGCTGGCGCATCGCCTGTGTGGTGCCGGCGGTGGTCGCGCTGCTCGCGGTCTACGTACGGATGCAACTGCCGGAATCGCCCTACTGGGTGCGGTTACAGGATCGCAAGCGGCGCATCCAGGAAGCGCAGGCTGCCGGCCGCCCTGTGCTGTCAGGCGACCAGGCTTGGCTCGACAAGGCGGCGAAGGTTCCGGCGCGCCAGCTCTTCCTGCCCGACATGCTCGGCAACACCGCGGCGGCAACGTTCATCGAATGCTGCAGCACGATCATCTACGGGACGGTCGGCGGCTGGATGCCGCTGTATCTCGCACAGGAGCGGCACTGGTCCACCGCGACCTACGGCACGTTCTATATCTGGTGGGGGCTGGTCGGATTCCTGGGCCTCTTCGCGGCGGGTCTGATTTCCGATCGGTTCGGCCGTAAACCCGCGTTCTATGTCATGCTGGTAGAAGGCGCGGTGTTTCTGACGCTCTGGGTATTCGCCGAAAGCGACGGAATTATGGATATACGGACTGTTATGGAGCATTGGCTTCCTCGGCTTCTGGGCACCGAGCATGATCCTGACGGCAGAGCTCTATCCGACGCGCATTCGTGGCGTCGGCAACGGCTTCTCCTGGGCGGTGGCCTGGCTGGTCGGCTTCGTGTTGTGGCCTTTCGTCACCATCGGCATTCAGCAGAGCACCGGCTCATTCGCCAAGGCGTTCCTGATCGTGCCGGTGGCGATGCTGCTGATGGGCGTCGGCATCTGGCTGTTTACGCCGGAGCACCGGGGCAAGGAGCTGGACGCAATCGCGATCTCGTCCCCTAATTCACTCATATCGCTGGGTATAGGCGTTTCAGCTTCACGCGAGCATCGGCGGTGGTGAAGTGCCAGTCGGCCTTGGTGTGCTTTTTGTTGCGGCAGTCCTGCCAGGCGGTGAGTTCGTTGTTGTCCCAGATGCGCCGACGGAACCTGAACCGAGAGGTGTTGGCCGACTGGCTTTTGCGTATAGCTGGAAGCCCTACTGTTCCCGCGGTTTAGCCAGAGCGTTGCTCGGCTTGGTCCGGAATAGTAATCAAAAGTCCGCATGTTTGCAAAGGGCAACCGTTTGGTCTGCCTCGCGCCTCAACTGCCCCGATGAACGTGTCGACCGCTGCCCGATTGTTGGTGCTTGGCTACAGGCGCCTTTGTCGCCGGCGATCGGCTGCTGGACCGAGAGGCCATTATTGAGCCTGCGCGCCGCAGCCCCACAGCCTAACTCACGCGCAGGCTGTGGCGATAGGCCGAATAACAGTTCTTCGTCCGCGTCATGTGCCGGCACGACGCGCGACCGGCCGTAACTCAAGCGCTCGGTTACCTCCTCGGCGTTTCCGTGTGCAACTCGCCGGGATTCGCAGGCCGGGTTTCGCTTGCCGCGCCGGCTATTTTGACGGCGACTTTGCGCCCGGCTTTGGAGCGTCGACCTGCGGTCTGAGGAAGGTCGAGCTTACCGGTGCGATCTTCTTGTCGGCCTTCGGCTTCTTGGCCTCGCGGTTGCCGCGCTGCTTGTTGCCCTTGCCCATGATCGTTCACCCTACTGTCGTGCTGCCGCCCACTACCCGCTGACGGTTCGGCGTCTGTGGCGGCGCACCGATCAACTCCGCGCGGCACCCTTATGCCAGGGCCAAATGCGCGCAGGCCGACGCCGCGCAAAGCCGCGAGGATCTCACTGACGTCATCCCAAGTTCCATGAGATGACGCGGGAAGCGCGGCGCGATCCAGTCTCCATCGAAGTGTCACCATTGTCGCTGGCATCGGTGGTTCGCGCGGATTGATAATCCACGTCAGCTAATCCGAACTTCCTGAGTGTGAACCGTGCAAGGGCTTGAATTGTTGAGGGAAAGCATCTCGGGGGAGTTCGTCTACTGGCTACATCGCAACTCTGAGCAGGGTGAATGCCTTGTGCTGTATCGGGGTCGGCCTTGTGAGCACGGTGAGTGGCAAGTTGGGTGTGATCGCGGTGACGATGGTGTTGCGTGCCAAGGTTGCGAGATCCGCCAGCAGGGAGTGGAAGCTGTGCACCGGCAGCCCGTCGCCGGTCAGGCGGGTGATCTGCTTGGCGACAGCCCCCGGTGAGCGCTGCGCCGTCGCCACCACGCTGGAACGCCGTGCCTCGGCCGCTGCTTTGTCGGTGTCGTCGAACAGCATCGGCGCGAGGCGCTGGCGCATGTGCCATTCGAGGTAATAGGCGAGCATGCAGAGGAAGACATGCGCGCGGACCCGATCGGCCAATCGGTGATAGACCGGCCGCACGTGCAGATCGACGGTCTTGATGCAGCGAAAGGCGCGTTCCACGAGGGCGAGTGACTTGTAGCTGCGCACCGTCGTCGCATCGTCGAAGGTTTCTGCCGGCAGGCTGGTGCGGATGACATAGACGCCATCGGTTGCCGCCTCCGCGGCGATCTCGGTGGTCTTGCGTGCGAAGCTGAAGGCGGCGTCGGTGATGTCGAGCTCGAAGTGCTTTGCCATCTTATGTTTGTTGATCACCGCGCCGACCGCGAGTGCGATCTCTGCGGTGCCGCGTAGTGGATCGCGCTTGCGCACCACGGCGGTCTGGATGCGGGCAAGATCTCGCTCGGTGGCGGCAAGGAGGTCTTCGCGCTTGCGGGTACGCTCGGCGGCGAGATCGGGATTGCGACAGACCACCAGGCGCTCGCCGGGGAAGTCAGGTGCGGTGATGCTCGCCATGTCGCGCTGATCGAACAACGAGAGTTGCAACGCGCCGCTATCGACCAGCCGCTTGATTGCCGGTGCGCGCAACGCGGTGATCCAGTCGAGGCCGGCTGATCCGATGTCCTCGGTGATGCGCGCCTGGGTGATCATGCCGCGGTCGCCCACCAGGATCACGTGATCGAGTCGGAAGCGCTGCTTGAGCTTCTCGATCTGTGCGGCGAGCGTCATCGGGTCAGCGGTGTTGCCGTCAAACACCTCGATGGCAATGGGACAGCCGTCGGGAGCGCAGAGCAGACCGTAGACAATCTGCAGCGTGCCTTTCTTGCCGTCACGGCTGTAGCCACGCTTGGCGAGCGGGCAGCAGCGTCCCTCCAGGTAGCTCGATGACACGTCGTACAGCACCAGCGTGCCATGGGTGAGGTGCCGCTTGGCCAGCGTCGCCTCGATCGCGGGCTGACGCTCCAACAGCCAGTCGAGTGCATCGTAAAGTTCGTCCTCATCGACCTCGCCGAGGCCGAGCTGTCCGCCGAGGCTCGATGCGGCGGTGGCGGGCGACAGCGCACGGGCGGCGGCGAGCTTGGATACGGGGTCAAGGATGCGACTGACCAGCAGGGCGAGCACAAGGTCGCGGCTACGATCGTCACCGGAGCCAAGGATGCGGTCGAGGCCGATGTTGCGCGCGGTGCCGAGCGCGGCGGCAACGTGGCCGTGTGGCAAGCTGCGGATGATGGTGAAGGCCTCACGCTCGGCGGAGATGACCGTGCCGCCCTTCAACACACCGCGCAGCCCTTCGATGTGAGCTATGGGCCAGTCGGACAGGTTGCACAGAGTGCGCTTACGGACCTTGCCGCCTTCGCGGTAGCTCTCGCGCAGGAGGATCGCCGGGGGTGAGTTCCAATTCGGAACGGCTTCGATGTACATGGCGAAGCATCAGCACATCCGGTCGCAGCGTACAAGTCCTAAATATGATATTACATGGCTACGATTTGGACGCCACCAGCCGGCTTTCCAAGTCTTTCCAACAACTTCAGCGCGAAAGTGCCGGGAAGCTCGGGCTAATGGCCTATGTTGGTCTTGTGCCATCGGAGCATTCAACCGGCGACAGTGTGCGACGGCGCGGCATCACGGAGGCCGAGAACCGTCAGGCACGCCGGGGGCTGATTGAAGCGTCCGCCCGAAGGACGGCAGTGACGGTGATGGAGCGCACGACACCGCCTCGCCCTACAGGGAATTCGCTGCAGAAACCAGCGGGCCCCACGAGGGCGACGATTGC
>CAWEVM010000025.1:0-37490 GCA_963812505.1 uncultured Alphaproteobacteria bacterium
CCACATCAGCACATCGCCCACCTCCCAATGATGCGCGTGAAGGTAATCAGCACGCTCCTGGTGGCGGAACAGGAAGTCGAGGATCTCACCGCTCTCCTGCGGGTCCATGCCGTCGATGGCCATCGCGTAGCCGACGTTGGCGTAAAGCACGTAGCGGCCGGTGATGGGGTGGCGGCGGAAGATCGGTTGCGACACTGGCGGCTTCTTGGCGCGCTGCTCTTGTGTCAGTGGTTTCCGCGTAGAGCCGGCCTTCGCCACCATTATGTCCCAGAACTTGGCAAAGTCGTGAGTTGCGGTGCGGCCTTCCAGTCTGTGCTTCAGCGCGTCGGGCAGATCGTCGTAGGCCGCATGCATGTTTCGGAACTGCGTCTCGCCGAGCGGCTTGCCGTTGCGCGTGGGCACTTGCTGTGCGTGCAGGATGTTGGCGAGCGCGATGTCGCGGCTGTACGACATGTCGGTGTGCCAACCCTGGCCAGCATCGTTGGCGCCAATCTGCTTCCCATCGCGCTTCATGTTGGACAGGATCATCATCTCGGGATGGCTCGGCTCGTGATAGGCATTGGCGACGTTGATCTCCAGCTCGCCGAAGCGGCGGCCGAAGGCTGCGAGCTGATCCGTGTCCAGCGTCTGACGCGGGAAGCACAGCACGCCGTGGTCACCGAGAGCGCGCAGGATTGCGCGGAAGTCGCTGTCTGACAGTGGCAGGGCGAGATCGATGCCGGTGATGGCGGCACCGAGCGTCTGGCCGCTTCGCGTGATGTCCATCGGTATCTCCTGAGCCAATCCACGATCAATTCGCGCGGGGGAATGACCGGGTCAAGCCCCGGACCTTCATGCCGCGTCGTGGAATATGATGCCAAGCGTCTGCCGGATGCCGCCCGTCACGCGGCTGACGCCGTGGCGCATCGTGACGCGATACGCGCCGCGGGTGCCCTGGGCCGGACGATGATGCACCGGGAAGATCACCGCCTCGCCCTGCGACAGCGGCACCACGGCGGGGCGTGACTGCGCACGTGGCCGCTGCTCGACCAGCACGAATTCACCGCCTGAGAAATCCTCGCCGGGCGCGCTCAGCAGCACGGTCAACTGCAGCGGAAACACCAGCGGGCCGTAAAGATCCTGGTGCAGACAGTTGAAATCGTCCTTGCCGTAGCGCAGCAGCAACGGCGTCGGCTTCGTCTGGCCGGCCGCGTGGCACTCGGCCAGAAACCCGTCCAGTGTCGGGGGAAACCGACCCGCTTCCTTGAGTGCCGCACCCCATTCGTTGGCGATCGTCGCAAGCGGTGGATAGAGCGCGGTGCGTAGTTCCGCGACTGGCTCAGGCAGCGGATATGCCAGATACTTATATTCGCCACGCCCGAAATTGTGGCGTTCCATCACGACGCGGCGGCGGAAGCGTGTCTCGTCGTCATACAGGGCGGCCAGCGCACGGCATGTTTCCGGGTCCAGCACACGCAGCGTCGTGTAGCCGTTCGCGGCCAGTTCGCTAGCCGCTCGGGTCAGGTCCAGGGTCATCTACGCAAGGTAGACCGCGTGAGCACGGGCGGAAACTCCGGACGTTGCTTCGACTTCAGCGATAAGTGGCCCGCAGATGATGTACCAGCGGATTGTCGCGGTCTGGCAGCATGTACCGGCGGAACTGGCGGCTGGGCCGGCCGAGATATCGCTTGCGGTACGCCGCTGTGTCGAAAGCCGGGGAGGGGTCGATGTCCTTATACGTTCCGGCCTGGAGAAATTGCGCGAATGGATCGCGGTTGCCGGTCAGTTCCCCGGGATGCTGTTCAACATACCAGCCGACGTCGAACAACGGCGTCGGACTGAACGCCTGGCTGCACCTATGCGTCAGGAAGTGCGCTAGCGCCCCCTGACCGGGCGGTACCGCATAGGTCTCGCGATACCAGAGCGAGTCGAAATACGGCACAGGCCGGCGGCCGGTCATCTCGCCTTCGCAAATATAGTGCACCACCGGATTGATCCCCAATCGGCCTACCTGCGGATTGGTGTGAAGATACCAGCGCGTGTCGAAATAGATGTTCGGCTTGCGGCTCTCACGCCAGCCGTAGCGACAGAAATGCTCAGCCGGATCGAGCTGCGCTTCGTGCACATCGGCGCCATTGATCAGGTAGTAGTTGGGATCGATCAGACCAGATGCCCTGACGATGCACGCATCAGGGAACGGTTCGCGCTGCTCGTGCATCATGTCGTCCAGATAATGCGCGAACGGGTCCGCTCCGCCAGCGGGATCGTCGTGATACCGCGCCAGGTACGGCACCGCCCAGAGCCCCGGAATCGGCGCGAAGCCACCCGAGGTCCGTTGTTTCAGGAAATGCGCCAGCGTCAGCGCGTCGGCCGGTATGTCATAGGCGATGCGATACCATGCCGGATCGAAATGCTCGACCGGGCGGCGTCCCTCCCGGTCACCGTCGCGCATATAATGCAGCAGCGGATTCAGCTCGGCCACGCGCACGTCGGGATTGCACTGAAGATACCACGCCGGATCGAAATACCGGTTGGGCCGACGGCCCTCGCGCCAGCCGTAGCGACAGAAGTGCAGCAAGGGTTCCAGCCCGGCGTCCTGCACGTCCGGATTTGTCGCCAGATACCAGTCGGCGTCGAACAGACCGGATGCGTCCAGTTGTCCGAGTTCGGCGGGATCGTCGGCTTCGTCGCTCACGGGGCGCTCAGTTGGCGGCAATATAACCGACTTCGGAGCACAGGTCCTGGGCGAGCGCCGCGGCGATGGCTGCAATTACCGGATCCCAGGCGCCAGGTGTGATCTGGCGGAACAGCCGGGCGGTCGGATACCAAGGGCTGTCGCTGCGATCCAGCAGCCAGCGCCAGTCGCTCGCCTTCGGCAGCATGATCCACACCGGTCTGGCCATCGCGCCTGCCAGATGCGCCATCGCGGTATCGACCGTGATCACCAGATCAAGGTTGGCGATCAGCGCCGCCGTTTCGCCGAAATCAACCAACTCGGCGGACAGATCGACAAGCCCCGGAAGCTGAGCCACCGCCGGCAGGTCGGCGGGCGGCATCGGCTTCTGCAGCGAGACGAAGCTGGCGTGACCGGGCGCGGCGAGCGGTGCTAGGCGGGCCAGCGGTATCGAGCGTCTGCGGTCGTTGGGATGCGTCGGACGACCCGACCAGGCAAGGCCGATGCGTCTTACGGCACGCGGCAGCTTCGCATCCAGCTTCTCGCGCCATGCAGTGATGCGGGCAGGGTCAGCGTGCAGGTAGGGCACATTGGCCGGGATCGTGTCCAGCGTGGTGTGCACCAGGTGCGGCACACTGGACAGCCTGCAATGCGCAGCATGGCCCGGCACATCAGTCCATCGGTGGAAGTACTGCTTGACGCCGGGGATCTTCGCCAGAAGAGGCGCCATTTCGGCGCTGCAACCCATGATCAGCTCCTGGCAGCGGTCGGCGATCAGCGGGATGTAACGTGCGAACTGGATCGTGTCGCCATAGCCCTGGTCGCCCACCATCAGCAGACGGCCTTTCGGGATGCGCATGCCGTTCCAATTGGCTGAGGTCATCTTGGGTAGCGTGCTTTTGCCGGCCTCGGTGAGATTGCGCCACTCGTACTCCTTCCAGCCCGGCTCGAAATCGCCCATTGCCAACAGATTCTGGCCGAGCGCCAGATGGCCATCGGCGTGGTCAGGCTTCAGCCCGAGTGCGCGCAACAGGCAGGCGAGGGCGTGCTCACGCTCGTCCACGTCGGTGAACACCAGCGAAAGATTGACGAGGTGGTCGGCGTTCTGTGGGTCCAGCCTGACCGCCTCCTGACCGACGCGCAGTGCATCCTGAATGCGATAGATCATGCGGTACAGCGCGCTGAGATTGGCACACCAGCTCGCAACGCCAGGCCGCAGGGTCACGGCACGCTCAAGCAGCGTGATGCCGCGTTCCGGGTCGTTGGTATGGGCGGCAATCATGCCCTGCAAAGCGAGGGCAGGGGCATGGTCGGGCGCGCCGGCCAGCACGTCGTCGCAGATGCCCGCAGCCTCGCCGAACCGCTTCGCCTGCGCGGCCGCCCGCGCGCGGGTGAGGGCCTCTTCCGATGGCTCGGTCGCGGCAGGCGTAGCTGACGTTGCGGCTCCGCTCATGTGGTCCGCTTAGCACTTCCTGCCGATCCATTCATCCACTGTCGTGGACAGCCAGCGCAGGCCTGACCGCCGGCAGTCAGGTGCCGCAAATGCGGTCGATATTGGCCAACTCTTCCTCGGTGAGATGCCAACCGCCAGCCTTCACGTTCTGTTCGAGCTGCTCCGGCTTCGTCGCGCCCGCGATCACACTGGAGACCGGGCGCTGTGCCAGCAGCCAACTGAACGCCAACTCCAGCATCGTGTGACCGTGGCTTTCCGCGAAGTCGCCGAGCCGTTCGGCAATATGCCAGTTCCTATCGGTCAAATAACGATCCGCAAGGCGCTGCGTGCTTGCGAGCCGCGTGCCAGTCGGCAGCGTCACATTGCGCCGGTACTTGCCCGTCAGCAGACCGCTCGCCAGGGGGAAGAACGGCAGCAGGCCCAGTCCCAGCCTGCGCATGGCCGGCATCAGTTCGGCCTCGGGCTTGCGGAACACCAGCGAATATTCGTCCTGGCAGGAAACGAAGGCATTCAGCCCACCAGTCTTCGCGGTCCACTGTGCTTCCATCACCTGCCAGGCAGGGAAGTTCGAGCAGCCGATGTAGCGTACCTTGCCCTGGTGGATCAGGTCATCGAGCGCACGCAGCGTCTCCTCGATCGGCGTGAGGGGATCGGGCGCATGGATTTGATAGAGATCGATCCAGTCGGTGCGCAGGCGGCGCAGGCTGTCCTCCACCTCGCTCATGATGTAGCGCCGCGAGCCGCCGACCTTGACCCCTTCGTCGTCCATCGGCATGCCGAACTTGGTGGCGAGCACAATGCGCTTGCGGTCGTCGCCGAGGATTTGACCCATGCAGGTTTCCGAACCGCCGCGCTCGCCATAGGTGTCGGCCGTGTCCAACAGCGTGATGCCGAGATCGAGCGCCTTGTGGATCACCTTGCGGGTCGCCTCGAGATCGATGCGGCCACCGAAGTTGTTGCAGCCGAGACCGATCGCCGACACGCGCAGGCCGGATGCGCCGAGATTGCGGATTTCCAAGCGGGGCTTCCTTGTTCAGAAGTTGAGCAGGCGAGCCACATCCTTGCCGCGTTCGGCAGACTCGTCAAAGTCGAGCAACGGTCCGACGGGCACGATGCCGGTCGGATTGATTCGCTTGTGGCTCTGATAGTAATGGCGCTTGATGTGGCCGAGGTTCACTGTCGCCGCAATGCCGGGGATTTGGTAGACGTCGCGCGTATAGGCCCACAGATTTCGGTAATCGGCCAGCTGGCGAACATTGCACTTGAAGTGGCCGTGGTAGACGGAATCGAAGCGCACCAGCGTGGTGAACAGCCTGATGTCCGCCTCGGTGAACGTGTCCTCACATAGGAAGCGCGATTGCGCGAGGCGTTCCTCCAGCCAGTCCAGCGTCTCGAACAGCGGTGCCACCGCGTCCTCGTACGCCGATTGGGTAGTGGCGAAGCCTGCCTTGTAGACACCATTGTTGACGGTGTCGTAGATACGCGCATTCAGCCCATCGATCTCCTCGCGGCGCTCCCTGGGATAATAGTCCCCCGGCCGCGCGCCAACCGCGTCGAATGCGCTGTTGAACATGCGTATGATTTCGGAGGATTCGTTGTTGACGATGGTCTGCGTGTGCTGGTCCCATAACACCGGGACGCTGGCGCGTCCCGAGTAGTGCGCATCGGCCCGCGTGTAAATTTCGTGCAGGTACCGGCTGTTGAACAGCGGGTCCGGGATCACGCCCTCACCTGGTGAGAAGGTCCAGCCCTGCTCAGCCATCAGCCAGTGTGTGACCGAGACAGGAATGATCTGCTCGAGACCCTTGAGCGCGCGCATGATCAACGTGCGATGCGCCCAGGGGCAGGCCAACGACACATAGAGGTGATAGCGGGCGGTCGATGCGGAAAACCCATCGCTGCCGGTCGGCCCCGGACGCCCGTCCGACGTTACCCAATTGCGAAACGCGGTCTGAGCGCGTTCGAAGCGGCCCGGCTCGGCCTTCGCGGGCTCCGGTTCCTGCTCCTGCCAGACGCCATCGATCAACACACCCATAGTGGTCCCCCGTCGTCGTCGATCTGGACCATTTTACCGCGCAACGCCGGGCGGTGCGATCACGGTGACGCGGCCAGGTGCCGAGGCGTGCCACCCTCAGCAATCTCGGTAACGAGCTTGCGAGTCATCGCTTCGCCGAAGGTGTGGAAGTCATGCACCTCTAACACGAAGCTGCTGGGACCGCCTGTGACATTTTCCCGATAGTAGTTCGGCAGGCCGCCCGGCGGCTGGACGTGGGCATACGTCCACGACACTGGATGATCATTGATGATCGCAAGGCCATTGATGGTGATGCCAGCCTTTACTGCGTCGTCGCGCGACTCGGTCACGTCGCGGCCGGCATTGTTGGTGCCGTCGCCGCACACGTCGATTACCCGCCGCTGCGTTTCGAAGCCGCTTTCCGCCAGCAACTGTACGGCCCGATCGACCCCGGAGCTGATCGCTGTGCGGCCCCAGAATGAGCGCGGGGCTGCCTCAAGTTTGTCGGCGAATGCCCGCGCCGAGGCCTGGTCGCGGATCACGCTCCAGTCGAGCACTGTTCGGACTTCAAAGCTTGAGGCGAATTCGACGTAGGCGACGGCGATTGCCCCGATATTGCCGCCCTGGATCGCGTCAATGACCTGCCGCGACGTGAATGCGGCTGCATAGCCTTCCTTCTCCAGGGTGAACTCCGAATCGTCGATGCTGCGCGAGACGTCGGTTACCAGGACGAGCGTCAGGTCGACGGTGTCAGCGGCGCGTGCCGGCGGAGCGAATGCAAGACAGCCGGCGAACAGCCAGAAAATGGGACGCATAGCCGATCTCTCCACTAAGCGCTGCATCATGCGGCGGGGCCTCGAAACCTGCCAGGGGGATGAGCGTGGGGAATAGCGCTGGAGAGCGCCCGCGCTATTGGCTGGCCCAGACGATGCGGTGCATCCAGGCGACCTCGACCAGGTCGAAGCTATAGTTGGGGTGTGCCGGGTTGAGGCTGCGCAGCTCGATGCGGCGGGCGGAGCGGCGGGAGAGCTGCTTGGTCATCACTTCGCCGCGCTGGGTTCTTACCACCACGCGATCGCCGCGGCGGATCGGCGCGGCGGGCGAGACGATCACCATGTCGCCGTCGCGGAATACCGGTTCCATCGAGTCACCGCTGATCTCCAGCGCATAGGCGTTGGCATCGCCGATCTCCGGCAGCGTGACCTCATCCCAGCCGCCGCCGACGGGATAACCGCCATCGTCAAAGAACCCGTCGCTGCCGGCCTGGGCGAAGCCGATCAGCGGGATGCGCCGGCCTGCACTGCGGGTGGCACCGTTGCTGGCGAGCGCGCGTGCACCGGACACCAGCGCTGTGAAGGCCTCGAGGCTGGCACCGGTGGCGTCCAGCACCTTCGCGACACTTTCGGTGCTGGGCCACCGGGCGCGGCCGTCCGGCATGCGACGCTTGGAGGGATTGAAGGTGGTCGGGTCCAGTCCGGAGCGCTTGGCGAGGCCCGAGGCGGATAGGCCGTTCTCCGCGGCGAGCGTGTCCAATGCACGCCAGATGTCGTCATGCTTCATGCCCGTGGGTTCCGGTGGGGGTCGAGTCGGTCCGAGCGCCAGTGTCCTAGGATTCCTGGCGGATTGGAATAGGAAAAAACGCAGACCTGGCGGACGTCTGTCCTAGCGCGGCTCACAGGCGAGCCGGATATTGCCGAAGGCATCGAGTGTCGCACTCACCCCCCGCGGGACCAGGCATGTCGCGTCATACTCCTGCACGATCAGCGGCCCGGTGCGTGCGCGGCCAGCCAGTGCCGCTCGGTCGATCACTGGCGTATCCAGCCAGCCGGTCTCCGGGAACCAGGCGTTTCGGCTCGCGGGAACACATGTGGCCATGGGTGGGATGGTATCCGGCAGGCGGTCGCGCTCAGGGATGCCGCGCGCGATGACCGACAGACCTATCAGCTCCACCGGCTCGTCTGCCGGCGCGCGGAAACCGTAAGTGCGCTCGTGCTCCTCACCGAACAGTTCGGCAAGACGGGGCAGGAAATCGCCATCGGGCAACCGGACCTCGATCTCGCTCGACTGCCCGACATAGCGTGCCAGCGCGGCCCGACGGAACGTGCGCCGCTCCGGCGGAAAGCCATCGCGCGCCAGCCGCTCTGCCCCGGCCGCATTGAGTGTCTCCAGCGCCGTCGTGATACGCGCCGCATCGGCTTCATCGAGACGCATGCGCAGGCTCTGGGTCGAGTGATGTTCGGTGTCCGCCACGAGCAGACCAAATGCGCTGAACACTCCCGGCAGCGGCGGCACGATCACGCGGGCGATGCCGAGTTCTGCCGCGATCGCGGCGGCGAACAGCGGACCGTTGCCACCGAATGCCAGCAGCGCAAATTGCCGCGGATCGCGTCCGCGTTCCACCGACACGGCACGGATCGCGCGCATCATCGATGCGGATGCCAATCGCAGCATGCCGAACGCCGCCTCTTCCACCGATCGATGCAGCGGCTCCGCGAGCGACCGAGCAATTGCCGAGCGCGCGGCGTCCACGTCCAGCTTCAGCGCACCACCGACCAGCCCAGCCGGGTCGAGATAGCCCAGAACGAGATTGCAGTCGGTGATGGTGGGCTCGGCACCGCCGCGCCCATAGCACACGGGTCCTGGATCGGCCCCCGCGCTGTCCGGCCCGACCTTGGGTGCGCCACCTGCATCGAGCCGGCAGATCGACCCGCCACCCGCACCCACCTCCGCCAGATCGATTGCCGGCAGCTTCAGAAGATAGCCCGCACCGACCAGCAGCCGCGATCCCGCCATGACACCGGCGCCAACCTCGAGCGCCTCACTGCGCAGCACCTCGCCGTTCTCGACCAGGCCTGCCTTCGCCGTGGTGCCACCCATGTCGAACGTGATGACACGCGGCTCATTGAGCTTCGTCGCGAGCGCAGCCCCGCCGACCACGCCTGCCGCGGGACCGCTTTCGATAATGTGTGCCGGCGCGATCGCGGCGAAGTCCGCCGATGCCAGTCCACCGTTCGACTGCATCAACTGGAGCGGGGCCTCGATGCCGAGTTCACGCAGCCGCGCGACGAGCGATGTGACGTAGGCGCGCACCACCGGCTGTACGTAGGCGTTGATCACGGTGGTACTGGTGCGCGGATATTCCTTGATCTCCGGAAGGATCTCGTGGCTGACCGAAATAGCCACATCGGGCAGCGCCGCGCGCACCGCATCGGCAACCGCGGCCTCATGCGTGGGATTGGCATAGGAATGCAGCAGGCAGATCGCCACGCTCTGCACCGCCTCCCCGCGCAACATGTCGATCGCCGCCGTCACGCTCGCCGCATCGAGTGGCGTCGCGACCGAGCCGTCGGGGCGGAGCTTCTCGATCACCTCCAGTCGCAGCCGCCGCTCGACCAGCGGACGCGGTTTTGTCCAGTGCAGATCGTACAGCACCGGCATGCGAAGGTCGCGGATCTCCAGGATATCGCGAAAGCCCTTCGTGGTGATCAGCGCGGTACGTGCGCCCTTGCCCTCCAGGATCGTGTTGGAGCCGATCGTCGTGCCATGCAGCACGTCGGCCACCATCCCGTTGCGCGGTTCCAGCAGCGCGCGCAGACCATCGATGATGCCCTCGCCGTAGTCATGCGGCGTAGATGCGATCTTGTGCGTGATCACGCGCCCATCCGAAGTGGTCGCGACGATGTCGGTGAAGGTGCCACCAATATCGATGCCGATGCGCTGAGACATGTCCCGACCGCGTCTCCGTTTCGCTGGTCTGTGGACTATGCCGACCTGCTCACGCGCGGTCGAGCGCCATCCTGATGGACTGCGCGAGATCGCCGCGACGATACGGCTTCAGCAGCAGCGGCACATCCGGGCGATCGGCTCCGGGGCGGTGCACGTTGGCATAGCCAGACGTGACCAGGCTCTTCAGGTCCTGCCGTATGACGCGGGCACGGTTGATCAGCTCGAAGCCATTCATGCCGCCTGGCATCACGATATCGCTGAACAACAAATCGATCGGCTCGTC
The DNA here is from genome assembly GCA_963812505.1 of uncultured Alphaproteobacteria bacterium. Lineage (GTDB taxonomy): Bacteria > Pseudomonadota > Alphaproteobacteria > Acetobacterales > Acetobacteraceae > JAMXLO01. The sequence goes on from CAWEVM010000025.1 coordinate 10,130, forward strand.
GCCCTGCACGATTTTCAGCGCGGAGGGTCCGTCCGCGGCGGTCAACACGCGATATCCTAGGTCGCTGATCGTGGCGACAGCGAGTTCCAGCACCTCTGCGTTGTCCTCGACAACAAGCACCGTCTCATGTCCGGTGGGCGTTACCTCCGACGTCCTGAAGGGGACATTTCCCGCCTGTCGAAGTTGCTCGCAACGCGGCAAATAGAGGCAGAACGTCGTGCCGGCGCCGGGGCAACTGTCGATCACCACGTGGCCGCCGGATTGCTTGATGAAGCCATAGACCTGACTGAGCCCGAGGCCCGTACCCTTCCCAACTTCCTTCGTGGTAAAGAACGGCTCGAAAACGTGCGCCGCGACATCAGGATCCATGCCTGTGCCGGTATCGGTGACACGCACCATCACGTAATCGCCGGCAGTCAGATCGGGTGACCGTCGCGCCTCCGCGGCGCAGATCACAACGTTGCTCGTGGTGATTTCCAGCCGCCCTCCCGCCGGCATGGCGTCCCGCGCGTTGACGACAAGATTGAGGACCGCAGCCTCGAACTGCGACGCATCGATCCGGCAGGACCACAGGCCCGGCTCGAAGTTCAGGTCGAGCACGTTCGTCTCACCCAACGCCCGCCGAAGAAACGGCTCGCACGCGACGAGAACTTCGTCGAGTGTGACGACATCCAGCGTGAATGTGCTGCGGCGGGCAAACGCGAGGAGCTGCTGCGTCAATTTTGTTGCGCGGCCTGTCGCGGCTTCGGATGCCTTCAGCAGACGCATGATCTTGGCGCGCGGCAGCTCGCCAGCGGTTTCGAAGGCTGAGCGGATCATCTCAACACTGCCGACAATGACCGCGAGGAGATTGTTGAAGTCGTGAGCGATGCCGCCGGTGAGCTGACCGACGACCTCCAACTTCTGGGTATGCAACAAGACATCTTCGGTCTTGCGTCGCTCCTCGATCTCGATCTTCAGCCGTCGATTGGCCTCGGTCAGGGCGCGGGTGCGTTCCGCAACCAGCAGCTCCAGGCTTTCGTTGAGTTCGACGGAGCTCCTGCTCCGCACCCCGCATTCGCAGCAGAGCCTGTGCTGTCGCGATCAATTCGTCCGGCTCGATCGGCTCCACGAGGAAGCCGTCCGCCCCGCCATCCAGCGCCACCGCACGATCTTGCGAGCTCGTTATCGCGGCGGAGGTCTGCAGCACGGCTATGCCGGGATTTGCTGCCTTGATTCGCCGGCTCACCTCGATCCCGTGAACATCTGGCAGCATGACATCGAGCAGCACCAGGTCCGGCGCAGCGAGGCAGCACTGCTCGATCGCCGCGATGCCCGATGCCGCCTCGGTGACATTGTAGCCGTGCTTGCGCAGCACATGCGCTTTCAGATAGCGACCGCCATCATCGTCATCGACAATCAGGATGTTGGCCTTGGCGTCGCTCATGCGCCCCCAACAGCCTCATCTACCTGCAGGACGCTGTTGATGGCGTCGATCAACGTGCCCGATGCAAGAGCGGTCTTCGGCAGGATCAGCGATGCGCCATCCAGCAGAGCCCGCTCCGCAGCGGTTAAGATTGTCGAGGTCACGACGATCACCGGTACCGCCGGAAGCGAGGCGCTGTGTCGCAGGTGGGCGAGAAACTCGAACCCGTTCATTCGCGGCATCCTCAGGTCGAGCAGGACCACGTCCGGCTTTTGTTCGACCAGCTGAGCCAAGCCATCCGTTCCATCAACGGCAATCCAAAGCCGATACTGAGCACGCGGCAATAGCTGTCGAACGAGGTAGTGAGTCACCTCTTCGTCATCAACCAGCAACACTTTCGTGAGCGAGTGGCGTCCCGTCACGCGATCAAGAATGTCGATCAACCTTTCGCCATCGACAGGTTTGGCCAGGTAGTCATCGGCGCCAAGATGCTTTGCCTTGCGGGCTTCGTCGGTGGACGACGTGACGATCAGTGGTATCTCCGCGCTCGCCTCCCCATCGCGTAGTTCGAGAAGCAGCCTCCAGCTCTCGTCGCCCATCAACAGGATATCGAGCAATATAGCCTCGGGGCGTATTGATTGCATCACGCGTCTGGCAGCGCGGACCGTACGTGCGCGCAGTGGTTGATAGATGGAGCCGGCGAGCAGACGCTCGATGGCGAGAGCATCGGCCGGATCGTCTTCAACCAGCAGCACCGGCGTACGTCCAGGCTCCAACACGCAGTCCTGATCGGCATCGGCCGGTTCGTCGGCGTGATAAACTCGCGGAACCGTGACGGAGAAGGTCGAGCCGTTGCCGGGTGTGCTTTCGACGCTGATTTTGCCACCGAGCAGCTCGGCCAGCTTCTTCGCCAAGGGCAAGCCGAGGCCCGTGCCCTTCACGCGTCCTTGCAGCCGATGTGCGACCTGGCCAAATTCCTCGAAAATGATGTCGATGTCCTCGGTCGCGATGCCAACGCCAGTATCCCGCACGTGCAGACTGACCGTGTCGGTGGCGCGATCGGCGGTTGCCCAGACGCGCACTTCTCCACACTCCGTGAACTTGATCGCGTTGGAGATGAAGTTGCGCAGTATTTGCGACACCTTGGCCTCGTCTGTGTCGAGCGACGGCACGTCAATTGGATCCTCGAACACCAGGGCCACGGCATCGCCGACCAGCAGCGGCCGCAACATGCCGCGGAGCGCGCCAAACAGCGACGTCACGGTGAACGGGGATGGCACCACGACCGTCTTGCCCGCTTCCACCTTGGCAAGGTCCAGCAGATCGTCGACCAGCTCAGTCAGGTTCTCGGCAGCCTTGCGGATGAAGCGGACCTGCGTCTCCTGCTCCGCCGTCAGCTCGCCGTCACTGCGCGACAGCAGCAGCCGCGACAGCGCCAGGATCGAGTTGAGCGGCGTGCGAAATTCGTGACTCATGTGCGAGAGGAATTTTGATTTCAGCTCGTCCGCGCGGCGCAGGTGATCGGCGCGCTCGTCCAGCTCGGCGTACAGTGCGACGACGCCACGATTGGTGTCCTGCAGCTCCTGATTGAGCCGCTGCAGGTCCTCCTGGCGCGATCGCAGCTCGTCCATCTGCAGCAGAATCTGCTGGTTCTGTCTGGTGATTTCCTCGATGGCATCGCCAGTTCCTCCCGCCGACAACGCATCCGTGATGCGCTTGAGAAGCGACGGGGTGATAGTCGGCGCTGACCGTGGCAGCACCTTTCCGATCCGCACCGTCGTGCCCTCACCGGCCTTCGACGTAATGCCAAACGTATCCATCAGGCGCCGAGCGCCAAGCAGACCAATCCCCATCCCGGTCGCGGACTCATACGATCCCGACTGCACCGCGGCCAGATCGGCAATACCGCGCCCTCGGTCGCGCACGACAATCACGAAACTCGGCGGCGTTGTCTCGCCGGTTAGATGGAACCCAATATGGCCACCACCGCCATGCTCGTAGGCATTGCGCGCTATTTCCGAAATCGCGGTGGTAATGCGGGTCTGATCCTGCGCGTCGAAGCCGATCAGCTCGGCGAGGCGTCGCGTCCGACTGCGAACCAGCACGATGTCCGTCTCGGCGGCGATCGCGATCTGTAGCAGGCAGATGTCCATGGTATCCTCTATGTCGCTGCCCGCATCGCGACCACCGAGGCATCGTCGCGTCCCCGCCGGTGGTCACGCAACAGCACGCCCGCGACCAGCGACGGATGTTGAGCCGCAAGCCCCGGATAGGCCGCGAAATCCCAGCGGCTGGTCAGTCCGTCGGAGTGCAGGATCAGCAACGGATCGGTGGTGAAGTCGTAGGTGAACTCACGGATGCGTGGCGCGATGTGTCCTGCCGTGCCGTTGTGCGAGACCATGTGACGCGTCTTTCCGGCATCGACGAGCATGGCGCTTATATTGCCCAGCCCGACGAAGCGTACGACGTGTGCGGCGGTGTCGATCCGCGCTACAGCCACCGCGGCGCCGCGGCCGCTCGCAAGCGCGCGGTGCACACGGTCGACGATTTCCTCGCATGCCGCATCCGCGTGCCGCAAGAACGTCTGCACCGCGGTGTCCGCGGCACGTGCGGCCTCGACACCATGGCCAGAGCCATCGACCAGCATGATCGTCCGGCCTGGCGCGGCATCGCTCCACGCCCAGTTGTCGCCACACACTGGCTCGCCCGGATAAGGCGCAAGCACGGCGCCGAGCAACGCGCGGGCACCTCGCGTGGGTGGCCCGGCGAAGCGGGCCATGACCGCGCAGCCCTGACCCGGACGCGAGTAGATCCGCGTGGTGTCGGCGAGGCGGGCGACCGCGCCAAGCCCGGTGCCGGGACTGCCTGCGGTGGAGTAGCCGTCCTGCATGCACCGGTTGGTGTCGGTCATGCCACTGCCGCGATCGAGCGCCAGCAATTCCAGTCCCGCACCGTCTGCGTCGTCGCACTGTGAAGCATGGATGTAGCCGCCGCCGCCGTGCTTGAGCATGTTGGTGGCGAGTTCCGTCACGACGATTGCCACCTGGTCGATGCGCGCCTGCGCCAGCCCGGTGCGCCTTGCGAAATCGCGCACCAATCGGCGAGCTTCGGCGACCTGGCTGGCATCGGAGACGGCGGTGAACATGTTAGACCCATCGCGCCAGAGTGACGACCGTTCCTTGGCCGGGGGTGGATCGGACGTCGAACTCGTTGCAGAGACGCTTCGCGCCGCTGAGCCCGAGCCCGAGGCCGGAGCCTGTCGTGTAACCATCCTTCAGCGCCATGGTAAGATCAGCAATTCCTGGCCCCTGATCAGTGAAGGTGAGGCGTACGCCGCGGCGTTGTCCATTGCGTAGCACTTCGATACGCGCGGTGCCCCCGCCGCCATAATCGACAGTATTGCGGGCAATCTCGCTCGCCGCGGTGACGATCTTCGTCTGATCCACCAGGCTGAAGCCGGCGCCGACCGCGCGTGCCCGCACCGCCTGTCGCACCCTGACCACGTCGTCGGAGGTGCGGACCGGCATCGTCTCATCGGTTTCGGTCGGCATCGTCGCGCTCGGGGCTGTCGATGGCACGTCGGATCAGCGCGAGGCCTTTGTCCACGTTAAGCGCGGTGCGCACCCCGGTGAGGCTGAGGCCGAGCTCGACCAGCGTGATCGCCACGGCCGGGCGCATTCCGACGACGACGGTCGTCGCGTCCAGCACGCGAGACATCGCCGCGATGTTGTTCAGCATGCGGCCGATGAAGGAATCGACGATCTCGAGTGCCGAAATATCGATCATCACGCCGCGTGCATGATCGGCCACGATCCGCTCGGTCAGGTCGTCTTGCAGCGCCAGTGCCAACCTGTCGTGCATATCGACCTGGATCGAGACCAGCAGACAGTCGCCGATCTTGAGGATGGGAATCTCGCCCATCCGCTATGTCTCCGGGTCTGCGCGCTGCTTCCGGTCGGTTATGACCTTGCCGGTGCGGCGCAATGCCAGCGCCAGCGCATCGGCCATGGTCGCCTTGGACACCACATTGAGCTCCAGGCCGAGATGCACGATCGTCTGAGCGATCTGGGGTCGGATGCCGCTCAGTATGCAGTCGGCACCCATCAGCCGCGCGGCCGAGATGGTCTTTATGAGGTGCTGTGCCACCAAAGTATCGACCGTGGGCACGCCGGTGATGTCGATGATCGCGATCTCCGCACCCGAGGTGACGATGCGCTCCAGCAGGCTCTCCATGACGATCTGCGTGCGTGCACTATCGAGCGTGCCAATAAGCGGCAGCGCCAGGATGCCGTCCCACAGTGCGACCACAGGAGTAGACAGTTCCAGCAACTCCTGTTGCTGGCGGGTGATCACCTCCTCGCGGGTTCTCGCGTAACACTCCGTGGTGTAGAGGCCCAGCTTGTCCATAAGGCGACTGGCGATCCAGGTTTCGCTGGCGAGCCGGTCGGCGTCTTTGCCGAGCTCACGGCGCAATAGCGCGAACAGCGGCTCCTTCAGCGAGAAGACAAAGATGGCGGTCTCGTTGGGGCTGAAACCCTGCACCGCCCGGTCGCGCGACAGGTCCTCCAGCAGCTCGCGCATCGGCTGCCATTCGGTGGCATGGATGTCGTCGAACTGCGCGCTCCCCGCACCGCGGCGGAGCTCCTCGAGGAAGCGACGCGCCAGCCCCGCGGTATCGGCCTTCCGGTCGGCATCGGGGAGCCTCATGTCGCGCTCCTGACAGGCAAGCCACTCGGCCAGCAACCGTTGGTGGTGCTTGTCGATCAGCGACCAAATGGTGTTCCGGTCGTCGTTCATTCAGTCCTATGGTGTGTGTGATGTGGCAAAATAGCGGCGGATCGTGCGGCGGCTTGCGCCGAAAGTAAATGCCATCCGGACCTTGCGTCGGTCCGCCCGACGCCATAAGGATAGGCGCTCAGGAACGTGATTATCTTGCCTGCTGCCATCAATGCAATTGCGCTCCAGGAGGCTGACGTCGGCATGGGCCGCATTCTCGTCGTGGAGGATGACCAGACCTTTGGAGAGGCGTTGTGCCAGGTTCTGAGCCGCGCCGGATACGTTACAACGCTGGCCACTGACTTCCAGACGGCGCTGGCAATTCTGGAAGCGGAACAGCCGCTCGACCTCCTGCTGGTCGACATCGTCATGCCGGACGGTATCAACGGGATCGCGCTGTCGCGCATGGCACGCATGCGTCGACGCGAACTGAAGGTCATCTACATCACCGGCTATAGCATCCCCGGCGTGGAGCGTGAAGCTCTGGGCCCGGTTCTGCGTAAACCTGTCGACAACCAAAGGTTGATCGAGGAAATCGCGCGGGTACTGGCGGAGTAGACGCCTAAGCTGGGCTTTGCCACGCCACGTCGGGTAGCCTGCCGCGCGTGATCTTGAGCTTCGCGCGCAGCGTCTCGGTTGCCGCAGCGTCGATCACCGGCGGGTTACCCTGCGCTACCACGCCGTAGTCTCGCGCCGCCCCCTCGACCGTCACCAGCCCGTCGCGCAGGTCCTTGGCGACCAACGGGAGGTCACGCTCGAGCGCGTCGCCCCAGCCGCCGGCGCCGGGCAGTTCATGACGGAACAACTGGCCCCGTCGCAGCGTCATCGTCAGTTTCGCGTGCAGCTTCTGCTCGCTCGGCAGTTCGGGATCCAGCACGTTGCGCCCCGCGGCGCCGGGACCGCCCCCCTGCAAACCATACGGCCGATGCGTCTGCCGATCGGCCCGCACCTGCAGGATCCCCTCATCCGCCAGCATCCGCCAGGTCTTCCGCTGCGACATGCCGCCGCGGAACTTTCCCGCACCACCAGTGTCGGGGACGAATTCGTAGTCCAGCACTTCGAGCGGGTTCTCCGCCTCGATCACCTCCACGGAAAAGCTCGCCATGTTGGCGAACATCGACGTGTTGCCGTCCAGCCCATCCGCCCATGGTCGACCGCCCCAGGCGCCGGACAGGAAATCGACGTAGATGAATGGCCGCAGCGCCGCGTCATAGCCGCCGATGGTGATGCCGGTATTGCCGCCCTCGCTCGCCGCGATCACGCGCTCCGGATACAGCTTCGCCAGCGCACCGAAGCAGCAGTCGACGCCGCGGAAGCCGGTCAGTCCGCGCGCGGCACACGCCGCAGGCAGCTTGCCATGGGTGATCGTTCCCGGCGGCGCGATCACCTTGATCGGGCGGAACACGCCGTCGTTGTTCGGCATGTTGATCGACAGCACCGACTTCACCGCGGTGAAGCTCATCGCGGCGGTGTAGCTCCAGGTGTTGTTGATCGCGCCCTTCACCTGCGGCGCGCTGCCGGTCCAGTCCACCTCCATCGCATCGCCGCGCTTGCGTACCGTGCAGACCAGCGGGATCGGCTTGCCGACATCGATCTGGTCGTCGTCGATCCAGTCGGTGAAGGTCGCCTCGCCATCCGGCAGTTCCGACAGGCAGTGCCGCGTCAATCGCTCGGAATAGTCCATCGTGGCGTTCATCAAAGTAACGACACTGTCGGCGCCGTAGCGCGCCACCAGATCGGTCATTCCGCGCGCGGCGATCTCGCATGCGGCGAGCTGACTGCGAATGTCCCCCAGCACGCGTCCGGGCAGACGCACGTTGCGGTCGATCATGCGGAACAAGGTGGTGTTCTGCTTGCCGCGCTCATACAGCTTGAGGGGCGGGATGCGCAGGCCCTCGGCGTATATCTCGGTGCTGTCCGACGCGTTTGAACCCGGCACGCGCCCGCCGACATCGGTGTGGTGACAGATCGTCGCGGCATAGGCGATCGGTTTGCCGTTCGCGAACAGCGGCTTGAAGATGAAGATGTCCGGCAGGTGCATGCCGCCATCGTACGGGTCGTTGTTGATGAGGACGTCACCCTCGGCGATGTCGTCACCGAAATGCCGCAGCACCGCCTGCAATGCGACGGGGATCGAACAGAGATGCCCCGGTAGCGCAAGCCCCTGCGCCGCCAGCCGGCCCTGCGCGTCGCACAGCGCCGCACTGTAGTCCATGATGTTCTTCAGCACCCCCGAATACGCGGTGCGGTAAATCGTCAGTACCATTTCGTCGCCAAGTGCGGCGATGGCGTTTCGGAACAGCTCTTCGGTGATGGGATCGGGGCTGGACATGCTGGGCATCGGACCACCGATGGCAACATCTGACAACCGGCGCACCGCCTGCTGCACTCGACTTGGGTGCGTCGCCGCGGTAGCTGATGGCCCGGAACAATCGGGTTAGACGTATGCAGAAAGCTTCGCTCGATCCACCGCCACTGCTGCGCGATGGATGTGTCGAGTTCCCGGTGCACCATGTGCGCGGCGGCACATCGACCGGCCTGGTGATCTCGGAACATTGGGCGCCCCGCGAGCAGCCCCTGCGCGAGGAGCTGCTCCGTCATCTGATGGGTCTGCCGCTCGAAGGCATGCGTGCCGGCAACAAGCAGATAACCGGGTTGGGGCGGATCGTCCCGACCGGTAACAAGGTGTTCTTCGCGCGTCTGGAGGCGGATGGGAACCGGCGACGCATCGTCAGCACGTTCGCGCAGCTTGCAGCCGACAAGGCGGCGATCGATTGGAGCGTGAACTGTGGAAACATGACCGCCGCGCTGCCGCTCTGGGCGTTGGATACCGGACAGGTGGAGGCCAAGGGTGCCGGCGACGCATTCGAGATCGAAATATTCAACACCAACACCGGCGTGACCGCCGGCTCGCGCATGCGGGTCGGGCCCGATGGCCGGTTCATCACCGCCGAAATACCCGGTGTGGACGGGGCGTTTCCCGGTGTGGACCTGTTCCTCGCCAACCCGGTGGGTGCCAAGACCGGACGCCTGCTGCCGACCGGTCAGCCCGTGGATGACATCGCCGGCTATGCGGTCTCCTGCGTCGATGTGGCCGTGCCGATGGTGATCGCGCGCGCCGCCGACTTCGGCAAAACCGCGCATGAGACGGTGGAGGAACTGGAGGCCGATCGCGACCTGATGGCGGCACTGCGCACGGTGTGGGTCGAGGCGGGGCTGCGCATGGCGCTCAAGGGCGCGGGCGGGCGACCTATGACAGCCGACCAACTCGCACAGAGCGAGACGATTCCGAAGGTGTGCATCGTGGGACCACCCCAGAAGGCAGGCCACATCGCGGTGCGCTACTTCACGCCGCAGACCGCGCATCGTTCGATGGCAGTGTCTGGCGGCTGCTGCCTGGCGGCGGCCGCACTGGTCCCCGGTTCGGTCGCGCATGAAATAGCGGTGGGTCTGCCGCCAGTTGGTGCGGCGTTCACCGAAGTTGATGTCGCGATCGAGAATCCGGCCGGTGTGCTGGAAGCGACCATCGAGGCGAGGCTTGCGCCAGCCGGACTCGAAGTGCGGAAGGCGGCGTATCGGCGCAGTACCCAGATCCTGCTGCGCGGACACGTGCCGCTGTACCGGGCGTCCGACGCTTTGCGCGAAGTTTTGGAAGCGGTGTGCTGAGCGGTCCGTCAGGCCAGACCGGCGACCGCCAGGACTGTCGCGAGACCGGCTGCCATTCCACGAACCGAAGGCTCCGGCGCCACGTCGATCCATTCCTCCAGTGAGTGCGCTCGGCCGCCTGTGCCGCCGGAGCCGATCTTGATGGCGGGGATGCCGAGGCTCATCGGAATGTTCGCGTCGGTCGAGGAGGTCTCGAACCTTGGCTGAAAGCCGTGAGCGCCGATCGCTGCCTGGGCGAGGCGGACGAGGTCGTTGGCCTCGTCCGTACGGCCGGCCGGCCGGTCGCCGATCTTCGCGATGTCCGCCGCCACTGCGCCGTTGCGGGTCGAGCGCGCCGCGTTCTCCGCCGCGACCGACTTTGCTGTCAGATCGAGGAAGGTCGCTTCCAGCCGTGCCAGTTCGGCCGCTGACTCCGATCGCAGGTCGAAGTCCGTCCAGACGGTGTTGGGGATCGAGTTGATCGACGTGCCGCCGCCGGTGACCGAGGCGCTGTAGGTCGTCTTGGGGCTTGCAGGCACCGTGATGCGGCCGAGCCGGGCGATCGTGTCGGCCATGGCGAACATCGGGTTCACCAGGCCGAACGCGCCGTAACTGTGGCCACCAGGCCCCTTGAAGGTGACGCGATAGCGCTTGGAGCCGACGCCGCCGGTGGCGATGTGCTCCATGTCCGGACTGTCCACTGTGATGAAGGCGCTGATGCGTTCCTTGTAGGGGCCTTTCTGGAAAAGATGCCGCATGCCGCGCAGATCGCCAGGTCCTTCCTCGCCGACATCGGCGACGAACAGCAGGTCGGCGCGGGTGCGCACGGCCGCTGCATCCATCGCGCGGAGCCAGGCGAGCAGCACCGCCAGCGACCGCGTGTCGTCGCCGACGCCGGGGGCATATAGCTTTGTGCCATCCCGCCGCACGGTCACGTCGGTGCCGGCGGGGAAGACCGTGTCGAGGTGGGCAGCGACGCAGATCAGTGGGCCACCACCCACTCCCGGGCGAATACCAGTAACGTTGCCCTCGGTGTCGATTTCCAGCTTCTTAAGGCCGTGCGCGTTCGCCATCGCGAGGAAGGCATTGGCGCGGGTTTCCTCCTGAAACGGCGGCGCGGCGATCTGGGTCAACGCGACGATGTCCTCGACGGTCCGATCGTGGTCGGCGGTGAGGGTCGCGATGGAAGCGCGATACGCCTCGCTCGCCATGACGTCGTGGATGATCGACATGGCCTGAGTGGTCATGGCATGGGTTCCCTTCGGCGTTCGCCGGTATTGGCCGACGCCAGCGCCGTCCGCAAGAGAGGCAACCCATATGGACCTGGTCAGCAGACTGCAACGGGACCTGCCGCCGCTGCCGCGATGGATGGGAATCACCATCACCTCAGCCGAACCTGACCGGGTGGTCTGCCGAACTCACGGTGCGCCAGGACCTGTGCACGTCCGGCGACATCTTGCATGGCGGCGCGATCATGGCGTTCGCCGACACGGTTGGCGCGCTTGGAACCATAGTGAACCTGTGCGAAGGGCAAGGCACCACAACCGTTGAAAGCAAGACGAATTTCTTCGCCGGCTCACCGGTGGGGACGCGGCTGGTTGCGGAGGCGACGCCTCTGCATCGTGGCAGACGCACACAGGTCTGGGAGACGCGGATCACCAACGGGCAGGGCAGGCTGGTCGCGAAGGTAACGCAGACGCAGATGGTGCTGTAGGATCCCAAGAGCGCGCGCGAAGGATACGTCGCGTGCGCTCGCGAGCCGCGTGGCGATCTTTCCTTTCTGCCAGCCCAAGGCTAGCGTTCACCAATAATGCGATGGAGGGAATGATGAAGGCAGCCGTTTTCCACGAGCCGAACCAACCACTCACCATCGAGAACGTGGAGCATGCGCCGTTGAAGCGCCGCGAGGTGCTGGTGCGTACCGCCTATGCCGGCCTCTGCCACTCCGATCTGCATTTCATCGAGGGCCTGTATCCGTTTCCCACCCCTTGCGTGCTTGGCCACGAGGCGGCCGGTGTGATCGAGGCAGTCGGTGATGACGTCACCTACGTCAAGCCGGGCGACCATGTGATCACCTGCCTGTCAGTGTTCTGCGGCGAGTGCCCGCAATGCATGACCGGTCATCCCAATCTTTGCGAGAACACCGAGGTCAAGCTGCTGCCGGGTGCCGCGCGTCGTCTGACGTGGAAAGGCGAGGTGCTGAACCAGGCAATGAATTTGTCGGCCTTCGCCGAATTCATGTTGGTGCACGAGCACGCCGTGGTGAAGGTGCGCGACGATGTGCCGCTGGACCGCTGTGCACTGGTGGGCTGCGGCGTGATGACCGGTGTCGGTGCCGTCTTCCATGCCGCAAAGGTTGAACCTGGCTCTACCGTGGCGGTGATCGGCTGTGGCGGGATCGGGCTGTCCGCGGTGAACGGCGCGGCGATGGCGGGTGCTTCGCGCATCATCGCGATCGACACCGTGGCGTCGAAGCTCGATGTCGCGCGGCAGATGGGTGCCACCGATACGATCAATGCGTCGAACGCCGATGCGGTGGAAATGGTGAAGGACATGACCGGTGGCGGCGTGCCGTATTCGTTTGAGGCGATCGGCACCAAGACAACGGCCGAGCAGTCATTCGCGATGTTGCGGCCGGGCGGCACGGCGACGATCATCGGCATGATCCCGTTGGGTACCAAGATCGAACTGCACGGCGCCGACTTCCTGCGTGACCGCAAGATCCAGGGCACGTCGATGGGCGGCAACCGCTTCCGCGTGGACATGCCGCGTCTGCTGGAACTCTATGTGCAGGGCAAGCTGAAGCTGGATCACATGATCTCCGGCCATATCAAGCTGGCCGAGATCAACGAGGGGTTCGCTCGGATGAAGCAGGGCACCCTTGTGCGGCAGCTGATCGACTTCTCGGCCGGGTAGCCGTTCCGACATTGTGATTGCGAGAAGCGCAGCGACGAAGCAACGCCGGTCATAAGTTCGCTCGATCGGGCGAGATTGCCTCGTCGCCGCGCTTCACACGTCGCTGATCCCACTCCGTTGCCCACTTCAAGAGTGGGCAAGTTTGTGGTTGACGCCTGACCCGTCGCGTCGCTGACTTCCCGGCAAGACGTTCCGGGAGGCCGTCCTATGAGCGAAACGCTCCTGCGCGATATCGCCGAGTTCTGCCGCAGCGCCCGCATGGCCGAATCCACCTTCGGCCGGCTCGCGGTGAACGACGGCAAGCTGGTCGGGCGCCTGCGTCTCGGCGGCCGCGTCACCACAGATACGGTGGACCGCGTGCGCGCCTTCATCGCCCGCGAGCCGCACCGCGTTGTGAACGGCGCGACCACCCACCTCCCAGAGCCCGCACCAAAGGCCACCGGCACGGCCCACAACTTCCGCTTCTACGACAACCGGCAGAAATACCTGCTGTTCGTCACCACCTGCGGTGAGAAGTGGGTCATCGCCCAACGCGTCGGCATGGAGCTGGCCAACATCCATCCGCGCCCACCGTCGCTGCGGCTGTTCGACGCCGGCATGGGTGACGGCACCGTGCTCGCCCGCACCATGCGGGCCATGCACAACCGCTTCCCCACCATGCCGTTCTACATCGTGGGCAAGGAGGTCAGCCTCGAGGACGTGCGCCTTGTGTTGGAAAAGATGCCCGACCGTCTGTTCGAGCATCCCGCCACCGTGCTGGTGATGACCAACATGTACTATTCCGAGGCGCCGTGGCTGAAGCCGAATTCGGTCAACGCCGCCACCAGTCTCGTCTGGCACGAGCTCGCCCTGACCGGCAGCACGGCGCACGAGTTCGAGACACAGATCACTGAGCTGGGGCCGTTCCTGGCCGATAGCTGGCGCGCCCGCATGAGCCGCGCCTCCGGCAATCCGGTCTACGAAAAGCCCGTGGTGCTGGTGATCTACCGCGAGGACCACCAATTCCTGCTCGATCAGGTGCGGCCGCGCCGTGGCTTTACCGACGCCGAATACGATCTGATCATCGCATCGCAGCCATATCGCGCCCGTTCGCCGCTGGAGTTCAAGGCACGACGCGTTGTCGCGCCGCTGGCACGGGCGTTGGCGCCGGGCGGGCGGCTGATCGCCATCCACTCGCATGGTGACGATCCGGGGCTGGAGATCATCCAGCGCATCTGGCCTGGCGAAAATCCATTCACCACCGATCGCCACGCCTTGCTGCGCGCGACCAAGGCGGAACTCGGCAGCGCCGGGCGAGACTTGAATTTCGGCGCGTACGCCGATGCGCGCTCGCTGTTCCGCTACGACATGCATACGCTGCCCAGCGAGATCAGCGAGACGATCGGCACTTCCACGTTGTTCGCTGCATGGAATGCCGCGGTCTACGTCGCGCAGATCGAGGATGAGCGACTGTCCGAAGCAATCAGCAGCGGCGCCTACCTCGACGCCACCAAGGCGGTGCTTCAGGATCATGGCGGTCTGTGGTTCTGGGACGAGTCCTACGTGATCTCGCGCAAGCGGGATTCCGGCTGATGGACGCGATCACTCTCACCGCCAGGCAGCGCCAGCGCGCGGTGGCACTGATCGGCGATTGTTCGATCGAACTTTCGCCGCGCGACGAACTCGCCGGCGAGCCACTGCGCAAGTTGCTCACTGCTGGCACAACGGTGTTCGTCAATCATCCTGCCAGCGTGACGCACCACGATATCGTCGCTGCCTGCGCCCGGCTGCGTTGTGCGGGCTTCGTGCCGGTGCCGCATGTCGCCGCGCGTCGTCTGGCGAGCTTCACCCAGGCCAGCGACTTCCTGCAGCGCGCGGTGGGCGAGGCGGGGGTCGACCGCATTCTGCTGATCGGCGGCGATGACAGTCCTGTCGGGCCGTTCCGGGCGGCTCTCGATCTGCTGGCGACCGGTGTGGTGGAGCGCCACGGCATCGCCCATGTCGCGCTCGGCGGCTACCCCGAAGGTCACCCCGCGATCGATCCGCCCACGCTGGATGCGGCGCTTCAGGCCAAGGTGGCGCTGGCGCACCAGGGCGGCCTTGCCGTGTCACTGGTGACGCAGTTCGGCTTCGAGGCGCAGCCGATCCTGCGCTGGATCGCTGCCCAGCGCGCCCATGGCATCGGCTGCCCGGTGCATGTCGGCATTGCCGGCCCGGCCAGCGTGGCGACACTCGCGAAGTTCGCCATCCGTTGCGGCATCGGCGCATCGCTCCGCGCTCTCGCGCGCGGTCACACGGCGTTCGCACGCATCATGGTGGAGGCCGGTCCTGATGCATTGATCAGCGAACTTGTCGCCGCTGGGGGCGAGGATGCGCCGATAGCGGCCATGCACGTGTTCACCTTCGGTGGCGTGCGCCGCACCGCAGAATGGATCCGCGCCGTAAGCGATGCCCGGTCAATAAAATGACGAGCGGTTGGCAACCCTGGATTTTTCCAGGCCCACATCCACCGCTCACATCCAACTGAAACGCGGTTGCTCAGGACGGCGCGGCTTCCTTCGCCTACCTGCCCAGTGTCGGCATCACATACTCCGCTCCGCGCCGCGCGCCGGTCGGCCAACGCTGCGTGATCGCCTTGTAGCGTGTATAGAACCGCACGCCCTCGGGCCCGTAGATGTGATGGTCGCCGAACAGCGAGTGCTTCCAGCCGCCGAACGAATGGAACGCCATCGGCACCGGGATCGGCACGTTCACACCGACCATGCCGATGTTGATCCCGGCGGCAAAGTCACGCGCCGCGCCGCCATCCGAGGTGAAGATCGCGACGCCGTTGCCGTATTCATGCGCGTTCACCATCCGCACAGCGCCCGCCATGTCCGGCGTGCGCACGACGCCGAGCACCGGGCCGAAGATTTCTTCCCGATAGATACGCATGTCGGTGCCGACGTGGTCGAACAGCGAGCCGCCCAGGAAGTAGCCGTTCTCGTAGCCCTGCAGCGACAGGCCGCGGCCATCGACCACCAGCTTGGCACCCTCCTTCACGCCGAGATCTATGTAGCCCGTCACCTTTTCCCGGTGCTCGCGCGTCACCAGCGGGCCCATCTCAGCGTCGGGATCGGTGCCGGGGCCGATCTTCAGCGCGCGCACCCGAGGCTCCAGCTTCTGCACCAGCCGGTCGCCGGCCGAACCCACCGCCACCGCGACCGACACCGCCATGCAGCGCTCGCCCGCCGCGCCGTACGCCGACCCCATCAGCGCATCAACCGCGTCGTCGATATCGGCGTCGGGCATCACCACGAGGTGGTTCTTCGCCCCGCCCAACGCCTGCACGCGCTTGCCGTGCGACGTGCCACCCCGATAGATCGTCTCGGCGATCGCCGTCGATCCGACGAAGCTGATCGCGGCGATGTCGGGATGCGCCAGGATTGCCTCGACCGCCTCGCGTGCACCCTGCACGACCTGGAACACCCCGTCGGGCACGCCCGCCTCGGCCAGCAGGGCCGCGAGCTTCAACGACACGGACGGGTCTTTCTCGGAAGGCTTCAGGATGAAGCAGTTGCCGCAGGCCAGTGCCACAGGGATCATCCACAGCGGCACCATCAGCGGGAAGTTGAATGGCGTGATGCCGGCGACCACGCCGAGCGGCTGGCGGACCGACCAGGCGTCGATGCCGGTGCCGACTGCTTCAGTGAACTCGCCCTTCAGCAGATGTGGAATGCCGCAGGCGAACTCCACCACTTCAAGGCCGCGCTGCACCTCGCCGTCCGCGTCCGACAGCACCTTCCCGTGCTCGGCCGTGATGATCGCGGAAAGCTCCCGGCGATCGCGCTCCAGCAGTTCTTTCAACTTGAACATCACGCGGGCGCGGCGCAGCGGCGGGGTCGCGGCCCATGCGGGCCACGCGGCGGTGGCGGCCGCGACAGCCTTGCTTACCTCGGCGGCATCGGCCAGCGCCACGCGAGCGATGACCTCGCCGGCGGCAGGGTTGAACACATCGCCGTATCTGCCGCTGGTGCCGGCAACCGGCTTGCCAGCGATGAAATGGCCGATGTCCTTCATGAACCGCCTCCCTGCGAACCACAGAGGCGGATTAGGACGAATTCGGCCTGCCCGCTAGGGGCGTGGGCGCGTCGATCGTCTAGCGGGCGGGCTTGTAGGCGCCGGCGACGGAAGCAGCCTTCGACATAGCGGCCACGCCTTCCGCGCCGCTCATCAATGCTGTCGTCTGGGCAGATTTGACAGCGCCGCCGGCACCGATCGCGAGTGCGATTGCCGCCATGCATTCGGCATTCGGCACATCGGCGATGATCACCAGGTCATATTCGCCGAAACAGTACCAGCCGCCGACGAGTTTACCCCCGACAGCCTCGCAGACCGCGCGTCCTACTGTCTCGGCGCGATTTTGCGGGTTCTTCAGTTGTGCGGCCCAGGATTTGGGTGTGTACGCTGCTTGATACATGAAAAGCGCCATCGTTGCCTCCGTTGTTTTGTTCGTTCTGTCGGACGACGGGAGTACAGGCCAGGTTGGCAGACGGCTGTCGTCTGCGATCGCACCGCTGCGCACGGTGCCGAGGACTTCGCCACGCGTCAATCTGCCGGAGCGAGCACTATAATGGTCAGCGGTTCAGCACGAACTCGCTTTTGCGGTTACGAGATCGACGTTGGAGGCTGCCATGCGTGCACGCGACCTGGGGCTCGCCTGTGGGAAATTGCCTCCCGGCGAGCACAACAGCATTGCCGATGTACCAGGCGTCACTGTGGGGCACACGACGGTGGTCGAGGGTGACGTGCGCACAGGTGTCACGGCCATTCTGCCGCACAGAGGCAATCTGTTCCGCGACAAAGTCGTGGCGGCTGGGGTCGTGCTGAACGGCTTCGGCAAGAGCACGGGCCTGATGCAGGTGAACGAACTCGGCACGTTGGAAACGCCGATTCTGCTCACCAACACATTCGCCGTCGGCACCTGCGCCAACTCGCTGATCCGCCGGGCGATCGCTGCGGATCCGGAGATCGGCCGGCAGACCGCGACAGTCAATCCGGTCGTGCTGGAGTGCAATGACGGCTACCTGAACGACATCCAGGCTATGGCGGTCACTGAGGCACATGCCACCGCGGCGATCGAAGTGGCGAGCGAGGAGTTCGCGGTCGGCGCGATCGGCGCCGGAACCGGCATGAGTTGCTTCGGCCTGAAGGGTGGTATCGGCAGCGCATCGCGGCGGTTGCGGCTGGACGGAGAGAGCTATCATCTCGGTGTTCTGGTGCTGGCCAACTTCGGCCGTGCCGGTGATCTGCGTTTGCCCGATGGCAGGCGGCTGGACCGAACGTCGCCGCGCGCCGCGGAGGCCGGCTCCTGCATCATCGTCATTGGCACCGACGTTCCGCTGGAGCATCGCCAATTGATGCGCGTCGCGCGTCGTGCGGGTGTCGGTCTCGCATGGTGCGGCTCATTCTGGGGCAACGGCAGCGGCGATATCGCGGTGGCGTTCACCACTGCGAACAAGGTGCCGCACGACGCCCAACAGGATCTGCTCGAACACCGCGTGCTGGCCGAGGCGCGTATCGACCGGCTGTTCCAGGCTGCCGCGGAAGGGACGCAGGAAGCAGTGCTCGATGCACTGGTCTCCGCGCAGACCATGGTGGGACGACAGGGACACCGTCGTGTCGGGATCGCCGAGGTGCTGTAGTCTGCCGGCCGCGCTGTCGCGCCAACAGGAGGAAACAATGAACGCTACGCCGGATCGCCGCGGTCTGCTGCGCGCCGCCTTGAGCCTTGCGGCCGTTGGCGGCGCCTCGCTCGCCCAGGCCAACGCCCAGCAGCAGACCGAGGTTCGCTGGTCTGTGGGCACCGAGCCGCCAAAGACCAAAGCGCCTCCTAACGCGACGGATTGCCACTTCCACATTTATGATTCGGGCTTCCCCATCGCGCCCTACGCTACGCTGAAGCCGCCACCGGCCTCGGTGCAGGACTACCACAACCTGCAACGCCGGATCGGCACGACACGCTGTGTGGTGATACTGCCGTCCACCTATGGCACCGACAACTCGCATTTTCTTGCGCTGCTGCCGCAGCTTGGCGGCAAGGAGCGTGCCCGCATGGTCGGTGTGGTAAACACTTCGGTGACGGATCGGGAACTGCGCCAGATGCACGATGCAGGCGTGCGTGGCATCCGCTTCAACCTCGCACCCGCGGGAGCCACCACGATCGATATGGTCGAGCCGCTGGCGAAGCGCATCGAGCCGATGGGATGGAACTGCCAGATCAACGCTCCGCCAGAGCAGATCGTCGCGGCGCAAGAGATCTTCTTGCGAGTGCCGGGACGACTGGTGTTCGACCACCTCGCGCATGCACCGGATGTCAACAGCCCGAGCTACCAGTTGATCCGGCGCCTGATCGACAAGGGCAATACCTGGGTGAAGCTGTCTGGCGCCTATGCCGACACGAAATCGGGACCGCCCGAATACGCCGATCGCCTCGCGGTCGCGCAGGGCTATGCGCGCGCCGCGCCGGAGCGCGTGGTGTGGGGCAGTGACTGGCCGCATCCGAGCGAGGCCGTGGACAAGAAGCCGGACGACGCGGTGTTATTCGATCTGCTGGCGGTGTGGGTGCCGGACGCGGCGGCGCGACACAAGGTCCTGGTTGAGAACCCTGCCGCGCTGTACGATTTTCCCACCGGCTAAACGCACGGCGACGGCCCTAGTGGGGCGCCAGCGCCTCGATGGTGGCGTTTATCCAGCCGCTTCAAGATCCTCTCATGCATATGCGCAACTCCAGTAGATTGACACCGGGGAACTCCAGCTGGACAGCAGGATCTCCCGTGGCGACGATGCGGTTTCACCGTCGTTGGCAGGAGAGGCGTCGCCATGGCTTACGAGTTCTTCTATTGGCCGGAAATCCAGGGACGCGGCGAGTTCGTTCGCCTCGCGCTGGAAGATGCAGGCGCCGCCTATATCGACGTGGCGCGTGGCTCAGAGAGCGAGGGACGCGGCGTTCCGGCCATGCTGGCTCTGCTTCGCGGTGAGGGCACGTCGCACATCCCGTTCGCACCACCGTTCCTGCGCGATGGTGACGTGATTGTCAGCCACACCGCGGCGATTCTGCTGTATCTCGGCGGGCGGATCGGACTTGCGCCAACCAATGAAGACGGCCGGCTGTGGACGCATCAGATCCAGCTCACGATTACCGACATCGTCAAGGAGGTGTACAATTCACACCATCCGATCGATGAGGATAAGTGGTTCCATGAACAAAGGGATGAGGCGATCGCGCGCGCCGCGGTCTTCCGCAGGGACCGGATGCCGAAGTTTCTTGGCTGGTTCGAGCGGATTCTAAAGGCCAACCCGGCCGGTGCGAATCACCTGATTGGTAGCTCCGTCACCTATGCCGATCTGTCCTTGTTCCAATTGGTCGAAGGATTGCATTTCGCGTTTCCTCTCGTGTGCGAACGAGAGTTGACGAAGCTGCCGCGCCTGATGGCCCTGCACAAAGCGGTGGCGGAACGACCGCGCCTGAAGGCTTATTTGACGAGCGAACGACGCGTACCGTTCAAGGAGACCGGGATCTTCCGCCGCTATTCGGAACTGGATGGGTAGCGCGGCCAACGGACCATCATGCACGCGGACCGGCGCGACGACTATTCGCGCGCGACGGGTATCTCCAAACCAAGCAACGGGCCATATTGCTGGCTGCCGTAGATGTCGCCGTCGCCAGGTCTGCCGCTGGGAAGCGTGCGGCGGATGGCGAACTTGGTCGCGCGGGCGGCCCGCCAGGTCACCGCGGAGCAGTTCGATCAACCGGGAGCGCAGCAGGCATTGGCGCCGGTCTCGCCGGAGGGCAGGCGCAAGCTCGTCGTCGAACGCCGGGCCGAACGTCCCGCCGGCGACTAGCCTGTGGGCACACGGCCAACGCCCGCCGCGGCTGTTGACACCACGTTCTTGATGATCGGACGATCGGGCTCACATGGGTTTCCCTGGCTTGCCGACTTCGTGGCTTCGCCTGAGCAGTACCGCCACTGTGGCCGGACTCACGTTCGAGAGGGAGATGGCCGGCAGTAGCGGTTGCGTTCGATTATGACGTAACGAAACCGAAGGAGAAAGACCATGGCGTTTATCCGGCACGTGGCGATAGCGAGCAAGGATCCGGCGGGCACCGCTGAATTCTACAAGAAGCACTTCGAACTGAAGGAGCTGTACCGGCAGCCAAAGGACACCGGTGACGATGGCGTCTGGCTAAGCGATGGCTACATCTATTTTGCCATCCTGAAGCACGGGCCCAACACGCCCCAGCTCGGACCTGAGCAGTCATCGGATTTCTGCGGCATTCACCATATCGGCTTCATGGTCGACGATCAGAGGGTAAAAGTTGCCGAACTGGACGCCGCACATGTGCCGCACGTGCAGGATAATTCGGCGGCGCCGCGACGGGAAAGTCTGATCAGGAACGCACCGAATGAGAAGTTCATCGGACCGGACTGGGTGCATTTCGATGTTCGTGAGAAAGGCTGGAACGAGGCCATCCGCTCCAACACGCAGCTCTATGAGCTGACGCCGGTCACCTCCGACCGCTAGGCAGCGGCAACGCCGCAGGGCGGCAGGTTGTAAGACCTGCCGCCTAGCCTCTCTGCGACGCGCCGCATCCGGCGCGGTGATCAATCTGATCGCTTGCCGAATCCAAACGGCAGAATCCGAAGCCAAGACCGATCTCCCGAGATCGCGAGCGTGTGAAGCCCTCCATTGCCGCGCGCAGCCACAGCCCCCATCGCATTGCCCGCACTGTCCGTTCCTTTTTGACCGGCCCTGGATGCTGCAATGCTGCATTGCAGCATCCAGGGCACGCGCACCGCTCCGTTCATGCATAATCCGATCGGCGATATGCACAGCGGGAATGAGCGATGACCCAGTCATCCGACACCGGACTCACGATCGACCCCAGGCCGGCGGGATCGGCTCGGCAATCGACAGCCCTGAACGGATCAGGTGATCGTACCGGACATTGGGGGGCGATCGATCTCAATCTGTTGATCGTCTTCGATGCACTCATGCAGGAGCACAACCTGACGCGCGCCGGCCGCCGGCTCGGTCTAAGTCAGCCGGCCACCAGCCATGCCCTCGCGCGGCTTCGCCACGTGCTGAACGACGAGTTGTTCGTCCGCGCGCCGGACGGCATGCAGCCGACGCCGCGGGCCCAGCAAATGGCCGAACCCATCCGTGACGCGCTGCGCGTGCTGCGTCTCGCGCTGGAGCCCGAGACCTTCGATCCGGCACAATCGTCACGCGGCTTCACACTTGCAGTGAACAACTACGCGGCGCGTGCGGTGGTGCCGACACTGGCCCGCAAGGTCGCCGAGAAAGCGCCCAATGTCACTTTGGACATCAAGCCGGTCGGCCTCATCAATGTCCTCGACCAATTGGACGCAGGCGGCGTCGACGTTGCGCTCAGCCGGCTTGTTGATGGCGGCGAACGCTTCAAGTGCGTGCGGATCACCGATGACGATTACGTTGCACTACTCGACCGCCAGCATTCCGCAGCTCGCGAGACCGCTTTCTCCGCGGAGATCCTGGCGAGTATTCCGCATGTCGTCATTACCTCCAGCGGTGACGACACGAGTTTCGTGGACGCGGCACTGGAGCAGCGTGGCTTGGCGCGCCGGATCGCGACGCGAGTGCCATTCCTGTCGATCGTCCTGATGCTGGTCGGCTCGGATCGGCTGGCGATCGTGCCGCGACGCACCGCCAATGATCTGGCACTGATCTGTCCCCTTGTGGTGAAAGAGCTGCCATTCGCTTCGCCGCGCATCGGGTTGTCGATGATCTGGCATCGGCGGCTCGACAGTCATCCGGCGCAGCGCTGGTTGCGCAGCATGATCCGGGCATCGGTCGAGGTCTGAACCTCCACCGCCAACGCGGCGGCATTCTCCTCCTGCATGTGCCCATGCGCCGCTTCGAGCCTTCTGTCCTGCGCATCCGCTTCGATATTGCGCTGCAGCATGGCGAAGAAGGACCGGGAGAATGCACGGACGAAGCAGGCGGGTCGCAGTGCGGCTGGGGGCTGTTGCGGTTTGCGCGGCGGCGGCAGTCGCCTTTGAGATGCGGAGTTCGTCCGCGCAGCATGCAGCACCGCAACAGGATGTAACAGAGACCGCCAGTGTTCCCGCGGTGGTCGCAAAAGCCACCCGGCAGGATGTTCCGATCTATGAGACCGGCGTGGGCTCCGTCGAGGCCTATCAGTCGGTGCTGGTCCGCGCCCGCGTCGATGGAACGCTGATGAGCGTTCCCGTCACCGAAGGACAGGAGGTCAAGAAGGGCGATCTCATCGCCGTGATCGATCCGCGCCCCTATCAGGCCGCGCTCGATCAGGCCACCGCGAAGAAGGCGCAGGACCAGGCGCAACTCGTCAATGCCCGGCTTGACCTTGCGCGCTTCCAGTCGCTGTCGACCCAGGACTTCGCATCGCGCCAACAGGTCGACACGCAACAGGCGCTGGTCGGAACGGACACCGCCGCCGTGGCCGGCGATCAGGCGGCGATCGAGGCGGCACAGCTCAACCTCGCCTATTGTTACATCACATCGCCGGTGAACGGCCGCGTCGGGCTGCGATTGGTTGATCCCGGCAACCTCATCCAGGCCGCCAATGCGACCGGCATCATCACCGTCACCCAGATCCATCCGATCTCGGCCACGTTCACCTTGCCCCAGGATGAGCTGCCTGGCGTTCAGGCAGACATGCGCCGCGGACCGCTGGCGGTATTGGCATATTCCAGCGACGACGGCACCGAACTCGATCAGGGAACTCTGCTCACACCGGACAACACGATCGACGCCACCACGGGGACAATCCGCCTGAAGGCAACCTTCCCGAACCCGCAGAACAAACTTTGGCCCGGCCAGTTCATCAACGCTCATTTACAGACCGGCACCGCGCATGACGCCGTCACCGTGCCGCCCAGCGCAATCCAGCACGGTCCTGACGGCCTCTACGTTTATGCCGTCGGTCCCAACTCCACGGTGACGCGCGACCCCGTCACGATCGGATACCAAACCACGCAACTCTCCATCGTCACAAAGGGTCTCAGCGGTGGCGAAGACGTCGTGGTCGGCGGTCAGTCGCGTCTCCAATCGGGCACGAGGATCGCCGCGCGATGAGCATCTCGGAACCCTTCATCCGTCGTCCCATCGCAACATCACTGCTGATGGCGGCAATCCTCCTCGTCGGCCTCGCCGCATATCCACTGCTGCCGGTGGCGCCGCTGCCGCAGGTCGATTTTCCAACCATCACCGTCACTGCACAGGACCCCGGCGCAAGCCCCGACACCATGGCGTCCAGTGTGGCGCAACCGCTCGAGACGCAATTCAGCCAGATCAACGGACTGGCACAGATGACCTCGATGAACGTACTGGGCACCAGCACGATCACCCTGCAGTTCGACCTGGACCGCAATATCGACGCGGCGCAGACCGACGTGCTGGCGGCGATCAATGCCGCACAAGGTCAATTGCCAAAGAACCTGCCCAATCAGCCAACCACCCGCAAGATCAATCCGGCGGATGCGCCGATCTTCGTACTGGCCGTGCAGTCGGACGCATTGCCGCTGACTGCGGTCGATGACTACGCCGAGAATGTCCTGGCGCAGCATCTGTCGAAGATCTCCGGCGTCTCGCAGGTGTTGGTTGGCGGTCAGCAGAAGCCGGCCGTCCGTGTCCAGATCGATCCAGCCAAACTTGCCGCGATGGGCCTGACGCTGGAGGACGTGCGCAGCGCGTTGACCAACGCCACCGTCAACAGCCCCAAGGGTAGTATCGACGGCCCTGACAGCTCGTACACGGTGCTGGACAACGACCAGCTTATTCACGCCGCGCCCTACAACGATATCGTCATCGCCTGGCACAATGGCGCGCCGGTGCATATCGGCGATGTCGGCCAGGCGATCCGCGGACCGCAGAACCGCGAGCTGGCCGCCTGGCAGAACGGCAAGCGCGGCATCCTGTTGCTCGCTTTCAAGCAGCCCGGTGCCAACGTCATCAACACTGTCGAGCGCATCAAGGCGGCGCTCCCGGCACTCGAGGCGTCGATCCCTCCGTCCGTGCATGTCAGCACGATCGTCGACCGCACCCAGACCATCCGGGCTTCGGTCAACGACGTCGAATTCACGCTGGCCCTGTCGATCGGGCTGGTGGTGATGGTGATCTTCCTGTTCCTGCGCAACGTGTGGGCCACCATCATCCCCAGCGTGACCGTGCCATTGGCTCTGGTCGGCACACTTGGCGCCATGTACCTGCTGGGTTTCAGCCTCGACAACCTGTCACTGATGGGCCTGACGATCGCGGTGGGCTTCGTCGTCGACGACGCGATCGTCATGCTTGAGAACATCTACCGGCACATCGAAGATGGCATGTCGCCACTTGACGCGGCCATCAAGGGCGCCGGTGAGATCGGTTTCACCATTGTCTCGATCAGCCTGTCACTCGTCGCCGTGTTCATCCCGCTGCTACTCATGGGTGGCATCGTCGGCCGTCTGTTCCGCGAATTCGCGATGACCGTGTCGATCACTGTGTTGGTGTCCGCGATTGTCTCGCTGACCTTGACGCCCATGATGTGCTCGCGCTTCCTGACAAGCCATCACACACAACACGGCCGCCTCTACCGACTTGTCGAGGCCATGTTCGACGGAATGCTGGCATTCTATCGCGCCACCCTCGACATGGCACTCCGCTTTCGCTTCTGCACCTTGCTGGTCTTTCTCGCAACAGTCTCTCTCACCGCTACGCTGTTCGTGGCAATCCCCAAAGGCTTCTTTCCCACGCAGGATGTCGGATTGATCATCGGCATCTCCGAAGGCGCGCAGGATGCCTCGTTCGCGCAGATGGTCCGACTTCAGGAGCAGCTCAACGACATCGTTGCGCATGATCCCGCGGTCGCTTCATTCGCCTCGCAGGTCGGTGCGGGAACTGCGGGTCAGCAGGGCAATGACGGCCGGATGTACATCAATCTGAAGCCCTGGAGCCAACGCCCAAATGACGGCGTGATGCAGGTGATCGCCCGCCTCTCAGCCAAGGCCCAGACAATTCCCGGCGTGCAGCTCTACATGCAGCCCGCGCAGGACATCACCGTGGGCGGCCGGCTGACGCGTACTTTGTATCAATACACGCTGGAGGATTCGGACCCTGCCGAACTGAACACCTGGGCACCAAAAGTGCTGCAGCAGATGCAGGCGCTGCCCATGCTGCGCGATGTTGCGACGGATCAGCAGATCGCCGGCACCACCGCAACGCTGAGTATCGACCGCAACGCTGCCCAGCGCTTCGGCATCCAGCCACAGCAGATCGACGACACCCTGTACGACGCCTTCGGCCAGCGCGAGGTGACACAGTACTTCACACAGCTCAACTCATACTTCGTGATCCTGGAGGTGCCGCCGCAACTGGAAGGCGACATCGCGACACTTCGCAAGCTCTACGTTCATGCTCCCAGTGGCCAGGCGGTTCCACTCGCCACTCTGGTTCGCGTGGATACCAGCCCCGTTACACCACTCGCGATCAACCACGAGAGCCAATTCCCGGCAGTGACGATCTCGTTCAATCTGGCGCCCGGTGCCTCACTCGGCGATGCGGTCACCGCGATCAGCCACATTCGTGAAACGCTGCACGCACCACTGTCGCTGCAAGGCAGCTTCGAGGGTTCGGCCCAGGCGTTCCAGACCTCGCTCAGCACGGAGCCCTACCTGATCGCCGCTGCCTTGGCCTCCGTCTACATCATCCTTGGTGTGCTCTACGAAAGCTACATACTGCCGCTGACAATCTTTTCCACTCTGCCGTCGGCCGGTGTCGGTGCCCTGCTGATGCTGATGCTGGCGCACACGGACCTCTCGGTCATCGCGATGATCGGCATCATCCTGCTGATCGGCATCGTGAAGAAGAACGGCATCATGATGGTCGACTTCGCCATTCATGCCGAGAGACAGAATGGCGCGTCGCCTGATGACGCGATCCGTCAGGCCTGTCTTCTGCGCTTCCGCCCCATCCTGATGACGACGATGGCTGCCTTGTTGTCTGGTCTGCCGCTGATGCTCGAAAACGGCGCCGGATCGGAACTGCGTAAGCCTCTGGGTTACGCCATGGTGGGTGGACTCCTGTTGAGCCAGGTCCTTACGCTCTACACGACGCCGGTGATCTACCTTTATCTCGACCGGTTGCAGCACTTGCTGGCGCCGCGCCGCCGCCTGCGCCTGTCGACCCTGTCGACGAAACTCGGTGAAGCCAGCGCGAACTGACGACATGTCCGGATGCAGAGCATGCATGGACATAGGTGTTGGTCGCGCATGTAGATCGCCTATCTCTTGACCCGCAGTGCAGCATCGCCTTTCTCGACATCCCTAGTGACCAAAGGACCGCACGATGCCGAACATCACTGTCAATGGCGTTTGCCACAGCGTGGATGCCGCCCCCGCAATGCCCCTGTTGTGGGGACCGTGATCTCTTGGAACTGTGCACCAAGTTCGGCCGGGTATCGGCGCCTGCGGTGCCTGCACGGTGCACCTGGACGGCGAGGCCGTCAGGGCCTGCATCACCACATTGCAGGATGTGGCGGACAGGCAGGTCTTGACGATCGAGGGGCTCGGCATGCACGGCTAGTATCCGGTACAACGC
>CAWEVM010000026.1:0-162826 GCA_963812505.1 uncultured Alphaproteobacteria bacterium
CTCCGCGGCATGTTGCGGCCGCTGCTGGTCGGCGATGCCGTGGCCCTGGTGTTCGAGGATCCAATTGACGTGCCGTCGCTCGACACAGACGAGGCCAAGGTGTCGCAAATACTGCGCAACTTCATCTCCAACGCGATCAAGTTCACGGAGTGTGGAGAAGTGCGCGTCTGGGCAACCGCCGATCGCGCCACCGACACGGTCAGTCTGCACGTGCGGGATACTGGCGTTGGCATCGCGACCGAGGACATCGACATCATTTTCGAGGAATTTGGCCAGGTCGCACATCGGCTGCAAGGACGCGTGAAGGGCACGGGCCTCGGCTTGCCCTTGGCGAAGAAGCTGGCCGAGCTGCTCGGTGGCAAAATCAGCGTCGAAAGCACACCCGGCAACGGCTCGACCTTCTCCGTCACGGTTCCGCAAGTCTATCACGCCGACGAACCGGCCGATGCCGATCAGGACTGCGTGTTGGAGCCTGGACGTACGCCGGTGCTGCTGGTTGAAGACGATCCGGCCGATGCTCTCGCCATCGAGCGTCTGCTCGCCGGCTCCATCTATCAACCACTGCGCGCACGTACGGTCCGCGCTGCCAGACGCGTGATGCAATCAATACGCCCCGAGGCTATATTGCTCGATATCCTGTTGATGGGCGACGAGAGCTGGAGGCTGCTTCTCGAACTACGCGATGGGGAGGCGAGCGCGGAGATACCACTGATCGTCACGTCGTCCACCGACGAAGCCCGCAAGGCAAAGCATCTTGGCGCCGATGACTACCTGGCCAAACCTGTCGATGGCGAAAGGTTGATCGACATTCTTGATCGCGTGACGGGACGCCACTCGCTCACGAAAGTGTTGCTGGTTGATGACGAAGAGGTGACTCACTACCTCGTTCGACAGCTATTGCCGCGTGCTCAGTATCGGCTTTGGATTGCCGTTGATGGAACGGATGGCTTGGCTCAGCTGGTCGAACAAAAGCCGGACGTGGTCCTGCTCGACCTGAGGATGCCGCGAATGAACGGGTTCGAGTTTCTCGCCCACCTGCGACACAGCGCCTCGCTTCCGGCGGTACCGGTGATCGTCGTGACCTCGACAATCTTAACCGCTGCGGAGCGGGCTCTGCTGGATGGCGCATCGCTGATCCTGCCGAAGACCGCTCTTGCATCGGGCACGTTGATCGACGCCATCAACAGCGTCCTGCAGGTAGATGAGGCTGTTGGGGGCGCATGAGCGACGCCAAGGCCAACATCCTGATTGTCGATGACGATGATGGCGGTCGCTATCTGAAAGCGCATGTGCTGCGCAAGCACGGCTACAATGTCACCGAGGCGGCATCGGGCATCGCGGCGATCGAGCAGTGCTGCCTCGCTGCGCCGGACCTGGTGCTGCTCGATGTCATGCTGCCAGATGTTCACGGGATCGAGGTGAGCCGGCAAATCAAGGCAGCAAATCCCGGCATAGCCGTGCTGCAGACCTCCGCCGCGATAACGAGCTCGCAAGATCGTGCGGTGGCGCTGGATGGCGGGGCGGACGGCTTCCTCGTGGAGCCGATCGAGCCGGACGAATTGATCGCGACAGCACAGGCTCTGCTGCGAATGCGGGGTGCGGAGCAGGAGCTCCGTCGAACTCAACGAAAGCCTGGAGCTGCTGGTTGCGGAACGCACCCGCGCCCTGACCGAGGCCAATCGACGGCTGAAGATCGAGATCGAGGAGCGACGCAAGACCGAAGATGTCTTGTTGCATACCCAGAAGTTGGAGGTCGTCGGTCAGCTCACCGGCGGCATCGCTCACGACTTCAACAATCTCCTCGCGGTCATTGTCGGCAGCGTTGAGATGATCCGCTCAGCCTTCGAAACCGCTGGCGAGCTGCCGCGCGCCAAGATCATGCGTCTGCTGAAGGCATCCGAAGCCGCGACAGGCCGCGCAACAAAATTGACGCAGCAACTCCTCGCGTTTGCCCGCCGCAGCACATTCACGCTGGATGTCGTCACACTCGACGAAGTTCTCGTCGCGTGCGAGCCGTTTCTTCGGCGGGCGTTGGGTGAGACGAACGTGCTCGACCTGAACTTCGAGCCGGGCCTGTGGTCCTGCCGGATCGATGCGTCGCAGTTCGAGGCTGCGGTCCTCAATCTTGTCGTCAACGCGCGGGACGCCATGCCGGCGGGAGGGCGGCTGGAAATCACCACGAGCAACGTTGTGATCTGCGCCGCGGAGGCGCGACGGTCACCCGATCTGACTGCCGGCGATTACGTGATGGTGCGTGTCACCGATACCGGCACAGGCATGGATCCTGATGTCGCGGCGCACGTTTTCGAGCCGTTCTTTACCACGAAGGAAGTTGGGAAGGGTACGGGCCTCGGGCTCAGTCAGGTCTATGGCTTCATCAAGCAATCCGGCGGCCACGTGGTGATCGACAGTTGCCCCGGCGCCGGCACGACGTTCTGCCTCTATTTGCCGCGTTGCGAGCAACTTCGACAGGCGGGAAATGTCCCCTTCAGGACGTCGGAGGTAACGCCCACCGGACATGAGACGGTGCTTGTTGTCGAGGACAACGCAGAGGTGCTGGAACTCGCTGTCGCCACGATCAGCGACCTAGGATATCGCGTGTTGACCGCCGCGGACGGACCCTCCGCGCTGAAAATCGTGCAGGGCGACGAGCCGATCGATTTGTTGTTCAGCGATATCGTGATGCCAGGCGGCATGAATGGCTTCGAGCTGATCAACCGTGCCCGCGTCATACGGCAGGACCTGAAGAGCCTGGTCACGTCTGGCTATGCCAACGTGCACCGCCCCGGAGCCGATCGCCCGGATGTGCCGCTGCTGCTGAAGCCGTATCGTCGCGGCGATCTCGCGCAGTCCATCAGGATGGCGCTCGACCGCGCGTGAGCAGGTCGGCATAGTCCACAGACCAGCGAAACGGAGACGCGGTCGGGACATGTCTCAGCGCATCGGCATCGATATTGGTGGCACCTTCACCGACATCGTCGCGACCACTTCGGATGGGCGCGTGATCACGCACAAGATCGCATCTACGCCGCATGACTACGGCGAGGGCATCATCGATGGTCTGCGCGCGCTGCTGGAACCGCGCAACGGGATGGTGGCCGACGTGCTGCATGGCACGACGATCGGCTCCAACACGATCCTGGAGGGCAAGGGCGCACGTACCGCGCTGATCACCACGAAGGGCTTTCGCGATATCCTGGAGATCCGCGACCTTCGCATGCCGGTGCTGTACGATCTGCACTGGACAAAACCGCGTCCGCTGGTCGAGCGGCGGCTGCGACTGGAGGTGATCGAGAAGCTCCGCCCCGACGGCTCGGTCGCGACGCCACTCGATGCGGCGAGCGTGACGGCGGCGATCGACATGTTGCGCGGGGAGGCGGTGCAGAGCGTGGCGATCTGCCTGCTGCATTCCTATGCCAATCCCACGCATGAGGCCGCGGTTGCCGATGCGGTGCGCACGGCGCTGCCCGATGTGGCTATTTCGGTCAGCCACGAGATCCTTCCGGAGATCAAGGAATATCCGCGGACCAGTACCACCGTGATCAACGCCTACGTACAGCCGGTGGTGCGCGCCTACGTCACATCGCTCGTCGCGCGGCTGCGTGAACTCGGCATCGAGGCCCCGCTCCAGTTGATGCAGTCGAACGGTGGACTGGCATCGGCGGACTTCGCCGCGATCGCGCCGGCACACATTATCGAAAGCGGTCCCGCGGCAGGCGTGGTCGGCGGGGCTGCGCTCGCGACGAAGCTCAATGAGCCGCGTGTCATCACGTTCGACATGGGTGGCACCACGGCGAAGGCAGGCCTGGTCGAGAACGGCGAGGTGCTGCGCAGTGAGGCGCTCGAGGTTGGCGCCGGTGTCATGGCGGGATCGCGGCTGCTGGTCGGTGCAGGCTATCTTCTGAAGCTGCCGGCAATCGATCTGGCGGAGGTGGGTGCGGGTGGCGGGTCGATCTGCCGGCTCGATGCAGGTGGCGCACCCAAGGTCGGGCCGGACAGCGCGGGGGCCGATCCAGGACCCGTGTGCTACGGGCGCGGCGGTGCCGAGCCCACCATCACCGACTGCAATCTCGTTCTGGGCTATCTCGACCCGGCTGGGCTGGTCGGTGGTGCGCTGAAGCTGGACGTGGACGCCGCGCGCTCGGCAATTGCTCGGTCGCTCGCGGAGCCGCTGCATCGATCGGTGGAAGAGGCGGCGTTCGGCATGCTGCGATTGGCATCCGCGTCGATGATGCGCGCGATCCGTGCCGTGTCGGTGGAACGCGGACGCGATCCGCGGCAATTTGCGCTGCTGGCATTCGGTGGCAACGGTCCGCTGTTCGCCGCCGCGATCGCGGCAGAACTCGGCATCGCCCGCGTGATCGTGCCGCCGCTGCCGGGAGTGTTCAGCGCATTTGGTCTGCTCGTGGCGGACACCGAACATCACTCGACCCAGAGCCTGCGCATGCGTCTCGATGAAGCCGATGCGGCGCGTATCACGACGGCGCTGGAGACACTCAATGCGGCCGGGGCAGAGCGGCTGGCGCGCGATGGCTTTCCGCCGGAGCGGCGCACGTTCCGTCGGGCCGCGCTGGCACGCTATGTCGGGCAGTCGAGCGAGATCGAGGTCCGGTTGCCCGATGGCGATTTCCTGCCCCGTCTTGCCGAACTGTTCGGTGAGGAGCACGAGCGCACTTACGGTTTCCGCGCGCCGGCAGACGAGCCGGTGGAGCTGATAGGTCTGTCGGTCATCGCGCGCGGCATCCCTGAGCGCGACCGCCTGCCGGATACCATCCCACCCATGGCCACATGTGTTCCCGCGAGCCGAAACGCCTGGTTCCCGGAGACCGGCTGGCTGGATACGCCAGTGATCGACCGAGCGGCACTGGCTGGCCGCGCACGCACCGGGCCGCTGATCGTGCAGGAGTATGACGCGACATGCCTGGTCCCGCGGGGGGTGAGTGCGACACTCGATGGTTTCGGCAATATCCGGCTCGCCTGTGAGCCGCGCTAGGACAGACGTCCGCCAGGTCTGCGTTTTTTCCTATTCCAATCCGCCAGGAATCCTAGGACACTGGCGCTCGGACCGACTCGACCCCCACCGGAACCCACGGGCATGAAGCATGACGACATCTGGCGTGCATTGGACACGCTCGCCGCGGAGAACGGCCTATCCGCCTCGGGCCTCGCCAAGCGCTCCGGACTGGACCCGACCACCTTCAATCCCTCCAAGCGTCGCATGCCGGACGGCCGCGCCCGGTGGCCCAGCACCGAAAGTGTCGCGAAGGTGCTGGACGCCACCGGTGCCAGCCTCGAGGCCTTCACAGCGTTGGTGTCCGGTGCACGCGCGCTCGCCAGCAACGGTGCCACCCGCAGTGCAGGCCGGCGCATCCCGCTGATCGGCTTCGCCCAGGCCGGCAGCGACGGGTTCTTTGACGATGGCGGTTATCCCGTCGGCGGCGGCTGGGATGAGGTCACGCTGCCGGAGATCGGCGATGCCAACGCCTATGCGCTGGAGATCAGCGGTGACTCGATGGAACCGGTATTCCGCGACGGCGACATGGTGATCGTCTCGCCCGCCGCGCCGATCCGCCGCGGCGATCGCGTGGTGGTAAGAACCCAGCGCGGCGAAGTGATGACCAAGCAGCTCTCCCGCCGCTCCGCCCGCCGCATCGAGCTGCGCAGCCTCAACCCGGCACACCCCAACTATAGCTTCGACCTGGTCGAGGTCGCCTGGATGCACCGCATCGTCTGGGCCAGCCAATAGCGCGGGCGCTCTCCAGCGCTATTCCCAACGCTCATCCCCCTGGCAGGTTTCGAGGCCCCGCCGCATGATGCAGCGCTTAGTGGAGAGATCGGCTATGCGTCCCATTTTCTGGCTGTTCGCCGGCTGTCTTGCATTCGCTCCGCCGGCACGCGCCGCTGACACCGTCGACCTGACGCTCGTCCTGGTAACCGACGTCTCGCGCAGCATCGACGATTCGGAGTTCACCCTGGAGAAGGAAGGCTATGCAGCCGCATTCACGTCGCGGCAGGTCATTGACGCGATCCAGGGCGGCAATATCGGGGCAATCGCCGTCGCCTACGTCGAATTCGCCTCAAGCTTTGAAGTCCGAACAGTGCTCGACTGGAGCGTGATCCGCGACCAGGCCTCGGCGCGGGCATTCGCCGACAAACTTGAGGCAGCCCCGCGCTCATTCTGGGGCCGCACAGCGATCAGCTCCGGGGTCGATCGGGCCGTACAGTTGCTGGCGGAAAGCGGCTTCGAAACGCAGCGGCGGGTAATCGACGTGTGCGGCGACGGCACCAACAATGCCGGCCGCGACGTGACCGAGTCGCGCGACGACGCAGTAAAGGCTGGCATCACCATCAATGGCCTTGCGATCATCAATGATCATCCAGTGTCGTGGACGTATGCCCACGTCCAGCCGCCGGGCGGCCTGCCGAACTACTATCGGGAAAATGTCACAGGCGGTCCCAGCAGCTTCGTGTTAGAGGTGCATGACTTCCACACCTTCGGCGAAGCGATGACTCGCAAGCTCGTTACCGAGATTGCTGAGGGTGGCACGCCTCGGCACCTGGCCGCGTCACCGTGATCGCACCGCCCGGCGTTGCGCGGTAAAATGGTCCAGATCGACGACGACGGGGGACCACTATGGGTGTGTTGATCGATGGCGTCTGGCAGGAGCAGGAACCGGAGCCCGCGAAGGCCGAGCCGGGCCGCTTCGAACGCGCTCAGACCGCGTTTCGCAATTGGGTAACGTCGGACGGGCGTCCGGGGCCGACCGGCAGCGATGGGTTTTCCGCATCGACCGCCCGCTATCACCTCTATGTGTCGTTGGCCTGCCCCTGGGCGCATCGCACGTTGATCATGCGCGCGCTCAAGGGTCTCGAGCAGATCATTCCTGTCTCGGTCACACACTGGCTGATGGCTGAGCAGGGCTGGACCTTCTCACCAGGTGAGGGCGTGATCCCGGACCCGCTGTTCAACAGCCGGTACCTGCACGAAATTTACACGCGGGCCGATGCGCACTACTCGGGACGCGCCAGCGTCCCGGTGTTATGGGACCAGCACACGCAGACCATCGTCAACAACGAATCCTCCGAAATCATACGCATGTTCAACAGCGCATTCGACGCGGTTGGCGCGCGGCCGGGGGACTATTATCCCAGGGAGCGCCGCGAGGAGATCGATGGGCTGAATGCGCGTATCTACGACACCATCAACAATGGTGTCTACAAGGCAGGCTTCGCCACTACCCAATCGGCGTACGAGGACGCGGTGGCACCGCTGTTCGAGACGCTGGACTGGCTGGAGGAACGCCTCGCGCAATCGCGCTTCCTATGTGAGGACACGTTCACCGAGGCGGACATCAGGCTGTTCACCACGCTGGTGCGCTTCGATTCCGTCTACCACGGCCACTTCAAGTGCAATGTTCGCCAGCTGGCCGATTACCGAAATCTGTGGGCCTATACGCGCGACGTCTACCAAATCCCCGGCATTGCGGCGACAGTGAACCTCGGCCACATCAAGCGCCATTACTATCAGAGCCACAAGCGAATCAATCCGACCGGCATCGTGCCCGTCGGACCGTTGCTCGACTTTGACGAGTCTGCCGAACGCGGCAAGGATGTGGCTCGCCTGCTCAACTTCTGAACAAGGAAGCCCCGCTTGGAAATCCGCAATCTCGGCGCATCCGGCCTGCGCGTGTCGGCGATCGGTCTCGGCTGCAACAACTTCGGTGGCCGCATCGATCTCGAGGCGACCCGCAAGGTGATCCACAAGGCGCTCGATCTCGGCATCACGCTGTTGGACACGGCCGACACCTATGGCGAGCGCGGCGGTTCGGAAACCTGCATGGGTCAAATCCTCGGCGACGACCGCAAGCGCATTGTGCTCGCCACCAAGTTCGGCATGCCGATGGACGACGAAGGGGTCAAGGTCGGCGGCTCGCGGCGCTACATCATGAGCGAGGTGGAGGACAGCCTGCGCCGCCTGCGCACCGACTGGATCGATCTCTATCAAATCCATGCGCCCGATCCCCTCACGCCGATCGAGGAGACGCTGCGTGCGCTCGATGACCTGATCCACCAGGGCAAGGTACGCTACATCGGCTGCTCGAACTTCCCTGC
Organism: uncultured Alphaproteobacteria bacterium; assembly: GCA_963812505.1. Taxonomy (GTDB): domain Bacteria; phylum Pseudomonadota; class Alphaproteobacteria; order Acetobacterales; family Acetobacteraceae; genus JAMXLO01. Next base: position 8,113 of record CAWEVM010000026.1, read on the forward strand.
CTGGCAGGTCATGGAAGCACAGTGGACCGCGAAGACTGGTGGGCTGAATGCCTTCGTTTCCTGTCAGGACGAATATTCGCTGGTGTTCCGCAAGCCCGAGGCCGAACTGATGCCGGCCATGCGCAGGCTGGGACTGGGCCTGCTGCCGTTCTTCCCCCTGGCGAGCGGTCTGCTGACGGGCAAGTACCGGCGCAATGTGACGCTGCCGACTGGCACGCGGCTCGCAAGCACGCAGCGCCTTGCGGATCGTTATTTGACCGATAGGAACTGGCATATTGCCGAACGGCTCGGCGACTTCGCGGAAAGCCACGGTCACACGATGCTGGAGTTGGCGTTCAGTTGGCTGCTGGCACAGCGCCCGGTCTCCAGTGTGATCGCGGGCGCGACGAAGCCGGAGCAGCTCGAACAGAACGTGAAGGCTGGCGGTTGGCATCTCACCGAGGAAGAGTTGGCCAATATCGACCGCATTTGCGGCACCTGACTGCCGGCGGTCAGGCCTGCGCTGGCTGTCCACGACAGTGGATGAATGGATCGGCAGGAAGTGCTAAGCGGACCACATGAGCGGAGCCGCAACGTCAGCTACGCCTGCCGCGACCGAGCCATCGGAAGAGGCCCTCACCCGCGCGCGGGCGGCCGCGCAGGCGAAGCGGTTCGGCGAGGCTGCGGGCATCTGCGACGACGTGCTGGCCGGCGCGCCCGACCATGCCCCTGCCCTCGCTTTGCAGGGCATGATTGCCGCCCATACCAACGACCCGGAACGCGGCATCACGCTGCTTGAGCGTGCCGTGACCCTGCGGCCTGGCGTTGCGAGCTGGTGTGCCAATCTCAGCGCGCTGTACCGCATGATCTATCGCATTCAGGATGCACTGCGCGTCGGTCAGGAGGCGGTCAGGCTGGACCCACAGAACGCCGACCACCTCGTCAATCTTTCGCTGGTGTTCACCGACGTGGACGAGCGTGAGCACGCCCTCGCCTGCCTGTTGCGCGCACTCGGGCTGAAGCCTGACCACGCCGATGGCCATCTGGCGCTCGGCCAGAATCTGTTGGCAATGGGCGATTTCGAGCCGGGCTGGAAGGAGTACGAGTGGCGCAATCTCACCGAGGCCGGCAAAAGCACGCTACCCAAGATGACCTCAGCCAATTGGAACGGCATGCGCATCCCGAAAGGCCGTCTGCTGATGGTGGGCGACCAGGGCTATGGCGACACGATCCAGTTCGCACGTTACATCCCGCTGATCGCCGACCGCTGCCAGGAGCTGATCATGGGTTGCAGCGCCGAAATGGCGCCTCTTCTGGCGAAGATCCCCGGCGTCAAGCAGTACTTCCACCGATGGACTGATGTGCCGGGCCATGCTGCGCATTGCAGGCTGTCCAGTGTGCCGCACCTGGTGCACACCACGCTGGACACGATCCCGGCCAATGTGCCCTACCTGCACGCTGACCCTGCCCGCATCACTGCATGGCGCGAGAAGCTGGATGCGAAGCTGCCGCGTGCCGTAAGACGCATCGGCCTTGCCTGGTCGGGTCGTCCGACGCATCCCAACGACCGCAGACGCTCGATACCGCTGGCCCGCCTAGCACCGCTCGCCGCGCCCGGTCACGCCAGCTTCGTCTCGCTGCAGAAGCCGATGCCGCCCGCCGACCTGCCGGCGGTGGCTCAGCTTCCGGGGCTTGTCGATCTGTCCGCCGAGTTGGTTGATTTCGGCGAAACGGCGGCGCTGATCGCCAACCTTGATCTGGTGATCACGGTCGATACCGCGATGGCGCATCTGGCAGGCGCGATGGCCAGACCGGTGTGGATCATGCTGCCGAAGGCGAGCGACTGGCGCTGGCTGCTGGATCGCAGCGACAGCCCTTGGTATCCGACCGCCCGGCTGTTCCGCCAGATCACACCTGGCGCCTGGGATCCGGTAATTGCAGCCATCGCCGCGGCGCTCGCCCAGGACCTGTGCTCCGAAGTCGGTTATATTGCCGCCAACTGAGCGCCCCGTGAGCGACGAAGCCGACGATCCCGCCGAACTCGGACAACTGGACGCATCCGGTCTGTTCGACGCCGACTGGTATCTGGCGACAAATCCGGACGTGCAGGACGCCGGGCTGGAACCCTTGCTGCACTTCTGTCGCTACGGCTGGCGCGAGGGCCGTCGGCCCAACCGGTATTTCGATCCGGCGTGGTATCTTCAGTGCAATCCCGACGTGCGCGTGGCCGAGCTGAATCCGCTGCTGCATTATATGCGCGACGGTGACCGGGAGGGACGCCGCCCGGTCGAGCATTTCGATCCGGCATGGTATCGCATCGCCTATGACATACCGGCCGACGCGCTGACGCTGGCGCATTTCCTGAAACAACGGACCTCGGGTGGCTTCGCGCCGATTCCGGGGCTCTGGGCGGTGCCTTACCTGGCGCGGTATCACGACGATCCCGCTGGCGGAGCGGACCCGTTCGCGCATTATCTGGACGACATGATGCACGAGCAGCGCGAACCGTTCCCTGATGCGTGCATCGTCAGGGCATCTGGTCTGATCGATCCCAACTACTACCTGATCAATGGCGCCGATGTGCACGAAGCGCAGCTCGATCCGGCTGAGCATTTCTGTCGCTACGGCTGGCGTGAGAGCCGCAAGCCGAACATCTATTTCGACACGCGCTGGTATCTTCACACCAATCCGCAGGTAGGCCGATTGGGGATCAATCCGGTGGTGCACTATATTTGCGAAGGCGAGATGACCGGCCGCCGGCCTGTGCCGTATTTCGACTCGCTCTGGTATCGCGAGACCTATGCGGTACCGCCCGGTCAGGGGGCGCTAGCGCACTTCCTGACGCATAGGTGCAGCCAGGCGTTCAGTCCGACGCCGTTGTTCGACGTCGGCTGGTATGTTGAACAGCATCCCGGGGAACTGACCGGCAACCGCGATCCATTCGCGCAATTTCTCCAGGCCGGAACGTATAAGGACATCGACCCCTCCCCGGCTTTCGACACAGCGGCGTACCGCAAGCGATATCTCGGCCGGCCCAGCCGCCAGTTCCGCCGGTACATGCTGCCAGACCGCGACAATCCGCTGGTACATCATCTGCGGGCCACTTATCGCTGAAGTCGAAGCAACGTCCGGAGTTTCCGCCCGTGCTCACGCGGTCTACCTTGCGTAGATGACCCTGGACCTGACCCGAGCGGCTAGCGAACTGGCCGCGAACGGCTACACGACGCTGCGTGTGCTGGACCCGAAAACATGCCGTGCGCTGGCCGCCCTGTATGACGACGAGACACGCTTCCGCCGCCGCGTCGTGATGGAACGCCACAATTTCGGGCGTGGCGAATATAAGTATCTGGCATATCCGCTGCCTGAGCCAGTCGCGGAACTACGCACCGCGCTCTATCCACCGCTTGCGACGATCGCCAACGAATGGGGTGCGGCACTCAAGGAAGCGGGTCGGTTTCCCCCGACACTGGACGGGTTTCTGGCCGAGTGCCACGCGGCCGGCCAGACGAAGCCGACGCCGTTGCTGCTGCGCTACGGCAAGGACGATTTCAACTGTCTGCACCAGGATCTTTACGGCCCGCTGGTGTTTCCGCTGCAGTTGACCGTGCTGCTGAGCGCGCCCGGCGAGGACTTCTCAGGCGGTGAATTCGTGCTGGTCGAGCAGCGGCCACGTGCGCAGTCACGCCCCGCCGTGGTGCCGCTGTCGCAGGGCGAGGCGGTGATCTTCCCGGTGCATCATCGTCCGGCCCAGGGCACCCGCGGCGCGTATCGCGTCACGATGCGCCACGGCGTCAGCCGCGTGACGGGCGGCATCCGGCAGACGCTTGGCATCATATTCCACGACGCGGCATGAAGGTCCGGGGCTTGACCCGGTCATTCCCCCGCGCGAATTGATCGTGGATTGGCTCAGGAGATACCGATGGACATCACGCGAAGCGGCCAGACGCTCGGTGCCGCCATCACCGGCATCGATCTCGCCCTGCCACTGTCAGACAGCGACTTCCGCGCAATCCTGCGCGCTCTCGGTGACCACGGCGTGCTGTGCTTCCCGCGTCAGACGCTGGACACGGATCAGCTCGCAGCCTTCGGCCGCCGCTTCGGCGAGCTGGAGATCAACGTCGCCAATGCCTATCACGAGCCGAGCCATCCCGAGATGATGATCCTGTCCAACATGAAGCGCGATGGGAAGCAGATTGGCGCCAACGATGCTGGCCAGGGTTGGCACACCGACATGTCGTACAGCCGCGACATCGCGCTCGCCAACATCCTGCACGCACAGCAAGTGCCCACGCGCAACGGCAAGCCGCTCGGCGAGACGCAGTTCCGAAACATGCATGCGGCCTACGACGATCTGCCCGACGCGCTGAAGCACAGACTGGAAGGCCGCACCGCGACTCACGACTTTGCCAAGTTCTGGGACATGATGGTGGCGAAGGCCGGCTCTACGCGGAAACCACTGACACAAGAGCAGCGCGCCAAGAAGCCGCCAGTGTCGCAACCGATCTTCCGCCGCCACCCCATCACCGGCCGCTACGTGCTTTACGCCAACGTCGGCTACGCGATGGCCATCGACGGCATGGACCCGCAGGAGAGCGGTGAGATCCTCGACTTCCTGTTCCGCCACCAGGAGCGTGCTGATTACCTTCACGCGCATCATTGGGAGGTGGGCGATGTGCTGATGTGGGACAACATCGGCACGATCCACAACGCCGTCGGTGACTACACCGTGGACGAGCCGCGCTACATGCGGCGAATCCAGGTGATGGCAACGCTCGACTATCAGCGCCTCGTCGCAGAATAACCGCGCCAGCTATTTCGGCGATCATCTGCTGCGTCATCGTCTGGTCCATCGACCGGCTGGAACGGGCCGGCGCCAGTCTGTTGCGCTAAGCCAGCAAACCGCCCAAAACATGGACCCAGGACATGGGAGAAGACGACCGTGAAAAGACGTGCCTTCATGACCGCCGCTGCGGCTGCCGCGCTGCCGCTTGCCCGTCCGGCGATCGGCGCCAACACCAAGACGCTGATCTTCGTGCCGCAGGCCAACCTGACCAGCCTCGATCCGGTGTGGACCACCGCGACCGTCACCCGGAACTTCTCGCTGATGGTCTACGAAACGCTGTACGGCCGCGACCAGGCGTTCAACCCGCAACCGCAGATGGTCGAAGGCCATACCATCGACGACGACGGCAAGCGCTGGACGATGAAGCTGCGCGACGGCCTGGTATTCCACGACGGCACGCCGGTGCTGGCGCGCGACTGCGTTGCCTCGCTGCAGCGCTGGCTGAAGCGCGACGCGGTCAGCGAGACGTTCAACGCGCGGGTCGATGCGATCGAGACTCCGGATGACCGCACGCTGGTCTGGCGATTGAAGAAGCCGTTCCCGCTGCTGGCGCATTTCCTGTCGAAGGTTCAGCCGCAGCCGGTGATCGTGCCGGCGCGCCTCGCCGCGACCGATCCCTTCAAGCAGCTCACCGACATCGTCGGGTGCGGGCCGTTCCGTTTTCTGCCCGATGAATTCGTCTCCGGCAGCCACGCGGCGTTTGCGCGCTTCGACAAGTATGTGCCGCGACAGGAGCCGGCGTCCTACACGGCAGGTGGGCACAAGGTGCTGCTGGATCGCGTCGAGTGGCGCATCATTCCCGACCCGGCCACGTCAGCGAATGCGATAACCGCCGGCGAGGTCGACTGGCTGGAGCTTCCATCGCCCGATCTGATCCCGATGCTGAAGCGCGCTTCCGGGGTCACGACAGGATTGCTCGACATCTATGGCACGGTGGCGATCCTGCGGCCGAACAGCCTGATCGCGCCCACCAGCAACGTCGGCGTACGCAAGGCGATGATGGCGGCGGTGGATCCGCGCGAGGCGATGATCGCGGCGATGGGCGAAGATGAGTCCGGCTGGCGCGCGCCTATGGGCTACTTCCTACCGGGCTCGCCCGCGGCGAACGATGCGGGAATGGAATTTCGCAACAAGCGTTGGAGCAATGACGCCGTCAAGGCGATGCTCGACAAGGCCGGTTATGGCGGCGAGCGCATCGTGCTGCTGCATCCGACCGACCAGATCATCTACAACGCGTTCATCACGGTGGTGGCGGACTCATTCCACAAGGTCGGGCTCAATATCGACGAACAAATGGTGGATTGGGGCACGGTCGTGCAGCGCCGCACCAGCAAGGAAACAGTGGACAAAGGCGGCTGGTCGATCTTCCCCGCCGGGGCGCCAGGTCCTGAGTTCGTCGATCCGATGCTCGCGAACACGCTGCGCAGCCCTGGTGCCAAGGCGTGGTTCGGCTGGCCGGACGACCCGAAGCTCGAAGCAGCGTACGAAGCATGGATCGATGCCCCGAACGATGCCGAGAGACACAGGCACGAAGCGGAATTTCAATTGGCCGCGTTCAACTACGTGCCGACGATCCCGCTTGGGCAGTATCTGCCCAAGGCCGCCTGGCGATCGAATGTGACCGGACTTCTGAAGGGATCAGCTCCCGTGTTCTGGGGTGCCGACAAAGGATAACCTATTCAGTTGGCCGTCGCGCTGCCCATGGCCGCGCGCACTCGAACGCCGCAGCCACCCTCAGCAGCTGCGCATCATCGCCAGGGCGCGCGATCAACTGAATCGCCAAGGGCATGCCGGCGGCATCGAAGCCGCAAGGCAGGCTGACCGCAGGATTGCCCGTCAGGTTGAAGGGCATGGTGTACGGGTACCAGGACGCGCGGATGTTCTCGACCAACTGGTTGTCGATCTCGATCGGCCCGAAGAAGTCCTGATCGATCGGCACCGCGCTGCGCGACAGCGTCGGCATCGCGACGATGTCACAGGTGTCGAACCACGCCTGCACCTGCCGATAAAGCCGCGTGCGCTGGAAGATCGCGTCGTACAGCTCTGCCGCCGAGTAGTTCGCCACGCGATCCATCTGCCGCACGAAGGTCGGGCACATGATCGCGCGATGCTGCTTCAGGTGATGGCCGAACTGCGCCATGCGGTAGGCGCCGTTGTTGACGAACCACACCGCCTCGGGGTTCTCAAATGGTGCCGTCAGTTCGCTCACCTCTGCACCAAGCTCGGTGAATGTGGCCAGTGCAGCCTCGCAGCTTGTCACCACCTCGCTCGCCACCGCGCTGTTGCCGAGCCGCGCGCGCCACGCCATGCGCAGCCCCGTCAGATCGCCGCCACGCGCGGCGGCAACGAAATCGGCTTTCGGTCGCCCGGTGGTCAGCGGATCGCGCAGGTCTGGTCCAGCCATGGCATCCAGCATCAGTGCGGTATCCAGCACCGTGCGCGTCATCGGCGTGATGTAGGATATGTTGCCGAACCCGTCCTGCGCGTACTCCTGTGGCACCACGCCGAGCCCCTGCTTGAATCCCACGACGCCGTTGCACGCGGCGGGAATGCGTGTCGAACCGCCGCCATCGGTGGCGACCGCGATCGGCACGAGGCCCGCGGCGACCGCAACCGCCGATCCGCCGCTTGAGCCGCCAGAACTGCGATCGCCGCGCCAGGCATTGCGCGTGCGTCCGAACAGCGGCGCCTGCGTCAGGCATTGCTGACCGAACTCTGGTGTTGTCGTCTTGCCGACGACGATGGCGCCCGCCTGCTTCAGTCGCGCCACCGCAACCGCGTCATGATCGGGAACGTGATCCTTGAAGATCAGCGAGCCCCAGGTGGTACGAATGTTCGCAGTCGGGATCAGGTCCTTCACCGCGACCGGCACGCCGTGCAGCGGTCCGAGCTCTACGCCCCGCATCACCGCCGCCTCGGCTGCACGCGCCGCGTCCATCGCAGCATCGGCGGCGATGGTGATGAACGCGTTCAGCACAGGCTGGCTGCGCTCGATGCGATCGAGTGTCGTGCGCACCACCTCGACCGGCGACACGGCGCGGCCACGGATCAGCCCGGCCAGCTCGGCGGCGGACGTATACGCGAGGTCCATGTCTGCTCCCTGACCGTGACGGTTCATGTTACACCACGGCGAACAGGGAGAAAGCATCATGCGAACCGGCGCCGAGTATCGCCAGTCTCTTCGCGACGGACGTCGTGTCTGGGTTATGGGCGAAGGACTGATCGACGACATCACGACGCATCCCGCCACACGTGCGATGGTCGATGAATATGTCGCCTGGTACGATCGCCATGCCGAACCGGCCTGGGCCGACACGGTACTTGGCGCTGACGGCACGCCGCTCTCGTATCTGTCGCCGAAAAGCTCTGGCGATCTCGTCCGCATGGGACGCTGCTTTTCCGCCACGACGTTTCTCAGCGCTGGCAACATCACGCACACGCCGGCCTATGGCCACCTGATCGCTCTCGGCATTCTCGCCACCGTGCAGGAGCGCAATGTCTCAGCCAGGCAGATCGCCGATGCAGCCGCCTATCTCGACATGATCAACCGGACCGGACGGTTCCTCACCTTCTGCGGGGGCGGCGCCACCATCGGCTATCGGATGCGCGAGGATCCCGCCCAGCGCGCCGCCTTCCGTATTGTGCGCGAGACCGACGCGGGTTTGGTGATCAGCGGCAAGATCGGCATGCACACCAGTCCCGTATATGCCGAGGAGGTTTTCATCGGCGGCGCCCAGACGGGCATCGAGATCGGCTCGCACCGCGCCACATTCGTCGTCCCAGTTGGCGCGCCGGGCGTCACCACGGTTTGCCGCAAGATTGCCGTGCGCGACGCCAATCCGTTCGTCGCCCCGCTGTCCAGCCGTTACGATGAGCTGGATGGGCAGATGTGGCTGGATGAGGTGTTCATCCCGTGGGAACGGATCTTCTTGCTCGACATCCCGCCGGAACCGATCGTGCGCTGGCTGCTCTGGCATCAGCTGTATTGCTGGCTGTCGAAGGGTGAATTCACGCTCGGTCTCGCACTGGCCTGCACGCATGCCATGGGTCTGATGCAGCATGAACAGACGATCGAATATCTGATCGATCTGGTGATCGATGTGCAGACGGTGCGGAGCTGCCTGACCGCGGCTGAGCGCGATCCGCAGTTCACCCCGCATGGCCATTGCTGCCCGAACCATCTGCATCTTGCCACCGGCAGCATCGCGATTCTGAAGGCACGGCAGCGCATGAGCGAGATCATGCGGATCGTGCCCGGTTCGTCACTGGTGGTCGCGCCGACAGATCGCGACATCGCCGCACCAGAAATGGCCGCGGGGTTGGAGGAGTTGTTCGGCGGTGGCGGCTACACAGCGTTGCAGCGGGCCGCACTGCTCCAGATGGCGTGGGATCACGTGTCGTCGGCGCTCGACGCGCGCGAATCGGCCTTCGAACTGCATGCCAATGGCGGCATGCCGGTCTGGCGCGGGCGAATCAGGCGAAACTTCGACCGCTACAGCGAGTTGGCCAACGCCGTGCTGCGGCAGATCTCAGTGCCGATGCCGGAAATCGATCTGGCCTCGCTGCGCGAGATGGCGTACGCGCCGAGGCGGGTGGTCACACCACCGCCGCGGTGAACGCATCGTCCCGCGCCCTGTCATTGCGAGAAGGCGAAGCCCGCGAAGCAATCTCGGTCAAATACGCGCAGAGCCCGACCGAGATTGCTCCGTTGCGTCGGCTTTATACCCGGCGCAGGAAGCAACGATCTTCGACCTGGATGCACTGCGTCCGCATCGCAAAGTCGAAGTTCTCCCTCGCCTCGGGATCGGTGCGCAGAGTTTCGCGATACCGCTCATACGCCGCCAGGCTGTCGAACTCGATCAGCGCCAGAGCAAAGTTGTTGGGACCTTCCTTCGGCAGGAAGTACCCCACCAGCGCGCCACCGCACCGCGCGATGATCGGCGGCCAGGTCGTCGCATAACGCTCGAAGTCGGCGATCCGGTGTGGATCGAGCGTGTAGCGAATGCAGCAGGTGATCATCACAGCACCGCATACTGCACACGCTCGCGCTTCGCGAGACGCGGCACGCCCTCCCCGACGATCAGCGCCTTGAAGTGCCGGGTCTGTTGATGCGCCTCGAACGCCGCTGAATCCTCGAACAGTTCATAGAACAGGAACTGCGCCGGGTTCTCCACTGCACGGTGCACCAGGAACAGCTTCACGCCCGGTTCCTGCCGCGCCAGCGGCGCGAAACGCGCGAGGATGTCAGCCACCGCGTCGGCTTCACCGTCACGCGCTTCCCACGTCGCCGTTACTGCGAGGCCACCGGTAATCTTCTCTGTCTGCATGTTCGCCTCCTTTGTGGAACACGCAGAGACATAGACCGCCGGTCAGATCGGATCAGCACGCATCGCTTCGGCCGTGAGCGAAGGATCAGTGCCCCGAATGGCTGCCAGAAAAGTCCGGCGCCGGCAGACCCGATTGCTCAAGCTGCTTCACCAGCGCCTGCTTCAACCGCTCAAGTCCAACCTCGGTTTCGGCCTCGGCGCGCGCCACCAGCACTGCCTGCGTGTTGGACGCTCGCAGCAGCCACCAGCCGTCGTCGGTCAGCACGCGCACGCCGTCGGTCTCAGACACCTTCGCGCCTTCCGCACGCAGCCGTTCCGCAACCTCCTCGATCACGGCGAACTTGCGCGTGTCAGCGCAGTCGAAGCGCACCTCGGGTGTGTTGATCACCTGCGGCAGTGCATCGCGCACCTTGGACAGCTTGGTGTCCAGGCGGGCGAGCACGCCAAGCATCCGCACCGAGGCATACAGCGCATCGTCGAAGCCGTACCAGCGATCCGCGAAGAAGATATGCCCGGACATCTCACCGGCGAGCGGCGAGCCGGTTTCCGCCATCTTCGCCTTGATCAGGCTGTGCCCGGTGCGCCACATCAGCGGATTCCCGCCGGCACGCGCGATCTCGTCGAACAGCACCTGGCTCGCCTTTACATCGGCAATGACCGTCGCACCGGGACGCTCGCGCAGCACGTCACGTGCCAACAGCACCATCAACTGATCGCCGAACAGGATTCGGCCCTTGTCGTCGACCAGGCCGATGCGATCGGCGTCGCCGTCCAGGGCGATGCCGATATCCGCCCGGCGCGCCGCAACCTCCGCGATCAACTGCTGCAGATTCGCCGGAACAGTCGGGTCGGGATGATGCGCCGGGAACCGGCCGTCGATCGTGCCATTCAGCACGACATGCTCGCCTGGCAATCCGGCGACCAGCCGTTGCAGCACCTCGCCGGCAGCACCGTTGCCGTTGTCCCACACCACCTTCAGCAGGCGATCGCCGCCGTCCCAATCGGAGAGCAGGCGTGCAACGTAATCGGCGGAAACGTCGACGTTGCGCCGGGGCGCTGTGCTCTCCTCCACCACGTCGCCGGCCAGCGCCTGGTCGCCCAGCGCACGAATTTGCTCACCAAAGAACGGCTTGCCCGCGAGCACCATCTTGAAGCCATTGTAGTCGGGCGGGTTGTGGCTCCCGGTCACCATCACCGCGCCATCGGTCTTCAGCGTGGTCGCGGCATAATACAGCATCGGTGTCGGCCCGCGGCCGATACGCACCGCGACGATGCCACTGGCGGTCAGCCCTTTGACCAGCGCCTCCTCCAATTGCGGGCTGGATAGCCGACCATCGTAACCGACGGCTGTCGTGGTGCCGCCCTGACGCGCGACAATCGAACCGAAGCAGCGCCCGATGGCGAAGGCATCAGCGTCGGACAACGTGCGGCCGACCGTGCCGCGGATGTCATACTCGCGCAGCGTGGTGGGGTCGAAGCGATGACTGAACGCCATTGTCAAACCGTTTCGCGCGAGACCGCGCTCACAGTAAAGTCGGACGGATCGACATAGTTCCGCAGGAAACTGCGCACGGCCTGCGCCATGTCCGGCCGCTTCAGTGCATAGGCGATCTGTGCCTCTAAAAAGCCGATCTTGTCGCCGCAATCGAACCTTTGGCCTTCGTAGCGCAGGCCGTGGAATGGTTGTTTCCCGATCAGTTTTGCCATGCCGTCGGTAAGCTGCACTTCGCCGCCCGCGCCGCGTTCCATCCGCCCGAGATGGCCGATCACCTCCGGCATCAGCACGTAGCGGCCGATAATGGACAGGTTCGACGGTGCGTCCTTCGGGGCGGGCTTCTCCACCAGGCCCAGCACCTCGACCAATCGGCCGTCTTCCTTGCCGGTGCGCAGGATGCCGTAGCGGTTGGTCTGCTCGCGCGGCACCTCGGTGACGGCGACGACATTGCCGCCGGTGTCGCGATACGCATCAGCAAGCTGACGCAGACATGGCGTATCGGCCAGCACGAGGTCGTCCGGAAGTAGCACGGCGAACGGATCGTCGCCGATGAACGCACGCGCGCACCAGATCGCATGGCCGAGCCCCAGTGGCACCTGCTGGCGCACGGTGACCAGCGACCCCGGCTCCACCTGCGTCGCGCGCAGCAAATCGAGCGCGTCGGACTTGCCCCGCTCGCGCAAAGTGGCCTCGAGCTCGAATGCAATGTCGAAATGCTCCACCAGCGCCGTCTTGCCGCGTCCGGTGACCATGCAGAATTGTTCAATTCCGGCGGCGCGCGCCTCCTCGATCGCATACTGGATCAGCGGCTTGTCCACGACCGGCAGCATTTCCTTGGCGGTTGCCTTGGTAGCGGGCAGGAATCGCGTGCCGAGGCCGGCGACAGGCAACACCGCTTTACGCAATGGTTTAACCACGATTTAGGCTCCCCCTGATCATCCGAGATCCGGCGGCAGCAAACATTGCCGGCAGGCGGAAATGTGGCGTTAACAGCGCAGCGGACATCGCCACATAGAGGCGAACCGTATCACGTTGCCGCGCGGGTCGTCACGCATTCCCGCGCCGGCCTGTGCCGGTTCGCCCAAGCAGCACGTCGCGCGCAAGGTTGACGCGCGTCGCAAGCCAGTCGGACCCGCCGCTGTCCGGATGGGCGGTGCGCATCAGCCGGTGATGGGCGGCCCGGATCTCCGCCTCGGTGGCCCCCGGACGCAGCCCGAGGACCTGATAGGCTTCCTCTTGTGTCATGCCGGTCTGCCGCCGGGGCGGCGGCTGGCTGGAACCGCCCGATGGCCGCTGCTGCTGCGGTCCCCCGATCGAGGCGCGGTACGCCCGCCAGCGTTGCCAGATCAGCGGTCCGAACATAGCGAGTGCGCCCAGCGCGATGCCCTCGCGTCCGGTCAGGATCAGCAGCAGCGCCAGCGTGATGCCGCCGAGCGCGGCGATCCAGGCCAACAGCGACTTGATCGTGGTTACCGATGCCCGTTCGAAGGCGCGCAGGCCGCCCAGGAACAGGAACAGCGTCAAGCCACCGAGCACGAGCCATAGCATGCCTCACTCCTCCCGCCCTCTGGGGAGAAGGGGCGCCACCTGTGCCTCCAGCACCGCCAGCGCGCTCAGGTTGACGATGCCGCGCGCCGTGACACTCGGAACCAGGACATGAATCGGCTTCGACATTCCCAGCAACATCGGTCCCACCGGCAATCCGTCCGAGGCGGCTTTCAGCAAAGTGAACGCGATATTGGCTGCATCCAGCGTGGGCATCACCAGCAGGTTGGCAGTGCCAGTCAGCTGGCTATCGGCCAAAGCCCGGTCGCGGATCGACTCTACCAGAGCCGCGTCCGCGTTCATTTCACCATCCACCTCGAGGTCGGGAGCCTTCTCGCGCACCAGCGCCAGAGCGCGGCGCATCTTGCGGGCGGACTCCGAATCGCTGGCGCCAAAGTTCGAGTGCGACAGCAGCGCAGCTTTCGGGGTTATGCCGAACTGGCTCACCGCCTCGGACGCCAGCACCGTCATTTCGGCAACCTGTTCGGCGGTTGGATCGACCACCATCTGGGTATCGCACAGGAACAGTGTGCCGTGCTGTAGAATCAGGCAGCCCAGCCCATACACACGCGTGACGCCCAGCCGGCGCGGAATGATCGGCAGCAGGTATTGCACCTGCCGCCACCAGTTGGCACTGCCGCCGCAGATCGCCGCGTCCGCCAAGCCGGCATGCAGCAGCATCGCCGCAGCGACCGTGCCGCGGGCGGTCAGCCGATGCGCGGCCTCCTCGGGCGGTATCCCACGCCGGCCCGCCATACGCTGGTAGTCCGACAGCAGCGGACCAAACACGTCAGTATCCTGTGCGGGATCGAGCACGCGCACGCCGTCAGTGAGGTCGATGCGCAACCCCATCTCGCGGACCTTGCTCTCGATCACCGTGCGCCGGCCGAGCAGGATCGGCCGCGCCATGCCCTCATCGACGAGCGTCTGCGCCGCGCGCAGCACGCGCTCATCCTCGCCTTCGCCATAGACGATGCGCCGCGGTGACTGCTTGGCAGCCTCGAAGACCGGATGCATGAGCTGGCCGGAGCGGAATACGAAGCGTTCGAGCCCGCTGCGGTATTCCGCGAAGTCGCGGATCGGCCGGCGCGCAACCCCACTGTCCATCGCGGCGCGCGCCACCGCGGGCGCAATTTCCAGGATGAGCCGCGGGTCGAACGGCTTGGGGATGATGTATTCCGGGCCGAACACCGGCGCGGCACCGCCGTAAGCAGCGGCGACCACCTCGGACGCCTCCATCCGCGCCAACGACGCGATCGCTTCGGCGGCGGCGATCTTCATTGCCTCGTTGATCGTGGTAGCGGAGACATCGAGTGCGCCACGGAAGATGAACGGAAAACACAGGACGTTGTTGACCTGGTTAGGAAAGTCGCTCCGCCCGGTGGCGATGATGGCGTCAGGCCGTGCGACGGCGACCTGCTCGGGCAGAATCTCCGGGTCCGGGTTGGCGAGCGCCAGGATCAGCGGTTTCGGCGCCATCAGGCCGAGCCACTCCGGCTTCAGCACGCGTGGTGCCGAGAGACCCAGGAAGATATCGGCATCCCCGAGCACGTCGCGCAGCGAGTGCGCGTTCGTATCGCGTGCGTAGCATGCCATGTTGGACAACATGCCCGGGCGATCGCTGCAAACCACGCCGTTGATGTCGGTCAGCGTCACGTTTTCAGGCCGCAGTCCCATCGACACCAGCAGATCCACGCAGGCCAGCGCAGCGGCTCCCGCACCCGAGGTCACCAGCCGCGCATCGACGAGTGTCTTGCCTTGCAGCACCAGCCCGTTACGCACCGCCGCTGCGACCGTGATTGCCGTGCCATGCTGGTCGTCGTGAAATACCGGGATGCGCATGCGTCGGCGAAGTTCCGCCTCGACGGCAAAGCACTCGGGCGCCTTGATGTCCTCCAGATTGATCGCACCGAAGGTCGGCTCCAGGGCGGCTACCACGTCGCAGAAGCGCTTGGGGTCCTCGGCATCAACCTCGATGTCGAACACGTCGATGCCAGCGAACTTCTTGAACAGGACGGCCTTGCCCTCCATCACCGGCTTGCCCGCGAGCGCGCCGATATTGCCCAGGCCCAGCACGGCCGTACCGTTGGAGATCACCGCGACCAGGTTGCCACGGGCCGTGTAGTCATAGGCGGCGTGCGGATCAGCGACGATGGCCTCGCAGGCCGCCGCGACACCAGGAGAATAGGCGAGCGACAGATCGCGCTGCGTGGCCATCCGTTTGGTCGGCTCGATCGCGAGCTTTCCCGGTTGCGGCAGCCGATGGTAATCGAGCGCCGCCCTGCGGAAGTCGTCGTCCATCGGCAACCCACCCTCAATCGATCGATAACCAGGATGAGCGAGCAGACACGGGCTTGCAACGGATGCCAGCTACCCCTCGATCGGGTTTGGTCTTTGGCGACTTACGGCAGGCGTCGCCGCGCGCGCAGGAGCTGGACAACAGCCTCGAGATGTCCCTCGCGGAATGGCTTCTGCAGCACAGGCGTGTCTGCGTACGCAGGGTCGGCACCCGCAGTGCCGTAGCCAGTTACGAACGCGAACGGAATGCCGCGCTCACGCAAGGCCTGAGCGACCGGATAGGAGGCAACGCCCCGCAGGTTGAGGTCGAGGAATGCCAGATCAAACGACCCGCTTTGCGCCAGTGAAACCGCGTCGTCCAGTTTGGCCGCGGTGGCGACAACGTCACAGCCAAGTTCCACCAGCATGTCCTCGATCAGCATGGCGATCATTGCCTCGTCCTCGACGAGGAGCACGCGCGACCTGGTCTCCGCCTGTTCTGTCATCCGCCGATCAGCCCAACGGTGCGTCGATCTCACACACGACGCCGGTGACAGGGAATTCCAGCCGCACCAGAGCGCTGAGCTCATGCGCCACGCCGCGTGTTATCAACCGAGATCCAAAGCCCTTCGACGTCGGCGCCTGGACCGGTGGCCCATCCTGCTCCTCCCAGCGCAGCCGCAGCCGACCGTTGTCGGCAATCGACCAGGTGATCAGCACGCGCCCTTCTGGCGCGGACAGCGCGCCGTATTTGGCGGCGTTCGCACACAGCTCGTGCAGCGCCATCGACAACGACAGCGCCATGCGTGGCGAAAGGAACAGGTCGGGCCCGGAGATCACAAACCGATGCTGTTCGGGGCTCCGCAGGGGCGCAATGACCCGGCCCAGCAACTCGCGGATGCTCGCCCCCTGCCAGCCCTGGCTGGTCAGCACATCATGTGCCTCGGACAGCGCAATCAGACGTCCCAGGAACCACTCGATGTGCTCGCCAGGGCAGCCGCGCAGGCTCTGCTGCGCGATCGACTGCACGGTCGCGAGCGTGTTCTTGACCCGGTGGTTGAGCTCATTGATCAGCAGGCGCTGCCGCTCTTCGTGCGCCTTGCGATGGGAGATGTCGACCAGCGTGTTCACTGCGCCGATCACCTCGCCGGATGCGTCGTGCAGGGGCTTGGGATAGGCCGCGAACGCGACCTGGGTGCCATCGGGACGAACCGCGATCGCCTCGCCGGTCAGCGCGCGGCCCTCGCGCAACGCGATCGCCATCGGGCATTCGTCATGGCGCATCGGCCTGCCATCGGGATACAGCAGTCGCCACGAGCCGCACCATTCGCTCTTGCCGAGTTCCGGACGATGCCCCCAGAGTTCGGCGGCCGCTGCGTTGAAGAAGGTGATGCGCCCGCCAATGTCGATGGTGTAGACGGCCGCCGGCAGGGCATCCAACAAGGCGCGGAAGCGGCGCTCACTCTCACGCTGTGTCTGGTCCGGCGCGGCAAGCATCGCGGTGCCATCCGGCGCCAACGGGAAGCATGGCTCGAACTCAAATAGCTGCTGCAAGGACTGACCTCTGATCTTCACCTGGGTCGTGCGCTATCGTTCGGCCAAATGCCGCACAAGTTCAACTTCTTACAATGCGCCACCGGAACGGCCGGAACAATGGCGACTGGGCCACTTGTGCGTGAGCAACCAGGTCGGACCGGATGGTGCCGGCTTCACCCCGGCAAGCGACTGGAACCGAGGTTGAAGTCAGCAAATTGCGAAAACTCGTTTCGTGTCTGCTGCCAGCGGAATGTTGATCTGACAAACCGTAAATAACAGCATACCGCTGCGCAAGCTTGCGGGGGAAGCTCACTATGGTGCAGGTAATGCCATGGCTGTTGGAGCGCGAGTACCGACAGCACCGAAACCTTGACTACTACGGATTGCCCGAGACGTTCGCGGTGTGGCGCGAAACGGCGAGCATCGCGGGCTACCGGGTTCGCGCGCGCCACAAGCGCGTCGTGAAAGTGATCATACATCCCGGGGAACTTGAGGAATGGGCACGCCAAACGGGGCAGACTGTGAGTGCCCGGGCGCGCTCCGATTTCGCGGAAATGCTGTGGCAGGCCGAGCTCGGCAGATAACCGCCGCCTAGGTCTCGGATCGGGACTTTGGTGTCACTCCGGGCATAACCCGACCGGAAAAGCCTTGGAGCCGGCGCAATGCGGCAGCATCGAGTTCACGCAGCTCACGATAGATCTCGCGCGTCCTATGGCTCGACGGGAGCTCATGCCATTGCTGCGGCGGATAATTTGCCGACGCCCGGGTGATGGCCAGCTGAACGGTGTCGCGCGACTTATCCGCCAACAGAACAATTCCTTCCCCGGTCAGTTGTTCTTACCCTACAACCCATGCTTGTTCATGTCACGCCGGTTTCACAAATCGCCCTTGCTGCCCCTTGTCAGGGCGGCTTGGTGCCCGACCTGCAGCGTGTATCCCCTTCGCTCCGCCGCCGCATTGCACGCGCTCCATCCGTGTGCATCTTGCGCCTCTGTGATTCCAGCCCTGCCCTTCCACCCAAGTCCCCCGGACCCCGACGCAGAAGCCTGGCGCACGCTGCGCCGCCATCGGGCCTTCGCCACCGCACTTCTCGTGCTGATGGCCGCGCTTACCCTGGGGTCCTATGCCCTTCCCGCCTCCACCGTCACCGACCTGCTCCAGGCCGCCGCCAAGGCAGGCTTTGTTGGCGGCATCGCCGACTGGTTCGCAGTCACGGCGCTGTTCCGCCATCCCCTCGGCATTCCAATTCCCCATACCGCCATCATCCCTAACCAGAAGGAGCGCCTCGGCGCTGCCCTCGGCCGCTTCGTCGCCACCCACGTCTTCACTGCTGACGAGGTCTCCGGGGTGCTGGCCCGCCTCGACCTTCCGGGCATCCTGCACCGCTTCCTTGCCGACCCCGTCTCTGCGCGCCCCGCCGCAACGGCGCTCGCCGCCATGCTGCCGCGCATTCTTTCCACCGTGGAGGACGGCCGCGCCCGGCGCCTGATCGCGCGCATCGTGCCCCGCATGCTGGGCGGACCCGGCGCCGGCCAGTTGGTGGCACGCGCGCTGCACGGCTTGGTCGAGGGCGGCCGCCATCAGGAGGTGTTCGGCTTCGTCCTCGGCCAGCTCCGCGACCTGCTCAGCGCCAAGGAGGACGCGATGCGCATCGCCATCGAGGAGCGCGTGCGCGAACAGGGTGGCCGGCTCGTTGGGTGGGCGCTCGGCGCCTCGATAGCCCGCCGCGTGCTGGTCACGGTGAATGCCGAGCTAGACAAGATGAAGCCCGACGGCTCCGAACTGCGCGCGGCCTTCGACGAATGGGTGCGCCGTGAAATTACCAGGCTGGAGGAGGACCCCGCGCGTGCCGCCGAGGTCGGCGCCGCCATCCGCCGCATGGTGGCACACGAGACGGTGCAGGCCTGGTTGTGGGATGTATGGGCACGGCTGCGCATCGCGTTGGAGACCGATGCCGCGCGCCCGACCGGACGTACTGTCGCCTACATCGAGGGCGCACTGGCGAACGCCGGCGCGATGCTGGAAGCCGATCCAGCGGCACGTGAGCGCGTGCATGTCGCGGTCGAAGCGGTGATCGGCAGCCTGCTGCCCACCGCGCAGATGCGGCTCTCGGACTTCATCAGTCAGGTGATCGCGAACTGGGACACCAACACCATCGTGGAGCGCCTGGAACTTCGAGTCGGCAAGGACCTGCAATACGTGCGGGTGAACGGCACGCTGGTCGGCTTCCTGGTCGGCGGCCTGCTCTATTGGGTCCTGCTCGCAACGTTCGGCCATGTCAGTTTCTAAGCCGCGCGCCTTCGGCGTAGAGTAGGCAGTTCGGTTGGGAGGATGCAGATGGCAACGACTTACAAGGAATTGCTGGCAACAGCGCACGCGGCGGTCCCCAAGGTGACACCGGCCGAGGCGGCCAGTCTGGTCGAGAAGGCCGGCGCCCTGATCGTCGATGTTCGCGACGGCACGGAGGTCCAGGCGAGCGGCAAGGCGAAGGGTGCGGTTGCGGTGCCGCGCGGCTCGCTCGAATCCCGCGCCGATCCGGACTCGCCGAACCACAATCCAGCGTTCCGCAAGGACCGCCCGGTCATCCTGTACTGCGCCGGCGGTGGGCGCGCGGCGCTGGCCGGCAAGACGCTGCGCGACTTGGGCTTCACCGATGTCCGCAATCTGGGCGGCTTCAGGGACTGGGTGGCCGGCGGCGGCGCAGTCGAGCCGGGCTGAGCCTCAGGCGTAGACGAAGGGCTGGTCGTCCAGATCGATCGCCGGGAACTGGTCCTTCTCGCGCCAATAGTCCTGCGTGTGCTGCCATTCCGGCTTGTCGCCGCGCTTCGGCAGCAGATGCATGCCGCGCAGCACATAGCCGGGATTGAAGCTCTCGGTATCGATCCACGGCAGCAGAGGCATGTCCTTGTCCTCGGGCCTTAGCGCCACGGTGACGCGCCGCGCGCCCTTCTGCTGCATGTGATTGAGCAGCCGGCAGACGAAGTCGGCGACCAGATCGGCGCGCAGTGTCCAGCTCGCGCGGAAATACCCGAACACCCACGCCATGTTGGGCACTCCGGTGAACATCATGCCGCGATAGGTCACAGTGTCTGAGAACACCAGCGGCCGGCCGTCGATGGTGAAGTCGATATCGCCGAGTACGCTGAGATGGAAGCCGGTCGCGGTGATGATGATGTCGGCATCGAGCTGCGCGCCGGATTTGAGCAGGATGCCGGTCTCGGTGAACCGCTCGATTTCGTCTGTCACGACGGACGCCTTGCCCGAACGAATGCCCTCGAACAGATCGCCATCGGGAACGAATGCGATGCGCTGCCGCCACGGTCGGTATGTCGGCGTGAAGTGCGTCGCCACGTCGTAGTCTGGGCCGAGATGCGCGCGAACCCCGGCAATGAGTTCCTGCTTCGCGACCTCGGGCTCCTCGAACGTCCGGCGGGTGAACGTATCCTGGTCGCGCAGGATCTTGCGGCGCACGATTTCGTGGATCCACGTCTCGTCGATCTGCAGTTCCCGCAGCAGCTCGGCGAGGTCGTCGGCATTGCGGGCGGCTCTGAAATAGGTCGGCGAGCGCTGCAGCATCGTGACGTGGTCAGAACTCGGCTGCGATCGCAGGGATGAGCGTCGCCGCGGTGGCGCCCGAGCCAATCACCACGACCTTCTTGTCGCGATAGTCGAGGTCCACCGGCCAGGTCTGCGGATGCACGATCTGGCCCTTGAATGACTCCATGCCGTCCCAGTGCGGCGTGTAGCCCTCGGAATGCCGGTAATAGCCCTGGCACATCCACAGAAAGTTCGCGGTGAAACGCACCGTCTCACCGGTGTCGCCGCGCACCGCCACGATCGTCCAGAGGTTGTCCTTGCTGGACCAGCTTGCCGAGGCGATCTGGTGCCGATAGCGGATGTGCCGGCCGAGATCGTTCTCGTCGATCACCTCGCCCATGTAGCTCATGATCTGGGCGGCCGTCGCGATCGGTGCGCCTCGCCATGGCTTGAAGCGATAGCCGAAGGTGTGCAGGTCGCTGTCGGAACGGATGCCCGGATAGCGATGGGTGAGCCAGGTGCCACCGTAGCTCGCCTGCAATTCCAGGACGACGAAGCGCGTCAGGGGGCACTGCTTCGTCAGGTGGTAGGCGCCCCCGATACCGGAAATTCCAGCTCCAACGATCAGGACGTCGAAGTTCTCGGTTTTTGCTGGGGCGGCCTCGGTGAATGCTGCTGTGTCGTTCATCGTATCCGATCTTTAGTTCTGGGGAAGGAATT
The DNA here is from genome assembly GCA_963812505.1 of uncultured Alphaproteobacteria bacterium. GTDB lineage: Bacteria > Pseudomonadota > Alphaproteobacteria > Acetobacterales > Acetobacteraceae > JAMXLO01. The sequence goes on from CAWEVM010000026.1 coordinate 29,372, forward strand.
GCACGGTGAGTGGAGCCTTCGGAAGATCGTGCGAGTCCCAGGCCTCCCAACCGCCGCGATACCAATAGACCTTCTTGTAGCCGAGCGCGATCAGTCGCAACACGAGATTACGGCTTTGCCAATGGTTTATGGAGAACGAGAACGCCACGATCGGTCGCTCTTTGTCGCCATTCGTCGCCTGGGCCGCCAGCGCTCCCACGGTCGTCTGCCATTCGTCATCGAGTTTGCCACTGTTGGATGAGCTGACCTGAATTGCGCCTGGGATCGTCGGATTTGCGGGTGTAGTTGTGAGAACCAGGGGTTTGGGGGTGCTTTCGAGCAGGCGCTGCATTGCATCGGTGAGGATCGTCGTGCCGCCGGGAACGCTGACCGGCGTCGGTCCATCGACTGCGTCCCGCAGGTCCTCGGTCGCTGCTATCTGAAAGTTCGCCTGCTCGTCGAGATGATCGCGCAAGCCCGCTTGACGCAATCCCTCGGCAATTCGCCGCTCCTGTTCCTGCCGATGTGCGTCATAGAAAACTGGGATGCTGCGCAGAAATGACCTCACCGTGTAGTCCATCAGCCGTTGGGACGACATCGCCGATGCGAGCATGGCGTGGGCGTCATCAGACTGGCCGGCAAGAGCGTAGGCGGCGGCGAGGGTCAACTTCGTCTCTTCGATCACAGTGTCCCATGGTTCGCGATCCGCTATCTGGGTCGCCGTCAATTCCTTGGACACATGCATTCCGCGTCCCAGCCATTCTATTGCATCAGCATCGCGTCCGAGCATTATCAGTATGCGGCCGAGAGCCAGATATATTGCCTGCCGACTTGGGGCGAGCGGGTTGAGACGCGCCGTGCGTTCGAGTAATGCAACCGCGTCTTCGGGGCGACCCCAACGACGATAACAATAGGAACACTCGAGGAAATCAGCGGCGACGCCGGCAGCACTCGAGTCAATGTCGAGTAGCTGCTTGAACGTAGTGACCGCCTCATCCTCGCGGCCACGTCGCATCAGCAGACGAAATCGAGCCGCCAACACATCTGGCGAATTCGGCGCCAGCGTTTGCGCCTTGCTGAGCAGGGTAGTGGCCCGGTTCAGGTATCGATTGGCTTCAATCAGCATCGTCGCGGCACCGGCCATGGCTGCCGCAGAGCCTGGGTCCTTCCGGAGTGCCTGTTCGAAGTATCCAGCCGCGATGACGTTACGGCTGTAGCTTATACGCTCCTGCATCGCCGCTCTTCCACGAAGCACCAGATCGTAGGCGGCCGGATCAGCCGTCGAATTTTTCGGTTGCCGCTTTCCCTGATCGAACCTGATGTCGAGTGCGGTGCCGATGCGCTGGACCGTGTTGTCCTGGCCGTCCTGCAAGGCGCGCAACGGCTGATCGAACCGGTCCGCCCATACGTGTGCGCCGTTGTCCGCGGCGATGAGCTGCGCGTTGATGCGAACCGCATCGCCGATCTTGCGGACGCTGCCCTCCAGCACATAACGGACGCCGAGTTGCCGACCCACGTCGCGAAGGTCCACTGCCTTGCCGCGATACGCGAAGGCCAATTCGCGCGCGACGACCACCGCACCCTCGAGATGTGACAGGTCGGTGGTCAGGTCCTCTGAAATTCCATCCGCGAGATAGTCTTCGTTCGGATCGTTGCTCAGGTTGGTGAACGGCAGAACCGCTATGGAAAATGGCGCGGCACTGGCTTCGGGAGGTGGTCTCACACCTGGCATCCGCTGCATCAACCAGCCACCCGCAGCAGCGGCGAGCAGACAAAGCAAGACACATGCCGCCAGAACCTTGCGTGTGCGGCGATATCGGATCTGCCGCCATCCGGCGGGGCGATCGAGACGCACCACGAAAGCTTCGACGGGTTGCGCAATGTTCTTGAGCTCAACGGTTCCCATCGGTTCAAATCGCAGGTCCATTTCCTGGACATGATTGCGCACGACGGCAGATACGCAGACACAGCCGGGCGGACAGATCGCCTGCAGCCGCGCCGCAATGTTGACGCTGTCGCCGTGGATGTTCTGCTCATCGGGGATCGCATCGCCGATGTTGATGCCCATGCGGAAGCGAATGCGGCGATCAGGTGGTTCGCCATCGTCGAATTCCGGTATGCGCGTCTGTATCTCTACCGCAAAGCGCACAGCCGACGAGACGCTGGAGAACTCCATCATCAACGAATCCCCGGCGGTGTTACGGATTTTCCCGCCGTATCGCTCAAGAGCCGGGTCGATCAGGGCACGGCGCAATCGGGCCAGGCGGGAGTAGGTTCCGGCATCATCTTGACCGATCAGTCGACTGTAGCCGGCCATATCGGCGTGCACGAAGGCCGCCAGCCTCCGCGGTTCTGCCCCCCTGACCACAGGTAGTCCACCCGATGGGGCCTGCATTGAGCGCCTCGTGTGCAGGAATTTATCCTAAGACAATTGATTCGTGGTGTCACCGGCCGGCGAAGGGACAAAAGGGCTCCGGTGACCACGCCAAATGGGCGCTTTATGCACACCAGTCGCGGATGACACCCAACTTTTGATGCCACACCCCACGATCGGCTCGCTGTGGAGCTGGTCACAAAGTGGATGAGTGCCATATCAGCATGGACTGGCCGCGGCGGCGGAGTGATGCCTTAATGGTCCCGAGCACCGCGGCGCTGGACAGGCAGGGAGCAGGACATGGGACGCAGGTTCGCCAACATCCTCGAGACGGTCGGCAACACGCCGGTCGTGCGGATCAATAAGCTGGCGCCGGCCGACGTGAACCTCTTCGTCAAGATCGAGGCCTTCAATCCGCTAGGTTCGGTGAAGGACCGTCTCGCGCTCGGCGTCATCGAGGATGCCGAACGTCGCGGCGAACTAAAGCCGGGCCAGACGGTCGTCGAGGCGACCAGCGGCAACACCGGCATAGGCCTCGCCATGGTCTGCGCCGCCAAGGGCTATCCGCTCGTCGTCACCATGGCCGAAACATTCAGCGTCGAGCGCCGCAAGCTGATGCGCTTCCTGGGCGCCAAGGTTGTGCTCACCCCAGCCTCGCAGCGCGGCATGGGCATGGTGAACAAGGCGAATGAACTGGCCCAGATGAATGGCTGGTTCCTCACCCGCCAGTTCGAGAACGAGGCCAACGCCGACATGCACTCGCGCACCACCGCGCGCGAGATCATCGAGGACTTCAAGGACACCAAGCTCGACTATTGGGTCACCGGTTACGGCACCGGCGGCACGCTGAAGGGTGTCGCACGCGTGCTGGCGAAGGAGATGCCGAACACCAGGATCGTGGCGTGCGAACCGGCGGACGCGGCGATGCTGAGCAGCGGCGAGGGCCAGCAACGTAACCCGGACGGCTCACCGGCGACCGCGCATCCCGCATTCAAGCCCCATCCGATGCAGGGCTGGGCGCCGGACTTCATCCCGAAGCTACTCGGCGATGTCGTCGACAGCGGCACGATCCATAAGGTCCTGCGCATTGCCGGCCCTGACGCGCTGAAGTGCAGCAAGGACCTCGCGTTGAAGGAAGGCATCTTCGTCGGGATCACCGCCGGTGCCACTCTCGCTGGCGCATTGCAGATCTGTGCCGAGGCGCCGAAGGGAGCCAACATCCTGGCAATGCTGCCCGATACCGGCGAACGCTATCTCAGCACGCCACTGTTCGCCGACGTCCCGGCGGACATGACCGAGGAAGAGGTGGCGATCTCCAAGTCCACACCGACTGCGCAGATGCCGCCCGCGGCCTGACGGCGCGGCGTCAGAACACCAGCGTGCCGCCCACCACCGCCAATGTCGCGGCCATTACCGGCCGCAGCACTGTGTCCGGCACCCGCACCGCGAACAGGCTGCCCAGCACGATGCCCGGGATCGAACCCAGTAGCAGCGACCCCAGTATCGGCAGATTGACCGAGCCCAGCATCCAGTGCCCCAGTCCCGCAACAAGCGTGAGTGGAACCGCGTGTGCGATGTCAGATCCAACGATCCGCGCCATCGGTAGTTTCGGGTAGAGCAGCAGCAGCGCAGTCACCCCAATGGCACCGGCACCAACCGAGGAGATTGTCACCAACACGCCAAGCACCGCGCCGATGGCGACGGTGAGCAACCCGGTCTGCTGCCGTGACACGTTGCCGAGGCGATCGCCTCCCAGTTCAAGCAATCTGCGGCGGAACACCAGGGCGGCCGCCGTCATCAGCAGCATCACGCCGAGAACGGTGGTGATGACGCCCGAGGCCGCGCGGCTGTTGAGATCGAAATGCGAAATTGCCAGCAGGGTCAGCGCGGTGGCCGGTACGCTGCCCGCGGCGAGACGCGCCACGAGGGGCCACTGCACCGTGTGGTTCGCACCATGCACCGCAGTCCCCACGGCTTTGGTGATGGAGGCGTAGAGGAGGTCAGTGCCTACGGCGGCAGCTGGGGAGACACCGAAGATCAGCACCAGGATCGGCGTCAGCAGCGAACCCCCGCCCATGCCGGTCTGGCCGACCAGCAGCCCGACGAAGAAGCCGGTCAGCGTGTAGAGCGGATGGAATGCCGCGAAAATCCCCATTGCACATCCATCTTAGCACATCGGTCAGGGCGAGGGACACATCTGTCCAGCGGGCCCGGAACCTTAGATCTCGCCCGCCTCCGCGAGCACCCGGCGCGCCCGCGGCTCGTCCTCGGCCCCCACCGCCAAACGGCGCGGGATGGCACCAATGCTGCCCTCCACCGCGCTGGTGTGTGCATCAAGCACGAACGCCTCAATGCCCGCATCCGCCAGCAGTGCCGTCAGGAACGACAGCCGCACAGGATCATTGGACGTCGCCAGCACAATCACCGCTTGCTATCCCTCCCGCCTTTGCTTGACCCTGTTTCGGGCGCGCCGATATGGTGCCTTGTCCTGCCAGACATGCAAGCCAGGAGACCAGCTTGGACGAGGTCGTCGGTCCGTCCCCGGCCAATCCGGCGCCTCCGCCGCGCCTGAACGCGCGTGCCTCGGCTGCCGAGGACGCTTTGACCGCCCTGGTCACCTTGCTCCGGCCTGACCTGGAGGCCTGCAACCGCACCATCGTGGCACGCATGGATAGCCCGGTCGCGCTGATCCCGCAGCTCGCTGCACACATCGTCGCCGCTGGCGGCAAGCGGCTGCGGCCGCTTCTCACCCTCGCCTGCTCCCGGCTCTGCGGCTACGCTGGCGAACGGCATGTGAAGCTTGCGGCCTGCGTTGAGTTCATCCACACCGCCACGCTGCTTCACGACGACGTGGTGGACGCGAGCCTGCTTCGGCGCGGTCTGGCCTCGGCCAATGCGGTGTTCGGCAACCAGGCCTCGGTTCTGGTTGGCGACTTCCTGTTCGCCCGCGCCTTCCAGTTGATGGTGGAGGACGGCTCGCTGGTCGTACTCGGCATCCTCTCACGCACTGCCGCGACCATTGCCGAAGGCGAGGTGCTGCAGCTTGTCACGCAGAATGATCTCGCCACGTCCGAGGCGCGCTACCTCGAAGTGATCAAGGGCAAGACCGCCGCCCTGTTTGCCGCCGCCTGCGAGGTGGGCGCCGTGGTTGCCGCTCGGCCAGACCCCGAGGCCGCGGCACTCGCGGAATTCGGTATGAACCTGGGCATCGCCTTCCAGTTGGTGGATGACGCGCTCGACTACACGGCTGACCAGGCAGTGCTGGGCAAGACCGTCGGTGACGACTTTCGCGAGGGCAAGATCACTCTGCCGGTTTTGGTCGCGTATCAGGCAGGCGATGAGGCCGACCGCGCTTTCTGGCGCCGCACGATCGAGGCGAGCGAACAGAATGAAGCCGATCTCGATCGCGCGCTGCATCTGATGCAGCACTGCGGCGCTATCCACGCCACCCTCCGGCGCGCCCGTGGATTTGCCCAGGCGGCGAAGGCGGCTCTGGCACCGTTCCCCGACAGCGCAATGCGGCGCGTCCTACTGGACGTGGCGGACTACACGGTGAATCGCGCGCGATAGCCCCCAGCGGGGAAACGCGTCACTTCGGATAGATGTGCGGCCAGTCCTGTGGAAAGGGCAGCTCGTCTTCGGTCTTCAAATGAATGTGGATCAGCCGCCACGCGCCGTTGTCCACCTGATACAGATAGCGGACAAACAGGAAGGCCTTGTCGAAGTCAATCTTGAAGATGACGTCCTTTTCCGTCCGTCCGTAGTCTCGCGAATAGACCAGGTCGGCGTACTGGCCCTGCCCCAGTCCGCGCACGAGCTGAAACAGATCCTTCAGCTTCTCGGGCGAATTACCTTCCATCAGTCGCGACGTCGCCGCGGCCGCAGCCTGGAGATCGCGCCGCACCAGAAGGTTGGCGATCTCCGCACTGGCCTTCACCGCATCGAAATTGTCGGTCGTCTGCTGCGCGGCGACCGGCAACGCAATGCACAGCGAAGCGGCCGCCGCGATCAGCCGCGACCGCATCGCCGGCGGCCTACTGCACGACCGCGATCTGCTCGCGCCGCAACTGAACGGTCAGTTCATCGAGCGCCTTGCCGACGCGGTCCAGCATCTCATCCACCTCTGCCTCGGTGATGATCAGCGGCGGGCTGAAGCAGAGGATGTCGCCCGGAACGGTGCGACCGATCACGCCCTGCTCTTCGACCAGCTTGGTCAAGCGGCCGCCGATCCGCGCGGCCGGTTCGAAGTTCTGGCGCTTGACCTTGTCGGCCACCAGTTCGATCGCGCCGATCAGACCAATGCCGCGCACCTCGCCCACCAGCGGGTGCTCGCCGAAGCGCCGGCGCAGCTCGCTCTGCATGTGATTGCCGACAGCGCGGACATGCTCGCCGATGTTCATCTCGTCGTAGATCTTCAGCGTCTCGATCGCGACCGCGGCCGGCACCGGGTGGCCGGAATAGGTGAAACCATGGCCGAACGTGCCGATCTCGTGGCTTTGCTTGGCCAGCCCCTGGAACACGCGATCATTCACCATCACAGCGCTGATCGGCAAGTACGACGACGACAGCGCCTTGGCACATGTGAGAATGTCGGGCTGCATGTGCAACGTCTGGCTGCCCCAGTAGTTGCCGGTGCGCCAGAAGCCGCAGATCACCTCGTCCGCGACGAACAGCACGTCGTACTTGCGCAGCACCGCCTGGATCTTCTCGAAATATGTCCGCGGCGGCACGATCACGCCACCGGCGCCCATGACCGGCTCGGCCCACATCGCCGCCACGGTGTCCGGCCCTTCCGCGAGGATCAGCTTTTCCAGTTCATCGGCACAGCGGGACGCGAACGCCTCCTCGCTCTCGCCCGGATTGGCGCCATGGTAGTGGTGCGGGTTCATCGTGTGCACGAAACCGGGCAGCGGCAGATCGAACGCCCGATGGTTGTGCGGAATGCCGGTCAGAGAAGCCGACGCCAGCGTGATGCCGTGATACCCCTTCAGCCTCCCGATGATCTTCTTTTTGTCCGGCCGGCCAACGGCATTGTTGAAATACCAGATCATCTTGATCGCGCTGTCGTTCGCCTCAGAGCCCGAGTTGGCGAAGAACACCTTGCTCATAGGCACGGGCGCACGCTGGATCAGCATCTCAGACAGATCGATCAGCGGCTCATGCGACTTGGCGGTGAACGCATGATAGAACGGCAGCTTGCGCATCTGATTGACCGCCGCCTGCACCAGCCGCTCGTTATCGAAGCCCAGCGAGGCGCACCACAGGCCGGCAACGCTCTCGATGTAGTCCTTGCCCGCATCGTCCCATACGCGAACGCCCTTGCCGCGCGTCACCACCATCGGGCCGACCTGCTGATGCGTCTGAAGATCGGTGTAAGGATGCAGCACGTTGGCGATGTCGCGCGCGGCAGCGGAATTGGCGCCGAAGGGCGGAGGTGGTGCCATGACTTGTCTCCTGGGCTGGAGCGCGCACTCTAGTCTGCCGTTCAGGGGGCGGAAAGGTGCGGACACTGCTGCTGGGATGGCGAGACTGCCTGGATGGGTGCCGCGGCAATACCGTGCACATGAGGTGAGCAGGCCATGAGTGAGGCAATGGCGATCGCACGCCTGCTGGATACGCTTGACGCACTCGGCTACATCGCGCGCCATCTGCATCCGCCGCGGCTCGAAGAATTGGTGGCGACGCTGGGCGATCGCGACGCGGCATTGCGCGAGGCGTTGGCCGATGTGGTCTGGCCCGACCAATTGGGTGACCATGTCGAGCGGGCAGCCGTGGCAACGCTGCGCGCCTGCGACGGACTGCGTGCGGCGGCTGGTGCGACGGGCGACCTGCGGCAGGCGTATCGCGCATTGCGGCAAGTGAGCCGTGCGCTGGAGGCGCTGTATCCGCTGGCATCAGTGATGCCGACGGTGAGCCACTGGTTCCTCGCATCGGACAATGCGGCGATCGGCCCCGCACGGACCGATCTGCCGACCGGCGTCATGCATGCGGCGAACGAGACCAGCGAGCGCGGCGGTTTCTCGATGTATGTGCCTGAGGATTACGACCCTGCACGCGCCTATCCGCTGGTAATGGCGCTGCATGGCGGCGCCGGGCACGGTCGGCTGTTCCTGTGGAGCTGGCTGCGTGAGGCGCGCGGTCGCGGGGTAATCCTGGTTGCGCCAACGGCCATAGGCGACACGTGGTCGCTGATGGAGCCGCAGGTGGACAGCAGTAATCTGGTGCGGGTGCTGGAGGAGATAGCGCAGCGCTGGAATGTCGACCGGTCGCGCCTGCTCTTGACCGGCATGAGCGACGGCGGGACGTTCACGCTGCTGAGCGGGCTCGATAATGCATCGCCGTTCACCCACCTCGCGCCGGTCGCTGCAAGTTTCCACCCGCTGCTGCTGACGATGACCGATCCGCGTCGTGTGAAAGGGCTGCCTGTTTATCTGGTCCATGGCGCACTGGACTGGATGTTCCCGGTAGCGACCGCGCGCGGCGCTCAGCGCACGCTGACTGCGGCAGGAGCGAAGGTGCTCTATCGCGAGATTGCCAACTTGTCGCACGCGTATCCGCGCGACGAAAACAGCGCAATGCTGGACTGGTTGCTTGCATCAGCCGCCTGATGGTGTGTCGGCCCTTGTTGTGATTGCGACCACCAGCACTTTGGTTGGTACCGCTCCGAATCTGGTTTCGCGCTGTTCTCATCGCGCCAGAAATTACGGCCCCTTATCTGGCGCCGGGCGAGGTTGCGACTATTGGTGTCATCGCCGCAGGTCGAAAGCAGGCCCGCAGCATCTTTCGCTTCATTATCGGGCTGCTGCGGGCGGTGAGGCCGCCTGCCGCGATGGTGGAGGACGAGAACGCGGTCACCACCAGGCTCACGAACCGGGTGTCGATCGTGATGTTCATGCAATCAGAACAACACAGCACGCCGGATATGCAACAAGCTCGCGAGGGTTACCAAGTCAGATGGGGGAACGCTAACAATTGGGGTGCGTTGGTGTAAGCGGAGGAACTGGTGCAGCACCTCCCAACGCCCCCGCTCTTGCCAGATCCGACGCAGGTTCAAATCGCGGGCAGGAACCACCGAGAACAGCCCCGGAATTCCGTTTTCTCTTTCGGGCTGGCCGGCGACGACAAGAGAGCGTAGCATTATGCTGTTTTGTCACTAGCCGAGCCATTACTCGCTGACTCCCGCGCCTCTTTTTGGTCAGCCACTCGAGGATCTTTCGTCGGGTTCCGAACAATATGGAGGGAAAGGAAGATACCATGTCGGGTTCACCAGGCGCAGGCCTGTCCGTAGCAGCGCTCTTTGCCGAGCGAGACGCGCGTCGTCGTCGCGACAGGGAAGCCGAGGAACAACTGCAACGACGCAAGGAGGAGGAAATTGCCGAATACAGAAAGCAACTCGACAACTTCCAATTGACCGACGTCATCATAAAGTCAGGTCTGGACAGGATCAAACGCGCCTTTGAGCGCGGCGAGACCGAGTTGATGATGGCGTCGTTTCCCAGCAGCTTCTGTACCGACGGTGGCCGGGCGATCATCAACGCTGGGGCCCCACCGATCAACAAAATGAGCAAAGAAGAACTGGCGAGGCGTGCAGACGAGCCCGAGTGGCTGGGGACGCTGCCGGCTGGCGCCCGGCTGGTCCACAGGTACTGGAAGGACAATCTGCGGGCCGGCGGCTTCAAGTTCGAGGCCCGCATCATCAACTACCCCGGCGGCATGCCGGGAGATGTCGGGTTGTTCTTTGCTTGGCCGAAGGACAGTCTGGAAGGCTGATCCAGCGTTGCATCGGGGGAGGCGCAAAATGACCGGGACAAAGAAGACCAAGAATGCCACGGTGGACGATAGTGTCACGGCACCGGATGGCGAGCTGAATAACAAGGGATACGAGCGCGAACTGGCCAAACTGCACGTCGAGCTGGTCAAGTTGCAGCAATGGGTCGTGCACAAAGGGCTGAAGATCTGCATCTTGTTCGAGGGGCGCGACGGCGCTGGCAAGGGCGGCGTCATCAAGGCGATCACCGAGCGTGTCAGTCCTCGCGTTTTCCGCGTCGTCGCCCTGCCGGCGCCGACTGAGCGCGAGAAGTCGCAAATGTATATTCAGCGCTACATTCCGCATCTGCCGGCGGCTGGGGAGATCGTGATCTTCGATCGAAGCTGGTACAACCGTGCCGGCGTCGAGCGGGTGATGGGTTTCTGCAGCGAGGAGCAGGCCAAGCGCTTCTTGGAATTGGCGCCGCTCACGGAAAAAGCCATGGTTGACTCCGGCATCGTCCTGCTGAAGTACTGGCTGGAGGTCGGCGAGGATGAACAGACGCGGCGACTGGCATCCCGCATCAATGACGGTCGCAAGATCTGGAAGCTGTCACCGATGGACCTAAAGTCATACAGCCGCTGGTACGACTATTCGCGCGCCCGCGACGAGATGTTCAAGACGACCGACACTCCGTGGGCTCCATGGTACGTCATTCGTTCTGATGACAAGAAGCGCGCGCGGCTGAATACCATCAGCCACCTGCTGCGTCAGATCGATTACGAGGAAGCCCCGCGTGAGAAGGTGCGGCTGCCCGACAGGCAGAAGCCTCATGGATACAAGGAGCCGGACTATCCGTACAAGTTTGTACCGGAGCGAAACTGGCCGGCAGGCTGAGCGTATACTGAGTCCTCCCGGCGCGACCCTGGGGAAGAACTGGCAATAGGCGGAACGAGACGCGAGTTTGGCTCGGGTTTGCCGCGCCCACAGGCGGGGCGTTGGGAGTGGGTGTCAGACCCAATGTCAATGGTCGACACAGGGCGCGGCCACCAGCACGATATTCGCGCAGGACGTCTTTGCCATTCCCTTCGGCCGCACGGCCTGACGGTGGCTCTCCAGAATGCGATGTCTCTGGTTCGTAGACGAAAGATAGCTGATCCATGCCGCTGTGGCTGATTCCGCTTGTATATACGGTCGGGAGCGTGACGGCCGGACTGATCTTACCCCGTCTCGAGCACATCTATTTGGCGGCCTATACCCATGACACGTCCGTCAGCTCTGCGCTCGCGTTTTTTTCGGCAGTCGGATCCGGCATGATGTCACTGACCGGCATCGTGTTTGCCATCGCCTTCGTCATGGTTCAGTTCAGTGCGGTCGCGTACTCGCCACGGCTCGTGATCATGTTCGCCAGCAACCCGGTACTGTTCCATACACTAGGCATCTTCTTCGCAACATTTACCTATTCTCTCGCAGCGCTCAACTGGACGGATCGGGATGGCTCCGGGACAGTCCCATTGTTCTCGACGCTGTTGGTCGGCATCCTGCTGATCGTCAGCATGCTGGCATTCTCCAGGTTGGTGCAGAGTCTCAGCGATCTGCAGATCCACAACGTGCTGCGAGCCATTGGAGCGCGCGGCAGGACCGTAATCCGCGAGATGTTTCCGCATTCCGCCGGCGTTGTCAGCGAAGGCTCGGAGGAGAACATCGAGCCGTCACCCGACCTTGGTCCGGTGACTCAGACTTTAGTGTACACTGGCGAGCCATATGTCATCGCCAGCTTCAATACCGATATGCTGATTAAGCTGGCGCAGAGTGTGAATGGTGTCATGACGATCGAGTGCGGCGTCGGTGAGACGCTGGCCGAGGGTACGGTGCTGCTGCGAATATACGGTGCGACACGACAATTGCTGGAGCGCCCCCTGCTGCGTGGCATCAGGTTGGCGACGGCACGTACCTTCGAGCAGGACCCGCAATATGCCATTCGACTGCTGGTGGATATTGCCATCCGGGCGCTGTCGCCGGCGATTAATGATCCGACCACTGCCGTGCAGGCTCTCGACCAGATCGAGGATCTGCTGCGTCGCCTTGGTGGGCGGCAGCTTGATCGCGGCCAGGCGTTTGACACCTTGGGGATGCTTCGCCTGACCTTCCCCGTACCGACCTGGGAGGACTACCTGGCGTTGTCCTTCGATGAAATTCGCCAGTACGGGGCAACATCGGTTCAGGTTGTGCGACGGCTGAGAGCGGCGCTTGTCGGGTCTCGCCGACACGATCGCCGTCGAGGCGCGGCGCGAGGCCGTGCGCAGGTACCTCGATCACCTGAACCTCGGCGTTGGTCAGTCTGCGTTCGATGATCGAGACCAGGCAACGGCATCGCAGGAAGACCGCCAGGGCCTGGGTCATTCCCGCAAGCGGCCTCAGGCACTGCACCAAGTGTCCCAGATACAATAGGGCTGCGTGCTGCGCGAGCCCCTGGTGTTACGGTTTGGTGAATTCAGGAGGCCCACCGTCGACATCGGCACGAGGAACGCGTCGATTGACTCAAATCAATGTGGGCCCGTGTGGCACCTGCTAACAAGCGCTTAGCGCCTAACCGTCGCTTCGCGAGGCCGCATCCATCGGCCGCGCAAGCTCAATGGAGTGCAAAGTGTAATCTTTCGCAGCCTAAAGACGCGATCGTAGAGATTGAAGCGGCACTCCTTGTTCCGGACGGCGTGCCGGGATACGACTGTGACTCACCGCCCTATCGTGGCGCGTTTTTAGTGAGTTGGTGCCACAAGTCGAATGCTCACTTGGCCAAAATGTAGCCTTGTGTGCATAAGCAATAGCGGGAGAAGCTAAATGATACAGAGTCTGCCTGGGTTTAGCGCTGTAGGTGAATATTGGCTGGACGCCTGGCAACGATCGGTCCTGTTTCTCGACGTCCTGCGAGAGCGGGGAAACATCTATCAGGAGCAGAGTGCGAAGGAAGTCCCGCACGTACTGACCTTTCAAGCTGAACTCGTGCGCGACGGCCGTACGTTGGATCGACCGGTCAACTACGCGCTGGTGCGCATCGTATCTCCTGCCGGCATCAGGCTCGATCCTACCAAGGCGCCGATCATCGTCGTCGATCCCCGTGCCGGCCACGGGCCGGGTATTGGCGGAATGAAGCAGGACAGCGAAATCGGCATGGCACTGGCCGCCGGCCATCCGTGCTATTTCATCGGCTTCCTGCCGAAGCCAATGCCGGGGCAGACCATCGAGGACGTCTGCCGTGCCGAGGCGATATTCGTCGAGGACGTGGCGGCGCGCCATCCCGAGGCTGAGGTCAAGCCGATCATCATCGCAAACTGCCAAGCAGGTTGGCAGATCATGATGATGGCGGCGACGAACCCCGATCGGACAGGTCCGATCATGCTGGCTGGATCGCCGCTGTCCTACTGGGCCGGCGTGCGCGGCAAAAACCCCATGCGGTATCTGGGCGGAATGTTGGGCGGCACATGGCTCACCGCGCTCTGCGGCGACCTGGGGCATGGCATCTTCGACGGCGCGAACCTTGTCGCCAACTTCGAATCACTCAACCCGGCGAATACCTATTGGAGCAAAGCCTACAACGTCTACTCAAAGGTGGATACCGAGCGCGCGCGTTTCCTGGACTTCGAGACCTGGTGGGGCAGCCCTGTCCTGCTCAACGCCGGCGAGATGCAGTGGATCGCCGATAATCTGTTCGTGGGCAATCGGCTCTCGACCGGACAAATCCGCACCGCTGAAGGCATCCGCATTGATCTCCGCAACATTACGGCGCCGATCATCGTGTTCTGCTCGTGGGGCGACAACATCACGCCACCGCAGCAGGCGTTGGACTGGGTGCTCGACCTTTATGATAGTGATCGCGAACTCGTGGCCAACGGCCAGACCATCGTTTACACGATGCATCAGGACATTGGGCATCTGGGCATCTTCGTCTCCGGCAAGGTCGCCTCCAAGGAGCACGGCGAGTTCATCTCATGCATGGAGATGATCGACGTGCTGCCGCCCGGTCTCTACGAAGCCGTCATCACTGAGGTGGACGAGCACACCGTCAACCCGAACCTGGTGAACGGCAAGTATCTGTTCCGACTCGAAGGTCGCACGCTGGATCACATCCGGGCGCTGGGCGGTAACGACGCGGCGGACGATGCGCGCTTTGCCACGGTCGCGCGCGTATCGCAGATCAATCAAGGGCTCTACCAGACGCTGGTTGCGCCGGCGGTGCGCGGCGCTGCGACGGAGTTGGCCGCCGAGGCGATGCGCGCAACACATCCCAACCGGTTGCGCTTCGCGGCATTCTCCGACCAGAACCCCATGATGCAGCCGGTAAAGGCGCTGGCCGAGTCGGTGCGGGCGTCGCGCCAGCCGGTGAGCACGGATAATCCGCTGCTCGCGCTGGAGCGGGCGACAGCTTCCTGGATCGCGTTCAGCCTGGAGACCTTCGGGGGATTCCGCGATGCCATGATGGAAGCGGTGTTCCTCAATACATATGGCTCGCCAGTGCTGCAGGCGTTGGTTGGCCTGGGAGCCCAGGAGGCTTCCGCGCACCGCCCCGAACGCGATTTGGTCAGGGAGGCGCGCGAGGCGCAATTGCGGGCAGAGCTGGGTCGCCGGTTCGAGGTGGGCGGACTGGAGGAGGCCGTCCTGCGCGCCCTGGTCTATATCCGGCTGCCGGAGGACAGCATCGACGAGCGTGGCTTTGCGATGCTGAAGATGATTCGCGATTCCCGTCCTGCCGCCAAGCGGATGAGTCTATCGCGGTTCAGGGAGATATTACGGGAGCAATATCTGCTCGTTCGCCTCGATGAAGAACGTGCGCTGAGTGCTCTGCCGAGTTTGCTGGGCAGCGATGACTTAGCACGTAAGGCGGCACTCGACATTCTAAAGCGGGTTCTCGCTGCGCGTGGCGAGTTGGCAAATGAGGGCAGACGACGCCTGACGCGTATCGAGGGACTGTTCGACGCGCGTCGACAGAAACCTGTCAAGGCGGAGTCGGCACATGCCTGACACAGCGGATCGTCCCGCAGCGGTAGCGCACGACAAATACCAGCGCCTGATCAAGGCGGCGCAGACCGAGGCCACGATCAAGGTAGCTATCGTACATCCCTGTGACGATGTCTCGCTTGAGGGTGCGGTCGAAGCAGCTCGACTGCACCTGATCGAGCCGATTCTGGTCGGTCCGGAAGAGCGGATCCTGAGAGCTGCCGAGCTGGCGGGTTTGGACATCTCCGCGATGGAGATCGTGACGTCGAAACACAGCAATGAGTCGGCTGCGAAAGCGGTGGAGCTGGTGACCGCCGGTCGGGTGGAGGCGCTGATGAAGGGCAGCCTCCATACAGATGAACTGATGGGCGCCGTAGTGTCACGGCAGGCGGGTATCCGGACGGCCAGACGGCTCAGCCACTGTTTCATCATGGATGTGCCCAATCACCCCAACGCACTGATCATTACCGACGCGGCCGTCAACATAGCGCCGACGCTTGATGACAAGGTTGACATCGTCCAGAACGCGATCGATCTGGCGCACGCCATGGGCGTATCCGAGGTCCGGGTCGCGATCCTGAGCGCGATGGAGACGGTGAACGCGAAGGTGCCGTCCACGATCGAGGCAGCCGCCCTATGTAAGATGGCCGATCGCGGTCAGATCACTGGTGCGGTGCTCGACGGGCCACTTGCACTCGACAATGCCATCAGCCCTGCGGCCGTGGCCATCAAGAACATTGCGTCACCTGTCGCCGGACGCGCAAACGTTCTCGTGGTTCCTGACCTGGAAGCCGGAAACATGCTCGCCAAGAGCCTGTCATTTTTGGCGGGTGCCGATGCCGCCGGGATCGTGCTGGGTGCCCGCGTCCCGATCATCCTAACCAGCCGTGCTGATTCTCTGCTGACGCGCCTCGCCTCGTGTGCGGTCGCAGTCATGGTCGCGGCGGCGCGACGTCAGTCGGTATCCGCCTCGATTCGTTGAACGGAGATTCTCGTGAGCGATGCCAACATCAGACCAGTTCTCGCCGGACGGAAGGCGCTCGTCATCGGTGTGGCAAACGATCAATCGATCGCATATGGTTGCGCCAAGGCATTCAAAACGGTGGGCGCCGATGTTGCGATCACCTGGCTGAATGAACGGGCTCGGCGGTACGTCGAACCACTGGCGCGCGAGCTTGAAGCACCGATCACTGGGGCGCTCGATGTCGCTGTGCCTGGTGAATTGGAAGCGATGTTCGACCGCATACGGTCGGATTGGGGCAGGTTGGATATCCTCGTGCACTCAATCGCCTTTGCACCGAAGGATGATCTTCAGGGTGGCCTGTTGAACTGTTCGGCCGAGGGGTTCGCGAAAGCGATGGATGTCTCCTGCCACTCCTTCATTCGGATGGCAAAACTCGCCGCTCCCCTGATGGCCGACGGCGGGACAATGTTCGCGATGAGCTACTATGGCGCCAATCGCGTTGTCCCGAACTACAATGTGATGGGCCCGGTAAAGGCGGCGTTGGAGGCCGCTTGCAGGTATCTCGCCTACGAACTTGGCCCACAGGGTATCCGCGTGCATGCCATCTCCCCCGGACCGCTCAAGACGCGTGCAGCCTCGGGGCTGAAAGACTTTGAGCTGCTGCTCAACGAGGCAGCCCAAAGGGCGCCGCTCGGCGAGTTGGTGGATATCATGGATGTCGGCTTCGCGTGCGCATACCTCGCCACATCGCTTGCGAAGCGCATCACCGGGGGGACCGTCTATGTGGACGGTGGTGCCAACATAGTCGCCTGACGCCGTTCGCGGTCAGCAATGAGAGGTTGCCATGTCCGGCTGCATAGGCGTGATGAACGCCGGATCTTCCAGCATCAAGTTCGCGCTTTACAGTGCCTCAGGCGAGATGGACCTGCTTTTCCGCGGTCAGGTCGAGGGCATCGGTGTCAGCCCACACCTCAACGTCAAGGACGCGAGGGGCGGCACAGTTATCGAGCGGACCTGGCCAGCTCACGGCTTCAATCATGAAGCGGCTGCGCGGGAAATACTCACCACGGCGGCAGGCCTGGTCTCTGGCACCTCGGTCACGGGGATCGGACACCGGGTCGTCCATGGCGGAATAAGATTCGACGCCCCAATTCGCCTGGATCGTGACACGCTGGAGGCGTTGGCAGAGCTGGAGCCGCTGGCGCCGCTGCATCAGCCCCATAACCTGGCCCCAATCCGCACAATCCTTGACGCCGCTCCGCATATTCCGCAGGTCGCCTGCTTCGATACGGCGTTTCACCGCGGCCAGCCACACGTCGCGCAATCCTTTGCTTTGCCTCGTCGACTCACCGAGGCCGGCGTTCGAAGATACGGCTTTCACGGCCTGTCCTACGAATATCTCGTATCACGACTGCACGCTCTGTGTCCTAAGCTTGCGTCCGGACGTGTGATCCTGGCTCATCTCGGCAACGGCGCCAGCCTGTGCGCTGTAAGGCACGGTCGTAGTGTTGCCAGCACAATGGGCTTCACCGCCGTTGATGGTCTGATGATGGGCACCCGCTGTGGCGCACTCGATGCCGGTGTCATTCTCTACCTGATGCGCGAACACCAGATGGATGCGGCAGCGATCGAGGACCTGATCTATCGAAAATCAGGCCTGCTTGGTGTATCCGGCGTTTCGTCGGACATGCGCACGTTACGGGCGTCTTCTGATCCAGCGGCGCGGGAAGCGATTGGCCTCTTCGTCTACCGCATCATTCGAGAAGCGGGATCTCTGGTTGCTGCGTTGGGCGGCATAGACGGGTTCGTATTCTCGGGCGGCATCGGTGAGAATGACGCCGCGACACGCGCCGCGGTCATCGAAGGATGTCGCTGGATGGGAGCGGCATTGGACCCCGAGTACAATGCAAGAGGCGAGGGTCGCATCAGCGCCGATACGTCGGAAATCCCTGTGTGGGTGATTCCAACCGACGAGGAACGCCTCATCGCCCGTCACACAATGCACGTTCTGGGCGCGGAATTGCTAATGCGATCAAGCGCCACTCGTGGTCCAGTTTGACACTCCACGCTGGCCGCCCATCACCCTTAACTGAGAAGGGGCGCGATCCGGTCACATCCCACAATCGCGTCTCCAAGCGCAACAAACTCCGCGAGATCCTTTGGAGGCGCACGCAAACCGGCACCTGACGGCGTCCAAACTTCGCGGCTCTCAAGGAGGTACACTCCGTACACTGCAATGAGATCGTGTGGTGTGCGTTCACGCAGTTCCTGCTGCACCGTATAGGCGGCTAGCGCGGCGTTGGTCACGATTGATGCCTCAATGAGGGCTTCGCGGTAGTTTTCATGCCGAGTTACCGCCCCGCCAAATGCACTTGCCAGTTTCCTTGCGGCGGTCTGAACGACAATGAGCTGCCGATCGAGAATGCTACGAAGCGCTTGGTCGGTAACAAGCGACAGGTAACCGGCCGGCTCAAGGAAGGCATCGACCGCCGCCGACAGCGCGCCGCAGCCATTGTGTCCCAGAACAACCACAAGCCGCAGCCCATCCCGCAGGTGCTCGATCGCGTACCGCAAGCTGCCGAGTACGTCAGTGCCCAGACCATTGCCAGCAACCCGAACCACAAACAGGTCATTGGGTCCTTCGTTGAAGATCAGTTCGATCGGGACCCGTGCGTCGGAGCAGCCCAGCACTGCGGCAAACGGCCGCTGCCTGGGTATGCCTTGTTCACCCGGCTGCAAACCCAAATCGTCCAGATCAACCTCGATGGTCCGATGCGTCGTCGCGCCTTCGGTTGTCAGGCTTTCCACCAAGTTGGCAAATGCTCGGTTCCCTTCCTCAAGGCGAGACCGTGCGGCGTGGGCATTGGCTGGACGAGCCCGCCTCGCCTTGGTCAAACCACCGTAGCGATATGTGATCTCCACCGTTTTCATGATTCCCCCGAAACCTGCTCAGCTTCGGCAGATATCGAGCGGCACGAGCCTAGCTGCTCGCTGCCTTCGCGATAGAGTCTCTCCGCAGTCGCCAGCTCCCCGCTGCGAAACATCAGCAGTCGTAAACGCCCGCCGCGCACCGTCGCGTCGTACGTCGGGCCACCCCAGCAACACTGACGGGCGTCAGCGGACGCCCGACGACCGCCTCGGCGCTCACGATCAGACTGTGGAAGCCGGGGATCGACAGTCGATCGCCGAGTTCCAGCCCGCCAACCCCGATCATTCCCGCGAGCAGAATCAGGCGGGTCTTCTTCCACGTGGTCATCACTTGCCTCCGATCCTGAAATTGCTGGGCAGGTCGCTCATGTCCTTGAGCTTCGCCAGATCAGCCACATCCACCTGACGGGCTCCCGAGGGCGGCTTGAAGCTGAACCCACCCGACGCGACGTCACTGCCGGTTTTCCAGTCGCGAATCTGAATGCTGTACTCTGGACTGCCGGCCACGACCTTGGTCGCGATGTCGTACCGGCACGGATGCGGGCGCGACCCCTGCGCTATCCAGATCTCCCAGTCGACATCCTTTTTCCGGAACGCAAAGTGGTCACATTCCGTGCCGCCGATCACGCCGCTGCCGAGATCCTTCACGTCGACAACATCCTCCATGAGTTCGTCATAGGAATTGCTGATCAGCAGGTCGGCGGCCGGAAGCGGCCGGTGGTACTTTCCCCTCAACTCGTCCACGAGATGATCGATTGAGCCGGGAATGGCGACCTGCGTATAAACGTTCAGGTTCTTGCCCAGGATCGTCAGCGTCTTGCCGTCAAATACGGTCTCGATGTCGGCAAACCCGCCAGACCGGCTGGCGCGAACCTTGTCGGGACGCGCCAGCTCGACATTGCCCGACGCCGCCAGCGTAAGTTTCTGACCGTCCGTGGTGACGACTTCCAGACTTACGTCGTAGTCGAACGAGATGGCCTTCTGCGCAGCCACGTAATCGGACATCGCTTTGACCAGCTTCTTTGCTGCTGCCTCGTCGGCTTTCGCACCTAGTGGCATAGCCAACACCAAGGTCAACGCGACAGCAGTTTTGGTAGCCGCGAGGAGATTCACAGACTTCCGGACCACGTTGATCATCGCATCCCGCTCCGCCCAATTATTTCGTTATCTGTTACCTTGAGGGCCCGCGACACCCTCACGCAACCACTCTATATCAATGGGACCTCGTCGAGGAAGTGTCGAATTCAAACATCTCACCCAAGCGCTTGCGACGGCTCGAAAGGGTGTGAGTCACCGCGGCATAGTGGTTATCCGGTGTGGACCGCGCGGGAACCTCGTCATAGCCTAATGCCACACCATGCGCCCGCCGTCTTGGCATAGCTAGTGTCGTGCCCCGTTGTATCCTGTTGCGAATGAGATATACTAATAGTCATCTTAGGGTCGTGAAAGGCACCATGCCCTGAACCAAACCCTTAAAAATGAGACCGGATAATGTGTTGCGGTCGACTAGGATGCACTGGGTCGTCGTTCACCTTCTTCCGGCCGAGCGTCTAGCTTAAAGCTGCACTAGCCCCCTTGACTCCGCCGGGGGACCAGATGGGCGGAGCGTAAGCGGCGGCCTCAGCAACGGTTCGAGCCGAACGTTGAACCGATGCATGGCAATCTGGATGGATGCAGGGCGACGCGAGACCCTTTCAGACGACCGGCGAGTGCAGCTATTATGGCTACTGGGGGAACCGATGCGCCTGCATATCCAAGCCATCGCCTTGCTTTGCCTTCTCGCCGCATCGTCGGAGGTCTCGGCGCAACAGGCCACTGCCATTCCCGTCGGAACGGTGGCAGCAGAACTGCGGCCGATCACCCAGGCAAGCGAATTTGTCGGTCGGGTGGAAGCCGTCGAACGGGTGGAAATCCGCGCCCGGGTGACAGGCTTCCTGGAGGATGTCCTGTTCAAGGAGGGCGACCTGGTAAAAAAAGGCGACGTCCTTTACCGCATCGAGCGGGACAGTTTCCAAGCAGCCGTACAGCAGGCGCAAGGTGCGGTGCTGGAGGCGCAAGGGAAACTCGCCAACGCTTCGCTACAGCGCGGGCGCACGCAAGAGTTGGTCAAGACAGATGCGGCTTCGCGTGCATTGCTGGATGAGCGCGTGGCAAATGAAAAGAGCGCGCAGGGCGACGCCGTCATCGCGGATGCCAACCTCAAGACAGCAAACGTGAACCTCGGCTACACCGAGATCACCGCACCGATCACCGGAGAGGTCGGGCGTACCAAACTGACAGTGGGCAACGTGGTCAGTCCCGACAGCGGTCCGCTCACCGTTATTGTCAGCCGCGATCCGATGTATGTGACGTTTCCCGTCAGCCAGCGTGAGTTCCTGAAGGTGCAGCAGCAGGAGGCGCGCAAGGCACGGCAACAGGCTCTTGCCGTACGGATACGGTTTTCCGACGGCTCAACCTACGACCAGGCGGGTCGAATAAACTTTGTCGATGTGACCGTGGATCGCGCGACGGATACCGTAATCGTGCGCGCGACCATGCCTAATCCGAATGGCACTCTGATCGATGGGCAGCTTGTCCGGGTCTCGGTCGAGGCCGACAAGCCGGAGGAGAAGGTGCTGGTGCCGCAGACTGCGCTGATCGTTGATCAGCAAGGGCCTTACGTTTTCATCGTGGTAGATGGCAAGGCAGTAATCAGACGGGTGAAGCCGGGGGGCGAATCGGGCCCTTACGTGATTGTGGACGATGGACTCAAGGGCGGTGAACAGGTGGTGGTGCAGGGGATGGAAAGTCTGCGTGCCGGCTCGCCAGTTCTGGCCAGCCCCGCACCGGCGCCACCCAGCGCGAGCTGAATCATGTTCTCCGCCATATTTATCGATCGGCCGCGCCTGGCGACGGTCATCGCCATCGTTACAACGATCGCGGGGTTGCTGTCCCTGCTGGTAATTCCGATCGCGCAGTACCCCGATATCGTGCCGCCCCAGGTGTCGGTCACCACGACGTATCCCGGCGCCTCGGCTGCGGTGGTCGAGGCGACTGTCGCGCAGCCGGTCGAAAGTCAGGTCGTCGGCGTCGACAAGATGATCTATATGAAGAGCGTCAGCGGCAATGACGGCAGCTACTCGCTGAAGGTGTCGTTCGAGCTTGGCACTGACCCGGACATCAATACGGTCAACGTCAACAACCGCGTCCAGGTTGCACTGTCCAAGCTGCCGGAAGACGTACGGAAGCAAGGCGTGACGGTCAAAAAGCAGTCGTCAGCGTTGCTTGGGGTCATCGCGTTGTATTCGCCCAAGCAGACCTATGACGAGCTGTTCATCTCGAATTATGCGACGATCAATCTGCTCGATCAGATCAGAAGCACACCGGGTGTAGGGGATGCCTCCTTGTTCGGTCCGCAGGACTACTCGATGCGGGCCTGGGTGCGTACCGACAGGCTGACCGGGCTGGGCCTGACCACAGCCGACGTCATAAACGCCATCAGCTCTCAGAATGTCCAGGCAGCGGTGGGCCGCCTAGGTGCTCGGCCAACGGGTAATGACCAACAGCTACAGCTCAACATCCAGACCAAGGGACGCCTGACGTCCACGGCGGAGTTCGAACAGATCGTCATACGGACGAATCCGGACGGCTCTGTCCTCCGACTCGGCGACATTGCGCGACTTGAACTGGGCGCTGCCAATCTGGATCGGTCAACCAGACTGAATGGTGCGCCCGCGGCACTGATCGCGGTGTATCAGGCACCCGGCGCCAACGCACTGACCTCGCTTGGTGCCGTCAAGCAGGTGATGGCCGACGCGGCGCGTGAGTTCCCCGAGGGTCTGGCCTGGAAGGTCACCTATGACCCGACGACCTTCGTCACCGCCACAATCCATGAGGTGCAAAAGACGCTGATCGAGGCGTTCATCCTGGTCGTACTCGTCGTCTACCTGTTCCTGGGTAATCTTCGTGCCACACTGATACCAACGATTGCCGTTCCGGTCAGCCTGATCGGCACATTCGTTGTGCTGAACGCCATCGGCTATTCCGCCAACACAGTCTCGCTTCTGGCGATCGTGCTTGCTATCGGAATCGTCGTGGACGACGCGATCGTTGTCGTGGAGGCGGTCGAGCAGGTGATGGAACACCATCCCGAACTCTCGCCGGCCGAGGCGACCAAAATGGCGATGGGGCAGATCTTCGCGCCGATCATCGCAATCACGCTGGTGCTGCTTTCGGTGTTTGTGCCGGTGGCGTTCATCCCGGGCATATCGGGCGAATTGTTCCGGCAGTTCGCAGTGACCGTTGCGGTGTCGATGTTCTTGTCTGCGATCAATGCGCTGACCCTGTCTCCAGCTCTGTGCGCCATTCTGCTGCGGCCGCATCACGGTCCACGGCGAGGGCCGATTGGTGCACTGATGCGGGGGATCGACTGGGTCCGTGACGGCTATGGCGCCATTGTCGCACGGCTCGTGCGCATCTCGTTCATCGGTCTGCTGATGGTAGCTGGTGCGATAGCCGGTGTATGGTTCCTGGGGAAGATTACTCCGACCGGTTTTCTGCCGGAGGACGACCAGGGCGCGTTCTTCGTCATCGTTCAGTTGCCTGATGGCGCTTCTGTCGGGCGGACAACGGATTTCGTACGACAGGTCGAGGATGTATTGAAGCAGGACAGTGCCGTCGCGGATTACTCCTCGACAATCGGGCTGAACTTCATCGACAACTACTCACAGCCCAACGCGGCATTCCTGATCGTTTCACTGAAGCCGTTTGAGGATCGCACTGCTGCCTCGCAATCGGCGCAAGCGATGATCGCCGGGCTTGGGGCGAAACTCCGCCAGGTGCGTGGGGGCATAGCTGTTCCGCTGGCACCGCCACCGATCATCGGTCTCGGCACCGGCGGCGGGTTCAGCTACGTGCTTCAGGACACGAGTGGTGGCAGTCCACAATCACTGGCGCAGGTATTGCGTGGATTACTCGTGGCGGCAAATCAGGATGCGAAACTTAGCCGGGTCTTCACCACGTTCTCCGCTGCCACGCCTTCGATCTTTCTCGATATCGACCGCGACAAGGCGCAGGTTCTGAAGGTCGATCCATCCTCGATCTTCCTGGCGTTGCAGGCGTCGCTGGGTGGATACTATGTCAATGACATGAACCTGTTCGGGCGCACCTGGCAGGTACAAGTGCAGGCCGAGGCACAGGACCGCTCATCGATCGACGACATCTACCGGATCAACGTGCGCAGCGCCGATGGCCAGATGATCCCGCTGAGAAGTCTGGTCGAGGTTCGGCCGGTGATCGGACCGCAGGCGTTGATCCGCTACAACAACCGCGTAGCCGTCACGATCCAGGGTAGTCCTGCGCCGGGCGTCTCCTCCGGACAGGCGCTCGCGGCAATGGAGCAGGTCGCTGCGAACACGTTGCCGAGAGGCTATCGAGGACTGTGGACCGACGTCTCCTTCCAGGAAAAGCGCGCTGAGGGAAAGACAACGATCATCCTCGGCTTTGCCGTGTTGTTCGCATATCTGTTTCTCGCGGCGCTGTATGAGAGCTGGACAATTCCGGTCCCGGTACTGCTGTCAGTCACCATCGGTGTTGTTGGTTCCTACGCGGCTATCGTCATAGCGGGTCTCACGCTCGATCTCTATGCGCAGATCGGCATGGTGGTGCTGATCGGGTTGGCGGCGAAGAACGGCATTCTCATCGTGGAATTCGCCAAGGAACGCCGCTCGGAGGGCATCCCGTTGCTTGAGGCGGCGACTGAGGGGGCCAGGCTACGGTTTCGGCCGGTGATGATGACGTCCTTCGCGTTCATCCTGGGGCTCCTGCCCTTGGTCGTTGCGGAGGGACCTTCTCGGCTGGCACGACGGAATGTCGGCACACCGGTGTTCGG
The DNA here is from genome assembly GCA_963812505.1 of uncultured Alphaproteobacteria bacterium. Lineage (GTDB taxonomy): Bacteria > Pseudomonadota > Alphaproteobacteria > Acetobacterales > Acetobacteraceae > JAMXLO01. Next base: position 54,228 of record CAWEVM010000026.1, read on the forward strand.
CGGCATGATCTGGGCGTCGTTCATCGGCATCTTTGCAATCCCGGCGCTTTACGTGATCTTCCAGTCTGTGCGCGAGCGACTGCGTTCTTCGGCGCGCCCGGTTGAAACAACAGCGAGAGCACCCACCAAAGTGGATCATCCCGTCTGAGGCAATGCAACATACTGATGATGCTGGTGCTGAAGTATCACTCGTCCGCACTGGCATGCGTACGCCACGGGCCGCCGCGATTGCGGGAATCGTGTTTGCGGTCCTGCTGATTGCCAGTCTCTGGCTACTTCGCTTGTCTACCCCGTCAAATCCGCTGGAAATCGGTTCCTGGCTGTCGGAGAGCTCCGAGCGAGTCAATCTTGCATTGAACCTGATACCATTCGCCGGTATTGCCTTCATGTGGTTTCTCGGCGTGTTACGCGACCGTCTTGGTCCGAGGGAGGACAAATTCTTTGCCACCGTGTTCCTCGGCAGCGGTCTTATGTTTCTCGGTATGTTGTTCGTCGCTGCGGCGGCGGGAGGTGGACTTATCCGGGCCTATTCGGCCGCAGCTACGGTCACGTTTGACAACTCCACATTCATATTCGCGCGCGCATTTAGCTACGATATCATGCACATCTACGCCTTCAAAATGGCCGCTGTCTTCATGATCACGACCTCGACGCTCGCCATCCGCACCCGGGTCACGGCTCCATGGATCGCATTGCTGGGATACGCATCGGCAGCGTTACTTTTGGTTGGTAGCAGCTATTTCGATTGGGTGCTGTTCGTCTTTCCCTGTTGGGTGCTGCTGGTCAGTGTTTATGTCCTGATTGATAATCTACGCGGACCGAACCAAGCGATTGCGGGACATGGAAGTTGAGCTGGCTGACGACAGGCGACCCCAGCTTGATCTACATCGATGCAGTGTGTGCCCCGTACGCCATTATTGGACGGTCATGGGGGACGACCGAAGATGCATCTGCACCCCTCGCTTCGTATCCGGCGGGACGCGTCGTCGCGGCGCCTGGTCAGCGCTGAACGAGCACCGGTGCGTGATGGTCTGGCGGTTGATGCGTGGGCATGTTGCCTCGTGGGGAGGCGCTCGCGGGTCGCATGGCTCGCACGAACTCACCTGCGCCAGTACCCCACTTGGTGAAGACCTTGAGAGCCGTTGTAAACGATACATCGACTGGATGCACTCGCTGCCTTGGCAGGATATACAGTGCTCCCGCCATCGGTGTTGGAACCGAGGGCACCAGAACGGTGTATGATCCATCTTCGAGTTCCTCGATAATCAGCGCAGGAACCAACGCCTCCTCGATCTCGACCAGCGCCGGCGTGAATGTCGGTTCATCAGCCTGCCCAGCGATCCGCCCGGCGAGACCACGCAACAGCGTATAGCCGGGAAGCTTTGAGAGCACCGCCCCCTCAAAGGCGTTCTTGGCTCGCAAGCCCGGACCGGTGCGCACGATCAACCCAGTAATGAAGCAAACCGCGACAAGCACGAGGATCGCGAGAAGTTGCTTGAATTCGACGGCCGCAGGGATGCCGGCGGTGATCGGCTTGACCAAAGTCAGTAGGCCGCCGAATGCCTTGAGCACGAGAAGTATCGCGACATAGATCGGCAGGACGATTAGAATCCCGCCGATCAACGTTGTCTTGGTGAACTCGGCCAGTGTTTTCATGTGGACTAACCTCCAGAACATGCCAATCGCAAGGGGGCTGGGTCCGACGATGCAACGAGCAGAGCGGTGCGTCTTAACGAAAAGCAGCCGTTCAACGGGCAGTCATGCATCCCAGTTGCTGGCACCTTCACGCCTAAGCAGGGTGAGTACCTTGACTCAGATCAATAAACTCGATTGCAAGGTCTGCCAATAGCATTATCTGACAGTGTTCGGCGAGACACCGCGCGTTGCCGATTTGCAGTCGCAGACACCGATGCACTTGACTCATGTGAGAAATCCTAGCTAGCTCTCCCGACGCATCCTTGAAGACCACTGATTTGTTGTCCAATCTCTTCGTGGAGAGGCTCTATCGGTGGGGTAAGAATGGACTCAATCCAGAATAAGGGGAGCGTTCAATGCCAAGAATCGCTACAACGAAGAGTTTTCTCACAGCTGCAGCGGTTGTGGGCCTTTTTGCAGCTCATGCTTCTACAGCACAACAGACGCAGAATTTGCCACAGTGTACAACCCATTTTGTCTATTTTTCCACTGGCAGCCACGCATTAACGCCGGAAGACCAAGATCATATACGGGACGTGGCCGCAATGATGCGGAGCACCCCAACCTTCGTTGCCACGATCGTTGGCAAGACCGATGCGGCTGGCTCTGCGGATTTTAATGAGCACCTGTCCCAACGACGCGCCGAAGCGGTATTTGAGGCTCTTGTCTATACCAGCAAGGTGCCCGAGAGCCGGGTGCAATTGCACTGGACGGGCGAGCGCCTACCGGTAACCTCCGCTGCCGATGAACAGGCAGAGTCGCAGAACAGGATGGCTGCGATCATCGTAAGCAATGCGGCGTCAGAACATTGTGGCAGGTGAGTCGCTGTGCTGGGTGCTGGGCCTTAGACATCGCATCGCCTTGGTGGCTTGGACTTGCGGTCCTGGGCTCGGAATAGCGCGGGTGCCTGCAGCACAGCCCGATAGATACGTCAGACTATGCAGCCTAGCCGGAGCGGGGCTCCGATCATAAGGCTTGGGGAGAAGCACCTTGATCCATATTTCCCGCAACTTTCTTGCTCTGAGCAGCAGTTTGCTGATTGGGGTGCTGCAGAGCACGGTCCTGAGCGCTCAGCCCATCGTTATAAGCGACCTTGTAGAGGGCAAGGCGGTGGTCGAGTCAGTCGACCAGAAGAGTCGCACGGTCTTGCTGCGAGATGATCACGGTGATCTTGAGACGATCATAGCCAGTCCTGAAGTTCGGAACCTCGCTCAGGTGCATCCAGGGGACCATGTCCTGGTGAGCGTACACCGCTCGGTGGCATTGGAGATGAGCAAGCCGGGCTCTGCTCCTGTCACAGCTGTCGAGGAGACAGCTGTACGGGCTAAGCCAGGGATGAAGCCGGCGGCATACCGAGGACAAACCGTGCAAGCGCGTGTGCAAATCCTAAACATTGATCTAGACCACAGAACCGTCTCATTCGTAGGTCCAGCGCGCATTCTTCGCGTCGTCGAAATTACCGATCCAAGATTGCTGGAGTTCGTTCGGACACTCCACGAAGGTGACGAGGTTGACGTTACGTACAGACTTGGTATCGCTGCACGTGTTGTCCCTGCACAAGGATAATGGCGATTGCGGGCTATCCAGCATAGACGGGGATGGGTGGGGAACAATCAATGGGCCCCGCTGAGCTTAGACGGCGTTTCCTGTTAGCATTTTGGTGGGAGTTGAAGATCGTCTGGCCGATCCTATCGGCTCTGGTCGCCATTCAGTTGGCACTTGGCTTACTCGTCGGCTATCGGGAGGGGTGGACCATTAATGATGCCACATACTTCACGTTTGTCACGGGCCTCACGATAGGATACGGAGACCTGGTACCAGCGCATTTCGGCACACGTCTGATTTCAATAATGATCGGACTCATTGGCATTCTGTTGACAGGCTTGGTCGCGGCGGTCGGTGTCCGTGCCCTTTTGAAAGCGACCGAGCACGAGGCAAAGTGAGGATCGCCACCTGGCAACGCGAAGCACCATAACTGCACGCCGGTCGATCGAATAAAGCATTCGGGTGGTTAAGGCATATCACCTGGAGATTAGTATGCGCATATACGGATACGTTACCAGCTGGCTGTCATCCGATCTCGTGGCCGGAATCACGCTCGCGGCCTATGCCATACCGGTCTCACTGGCCTACGCCACGCTGGCCGGATTACCGCCACAGGTCGGGGTCTATGGTTATCTGATGGGCGGCCTCGGCTACGCATTGGCCGGGTCGTCCCGGTTTCTCGCAATTGGCCCCACCTCAGCAGTATCGCTGATGATCGCAGGCACCGTCGGCGACATGGCCGGTGATGACGCCGCGCTTTACGCCCATATTGCAACCAGCGCAGCAGTCGGTGTTGGCGTGCTCTCCCTGACGGCCTGGGCGTTCAGGCTCAGCGTATTGGTCAAATTGATCAGCGATAGCGTCCTGACCGGATTCAAAGCGGGTGCTGGGTTGACCATCGCTATTACCCAGCTCCCAGCGCTTCTCGGTGTCACCGGAGGTGGCCACAATGTTCCGGAGCGACTTCTCTTCCTGGCCCGTCAACTTGAAGGGACAAACCTGGCCACGCTGGCAGTCGGGCTCTCGGCGTTGATGCTGCTGTGGGGCGGCGAGCGTTGGCTGCCAGGGCGCCCGATCGCACTCGGTGTAGTGGCGCTGTCGATTATCGCGGTGATGCTGTTTGATCTGACCCGCTACAAGATCACGGTCACTGGCCTGATTCCACCAGGGCTGCCGATACCCGCCATACCGACTGTGCGGCTGCGCGACCAGGAAGGGATCGTAGCACTGGCCACCGGGTGCATGCTGCTTGCCTATATCGAGGGTGTGGCGGCGGCACGCGCCTTTGCGACGAAACATCGGCAAACCATTGATCCGCGGCGAGAGCTGCTAGGACTTGCTGCTGCCAACATCGCGACCGCGGCGGTTGGCGGCTATCCAGTAGCAGGAGGACTATCGCAGACCGCAGTGAACGAAGGGGCAGGCGCGCACTCCCGCATGTCCCTTGTGTTCGCTTCCCTCACCCTCGCGCTTTGTCTGACGTTCTTCACCGCGCTGATTGCAGGCCTGCCCAAAGCAGTGCTTGCGGCGATCGTGCTGACAGCCGTGGCTGGCCTTATCGACTTCCACGCCTTTATGCGGATGTGGCGGGCGAGCCGAATGGATTTTCTCAATGCAACAGCCGCATTAGTCGGTGTTCTCCTACTCGGTATACTGCAGGGCATCCTGCTCGCGGCCTTGATATCAGTTCTGCTGTTGCTTGCGCTGTCCTCAACGCCGCATGTCGCTTTCCTGGGGCGTATTCCAGGCACAACGCAGTATTCCGATATGCAGCGTCATCCGGAAAACGAGTTGCTTGTCGGCACCATAGCCTTCCGCCCAGAAGCATCGCTTTTGTATCTCAACGCCGAATATGTGCTGACACACGTCCTCGCTCAACTCGAGACCGTGGGTACGGAGAGCGTCTTGAGCGTGGTGTGCGATCTGTCTGCGTCCCCGATGATGGATCTTGCCGGGGCACGGATGCTGACAGAGCTGCGTGAAAATCTCCGGACGCGCGGCGCCACCTTGACCATTGTCAATGCGCACGGACGGGTGCGTGATCTGCTGCGCGCCGAAGGTCTCGATGCGAATTTCCAGGGGATGGGTCGTGGTGCAACCATTGCGGATGCTCTCCGCGCCATCGCCGACAAGGCTCCCTGAGACTCACCTTCGGTTGGCGTCGCTCCGGTTTCCATTGGGATCCACATCGGCACCGGCTGCGTTACCAACCTCCCTTGTGCGAATTTGCTGGCGCCTCGCGGCGCCCCAATCCATTGTCCACGTCAGACGGCGGTAGATCAGCGGATGATGATCTCGACGCGTCGGTTCTGCGGCTCGCGCACACCCGGACCGGTCGGCACCAGCAGATGCGTGTCGCCGAAGCCCTGCGTGGTGATCGCGTTCGCCGGAACGCCGTCCTTGATCAGCTCGGCCTTGACCGCGTTGGCGCGGCGGATCGACAGACCGAGGTTATACTTCGGGGTGCCGGACGTATCGGTGTAGCCGTTCACCTCGATCCGCGTGTACTGCACCTTGGTGGAGTTGGCCGCCGCTTCCGCGATGATCTGGCGCGCACGATCCGTCAGGTTGTATTTGTCCCAATCGAAGAACACCAGATACGAACGAGCCGGTGCCGCTGCCGGAACCGGCGCGGGGGCCGGCGGAGGCGGCGGCGCTACGCCGAAGTTGTAGCGGATGCCGAGCAGGATCGTGTTGTTGTGGTCGTTCTTCAGGCTGACGCTGCCGATCCTGGTCGTGGTGCCGACTGTGGAGACAGCACCATAACTCCGGCTACCCAGACCCAGACCCATACCAACGGCGAGCATGGCCTCGAGTCGCGACCCCGTGCTCTTCGGGCCCATTGGTAGCCGGCGCCGACGCCAATATAGGGCACGAACCAGGGTGTGAGCCCGTTGAAGTCGTACAACACGTTCACCATCGGGCCGTACTTCTGCTCACGACCATGGCCAGTTGTGGCGACGCCGAAGACAGTCGCCGCTCCACCGCAATGCGTCATCAGCTCTGGCGGTGTCACTCGCAAAACTGAAGCTTGCCGACGACCTTGCGGCAGGATTTTTCCGCGTACTGCGCCTTGGTCGGTCAGCTCGCAGGCTCGAGTCCGACTGGCTTTGCCACGTCCTACCGCCCCGCTCCCCCGAGTCCCTGCAAATCCGATTGGCGCGCTAGTGCTAAATCTTCGGGAAACGGGTAGAGCTTTTCGAGCGTCCGGTTCAGCAATTCCAATTCATTTTGCAATGCATGTTGACGGAATATTGGTAGGATTTCCAAAAGGTTCTTGATCATTGCCTGAAGGCGTCTCGCTATCTGAAAATTGCCAGCGCCATAAAGGCGTATTTCGCTAAAGGTTAGTGCAACAAAGTCCTCCCAGTTCGGCGTACGAAAGATAAGTCTGGGCACTCCTTCCGGGTCATGCTGAACATCGTCATGCAAATGCCGCGCACCAACGAGGCGAAGCATTCGGTTGAGCTGATCGATGGCCAGAACGGCGGTCGTCGGGTCGTTGATTGCTGGCGACAAAGCCTTGATGGCAATATCTACGATCACACGAACCGCAAACGTCGAGTCTTGCTCGATGGTGCGTTCTGGTCCAAAGGCGACCTGGGCACGAAGCTTGCTGTCATCGATCGTGGCTGCGCCGCCGTGCAGACGAAACAATGGGCTGCCAGTAGCCACGAAATCGCCAACGCGAGGGACGAATTCGACGAGGCCATCTGTGCGTTGTGCAATCCCAATGAGCGATTTCAAATTGACAGCCAGCACAATCGCAGATCGTCCGAGGTGGCTAACGATGCGGGCGTTGGCGTCTACCGGGACTAGTGTCGGGGCAATCTGTGTCGTCGTAGACATCTCTGGATAAACATTTTCGATGACTTTGATCCCATCTTCGCCGATCCGCCAGACGATGCTGACTGGCCTGAGGGACCGTGCCGTATAGTCGATCAAGAAAAAGAATGCCGCGATTGATGCGATGCCCAGCACCCACGCGATCGTCACAGCAAACTTTGGCACCTCCGTATCGAATCGTGCGCCGGTACCGACGGCAAACATCATGCTGAAAGTGAATAGCCCGACCGTGAATTTGATGACGTTGTTCCGCAGCAGCGTCGTGGCGATCAATCGAGGAGTGAGCTGGCCACTGGCAACCTGGATAACAATCAGCAGCGACCCGAATGTGAAGACGATGAAGGCAGTTGTTAGGGTCTCAACCGTATTCAGCGCCTCTGTCGCGCCAGTAACAGTCGTGCCGAACCACGGTATCCAATCCAGCCATTGATGGAGTACGAACACAAGGCGGATGACCACGTTCTCCAACAGAAGCGCGACCAGCGGGACAATCCACAAAGCGGAATTAAGATAGCTCTTGGCGGCATACCAGCGGTTCCATTGCATGTTGGGGCCTCACAGCAAGCCAAGCTTCACTGGCGGTTATTCACCGAACGGCCCCCACCGTAGCAAATCGTCGGAGCCAGGATAGTGTGTTTAATTCTACCTTGGCTTACGCCCGCTCCGAAGAGGCAGAAAAAATTTTGCAAATCGGCCAGCGCCGACCTCGCATCCCAGATGAGCCACTTCAAGCATCGTGTCGGGAGCAGTGGAAACGTCCACTGCTTATGTCAGGCCCCGCCAGGCCGCTATTGGTTGTAGACTCAGGATCAGGTGCCGAGGCTGTGCCTTCCGTGACGTGTCAGCGTCACCAGGTAGGCGATCAGCAAAAAGGTCAATGCGTGCGCGGCGACGATCACGGCTCCGTAGGTGGCCGGCTCCGCTGTCATATTCATCAACGTGCCAGTATGAGCGTTCATTATCCGGATTGGTCCCTCGGCGGCGATGAACACCGACTTCATCGCTTCGGTCAACCAATAGCCGCTGACCGCTATCTTGGCCACCGCTGTGGCAAGCTCAGGCAGCTTTGGCACCAGCACACCGGCCAAGATCAATTGAGGAACCAAGGCCAGAGGAACGATCGTGGTCGCTTGATCTCGCGTGTTGGCAAACGCCGAGATCACCAGTCCCATTGCCGTGCCTGCCATCGCACCGATCGTCAATAGCATAAACTGTTGTAGACGGTCCCCGGGAATGCTGTCCGCCAGCGCGATCACAAGCAAATAGACGAGCGCAAGTTGCAACACAGTGAACGCGCAGGACACGAGATATTTCGCACCTATGAATGCGGCAGTCGAAAGGTTGACGTCGTTTTCGCGTCGGAAAACTCCAAGTTCGCCGACGATATCCTTCGACGCGCTGTTGCAGCCGAGCCAGATCGCGCTCAGCCCAAGCAGTAGCAGAAGAGCGTTCTCCGCGTTGACACGCTCCTGCCCCGTCCCAAAGTAACCAAACGCGTAGCCCATTAAGCTGCCGATGAGCACGCTCTGAGCAGCAGCCATCAGTAACGTACGACGATCGGAGAGCAACAGGATCGTATTCCGATGTAGTAGAATGCCTACTTGGCGCATTACGCGCATCAGTGCGACGAACACCGGATCACGAGGGTGCTGCAGCGCTGGATGCCGAGCGCTGCCGAGAGCTTCGGCGGCGTTCGGCAAATTGATTGTCGCGCTGGTTGTTGCTTCAAATCTGGCACGCCAGTACTCGGCACCAAGCTCATCCGTGCGATCAAACACCTCTCCCAATCGGTGCACCGAGAAGAATTGCAAGACTTCGGAGGGGGTGCCAACGAAGGTTGGCTGGCCGCCACGGCCCATGCAGATCACCTTGTCGCAAAACTCCGTCACGTTCGCCAAGGTATGGGTGACGACAACGATGGTTACTCCGTCGTCGGCTAGACGTCGAAGCAGGCGCATGATCTGCCAGTCGGTGCTCTCGTCCAGCCCACTGGTAACCTCGTCGAGGAGCAGCAGGCTGGGGCGGTTGAGAATCTCGCTGGCCAGGCTGGCGCACTTCTTTTGCCCTCCGCTGAGTGCACCAATACGTTGATCGAGCCGATCGAGCAGATCGACGCTGCGAGCGGCGTTGTTCACTGCTGTACGGCGCTGCTCGACCGTGGTGTCCGGCGGCAACCGCAGCTGCGCCGTATAATCGAGCGCCTGGCGCAGCGTTAGCTGCTCATGGAGCACGTCCTGCTGCGGCACAAAGGCGATGTCCTGCTTCAGGGCTTGGAAATTGGCGTGCAGGTCACAGTCGCTAAGCAGGACTGCCCCTTCGCTCGGGAGCATCCGACCCGCCATGATGTTCATCAATGTGGACTTACCTGACCCGTTGGCACCGATGATGGCGACAAATTCAGACGGGAGGATACGCAGGTTGGCTCGGTGCAGAATACGACGTGATACTCCGCGGGCCTGTCCGTGGCGCACATCGTAGCTGACGCCCCGGACCAGCAGCTCGACATTCCCTATGCGTCCTACCTTGGTGAGCGCGGTACCATCGAACGTCAGTTGGAAGGGGCCGATGTCAATGCGGTCACCCTGGACCAGGCGACGAGCACCGCGCAAGCGTTGGCCGTTGACATACGTACCGTTGGTGCCACCAAGGTCGCGCAGCACAACGGTTCCGTCCACTATCTCAAACGCCGCGTGACGACGCGAGACATTCGGATGATCGAGGACGACCTGCCCTGGGATCGCCTGACGGCCGACGGTCAGACCGTGGTCGAGCGGAACCCGGTCTCGCACGGTGGCAAACCCGCCGCCATCATCTGCTTGCATGATCCATGCTCCAAAAAGTAGTCTCAACAGAGATCGGCCGTTAGGGGTGCATCTACCGCCACCTTTTCCACGAACCCATCTTCACAAGCACAGTAACCGGCACCCCGCATTGACCCAGATCAATTCGATGCAAGGGAGTGCAGACCTTAGCCGGGCGGCTGTCTCATCCCAGTATGCGCCTCAGCTTCCAAATTCGCCAATGCCCGCACGGACGGAACGAAGCTGACGAGGCTTCAACCGATTTGGCGCGCTTCGGCTCAGCGTGTAGTGTTGGACAAATCGTGTGGTGACTTCATCATGATACCGTTCTCCACATCGGACGCGGACCTGGAACAACGCCTCGCGCGTCGCCTCCTCGATGTGCTGATACGCGCTACCGTTCTCCTCGCCGTGGCGCTGCTCTGCTACCGCGTTCTGGCACCCTTCCTTCCGCTCGCGATCTGGGCCCTGATCTTCGCAGTGACACTCTACCCGCTGCACCTACGCATCGCGGCTTATCTCGGCGGACGCTCCGGGCTCGCGGCGACCCTGTTGGTGCTGTTCGGGATCGCCGTGTTCGTAGTGCCCATAGCCTTGTTGATGAGTTCACTGGGCGACTCCATCCGGTCCCTGATTGAGGCCGTGCAACAGAACACGTTGCAGATCCCGGCCCCGCCCGAGACAGTTGCGGCCTGGCCAGTGATTGGCGCGAAGCTGTCCGCCGTGTGGACCCAGGCGCACGACGATCTGCCCGCGCTCGTGCAAAGCATGCAGCCAAAGATCGGCGAGCTTGCCCGCACCGCGCTCGGCTTCGTCGCCAGTATCGTCGGGGGCCTGCTAGCCTTTCTCGCCGCCCTTGTCCTCGCCGGTATCTTCATGGCCTTCGGCGACTCCGGTGCCCGCGCCTGCCTCTCCGTCTTTCAGCGTCTTGCCGGTGAGCAGCGCGGGGCCCGGCTCGCCCGCCTCTCCACGGCGACCATCCGCGCCGTCGCACAGGGCGTGGTGGGGGTTGCGCTCATTCAGGCGATCCTCGTAGGCCTTGCCCTCCTGGTCGCGGGAGTGCCATGGGCCGGGGCACTTGCGGCGATAGTTCTGGTGCTTGGCATAGCCCAGGTTCCCGCGGTGATCGTAACGCTGCCGGCAATCGCCTGGATCTGGTCGCGCGGCGGCAGCGGCACGGGCGAGGCGGTCATCTACACCGTGCTTCTGCTCGTCTCCGGCATGGCGGACAACGTGCTCAAGCCGTTGATGCTTGGTCGTGGCGTGGACGTGCCGATGCCCGTCATCCTGGTCGGCGCGCTCGGCGGTATGGCAACGGGTGGGATCATCGGGATGTTCGTGGGTGCAACCCTGCTGGCACTCGCGTGGCAAATTGTCACCGGCTGGGTCGATGAGAGCCCCGAGACAAACATCCTGCCCGCGGGCTGATCGAGCGGACTAGTACGGAGAATCGCGGCGGGAAAGCGATGGCGGCAGTGCAGATCGGGAGTGGCGTCATGCCTCACTGTTGGCCCGCGCCGGTCTGGCCACCGAAGAGCGTTTCATTCACAATGCTTATCATGATTGTTGGTCAACTCATTTCGACAACTGCCGTTCTGGCGGCGGCCATGAGCCTGGCCCTTGCAGAAGTTCCCGAAGGCCGTATCTACGTCCTTCACTCGGGAGCTGTTGGTGCCTGCCCATCCCTGGACTGGCACATTGTGTTGGAACCAAACGGCATCTTGGCAGGCATGATTTCGTGGAACGGCATGAAGACGATGGCAAGAGTAACTGGAACCGTCAATCAGCGAAGCCACACCTTCACCATGGTCGCCAAAGAAATGGAAGGCCAGGCTCGAAATGCCAAGGTTAAAGGACAGATCAAAGACGACGGTCTGATCATAGCCCATATCGAAGGACCTCGCGGCACCTGCGATGCTGTCATTGCTCCGAGTTACGGTAACCAACCGCCCACCCGATAGAACACCTGGGCCGGCGCGAGACGCGGCCCGATTCGGGAATTACACAGTGGGACGAGCGTGCCCGATGCTCTGCTAGAAGGCGAAGGTCACGCCGGTGATCCAGGTGCTTTCTGTGGTGCAGCACAGTCCGGTGGTGGAGGGGTTGAGGCCGAACTTGTTCACCCACCAGCGGTAGGAACCCCAGAGATAGACCTTGTTTGGCTTGTCGGCGATCATCTGGCCGATATCGAGGGACAGGGTCTGCTGCATGTAGTATTCGGCGATGCGCGACGGCGCATTCGGCTCGCCCGCCCCCTTGGGGCCATGAATGCTCACCAGTGCCTTGTATGTGAGGGGGATGCTTGATGGCAGGAAGCCCAACGGCTGCACGTAGTTCAGCTCGATGCCCCAAGTGGTATTGAAACTGACATTGCCACCGGGATTGGTGCCGAGCGACGAGGCGACTCCATCGTGCTGCCATTCCTTGTATGCGACGAAGCCGGCGTTGAGAAAACCGTCGTATGGCGCTTCGAACTCGATCTGCACGCCCCCCTCGATCGAACGCTTCCTGGACCAGAGGGTGGTATTGTCGGCATTGAGGTCCACGCCCATCAGGAACGCTACGTTTTTCAGCGGTCCGGCGCCGAACGCCTGGGTGTCGAATAGTTGGTTCCATCCAAGGGTGCCGCGCCACAGGCCATAGAGTTCGCTGTAGCCGGGGCAGCCGGTGTCGGCGTTCGGAAATCCGCAGGGTGCTGCGGGAGTCGTGGTGCCGTTGGTGGCTCTGAGCCAGTCGATATTCACGTAATTTGTGCCGTATGACCAGACGTCGAAATGCGTAAAGCTCAATACATTCTTGCCGGTCGTTCCGGCGCCGGGATTGGTCGCACTGAACTCGTAGTGGTAGCTGAGGGAGTTGTCGTTGACAGGGAAAAACGGTGAGGCCAGGTCTGGATCGCCAATCGTCGGCTCGTCGGCGGCCAAGGGGCCGCTGACGATAGTCGCGCAGAATGCCAGAACAATGAACGTCAGTCTCTTTGACATTTCCCCTCGTTCATTCTTGCTCGTTCATTCTTGAGGCACGAAGGCTGCGCAATCAAGCAACATCGAATGCCCCCTCGATCAGAGAGGGTGGCGCCTGGTATTTGAGCGCTCAATTTTTATATCGACGGCCCGGCTCAATCGAATCCGTCAATTTCTCACTTCGAATTTCAAGGGGAAATTTGGTGATCGCACCCTCTGCGACCCGCAGCATTGTGCCCTGCAACATAATTGTATATTAATTTCGGGGCGACGCGCTAATATCGTTCCGTGCACCACCCGGGTCAAGTATGCTTTGGCTTGGTATGGTATATGGTGTCGGGTTGCCGTAAGCCATGTAAAATTGGCAATGAGCCGTCGAGGGATCGACCCTAATCATCCTTGGGAAGGGAACAATCTAATGAACAGGATCGAGGCTGAGCCGTTTCCGCTTGAGTTCGAACACACAACGACCGCGCTCCTGATCATCGACATGCAGCGCGACTTTGTTCTACCGGGCGGGTTCGGCGAGAAGTTGGGTAACGATACCACCTTGTTGCTTGCGGCCGTCGAACCAACGCGGCGGGTGCTGGACAAGGCGCGCGAGAAAAAAATGCTTGTTATCCACACACGGGAGGGCCATCGGCCGGATCTGACGGATTGTCCCGCGGCGAAATTGACGCGCGGGGGGCAGACCTTCATCGGCACAGACGGTCCCATGGGTCGTATTCTGGTCCGCGGCGAGACGGGGCACGACATCATTCATCAGCTTTATCCCATCCCCGGTGAGCCGATCATCGACAAGCCCGGCAAGGGATCGTTCCACGCAACCGACCTGCATCAGATCCTGCTGGATCGTGGAATCAAGACGCTGGTCGTCTGCGGCGTAACCCTCGAGGTTTGCGTGCACACCACCGTGCGTGAGGCAAACGACCGTGGCTATGAATGCGTGGTACTCGAGCGATTGCGTGGCGTCGTACTTCCCGGAGTTCCAGCGGGTCGGGCTCGAGATGATCAAGGCCCAAGGCGGCATTTTCGGCTGGGTGTCAAACGCCGACAACATGATCGCTGCCCTGGCCTAAGCATCGTGACGTTGGTTCAGGCCATCTCTATTGGCCATGCGCTTGACGTTGATGGCGCGAGCAGTGGCATCGTGCAGCAGGCCTTTGCGCATGCCGTCAATCTCGGGATCGGTGGCGAAATGTGGACGCTGCTGGCAGCCGATAGGCCAGACCTCCCGTTCGGGATCCGAACCGCGTCTCACGATTTTGGTTGTCTCGACCTGCGCCCTGGCGACCGCGTCGGCGTCAGGTCGGGCTTCGTGGGCATCAGGTCGGGCAGCACATGTCGAGTGGTGGACTGTCGGTCCGCCCAACGGTGGCAGCCGGCACCCCAGGACACGTTTGCGCCGGGCGTCGGCAGCCGGCTCGCTCTCGTTGCGGCCGCCGCGTCGGATCGTGCCTGGCATGGCGCGGCGCCGATGGCAGAGGCCGTCAGGTCTGCGCTCGGTGTGCCGGATGCTTTGCGGACGGTCCTTGGCTGCGTGGTCGGCCACGGCCCCGGCTCCACCCCATCCGGTGATGATGTGCTGGTGGGTATCTTCGCTGTGCTCACAGCATCGCGGTCTGGCGCGGCCGGCGCCGCTGCTGCCCGCTCGTTGGATCAGATGATGCGCCCGCTTCTGCCTGGAACGACCGACATCAGCATGCAACTGCTCCGACAGGCCAGCCGGGGTCTGGTCGGTCGCGCCGTGCACGAGTTGATCTGCGCTATTTCCGGCGAAACCAACCTCCAGGCGCTACGTATTGCCATCCAGCGTGTTGTCGAGACGGGCGTGACGTCGGGTGCGGATACCTGCATGGGATTGCTGGCTTTTGCGCCGTCATATTTTCTATCTGACGATGAAAGGGCCGCGGCATGACTACCCGTTCGCGCAATTACCCGAACCTTTACAAAGATTCGGTCTCTCTCATGACAGTGTCCGCCAAGGTCATGGCCGTATCTGGCATCGACATAGCTTCGGTGGTCATGGCGTCTGCCACGAACGTCGCCAATCTTGCCGAAGCGGGCCTCGGTACGTTCGAGGTCCGCCCCAACGACCTCGTCGTCGCAGTGTCAGGCGACGAAGCGGCGTGCGACGAAGCGCTCGCGAAAGCGGATGAATTGCTATCCGCGAAAGCCGCGGGTGGGGATGATGAGGCGGCCGGGCCGCGACAAATTCTCACCAGCATCCAGATGGCCGTCGCCAAAGACCCCACGCACAATTTCGCGTTGATCTCGGTGCCGGGCGACTATGCGGCGGCCGAGGCGATGAAGGCGCTCCGTCTTGGGATGGATGTCATGTTGTTCAGCGACAACGTGCCACCCGAGAGCGAACTGGCTCTCAAACAGTATGCGCGCAAGCACGATCTCATGGTCATGGGGCCCGATTGCGGCACTGCCATCGTGAACGGTGTCCCCCTCGGCTTCGCCAACGTCGTCCGGCGCGGACCGATCGGCGTCGTTGGCGCCTCCGGTACAGGTACGCAGGAAGTCACTGTCAGAATCCATCAGCTTGGCTCAGGCGTGTCGCAGGCGCTTGGCACGGGCGGCCATGACCTGTCGGATCTCATCGGTGGCATCTCCATGCTGCACGGCCTCGCCGCGCTCGATGCTGATCCCGCGACAAGCGTGATCGTCCTGGTCTCAAAGCCGCCGGCGGCCGAGGTGGCGGCCAAAGGTGCTGGCGGCGGCAGAGGCAAGCGCTAAACCTGTGGTCGTGATATTCCTCGGGGCCGATCCCGCCTCGATCACCCGGAACGGCGTCTATGGCGCCGCTTATCTGGCGCAGGCCGCCGATATGGCTGTCGCGCTTGCCAAGGGTGGTGCCGCAAAGCCGATGCCGATGGCGATCTCAAGTGAAATGCAACGCACGCTGGGCGGTCTTGCCCGCGCCATGGCACCGGGGCAGCACAATGTGCGCGGCATTTTCTCGGGCGGCACCTTCTGCTCCGAAGCGCAACTCATTCATGCCGCGGCAGGCATAAGCGCATTTTCCAACATACCGACGGCCGGCAATGCCCCGCTGCAGAGCAAGGGCAAGAGCCACGGGAACACGATCATCGATATGGGCGACGATGAATTCACGCAGGGGCGCCCGCACCCGATGATTGACCCGTCTCTGCGTGACGCGCGTATCCGCGACGAAGTCGCCGACCCGAAGACCGCCGTCGTGCTGTTTGACGTGGTTCTCGGCTATGGCTCTGCCGCTGACCCGACGGCCGGTCTGCTCGGTGTCATTGGGTCCGCCAGGGCCACGGCAAAGGCCGCCGGACGCACGGTCGCTTTCATCGGCT
Organism: uncultured Alphaproteobacteria bacterium; assembly: GCA_963812505.1. Classification (GTDB taxonomy): domain Bacteria; phylum Pseudomonadota; class Alphaproteobacteria; order Acetobacterales; family Acetobacteraceae; genus JAMXLO01. The sequence continues at coordinate 70,410 of CAWEVM010000026.1, forward strand.
ATGTCTGCGGGACCGACAGTGACCCGCAGGATCGCGGCCAGATCGTGGCAGGTCTCAAAGCCGCCGGGGTACTGGTAGCTGCCTCCAACGCCGAAGCCGCCAACTGGTCCGCCGCCATCATCGCCGAGCGCCGGGGAGCACTGTCGTGAAGACGCTGTTCGAGCAAAAGCTCAATGTCATCAATGTCGGCCTGCAAGGCTTCGCGACGAACATCAAGGCCGCGGGCGGTGAGGTGACTCATCTGAGTTGGGCGCCGCCTGCCGGCGCCGACGCCGGTTTGGGCTGGACTTTGGCGGGTATGATGGGCGATCCCCGGATTGAGGCCGCGAACCGTAAAGCCTATGCCCGCTACCTCGAAGCCCAGCCGCGCCTGGTGGATTTCGTTCTGGCGCGCGACGCCATCGCCGCCCTCGGCCCGCGGGAACGCCGCATCCTGCACGCCGGCCCACCAATCGCCTGGCCAGATATGTGCGGTCCGCAGCAGGGCGCGATCACTGGCGCCATCGTTTACGAGGGTTGGGCCGATACGCTCGAGCAGGCCGAAAGGCTCGCCGCCACAGGTGCGGTAAAGCTCGAACCCTGCCACGCGCATGGTGCGGTCGGGCCGATGGCCGGCATCATCAGTCCCTCCATGCCCGTCTGGGTCGTCGAGAACACCGCGGCGGGCAACCGCAGCTTCTGCAATGTGAACGAGGGGCTCGGGAAAGTGCTGCGCTTCGGCGCAAACTCCCCCAAAGTGCTTGACCGGCTCCGTTGGCTGGGTGGCGAGTTCTTCACCGCCATGCAGATCGCCGTGCGCCGCCTGGCCGATCCTGATCTGAAGCCGTTGATGGCGCAGGCACTGCACATGGGCGATGAGGTTCACAACCGGAACGCCGCAGCGTCCGCGCTGCTGTTCAAAAGATTGACCCTGGCCCTTCTCGGCACCGAACTCGACAGTGCGGTCGTGCAACGCACTCTGGCCTTCATTGCCGGCAACGATCATTTTTTCCTCAACCTCTCGATGGCAGCATGTAAGTCGATGTCGGATGCCGCCCATGGCGTGCCCGGCAGCAGCATGGTGACCGTCATGGCGCGCAACGGCGTCAATTTCGGCATCCGTCTCAGCGGCACCGGCGACCAATGGTTCCAGGCGCCTGCCAACCCGGTGAACGGGCTATATTTCCCCGGCTATTCGATCGACGACGCGGCCGCGGACCTGGGTGACTCCGCGATCACCGAGACCAATGGGCTTGGCGGGTTCGCCATGGCCGCATCGCCGGCGATCGTGCAGTTTGTCGGCGGCACTCCGGCCGATGCCACCGCGAACAGCCGCCGCATGCTGTCTATCACGCTGGGCAGTAATACCGCCTTTACGCTCCCGGCGCTGAACTTCGGCGGCACCCCAGCGGGCATCGACGCACGACTGGTCGCGGATACCGGCATACTGCCGATCATCAATACAGGCATCGCGCACCGGAAGGCCGGCGTTGGACAGATCGGAGCAGGCATCACAACGGCGCCCATGGCGTGCTTTCACGATGCCCTGGCGGCGCTCGGCAAGGTGCTGGAGCGTATGACGTGAAGCGGATCGCGGTCGTTGCGTTCGGCGGCAACGCCCTGGTCACCGATGCCGAACACGATTCCATTCCACAGCAGTACGACACCGTCGTCCGCACCGTTCCGCATCTGGTCGACATGATCGAATTGGGTTGGCGGCTTGTGGTCTCGCACGGCAATGGTCCACAGGTCGGCTACATCCTGCGCCGGTCCGAGATCGCGCAGACCGAGGTCGATCCGGTTCCGGTGGATTACGCGGTCGCCGATACGCAAGGCGCCATCGGCTACATGTTTGTCAAAGCGCTGACCAACGAGTTGGCGCGCCGCGGTACGAACCGGCCGGTTGTTGCCGTTGTGACCCAATCGGTCGTGTCGCGCGACGACCCGGCATTCGCGCACCCAACGAAGCCCATTGGCCCTTTCCTCGATGAGGCGCGGGCAAAGGAAATGGCGCAAAGGCTGGGATGGACGATCATGGAGGATTCGGGCCGCGGCTGGCGGCGCACCGTCCCCTCACCGCGTCCGCTGGCAATCCTCGAGACGGGCGCCATCCAAACCTTGCTGGACGCCGGTGCGGTGGTCGTTGCTGCCGGCGGCGGCGGTATCCCGGTGGCGGCAGAGCCCGATGGCAGCCTGGTGGGCGTCGAGGCCGTGGTCGATAAGGACCTGGCTTCGGGACTGCTGGCGCACGACCTCGGGGCGGAAATGTTGCTGATCCCAACCGGTGTGCCGCGCGTCGCGCTTCACTTCGGCACGCCGGAGGAGCGCTGGCTGACGACAATTACCGTCGATGAGGCACGCGCCTTTATCGCGGCCGGCGAGTTCGGCGTCGGCAGCATGGAGCCGAAGGTCGCGGCGGTCGCGGACTTCGTTGCGTCCACGCCGGGCGCCGTCGGAGTGATCGGTGCACCTGATGAGATTCGCGCGATCCTGGAAGGAAAGTCGGGAACCCGCATCGTTGCTTCCAGCCATGCCGCGGTGGAGTTGGCTGTGAATGGCACGTTGATGCGCGGGCTCAGGCTCAATCCAAATATGAAGGCCGCCGGCGCGGAATTTGTGCGCGAGGCGCTGACCGAACCGGCGTATCGGTTGTGGACCATCGATGACGATCATCCGGCAATGGTCCGGGTTACCGACGGTTCCGGTGTGAAAGTGGCAGTCGAGGTCTGGTCGGTGCCGGCCCAGGGATTGGCCGCTATTCTTTTGAAGGAGCCACCCGGTCTGACGATTGGGAAAGTGCGGCTCGACGACGGCAATACGATCCTTGGCGTCATTGGCGAGCCAGCGCTGGTCGAGGGGCATAAGGAGATCAGTCTCTATGGCGGATGGCGAGCCTATATCGCATCTGCAGGACTTTCATCGTGAGCGGCACGAAGCCTCAAACTCCATTTTGGCGCCAGGCACTGCGCGGCTGTTCGCAATGTGCCTTCCAATCGAATGAGATCACCGGGGTGTTGTTTGTCCTCGCGGCCGCCGTGTTCAATTGGCGGATGGCTCTCTTCTTCGCGGTATCGGTGGTTCTTGGAACCATGGTCGCGCGACTGCTGCGGGGGAACAGCGACCTCCTGGACCTCGGGCTCTTTGGATTCAACTCCGGGCTCATGGGATTGGCTCTGGCGAATTTCTTCCAGCCTGAACCTATGTTGTGGGTATGGATGGTGGTCTTCGCGAGCGTGACCGCCGGCGTTGCGGTTGCGCTGTCGCGCTTGCTGAAATTCCCATTTATCGCCGCACCTTTTATCCTGACATTCTGGGCCGTCTGGGCGCTGGCTGACGGTTTCAGCCTGTCAGCGGTCGACTTTGGGGACTTTTCCGACGATCCGGTGCGATGGGGCAAGGCGCTCCTCACGACGCTCGGCGCTGCCTTGTTCACTCCAAGTCCGCTCAGTGGCGCTATTTTCCTCGGTGGAATAGCGGTCAGTAACTGGCGGCACGCTGTTGTTGCCTTTCTGGGCGCGCTCATCGCAGATGCACTGGCAGCCCACGTTGGCGCAGCGGGCCAGGCAATAAACCTTGGCTTTGTTGGATTCAATGGTGTGCTCGCCGCGTTGGCAGCTTACGTCATCATCGCTCCGGATCTCCGATTTGTCGCCCTGGCCGCGGTGCTCGCGACCTGGCTGTTCAGCTTCGTCAACCGTAGCGGATATGTCCCTGTGCTGGCGTCCGGCTTCGTGCTGGCCATTTGGTTGATTCTCCTTTTGGGTTGGCTCAACCCGTGGTTCGCTGGGAAACAATCCGAGCCGAAGCCCAGTTCCGCCTGAACGCCTGGTTCACAACAATGAAGAAGACGCGTCGGCAAGATAGACGACGCAGATGACGTCCTCCTTATGGACGCGGTCGAGCGTACCTGCGAACGCTGCGCACCTGGTGAGACATGACACTTCGATGGCGCAGCAGGGCCGACTTGCCCACTACGGAAGATGGTGGTCGCCTTACCCCTGTCTGCAAGGAGAACAGAGCATGGTAGCTGGTGCTTTTTCAGTCGGGATTACGCCGACGAGGGAATCACTTTCAGTCAAACAGTTTTACACTGCGCCACCTGCGACGCCTGGCAATGTCGGGGTGAGCCTCTCGGGTGGCGGCTCGCGCGCGTTGACGGCTGGCATGGGCCAGCTCCGCGCGCTGAACAAGCTCACCGTGAATGGCCAGTCACTTCTCGCACAGGTGAAGGCGCTCTCCACGGTTTCAGGTGGATCATGGCTTGGTGTACCGTTTGTCTACCTTCCGCCTGGATCGCCAAGCGATGCTGCCTATCTCGGACCGTGGATCGAGCAACAGAGCACTTTAACGCCAGCGATGCTGGCGCAACTGCCCGCTGGAAATGCGGGCGTCCCGATCAGCTCGCCGCTCTTCGCGCCCGAACTCCTCGCCGTTCAGGCCCTGTTGCTGCATGCAGTCCTGCGGGTTCCACCCGACATGCTGTGGCAGACGATCATTGGGCTGAATATCCTCGCCAATTACGGACTATACGCGCCGACCATCCATCTCACGCCCACCGACACATTTTCCTTCGATGAGGCTGCGGTGGCGAGTCAGGTTTCGAACCCCAACCTGAATCCGAAACTCGCAGGTGAGCCGATCGATCTTTACTCGGACGCCCGCGATCCCACGCGGACGCATCGGCCCTTCCTCGTCTGTAACAGCGCCATGTTCCTCAAGGAGTCGAACACGGCGCTGGAATTGCTCGCTCCGGTGCAGATCACGCCATTTATCACCGGCATCTTTGGCACGCCTGCAGGCGAGGACAGCAATGGCCGCAAGCCAGGCGGTGGTGGCATCAACACGTTCGGTTTCAACTCAGCCTACATCGACTCCAGCAGCCACACCGCCACTGTCGCGCAGATGCGCCAGTGGTCGCTGACAGACGCTGTGGGGACAAGCAGCGCCTTCTTCGCGGAAGTGCTGCAAAACCTGTTCCAGCGATGGCGCATGAACCCAGCGGAGCTGGCCGCACTCGTTGCCCACAATGCCGATACTATCCAGCATTGGATCAAGACAAAGCTGCCTATCGAGGCTCGCGGCCCAGCGGCTGAGCTGCTGCGCCTGAACGCGAGCCCGATGCTGGGTCAACCGCTGCTGCAAGCCACCCTGTCGGACCTCCAGAAGATCATCCCGAGCTACCAATACTGGCCAGTGATTGATCCGCAGCCACGCCCACAACCCGCGCCCAGCCAGTTCGCGGACGGGGGGAACCTGGAGAACACCGGCATCGTCGCCCTGCTCGCGTATTCGGACATCGACAGCATTATCGCGTTTATAAATCCGATGACGGTCATGCAGGCGGGCGCGTATGGCGTCGCTGATGGCGATGGCGGATTCATTCCCGGAACCGCGCTTGTTGTCGATGCCTCCATTCCGCCGCTGTTTGGTTATCAGCCATATGAGACAGGCGGATCAGGAGGAAACCAAGGTTATGTTCCCTACAGCCAGAGCTCGTCACCAAGATATCCACTCTATGCCAACAACCAGGTCTTTGACTCCGCTGCATTCCCGACCTTGCTGCAGGGTCTTTGGACCGCGAGTGGCGGGGGGAATTACGCGCATCCTGCCGTCTTCTCGCAGCGACTTGTGGTGCGATCGAACACGTGGTTCGGCGTGACATCGCCACGAGAGGTCAACGTCGTTTGGTTCTACCTCAGCTTCGTCGCCGAATGGGAGGCCCTGTTCACCGACAATCAGCCGGTCCGGACGATCATCGAATTGGAGAGATCGACCAATAGCTTTCCGAACTACAGTACACTGAACACGAATCTCAGCGCTACGCAGATCAACCTGCTAGCCAACTTGACTGCCTGGAGCGTGAGTGAGGCCGACAGGGCGAATGGGGTCTTCTCATCTCTGTTTACTGCGGCAAGCTGATCCAGGCCAACCCTCAGCACGTCAAATGGTTGCGTGCCGCCGATTTGAACCTGCGGCAGCGAAGCTGGCGTCTTGGCCTGCAGCACCAGCTGGCGCCCGCAACCCAGATCCCCAAATTTTCTCCGCCATTCTCTGAGCCGCTGAAAAGCCCAACTGCCGCAAGCATTCGCGCATTGAGCTTGTGGGCTCGATTACGTAACGTTACTATTGGAGCTTGGCCGATTTACTCTGCATGTCAATCGGCTTTGAGCATTGACCCCCGATCGGCTTGCAACCGCGACCCCAGTCATGGAGTTGGCTTGTGCCGGTGGTCCATAGCGGGAGCCGCGCGTCGCGGAGTGCCCGCACGAGGCTGACGCAGCGGCGCGCGGGGGGTTCCTGTGGTCCCACCGGTGCAAGCCTCGAGGGAAGTGCGGCGGTTAGGCACGATTTTCGAAGCGCCACTCTCGTTGCCTGTCTCGACGATGTCGCAGTGGTGGGTGAGGCGATCGAGCAACGCTGTGGTCATTGGGATCTACAAAAACGCTCGGCCATTTGCCGAAGCTCTGAAGTTGCCCCGGTTTCGTGGACACCAGACCGTTTGTGTTCAAGGAGTCCATGATGGCGAAGACAAGATTGCCCTACGCAGTCTGAATTCCGTCGCCAGATGGTTGAACTGGTGCGCGCTGGCCGTACGCCTGAGGAGCTGGCGGCGGAGTTTGAACCGACGGCGCAGTCGATCAGGAACTGGGTAGTGCAGTCTGAGCGCAACGAAGGGTTCCGGTTTCGTGAGCGATCACCAGGCGGCGTATCCGACCACCACGATGTGCGAGCTGCTGGTGTCTCCTCCAGCGGCTACTATGCGTGGATCAAGCGGCGTCCGTCGCAGCGTGCCGAGACAGACGTGGTGCTGATCGCGGAGTTCCGTGTCGCACATGAAGCCTCGCGCGGCACCTACGGTGCACCGCGCATTCACGCCGAGCTTGCCGCCAAGGGTCTTCGCGTCGGCCGCAAGCGGATCGCGCGATTGATGGCACGAGCCGGGCTTGCCAGCGTGAGCCGACGCAGGTTCGTCACCACGACGGTCAGGAATGGTGGCCGCCAGGCGCCGGACCTGGTCGAGCGCAACTTCACGGCGGAAGCCTGCGGAATATATTCCTTGACACCTGCCGCCTCCACATGTTCTTGTTGCGTTCATGACAGCCGAGGCCAACGCCCCTGATCCGCCAACCCAGCCCAGCCGCTCGGCAAACCTGCTCGGCTTGGTCCGCAAGCTGATCGACTATGGCCGCGAACTCGCGGCCACCATCCGCCAGCGCGCCTTCACCGACCCGGGCCCCGTCATTACCTGCTTCGGTACCGCCGATGTCGCATTGATCCTCGCACGCATCGCCCGCGGCCTGCACCGCGCCGACGCGCTCGAAGCGAGGCTCATCCGCAACGCGGACCGCCTGGACGCGGCACCCCGAGGCGCCTCTCCAGAAAAACACCGCGCGCCCCGCCAAGCCACCGCGCCCTCCGCGGACGAAACCAACACCCGCCTCACCCACCTGCCCACGCCGGAACAGATCGCCGCCAAGGTCCGCCGCCAGCCGATCGGCGCCGTCTTCGCCGACATCTGCCGCGACCTCGGCATCCTGCCCAGCCACCCGCTCTGGCGGGAACTGCAGATCGTCATCATCAGAGAGGACGGCAACCTCGCCAACCTGGTGAAGGACATCCTGGATCAGGCGTTTCCGATCACACCCCCACCGCCTCCCGGATCGCCGGCACCACCGCCCTTGCGATTCCTAGCCCCTGCCCGCACCGGCCCGCCCTGAATTTTTCCCAGTAAGCACGACGCACGTCCGTGTCATTGCGAGCGAGCGAAGCGGCGAAGCAATCCCCATGGTTTCGTCGCTTCGGTCGCTCACAACGGCAATGTCAGAATCACTCGCGCATCAGGGGCAGTGAGACAGTATGGGCCGGTCGCTGCTGTCCGCTTCGCCCCGGGCGCACTCCACTACCTCAAAACAGCAGCCCCTTCTTCAGCATCCCGTGGATGCCCTTCTCGCCATTCACCGTCTGCGTCACATGAAAATCCACCGCCAGCGAGCAGAACTGATAAGCCTGCTCCCGCGACAGATTGCTGCGCGAGCAAATGAACGAAATCATCTCCCGCAGCGCCTGCTTCATCGCCTGATCGAGGTCCTCGTTCAGTCCCATGCTGATGAAGTGCGTCGGCGTCTCGGCCTTCGGCTGTTTCAGCAGCGGCCGTGACGCGCCGCCGCCCTTGTGCAGGACGAACGTGAAAGTCCCCGTCAGGCACATCTCCAGCGCGGTGACGCACACCTCGCCGTCGCCCTGCACGCCGTGCCCGTCGCCCACCGAGAAGTTGGCGCCCGGTACCCACACCGGTAGATACAGCACGGAACCCGCCGTAAGCTCCTTGTTGTCCATGTTGCCGCCGTGGATACGCGGCTCCTTCGAAGCGATCGTGCCAAACGCCGGCGGCGGCGCCACACCCATCACACCGAAGAACGGCGCCAGCGCCAGCTCCGTCCCCCACGGCAGCAGACAAACGCCGCGCGCCCGATCGACCGGGATGTGACTGAGCACCGTCTCATGGAAATCCTCCGGCAGCGTGCCGGCGAGCGGGCGAATGACATTGTATCCCCAGTCCGCGCCCGGCTCGATCTTCTCGATGCGGATCTCCAGCATGTCGCCTGGCTCGGCACCGGCGACAGCGATCGGTCCCGTCACGATATGCCCCGCCCGCATCGCCGGATTGGCTGCGATGATCGCGCTGAGTTCGGGCGGCACCTTGAGGCCGGCACTCGCCGGCGGCATCACGTCCTGACGACCGGAGACGCATTGCACCACCACCGTGTCGCCTGACTCGATGGTCATCACCGGCGGGAACATCGCATCGAACACACCGATGCGGACGGTCTGCGGCGAGGCGCGAAGCTGATGCTGGGCCATCCAATGCTCCTATTGGGCTGCGACGAGAGCCGATAGTAACGCAGGCCGGCGATCGCGGAACGGTGTCGCCTTCTCGAGTGCATCGGCGACGCGAAACACCGTCGCTTCCTGGAACGGCTTGCCGACAAGCTGGATCGCCACCGGCAGACCACCATCGCCAAACCCCGAGCAGATCGACATCGCCGGATACCCCGCGACATTGAACGGCATGGTGAAGCTGGGCTTCTGGCCGATATCCCACTCCGGCACTTCGTCGATCTTCGGCGCCTCCGAAGGCTGCGCCGCGGTCAGCACCACATCCAGGGCCGCCATCGCCGCCTTCAGTTCGGCACGCAGCTCACGCCTCCGACGCACTGCCTGCACATAGTCAACACCCGACACCATAGCGCCGAGCAACAACCTCTGCTGCACGCGCGCGCTGAAATCGCTCAGCCGCGTACGCGCCCATTCGTCATAGGCCGCGGCGCGCTCGGTCAGTGAGATCAGCGTCCCGCAGGCATGCCACTCTGTGAGCGGCGACAGCGAAACCTCGCTGATCTGCGCACCAAGACTGCGGAACGTGGCGATGGCGGCATCGATGCCCCGTTGCGTCGCCGCGCTGACCTCGTGGTCCGTTTCGTGGAAATGCCGGATCACGCCGATGCGCATGCCCTTGATGCCAGTGCCAAGCTGTGCGGTGTAATCCGGGATCGGCCGCGATGCGCTCGCGGGATCGCGCGGATCGTGCCCGGCCAGCGCCTGCAGCATCAGCGCACAATCCTCCGCGGTCCACGCCATCGGACCGATATGATCGAGCGTGAACGCAGCGGGTGCCACGCCGGCGCGGCTGACCAGACCGTAGGTCGGCTTGATGCCGGCGATGCCGCACAACGCCGCCGGCCCACGGATCGAGCCGCCGGTGTCAGTGCCGATGCCACCGAGGATCAGCCCGGCCGCCACACCGGCTCCAGTGCCGCTGCTCGACCCCGCCGTGAAGTGCGCCGTGTTCCACGGATTGCGCGCAGGCGGCCACGGCAGATCGAACGACGGCCCGCCATCGGCGAATTCGTGTGTCGCCGTCTTGCCGATCAGCACGCTGCCAGCCCCAGCCAGCTTCACCGCACAGGTCGCGTCGGTGTCCGGCACGTTGTCGCGCAAGATCCTTGAGTGGCAGGTCGTCGTGATGCCCTTGGTGTCAACGATGTCCTTGAGGCCGATCGGCACGCCGCACAGCGGACCAACCGCCTTGCCCGCCATGACAGCCGCCTCGGCCGCACGTGCATCAGCGATCGCACGTTCCTCAGTAACCAGAATGAACGCGTGCAAATCACCATTCAGCTCCCGCACCCGATCGAGGCAGGCACGCGTCAGCTCGACCGGCGACAGCTTCTTCGCGGCAATCAGCCTCGCCGCTTCGGCAATGGTTGGAATGTCACTCATCGCAGGTCCTCCTCGGCAAACCCATAGGTCAGCACCGGTTCCGCCATGCGACCGCGCGGCTTGCGCACACGTTCCGCCATCATGGCGACATGCGCATACGCCGCCTTCAGTCCAACTCTCTGTTCGTCGGTTGGGGAAAGTCCGGCTCGAACAAGCAGGAAATCGAGCGTTGCGTCGTCAAGCTCGGGCATGACTGCATTCCTCCTGTTGTGTCACTGCACTCATTCCGCCGCCGCCAGCGTTGCATCCGCGACGCGCACGCAGCGCGCCATTCGCTCCGGCGAGGGCCACCGTGGTTCGGGCACGGCGACGCGGCACTCCGATTGCACCTTGGTGCAGCGCGGCGCGAACGCGCACCCGGATGGCAGGCGGCGCAGATCGGGCGGGCTGCCTGCGATTGCCTCGATGTCCACGTCGCGGCTCTGTCCGTGCACGGTCGAGGCCAACAGACCCTGCGTGTAGGGATGCATCGGCGCACGCAGCACATCGGCTACCGGACCTTCCTCCACGATGCGGCCAGCATACATCACCGCGATGCGGTCGGCGATCTCCGATGCAACGCCAAGATCGTGCGTGACGAAGATGGTCCCCATGCCCAGTTCGCGCTGCAGCCTGCGCAACAGGACCAGCACCTGAATCTGCACCGTCGCATCCAGCGCGGTTGTCGGTTCGTCCGCCAGCAGCAGGCGCGGGCCGCAGGACAGCGCCATGGCGATCATCGCCCGCTGGCGCAGACCGCCGGACAGCTCGTGCGGATAGTTGGCGAGCCGCCGTGCGGCCTCCGGGATCTTCACCAGCTCCAGCAGTTCCAGCGCGCGAGTGCGTGCCGCGGCACGGCCGCCGCCCTTGTGGCGTCTCACCGTCTCGGCGATCTGTGCGCCGATCGTGTAGACGGGATCGAGCGCGGTCATCGGCTCCTGGAAGATCATCGACACGAGGCCGCCGCGCAACTCGCGCAGACCGCGCTTGTCGAGCGCCAGCACATCCTGGCCGTCGATGCGGATCGCCCCCTCGATACGGGCCCGCCGTGCCGGCAGCAGACGCATCATGGCGCGCAGGGTGACGCTCTTGCCCGAGCCGGACTCACCCAGGATGCACAGCACCTCGCCGGGCCGCACGCTGAAACTGACGCCGTTCACAGCGTGCACCGTCGCCTCGCGCGTGACGAAGCGGACTGTGAGGTCGCTGACCTCGACGAGAGCGGTCATTGCACCGCCCTCGAATGGCCCGAGTCCGGTTCCAGCATATGACAGGCGGCGACATGCGAATTCCGTTCATGCCACGCGCCCAGCTCCGGCGAGCGTTCCACACAGACCGCCTCGGCGAACGGACAGCGCGTGTGAAAGCGGCAACCGCTCGGCGGATCGATCGGGCTGGGTGGGTCACCGGTGATCGGCGGTTCCTCGATGCGCCGTGCGGGATCCATCGACGGGCGCGAACCGAGCAGCGCGCGCGTATAAGGATGCAACGGCCGGGTGAAGATGTCCTCGGATGGCCCCAGTTCAACCACGCGGCCGAGATACATCACCAGCACTCGATCGCTGATATAGCGCACCGTGTTCAGGTCGTGACTGATGAACAGATAGGTCAGGTTGAACTGCTGCTTCAGCGCGCGCAGCAGGTTCAGCACCTGCGCCTCCACCGACTTGTCGAGCGCCGACACTGCCTCATCGAGGATCACCATGCGCGGCTCGATCGCCAGCGCGCGGGCGATGTTCACGCGCTGCTTCTGACCGCCGGAGAGTTCGTGCGGATAGCGTTGGCCGAACAGGTCAGGATTGAGACCGACCTTGACCAGCATGTCGCGCGCGACGCGGCGCGCATCGGGCCTCTTGCGACCGTGAATGAAGGGGCCGAACGCCACCGAATCCCGCACCGGCATCCGCGGGTTCAGCGACGAGTAGCTGTCCTGGAACACCATCTGCACATTGCGGCGCAAGGCGGCGACAGTGATGCCGCGCGGCGCGCCGACGGGTTCGCCGTCGAAGATCAGCTCCCCGGCATCACGCTCCACCAAATGCAGCAGGATGCGGGCGAGCGTGGACTTGCCGCAGCCTGACTCACCGACGATACCGAGTGTCTCACCCTTGAACAGGGTGAACGACACACCGTCGACGGCGCGCACGCGGACGGATTTGCCGGCGCCGCGGACATGGAAGTGCTTGGCCAGATCGCGCGCTATCAGCAGCGGCTGCGCCGGGCCACCAATGTCGCGCGCATCGGCAGCCATGTCGCTCACAGCCGCACGTCCATCGCCGAGCGAATGCCGTCGCTGACCAGGTTGAAACAGACCGAGGTGATGAAGATCGCCATGCCGGGCAACGCGCAGGACAGCGGCACGATATAGATCGACTGGCGCAGCGTGCTCAGCATCAGGCCCCAATCGGGGGTCGGCGGCTTTACGCCAAGGCCCAGGAACGACAGGCCTGACGCAAGCAGGATGCTGACCGACACCAGGCTTGAGGCGTAGATAAAGACGGGCCCAAGCACGTTGCCGAGTACGTGGTAGCGCACGATGGTGAGCGTGCCCGCACCGGTTGCGCGTGCGGCCTCGATGAAGTCCAGGCTGCGCACCTGCGCGGTCGCGGTTTCCGCGACACGACACATTGCGGGGATGAACACCAGTGCCAGCGCGGCCATGCCGTTCGCCATGCCGCCGCCCATTGCACCCGAGATCGCCACCGCCAGCAGCACGGAGGGAAACGCGTAGAACACGTCCATTGTGCGCATGATCGCCGCGTTGACTAGCCGGCCGGCGAAGCCGCCGATCACGCCCAATGTGCCGCCGAGGATGGTGGCGATGCAGACCGGGATCAGACCCATCAACAGGGATGATCGACCACCATATATCAACCGGCTCAGCAGATCGCGGCCCAGTTCGTCGGTGCCGAGGGGATGGCCTTTATAGCCGAACGGCTTCAGTCGCAGGATGACGCTTTCCTTGTAGGGATCGAATGGCGCCAGCAACGGCGCGAAGATCGCCATCAGCACGATCAACAGCACGATCGCGCCAAAGAACAAGGTGACGGGGTCGTGGCGCAGGCGATAACCCACCGAGCCCCAGTAGCCGCGCACGCGCAGTATTGGGGGGGCATCATCGTCGAGGGCGGCGATGGGCAGCGTGACGGTCCGCGACATCGCTCAGCTCCGACGGATGCGCGGGTCGATCATCGATTGCAGCAGATCGACAACGAGGTTGGTGGCGACGAAGATCATAGCCAGGAACAGGATGGTTCCCTGCAGCACCGGGATGTCGCGGTTGATGATCGCCTTCGACAGCATGAAGCCGCTGCCCGGCCAGGTGAACACGGTCTCGATCAGGATCGAGCCGCCCATCAGGTAGCCGAACTGCAACCCCATCACCGCCAGCACCTGCGGCGCCGCGTTCTTCAGGACGTGGCGGATCACCGCGATCTCGCTCAGCCCCTTGGCGCGCAGCGTGGTCACGAAGTCCTGGTTCAGCACCTCGGCCACCGCGGCGCGCGTGGTGCGAGCGATGATGCCGACCGGGATCATCGACAGCGTGATGACCGGCAGCACGAGATATTGCGCGCTCGACCAGTGCAGGATGTCGAACTGCGACGAGCCCTGCGGCCCCATGCCTGTGGCGGGCAAAGCCATCAGCTCGACCGCGAAGATGATGACGAGAACGATGCCAAGCCAGTAGTTGGGCAGGCTGACACCGACCACGGCCGCGCCGGTGACGATGCGATCGACGGCTCGGCCGGGGAAGCAGCCGGCTATCGCGCCCATCGTGTACCCGGTGATGAACGCGAGTGGCACCGCGAAGCTGGTCAGGATGAACGTGTTGGAGAGGGCACCGGTCACTTCCAGGATCACCGGCCGCCGGGTCGAGATCGATACGCCGAAATCCCCGGTGAGCACATGCGCGAGCCACAGCAGGTATTGCACCGGCAGCGGACGATCAAAGCCATAGGCGTGCTTGATCTGCGCCACCATGTCCGCCGTCGCGTCCGACGGCAGAATGGTCTGCAACGGATCGCCGGGTGCGAGATAGACCAGCGAGAAGCACACGATGCTGACGCCGAACGCGATCGGAATGGCCAGCAGGATGCGCCGTGCGATATAGCCGAGCATGATCAGCGGACCCCTGTCACCGGATCACGGGTCCACCGTGATCGGCGTCAGGTCCTGGAACCAGTTCTGCGCCTGCACGAAGCCATGCAGCTTGGGCGACAAAGCGCGCGGATTGAGGTCGTGCACGACCCAGATCATCTGCGCACGATCGCTCTCCAGCTCATGCAGCTTGATCAGCATCGCCAGACGCTTGTCGGCATCGAACTCGTTGAGGATCTGTCCGACCAGTGACTCGATTTCCGGATCGTAGAAGTGCCCCCAGTTAGAACCCGCCGGCGACCAGTACCGTTTGGCCACCGGCTTGATCAAGGCGCTCACCGGATCGAGCAGGGCGCGCGAGCCGTTGTAGCCATCGATCTCGGGGTACTTGACCACACCGGAACGGCCGATCTCGATCAGCGAGTTCCAGTCCATCACCTTGAAGTCGACCTGGAAGCCGACTTCCTCGAGCTGCGATTTCACCAGCTCGTTCATGGGCAACGGCTGCATCTGACCTGAGCCGGAGGTTGAGATCGCCAGCGTGATCTTGCACGGCTGGCATCCGGCCTCCTTGAGCAGCTCTTTCGCCTTTGCCTGATTGAACTGGTACTTGATCGGATGGCCGTACCAGGGCGAGCTGGGCGGCATGGTGGCGTAGTCCTCGATCGCGGTGCCGCCCAACAGTTCGACGAACTCGCCGCGGTTCAGTGCGTAGTTGGCGGCGCGGCGGACGCGAATGTCTGTCATCGGGCCGCGGACGAAGTTGAGGATGTATGGCCAGTTGTGCGGGTAGGTGTTGGTGATGATCTGCATGCCGGCGCTCTTGAGACGCGGGATGGCGTCCGGCGACGGCGCCTCGACGAAGTTCACCTGACCGGTGAGCAGAGCCGCGGTGCGGGTGGCTGCCTCCGGCATGGGCAGCAGCACCAGGCGGTCGTATTTGGCTATGCGCTTGGGATCCCAGTAATCCTTGTTTGGCACCAGCTCGAAACGTTCATGCGCGACATAGCGGTCGGCGCGGAACGGTCCGGTGCCCGACGGATGTTCGGCATAGGCGTTCCAGTCGTAGTGCAGCGCCTCCGATCGGCAGCGGCTGATCATCAGCAGGTAGCTCATCTGGTAGGGGAACAGCGATTCCACGACCTTGGTGTTGATCGCGACCGTGTGGTCGTCGAGCTTCTCCACCGACGCGAAATTGGTGGTGTAGGCGCGGGTCAACGCCATCTGCAGGGTGTAGTACTGTGGCGCTTTGTCATCGGTGATGCGGGCGAAGTTCCACACGACGTCATCGGCGGTGAACGGGCAGCCGTCGTGCCACTTCACCCCGCCACGCAAATGAAAGATCCAGCGGAGGTGGTTGGCGGGATCGACCTCCCACGAGGTGGCCAGACCAGGCTTGATGTCGGAAGGCTTGTCGCTGCGCGAGAGGTCCCACAGCGCCAGCCCGTCATAGACATTGTAGCCGACGAAGCGGAACCCCTCGAACCCCTGGTCGGGGTTGCCCGTCGTATTCGGAATGTCGCCGGCGGTCATCGCCACCGTGACGACCGATTCCGCGCGAGCGGCGACCGGGGTGAGCCACACGACCAACGACGCACAAACACAGGCCCAGACCGATCGATGGGCGACCAAATTCATTCATGCCTCCTGCAAGCGGGTATCCGCTTTTGTTGCAGCGCAGCATGACTCCTGCCCTCTGTCCAGGCCGAAAGCTGGCGATATCCAATGATTCGGATCACCATAGAAGCATCTTGCCTAGGAACTAGCCTGATGCCTGACAATTATTGGGCAATCGGGCGGAGCTTGATGCAGACTATTACCGATGCGCGACATCGCCACCGGGCAGCATCTCGCGAGCGGCATCAATGCTGCCGACATTGGCAGTCTGGACGTAAGGCAGGTAGGACAGGTTCTGCAGCGTCTGTAGCGGCGGCAACGTGAAGCCCGGCGCACTCAGTGCCTGCAGCGCCGCAGGCTGATCGCCGGCCTGCCAGGCAGCGGCAAATCGCAGCAAGGCGTTGACCACGATCTGCGACCTTGTCTCGGGCGCAATGCCCAGCACGCGGCGAATGTCGGCACGCGCTCGCAGCATCTCCTGTCTGGTCAGCGGCGAGACCGCAATCCAGCGGGGACTGCTGCTGAGCTGACCCGCCAGGTAGTCGATTGCAGCGCACGCCCTCGCCGCATCCACCGGGTCGTTGCGGGTGCGCTCAGGTGAGGCAAAGGCCCATGAGGCCTGGTTCGCCGCCGCGACGTCGTTGTCCATCGTTCCAAACGCCGCAAACGGCAGTTGCGCGGTATCGGGTGGCGGCGTGGCGGCCGTACAGCCAGCGATCACCAGGCAGGCCAGAATGGCGAGGGAACGGTGGAACACGACAAACTCTTTCCTGCGGCTGTGCTGCAGGAATTGGTATCGTTTGCAGATTTCTCTAGGTGGCGCTCCGCAGCCCGGCGCGGAAGCGCCGTGCCAGATCGCGATAGACCACCGCGTTGCGGTCGAACTTCTTGCGCTCTTCGTCGCTCATCACGCGGATCAGTTTTGCCGGCGTGCCGACCCAGAGCTCATTGCGGCCGATCACCTTGCCTGGCGTCAGCAGGCCGCCCGCACCGAGCATGCCGCCTTCCTCGATCACCGCGCCGTCCAGCACCGTGGCGGAGATGCCGACGAAGGCGCGGTTCTTCAACGTGCAGGCATGGATCACCGCGTTGTGGCCCACGGTCACATCGTCGCCGATGTAAGTGGCCAGCCCGCCTGAATCGACGTGGATGATCGCGCCGTCCTGGATGTTGGTGCGCGCGCCGATGCGAATGATGTTGAGGTCGCCTCGCACCAGGCAGTGGAACCAGATGCCGGTCTCAGAGCCGATCTCGACGTCGCCGATCACTGCCGCGCCCGGGGCGATGAAGGCGTCCGGTGCGACCTTCGGGGTGACGCCGTCCAACGTGTAGATTGGGCCCAGGCCGACGAGCGGCTCAGGCATCGACCTTCTCCGGGCGCACCACGTTGGCGGGCAGGCCGAGCATCAGGCGAAGGTTCTGCACCGCCGCTCCGGAGGCTCCCTTGCCGAGATTGTCGAGCCGCGCGACCAGCACCGCCTGCCGATGCTTCTCGTTCGCATTGACAGACAGTTCCAGCAGGTTGGTCTCGTTCAACCTCTCCGGCTCCAGCTTGCCATCGGTCTGCGGGGCAGTGACGCGAACATAATCGCAGCCGCGATAGCGCGCTTCGAGCACCGCTTGCAGATCGGCGCCGGTGACCTTGCCATGCAGCGTATCGAGATGCAGCGGCACGGAGACCAGCATGCCCTGACGGTAGTGGCCAACCGACGGCACGAAGATCGGTCGGCGGGACAGGCCGCAATAGCGTTGGGTCTCGGGCAGGTGCTTGTGCTCGAGCTTGAGGGCATAGAGTTCGAACGCTGGACCGCCCTGCCGGTTGTGTTCCTCGATCATCGTCCGGCCGCCACCGGAATAGCCGCTGACCGCGTTTATCGTGATCGGATAATCGGCAGGGATGATATCGGCATCGACCAGCGGGCGGATCAGGCTGATCGCACCGGTGGGATAGCAGCCTGGGTTGGCGACTTTGCGTGCGCTCGCGATGCGCTCAGCCTGGCCCAGCTGCATTTCGGGAAAGCCATAGGCCCAGTCTGGATGCACGCGATGCGCGGTGCTGGCGTCGAGGAGCTTCGGCGCGGCATTGCCCAATTCGTCGGCCATCGCCGTGGCCTCGCGCGCCGCGTCGTCAGGCAGGCACAGGATGACGAGGTCCACTTCCGCCATCATGTCGCGCCGCGCGACAGGATCGCGGCGATGTTCGGCGGGAAGGCTCTTCAGCTCAACGTCGGGCAGCGCGCGCAGCCGGTCACGGATGCCGAGACCCGTGGTACCGGCTTCGCCATCGATGAACACACTCGGCTTGGCAGCCATATCGATCCTCCAGTCATGACAGAGCTAACGCTTGCTGAACTGGAAGCTTCGTCGGGCTTTCATCTTGCCGTATTTCTTGCGCTCCACGACGCGCGAGTCACGCGTCAGGAAGCCGGCGACCTTGAGGATGCCGCGCAGGTCCGGCTCGTAGTAGGTCAGCGCACGGGATATCCCGTGTCGCACCGCGCCGGCCTGACCGGACAGGCCCCCGCCCGTGACAGTGCAGTAGACATCGAACTGGTTATAGCGGTCGGTGACCAGGAACGGCTGCGTGATCAGCATGCGCAGCACCGGGCGGGCAAAATACTGCACGACCTTTCGGCTGTTGACGGTGATCTCGCCCTTGCCAGGCCTGATCCACACACGCGCCACGGCGTTCTTGCGCCGCCCGGTGGCGTAGGAGCGACCCAGCGCGTCGCGCTTCGGCTCGCGTTTCGGCTGGTCGCTGGGCACGGGCACGGCGCCGGCCGGAGTTACGGCCTGCTGCGCGGCGAGTGCGTCACGGAGGTCGGCGAGCGTGCGGGTCGGGGTACCTGACATGCGGGATCAGTCTCGCTTGTTCTTCGGGTTCATTGCGGCGACGTCGAGCGGCGCGGGCTGCTGTGCCGCATGCTTGTGCTCGGGGCCGGCGTAAACGTACAGGTGCTTCATCTGGCGCCGCTGCAACGGGCCGCGCGTGATCATGCGCTCGACCGCCTTCTCCAGCACCTGCTCGGGATGTTTGGACTCGAGGCGCTGACGAATGCTGCGGCCCTTGATGCCGCCCGGGTAGCCGGTGTGATAGTAGAATACCGACTGATCCGTTTTGTTGCCGGTCACGCGCACCTTCGCCGCATTCACCACGACGACATTGTCGCCGCAATCGACGTGCGGCGTGAACTGCGGCTTGTGCTTGCCGCGCAGGCGGTTGGCGATGATGGACGCGAGCCGGCCGAGTACGACGCCTTCGGCGTCGATCAGCACCCAGTCCTTCTTCACCTCCGCGGGCTTCAGCGAGATCGTTGTCTTCATGACGGGCCCTGCGAGTTGGCGGCGGGGTATGGCGGGAAATGCAGTCAGGGTCAAGCGATTGGGGCGTGTGGTAGCAAATTACCACACGGTCAGGCGGCGTCCTTCAGCAGATCGGTCACCACGCGCTCCAGGTGACGCAGCGTGTTGCACACCGTGACGAGGTTGCAGAACGGCGCATAGCGGAACATGTCGGAATCGCCGGTGCCCCAGGCGGAGCGGAACTCCGGGTTCAGCCAGATGATCCGCTTCGCCCGCTGCGACAGGCGTTCCATGATGTCGGTCCGAGGGTCCGTGCGGTTGCCGCGCGCGTCGCCCAGGACGATGACGGTTGTCTTGTTGGACACGTTGCGCATCCAGCCGTCCTCGAAATCGGCGAGCGAGTTGCCGTAGTTCGATGAACCGAAGCCGATCGCCTGCATGATCTTAGCGATCGCGGCCTCGATCGGTTCGGCTTCCAGAATATCGCTGACCTCCATGAGGCTGCCGGCGAAGGCGAAGGAGCGGATGTCCTTCAGTGCCTCGTTCAGCGCGTAGAGGAACATCAGCAGGAACTGCGCCATCGCGGCGACCGAGCCGGACACGTCGCACAGTACCATGACGCGCGGCTTCTCGATGCGCTTCTGCTTCCACACGGTGAGGAATGGGATGCCGCCCCAGCCCATGTTCCGCCGCAGCGTCCGCCGCGCGTCGAGCTGGCCGCGCAGCCGGCGGCGACGCGTCTTGGCATAGCGTGCGGCCAGGCGCTTCGCCATGGCACGGACCAGGATCCGCATCCGCTCGAGGTCACGGCGTTCCAGGTTGGACAGGCGGGCGGATTTCAGCAGTTCCTCGCGGAACTTCTCTGTCTCGCCGCGGGCGAACAGCAGCAGATTGCGCTCGACCAGGTCGCGCGCCTGGTCTCGCAGCGCCTCGATGCGGTTCTCCAGGCGATCGGCTGCGGTTTGCTGATCGTCTTTGCGCAGCGCCTCGATGTCGCGCTCGACCTGACGCAGTCCCATTCGGTCGAGGATACGGCGCGCGTACAGGTTCTTCTGGGTGAAGAAGCGGATGTTCTGGATGCCGGAGTCACGCGCCGCTTCTTCCATCGCGGTGGCGAGCGCGGCGCGCTCGTCATCCAGCAGCATCTGGGAGAGCGTGCGGCCACCGCCACCGCCGGTGCCCTCGCCACCGAAGCCGCCCGGCGTGATGGGGGTCTGGAGGTCGGTCGCTGCCTCGGCTTCCTGGGCGAGGCTGTCGCGGCGGAAATAGAGGTCGAAGCACTCGTCGAACAGGTGCTTCTCGTCGGGAGTTTTTGCGAGGACGAGAGACAGCGTGTCCTTCAGGACGGCGCGGTCTGAGTAGCCGACCATCTGCACGGCACGCGCGGCGTCGATCCCCTCGGCGGCCGAGACGCGGATGCCCGCGCTGCGCGCGGCCTGGAGGAACTGCCGAAGAGGTTCGGAGGTGGGCATGGGTCCCCTCCCGCCGCCCCCGTCCCGCAAGGGGAGGGGTAGTATCGGGCCTGAGGGGAGGGGGCCGGCACTTGCACTCATACCGGCAGCCCGGCCTCGTGCTTCGCCTTCTGGGTCAGCGTGGCGATCTGCTTGTTCGCCACCTCGATGTCCGCCTCGAACTTCAGCAGCACATTCAGCGTGTCATGCACCAGCTCGGTATCCAGGGACGCAGCATGCAGCAGCACCAGCACGCGCGCCCAGTCGATCGTCTCGCTGACCGATGGCACCTTCTTCAGGTCCAGCGTCCGCAATTGCTGCACGAACGCCACCAGCTCGCGCCGCAGGTTCTTCTCGATGCCCGGCACGCGCGATTCGATGATGCGGCCTTCCAGCTTGGCGTCGGGGAAGCCGATATGCAGATGCAGGCACCGCCGCTTCAGCGCATCGCCCAGGTCGCGCGTGCTGTTCGAGGTCAGCAGCACGATCGGCGTTTCCACCGCGTGGACGCTGCCGATCTCAGGGATCGTCACCTGATAGTCCGACAGGATCTCCAGGAGGAATGCCTCGAACTCCTGGTCCGACTTGTCGATCTCGTCGATCAGCAGCACGGCGCCGCCCGGCTGCTGCAACGCACGCAACAATGGCCGCGGCTCCAGGAACTGCTCCGAGAAGAAGACGTCGCCGAACGCGTGCAACTTGTTCAGCGCGGCGGCCAGGGTCTCGGTCCCACCCAGCACGTCGCCGATCTTGTCCTTCAGGATCTGGGTGTAGAGAAGCTGCTTGCCGTACTTCCACTCATAGAGGGCCTTCGACTCGTCCAGGCCCTCGTAACACTGCATGCGGATCAGCGTGAGATCGAGGAACGCCGCGACCGACTTGGCAAGCTCGGTCTTGCCGACGCCCGCCGGTCCTTCCACCAGGATCGGCTTCTGAAGATGCTGGGCGAGGTAGACGGCGGTGGAAATCTGCCGGTTCGGAATGTAGCCGACCGAGGCAAGCCCTTGTTCCACCGCCTCGATCGAGGCCAATTTGCGCGCAACCGCCCCGGCCGGCGCCACTCCTGCGTCTGGCATACGTGTTCCAATCGATGGTGCTTACCCGTCAGTAGCATCGGGGGCAGCGGTTGCCAAAGGGGCGTGGTCGACTCGGCCCGATGGTTACGCGTTGGACGTTAGACGCGTGCCTCGGTAGACGGACCGCAATGGCGCACTGAAACCGATGCTGGCAAGCTCAAGAGCGCCATCTTCCGTGATCACAGGGCGTTCCGGCCACTGGCCAGTATCGTCGCGCCGCAGCAGTTCCGCCCGAATGCGGACGCTGTGCAGGATCAGTATCTCCCGTACGGTAGGTATGGTCGTGTAGGCCCACACGTTCGTCCACGTCTCGGTCTTGTTGGTCGGCGAGAGGATCTCGATGATCAGCACCGGCTCGCTGACATCGTATTCCTCTACCAGGTACTCCGAACAGGTAACGGCCAGATCAGGGATGCGAAAGTTGGCATCCGCGCGGATGCGAGGAATGGTGCCTGGGTTGGTGACCACGGTGCACTCCGGAGCCCGTGCAGCAAGATGATTGCCGATCAGGCGGCCTAACTCCGCCTGAAGGATGCCGTGCGTGCGGCTTGCCGGCGCCATGGCCTGTGGCTCGCCGTCCACGAGTTGCCAATGGTTTCCGCTGGGCGCGTCCCATGCCAGGAACTCCGCCGTATCCATCACCGTAGGCACTTTCCTCGCCACTTCCGACATGTCCGCACCATAGCACGCCGTCCCACTCATCCGCACCCCCATGTGGTCCCCGGCGCCACCCCTGCCTAGACTGGCGCGGCGACCCGCCACCAAGAGGGGCCTCCACAGCATGGACTTCCACATCAGCCCGGAACAACGCCAGATGCTTGCCTCGGTGCGCGAGCTGGCACAGGCCGAGTTCAAGCCCAAGGCCGGCCGCTGGATGGACGGCAGCTTCCCCTGGGAGAACATGAAGCAGCTCGCCTCGATCGGCGTACTCGGCATGTCGGTCCCCGAGGAATATGGCGGGCTTGGCCTGCCGATCCTGGACACCGCGCTGATCCTCGAGGAGATCGCCAAGGTCTGCTACATTACCGCCATGGCGGTGCTGGGCGAGGCCGGCGTGCAGACGCGCGTGATCGCCCGCTACGCCCCCGCGTCGATCCGCGACCGCATCCTGCCCCGCGTGGTCGCCGGCGACTGCATGCTGGCGATCTGCATGACCGAGCCGCACGCCGGCACCGATGTCGCCAACTACCGCACCAACGCGCGCATCGTCGGCGACAGCGTGATCCTGAAGGGCACCAAGACGCTGATCAGCCGCGCGCCCGAGGCGGGCATGTTCATCGTGTTCAGCCGCATCGACAACAAGCCAGGCCGCGAAGGCATCGGCTGCATCCTGCTGGAGGCCGGCACGCCGGGTTTCGAGGTCACCGGCACCTATCACACGATGGGCGGCGAGAACCTGTTCGAGATCCAGTTCAACGACTGCGAGCTGCCGCTGCAGAACCTGGTCATCAAGGATGACGGCTTCCGCAAGCTGCTGACCGCGTTCAACACGCAGCGCTGCCTCAATCCGGCGATCTCGCTGGGCCTGGCGGAAGGCGCGTTCGACGAGGCGGTGAACTACGTGCGGGAGCGGACGGTGTTCGGCAAGCCGATCGCCGACCATCAGGGCATACGCTGGAAGCTGGCGGACATGTTCAAGGACATCGAGGCCGGCCGCGGCATTCTGTATCGCGCCTGTCTCACCGCCGATCCGTTTCCTGATCCGTTCATGGCGGCGGCGGCGAAGGTGTTCTGCAACGAGATGTCGCTGCGCGTCACGTCGGAGGCGGTTCAGCTCCACGGCGGCTTCGGCTTCACCGACGAGGCGCCGGTGTCGCGGCTGTATCGCGGCGCGCGCTACGGCACGATCGGCGGGGGTACCTCGGAGACACTGCGCGACCTGATGGGGCGCAAGATCGTTTCCGATGTCGATTTCGACCAGGGCATCCTGGCGCTCGGAACCTACTGACGTGCTGCTGATCGAGGCTGACGGCAAGGCGCTGCTGGCCGAGTATGGCGTGGCCGTGCCCGAGGCGACGCTGGCGACCGATGCGGCCATCGCGGATCGACCGGGCGATGGGCCCTGGATGGTGAAGGCGCAGGTGCCGGTGGGCGGACGCGGCAAGGCCGGCGGGGTGGTGCGTTGTGACACGTCGCAGGATGTGGCCGCCACCGTGCAGCGTATGCTCGGCACACGCATCAAGGGCCATCAGGTGGATGCATGCCTGATCGAGCGGGCCGTCGCGGGCGAGGAACGCTACCTCGCGGTCATGGTGGACCCTGCGAATTATGGGTTCCGCGTTCTTTACTCCGCTCAGGGCGGCGTCGATATCGAACGATCCGGTTTGGCGCAGGGGCGGCCATGCGCGCCGCATGCCGATGCGGTGGTCGAGGCACTCGCCGAACTGATGGCAGGCGAGCCCGAGGAGTGGCGCGGCCATATTGCCGCGGTCGCTCGCAGGCTGGCGGATATGCTGATCGAACGTGAACTGGCGTTGGCGGAGATCAATCCGCTGTTCGTCTCGCCCACCGGGTGTGTTGCCGGTGACGCGAAGCTTGTGGTGGACCTTGGTGCGGTGGAACGCCAGCCGCGCATCGCCGCGCTGATCGAGGCACGGCCGCAGACCTATCCCGATGCCAATCGCAAGCTGGCCGAGGGCTTCGATTACGTGGACATCGACCCGGAAGGCGAGATCGGTCTGGTCACCACGGGCGCCGGCCTTTCGATGATGCTGATCGACGAACTCACCGCGCGCGGCATGAAGCCGCTGAATTTCTGCGACATCCGTACGGGCCAGATGCGTGGCAGTCCGGCGCGGGTGATGCGCGTGCTGGAGTGGATCACGGCGCATCGGTCGTTGCGTGCGGTGCTGGTGAGCGTGTTCGCCGGCATCACCGACCTGGCCGAGTTCGCGGACCTGCTCGCGATGGGGATGGAGCGGACAGAGAGCCTGCGTGTTCCGGTGGTGGCGCGGCTGGTTGGCCGCGGTGCCGCCGAGGCGCGGCGTGTCCTGGCGGAACGCCAACCCGACGTGTTCGTCACCGAGGACCTGGAAGAGGCGATGGTAAGGGTGGGTGATGTGGTTGGCGCGCCGCCCGTCCCCCAACCCCCTCCCGCGAGGGAAGGGGGAGTGGTTCGCGGCACGACTCTCCCCCTCCCCTCGCGGGAGGGGGTGGAGGGAGGGGGCCTTGCCTCACTGTCGAAAACCACACCCGTCATCGTGCAGGGCATTACCGGCCGCATGGGCCGAACCCATGCGGCATTGATGCGCGCCTACGCCACAAACATCGTCGGCGGCACATCCGGGCGCTCGGACGCAAAGGAAGCCGCCGGCGTGCCTGTGTTCGCCAACTGTCGCGACGCCGTAACAGCAACCGGCGCGGTCGCATCGGTCGCGATGGCACCGCCACTGGAAACACTCGCTGCCGTCGAGGAAGCGCTCGCCGCCGGCATCCGGGTCATCGTGACTGTCGCCGAGGGCATTCCGCTGCACGACGCCATTCGCCTCGGCCGCGCGGTCCGCCGCGCCGGCGCCATCTGGATCGGCGGCTCGACGCCCGGCATGGCAATCCCCGGCGAAATCAAGCTCGGCTTCCTCCCTGACGCCTGCCTGCGTCCGGGACCATTCGCGATCATGTCAAAGAGCGGCACGCTGTCCTACGAATGCGGCTACCGCCTGGCGCAGGCCGGCCTCGGCCAGAGCATCTGGGTCGGCGTCGGTGGTGACCAGGTAAAGGGCGTGCGCTTCGCCGACCTGCTGCCGGTCTTCTTTGCCGATCCGCGCACGCATGCCATCGTTCTGGTGGGCGAGGTTGGCGGCAGCGAGGAGGAGGAATGCGCCGACGCGTTGGTTCGCCTCGGCGTGCGCAAGCCGATCTACGCGCTGATCGCCGGACGCGAGGCGAAGGAAGGCGTGTCGATGGGCCATGCCGGCGCACTGGTACTCGGCGACACCGGCACGCTCGCCTCGAAAACGCAGCGGCTGACGCAAGCCGGCGCACGGGTGTTCGGCTCGATAGAAGCGATCATCGAGGCGTGCGTTACGGATTTCGCGGCAATGCGCACGTAGCTACGATTGTCATTTGCGAGGAGCGCCGACCGAGATTGCCGCGTCGGCTTCGCCTCCTCGCATGGCAGGAGGGCGGCCGGCGCGGTGGCTCAGATTCCCCGCACGAACTTTGCCTTCTCCGCCGCAGCCGCGAGCAGGAACGACAGGTCCGTTCCAGTGGAGACATAGCGTGCGCCCTGACGCACATATTCCGCCATCAGGTCGGGACGCGACGCCAGGCCGCCAACTCCCACATGCTTGCCGTGCTTCCGGCACGCCGCGATGGTGCGCAGATATGCGTCGCGCACGTTGGCATGATCGAACTGGCCGGTGATGCCCATTTCGTTGCACAGATCGTTGGTGCCGATCAGCATCATGTCGACGCCATCGACGGCGGCGATCTCCTCGACATGCTCCAGTGCGGCGACGGTCTCCATCATCACCACCACCATGGTGGCGTCGTTCATCGCCTGGTTAACCACGGCGGAGGGGAAGCTGCGGTAGTGGTAATGCGGCAGGGCACCGCCGGCCCCGCGCTCGCCCTGCGGCGTGAACTTGGCGTAGCGCACCACCTCGCGCGCCTCCTCCGCCGACCGCACATGCGGAGCAATAACCCCCATCGCACCGCCGTCGAGTAGCCGGCAGATGAACTCCGGCGTGTTGGCCGGCACGCGCACCAGTGGCGTGATGCCGCACTGCATCGCCGCCACGCAGATCTGGCAGACGTTGTCGATCGACAGCGTGTTGTGCTCGACATCGACGTAGATCGTGTCGAACCCGGAGGTGGCGGCGATCCGGGCGATCTCGATCGAGCGGCATAACCGAACTGTCATCGAGGCCACCACTTCGTCGCGCGCCAGCTTCTCCTTCACGCGGTTGCGCAGGATGTCGCGCAGTTCTTCTGCCATGGTGTCCTCCCGAGGTTGCCGGCCATTGTTGCCCGTTGGGCGCACGGGCCTCAAGATGGCAGGACCGTGTGGAGACGACCGTATGACCCACAAGATTGCCTACCTCGATGTCATGGACGCCAAGGTGCAGGACGAGATCCGTTCAGCGCTGCCGGCCGGCTTCTCGATCCTTTTTGCCGAGACCGGAGATCGGCGTGAGCACCTGGCGATGCTCGCCGATGCCGAATTCATCCTCACCGCCGTGGCGGTGGATGCCGAGATGATCCGCGCCGCCCCGAAGCTGAAGCTGCTGCACAAATGGGGCATTGGCGTCGACAAGTTCGATCTCGACGCGGCGCGTGCGGCGCGCATCCCGGTGGCGATAACGTCCGGCGCGAATGCTGGCGCGGTGTCCGAGCACACCGTTATGCTGATGCTCGCGACCTACCGCTGCCTGGCGCTGGCCGATCGTAAAATGCGCGATGGCGAGTGGATCCGCCCGCAGGTTCGCGGCAAGGCGTATCAGCTTTCCGGCAAGACGGTGGGCATTCTCGGCTTCGGCAATGTCGGCCGCATGGTGGCCCATCGCCTCGCCGGCTTCGACGTGCAGATCATCTACCATGACATCCGTCGCGCCGATCGTCCGACCGAACGGGCACTGCACGCGACGCCGGTGACATTCGACGAGTTGCTCGAACGCAGCGACGTGCTCTCGGTGCACACGCCGCTGACCAAGGTCACGCGCAACATGATCAACGCCCAGGTGCTCGCACGCATGAAGCCTGGCGCGATCCTGGTCAACGCAGCGCGCGGCGAGGTGGTGGATGAGGCCGCACTCTACGATGCGCTGGTCAGCGGCAAGCTGCGCGGCGCTGGACTGGATGTGTTCGCCAAGGAGCCGGCGGAGCCCAACAACCCGTTGTTCAAGCTCGATCAGGTGGTGCTGACGCCGCATATCGCCGGCAGCGCCATCGACCTGGTGGCCGACATCGCCCGGCACGCCTTCGGCAACATGCAGGCCGTGCTGAACGGTGAACCGCTGCCGGCCAACGACGTCATCGTATCAGCCGGGGAGAACAAGTGATGGCAACGATGCAGAGCAGATCAGTTCGTCGGCGCGAGGATGTGCGGCTGCTGACCGGCAACGGCAACTATAGCGCAGACCCGCATCCGGACGGCATGCTGCACGCCGTGCTGGTTCGCTCGCATCACGCGCACGCGACGATCGGCGACATCGACACCACGGCCGCGCGCGCCATCCCGGGTGTTATCGCGGTATTCACCGCCGCTGATCTGACCGACGTCTCGCCGATCCCTGGCGGCATCGGCTTTCCCCGTCCAGACGGCAGTCCGGCACCAAAGACCGACCGGCCGTTGCTTGCGGCGGACCGTGTGCGCTTCGTCGGCGAGCCGGTCGCGGTGGTGCTGGCTGAAACGATCGACGCGGGCAAGGATGCGGCCGAGGCGGTGATGGTCGATTACCACGAACTGCCGCTGGTGACTGATGCGATCGCTGCGATGGAGCCGGGCTCGCCCAAGGTTTGGGACGACGTGCCGGACAATATCGGCTTTCTGTGGAAGCGTGGCGATGCGGAGGCGACCGATGCGGCACTGCGGTCCGCGGCGCACGTCGCGCGGCTGCAATTCACCGTGTCGCGCGTCACCGCCAACACCATGGAGCCGCGCGGCGCGTGGGCCGAGATTGGCCCTGACGGCCGCATGGTCATGCATGCCGCACATCAGTCGCCGTATAACCTTCGCAACGGCATGGCGAACGGCAACTTCAACATCAAGCCGACGGATATTCGCGTTCTGACGGCCGATGTCGGCGGCTCGTTCGGCATGAAGTCGGGCGTGCAGGCGGAATACGCGCTGGTAGCGTGGGCCGCGCGCAAGGTGGGTCGTCCGGTGCGGTGGATTTCCGATCGCACCGAGGGTTTCCTCACCGACGAGCAGGCGCGCGAGATGCGGATCACCGTGGAGCTTGGGCTGGACGCGCAGCACAAGTTCACCGCGCTGCGGTTGCGCTGGGATGCCAATCTCGGCGCCTATGTCACTGGACGGTCCGGCTGGCCGGTCGGCAACATCGGCGGCACAGCCGGCGTCTATCATATCCCGACGATGTACGCAGAGGCTTGCGGGGTTCTGACCAACACGGTGCCCACCGCCGCCTATCGCGGCGCCGGCCGGCCCGAGGCGACCTACACAATCGAGCGCATCATCGATATCGCCGCCCACGAACTCGGCATGAGCCCGTATGAGCTTCGCCGGACCAATCTGATCCCGCCGGAGGCGATGCCGTACAAGACCGCGCTGACGTTCACCTACGATTGCGGCGAGTTCGAAGGCAACATGCTGAAGGCGGCGGAGATGGCGGAGATGGACGGCTTCGCCGCTCGTCGCACCGAAGCAGAGGCACGCGGCAAACTGCGTGGCATCGGGCTGTGCAACTGCATCGAGGTTGCCGGCGGTCCGTTCCTGCGCCCTGCGAAGGACCAGGCCGCGCTACGGCTGGCCGAGGATGGCACGCTGGTGCTGCGCTCGGGCTCGATGTCGGTGGGACAGGGGCTGGAGACGGCGTTCTGCCAACTCGTCGCCGAACGGTTCGGCGTGCCGCTCGATAACGTGCGCTATGAGGCGGGGGACACCGATCTGCTGTCCGGCGGCAAAGGCAATGGCGGCTCGGGCGCGCTGTGCATCGGTGGCTCTGCGGTCAGCGTCGTCGTGGACAAGGTGATCGAGAAGGCGAAGCAGGCCGCGGCGGAATTGCTCGAGGCTGCGGTGGTCGATGTCACGTTCGACGCGGGGCGCTTCACCATTGCCGGCACTGACCGTTCGGTAAGCCTTGCCGAAGTGGCGCATGCCACGAACATCGATGGCAACGAGTTGGTGGAAAGCGGCGAATTCACCCCCACCGCAGTCACCTTCCCAAACGGCACGCATATCTGCGAGGTCGAGATCGATCCCGACACGGGTGTGACCGAAGTCGTTCGCTACAGCGCGGTGGAGGAACTTGGCTACGTGCTCAACCCCATGCTGGTGGCAGGGCAGACGCATGGCGGCGTGGCGCAAGGCGTCGGCCAGGCGATGGCCGAGCAGATCGTGCATGACCCGCACTCGGGCCAGATGCTGACTGCATCGTTCATGGACTACCAGATGCCGCGCGCGGACGATCTGCCGGACATCCTCATGACGACGCGCGAAGTGCCGACCAAGGTCAATCCACTCGGCGCCAAGGGCGTTGGCGAGGCTGGCACGGTCGGCGCAATGGCGGCAGCCATGAATGCGGTGAACGACGCATTGGCACCTCTGGGCATCCGCCACTTCGACATGCCGGCGACGCCAAATCGGGTCTGGTCGGCAATCGCTGCGGCGCGTGCATGAGTGAAGCGTTGTTCCACATGGTCGCCGGCGCTCCCACGCCGGTCGCGCCATTCTCACATGCAGTGGAGGTGGACGGCTGGGTGTTCCTGACCGGCCAGATGCCGACGCTGCCCGAGGATGATTCGGCGGCGCTGCCCAATGGGATCGAGGCGCAGACACGGCGTGTGATGGACAACCTGGTCATCGTGCTGCGTGGCCTTGCGCTTGACCTGCGGCATGTGGTCAGTGCGCGCGTGTTCCTGACGCGCTTCGAGCAGGATTATGAACAGATGAACGCGGCGTATCGCAGCTACTTCCCGCCTGATCGTCTGCCGGCTCGCACCTGCGTCGGTGTCACGGGTCTGGCGCGTGGCGCGCTGGTGGAAATAGATCTGATTGCGCGGAAACCCTGAGGAGATAGGGGTCCGGAGTATGTTGTCCTCTCCGCCCTCCGAACCCAGCGTACGGGTCGATCGCCTTGCACCGCCTGAACTCTCTGCCTTGACTTATGCGGTCGAGAAGACTCGAACTTCCACGGGGTTACCCCCACAAGCACCTCAAGCTTGCGCGTCTACCATTCCGCCACGACCGCTCAGGCAGGCGCTGGGATATACTCGATGAACGGCGCCCCTTCAATTGTTCCCGCCGCCCCCGAATGGCGCATTGAGGACGGCCTCACTTCCTACGCCCACGCAGTCGCCCGCATGCAGGAGCGTGTCGCCGCCATCCGCGCCGGCAGCGCAAATGAGCTGGTCTGGCTCGTCGAGCACCCGCCACTCTACACCGCCGGCACCTCCGCCAAGCCGCAAGAACTGACCGACCCCAACCGCTTTCCCGCCTTTGCCACCGGTCGCGGCGGGCAGTGGACCTATCACGGCCCCGGCCAGCGCGTGGCCTACGTCATGCTGGACCTCACGCGCCCACACGGCACCGTGCCCCCGCGCGACGTACGCTGCTTCGTCCACGGCCTGGAGCAATGGCTGATCCGCGCCCTCGCCCGCCTCGGCGTGCGCGGCGAACGGCGCGACGGCCGCGTCGGCATTTGGGTCGCCGAGCCAGCCACCGGCACCGAGGCCAAGATCGCGGCCATCGGCGTTCGCGTGTCCCGCTGGGTAAGCTGGCATGGCGTCGCGCTGAACGTCGCGCCGAACCTGGACCATTACGCCGGCATCGTCCCATGCGGCATCAGCGAGCACGGGGTCACCAGCCTCCACGCACTCGGCCTTCCGGTCACCATGACGGAGGCGGACGCCGCCCTGCGCGCTGCCTGGCACGAAGTATTCGGTGACGTCCTACAGTGACGGAACCTGTCGGAACCCGAATTGCTCGGGCGGGTCGGCCAGGTCCTCCTCGATGCTGACCACTTCCGCCATGCGCGGACCGCGGCGACACAGCCGCAGCAGCTCCTCGACCGCCGCAGTGTCGCCGGCCACCAGCGCCTCCACCGAACCGTCGATCCGGTTGCGCACCCAGCCCGAAACGCCGAGGGCGCGTGCCTTTTCAACCATCCACGGGCGGAAGCCGACGCCCTGCACACGCCCGCTGATGATCAGGCGCTTGCAATTCATGCCGATGCCTCCGGTCGTGTCAGTTGCAGAAAGCGCGTCGCATGCGCGATGTCGACCGCGATCGCGCTGCGACGCGTCACAGCCTCGGCATCCTCGCCCCATGCCTCGGCCTGGTACAGTTCATCCAGCGCCCCCAGCGAATGCGCGGTCGCGGCATCCAGTCGCGCCTCGGCCAGCGCCAGCCCCAGCACCAGGCTGCCCAACGCCGGCACCGCCACACCAAGCGCCGCCAGCGCCGCCACATCCAGCTTGGCAACCGCGCGGCGCAAGGCGGCGACGCTGTCACGGTGCTGCTTGATGTAGCCGACGCCTCGCGCAACGCGCAGCGGTGCGTCGTAGGTCAGCGCAACCCAATCCAGCCAGGGCTGCCACTCGCGCGCCTGGCGGGCCACCAATTCCTCCGGCGTCTCCGCGCGGTAGCACAGCAGGTCGCTTTCGGCGTATCGCGCGATGGCATCGACGGTCGGCATGGGGTCCGGCGCGATGCGCTGCTGCGCCGTACCGGCCAGGCAGGTGAGCGGCGTATCGGCGAACGACATATCGCCGCCCTTCCCGCCACCCGCCGCCTGCCATTCCTCCGCGATCGCACGGGCGAGCGGTTCGCCCGCCACGCGCAACAGCGTGCCACCAGGCAGATGCATCGGTTTGCCATCCAGCAGGATCGCATAACCGGCATTGCTCAGATCAACTGCGACGGTTTCCCAGAAGCGCTTCACGCTCGTCCTCTTAACGGAACAGCTGCTTCAGCGCACTGCCCACGTCGGGCAGCTTCTGCTTCTGTTTCTGCTGAGGCGCCGCCTGCGGCGCTGGATTTGACTGTGCCGCGGGAACGGCCGTGCCGCGGGCCGCCGCCAAGGCTGCGCCGCAGTCCGCTTCCGAGCCTCCTTGCAACTGCTTTACCCCAAGCGCCCCGGCGATCAATCCCATCGGCGTCGTGTTGCCCAGCACGGCTCCCGCCACGGTGCCCGCATTCTGAGTAACAGTCGCTGTTGGGTCGGGCGCGCTACTCGGCGACCTGAACGGACCAGTAATCCGCATCGGCACCACGAGGCCAGTCCCGGCAATCCTGGTCTCTGGCCGCACGCGCAGATCGAGCGTCTCGTTGCCAAGGTTGAGGCTGCCATCCCCATCCATGCTGAGCAGCGACGAAGCGAACACCAGCGACCGCACGGTGGCGATCCCGTGATTCGCATCCAGACGGGCGGCGAAGCACTGCACCTGGCTGGCCCCCCCTCGCCCGACCAGATCGAGCAGGTTGACCTCGCGCAGCACCGATCCAAGCGTGCTGCCCAGCAGACGGTTGTCTATGGTGCCGTTGGCCAGGCTCAGCCCCAGCGACCCGTCCAGGCTGGCGGCGATCGCATGTGGCGAGGCGCCCGCTCCGTGCAGATCAGCCTGCACGTTCATATTGCCATTGATGTAGTCGGGCTCGCCCATCGCAGCCAGCAACGGCTTCAATGCCAACACCGGTATGCGCAGCCGGAGAGCCACCGGCGGAGCGGCCTGCGTCGCATCCGCGCTGAGCGTCGCATCGAGGTGTCCTTCGGGCAGATCGGCCGCTACCGGATCGAGCCGCAGCCTGCCATCCTGCAGGCTCAGATGCGTCGCGATGGCGCGATACAGCACGCCGTGCGACTTCAGTTGCGCGATGCTCAGCTTCACATCAGCGTTGGCCAGACGCAGGGGCTCAAACGGGATCGGCGTGTCGGGAATTACACGGCCGCCCGCTGTCGGTTTGGCCGCAGGCGGCGAGGCCGGCGCGGTGGCGACGGGGCCAGTCGGCTTGGCAAGCGCGGCTGACACGGCGTCGAGATCGATCATGTCGGAAGCCACCGCGGCCTGTACCGACGGCCGCCCGTCCGGGGTTCTCGCCGCGGTGCCTTTCACCGTCAGGTTCGAACCCAGCGCGTGCAGCTCCAGGTCGATCGGCATCGGTGCCGTCGCCTTCGCACCCGAGAGCAAGCCAGCGGGAGCGCCGACAGTACCAGCCAGGGTCGCGGGCGAATTATCGAAGCTGCCCTGGCCGGCTACATGGGCAGGCTGATCGAGCTGCGCGGCAGTCACATCGAGCTTGT
This sequence comes from uncultured Alphaproteobacteria bacterium, assembly GCA_963812505.1. Lineage (GTDB taxonomy): Bacteria > Pseudomonadota > Alphaproteobacteria > Acetobacterales > Acetobacteraceae > JAMXLO01. Next base: position 104,115 of record CAWEVM010000026.1, read on the forward strand.
CGAGTTTCAGCCCCGCCACCGTCCCGCTCAGATCGGAGGCGCCGACATGCAGCGTCAGCCCCGAGATCTGCGGCACCGCCGCGCCACTGTCGGCCACCTGCGCAGCCAGGCTGACATCATGCAGCGGCGGCAATCTTTGTCCTGGCAGGAATGGCGCGAGTGCGGCCAGGTCCGGCACATCTGCCGCGACCTTGATCGCGTAGCCCTTTACCTCCTGCGGCTGCGCGATGGTGCCGTCGAGCGCGAGCTTCGCCCCCGCCGCTTCCATCTGCAATTTCGCCGGCCACGCTCCTGACGCCCCCGCTTCCTGGAGCCGAATCAGCGGACCAAAATCGCCCGCCAGCGTGAACGGCGCCCCGTTGTATGTCGCCGATGCGGTGACATGCAGATCAGAGTCCGGCGACGCAGCGGTCGCCCGCGCGCTGGTGATCCCAAGCACCGCGTTGCGCCCGGTGACATCGTCCCGCCACGTAAGGGTGCCATTATCGATCCGCACATCGGCCACGCTGATCGCCGACGCATTCTTCTGCGAGGCAGCAGCGCTGGGCTGCGGCGCGCTCGGACTGGTCTGCGGCGCGAACTGCCAGTTCGGCCTACCCTGTGCGTTCGTCTCCAGCATGATATCGGGCTTCACCAGCACCAACTGGTCGATCTCGATCTGGCGACGCAGCAGCGGGATCAGCGCGAGCTTCACGTCCAGCCGCTCCAGCGTAGCCATCGCCGGCCGAGAAAACCCCGGTGGATTGGCCAGGCTGGCGCCATTCACGGTCAATGTCGGCCGCAGCGATAGCCCCAACCGGATGCGCCCTGCCAGCGTCAGCTCACGACCGGTAGCCTGCTTCACCGCCGCCTCGACCCGCGGCTTGAGACTGTCAGGATCGAAGCTGAGCGCGACAATAACGCCGGCGACAACGACCAGGCCGACCACACCGGCCAGCGACCACAGTCCGATGCGCACTCCACGGGGAAGCGTTCGCAAAGCCATCGCCGCCTCTGCTCCTCGTGCTAGCGCCGTTGGGCTGTCCGTGCCGCCGGCGCGTTAAAGCCCAGGGTGCGGAACGTCTCGATCATGTGGGGCGGCAGGTCCGCCTCCACCAGCAATGTTCCGCCCGCGGGATGGGGCAGCCGAAGCGCGCGCGCATGCAAGTGAAGTTCGCTTGAGAGCCCAACCACTGTGGCGCTGAACGCGTTGTTCTGGTCGGGCCGCGCATACTTCACATCGCCCAGGATCGGCGCGCCGATCGCCACGCAGTGCACGCGAAGCTGATGCGTGCGCCCGGTCAGCGGACTGAGTTCCAGCCAGGCAAGCTTCTGCCCCGCATGATCGAGCGTGCGATAGTCGGTGATGGCACGCGCGGCTTCCTTGTCGTCGCGATCGGCAATCTCGGTGCGTTCCCCGCGCGCCCCGCCGATCCGCCGCAGCGGCAGATCGATGCGGCCTTCCGGTGGGATCGGCCGCCTCGCCACGACGGCCCAGTAGGTCTTCTCCACCGCCCGCGAGCGGAACGCCGCTGCCAACTTCGCCGCCGTGCCAGGCGTCCGCGCCAACAGCAGCACCCCGGACGTGTCGCGATCGAGCCGATGTACCAGCCGCGGGCGCTCCGGCGAGCCAAATCGCAGCGCGTCGAGCAGGCCGTCCAGGTGATGGCTGATGCCCGGCCCACCCTGCACCGGCAGGCCATACGGCTTGGTCACCACCAGCACATGCTCGTCACGATAGATCACCAGCCGCTGGAGGTCGCGCTCGATCCCCGGCTCGATCGCAGGCCGCGGCTTCTCCTCGGACGGCTCAGGCAGCGGCGGAATCCGCACCGCCTGCCCGACCGCGAGCCGTGTCGCCGCATCGACCCGACGGCCATCCACCCTCACCTGCCCGGTGCGGCAAAGCTTCTGGATCGCCCCCTGCGTCAGCCCAGGAAAATGCCGCCGGAACCACCGATCCAGCCGGATGTCCGCCTCGTCCTCCGACACCGTGCGCGCAGCAACTGCCATAGGACGCATCCTACTCTCCCCCTCCCCTCGCGGGAGGGGGTCGGGGGAGGGGGCCGCGCACGCCCTACAACGGTATCGCCAGCAACGTGTCGATCTTGTCGCTATCGAGCACCACGATCCGCTCATTGAACCGGAACGGCGTCGCCGAAACATCGATCCGATCCAGATACCGCCCGCTGGCGAACAGCGTCGTCGTCCCGTCGTGCATGATCCGCACCGCCAGGAAATTCGAGTGCGCCACCGCGACGCCACCCTCCACCGACTTGATCCGGATCGGTCCGACGACATGCCGATACCGATGCGGCTCATAGATGTTCGCCCGCCTCAGGGAAAACACGCGATCCAGCAGCATCCCGCGCGATGCCGCGTACATCACCCCCTGCCGCATCCCCGCCTCATGGTTCGCACGGCTGATCACCAGATACCGACAAGGCTCGCCGAACAGCTCAGGCCATTCCTCCAGCCGATCCTCGTCGATGCGTTCGGCGTACTCTCCAATCAGCTCATGCACGCCAAGCCGGATGGCGAGATCGTCCATGCGTCATTCGCCCATCAGCATGCGGTAGTGCTTCCAGAACCCGCGGATCGCCGCCTCGCTGGCGCGGAACGTCTGTGATTCCGCCTCGTGCCCGCCCATCATCACCAGCCCCGCGCCCTCGTCATTGTATTGCAGCGCGCGCTGCACGAAGCCGCCGACGCAGCCGTCCTCCATCGAGATATATCCCGCCGCGCCGATCAGATTCCCTTGTCGCAGCCGCCGCTCCGTCATCGCTTCGTCGTCCGTGTCGAAGCCCAGGTGGATCCACTCCAGCTCGCACTTGTCGACCCCGCGCGGACGCACCACCCGCACCGCGATCGTGTTGCGCACCTGTTGCAGCACCATGCCTGGGAAGATCGTCAGGATCTGCACCGACACGCCGTCGCCGTACTCGTCGACCAACTCGACCACCGAGCGGTCCTGCAACTGGAACTCGCTGTCCGCGCGCAACGCGGCGGCTTTGTAGTCCGCGTCCTCGGCCGCGTAATCCAGCTTGGCGTAGCTGTAGTGATTGCCGCCGTCGCGGTTGATGTAGATACCGCCCGGCATGCTCAGCCGGTTGATCCGGAACGTCGTCAGAAACAAGTGCAGGATCGAGGCGTGATAGGTGTCCTTCACGTTCTCGAAGTAGAGCTTCCAGTTGTTGGGCATCACCTGCGTGCTGCGCCCGAGCAGCACCGGCGTGCGGTTCATCACCCGAAGCAGGCCCCGCGTGACATCCGGCCCGAGATACGTCTCCAGATCCGGTGTGTCGTCGCTGAACGTGCCGAACACCAGCCCGCCGAGTTCAGCGACCCGCAGCCGCTGCAACCGGTGCTCTTCCTTGCGAAACTCAGGCGGCATGCCGCCCTGGCGCTTCACGCCATGCTCGAATGCAACGCCGGTGAGCTGGCCGGCGAGGTCGTAGGTCCACCCGTGGTAGATGCAGGAGAACTCCTTCGTCGTGCCGGCGCGCTCGATGCACAGCAGGTTGCCGCGATGGGCGCAGCGGTTGACAAAGGCGTTGATCGAGCCGGCCGCGTCGCGCACGACGATGACCGCGGTCTCGCCGATGGTGGTGGCGACGTAGTCGCCCGGCTTGGCGAGCTCAACCGCAAGGCAGAGGTAGTTCCAGGTGGGCCCCTTGAACAGCCGCTCCTGCTCGCGCTCATACTGCACGGCGTCGGTATAGACGCGGAACGGCACCTCGCTGATACCGTTCGACGGCCAGGCGACGCGGGGTTCCGCGGTCAGACCGGACTGGGACATGGGACGGGCCTCCTCCCGGTTGGTGTGGAAGTGCGAGTTTAGGAGAAAGGCAAACCGAGAGGGAAGGCTTATGCTGGAAGCAAGAGCTTGAAGGAGGACGACGACACCGCAAGTCGCCGCGACCAACCGTCCCGCGCTAATGATGTTCCTTGTGGATGGTTCCCTTGCCGAGCACGATAAGCAGCGTGCCGAGTGGGCCGCCTGGGCTTCGCGTCAGGGTGATGTCTGTTTTGTCGGGGAGACAACCGAGGGAACTCGTGCCGCTGAATTCGCGGACCTCCATCGTCCCGCCGTCCTTCGCGGTGACAGCGATCACCTCTTCATTCTTGATGGTGCTGTAGATCGCCAGCCGTTCCGTGCCCGTCAGCGTCATCGCAGCTTTTAGGACAACCTTGGCATGTGCGCCCCCGTGTTCGCACGTCTCCGCAAAGGTGGCAACGAATGCGTTGGTCTCCGGATCGTCCAGGTCAGCTTTGCCTTTGAACATCGGTTATCCACCTTGCTGCTGTCGTGCAGGAGTGTCAGCATTCGGAGGCCAGATCGATGAACTGTATCACAAGCTACAGCGCCGCCTGCGTCCCCAGGATGACAGTCGCCTGCGCCGACAGCACACCGCCATTGCCGTGCACGAGCGCGGTTTCCGCCTGTGCGACCTGGCGCGCACCGCATTCGCCGCGCAACTGGCGTACGGCCTCGATCAGCAGGAACAGACCGTACATGCCGGGGTGGCAATAGGACAGGCCACCGCCGTTGGTGTTGACCGGTAGGCTACCTTTGGGTCCGATACGTCCACCGCTGACGAAGCGCCCGCCTTCCCCCTTGGGGCAGAAACCGAGGTCCTCGAGGAACAGGATCGTGTTGATGGTGAACGCGTCGTACAGCGCCAACACGTCGATGTCCGTCTCGCGCAGGCGCGCCATGCGATAGGCGGCGGCGCCTGAATCGCGTGCGCCGGTCACAGTAAGATCCGGCATCGACGAAATCGACGCATGCGTGATCGCCTGGCCGCAGCCGAGTACGTAGACCGGAGGTTTCGCCAGACTGCGGGCGCGGTCGGCAGACATCATCACAATCGCACCGCCGCCGTCGGTGATCAGACAGCAGTCGCGCACGGTGAACGGATAGCTGATCGGTCGCGCCGACAAGACCTCGTCAATCGTGAGGGGTTTCTTCTCCCACGCGACCGGGTTCAGCAGTGCCCATTCCCTCGCCGCCACAGCCACCTCGGCCAACTGTTCCCGCGTGGTGCCGAATTCGTGCATGTGGCGCGATGCGGCGAGTGCGTAGGCGGTCGATGGCAGAAACGGCCTGAACGGCGTTTCATAGGGATTGTATTCGCGCGCCGAGGCCTGACGGCGACCGACGGTACGCTGCGTGCTGCCATAGGCGATCACCGCCACGGAACACAGACCGGCAGCGAGTGCCGCCTGCGCGTGTGCCACGTGCACTTCGAACGACGAACCGCCGACGATGGTGGAGTCGGTATAGGCCGCGGGCAGGCGAAGGTACTCGCACATCGACATCGCCGACGTGCGCGCCTGTGTGGCGGCGCAGAAGATGCCGTCAACGTCGCGCAGCTTCAGGCCACAGTCCGCGAGCGCGCGGTGGATGCCTTGCGCCATCAGATCGAGCGGGCTCATGTTGGCAGCGACCGCGCCGATATCGGATTCCGCTGCGCCGACGATTGCGGCGCTGCCGCGGGTTAGGCCGTTCATGGCTTGCCCCCCGCCGGCGTAAACACCGGATACGGCGGTTCGTCGCCCTCCGCCGCGTGCACGCGGAATTTCACGCGCATGCCGATGCGCACGTCGAGCGGCGCGATGTCCTCGACGCGACTCATCATGCGGAAGCCTTCATCGATATCGATCAGCGCGACGTTGTACGGATCGCCCTTCTGTGGGAACACCACGGTGGTCGCGTGTACCGTGCCCATCCCCTTGCTGATGCGCCACTGCAGATTGTCGCTGCCGGTTAGCGGGCAGATGACACGCGGGTAGAACACCGCGGCGTTGGCGTCGGGACTGAACTGGTAGCCCAGTTCGCCCTTCTCGAGGTGTTCGAGATAGACCCCCAAGGGGGAGGCCGGTGCGTTTGCCATTATACCGGCCTGTCGCCAGCCACGGTGACGCGATGACCGGAGCGCGTATGCGGCCAGTAGTCCCACATCGCGCGATGCTGCACACTGCGGTTGTCCCAGAACGCGATGGAGTTCTCCCGCCAGCGGAAGCGACATTGGAACAGCGGATCCTCTGCCATCTCCCACAGATGGCGCAAGATTGCACTGCTCTCGTCGCGCGGAATGCCGACGATGCGCTTGGTGAAGCCGCGATTTACATAGAGCGCCTTCTTGCCGGTCACCGGATGTGTGCGGATCACAGGATGCTCGGCGCGCGGGTAGGAGGGCTTGTCGGCAACACCATAGTTGGCATAGGTGCCGCGATACGCGTCCTCGCCGTCATGCATTGCGGTGAGACCCTCCAGGTAGTGCTTCATCCGATCCGACAGTGCCTCATAGGCAGCGTACATCGAGGCGAACAGCGTGTCGCCTCCGCGCGGCGGTGACTTGCGGATATACAGGATGCTGCCCATCGGCGGCTCGACGTCGCAGGACACGTCGCTGTGCCAGCCTTCGCCGTTTGCACGTGGCAAGTCCTTATCGGCGTGGACGATCATCAACTCGGGATGCCCGGGCGCGTGCGGCGCCGCAGGGTGGACGTGCAGTCTTCCGAAGCTGCGGCCGAAGTCGAGGTGCTGTTCCTCGGAGATGTGCTGGTCGCGGAAGAAGATCACCAGGTTCTCCGCGAGCGCTCGATGGATCTCGCCAAAGGTCTGGTTGCCGAGGGGCTGAGAAAGATCGACACCGCCGATCTCGGCGCCGATTATGGGCGTCAATTTGTCCACTGTTATCGTCTCGTACGGCATCGATTCATCGGCGTTATGCTTGTAGCGCGGTCCGTTGTTGCCACGCAGGACGCTCATGGACGATCTCCCTCGGCAAGCAGGCGGCGGCAAGTCTAGCCGCGGCCGCCGCCCAGCGCCACGTTGGGCTGCGGCGCCTCCCCCGCCGATCCACAAACATCGTGCCCCTCGTGTCACTCCAAGTCTGCCGGTTCATCGCCGCCGGCGAGAAAATTCTGTGTTTCGCGATACAGCGCATAGCGGCTTTTCTCGAGATGCATCAGGTGGGTGCCACGACTGATCTTCACATCGCGTCGGATCGGTGACGCGGCGAGGGCGTCGAACAGCCAGGCCGCGTCCTTGTCGGTGCACATGCTGTCCCACTCGCCGCGGATGATCGCCACCGGCGCGCGCACACGGGACGGATCGTATGCGAGGTCGCCTGCCCAGGCGCGACCGATGTCAAACCACGGCCCGCTCGGCGTCTTCACGCTCGGTGGCGTTCGCGTCCGGCTGGCCGGGTCGCTGTCCAGATAGTGCTCGCCCCATTCGGCGAAATGACGGCGGGACAGCACGGGCACTTCGCCGGCTGGCACCTCCGCCGTGAAGCGCTGCCACTGATCCTGCAGCGAAACCGAGCGCCATGCCGGGTAGTCCTGAGCCGAGCTCCCTTCCCGGCGTGCGATCGCACCGAACAGGACGAGCCGATCAATCAGATCTGGGCAGCGCGCGGCGAGGCGGCCACTCACGATCGTGCCCCACGAATGTGCGATCAACGATATCCGATCGGTCGCGTGACGTTGACAAATATACCGCGCAACCTTCTCCAGTTGCTGGCTTGCATCTTCTGCGGTGCATAGCGGTGCGCGGCCGTCCGGCGGTTCCGCCATGGCAGGGTACGCATCCGAATGACCGTAGCCGTGGAAATCGAAGCCCCATACATGAAACCCCTCGTCGCAAAGCTCATCGCGCCACGAGTGGCCATCGAAGCGGTGTGCGATCGATAGTGCGGACGGGAACGTCGCGCCGTGCACGTACAGTGCGACGCCCTTGGGCGAAATGCCATCCGGCGGTGGCAGATGGCGCAGGAACAGCGACAGCCCGGCGTGGCTGCTCGGGATTTTGAAATGCTCCTCGCGTGGATCGAGCAGTGCTGGCATTGGCGTGCCTCCATCGGTGTTGGTCCGATATGCATCGCCAAACACCAAGCAGCCACACGCGTTGCTACGGTCGCCGCCGAAGCGTCAAACCACCGCGATTGCACTCATTTCGATCAGGTAGTCGGGATGGGTGAACTTGCTCACCTCGACCAGCGTGGAGGCAGGCGGCGGCGAGGCAAAGAACTCACGTCGCACCTTATGGATCGGCGCGAGGTTCTCCATGTTGCGCACATAGACATCGACGCGGCAGACATTGGCGAGCGTGCCACCTGCGGCCTCCACCGCCGCCTTGACGTTCTCGCACACCTGACGGGTCTGCGCCTCGATGTCGCCAACGCCGGCGATTGTGCCGTCCGGGCGCTGGGCCACCATGCCGGAGATGAACACCAACCGCCCGGTCGCTTCCACGGCGATCGCCTGCGCGAAATGTCCGCCAGGCTTCGGCGCCTTGTCGGTGATGATCTCCTGTCGCGGCATGGTTTCCTCCTTGCTGCTCAGTGGCACTTGAACGCGTCGAACGGCTCGCGGCACGCGCGGCAGCGGTGCAGCGACTTGCACGCCGTCGAGCCAAATTCGCTGATGAGTTCCGTGTCGGCGCTGCCGCATTGCGGGCAGGCAGGATGCGCCTCACCGAACAGCGCGCGGCGCGACGCGGTGTGTTCCGGCGGCGCGATGCCGAAGGCCGCAAGTTTGCTGCGCGCCGCATCGGTCAGCCAGTCAGTTGTCCATGCGGGCGACAGGCGAGTGTTGACGCGCGCCTTGATGCCCGCACGCGCGAGCGCCGTTTCGATGTCCAGCGTGATCATGTTCATTGCCGGGCAGCCGGAATAGGTGGGCGTGATGGTCACACGCACCGTGTCATCGTGCACCGACACGTCCCGCAGGATGCCGAGGTCGCTGATCGTCAGCACCGGGATCTCCGGATCGGTGACGGTTTCCAGCGCGGCGAGTGCGCGTTCACGCAGCTTGGCAGCGCCTACCATGTGGCGCCCGGATAGCTGCGCTGGAGGAACTGCATTTCCGCCAACAAATGGCCGAGGTGTTCGGTGTGTCGTCCGCTGCGGCCACCCGATTGCATCCAGCCATCCGGCGGTCGTTGCAGCGTGGCGCGGGCGAGAATGCCGTCGAGGGTCGCGTTCCAGGTGCCGAGCAGCGATGTCGGCTGTGCGACGAGGCCGGCATCGGCCGCGATGTCGGTGAAGAGTTCGCCGGTATAGGGCCACAGATCATCCAGCGCGTTCTGTGCCCGATGATGACTTTCCGCCGTGCCGTCGCCGAGGCGGATCAGCCATTCCGCGGCATGCCGCAGGTGATAGGCAGTTTCCTTTTCCGCCTTCGCGGCGATGGCGGCGATCGTGCTGTCCGGTGACCCAATAGAGGCGCGCCAGAACGGATCGGTGAAAGCCGATACCAGCACCAGGCGCACAATGCTGAATGCGAAGTCGCCGTTTGGCAGTTCCATCATCAGGCAGTTCCGCCACGCCGGGGCATCACGCAGATAGGCAAGCTGGTCCTCGGTGTGGCCAGTCAGCGTGCCGGCGTAGTTGTAGAGCGAGCGCGCCTGGCCGATCAGATCGAGCGCGATGTTGGCCAGCGCCAGTTCTTCCTCGAGCATTGGCGCATGGCCGGTCCACTCCGACAGGCGGTGTCCCAGGATCAGCGCATCGTCCGCCAGGCAAAGAAGCTGATGGACGACAGGCGTCTCCTCGACAGCGATTGAGGTCGTTTGTGCCACGACCTCAGCGCGCGGGGATGCGCACCGGCATCGCGGAAATGCTGCGCAGTATGTTGGAATAGGCGCGGGTCGGCGGCTCCAGCACCTCGATCATCGGGAACCGTTGCAGGATTTCCTCCCACAGGATCGTCAATTGCAATTCCGCCAGGCGATTGCCGACGCAGCGGTGGATGCCGAAGCCGAACGAAAGATGCTGGCGAGGCCGCGCACGATCGATGATGAAGTCGTTGGCGTTATCGATCGCTGCATCGTCGCGATTGCCGGAGATGTACCACATGGCCAGCTTGTCGCCCTTGCGGACGTGCTTGCCGCCAAGCTCTGCGTCCGCCAGCGCCGTGCGCCGCATGTGGATCACCGGCGTGTGGTAGCGGATGATCTCCGGCACCATGCTGGTGACCAGCGCCGGATTGTTGACCAGCTTGCGATACTGCTCAGGATTGTTGTGCAGCGCCCACAGACCGCCCGACATCGAGTTCCGTGTGGTGTCGTTGCCACCGACCAGCAGCAATAGGATGTTGCCCATAAATTCCGCCGGCCGCGAGGGCAGATCGCGTGTCGCCTCGCCGTGAGCAAGCATGGAGATCAGGTCGGGCCTTGGCTCCTGCTTCGCGCGCTCGTGCCAAAGGTCGACGAAGTACTCCATGGCCTGCTGGAGCACGGCGTCCCGCTTTTCGTCTGAATCAATCTCGGTGCCGGCGCGCGTGTTCACCGTCGCGACATTCGACCAGTAGGTGAGCTTCCGACGCTCCTCGAACGGGAAGTCGAACAGCGTGGCGAGCATCTGGGTGGTCAGCTCGATCGACACGCGATCAACCCAGTCGAACGCCTCGCCGCGCGGCAATTCGTCGAGCACGCGCTGCGTGCGCTCGCGGATCGTGCCGGAAAGCCGCTGGAGGTTGCCGGGCGCGACGACAGGTGACACCACCTTGCGCTGCTCGTCGTGCTTCGGCTGATCCATCGAGATGAAGCTAGGCCGCCGGAAGTCCATCGGCGTATCACGCAACACGATGCCGCCCATCATCGCGTCGGAAGAATAGAGCTTCTGGTTCGTGTCGACCTGCATGATGTCGTGGTATCTGGTCACCGACCAGTACGAGCCATACATGCCGTTGTCGCACCAGTGCACCGGGTCTTCCTGGCGCAGGCGCTCGAAATACGGCTGCCAGATGTCATCCTGATAAAGCCGCGGCTGGCTGACATCGATCTTTTCGAGCGGGAGCGACCAGGCGTCTTCGCGCGGATCGATGTTGACGGGGGCATTCATTGCGTTTCATCCCTGTTGGTCGAGGTGCGGCTTAATTGTACAAGCCGTGGCCTACATGTTGTCCACTTCGTCGGGCACTTCGTAGAATGTGGGGTGACGGTAGATCTTCGAACCGGCCGGCTCGAACAGCATGTCCTTGTCCGACGGATCAGAGGCGGTGATTGCCGCCGACGGTACGACCCAGATGGAAAGTCCCTCGCCGCGTCGCGTATAGACGTCGCGCGCCGCCTGCAATGCGAGTGTTGCGTCGGCTGCATGCACTGATCCCACATGCCGATGCGCCAGCCCGGTGCGGGCGCGGATGAAGACCTCCCACAGCGGCGTGGCCTGTTCGACCATCGTCAGGCGGCCGCGCGGTGCGGCTGGGCCTGTTGCTTGGCTGCGTAGGCGAGTGCTGCCTCGCGCACCCAGACACCCGCTTCGTTCGCATCCCGACGCGCGGCGAGGCGTTCGCGATTGCACGGGCCATCACCGGCCAGCACACGCCGAAACTCGTCCCAGTCGATGGGACCGAACTCCCAGTGGCCGGTCGCCTCATTCAAACGAAGCTGCTCGTCGGGGAAGGTCAGCCCGAGAAAGCGTCCCTGCGGCACGGTCGCATCGACGAATTTCTGCCGCAGCGAGTCATTGGTGAAGCGCTTGATCTTCCAGCGCATGGACGCATCCGAATGCTGCGACTGCGTATCAGGCGGCCCGAACATCATGAGGCTCGGCCACCACCAACGGTTCAGCGCATCCTGTGCCATCGCCCGCTGCTCGGCCGAGCCACGTGCAAGCGTGGTCATGATCTCGAAGCCCTGACGCTGGTGAAACGACTCCTCCTTGCAGATGCGGATCATCGCCCGCGCGTAGGGACCATACGAACAACGACACAGCGGGATCTGGTTCATGATCGCCGCGCCATCCACCAGCCAGCCGATGGCGCCGATGTCCGCCCAGGTCAGCGTCGGGTAGTTGAAGATCGAGGAGTATTTGGCACGGCCGGTCAGCAGCTGCTCGACCAGCTCTTCGCGCGTCACGCCGAGTGTCTCCGCCGCGGCATAGAGATAAAGCCCGTGTCCGCCCTCGTCCTGCACCTTGGCGAGCAGCGCGGCCTTGCGTCGCAATGTGGGAGCACGGGTGATCCAGTTGCCCTCCGGCAGCATGCCGACGATCTCGGAGTGCGCATGTTGGCTGATCTGGCGGACCAGCGTGCGGCGATACGCTTCGGGCATCCGGTCGTTCGGCTCGATCCGCTCTTCCGCGTCGATGCGTGCCTGGAACTGCTCGGCGGCCTCGCTGGTGTCGGCCGGACCTGTGGGAGCGTTGAGTGCCTGACTGTACATGCTCACTCCGGCCAGAAATCTGGGCTCATCGCCTGCTCGAAGGTGAAAGGACAAGCGGCGGGGAACGTGCTTGTCGCAAGTCCGGTCTCGACCCCTGCATCATTCACGGCGCGTCGGTAGGCGTTTCGCATCGCCTGGTCCAGTTGGGACTTCAAGCTGGGATTGTCGTCAATATGCTCCTCAAGTCGGTACCGCGTGTTCGCGATGCTGAGACCCCAACTGGTGCCGCGCAGGGTGGGCTGATATTGCCACTTGAGCAGATGCAGCAGCAGTACGTTCAGCCGGCTGACCAGCTCGCGCTTTTCGCTGCGGCCCATGCTCTCGATCTCTTCCGCAATGTTCTCTATGTCTGCCTCAGAGAGCCGACCGGCGCGCAGCAATGCGGCCTGCTCGTTGGCCCAGGCATAAAAGTCCTGATCGTAAAGACTGTTCGACACCGCCGCCTCCTTATCGCGCAGCCGTGGGGGTGTTGAGCGCCTTGTTATACATGGAACATATATGGCCCAGCCAGCCAGCGCCTGAAAGGCCCGCCCATGGACTTCGCCCTGACCGACCAGCAGCAGCAGATCCGCGACGAGGTGCTGAAGCTCTGCGGCCGCTTTGACGACGCCTACTGGCTGGAGCGCGACCGGACCGCGACCTACCCGGATGCCTTCTTTGCCGCCATGGCGGAGGGCAACTGGCTCGGCATCGCCATGCCGGAGGAGTACGGGGGCGCCGGTCTCGGCATCACCGAGGCGACCCTCCTGATGCAGGCAGTCGCCGAATCTGGCGCCTGCATGTCGGGCGCCTCGGCCATCCACCTCAACATCTTCGGCCTCAACCCGGTGGTTGTGTTCGGCACCGAGGCGCAGAAGCGGCGCATGCTGCCGCCCGTCATCGCGGGCCATGACAAGGCGTGCTTCGGCGTCACTGAGCCCAACGCCGGCCTCAACACCACGCAGATCACCACGCGCGCCGAGCGCCGTGGCGACCGCTACATCATCAACGGCGCCAAGATCTGGACATCGACCGCGCAGGTCGCGAGCAAGATCCTGCTGCTGGCGCGCACCACGCCGCTCGATCAGGTCAAGCGCCACAGCCATGGCTTGACACTGTTCTACACCACGCTCGACCGCGCGCATGCCGAGGTGCGGCTGATCCACAAGATGGGGCGGCATGCGGTGGATTCGAACATGGTGTTCTTCGAGGACATGGAGATTCCGGAGGAAGACCGCATCGGCGAGGAAGGCGAGGGATTCCGCACGTTGCTGCACGGCCTCAACCCCGAGCGCGTGCTGGTCGCGGCGGAGGCGATCGGCATCGGCCGCGTCGCGTTGGAACGCGCGTCCCGCTATGCCCGCGAGCGCGTCGTGTTCGGCCGGCCGATCGGTCAGAACCAGGGGATCCAGCATCCGCTGGCGAAAAGCTGGGCCGAGCTGGAGGCGGCCAATCTGATGGTGATGAAGGCTGCCTGGCTATACGACCAGGGCCTGCCTTGCGGCGCCGAAGCCAACGCCGCGAAGTATCTAGCCGGTGAGGCAGGCTTCCGTGCCTGCGAACAGGCGGTGATGACGCATGGCGGGATGGGCTATGCGCAGGAGTACCACGTCGAGCGCTACCTGCGTGAGTCGCTGATCCCGCGCATCGCACCGGTCAGCCCCCAGCTCATCCTGAGCTACCTTGCGGAACGCGTGCTTGACCTGCCGAAGTCGGTACTGAAGCGTCATGACTTGGATTACTTGAGCTGATCGCGGATCTTGTCCAACCCGGCGTGCGCGCACCCGTCGTCGAGGTTCGCGCCGGGCGCGCCCGCGGCGCCGATCGCGCCCACAACCTCGTCGCCTACCTTGATGACGATACCGCCGCCGAAAAGCATCAGATGCGGTAGTTGGGTGAACAGATTGGATAAACCCGGCACGGTCTTCGACCGCTCGAACAACGCGCTCGTATCGGTCTTGAAGGACGCGGCCGTGTAGGCCTTGTCATAGGCGCTGTCGAGTGTGTGGCTGCCCGCGCGGTCGCCGCGCAATACGGCTTGGCGCACCCCGTCCGCATCGACCAGCACTGCGGTCTCGGAATAGCCCTGCTTCGCACAGCTTGCGACGGCCTCCGCCACCGCCTGGCTCGCAAGGTCAGCGGATATGCGGTGGGACGGCAACAACCCCTCGGCGCCGGCGGTGACCGGTAGCAGCGACAGCGCGAGCGCCGGCAGGTATCGCATCATCGTGTTGGCTCCTTGGTGAACAGCAGGTTTCGGACGCGGCCGCCATCGATGTGCAGCCCGGTGATCCTGCCTCCAGTATCGCGCAGCACGCGGCCATCGAGCCATGCACGAAACAGTGGAGTTGGCGAGACGATCCGGACGAAGTCGCCCTCGATCGGTTCGATCCCCCATGGACCTGCGGTCCGCAGTGGTCCCGCGACATGCAGACACATGCCGGTCTCGTCAGTGACGATGTTCCAGGTCGCCGCCATATCGGCGTTGTGGTAGCGCCCGGGCAGGTCGGCCGGCAGCGCAGCATCGCCCAAAACACGATGCAGCTGCTCGCGCATGCCCGCATCGCGCTCCACCTCCAGTGTGTCTTCGGAGGTCAGCGTCATGGTGAAGTCGGCGGAGCCACGACTGGTGGCGAGGCCACCCTCGGCAGTAGGGATCGCGGTGAAGGCGACGCCGTGTGTGCACGCGGTCACACGGCCCGCTTCGTCGATCTCAACATCGACCGTCGCGCCGGTGTCGCGATTCAAATACCGGCCGGGCAGCCGATCTGTCGCCGGCATCGACGGCACGGCGTGCACGCCTGGCCTGCCCTCGATCAACGCATCGATGGCCTGGAACGCCAGGTCGTGCGGGTCGGAGGTCGCATCATTGCTGATGCAGATCACCGCGGCTGCGTGATCCGGAATGCGCACGAAGCTGGTCTTGTAGCCGGGCCATAGTCCGTCGTGGCCGATCGTGCGGACGCCGCGATGCAGCTTAATGCGCAGGCCGCGTGCGTAGGTATTGGGCGTCCCGTTGTTGAACGGCGTCATCGTCTCAAGCGCGTTTGCCAGCGCGGATCCGCCTAAACGCGGCGAGGTAAAGTGGGCGTGCCATAGTGCCAGGTCGGCAACAGACGAAATCAGGCCGCCCTCGCCGTGCAGCGGGAAATCGTGCTGCGCCCGCGTCCAGCCACCACGGCGCCCGGGGAAATACCCTGTCGCCAGGTTCGCCACCACTTCGGTCGTGCGCTCGACATGGCGTGTCGTGTTCATGCCGAGGGGAGCGAATATTCGGCGGTCGAGGAAATCGCGGAATGTCAGCCCGCTGACATGCTCCACGATACGGCCGAGCAACATGAAGTTGGAGTTGCTGTAGAGATAGCGCGATCCAGGCACGAAGTTCAGACCGCGTTGCCGACAAACACCATCCAGCAGGTCTTGCGGCTCGCAAGGCTGGCTCAGATCGAGGCCGCCGAGTCGCATGATCTCCAGCATGTCGCGAATGCCGGAGGTGTTGTGCATCAGGTGGGCGAGCGTGATCCGGGGGCCGAGATCGGGTAGGGCAGGAAGGTAGCGCCGCACATCATCGTCGATCGACAGCCGGCCTTCGGCCGCCAGCAGCAGAATCGCCGCGCAGGTGAATTGCTTGCTGACCGATGCGATGCGGAACGTCGTCTGGGGGCCAATGGGAACACTGAGTTCGATGCTGGCCATGCCGGCCACCTCGTGCACGACGAGATCGCGGCCTACCACCACACCGAGCGTCACGCCTGGCCCGCCGGACTGACGCCACGGGGCAAGCAACCGCTCGACGCGACGGCGCAGCAGCAGTTGATCAAGATCTTTCATCGGCGGGATTGATACCGCGAGCAACGGCCGGGACAAGCCCGGCCGCTGCGTAAGCTACGCTTCGATCTCCTCGCGATCGACCCCGCCATCGCCGTCCTCGTCCGGCTTCGGCAACGCGGGCAGTGCGGCTTCGATGATCTCGAAGTCGAGCTTGCCTTCCTTCAGCGTGACCTTCACCGAGCCGCCCTTCACCAGCTTCCCGAACAGCAATTCCTCGGCCAGTGGCTTCTTGATGTGCTCCTGGATCACCCGAGCCAGCGGGCGCGCGCCGTACAGTCTGTCGTAGCCGCGCTCCGCCAGCCATTCCTTCGCCGCCGAAGACAGCTCGATCGTCACGTTGCGGTCGGCCAACTGCGCCTCAAGCTGCATGACGAACTTTTCGACGACGCGACCGACGATCTCCGGCGTCAGGCCGGCGAACGCGATCGTGGCATCCAGGCGATTGCGGAACTCCGGCGTGAACAGGCGCTTGATCGCGTCCTCGTCCTCACCCTCGCGTGCGTCGCGGCCGAAGCCAATCGCCTCTTTCGCCATATCCGAGGCGCCCGCATTGGTCGTCATGATCAGGACCACATTGCGGAAATCGACCGTCTTGCCGTTGTGATCGGTCAGCTTCCCGTGGTCCATCACCTGCAGCAGGATGTTGAACAGATCCTGATGCGCCTTCTCGATCTCGTCGAGCAGCAGCACGGCATGCGGGTGCTGGTCGATAGCGTCGGTCAGCAGGCCGCCCTGATCGAAGCCGACATAACCCGGCGGCGCGCCGATCAGGCGGGAAACGCTGTGCCGCTCCATGTATTCCGACATGTCAAAGCGGATCAGCTCGATGCCCATGGTTGCGGCAAGCTGGCGAGCCACCTCGGTCTTGCCGACACCGGTCGGGCCGCAGAACAGGTAGTTGCCGATCGGCTTCTCCGGCTCGCGCAGTCCGGCGCGGGCCAGCTTGATCGCCGCCGACAGAGCCTCGATCGCCCTGTCCTGGCCGAATACCATCGACTTCAGGTCGCGCTCCAGATTGCGCAGGGTTTCCTTGTCGTCGGCCGAGACGCTCTTGGGAGGAATCCGGGCGATCTTCGCGACGATCTCCTCGACGTCGCGCAGCGTCACAGTCTTCCGCCGCTTGTGCTCGGGCAGCAGCATGCGGCTGGCGCCCACCTCGTCGATCACGTCGATCGCCTTGTCGGGCAGCTTGCGGTCGTTGATGTATTTCGCTGACAACTCCACCGCCGCCCGGATCGCCTCGTCGGTGTAGCGCACCTTGTGGTGGCGCTCGTAGTTGGTCTTCAGGCCGCGCAGGATCTTGACGCTGTCCTCGAGGGTCGGCTCGTTGACGTCGATCTTCTGGAAGCGGCGGACCAGAGCGCGGTCCTTCTCGAAGTAGTTGCGGAATTCCTTGTAGGTCGTGGAGCCGATGCAGCGCAGGTTGCCCGACGCCAGCGCTGGCTTCAGCAGGTTCGAGGCGTCCATCGCGCCACCCGATGTGGCCCCGGCCCCGATGACGGTGTGGATCTCATCGATGAACAGGATCGCGCCCTGCTGGTTTTCCAGCTCGGATACAACCGCCTTCAGCCGCTCCTCGAAGTCGCCGCGATAGCGCGTGCCTGCGAGCAGCGCGCCCATGTCGAGCGCGTAGATGGTGGAACGGGCGAGCACCTCGGGCACGTCTCCTTCCACGATGCGCTTTGCCAGACCTTCGGCGATTGCCGTCTTGCCGACGCCCGGATCGCCCACATACAGCGGGTTGTTCTTCGTGCGCCGGCAGAGGATCTGGATCGTCCGCTCGATTTCCGGCTCGCGACCGATCAGCGGGTCGATCTTGCCGGCCATCGCCTTCTTGTTCAGGTTCACGCAGTAATTCGACAGCGCGTCCTGGTTACGCCGGCTGGGCTTCTCCTCGCGCTCCTGCTCCTGATGCGCTTCTGGCTGGCTGCCAGTCCCCTGCACCGGGCGCTGCGCGGACCGGCCAGGTGCCTTGGCGATGCCGTGGCTGATGAAGTTGACCGCGTCGAGTCGCGTCATGTCCTGCAACTGCAGAAAATAGACCGCGTGGCTCTCGCGCTCGGAGAACAGCGCCACCAGCACGTTCGCGCCGGTGACTTCGTCACGACCGGACGACTGCACATGGATCGCGGCGCGCTGCACGACTCGCTGGAAGCCCGCCGTGGGCTTCGGATCACCGGCCCGATCGGTTGCCAGGCCCGCAAGGTCCTTGTCGAGAAACTCCGACAGATCGTTGCGCAGCTTGTCGAGATCGACGCCACAGGCGCGCAATACCGTTGCTGCGTCCGTATCGTCTGCCAGGCCCAACAGCAGGTGCTCCAGCGTCGCATATTCGTGATGACGCTCGCTGGCGAGCGACAATGCGCGATGCAGCGTCTGTTCGAGGTTTCGTGAAAGCATGGTCGTCGACGCTCCTACGCGCTGAAGTCAGTGAGCTGGACCGATCATCTCCGGCGACCCGACCGGCAGTCAACTAAGGCAAAGTTCGTACCGTCTCCGCCTCATATCTGGTAGCTACCTCTCTGGACCCTGCAATCATTCCTTCTCGATCGTGCATTGCAGAGGATGCTGGTTTTGCCGCGCCAAATCCATGACCTGGGTCACTTTTGTCTCGGCTACCTCATAAGTGTAAACGCCGCACACGCCGACGCCGCGACGGTGGACGTGCAGCATGATCCTGGTGGCCTCCTCGCGCGTCTTTTGAAAAAACCGTTCCAGGACGTGCACGACGAACTCCATTGGGGTGTAATCGTCGTTCAGCATCAGAACCTTGTACATCGCCGGTTTGCGCGTCTTTGGCCGCGCTCGGACCACCACCCCGGTGTTCGGGCCTTCCGTATTGCTGTTGCCGCCGCGCCTGTCGCTGTCGCTCATCGTGCTTCCACGCCCATCTACCCCGACACCCCGCCAAGTCCGGACGAGCCTGTCTGTTCCCCAAGTCGTGGAGTCCACTCCACCGCCTGCCGAGGCACGAACCATATCGGAAGGCAGTGGTGGGTTAAAAGAGCATTGACCAGCAAAGATTAAGCGCACGTATCACAACACAAAAAAACCCTGGCAACTGGCCAGGGTCTTTTCTGATCGATCTATCGGGCTAACCCGCGGGGAGGAGGCCGGCGGGCCGTCCGATCAAGCACGAGAGCGAGACCGATCGGTGGCTTCCGACCGATCAGCCGGCCTTGGCGAACTTCTCCATCGCCAAGGTGACCCGAGCGGTCAGCGGCGCCAGAGTCTGCTCGGTCAGCTTCATCGACGCGTCGGTCAGCTTGCCCGACTCTGCCAGGGTCTTCTCCAGCGTCGTGCGTGCCAAGGTCGCCTGCAGGTCGAACGCATCCTTCAGCGACTTCGCCGAGGTGAGTGCCTTGAACGTCGACATGGTCTCCTCGAACGAGGCCTGTGCAGTCGCCGCCATCTGCTTGCCAAGGTCCTGCATCCCAGATGCCCAGATCTGGCCGGACTTCACCATCGCTTCGAGGTTGCCTTGGCTGAACGCCATCAGTTCCTCAGCCGTCTTCATCGCCTTGTCCATACCTTCCTTTACCTTTTCCTGAGTGTTCTCGAATCCGACGGTCGCCCGGGTCATACCGTCCCTGAGCCCTGATACCGTTGATTCAAAACCCTTATTGACATCCGCCGTCTGGTCCTCGATGGCCATCGCTTCGATCACCTTTGGTCTGTTTGCCATACGCGTAACCTCCTGGTGGACGGCTCCCGCGCGAGGCTGCCGCACCTTCGAATTGGTTGCCGAACCGTTTTGCTGCAATGCAGCACGACCCGGATATAGGCCGCGGCCGAGCAAGGATCAAGCGATTTTTGTGCACTGCACAAGAATACTTGGAGTTGTCTTAATTGGCCGCTTCAGCCGTGGCGCTGGTGCAAGGACTTGCTTGTAACCCGTTCAATTTTTTCCCTTTTCATGCCAATTTTGGCTGGACAGGCGCGACGGGCCGCCCTTAGAGTTCCCATCAACCGCAGGAGGTGGGCAAGGAATGGCTGCGACTGAGCGCCCAGGACGCAAGTTTGTGACGCGTCTCTCCGCTCTGACGTGCGTCATCGTCGCCATCGCAACGATGATACCCATCCAGGCGGTGGCGCAGATCGGCTCGGCCCGGTACAGCTCGATCGTGGTGGATGCGGCCACGGGCAACGTCCTCGAGGAGGCGAATCCCGACGCTCCGCGTCATCCAGCCAGTCTCGCCAAGCTCATGACCCTGTATGTGGTGTTCGAGGCGTTGCGTGACCGTCGCATCAGCGCGGATCAGCTGGTACCGGTTTCGGCACGCGCCGCCGCAATGGAACCCTCCAAGCTCGGCCTCCTCCCGGGCACCCGGCTGACGGTGGAGGAGGCGATCCTGGGGTTGGTCACCAAATCCGCCAACGACGCGGCGGCCGCACTTGGCGAACTGCTTGGTGGCTCCGAGGATCGGTTTGCCCAGATGATGACCTTGCGTGCCCGCGCGCTAGGCATGAACCGCACAACTTTTACCAACGCCTCGGGGCTGCCCGACCCTGACCAGTGGAGCACCGCGCGCGATTTGGCTGTCCTCGCCCGGCACCTGGTGACTGACTTTCCCGGGTTCTATCCGTATTTCAGCACGCCCAGCTTCACCTTCCAGCGTCGCGTGATCTTCAATCATGACCGCATGCTGGCGTCCTACCCTGGGGCGGACGGCATGAAGACCGGTTATACCGAGGCGTCCGGGCATAATCTCGTCACCAGTGCGGTGCACAGCGGCGTACGCCTCATCGGCGTCGTGCTGGGTGCCAGTTCCAACCCCGAGCGCGACGCACACATGGCGGCACTGCTCAATCAGGGTTTCGACCAGCTGGACGTTCCACCGGAACGCCGTACGATGCTTGCGAGCAGCAGGATGCCCAGTCTGGTCGGCACCGCACACGCAGCGACCCTGGCGATGCAGTCCATCCGTCCGGCGGCGCATGCGCGCGCGGCGACGACTGCCTTCGCGATTCAGGTAGGCAGTTTCGGCAGCGAAAGGGCGGCGCGCGAAGCGGCATCGAATGCACGCCGTGCGGCGGATGATGGAGAGGCGCGTGTCGAGGCGGCCAGCCTGCACGGCCGGACCCTCTGGCGCGCGCAGGTCACCGGCCTGACTTCCGCTGAGGCGCAGGGCGCCTGCGCGACGCTGGCGCGGCATCGGGCATCATGCGTGGTCCTGCGCCTCGACCCGCACCAGCTCGCCAGCAACTGACGCCGCTCAGCCGGGGCGCGAGAGCTCCCGGACACCCTGATCGCTCGCCACCAGGGCGTGGCGGGCCATGCCGATGAACAGGCCGGTTTCCACCACCCCGACGATCTGGCCGATGGCCTGGTCCAGGCCGGCGGGATCAGCAATCGTGCCGAATCTGCAGTCGAGAATCCGGTGGCCGCCGTCGGTACAGAACAACTGGCCCGCCGCGTCGCGCCTTGGCTGTGGGTCGGTGCCAAGACGGCGCAGACGGTCCGCCGTCGTCTCCCAGCCGAACGGCACGACCTCGACCGGGACCGGGACGGTCGCCCCGAGCCGCTCCACCAGCTTTCGGCCGTCCGCGACAATGACGAGTCGCTCGCTGGCCGCCGCGACGATCTTCTCGCGAAGCAGGGCGCCCCCTGCCCCCTTGATCAGGTTGAGCGAGCCGATTTCGATTTCATCCGCGCCGTCGATCGTCAGGTCGAGCCGTCGATGTTCGGTGAAGCTGGTGAGCGGAATGCCGCCCTCGCGTGCCTGAGCCGCGCTGCGTTCGGACGTGGGTATCGCGCGGATGCGCAGTCCTTCGCGCACGCGCCGGATGATTGCTTCGATGGCGAAGCGGGCGGTGGAACCGGTGCCCAGCCCGACCAGCATCCCATCCTGCACCAGAGCGGCGGCGGCCTCCGCAGCCTCGCGCTTTTGCGTGTCGCGGTCCATCACGCGCGCACCGCGTTGAATACGCGAAGCCAGTTCCCGGAACAGACCTTTGCCACCTCCGTCTCGGACATGCCGCGATCCCTCAGGGCCGCGGCAATTTCGGCGTGGCGCGTGAAGTCGGGCATCTCGGCCTTTGCCGCACCGGCCGGCAGATCAGTGCCGATCCCGACGTGGTCGACCCCCACTGCGTCGATCAACCGGAACAGCTGGCGGATCATGCCGGGCAGCTTCTCTTGCCACAGCACGGCGATCCAGGCGCCGATCACACCATCGGTCTCAGCCACCATCCGCGCGTATTCAGGGCTGATGTAGCGTGGATGATCGCCATCTGGATGGTCCGGTTCCTTCAGGTTGGCATGGGTGCAAAGGATCGGCCTGGTCCCGGCCTTGACCACGCCGGCCACCGTCGCCTCCGAGCAGTGCGCCACGTCGACGATGATGCCGAGGTGGTTCATCCGGCGGACCGCTTCGGCGCCAAACGGCGTCAGGCCGCCATGCACCGGCGGAGCCGTCTGTATGTCGCCTGTCTCGTTGACCAGATAGTGGGTGAGCTGGACGGAGCGCACGCCGCGGGCCTCGAGGGCGTCCAGCCGATCCAGGTCGCCCTCCAGGAAATCGCAGCCTTCCACGGCGAGGACCAACGACGGGTCGCCGCCGCGGATGTCCCGCGGCTCGCGGGCGACGCGCATGCCGGTGGCCTCGAATGTGCCCAGGTACTGGTCGACACAGGCGAGGCACTCACCGGGCTCCGGATCGCGAACCTTTTCCAGCCGCTTTGTCGTCGGATGGCGCCGGATCATCGGCAGGTCGGCGATGGCTGAGACCACGGCGGCGGCCACTCCACCGGGCGCCATGGTCGCCAGGACGCCGAGATCGACCGGCCCGACCCGATTGGGCCGACCTGCGTGAGTGTGCATGTCGATGATCATGGGCATGCAGATTCGCAATCAGTTGTCGGAGAATAGATAACCCGATCCGCACCATTTGGGCCACCGGTGATCCGCGGCATTCCTCCGGGGTGCCAGGCAAGCGCCAGTGGTCTACGATCGTCTTGCTGGGAAGGCAGGAGGAAACATTGCGCTGGGTGGCTCTGGTAGCACTTGCCGCCATGCTCGCCGTCGCCAGCGTGGCGCGCGCGCAAACCCTCGAGCAGCAGCGGGAGTGGTGCGAGGACGTCAGTGATCCAGACCATGCCGTCGACGGCTGTACGGCGGTCATTGAGTCAGGCACCGGGTCGCTGGAGGTGAAGTCGGTCGCCTTCAACAATCGGGGCTACGCCTACTCAAGGAAGGGCGAATACGACCGTGCGATCGCCGATTTCGACCAGGCCATCCGGCTCGATCCGGAGATCGCGCTGGCCTTCATCAATCGCGGAGACGCCTATGCCGCGATCGGGCAATACAGCCGTGCGATCGGCGATCTCGACCAGGCCATCCGGATCGATCCCAGTTCTCCCACTGCGTTCAACGATCGTTGTTGGACCCGTGCGCTGAGTGGGGCATTGCCCGAGGCCTTGGCCGACTGTGACGAGTCGTTGAGGCTGCGCCCCAACGCGCCGGTCACCCTCGACAGCCGCGGCTTCGTCTACCTCAAGCTCGATCGTCCGGAGCAGGCCATTGCCGACTACGACGCCGCTCTCGCACAGAGGCCCACATCGGCGAGTTCACTCTATGGCAGGGGTCTGGCCTATCTGCGCCAGCAGAACACGGCCAATGGCGCGCGGGACATTGACGCTGCCAAACGGATCAACCCTGACATCGCAGCGAAATTTCAACGCTGGGGCCTGGCCGCTCCCTGAGGCGAGCGGCGACTTGTGCTCCATCAGCGCCGACATGTTGAGATAGCTGACCGAGCCAGCCAATCTCTGCCATGAGCGACCCGCAATGCCGTGGCGTCCTCACGCTGATCGGCCTTGCGCGCCGCGTCCCGGTTGCGCATGTTTCAGCGCGGCCGTGGCGGTGCCGCGGGAAGCCTGGAGCAAGCCACAGATGGACGGTGGGACCGACGCACGACGCATAACAATCCATGCCCGGGAGGATTTCGTCGGGATGCGTGCCGCAGGCCGTCTGGCGGCCGAGGCGCTGGACATGATCACCGAGCATGTGCGGCCGGGCGTCGCCACCGGAACGCTCGACACACTGTGCCACGAGTTCATCGTCGCGCACGACGCCGTGCCGGCGCCGCTCAACTACCGCGGCTATCCGAAGTCGATCTGCACCTCGATCAACCATGTCGTGTGCCATGGCATTCCGGGCGAGCGGAAGCTGGAGAACGGCGACATCCTGAATATCGACGTCACCGTGATCCTGAATGGCTGGCACGGCGATTCCTCGCGCATGTATGTCGCTGGCACCGCCTCGACGCGGGCGCGCAACCTGATGGACGTGACCTACGAGGCGATGATGCGCGGCGTCCGCGCGGTGAAGCCTGGCGTGACCCTGGGCGACATCGGCCATGTGATCCAGAACTATGTGGAAGGCCAGCGCTTCAGCGTTGTGCGAGACTTCTGCGGCCACGGCATCGGGAGGCGCTTCCACGAACCCCCGAACGTGCTGCATTTTGGCCGCCCCGGCGAAGGACCGGTGCTGCGGCCCGGCATGTTCTTCACGATCGAGCCGATGGTGAACGCCGGCCGCCCCGAGGTGAAGATACTGGACGACGGCTGGACCGCGGTGACGCGCGACCGCAGCCTCTCGGCGCAGTTCGAGCACATGATCGGGGTAACCGAGAAGGGCTGCGAGATCTTCACGCTGTCGCCGTCGGGGTTCAGCAAGCCGCCCTACGGCACAGACTGAAGCCCCCCTCTGGTCCCGCGCTGGCAGGCCATCTAGGCTGCCAGTTCGAATGCCAGGAGGGACGCCATGAACGACCAGACCATGACCATGCCGAGCATGAAGGTTGCCGTCGCCAGCAAGGAGAATGCGAACTACGTCGCTGGCCGCCGCGCCTTCTTCAAGTACCGCGATCTCGGCGTGACCGAGGGGACCAACGGCTTCATGCGCGCCCAGGTCACTTCTGCCGCGCAGGGGATGTCGAAGCCAACCGGTTGGCACGTCCACAAATGCCAGGCGCAGCTAGTGTATATCCTGAGCGGCTGGGTGGACCTGGAGTTCGCCGACCGCAAGGTGCGCGTCAACGCCGGCGACTCGATCATGATCCCCGGTAACACGCCGCACAACGAGACCGGCACTTCGGACACGTTCGAGCTGCTGGAGGTGTCGGTTCCCGCCGAAATGGGCACCGAGCCCTGCGATCCGCCACCGGGGCATTAACCTCGGTTCAAGCTGAGTCCCTCACTCTCGGGGGGTGGCAACCACGCAATTCACCGAGGGGGTTGATCTGTTCGACGCGACGCTGACGGACACGGCAGCGCGATCGGTTGGCGTCGACGGCCATCGTGGGCGGTTGCGCGAGCGTCTGCTGACCGCAGGGCCGGACGCGCTGGCTGACCATGAGATGCTGGAGATTGTGCTGTTCGCCATGCCGCGGCGGGACACCAAGCCGGTTGCCCGCGCGCTGCTGTCGCGTTTCGGCAGCTTCGCGCGGGTGATCACTGCCTCGGTCCCGGACCTGCTGTCAGTCGACGGGCTCGGCGAGGCAGGCGTGGCGGCGCTGAAATCTGTGCAGGCCGCGGCGCTGCGCCTGCTGCGCGCCGAGGTTGTCGATCAGCCGGTGTTGACCAACTGGGAACGGCTGACGGCCTATCTCAGCGCGGAGCTGTCGCGCGAGCGCATCGAGCAGTTCCGTGTGCTGTTCCTCGATAGCCGCAACCGGCTGCTGGCGGACGAGGCGCAGCAGCGCGGCACGGTGAACCACACTCCGGTCTATCCGCGAGAGGTGGCCAAGCGCGCGCTGGAGCTACACGCCACCGCCCTGATCCTGGTGCACAACCACCCAAGCGGCGATCCGACGCCATCACGCGACGACATAGTGATGACCGAGCAGATCAGGGTGGCCGCGGCTGCGTTGTCGATCGCTCTGCATGACCACATCATCGTAGGGAACGGCCGGTGGCTGAGTTTCCGGAGAGAGGGGCTGCTGGTCGATAAGATCTGACGCTCGGCGGTTGGATCGTGCCCGATACCCCACGCCAACAACTCGCAGCGAAGGACTTTCTCAGCATGGAGAAGAGAAGGCCGAACCCACCGCAAGAGGCTGCGGTGGCCAGGTCAGTTACGGCCGGTCGCCGGCGAGCGTGATGCGCTGCATGACGCGGCGCTGCCCGTGGTAGTCGTTCACCGCGTAGTGCTGCACACAGCGATTGTCCCAGATCGCCAGAGAGCCCGGCGTCCAGTGGAAGCGGCAGGTAAACTCAGGACGGATCTGATGGCGGAACAGGAACTCCAGCAGCCGTGCACTTTCCTCCACGGTCATGCCGGCGAAGCCGACGGTGTGCGCGCGATTGACGTAGAGCGCCTTGCGTCCGGTCTCCCGATGCGTGCGCACCGCCGGATGCTCGGCCTCCAGCAGCTTGCGTGCCTCTGCGCTGCCGTCGGATCGGATGCGGTCCTCGCGCGTTCTGCTTGCATCGGCCTTGGCCGAACTGGACACGCCACGCAGGCCTGCCAATAGTCCACGCAGCTTCTCGGACAGCGTCTCGTAGGCGAGATACTGATTGGCGAACAGCGTGTCGCCGCCGGCCTCCGGCACTTCCCGCGCGACCAGCAGCGTCGCCATCGGCGGCTCCTGGAGATAGGTCGTATCCGAATGCCAGACCCCGCCGAAGTTGACCGTCTCGTGCTCCAGCTTGGCGACGTTGATGATCTCGGGGAAACCCTCGATGCCCTTGACGAATGGGTATTCGATCGGCGTGCCGAAACGCCGCGCCAGTGCCAGGAAGCGTTTTGGCGGCAGATCCTGGTCACGGAAGAAGATCACGAGGTGATCGAGCAGCGCCTGACGAATCGCACCGATCGTCGCGTCGGTCAGCTCTTCCGCGAGATCGACGCCGCGCAGCTCGGCGCCAAGCGCACCGGCGATCGGCTTGATCTCGAACGGCACGTTGCGCATGCATTGCCTCCAGCTTCGCTGCCCGTTGAGTCTAGTCCAGCAGGCCGATCCCGAAAATGGCGCCCAACACCGCGGTTGTGCCGGTGAGACTGAACACAGCCACCACCAGCCACAGATAAGGTCCCCTCGGTCGATGCGGTGGCGGTAACGCCTTCATCGCGAGAGCAGCCAGCATCCCAAGCACGGCAGGCAGCATCAATGCGTTCATCACCTGCACGCCGATGTTGAGTGCCACCAGGTTCGGCCACAGCGCCACAACGACCGTGGCGCTCGCGACCATCAGCAGATAACCGCCATAGAACCATCGCACCCGCAGCGGATGCTGCTCGAGCGTGTGGCGGTAGCCGGTCACCTCGCCGAGGCCCCAGGCGAACCCGAGAGAACAGACGATTGCCGCCACTATACCGGCGCCGAGTACGCCGGCACTGAACACGAACCGCCCGGGGCCGATGCCGAGATAGGGGGTAAGCGCCTTACTCATGTCGCCGACCGAATGCAGTGTGACGCCCTTGCCGCCCAGGGTGGCGGCGCAGGCGATCAGCACCGCGGCCATCACAAGCTGAGTGACCACCGCGCCGATGGCCGTGTCGGATCGTGCTATCGCGTAATGTTCCGCCGCAAGTTTCTTGTCGGCGATTGCTGACTGCTGATAGAACAGCATCCATGGCATCACGACTGAGCCAATATTGGCCGCGCTCAGATAGAGGTAGTCCCTGTCGCCATAGGCGATGTCGAGACTGCCGCTGAGCATCTCGTGCACGTTGGGCCGCGCTGCCCAGGCGACGAAAAAGAACGCCAGTTCGAACAGCCCGATCGCGATAGCCGCGCGTTCCACAGTACGATGCGAGCGAGTGATCATCACGGCGAGCAGCCCGATCGCGCCGACCGGCAGCGTAACAATGCGCGGCAGTCCGTACAGTTCGCCAATGCCCGCGACCCCGGCGAATTCGGTGAGCAGCGCCCCCAACGTGGCGATGGCGAGGCCGGCGACGGACAGCCAGGCCCAGAACGGCCCGAACGTCGCGCGGATGAGTTCGCCGTGGCCACGGCCGGTGAGGATGCCGAGCCGGACGGTGAGTTCCTGCACGATGTAGAGGATCGGTATCAGCAGGAACTGCAAGCCAAGGAGCCGGTAGCCCCATTGCACGCCGGATTGGCCGGCGGTGATTACGGATCCGACATCGCTGTCGGCCAGCATGACCACGAGGCCGGGGCCGAACACGGCGAGAAGGCGCGCACGCGTACCGCCTAGCATTGATTCACCGGCCGGTTTGGCCGAGAAGACCGCTTACCTGGAGAAGGAACCCATGCACGCGCTCTTTCTGCACAACAGCCTGAGCCGCCGCAAGGAGCGCTTCGCACCGCTCGAGCCGCAGCGTGTGCGGATGTACGTGTGTGGCATGACCGTGTACGATCTGGCGCATATCGGCAACGCGCGCACCATGGTGGTGTTCGACGTGCTGACCCGGCTGCTGCGCGTGCTGTATCCGCACGTGACCTACGTGCGCAACATCACCGACGTGGACGACAAGATCAACGCGCGCGCGAAGCAGAGCGGCGAGCCGATCGCTTCGATCACTGCGCGGACCGCGGCGGACTTCCATGCCGACATGGCGGCGCTTGGCGTTCTGCCGCCAGATGAGGAGCCTCGCGCGACGCAGCATGTCCCCGAGATGATCGAGATCATCGAACGCCTGATCGCCGCCGGTCATGCCTATGCGGCGGAGGGGCATGTGCTGTTCTCTGTGCCGAGTTTCAGGGCGTATGGACATCTGTCCGGACGCAGCCCAGACGAGCTGCTGGCCGGGGCTCGCATCGATGTCGCACCGTACAAGCGCGATCCAGGTGACTTCGTGCTGTGGAAGCCGTCGACGCCCGATCTACCTGGTTGGGAAAGCCCTTGGGGTCGCGGGCGGCCGGGCTGGCACATCGAGTGCAGCGCGATGTCGTGGCGCTATCTCGGCGAGACCTTCGACATCCATGGTGGCGGTACGGATCTGATCTTCCCGCATCATGAGAACGAGGTGGCGCAGAGCGTCTGCGCATTTCCCGGCAGTCACTTCGCGCGCTATTGGGTGCACAGTGGCATGCTGAACGTGAACGGCGAGAAGATGGCGAAGAGTGCCGGGAACTTCTTCACCATTCGCGATGTATTGGCCAAGGCGCCCGCCGAGGCAGTGCGGCTTTCGTTGATCCGCACGCATTACCGCTCAACGCCGGATTTCTCGGACGCGGCACTGGCGGAGGCAACGCGTGAGCTCGACCGCTTCTATCGCGCGCTGGAGCGTTATCCGGACATTCCGGCTGTCGATGTGCCGGCACCGGTGATGGAGGCGTTGTGCGATGATCTGAATACGCCGCTCGCGCTGTCAGCGATGCATGCGTTGGCGGACCGTGCCTTCGCGGGCGATTTCGATGCCGCTTGCGGCTTGCGCGCGGCAGGGCAGGTGATGGGTCTGCTGCAGCGGGAAGCGCAGGATTGGTTCAGGGGCGGCACAGATGAGGTCGTCGCCATCGAGGCGGCGATCGCTGAGAGACTTGCCGCGCGCAAGACACGCGATTTCGCGCGCGCCGATGCCATCCGTGCCGAATGGGCGGCCAAGGGGATTGCGTTCGAGGACGGACCACAGGGCACCACCTGGCGGCGCGCGAACTGATGACCGGCCGCGATGGGGGCGCGGAGCTTGAACCGATCGCCAGCTCACCTGTCGTCATCCTGGTGCGGCCGCAGCTTGCCGACAACATCGGTGCCTGCGCACGCGCCATGGCGAACGGTGGGCTGTTCTACCTGCGCCTGGTCGCGCCGCGCGACGGCTGGCCGCAGGAGAAGGCGTGGCGCAATGCATCCGGCGCCGATCGCATTCTCGATGCGGCGACGGTGTTCCCATCGGTGCCGGATGCAGTCGCCGATCTGCATCGCGTCTTTGCCACGTGTCCCCGTCCCCGCCACATCATCAAGCCAGTGCTGACCGCGCGCGGCGCCGCCACTGAACTCCACGAAATCGCTGCGCGCAGTCTACGAGCCGGCATACTGTTCGGCCCGGAGCGCGCCGGACTCGACAACGACGACATGGCGCAGGCCGATGCGCTGGTGCGCTATCCGCTCAATCCGGCGTTCATGTCGCTCAATCTGGCCCAGGCCGTGATGGTGCTGGCCTACGAATGGTGGACTGTCGCGGAGGCGACTCCGCCGCGTGAGCTGATGACCAACGAGACGCATGTAGCGACCAAGGCGGAGTTAGAGAACTTTCTCACTCATCTGATCGATCAGCTCGACGCGTGCGGTTTTCTGCGCAATCTGCCAAAGCGTCCGGGCATGGTGCGCACCATTCGTCACTTCTTCCAGCGCGGCGAAGTCACCGAGCAGGAACTGCGTACCCTGCATGGTATCGTGACGGAACTTGCCATTGGCCGCCGGCAGATGGGACGACTGGAAGACGCGGATTAGTCGCCCGACGGCTTACTTGCCCGATTGGGCGACGGACAACAGGCGCTGCTTCAGTGACGGATCGGCCTGAGCCATCTGGATCGCCTGCTGGTACTGCTGCACCGACAATCCCTGATCGCTGATCGCCTTCACCATTTCGTTCTTCGCCTGATCGTCCAGTGTCCCCTGCTGCTGTGGCGCCATCGACTGGGCACGCTGTGAATATTGCTGACGGATCTCTGCCACATTCCGCAGTGCCACACCGACCTTATGCACCATGGCATCGGACATCTGGCTCGGCTGCGACGTCACTCCCGGCGTCTGCTGTGCTATTGCGGGAAGCGCAGCAGATGCCGTCAGCAGGGCTGCCGCAACGGCAACCACTCGAGACGCTTTCATTGATTTTCCCCTTGTTATGGCTGGCTGGATCAACTGGACCGGCAGGCGACCAGGACGCGTTCCTCCAGATCAGGATCCGCCTGTGCACCGGCGATCACCTCGTTATATTCCGCCACGGTCAGGCCCTGATCACCGATGACGCGAACCGCCGCGGTCTCAACCTGACCGGCGAGATTTTGCCGTTCCTCTTCGGTTTGCGCTGTCGCCATGTTCTCTTCCAAGGAATGGCGTAGCTTCACAATCTCCACGACCGCCTTGCCGACCTGCGATACGACCTGATCGGATACATCGCCGCTCTGCAAACTTCCGTCGCGCCGTGGCGTGCTCGAGGTGCTTTTCGCCATGGGTGTCTCCCTTCAGATTCTGCTCGTGCAGCGAACGCAAAACCGCGTGCTGCCCCATCGACCTCGATGGTCGCCGGAAGCTTGGGACGACCGACTCCCGATCAAGGGGGGTGCGCGATCGGTAATGTCGCTCAGCGGATCGTGAAGCGCGGCGGTTCAGCGTGCGCAGTCGATCACAACCGTGCCGACCTTGTCGCCGCGCTCCACAGCCTCGTGAGCCGCCGCGGCCTCATACAATGGGAATTGCGCGGCAACCGACAGAATACGCTGCCCGCTTGCGATCCAGTTCGCCATGTCGCTTTGTGCGCGCTTGCGTGCCGGGTGCGGCGTGCCGGGGAGTGACATCGGATACAGCGAGATGTTCCTCTGCATCAGTTCACCGACAGGCAGCCGTGGCGTGCGGTCGCCGTTCGACGCATAGATCGCGATGCTCCCGTTGGCCCGCACGCAGCGCAGGGTCGCCGCGAGGTTGCCGCCGAAATCCACATCCACCACGTGATCGACGCCTTCACCGCCCGTGATGTCGCGCACGCGTGCGGCGACGTCCTGGTTGCGATAGTTGATGACGTGATTGGCGCCGCCGGCGCGGGCACGTTCGGCCTTTGCCTCGGAGCTGACGGTGGCGATCACCGTGGCGCCCGCCCACCTGGCAAGCTGCACCGCGTAGTGCCCGACAGCACCCGCGGCACCGGTCACCAGCAGTGTGCGGCCCTGCACCGGACCGCCAGCGAACACACAATAATGCGCGGTCATTCCGGGGATGCCGAGGGTAGCGCCCTCGGCGAACGAGACGCGCTCGGGCAGCGGCATCACCAGATCGACATTCAGTGCGATGAATTCCGCCGCGGTGCCCATCCAGCGGCCGTTGCGCTGACCGTTGTACAGCCAGACGCGGCGGCCGACCCAACTTTCCGGCACCATTGGTCCGACGCGATCCACCACGCCAGCGCCATCGCTGCACGTGACAACGCGTGGATATTCCAGCGCCGGTGCGGGCCCGCGGCGACGGCCGGCGTCGGACGGGTTCACGCCCGCGGCTTCGAGCCTCACGCGGACTTCGTAGTTGCCCGGCTCCGGCGTCGGTAGTTCGCCGCACACCAGGACTTCATTCGCCGGTCCTTGCCGGTCGTACCAGACGGCGCGCATCATCCGGTCTCCTCGATCATTGGAACTATGAGGGCATTGGTGGCATGAGGGTGAACCAATGAGCGGACAACGCAACCCGGTGCTGACGGGTGGCTGTCAGTGCGGCGCGGTGTGCTATGCGCTGTATGCCAAGGTATGCCAAGCCAGATCGTGTCGGCATCTGTCATTGCCGCATGTGTGTGCTGGGACAGAAGTGAACCATGGGAGCGATGACACCGACGAAGACCGGCAAGCAGGCCAACTACAAGGAGCCGCCACGCGGCGACGCAAAGCTCGCCGCCAGGTGGGCCGAACAGATGGCAGAGAAACGCCGGAGGCGTGAGGCAGCACGGCGATGGACGGCGCATAGGCCATTGCATTACGCGTGCGCTGCGGTGGCGCTACTCACTGACGACCAACAGAGGACACACACACAGATCGACGGGCTGATCGGGCCGCCGAAGCTACAATCTGGTCCGCATCCCGAAACTCGTCTCTCATCTGTAGCGAAGGCGGCGCAATGCTTCGGTAAGCGCGGACCGCGCCGCCCTGATCGCCCCGGCCGCCGGCTTTCGCAGGCAAAGTACTACGGAGGTCCAAACGTAGCCGTCGTGTTCCAGTGCAACGCTCGGGTCACGGATACGCTTAGACAAAGCTTCTAACAGAGGGTAAGCAAGACGCCGCGTTGCAGGTGTCGTAACAAAATGTGGTTCATCGACCAGCTCTAGGCCACTTGGCTGCACGATTGTTTTGAGGAGCATTTCTGGCGAAAATATAACAGCTCCGGGTATGCCGACGCCGTCCGCTGGACCCTCGATCCTGAATTCCGTCGCAAGAGTCAGAATTCCCCTTGGCTTGAGCACCCGCCCCATCTCTTGCGCCGCTAAAGTGATGTCATCTAAAGTACCGAAATGCTCAATAGAGCCGCTAGAGAATATTCCGTCGAAGGAGTTATCCTCGTATCGGAGTGACAATGCGTCCATGTGTTGGACAACCAGTCGTTTGGGGTTCCACGGATAACCAACTGGAACGGATGTCTCGGGCGACGCCAGCATATCGCGGCTGGCCGTCTCGGCCCAGACCTTTGCATCCGCGTAGATGTCTGTGGCAAACACGCGCCGAACGTGACGCGTCAAGTAAAAGGAAGTTATCTCCTCACCAGCGCCGATGCCCAGAATTTCTGCTTCCTCATGAATTGCGCCAAACTCTCTAAGGCCGCGAACACACAAAGCATTCTCCCAAACCTTTGCGCAGCGGTTGCTTCGAGGAAACGCGGGATCCGCTGCGACAGAGTGAGTGAAGATCTCGCGGGTGAGCGTGCGCAGGGAGGGGTTGTCGAAGTGCTCAAGCGAGAGGACTGTATTGAATTGCATTCTTTTCTCTTGGCGGATCTGCCCGGGGTTAAACCGTTGCAAGACGATTGCCGAACCCGAAACTGTAGTAGGAGGTTCAATACGCGCAGTTTGGAAACTCTGCAACTGACCTCCAGTCCACTGCCCCAGCAGTTCCTCTCAGGCCCTTCCGGGATGAGCGAGAAAACACCTAGACACTTCGGGAGGTGCTATCATGATCTTGGGCGCCTACGTAACGATCAAAGCGAGAAACAGGCGAACGCTGACAAATACAAGCGCTGGTCACTGCGTGTGCCAAGTGGGCCGGCGCGGGATGAGGGCGTTCCCTTCCCGCGGGGGGTAGCTTACGCTTCGCCAACGTCGGTCGTGATCGGCGCGGTCCGCATGTCCGTTGCGCTTAGGGTATTGAGGATCTGAGATGGGCTCGCTCGCCACGCCGTCAGCCCGCGCCCCCAGAGACGTCCCAGCCGGTGCGTCGGCAGTTCGACTGCGATATGGAGAAGGTAGGCAACACTTATCGCCGTCGACGCGGCAAGCAGGATGCACAGGTTTGGTGGCACGCCAACTCCGGCCAGCGCGCGCATCAGTATGTAGCCGTTCACGCCGTGGACGATGTAGAGCGGGTAGCTGATTTCAGCGGCGAAGTTGAGTAGCCGAGCCGAGAACAGCGACGCGGGCAGCACGGCGCAGGAGATGAAACACCAAAGCCGCCGCACCGTAGTTTACCGGAAGGATGACGGAAAAATCCGGCCCGTAGATTCCCGGCCTTGCCAGGGCGCAGAATACGACAAAGAGCGCGGCGATGATGCCGATCGCGGCCACGTTGCCGAGGAGCTTTTGGAACCTGTAGTGCACCGCAACGCCGATAAACATGAAGATCAGCATCGGTCCGCTGAATAGTGCCGCGAACAATGCGGTGTGCGACGGTGGATGGCTCAATCCGATCGACACCAGTGCGGCGATCGCAGCCGGCGCGAGGAAAGCTAGTGCGCTTCCCGATCGCAGCAGGGGAGCGATCAAGAGACATACAATGTAGAACTTAACTTCGACCTCAAGAGTCCAGACGACGTAGTCGATTTGTGGGCTGCCGATTAGGTCTCTCGTGCCCGGCAGGATGTGGCTGAGGACAGCGGTCAGTACATACGGAAAAGCCTGATGCCAACTAATGGCGGCCAAGCTGAGCGATGCAATGGTTATACTGAAGCCTGCCACATAGGTCGGATAAAGCCGCATGACGCGGGCTACCAGAAAACCGAGCCGTCCGTAGCTTGCGAACGAGATCCGAATGACGAACCCACTTACCAGAAAGAACAGCGCTACGCCAAAGGCGGGGGGCGCGAACGGATAGGCGTCAGCCAATGTGCGCACGTAGGACGGCGTGGCCGGGGGGGTCGGGAACGCTGGGAAGTGAGCCACTGATTCAAGCGCCGCCGGACTACAGACTGCCGTACCATGCTGGCCAGCAGGGTCATCACTCTGGGTCGCCCTTGTCCCCAGCCACGAGGTACATTGCCAGCCATGACTTCAGGCATGCCCTTCACGTATTCCAAGACGTTGTCCCGCATCCAGTTTGCCGCGGTCTCGTTTGATGCAAGCGCTTCGTCCGCGCTATCGAAAACGCGGATGCTGATCAGCACGTCCGGACCGCCCTCTAGCAGGTAGTAGTCCCGAAAACCTGGCAACTCTTGCAACAGCGGCAGGAAGCTTTCCCGCACGCGTCGCGCAACTTCCTCTGCCGAACCGCGCGTAAGCCTGAACCTTCTGACGATCGTGAACATGTTTCCCCCGGCTGCGCCATCGCAGCATCGAAACCGCCCCGGTTGCCCTTTTAGCACGATGCTGATCGACTGGCGCGGTGGCTAGCCACGGCCAGATGACGCGTAAGCGCGGCAGGGTCTACCAGGGACCGGCCAGATTTGGCACCTTCGGCGTCTTTAGACCACGATGTTCCTATGCGGTGCGCTGCTGCAAAGACCGTGATCTGCACAGCGTGGTCAGGGTTTACACTTCTGAGGAACGTACGCCGCGCGAGACAAATTCGCCTCGGTCGGCTAGGATCGTTATCGGCACCAGCTACGTGTCGAGAGGGAAGGAAACAGGGCGATGATTGAGCAACGGCTGAACCTTCACGGTATGCCACCAGAACCCGAGACCGACGCCGATGCACTCGCCGATGAGCTTGCCGAGATACTGTACAGCCACGACGCGGCGCTGCGGCTGCGACTGAACGCGCACCGAGTAGCCCAGCATCCGCAGCAAGCGGCGGCCTGCCTGGATCGCTTCGCCATGCGGCTGCAACAGCTTCACAAGAAACAGGGTGAGCTAAGGCGAGAGGTTCTATGACGGCCTGACGTTGCCCCACGACACCGGGGCGCGGCGGCTTCCGCTTCGGCGCATTGACAGAGATGATGGCGCATGGTCGCTGCCGCCGCCCTTGCGGCAGCACGGCAACTTTGCCGCTTTGGCCGAGTTAAATGGTCCGGTCAGGGCGCAGAACTGCTGAGCCCATGTTACCCAGATTGTTACCCTAGTACGAGAGGCGAGGGTCTGATGAGTGAGCAACGGACACCAAAAATGACCGGTGGCTGTCAGTGCGGCGCGGTGCGCTATGCGCTGTACGCCAAGCCAGAGCGTGTCGGCATCTGTCATTGCCGCATGTGCCAGAAGGCGGTCGGTGGTCCGTTCTTCGCCTGGGCGGCGGTGCGCGACACCGACATCGCCTGGACGCGCGGCACGCCGGCCATGTTCGCCAGCTCGTCCGCCGCCGATCGCGGCTTTTGCGCGCACTGCGGCACGCCGCTGACGTTTAGCTACCTGAAGCGGCCGGACCATATGAGCGTTACCCTTGGCAGCCTGGACGATCCCGCCGCCGTCACGCCGGAGATCGTGATGGGGACCGAAAGCAGGCTCGGCTGGTGCGCCTCGCTGCTGGGCTCTACGCCGTCGCATGCCACCGGCGAGGGCGACCCGCCCGAGGATCTCTCGCGCATCACGACGTTCCAGCATCCGGACCACGACACGCCGGCGGACTGGCGGCCTCCTGCGGCCTAGTTCGGCTCACTTTCCAGCTTGCGCCGTGCCGCTTCCAGTGACGCCTCCTGCTCCGCGGTCAACGGGGGCAGGTTCAGGTCGAGTGATTCAATGGCCTCGATCATCGCGGCCACCACGATCAGCCGCGAGAACCACTTGTTGTCGGCCGGCACGACGAACCAGGGCGCATGCGGTGTCGCTGTGGCGGCGATGGCCTCCTGATAGGCGCCCCTGTATTCGTTCCAGAAGGCCCGCTCGGCCAGGTCGCTCGCGCTGAACTTCCAGTGCTTGTTCGGCTCCTCGAGACGCTCCAGGAAGCGGCGCTTCTGCTCCTGCTTCGACACGTTGAGGAAGAACTTCAGCACCACCATGCCCTGGCGCGTGAGATAGCGCTCGAAGCCTGTGATCGCCTCCAGTCGTTGATCCCACAGCCGCTTGCCCATCAGTTCCTTCGGCAGATTCTGCCGCTCGAGCAATTCGGGATGGACGCGAACCACCAGCACCTCCTCGTAGTGGCTGCGGTTGAAGATGCCGATGTGGCCGCGTGCCGGAAGCGCCCGATTGGCGCGCCACAGGAAGTCGTGCGCCAGTTCCTCGGGTCCCGGCGCCTTGAAGCTGGTCACCTGCACACCCTGCGGATTTACGCCCGACATCACGTGCTTGATCGTGCCGTCCTTGCCGGCAGCGTCCATCGCCTGCAGCACGCACAGCACGGCCCATTCATCCTGTGCATACAGCTTCTCCTGCAACGCGGCCAGACGTTGCACATCCTCGGCCAGCATGATTTCCGCTTGCTGCTTTGTCAGCAGGTTATCCGCGGTGTCGGCAGGGTCGAACTTGACGAGACGGAAACCGTTGCCCTCGGTCACGCGATAACGGTCGAGGACACGGCGCATCTTCTTGCGCGAAAGGCGAGGTGCGGTTGCGGCATCGACCGTTGCGTCCATGAACGTTCTCCTGAACAACCGACAGTACGTGCCTGGATGAAATCAAAGCAACCCCGCGTGACGGCGCTTGCCCGGTTGGGCGGCCACGGATGAGAATGCAGCGATGCAACCGCGGAATGTCCAGTCCCCGGTCGACCGCGCCGCTCTTCCGAGTGAGCCGCGGCGATTCGCCGGTCCGGCGTTCGCCGCGCTCGACCTGGGGACCAACAACTGCCGCATGCTTGTAGCGGCGCCGTCCGGCGACGGGTTCCGCGTGCTCGACAGCTTCAGTCGGATCGTGCGGCTGGGCGAGGGTCTGCACCGCACCGGTCAGCTCAGTCCCGCGGCGATGGAACGGGCGATTTCCGCGCTGAGCGCCTGCGCGGCGCGGCTGGAGCGGCGGCCGGTGCGCAAGCTGCGCGCGATCGCCACCGAGGCGTGCCGGCGTGCGGCCAATGGCACAGCGTTCCTTGCCCGGGCGAAACACGAGACAGGTCTGGACATCGGCGTGATCTCCTCGCGCGAGGAGGCGGAGCTGGCGCTCGAAAGTTGTGCGCCACTGCTTGCCGGCTGGGGACGGCGGGCGTTGCTGTTCGACATCGGTGGTGGCTCGACCGAGCTCGCCTGGGTGCGGACCGACCCGAACGGAAGGCCCGAGCTGATCGGATATAATTCGTTGCCCGTCGGGGTGGTGACATTGGCCGAGCGGTTTGGCCATGCGGGGTTCGACCCTGACGGCTTCGAAGCGATGGTGGATGACGTCGGCGCCCGGTTGAATGCATTCGAGGCGGTGCATTGCATCGGCCGCGAGATCCGCGAAGGCGGCGTGCAGTTGCTGGGCACCAGCGGCACGGTGACGACCCTGGCCGGTGTGGCGCTGGGTCTGCCGCGTTACCGGCGGCTGCTGGTCGATGGCACTGTGTTGAGTGCCGATGAGGCCGATGCGGCGATGGCCGACCTGCGGGCGCTCGGACGCGAGGGGTTGGAGGCGCATCCCTGCGTCGGCCCGGATCGGGTGGACTTCGTGCTGCCCGGCTGTGCGGTGTTTGCTGCGCTGGTGCGCCTGTGGCCTGCGACACGGGTGATCGTGGCGGACCGCGGCCTACGTGAAGGCATGCTGCTGCGCATGATCCGCGCCGACCGAAGGCGCGGGCGCGGGTGAAGGGGCGCAAGACGGCAGCTCCACGCGGGCTGACGGTGACGGTGCGGGCGTCGAAGAAGCGCAGTGCCGCCTCGCAGCGCTGGCTCACGCGGCAGCTCAACGATCCATATGTGGCAGCGGCGAAGCAGCAGGGCTTTCGCTCGCGCGCTGCATTCAAGCTGGTCGAGCTTGATGAGCGCTTCCGGCTGATCCGCCGTGGCGTGAAGGTGATTGACCTGGGCGCGGCGCCAGGTGGCTGGACGCAGGTAGCGATGCAGCGCGGGGCGGCGCGCGTGGTTGGTGTGGACCTGCTGCCGATCGATCCGGTCGCCGGGGCGGTGATGCTGCGGGGGGATTTTTCCGAGCCTGAGATTCAGGAGAGACTGATCGCGGAACTGGGTGGCAAGGCAGACCTGGTGCTTTCGGACATGGCGCCCAACACGACGGGACACGCCGCGACTGATCATCTGCGGATCATGGCGCTGGCCGAGGCCGCACTCGACTTCGCTGCGGAAGTGCTGGCGGAGGGCGGTGGGTTCGTGGCCAAGGTGTTTCAGGGTGGCGCCGAGCAGGCCATGCTGCGGCGGCTGAAGCAGCGGTTCGCGTTGGTGCGGCATGCCAAGCCTCCGGCAAGCCGCAAGGAGTCCAGTGAGCTGTACGTGGTGGCGACGGGGTTCCGTTCCCGTCCCTGACGCTGCGACGAGAATTAAGCGAATTCTCAACTCACGAGGCTTAGGCTCATTGCAAGCGAAGCTGTGCCGATAGCGCGCTCCGGTGCGTATCGAGCATTTTTGAAAGTCGGAGCATCATGGATCGGCGTAGGTTCATCACGTTCGCTGGGCTCTCGGCGGCGGGTCTCGAACTGCTGGCGCGGGCCAATATCTCGTTCGCCAGAGGTATCCCCGGCAACGTCTTTCCAATAGCGCCAGAACGGGGCTACCAACGGGTTCCCGCCGGAGCGATTGCCGTTCCCCTGAGGGATCTGTTCAAGGTCGGGCCGGGACCATCCAGTTCCCACACAATCGCGCCCTTGCGGATCTCGACCGATTTCCGTTCCGCTTTGGAAGACCGTCCCGATCTCGTGAAGTCGGCCGTCACCATCGAGGCGCACCTCTACGGCAGTCTCAGTGCCACCGGCAGGGGGCATCGCACCGACCGTGCCATCATCGCCGGCCTGCTGGGCGAGAAGCCGGAAACCTGCAACACGGCGCTGATGGACGAACTCGGCGATACCGGCCGGATCCACACGATGACCGTTGCCGGCCGAAGTTTTCAGATCGGCGCGTCCACCGTCGTCTGGGACAAGGTTCAGCACTCGTTTCCCTTCACCAACACCATGATCATGCGGCTCGTGGGCGAGAACAGCGCAGCGCTGTTCGAGCGAGAGTACTATTCGACCGGCGGCGGCTTCTTCCAGTGGAAGGGCCAGCCCGACTCAGGCCGCAGGGCGCCTGTCCATGCCTTCGCCAACATGGAGGACTTCAAGCGGCTGATCGCGGGCTCGAAGCAAACCGCCGAGGACATCGTCCTCGACAACGAAAAGGCCATTCTGAATGTCGGGGAGAGCGAGGTGATGGCCCACCTCGACCTGGTGCTTGCGACGATGCTGGAAGGCGTGGAACTCGGCCTCGCTGAAGAGGGCGTGCTACCGGGTCCGTTCGAGTTTCATCGCAAGGCCGGGCAGATCTACCAACGCTCGCTCAAGCTCGCGGGCGGCGAGCGCTTCATGGGCCGATTGAGTGCCTGCGCGCTCGCTGTCTCCGAGCGCAACGCGGCGGGCCGGCTCGCCGTCACGGCACCGACATTGGGCTCGGCGGGCACCATGCCGGCGGTGGCGTTCATCATGAAGAACGATCTCAAGCTGTCGCAGGACGCGATGCGCCGCGGGCTGCTGATGGCTGGACTGGTAGGCATCCTTTGCAAGGCCAACGCCAGCGTGGCAGGGGCCGAAGTCGGGTGCCAGGGCGAGATCGGCGTCGCTTCGGCGATGGCGGCCGCAATGATCACGCATGCCACCGGCCATCCGCTGGAGGTGACGGAGATTGCCGCGACGATGGCGCTCGAACACCACCTGGGCATGTCCTGCGATCCGGTCGGCGGCTTCGTGCTGATACCGTGCATCGAGCGCAACGCCTTCGGCGCAATCAAGGCCTACAACGCCTACCTCATCGCGACCAACGAAATTGCTTCGCAGCATTGGGAGGACCTGGACCGGGTGATCGCCGCGATGCTCGAGACCGGACGGGCACTGCCGCAACCCTTCAAGGAGATGGGCACCGCCGGCCTGGGTGTTTCGATGGTCA
Organism: uncultured Alphaproteobacteria bacterium; assembly: GCA_963812505.1. Taxonomy (GTDB): domain Bacteria; phylum Pseudomonadota; class Alphaproteobacteria; order Acetobacterales; family Acetobacteraceae; genus JAMXLO01. The sequence continues at coordinate 145,048 of CAWEVM010000026.1, forward strand.
ACTGCTGAAAGCGGCGGAGCAGGTATCACCGGTCCGTCGGCGGATAGACGCAGGCAGGGAGTTTCGCTTTGGCACAGGAAAAGACAAGGTTGCGCGCCATAGACCTCGCAAGGGGCCTGGCAGTTTTTTTCATGATCCTGGTGCATGTGCTTATCACGTATTCCGCACCGGAGGTGGCGCACTCCCTGTTCGGCAATATCGTAGGTTTCCTGGGTGGCCCTCCTGCCGCGCCGGTCTTCATGGCCCTGATGGGCATATCGTTTTATTATTCGAGGCATACCGAGTTCAAATATGGCGTCCAAAGAGGACTTTGGCTGATCCTCCTCGGCTACATATTGAACCTGCTCCGGGGCGTGCTGCCCATTGTTTACGTTAATCTGCTCTCGCCTTCCAGGGCTGCACAGATACCTGACGCAGTTGCGAGCCTTACCGATGCGTTCCTGGAGCTCGACATCCTGCAATTCGCCGGACTGGCGTTCATCGCGATGGCCGTGATCAGAGAAGTCCGTGTGAACCGCTACGTTCTGCTGCTCCTCGCCGCTGCGACGGCGATGGTTTCGCCGTTTCTATGGGGGGTCGGTTCGGACGTTCCCGTTGCAGGCCATCTGCTGGACTATTTGTGGGGCAATATTCCCTCTCAGGAGCCCAGCATCGGCAATCTGGTGTCGTTTCCGTTCTTTCCGTGGTTCGCGTACGTCCTCGTCGGCATGTTCTTGGGTGACACATTGAAAAGGTCGACAGATCTCAATGCGACATTCAGAAAGATGGGGCTAATCGGCTTTCTGATCTCAGTCATAAGCCTCGCGTTCATCGCGCCCAATTACAGCTATCATGTCGGCGATTTCTACCATAGCCGTCCGGGTTTCGTTGCCTTCGTCGTTGGGATCGTGCTGGCATGGGTATATCTGTGCCAGCTCGCCGTCGGGCACATCAGGCCGAACCGACCGTTCGAGGTAATCTATTACTGGAGCAAGAACGTCAACGTAATTTACCTCGTCCAGTGGGTGCTGATCATGTGGGGGGCTGACTTGATCCTGGGATTCAACAAGAGCTCATATTCTACCACGGTCTTCGTGATGCTGTTCATGGCGATTGCCTCGCACGCGATCACCGGAGTTTGGTTGCATTTGAAGAGGCGGGACGCGCCACATGTCTCAGCCGAGGCATAGGTAACTGGCTCGGCGACGCCGCGCGCCTAGCCGCACGCTGCGCCGCCGATTATGGGCGCGGCCAGCGAACTGCCTCAGTCGATGGTCAACGCCATGCCATCAAGGTCCTCGGCGCGGTCGACTTTGATCAGCACCGCGAAACCCTTCTTGTCCGGGTCACGATCCTTCTCCGGCTGTACCAGCTTCCGCCACACTTCGTCGTACTGCGGGCCAGACTTCACCACCCGCGCCGTGCCGTAGAACCGCGCGATGCCACCCTTCGGAAGCACACCGTCGGCGCGCAATTGCGGCTTGCGGAAATACACCGTGACCTTGGTGCCATCCTTCAGCGCGGCGGTGGTCGAGCCCTTGCCGCGCTCCCAAAGCGCGATATGGTCATCGTCGAGCACCATCGTGCTGCCCCGCGGCGTGATCTGCGCGTAGCCGTTCGGCAACACGGTGCCGACCAGGCACACGTGCTCCGGGAAGGCCGAATTGATGTGCGGCTGCAAAGTCTTCGGGATGGTTGTCACCATTATGCTCCTGGCTGGGTTGTGACCGCATCAATCATCATAGGTCATCTTGTTGCAAGCCGGCGCGGTGTGATCGCCAGGGTAGGTGGCGATCACCTGCGGCACCGGCATCGGGTCCTCCTGCTTCACCACCTTCACGATGTAGCCCTGCTGGATTGCCTGATGATCGCACGCTCGGATCGCTACATGTCCCTTGATACTGTCGATCGCGATCGTCTCAAGCGCCGCACGCAGCTTGTCAGTCTCGACGCCGCCCGCCTGCCTGATTCCGGCGGCCAAAATCTGGCAGGCCTGCCATTGCTCGCCTTCGTTGTTGTCCGGCACCTGGCCATATTCCTTCTGCCAGAGTGCGACGAACTCCTTGTTGGCTGGATTGTCGAGCGTATAGGTGTAGCGGGTGGAGCCGATCAGCCCGACGGCGGCATCGCCCACCGCGCGGATCGACGTCAAATCGACGACCTCGGTGAGCAGTTGCACCTTGTCCGACAGGCGGTACTGCTTCGCCTGCGTGAGGAACGCGTTATAGTCATCCCCCGCCAGCACCATGTACAATGCGTCAGCGCCGGACTGGCGGATCTTGCTGATATACGTGGAAAAATCCTTGGTGCCGGTCGGCGAGAACACCGAGCCAATGAGGTTACGACCAGCCTTCTTCACCTCCTCCTCGAACACGCCGACGCTGTTGCGGCCCCAGGCGTAATCCATGCCGATCGCATAGAAGTTCTTGAATGGCGCGTCACGCAAATAGAGCGACACGGCCCGCGTTCCCATTGGGCCGGAGATGTTCGAGCGGAAGAAGTTCGGCACCAGCGAGGCGGCGGTGAGCCTGCCGTCGCCGTTGTCGGAGGAGACAAAGATCGCGTTCCACTCGGCGAGTTTCGGGTACTACGGCGAGGGCCTCGGATGACAGCGTCATACCGAAAAACACACGGCAGTTCTCGCGCTCGACCAGTTCCTGGGCCTTGCGCACGCAGGTCGCGGGGTCGCCGGCGGTATCGGTGATGAACAGCTCGATGGGTCTGCCGAGCAGACCGCCCTTGGCGTTCTCCACCTTGGCCCAGAGTTGGGCGCCGTTCTTCATCTCCTGACCAACCGAGCCGAGCGGGCCGGTCAGCGCGAGCGGCATGCCGATCTTGATGGGATCCGCGGCATGGCTGAAGCGCGGCAGGGCAGTGACGGCGAGTGCCGCGCCTAACAGGCTGCGGCGACTGAGAATGGCGGGCATGACGCTTCCTCGTTGGTTCTCCACAGGCTACTCCGCCAACGGAGGCTCGCGAAGAGGCGCCATGCCCGGCTGAAATCAGCGGCGGTAGTAGGGGTTTCCGTAATAGCTATTATAGCCGTAATAGGGTCGGTGGTGCTCGCGCCACGCATGCCGTTCCCAGCGCTCATGGCGCGAGGTCTGACAGCGCGGGCCGCAATACCAGTCGGCCTGCTGCACGGCAGACGCCTGCGCCGGCAAATTGGCCGGAGCCACCGATGCAGCCGATGCGCCGATTGTTCCAAGGCCGACCAGGCCTGTGGCGGCCGCGAGAGCGATCAGGGTCTTGCGCACGGTATATATCCTCCCGGTTGTTGCCATGTGCAGATTGTGGGCTTGCCGCGCGTCGGCTTGGCGGCGGTATCGCGGCAGAAATTTGGTGGCCGGATGAAGTGTTCGTAATTGGAGCCGGCAACCAGGCGCCCGCACCGCTCGTTCGAGGGCAAACCCGCGAAGTCAAGGAGGTAACATGCAGGCCTCGCCAAACCCGCGTCCGGATCCCAATCCGTCGCCGCAGCCTCCGATCGAACTTCCGCCGCGTCCCGATCCGCGTCCTCCGGAGCCGATGCCGACGCCGTTGTGATCTCACACGTCTTTGAAAAGCTCGCACCTCACGAGAAGCCATCGAGGTCCCCCCGCCGGTCGCTTGCACGCCCGCACCCGGGCGCCTAAGCACCGAGGGGCGAGCCTCGGGAGACCGTAATGGACCAGCCCCTTGCCACCGATCCGCACGCCGAGATCCGCGTCGAAGTGGCAAAACTCTGTGCGCGCTTCCCTGGAGAATATTGGCGCAACCTGGATCGCGACCGCACCTATCCTACCGCGTTTGTCAACGCCCTCACCGAGGCCGGCTACCTCGCTGCACTGATCCCCGAAGAGTATGGCGGCGCCGGCCTGCCGCTGTCCGCTGGCGCGGCGATCCTCGAGACCATCCACGCCGAAGGCTGCAACGGCGCCGCGTGCCACGCGCAGATGTACATCATGGGCACCATCCTGCGGCACGGTTCGCCAAAGCAGAAGCAGGACTACCTGCCCAAGATCGCGACGGGTGAACTGCGCCTGCAAGCGTTCGGCGTCACCGAACCGACCAGCGGCACCGACACCACCAGCTTGCGAACTTTTGCCAAGCGCGAAGGCGACCACTACGTGGTGAACGGCCAGAAGGTATGGACAAGCCGCGCCGAGCACTCCGATCTGATGCTGCTGCTGGCACGCACCACGCCGCGCGACCAGGCGAAGCGGCGCACTGATGGTCTTTCCACCTTCATCGTCGACATGCGCGCGTCCGTCGGCAATGGCATGACCATCCGCCCGCTGCGCACGATGATAAATCACAACTCGACCGAGATCTTCTTCGACAACCTGATCGTGCCGGCCGAGAACCTGGTCGGCGAGGAGGGCCGCGGCTTCCGCTACATCCTCGACGGCATGAATGCCGAGCGCCTGCTGATCTCGGCAGAGTGCATCGGCGACGCGCGCTGGTTCCTGAAGAAGGCCACCGACTACGCGCGCGACCGGCAGGTGTTCGGCCGCCCGATCGGGCAGAACCAGGGCATCCAGTTCCCGCTCGCCCGCGCCTACGCGCAGATGCGTGCCGCCGAATTGATGATCCGCGAGGGCTGCCAAAAATTCGAGGCCGGCCTGACCCCCGGCGAGGAGGCCAACATGGCCAAGCTGCTCGGCGCGGACGCCTCCTGGGCAGCGGCGGAGGCGTGCCTGCAAACTCACGGCGGCTTCGGTTTTGCCGAGGAATACGATGTGGAGCGCAAGTACCGCGAGACGCGGCTGTACCAGGTGGCGCCGATCAGCACCAACCTGATCCTGTCGTATATCGCGGAGCACGTCCTCGACCTGCCGCGGAGCTACTGAGCCTGCGACCCTTGCCACGTCGATCCCGCAGCCACGGCTGAGCACAGCGCGAGGAAGGTCAACGCAGCATTTGTCGCATGCGAATACTCCCACCTGGCGCGAAGTGCCTCCCAATCAGCAGGCGCCACGGTCCAATTGTCAGTCACCCGATTAACCGGGAATGTCCATGTGAAGAAGACCGCGAGTGTGACGCCGAGCAGGACAGTGGCAGTCGCAGCGAACAGCACCGGCATCTTCTGGCTGCGCGCAACGATAGCTGACAGTAGATTGGCCAGCAGAGCTGCGATCAGAACGATGCCCAGCAGCGCCCAGCCGCGATAGATCTGCTGCACCGCCACATACTGTGCCTGATCCAGGTTAATCTTGTTCGATAGCTCAAGCACGTGAGCCCCGCCCGGAACAAGGGCGAGCGCGGTGAGAATGGCGGCAGCGAATTGAATGACCCGGACCTTCATTCCCTGGGAACGTCGCTTGCCGGCTGCGGTTCGAGACACCTGGTCGCAAGGCGCCACTTGACCGCGCGTGAGCGAGATGGGAACGGCATGGCTCTCGCAGCGGAGAGGTCGGCGCCATGCACACGCCTTTGGACGGCCTGCTCGTCGTCTCGCTGGAACAGGCGGTGGCAGCGCCGTATTGCAGTTCGCGCCTGGCCGATGCGGGCGCGCGAGTCATCAAGATCGAGCGGGCGGAGGGCGACTTCGCTCGCGGCTATGACAAGGCGGCGAAGGGGCTGTCCAGCTATTTCGTCTGGCTCAACCGCGGCAAGCAGAGCCTGGTCGCTGACATCAAGCAGCCTGATGATGCCGCGCTGCTCCACCACATTCTGGCGCAGGCGGACGTGTTCATTCAGAACCTCGCTCCGGGTGCGGCGGCTCGCGCGGGCTTCGCCTCCGAAAGTCTGCGAGAGCGATTTCCCCGGCTGATCACCGTGGACATCTCTGGCTATGGAGATACCGGCGACTACGCCACGATGAAGGCTTACGATCTGCTGGTGCAGGCTGAATCGGGTCTGGCGATGATCACCGGCCATCCCGCTGGCCCTGGCCGTGTCGGCGTTTCCGCCTGCGACATCGCCTGCGGTATGGCGGCTCACGCCGGCGTGCTGGAGGCGCTGATCGAGCGCGGCATCACCAGTCGTGGCAAGGGCCTCAAGGTTAGCCTGTTCGACGGCATGGCAGATTGGATGAATGTGCCGCTGCTGTTCTACGAAGGCACGGGTCGCGCACCGGAGCGCCTTGGCCTGGCGCATCCGTCGATCTGTCCCTATGGCGCATTCGCCACCGCCGATGGTGCGCTGGTGCTGATCTCCATCCAGAACGAACGCGAGTGGGTGGAGTTCTGCGCGAAGTTCCTCGACGAAGCGGGGTTGCCGCAACGCGAGGGTTTCCAGACCAACGTCATCCGTGTCGCGAACCGCGCGATGGTGGATGCGCATATCGCGAGTGCATTCGCGAGTCTGTCGCGCGAACAAGCCGCCGAGAAACTCCGCGCTGCCAATACTGCATACGGTTTCGTCAACGATGTGGCGGCATTCTCGCATCATCCGGCATTGCGGCGCGCGTCGGTCGATACGCCGAACGGTCCGGTCTCGCTCGCCGCGCCGCCAGTGCTCTTCAGTGATGGACCGCGCGCCCTGGGTCCGGTGCCGGCGGTCGGCGAACACTCCGCGTTGATCCGCGCCGAGTTTGCTGCCTGAGGCTATCCACCAATGCGCCGCGGCGGCGGCTGAAACGCGAGGCCAATCGGCATTGCCCGATAGGCATCGAGTCCACGGCCGGGCGCTGTCACACCGCCGGCAGTGGGCAGCATGATGATATGTGGTCCCGGCGCCATCCCTGTCGGCTGCTCGCGCAAAACGCGTGGGAAGCCGGGAGCCGGCGCGGTCATCGTGGCGTTCCAGGCCTGGGCCAGTGGAGTCGCGGCCACAAGGCCGGCGAGACGCTGCTCCTCCGGCCAAACGGCCAGGACCTTTTGCTGATATTCCGCTCCCAGCTCCGGCGTCGCCGAGTGGTACATCGCCGCGGCCTTGTTCCAGTCGCCGGTCTGCGCAAACAGTTCCTTGAGGAAGCGTGCTGCGTACGCGGCGTTGGCCTGCGGGTCGAACGCCTGCTCGAGGCTTGCAAACGCGTCAGGATGGTGCATCAGGTTGATCTGTCCGCAGCCGACATCGATCGACTGGATGCCGCGTGCCTGCATCCCGCGCACCGCCGCCACTGCCTCGGCCTTGGTGTCATAGAAGGACCCCGCGCCCTCGGCATTCACTGTCCACGGCCAGGGGTGCACGGCCCCAGTGGCTGGATCACGCCGCCCGCTCTCCACGTGATTGATCGCAGCCAGCAGGTGCGCCGGAATTCCGCTGGCCCGTTCGGCTGCGGCAACGGCCGACCGGCACAGCAGACCGGGGGTCACCGGCGAGGGGACCATCGACTGGGGGAATATCGACTGGGCCTTGGCGGGCCCGCCAACCGCCAGCAACGTCACGACTGCGAGGCAGCACCACCGCATGGGCGTGATGATAGCCCCCAAGCCTTAGCGGATCGTTGCCAGGGACTGGCGATCTCGGTTCCGTGATGGTGCATTGCGAAAAATCGCTTGCACGCGAATGACCGCTCACCTAGTTTGTGCATCGCAGCAATGCGGTCCCTGACCGCGCTGTCTGCTTTCTTGGACGTTTCCTCCCTAAACTTGGCGGCGCCACAAGCGTCGCCATTTTTTTCGGCCGTTTCTGGCTGGTCAGGCCTCGCTCAGGAGGCCGGCGGTCTGCGCGAGGCCGGCGATCAGCTGGGTGATCTTGTGGCGCACTGCCACGAAGCCGGGCAGTCGCTCGATTCGGCTCTCATCCATGTAGAGCTCGCGCGCGATCTCGATCTGCAACGCATGTAGTCCCTCACGTGGGCGGCCGTAGTGGCGGGTGATGTAGCCACCGGCGTAGGGGTCATTGCGTCGCACACTGTACCCGAGGTCCACCAACAGCGCCTCGACCATCCGAGCGACGCGCGGCGAGCACGCGGTGCCGTGGACGTCGCCGATGACGAAGTCGGCCGCCCTCGAACCAGACCGGGTCGCATGACCGTGCGTCGGCATCGAGTGGCAGTCGATCAGCAGACATTGCCCGAAATCAGCGCGCGTCTCAGCGATCAGCTCGGCCAAAGCATTGTGGAACGGCTGCCAACAGGTGCGGATGCGCCTCTCGGCGTCCGCGAATGACAGTTTGTCGCGGTAGATCGTCTCGCCGGAGGCGACAACGCGGGCGATCGTGCCGAGACCCGCGCCGACCCGGGCGCTCGTGGTGTTGACCCACGACGGCAGCCGGTCGGCGAACATCGCGGGATCGAGCTCCCAAGGTTCGCGGTTGGCATCGCACCAGGCGCGCGGGAAGGTGGCGGCGAGCAGCGGGGCGCCATGCTCCGGCGCCGCCGCAAACAGCTCGTCCACGAAGCCGTCTTCGCTGCGGCGCAGGCTCTGGCCATCCAGTCGTGATGCGGCGAGCAATTCGTCTGGGTAACTGCGTCCCGAATGCGGCGAGGCAAACACCACCGGAATTGTCTGTTGTGCCGGCCGCAGCACCACGACGGGGTCAGGCGAAGTGATCGAGGCGGCGACTGGCACGTCCATGGCCATATAGAAGCCGGCGCAGCGTGCGCTGTCACGACCCAACCTTGCCCGTGGCAGGGTAGACGCGTATTTTTTCTGCGGATGGGCGCGTAGCTCAGCGGGAGAGCACTGCCTTGACATGGCAGGGGCCACAGGTTCAATCCCTGTCGCGCCCACCATCCAGCAACAGTCGCCGTCGCAGTCAGTGTAGCTTCCTCGCCTCGTCGAATACGGTGCACGCCAGCGTCACCAGTTGCTCGGCAGTGGTGGTGTAGCCTGCACGGTCCGCATCCTCGGCCAGGGCGATCAGGCGATCAGACAGGATCAGCTCACTCACTTTGACGGTCCGGGATGCCTGGATATTGGCTCCATGCATGGGATTTTCCCTCTTGGTGGTTATCGAGGGCAGACAATGCAACCTATGGTTTAGAGAGGTGTTAATGTCGCCGGAAAGAATTCGCGCAGGGCCAATACCCTCAGCGCGGAGGCCAGCGGACGGCCGTCACCACGCTCTGCGTCGGCCGCAGCCACCAATGCTGTCAGGGTCTGCTGGCGGCTGGCCGCGATATGCATTAGCGCCGCCCAGAATTCCTGTTCCAGGGCAACGCTGGTGCGATGGCCGGCGAGGGAAAAGCTGCGTTTGATCAGGCCGCTCAGCCGCCGCCTCCTGGCAGCGCGACACCCGGCTCCGCCATCGCCGGCGGCACAACCCAGGGATCGAAATCCTCCGGCCGGACATAGCCGAGTCGTTCCGCCGCCTGCTTCAACGTGATGTTCTCCGCAAGCAGAAGCTTGCCGATCCCTACCGCTTGGTCATAGCGCGATTCGCAGATTGCGTGCGGTCACGAGCATGAGCGATCTGGCGGGGTTCTGGCGATGCGTTCGCCGTTCGGTATCGATCTGTCCGCTACGTCACACGCGAAACTTGCCTCTGAATCCGTGAGGATTCGGCAAGATTGCAGCACGTTCTGGATGATGATCGACCTGAAAACATCGCGGCTCCAGTGTCCCGTGCGCCGGCGACCGTCACCGCAACGTGATTACCAAACGGCGGGCGAGTTCGGCCGGCGGGGCCCAGCGCTGGCTCCGCTCTGCAGTCGCTCGCATGCCCAGGCTGCGGCCTCGGCGACCACGGGGTTCGCGTCGTTGCTCAGCCGCGCTGCGGCCTGACCCAAATCGATATCGCCTGAGTTGCCGATGGCGATCAGCACGTTGCGCACGAAGCGGTCGCGGCCGATGCGCTTGATGGGGGACCCGATGAACATGGTGCGGAAACCCGTGTCGTCCAGGGCGGCTAGATCCGCAAGGCGTGGCGCGGTCAGTTCGGCGCGGGCGCGCAGTTTGTCGTGCGGCGTGGTGCTGGCGAAGCGGTTCCACGGGCAGACGGCAAGGCAATCGTCGCAGCCGTAGATACGATTGCCCATCAACGGGCGGAGTTCGCGTGGAATGGGACCATGATGTTCTATAGTGAGGTAGGAGATGCAACGCGTCGCATCGAGCCGGTAGGGCGCAGGGAAAGCATTGGTCGGGCAGACGTCGAGGCAGCGTGTGCAACTGCCGCAACGGTCCGCATGTGGCTCGTCGGGGGTGATGTCGAGCGTGGTGTAGATCTCGCCAAGGAACAGCCACGAGCCATGAGTGCGCGACACCAGGTTGGTGTGCTTGCCCTGCCAGCCGATCCCTGCGCGCTCTGCCAGCGGCTTCTCCATCACCGGCGCAGTATCGACGAATACCTTCACCGCGGGCCCGAGGCGCGCGACGATGAACTGAGCGAGATGCTTCAGCATGCCTTTGACCACGTCGTGATAGTCGCGGTTGCGGGCATAGACCGAGATGGTGCCACGATCGGCGAGCGCGAGAGAGGCGAGCGGATCATCGTCCGGAGCGTACGACAGGCCGAGTGCGACCACGCTGCGGGCGTCAGGCCACAGGTCGCGCGGATTGCTGCGTGCGTTCGATCGAGATGCGAGCCAGCCCATGTCCCCGTGCTGTCCCGCAGCGAGAAATTCGGCCAGTCGCGCGCGTGCCTCTCCGCCCAGTTCGGCGCCACAGAAGCCGACCGCGTCGAAACCGAGCGCAAGCGCGCGATCGCAAATCAATGCCTTTGGATCAACGAGTGGGCGAGATGAATTCAAGCCCGCCCCCGATAGGGCGCGACCTCCTGCGGCGGAATCCATGCGCCCTCCGGCGGCGCACCGGTTTGCCAGAATACATCGATCGGAATGCCGCCGCGCGGATACCAGTAGCCGCCGATGCGCAGCCAGACCGGATCGAGCAGCGACACCAGCCGTGCCGCGATCCCCATTGTGCACGCTTCGTGGAACGCGCCGTGATTGCGGAACGACGTGAGGTACAGCTTCAGCGACTTGCTCTCCACAATCCAGTCGCGAGGGATGTAGTCGATGACGATATGGGCGAAGTCCGGCTGCCCGGTGATCGGACAGAGCGAGGTGAACTCCGGGCAGGTGAACCGCACGACATAGTGCCTGTCGCGCGCCGGGTTCGCCACGCGCTCCAGCCTGGCTGCATCAGGGTTGGCCGGCTGCTCGACGTGATGGCCGAGCTGCGTCAGGCCGGCATAGTTCTCGTCGGTCATGGCAATTCCTCGTGCGCCCAGCCGGCACGTACGGCGGCGGCGAAGGCATCCAGCCGGCGTTCGGTGATGGCGGTGCGCAGGCCGCGCATCAGGTCCTGATAGTACTGCACATTATGCCACGTGAGCAGCATTGGCCCGAGCATTTCTTCCGCCTTGAACAGATGGTGCAGATAAGCGCGGCTGTGGCGCGTGCAGGCGGGGCAGGCGCACGCCGGGTCCAACGGCGCGGCATCGTCGGCGAAACGCGCATTCCGCAGGTTGAACACTCCGCCCGAGGTGTAGGCGCGCGCGGTGCGGCCGGCGCGCGTGGGAATAACGCAATCGAACATGTCGACGCCGCGCTGTACCGCGCCGATCAGGTCATCTGGGGTTCCAACACCCATCAGGTAGCGCGGTGCGTCCACCGGCAGGTGCGGAACGGTAGCCTCGAGCACGGCGAAGGTGGTTGCCTGGCCTTCGCCGATCGCCAGTCCGCCGATCGCGTAGCCATCGAAGCCAATCCGCCGCAGCGCGCGCGCGGACGCTTCGCGGAGGTCAGGATAGACGCTGCCCTGCACAATGCCGAACAGGGCGTAGCCGTCGCGTGGCCGAAATGCGGCGCGCGACCGCTCCGCCCAGCGCATTGACAATTGCATGGACGCGCGCGCTCCGTCCGGCGCGGCGGGAAACGGCGTGCACTCGTCGAGCACCATGGTGATGGTGGCATCCAGCAGGTGCTGGATCTCAACCGAGCGTGCCGGCGTGAGACGGTGGGTCGAACCGTCGAGATGCGACTGGAAGGTGACGCCGTCGGTGTCGAGCTTGCGCAGCTTTGCCAGCGACATGACCTGAAAGCCGCCGGAATCCGTCAGGATTGGTCCAGGCCAGTCCATGAAGCGATGCAGACCCCCGAGACTGGCGATGCGCTCCGCGCCAGGCCGCAGCATCAGGTGATAGGTATTGCCCAGGACGATGGCGGTGCCGGTGGCGCGCACTGCGTCCGGCGTCATCGCCTTCACCGTGCCGGCGGTGCCAACCGGCATGAAGGCAGGTGTCGGAACATCGCCATGCGCAGTAGTCAGTACGCCGGCCCGCGCGCTGCCATCTGTGGCAGCGATACAGTGAGCGAACGCCATTACATCAATTCTCCCCCTCCCCTTGCGGCAGGGGGTGGATCGGCCGGCTCCAGCAGGCACGCATCGCCATAGGAGTAGAACCGATACCCAGCCTCGATCGCATGCGCGTACGCCGCGCGCATCCGCTCGCAGCCGGCAAAGGCGCAGACCAGCATGAATAACGTCGACCGCGGCAGGTGGAAGTTGGTCAGCAGCAGATCGACCACGCGAAATCGGTAGCCCGGCACAATGAACAGCGTGGTGTCGCTGCTGAACGGCTGGACGCATCCATCCTCCCACGCAGCGCTTTCCAGCAGGCGGAGGCTGGTCGTGCCCACCGCGACCACGCGCTGAGCGGCGTTGATCGCGGCTGCGGCTTGCGGCGTGATCTCTCCGCGTTCGGCATGCATGTGGTGTTGCGTGATGTCGTCGGTACGCACCGGCAGAAAGGTGCCCGCACCGACATGCAGCGTCACGGTGACCCGCTGCACGCCATGCCGCTCCATCGCCTCGAGCAGCGCCGGTGTGAAATGCAATCCAGCCGTCGGCGCCGCCACCGCGCCGTCGTGTTGAGCGAAGATGGTCTGGTAATCATCGCTGTCCTCGGGCAGCGGTCCCGCAGGCCGCGCAATGTAAGGCGGCAGGGCGAGAGCCCCGGCGTGCCGCAGCGCCGCCACGAACTCGTCGTCATGCCGGTTGAACGCCAGCACCACGCCACCGTCCGCATCGCGTTCGACCACCGTCGCGCGCAGTTCGTTACCTCCATCGAAGCGCAGCTCATCGCCCACGCGCACACGTCGCGCATTCCGCGCCAGCGCGTGCCAGGTGCCGTTTGCTCGCGGCTGGTCGAGCGTGATGCCGATGCGCGCATCGCCACGCCGCGCGGTAAGCTGTGCCGGGATTACCCGCGTATCGTTGGCCACCAGTACATCGCCAGGACGCAGCAGCATCGGCAGATCGCGCACCATGCGATCCGCGAAGCCATCGGGCGCCACATGCAGCAGACGCGCGGCGTCGCGTGGACGGGCGGGATGCTGTGCGATCCGGTCGGGTGGGAGATCGAAATCGAAATCAGCAAGCCGCATCAGGCGGGCGTCGGTGCAACCCGGCGGAGCAGCCGCATCAGCGGGATGGCGACCAGCACGGCCCAGAGCTTCCCCACAACCTGGCCGGCGAGGAACTCCAGGCTGCCGAAGGCCAGCGTCAGGAATACCACCGAATCCACCACCAATCCGACGATGGACGAAGCAACCATCGCCAGCGTGAGCTGCCGCCGCTGCAGCGGTGTATAGACAGCGAAGTCGACCAACTCGCTGAGTGCGAACGCCGAGCCCGACGCGATGACCAATGCCGAGGGCGCGACCAATGCCGACAGAACGGTGCCGATGGCGATCGCCGCCAGACCCCAGGTGAGGCCCAGGCAACGCTGCACCACATCGCGCAGCACCAGCGCCGCGCCGACGGTCAGCACGCCCGACGGCGCCAGCAGTCCGGGTGCGACCGGCACCAGGCACGCACCTTGCGGCACGCACACCGTGCCGACATGCAGGATCATCCAGTTGGCGAGCGGGATCGACGCGAGAAAACAAGCGAAGGCGGCAAGCCCGATGCGGCCTCTCAGGACACCATCCATCAGCTTGCCAGATAGGAGGATATCTCAACCAGATTGCCGTCCGGATCGCGGCAATATACCGAGCAGATCGGCCCGAGCGCGCCAGCCCGCTCGGCGGGTCCGGCATAGATCGCCACGCCGCAGTCGTGCAGATGGTTGACCACCTCGTCTGGCGGCGCAGCGGTAATGAAGCAGAGGTCGCCGGCGCCTGGTGCATCGTTCGGTCCAGTGACCCAGCTTCCCTGATCGGTGCCGCTCGGGCGAACGTTTATCTTCTGGCCGCCGAACTTCAGCGCGGTGCGGTTGCGCGGGCCGAAATCCTCCCGCTCCATGCCGAGTACGCGCATGTACCAGGCGACGGTGATCTCCACGTCCTTCACGTTCAGCACGATGTGGTCAATGCGGTCGACGGTGAACTGCATCATTCGAGCCCATCATAGAAGTCGTTGCCCTTGTCATCGATCACGATGAACGCCGGGAAGTTCTCCACCTGGATGCGCCATACCGCTTCCATGCCGAGTTCGGGATATTCCAGCACCTCGACCTTGCGGATGCAGTCCTGTGCGAGACGTGCAGCGGGGCCCCCGACACTGCCGAGATAGAACCCCCCATTCGCCTTGCACGCATCGCGCACCGCCTTCGAGCGATTGCCCTTCGCCAGCATCACCAGTGAGCCGCCGGCGGCCTGGAACGCCGCGACGTAGCTGTCCATCCGTCCCGCCGTCGTTGGGCCGAAGCTGCCGGTGGCATATCCGGTCGGGGTCTTGGCCGGGCCCGCGTAATATACTGGGTGGTTCCTGATGTAGTCGGGCAGGCCCTCGCCTCGATCCAGCCGCTCCTGCAGCTTCGCGTGCGCGATGTCGCGCGCGACCACCATTGTGCCGGTCAGCATCAACCGAGTCTTCACCGGATAAGCCGAGAGCTGGCGCTTGATCTCCGCCATCGGCCGGTTCAGGTCCACCGCGACCGCATCGTCGCCGAGGTGTGCGTCTGTCGTCTCAGGCAGATACTTCGCCGGGTCGGTCTCGAGCTGCTCGAGGAACACGCCTTCGGGCGTGATCTTCGCCAGGACCTGCCGATCGGCGCTGCACGAAACACCAATGCCCACCGGCAGCGATGCGCCATGCCGCGGCAGGCGGATCACCCGCACATCGTGGCAGAAGTATTTCCCGCCGAACTGCGCGCCGATACCGAGGGTGCGCGACAGCTCCAGCACCTGCCTTTCCATTTCAAGATCGCGGATCGCGTGTCCCGCCTTGCTGCCGACCGTCGGCAATGTATCCAGCCACCGTGTCGAGGCCAGCTTCACCGTCTTCAGCGTCATCTCGGCGCTGGTACCGCCGATGACGATGGCCAGGTGATAGGGCGGACATGCCGATGTCCCAAGCGACCGCATCTTGCCGTCGAGGAATTTCAGCAGCCGCTCCGGCGACAGAATCGCACGCGTCTCCTGGAACAGGAACGACTTGTTCGCGCTGCCGCCGCCCTTGGCGACGAACATCAGATGGAACTCGTCGGCATGCGCCTCGCCGGGCGCCGCCATGATGTCGAACTGCACCGGCAGGTTATTGCCGGTGTTCACCTCCTCGAACATCGACAGCGGCGCCATCTGCGAATAGCGTAGATTGGTTTCGGTATACGTGCGATGCACGCCCCAGCTCAGCGCCTCCTCCTCGTCGCCATCCACCCAGACGCGCTGGCCCTTCTTGCCGAATACGATCGCCGTGCCGGTGTCCTGGCACATCGGCAGCACGCCGCCGGCGGCGATGTTGGCGTTCTTCAGCAGATCGAGCGCCACGAACCGGTCGTTCGCGCTCGCCCCGGGATCTTCGAGAATGGCACGCAACGACGCCAGGTGCCCCGGCCGCAGCAGATGCGACACGTCACGGAATGCCTGGAACGCGAGCTCGCTCAGTGCGTCGGGCGCGATGCGCAGTACCGTCTGGCCGTCGCACGTCGCGGTGCGCACGCCGTCGATGGGCAATTGCTTCCACGCCGTGCGGTCCGGTCCGAGCGGAAACATCGGTGAATAGAGGAAGCCGGACGGTCTTGGCATCGGTGCATTCATCTCAGGCTTTCTCCGGCTCGACGACGCTGACATCTCCCGCGCACGGGCAACTACTCCTTTGGTGGGCGGCGACGGAATGCATCGAGGCTCACCACCTGCGGCGTCTCTACCGGTCCCTCCACTCTGGCTGGCTCGACTGCCGGCTCCGCGTCGGCATCGACCACCGGGATCGGCCTGAACCGCAAGGCAAACCGCACGTACGGATCCGCAAATCCGGTCACTGAACCGAGCGGAATCACCAACGCCGCCGGTACCCCGCCGAACGACAGGCCGACACTGAACAGGCCGGCTTCGTCGTCCATTTTCAGATCCCAGAACTGGTGCTGCAGGACGATCGTCATCTCCTGCGGATACTGCGCGCGCAGTCGCTGCGGGATCACCACACCTGGGTAGTCGGTGCGGAACGTCACATAGAAATGGTGCTCACCCGGCAGGCCATTTGCGACTGCATGAGCCAGCGCGCGCGCCACCACCTGGCGCATCGCGGCCTCCACCCAGTCATCGTACGGGAGCAGGCTCTCCGGTTGCTGCTCCTTGTCCTCTGCCATGCAATACCTCGCGCAGTGCGAGTTACAGATAGCGCGCGCCGGGCGAGGGGGCAAAGGGTCAGTACGGCCGTTGATCCGGTAGCATGCGACCTCGGCTGGAGTTCGGCGCATCCGACAGGGCTTCGCTAAGATCTGGGCGTCCGCCACGCGTGCCCTCCGGATCATCGGGGGCTCTAAGGGTAGCAGGCCGCTCGCCGGATGCCGGTGACGGCAACGACGGCGCCACAGGCCAGCAGGGCCGCGGATAGCATCAGCGCGCTCCGGATGCCTGCGACACCAACTCCTCCCATCAACGCCCCGAATAGCGCGACACCGATGCCTCCACCGGCCTGGCGTACGGTGTTCAGCACACCGGATGCGACGCCGGAGCGGTTGCGCGGCACTGTGGCCAGCAGCGCAGACGTCATCAGCGGAACCGACAGCCCCACCCCCAACGGGATCATCACCAGACCTGGTAGCAACGACACATAGTGGGTTGTCGCGCTAAGTCCGGCGAGCAGCCAGTAGCCTATGCCGGCGATGATCAGGCCGAGCGCCATCGGAACGCGCAGACCGAAATCGGCGTCCGATTGTGCCTGCGGCAACATTGGCCATCCCCAGTACCGACCGGGAGCGGCAGGAAGGCGAAACCGGCGATCGCGGGCGAATAGGCGAGGATCTGTTGCAGATAGAGCCCGAGCAGGAAGATCGTCCCGTACAGCGTCAGGTTGATCACCAGACCGACCAGCGTCGCAGGTACTGAATGTCGGGTTGCGGAAGAAGCCGAGTGGCACCATCGGGTCCGCGGTGCGCGCCTCTCTCCACAGGAAGCCGGCGCCACAGAGCGGGGCACCAACGAAGCCGGCAATCACCAGTGGTGCATTCATGCCGCGATGTCCCGCCTCGATGATCGCACCGGTCAGAGCGAGAAGCATCAGCATGGCCAGCGCCTGTCCAGGCAGATCGAGCGCGCCGTCTCGCCGAGGTGTCTCGGCAATCGTGCGCCATGTCCACCAGATGCCGGCCGCACCGATTGGTATGTTCACCAGAAAGATGCTGCGCCAGCCCAGCGCATCGACCAGCACGCCACCCAGCAACGGTCCGGCAGACAAGGTCACGCTGCCGGCGGCGGTCCACAGGCTGATCGCGCGCGCCCGTGCGGCACCGTCGTCGCCACATGCATGGGTCAACAGGGCAAGCGAACATGGGACGACGAGTGCCGCGGCGACACCTTGTAAGGCACGAGCCGCAATGAGTGTCCCGGTGCCGGGTGCGATGCCGCAGGCTACCGATGCAATCATGAACAATGTGAGACCGCCAATATAGGCGGGTCGCGCGCCGAACCGATCGCCCAGCGATCCCGCCGCAAGTAACAGCGACGCGAAGGCAATCGCATGGGAGTCGATGATCCATTGCAGACCGGCAACTTCACCGCCAAGCGAGTCGCTGATCCGTGCGAGCGCGACGTTGACGATGG
>CAWEVM010000027.1:0-300273 GCA_963812505.1 uncultured Alphaproteobacteria bacterium
CATCAACGCCTACAGGGGCGTCCACGGGGCGGCATGGCTGGGTACAATCAAGCTGCCCTCCACGCTGCTGGAAATCATCGGGCGACTGTGGGGCAGACAGGACGCGGAGCGTATGGCGCTGATCGAATACGAGCTTTACTCCTGCCTGCAATTCCTGGCACGCGGCAACTCACGCTGCTTCGACAGCACCGATCAGGTGCGCTACGTGGTGGCCGACTTTGTGCAGGCGGAATACATCGCCCGCATGTGGAACCTCGATCCAGCCAAGGTGATGCCGTTGACCATGCGGCAAGACCTCAAGGATCAGTTGGACGACATGGCGAACAAAGGCCGTGGTCGCAAACCAACCAAGACGGACGAGGAAAGGCGGGAGTACCTCCGGCAAAAGTCGGCCAGGCGACGCGCAACCAAGGCAGCAGCCGATGGGCGTACCACTGGCAAGAACGGAAGGCCGAAGAAGGCCAACCTAGCTGATTTCATCGACTAAATCTGGAAAACCCGTACCCATTAAATCCCTATAGACGACATCGGTCGATTTGATGGGTACAGGTTTCCACAGATCGGCCTCCAAGAGGTGGCAGATGGGGAACCAGTACCTATGAAATCCGTACACGTGTACGGATTTACCGGGTATGGGATTTGGTCGCGCGCACATCCAGAACCCAAGACTCGCGCGGCGATTTGCCGGGTACGCCATGGCTATTGGTCGCTCCGGCCAATGCAAACGCATGTCGGCTCACGAGTTTCCACAACAGATTGCGGCAAGCTCCGAACTGGCGTGTGACCATGGCCAGCGACATCGGTAATCCTATCTTCTGAGAAAACTCCGGCTCGGGAATCAGCGCAACGTAAATAGGCGTGGAGGATCGAGGCGTGACGACCCGGCACGAGATGGCAATGGCATACATCGATCAGCAGAAGGTCATCGATGTCCTGCGATCGATCGATGACCTCGCCCTCGTTGAACGGCTTGAACGGTGCATGACGGCACACCAGCAACGGCATAATGGCAGTGGCTGGCCTTTCTCGTGCCGATCTGTGGCGTGCATCTGGTGTCGTCGATCGATGATCCGTGGCTGGTGGAATGGCATGTGCCACTGGTCGGCAGAGGCGACTATGTCGAGCCTCATGATCATCCCGATACCTTCGCCGACCGGCCTGCGCGAAGCCGTGTGTCGGATGCGGCGCGGGTTGCGAGATGTCAGAGACCGAATGGCGCGGCGCAGAAGGCTATGGCGTGAGGTCGGGTTCGCGGGCATGGCCGGCGGTGATCGCAGGGCCTTGGTCCTGGTATCGCACGATGGCGTGGATCGGCGCGAGGTGCTGGGTGTGCTGCGCCCGCGATGGCCCGATGTCGTGATCAAGGGTCTGGAGCAAGAGGAACCGACGATGGAGATGTGGCCGACGATGCTGCCGATCTCGGACGGTGCCGTCGGGGTGTGGAACCACTGCGGATCGTGATCATGCCGCAGCAAGATCAGCAGGCGATCATCTCGCCCATCGTCGAGCCGATGCCGGTGATCGTCTGACGGCTCATCAGAGCAGACGCGCTATCAGCTATCAGCCCAGCCGTCGCGCAGACGGTTTCTCACTTCATCCTGGAAGCCACGCTACATAGACGGTCATCATACCGTCCTGCGGAGCGTCATGGCCGATGATGTGGGTGTCAGGATTGTCTGCATCGAGCCGCTGAAGGTGGAACCAATCCGCCGGGTTGATGGAGAGCGTCGGCCGAGACCGGATGGGAAGTCGGCAACCGGAAGCGATTGGGTTGGGTGATGTCGTACGATACTTCATCGGTTCTCGGCTCCTGAACGCCTCGGCGGGCAAGAGTCCAGTCTACTGGACTGATTTCCGAAGGGCGGGGGTGATCAGCAACTGCGTCGGTGGTCGCGCACACCACTTCTCTGCATCGCGTCCCAGCGAGTCCGATCAATTGCCGCACGGTCGAGGCGACGACATCGGCCACTCGACCCCATTCGGCGTCGGGCGAGATCGACGGCTGAGTCCAAAGGTGATGATGGCATCCCCTGAGTTCGGCACCAAAAAGAACACGCTGGTGTCGATCCCTGCCCGGTCGAGAGCTTCCTTCACCTGCTGCGCGATCTCAGGGAGCATCGCTGTGGCACGTTCGCGGTGGGCCGCAGCCCGGCCATCGTCTGTCAAATCCTCTCGTTCATCGTTGAAATCCATAGCCGCCATCCATCGCTGAGTTGGTGGCGGTATTTATCGGTGCCGGAGACGCTCCCCTGCCATGCCAGGATGCGCTGTCGCCCGGTCGGTTTGGCGGTTCCACCGGATCGCCCGACGATCAACAAACCGTGTAACCGTACGCCCGACAGTGTTGGCAATCAGGCGGCGGCTGATGTCGCGCTCTCGGCAACTGCGGTGCGTCCACCCGGCACATGGCGATACAACGTCGAGGCACTGCACCCGATCTGCCGAGCGACCTCGGAGGCAGTCATGGTGCCGGACGCCAGCATTGCCTTCGCCGCCCTGACCTTGATGGCATCCAACGCAGGTGGGCGACCGCCGACACGGCCACGGGCGCGGCTGGCTGCCAGGGCGGTTCGCGTGCGCTCACGCAGAAGCTCCACCTCAAACTGCCCAAGGGCCGCGAAGATGTGGAGGATCAGCCGCCCGGTCGCGCTGGTGGTGTCGATGTTCTCGTGCAGCGACCGCAGGCCGATGCCGCGTGCGGCCAAGGCGTCCACCGTGGTCAGAAGCTGGCGCATGGATCGCGCCAGTCGGTCGAGCCGCGCGACGACCAGCACATCACCCTCGCG
Organism: uncultured Alphaproteobacteria bacterium; assembly: GCA_963812505.1. GTDB lineage: Bacteria > Pseudomonadota > Alphaproteobacteria > Acetobacterales > Acetobacteraceae > JAMXLO01. Next base: position 2,787 of record CAWEVM010000027.1, read on the forward strand.
GGCGAACTCCAAGGCGGCGGCAAGCTGCGGGCGATCGGCACGGGTGCCGCTCATCAACTCCTCGAACATCCGTTCGCACCCGGCAGTATGGAGAGCGTCGATCTGACCGTCAGTGGATTGGAGATCGGTCGAGACACGCGCATAGCCGACCAACATCGGAAGTCTCCCAGAACTCGTCCAACCCCCGTGCAATCGAGACGAGGGTTTCGGGAATGAGTTCTGGGACGCCGCATGGCCGCTTTCAAGACGGAATCGGAACTAGTCTCGGGTTCTCCCAAAAACGACCGTTTCTGAGAGAGGCCGCATTACACAGTGACGCTTGGTGCCACCCTACGGGTGGTCTGTGGTCGCCCAGCAGGCTGTGACCGCAGCGGGAAATCATCGCGGGCGGCCCAATTCCTGTAAATCATTGAAATACCTGACACTTCCTGGTTGCCCTGCTTCGGGTATGAAATGCGTAAGTTTCTGCTGGCAAGCGTAGCCACGTTGGGGACCGGGGGATTGGCAGGCGCGGCTCTGGCGCAGACACCACCAGGGGCGCCGGTGCCGACACCGCTATCGGCACCAGCACCAATATCAGGGCCAATCGGCGCACCGACCCAGGGGCAGCAGGCTTGGCCGGCGGCGCCGTCGCCAAACGCCTATGTCAACAACAACAACAACTATCAGGCGCCGATGCTGCCGGGCGCGCTGGCAAACCCCACGCCGGGCACCATCGTCGTCCACTTCAACGGTAAGGTGCAGGTTGACGTCCAGGGCATGTGGACCAGCCTTGACAATCACCTGGTGACCGCGACGGCTCAGCCGGGCATCGGCAACGCGACGACGGTGCCGTCGTCCACCTCGTTGGCGGGCATTCTCTGGCAACAACGGCGTCGGCTCTGTGAAGCTGCAACCACAGTCGGTTGACAGCTTTGGGCGCATTTACGCCGGCGGTGACGGCATGGCGACCAATGGCCTGCGCTATGGTGCGGCCATCGAAATCCGGCAGAACTTCACCGGCCAGATCAGCAGCAGCGCCAGTTCGGGGGCATCCGGCTACGCCTCGCTGGAGACGTTGTACGTGCGGCGTGCCTTCACCTACTTCGCCGGTGACAACTGGGGCATCGTGCGCGTCGGCCAGGCCGACGGCCTGATCGGCATCTTCGACAACGGCGTGACCACCTTCCAGTTCCTGCCGACCGGCAACCTGAACGGTGGTGACCTGACCAATGGGCCGCAAAACGCGCCGCCGACCTTCGTGTTCCTGGGCCAGGCAGGCAACGAGTACGCCAACGCGAAGGTCGTGTATCTATCGCCGCAGATCGCCGGCTTCGACTTCGGCCTCCAATATGCGCCGAACACGTCGAACGGTAACGGCATCGGCGGCAGCAACAACTCGCTGAATGCGTCTATCACCGGTTCCGGCACCGGCACCGGCCTCGGCTGTACGATTGCGAACTCAGGATGTCCTTCTCTGTCCGCCGGACCGGGCATCTTTGATGGCGCGCGTGCGCTCAACCAGACGGCGATCGGCGTCCGCTATCAGGGTGCGTTCGGCGGCGTTGGCCTGCTGGCCTACGGCGTCTACATGATCAGCCAGGCTGCCGACTACACCGGCCTGAAGACGCCGGCGGTCCTCGGCACCACGACGACGCCCGGCAGCAAGTACAACGGCACCTACAACGGGTTGAGCTTCGGCAGCGGCGGCGTCGCGGCAACCTTTGCCGGGTTCACCGTCGGTGGCAACGTCATCGGTGGCAAGATTAACGGCCAGTTGGCCTTGCAGCCGTCGGGCGGCGCACCAATGCTGGGCGTCCTGGCCGGTGCAAAGTACGTGAACGGACCATGGACCGTGGGCATCGTCGGCGAGGAGTATTGGGATCAGGGCACGGCCACGCTGTCCGGCCTGACCCAGCGGAAGGCGCGCGCGCTTGACGCCGGCGTGGGCTACGCTGTGGCGCCTGGCTTCTCGGTGTTTGCCGAGTATCTCTGGATGGACCAGACGCAGAACGGCAACAACTTCCTCACCGGGGCGGTTGGTACGGGGGCTGCTGGCGTCGCGAATGGCGCCATCTTCAACAACAACGTCAGGCTTCAGGGCTTCCTGGTCGGCAACGTCGTGAACTTCTGAGTTCGACACGGCTGGGACGAAACGGGCGGCGGGGAGCAAGTCCAGCCGGCACATGGCGATACAACGTCGAGGCACTGCACCCGACTGCCGGGCGACCTCGGTGGCGTCATGGTGCCGGATGCCAGCATTGCCTTCGCCGCGTGACCTTGATGGCATCCAACGCCGGAGGGCGACCGCCGACACGGCCACGGGCGCGACTGGCTGCCAGGGCGGTTCGGGTGCGCTCACGCAGAAGCTCCACCTCGAACTGCCCGAGGGCGGCGAAGATGTGGAGGATCAGCCGCCCGGTCGCGCTGGTGGTGTCGATGTTCTCGTGCAGCGATCGCAGACCGATGCCGCGTGCCGCAAGGTGTCCACGGTGGTCAGAAGCTGGCGCATGGATCGCGCCAGACGGTGGAGCCGAGCGACGACCAGCACATCACCTTCGCGGGCGAACCCAAGGCGGCGGCAAGCTGCGGGCGATCGGCACGGGTGCCGCTCATCGATTCCTCGAACACCCGTTCGCATCCGGCAGCATGGAGGGCGTCGATCTGACCGTCAGTGGTTTGCAGATCGGTCGAGACACGCGCATAGCCGACCAACATCGGATGTCTCCCAGAACTCGTCCTACCCCCGTGCAATCGAGACGAGGGTTTCGGGAATGAGTTCTGGGATGCTGCATGGCCGCTTTCAAGACGGAATCGGAACTAATCTAGAGTTCTCCCAAAACGACCGTTTCTGAGACGCCGCCCTCCTCGATTGCACAGCGACGCTTGGTGGCACCGCCGCCCATGGGTGAGAGCGGTCGTGGTCGCCCCAGCAGGCTGTGACCGCAGCGGGAACTCATCGCGGGCGGCCCAGTTCTTGTAAATCATTGAAATACCTGACACTTCCTAGTTGTCCTGCTCCAGGGTATGAAATGCGTAAGTTTCTGCTGGCAAGCGTAGCCACGTTGGGGACCGGGGGATTGGCAGGCGCGGCTCTGGCGCAGACACCACCAGGGGCGCCGGTGCCGACACCGCTATCGGCACCAGCACCGATATCAGGGCCAATCGGCGCACCGACCCAGGGGCAGCAGGCCTGGCCGGCGGCGCCGGCGCCAAAGGCCTATGTCAACAACAACAACAACTATCAGGCGCCGATGCTGCCGGGCGCGCTGGCAAACCCCACACCGGGCACGATCGTCGTCCACTTCAACGGCAAGGTGCAGATTGACGTCCAAGGCTCGTGGACCAGCCTCGACAATCACCTTGTGACCGCGACGGCCCGGCCGCTGATCGGCAATGCGACCACCGCACCTGCCGGCTCGCCCGGTGGCCCCGCGATCGCCGCCGGCGCAATGACTCCCACTGCCACAGCAGTCGGAAACAACGGCATCGGGTCGGTGAAGCTGCAACCGCAGAGCGTTGAAAGCTTCGGTCGCATCTATGCCGGCGGTGACGGCATGGCTACCAACGGCCTGCGCTATGGTGCGGCGATTGAGATTCGACAGAACTTCACCGGCCAGATCAGCGGCAGCGGCAGTTCGGGCGCATCGGGCTACTCCTCGCTGGAGACGCTGTATGTGCGGCGCGCCTTCACCTACTGTCGCCGGCGATAACTGGGGTATCGTGCGTGCCGGCCAGGCCGACGGCCTGATCGGCATCTTCGACAACGGCGTGACCACCTTCCAGTTCCTGCCGACCGGCAACCTTAACGGCGGCGACGCGACGAATTTCGCCGCAGAACGCGTCAGCGACCTTTCGTGTTCATGGGCCAGGCGGGCAACGAATACGACAACGCAAAACTGGTGTATCTGTCGCCGCAGATTGCCGGGTTCGACTTCGGCCTCCAGTACGCGCCGAGCACGGCGAACGGCAACGGCCAGGGCGGCAGCAACTTGTCGCTGAATAACTCGATCACCGGCTCCGGCACCGGCACCGGCCTAGGCTGCACGATCGCCAACACGGGATGCCCCAACTTGTCTTCCGGTCCGGGCATCCAGGACGGCGCGCGAGCGCTCAACCAGACGGCGAGTCGGTGTTCGCTACCAGGGCGCGTTCGGCAGCCTCGGCCTGCTGGCCTACGGCGTCTACGATGATCAGTCAGGCTGCCGACTACACCGGCCTGACCACGCCGGCGATCCTCGGCACCACGACAACGCCCGGCAGCAAGTTCAACGGCACCTACAACGGCTTGAGCATCGGCAGCGGCGGCGTTGCGGCGACCTTTGCCGGGTTCACCGTCGGTGGCAACATCATCGGTGGCAAGATGAATGGCCAGATGGGTCTGCAACCATCAGGCGGCGCGCCACTGCTGGGTGTCCTGGCCGGTGCGAAATACGTGTACGGTCCGTTTACTGTGGGCATCGTCGGCGAGGAGTACTGGGAGCAGGGCACGGTCACTCTGGCCGGCCTCAGCCAGCGGCGCGCGCGCGGTCTCAGCACCGGCGTCGGGTTCACGGTTGCCCAGGCTTCTCGCTGTTTGCCGAATACCTCTATATGGACCAGCAGCAGAGCGGGTTTAACTTCCTGACCGGGGCGACCGGTGTAGGTGCTCTGGGCGTCGGCGGCCGGCGCCAACGCGAACAACTATACCAGGGCGCAGACCTTCCTGATCGGCAACGTCGTGAACTTCTGAGTTCAGGGCGGCGGCGAGGCTACTAGCGGCGGGGAGCGATCCCCGCCGCTAGTATTTTATGAACCCGGTGGTCGCAATCCGGTTGCGCTTGGCCGGCAAACGCTCTCAAGAAATTCTTCCAGCGCTGTAATCGCTTCCCTGTCGCAGAACAGGCGATGCTTGCCCTCCGCTACTCGCCGACCCATAGCTCGACACCAGTCTCTGTCGCGGGCGAGCCGAACTGCGATCTCGACATACTCGTCTGGTGTAGCGGCAATGGTTTCCAGTGATCCGATCAGCTCCAGCATCGCGCTCGTGTGCCGCCCTCGCATGAATGGTGCTGCCATGGCCACGATGGGTATATCGTTGGCCATGCCTTCCAACGTCGAGTTGTTCCCAGCCCAGCCGATGCTATCAAGCACAATGTCGCACTGACCAATTGCCGCAACAAAGCAACCCTGGCTCATCTGCGGCAAAAAGACGCAATGTCTGCTGAAGTCCATTCCAAAACCGGCAAACGCCGCGGACAAGCGCTCTTGGAAAATGCCGGTCACGTTGCCGCCGCCGTGGTATTCAATGAAGGCAAACTGGCAATCGCCCAGCGCACGAGCGATGCGTGGGAACACGTCATCATAACGGGGCAGATACTTATAGAGTGATTGGCCGCACCAGAACACAGGGATCGTCTCGGCGAGGCCAAGCTCACCACGGGACAGTGTTACGTCAGGCGGCTCCTTCGGTTCGTAGTAGAAGCTCAAGTTTGGCAGCCGGACCAGTTGCTCGGTGTAGTAGACCTGCCCTTCGGGCGGCTCCATCGCATCGCTGGTCAAGTAGTAGTCCATAGTCGGGAAGCCGCATGTGACAGGGTGGCCTAACGAGTTACATTGCACAGGCGCCAGCCGTTGCGTGGCGAGACGCGCCGCCATGGGATCCATCCCTACCTCAGAATAAATAAGCGCGTGCGGCGCGTCGGAGATGATGGCATGTCTCCAGCGATCGACCGATAGCGGTCCTTGCACGAACCGATCGCACAGGGCTGCTGCCTCCTGGGTGTCAGTGTCTTGCACGCTCCCCGTATGATAGCCAAACACTTCGAAGCGTCGCCGGTCCAGCTGCGACGCCCAGCCCTTCACCGCCATCCGCCACAACACGTGCTTATGGAAAAATCCACTCACAATTCCGACCCTTACGCGCTCGTTCTCGCGCGGCGGCGGCGCAAGTGGAGCGGTTCCATAGCGGGCCGCCATGATCCGCGAGACCATTGAGCCATAGATCTGTTGCAGCTCACGATCATCCTGACCCTGATAGGTGAGGTAGAACGGCTGTGCGGTTCCCAATCCCTCGGCGAATTGTCCGATGTCATCGACACGCTCAAGGTCATCCCGTAGAGACCGGAGTAAAGCTCCATACCTGGTGCGAGATGAAGTAGCCTCCTGCTCGGTGCGGCAGATGATTGGTAATGACCACATAATCTGTAGTACCCGCCCATGCGGGTCCATCGGCTTGAGCGAAAGATACCGCTCGATGAAGGCGAGTGCCGCGGAGTGATCGCCGCTCGCGTAGTGGGCAGTCGCAAGGTTCAACAGGGCGTCGGAATAGCCAGGCTCGATCGCGAGTGCGCGTGCGCAGCTTTCCACGGCCTCGGGATATTTACGGAGTTGGACGAACACTGCGCCCCGGTTACTCCATGCCTGGTGGTGATCCGGTCTGAGCCCAATGGCCTGGTCAAAGCTGGCCACCGCTTCTTGCAGGTGATTGAGTGCCTGTAGCGCTTCTCCCCTCTTGCAGAAAGCCTCCGCGTGGTCCGCCTTGAGCGAAATCGTTCTATCATAACCGGCCAATGCCTCGGTTGGGCGATCGAGTGCGAACAATGTGTTCGCCCGGTTGAACCATGCCTCCGCAAATGCTGGTTGGATGGCTATAGCGCGCGAGTAGCTGGCCAAGGCTTCCTGATAACGTCTCAGGTGATTTAGGGTATTTGCCTTGTTGAAATGTGCCTCCGCAAAATCAGGGCCGGACGCAAGAGCACGATCGTAGCTTCTCAGAGCCTCGTCGTAGCGACCTAGCTCGTGCAACATATTGCCGCGACCGTTCAGTGCGGCCGCATAGTCACGCCTGATCGTCAGAGCCGAATCGAAGCTCGCCAGCGCCTCCCTGTAACGCTTAAGTTGACCAAGAATCAGGCCTCGGCTGTTGAGCGCGGGCAAGGACTTACGATGAAGCTTGAGGCTGCGCTCGACGAACTTCAGACCCTCTTCCGAGTCTCCTCGCTGATGCAGCAGTACGCCGAGTAGGTGCAAGGCGTCATGGTTATGCGGTTGCACTTTGAGGATGTCACGGTACGCGCGTTCTGCCTCGGACAGATAGCCTGCCTGATGGTAACCTTTTGCTTGCCGAATGAACGCACTGAACGGTTGCGGAGTTGCGGTTTGCGCGCTTTTGACCACAGCGTTCTGTCCCCAATACTCGGACGTCTTAGAAGTAGTGCACAGTGGAGCCTGTTTCAGCAAGATGGCATCGGCTCAAGTCGCGGCAACGCACAGCGACATGGCGGCTCTCGGGTGGTCAACGTGGCGGGACGTGCTGGTAGCTGCCGCTGAGATGTTTGCCAATTGTCATCGCAATGGCGGCCGGTAAATTGTCGCCATGAATTGTCAGCAGCGACGAGCGGCAGAACGGCGAACGCAGCGTAATTCCGGCACGTCACTCGCGCCGGACGAACTGTTCCGCGCCGCAGTCGCCTCGCATCAGGCCGGCCGCCTCGCCGAGGCGGTGGCGACATGCCAGGCGTTGTTGAGCGCCAGCCCGCGACATGCTGACTGCCTGCATCTCTATGGCGTCTTGGAACTGCAACTGGGTCATGCCGCGGCGGCGGCTGACCTGATCGCTCGTGCGATTGCGCTGCGGCCGAACCATGCCGAGGCCCACGCGGATCGCGGCGACGCTCTGGCGGCGCTCGGCCATCATGCTTCGGCTGTGGCGAGCTACGACCGGGCCACTGAGATCGAGCCGCATTATGCGGAGGCGTGGTGCAACCGGGGCAATCCCCTCCGCAGTCTCGGCCGTCTCGACGATGCCGTGGCGAGCTACGACCGCGCTCTCGCGTTGCGCCCGAACATGCCCGAGGCCTGGACCAATCGTGGCTCGGCGCTGCTCGATCTCGGGTGCAACGACGATGCCATCGCCAGTTTCGATCGCGCCATCTCGCTGCGGCCGGCGATGGCGGAGGCTTGGTACAATCGCGGCGTCGCGCTGGCGAAGACGGGGCGGCTGGCGGCGGCCGTGGATAGCTACGACCGCGCGCTCGCGGTGCGGCCGACCCATGCGGAGACCTGGTCGAACAGAGGTGTGGCGTTGTTCGAGATGGAACGCCCAGGCGATGCCGCTGCCTGCTACGACCGTGCGATACAGCTTAAACCGGACCTTGCCGAAGCCTGGTACAACCGCGGTAATGCGTTGCAGATGCTGGGGCAGTTTGGCGATGCCTTGCACAGCTATGATCGAGCCACTGCACTGCGGGCGGATTATCCCGAAGCGCTCAGCGAGCGCGTCCATGTGCGCTATCTGACATGCGATTGGCGCCATCGGCCTGAGGATGACGCCGGGCTGATCGATTTGGTGCACCGAAACCAAACGGTGGCGCCGTTCCTCCTGCTGGCCACGTCGGCCTCGCCGGCGGATCAACTTCGTTGTTCGCGCCAATGGGCGACGCGGTTCGCTCGCGCGCCGGGCCCCCTCGCCGGATCGCAGCCGCGCGATCCGCAGCGGCCGCTCACGTTGGGTTATCTATCCGGGGATTTTCGCCAGCATCCGCTGGCGTATCTGATCTCGGACCTGCTGGAGTGCCATGACCGCGCTCGGTTCAAGGTCATCTGCTACAATCTGCGGGCGGATGATGGCAGCGCGATACGCCGCCAGCTTGCTGCCACCTGCGACCGTTTCGTCGAGCTGCAGGATCTGGCGGACGTTGCAGCGGCGCAGGCGATAGTCGGCGACGAGGTCGACATCCTTGTGGACCTCAGCGGATACACGCGAAGCGCGCGCTCGGGCGTGCTGGCTCATCGCCCAGCGCCCATCCAGGCGAACTATCTCGGTTATATCGGCAGCATGGGTGCCGACTTCATCGACTATGTCATCGGCGATCCGGTGGCCTTGCCGATGGATCAGCAGCGGTACTACCACGAGAAGATCGTTCACCTGCCGGTCTGCTACCAACCGAACGGCACGTCGAGGCCAATCTCCAGCCGCCGTTTCACCCGCGGCGAATGCGGCCTGCCGGAACAGGGGTTCGTGTTCTGCTGCTTCAACGGCAGCCATAAGCTCGGACCTGACGATTTTGCGATCTGGATGCGTCTGCTCGGTTTGGTGCCCGCCAGCGTGCTCTGGCTGGGAGGGACGAATCCGCTGGCCGAAGCCAACCTGCGGCGGGAGGCGGCCGACCGGGGGATCAACCCCGAACGCCTGGTGTTCGCGCCTCCGGTCAGCTACGCGGAGTATCTGGCGCGCTGCACGCTTGGCGATCTATTCCTCGATACGCAACCGTACAATGCCGGCGCGACTGCGAGCGATATGCTCTGGGCGGGCCTGCCGCTGGTGACCCGGTCTGGCCGCGGCTTTGCCGGGCGCATGGCAGCCAGCGTGTTGACCGCGTGCGGACTGCCCGAGCTGATCGCCGAATTTGACTCGGCGTACGAAGCGCTGGCGTTGCGGTTGGCGACAGAGCCTGCGGAACTGGCAAGGATCCGTGCGGCGTTGCGCACACGCGGGCATGCATCGGCGCTGTTTGACCCAGTTCGTGGCACTCGGCATCTGGAAGCAGCCTACGCGGAGATGTGGCGTCGCCACTGCGACGGGCTGGCGCCGGCGAACTTTGCCATATCTGAGGCTGCGTCGATGTGATGTGCTGCATCGCCCTTTGGCGCGGCACGGCAGCGAGGATAGTAGGGAAACCTTGGCGACTCAGTCGCAAGGCGCTAAGGGGGGCGTAGCTTTGGCGTGAGTATACTGAAATGGCTATCAGACCGCAGACTGCTGTTACACTGGGTTTGGCCGTGGGGCTCCTCGCCGCCTGCGGCAATTCGAAACCGAGCCCCACCGATCCGGGCTATATCGGCCAGCAAGGCCCCAGCAGCAGCGGGTCGATGCCCGGCGGAAGTGTTCTCGGTGACAGCAGCATGGTGTTCGGCACCGCCAAGGATCGGCCCGGCGGAGGCGGTGCAGGCAGTGGCGACGCCGGCGGTGGCGCTCTTGGCGTCAACGCCTATCTCTGGCGCGGAGCGCTCGACACGCTGAGCTTCATGCCGCTGTCCTCGGCTGATCCGTTCGGTGGCGTGATCATCACCGACTGGTACACGCCCAACGCCGCGAATGACGAACGCTTCAAGGCCACCGCCTACATCCTCGGCCGCGAGCTGCGCAGCGACGGGGTCCGCGTCAGCATCTTCCGTCAGGTGCTGCAGAACGGCCAGTGGGTCGATGCGCCAGTAAGCCCGGTCACGGTGGGCGACATCGAGAACAAGGTGCTGTCCCGCGCCCGCGAATTGCGCGAGCAGTCGCAGGCGAGCAGCTAGCACCGCCTCTTGCGAAGTCGCCTCTGGCGGCAAATAACTATGTGATGAACGAAAGCGTGACGGTCGCGGCCGATCTGCCGCGCTACGATTTCCGCGAGGCTGAGCCTCGCTGGCAACGCGCCTGGGCCGAACACGGCTGCTTCCACGTGGCCGACGTCCCAACCGACAACAAGCCGAAATACTACGTGTTGGAGATGTTCCCGTATCCCAGCGGGAAGATCCACATGGGCCACGTGCGCAACTACACGCTGGGCGACGTGGTGGCGCGCTACAAGCGGGCACGCGGCTTCGCGGTGATGCATCCGATGGGCTGGGATGCGTTCGGCCTGCCGGCGGAGAACGCGGCGCGTGAACGCGGCATGCACCCCGCGACGTGGACGCGTCAGAACATCGCCGCCATGCGCGGCGAATTGCAGCGCATGGGGATGTCGCTCGAATGGGAGCGCGAGTTCGCGACCTGCGATCCGGAATATTACGGCCATCAACAAAAACTGTTTCTGGATTTCCTGCGCGCTGGCCTGGTGGAGCGCAAGGAGAGCTGGGTGAACTGGGACCCGGTCGACGGCACCGTGCTGGCGAACGAGCAGGTGATCGACGGCCGAGGCTGGCGGTCCGGCGCGCCGGTGGAGAAGAAGCAGCTTCGCCAGTGGTTCCTGAAGATCACCGACTATGCGCAGGAGCTGCTGGACGCGCTCGATACCCTGGATCGCTGGCCCGAACGCGTGCGGCTGATGCAGGCGAAATGGATCGGCCGCAGCGAGGGCGCGCGGCTGAATTTCGCGCTGGCGGAACCAGCGGGCGACATCGCGGGGGTCGAGGTCTACACCACGCGGCCGGACACGCTCTACGGCATGTCGTTCCTGGCGCTGGCGCCGGAGCATCCGCTTGTCCGCCGCAGTGGCGGCGCGCGATGCGAAGGCGGCCGAGTTCGTCGCCGAATGCCGCCGGATGGGCACGTCCGAGGCGGTGATCGAGACGGCCGAGAAGAAGGGCTACGACACCGGGCTGCGCGTGCGGCACCCGTTCCTGGCGGACGTCACCTTCCCGGTGTGGATCGCCAACTTCGTGCTGATGGAATACGGCACCGGAGCGATCTTCGGCTGCCCGGGCCACGACCAGCGCGACCTCGACTTCGCGCGCAAGTATGGTTTGGGCGTGGTGCCGGTGGTGCTGCCGCCCGGTGCAGATTCCGCGACGTTCGCCATCGGCGATGAGGCCTATGTCGGGCCTGGCACGATCTTCAACTCGGGCTTCATGGACGGTCTTGACGTCGAGGCTGCAAAACGCGCGGTGATTGCCGAACTGGAGCGCCTCGGCGTCGGCCATGGGGAAGTGAACTGGCGGCTGCGCGACTGGGGCGTGAGCAGGCAGCGCTACTGGGGCTGCCCGATCCCGGTGATCCATTGCGAGGCCTGTGGTGTAGTGCCGGTGCCGGACGAACAGTTGCCGGTGAAACTACCCGACGATGCGACATTCGATCGCCCCGGCAATCCGCTGGATCATCATCCGACGTGGAAGCACGTCGCCTGTCCGCGCTGTGGCGCAGCGGCGCAGCGGGAAACCGACACGTTCGACGTGTTCGTCGACAGCGCCTGGTATTTTGCGCGGTTCTGTAGTCCGCGCGCCGACACACCGGTGGCGCGCAAGGCGGTCGATCACTGGATGCCGGTCGATCAGTATATCGGTGGCATCGAGCACGCGATCCTGCATTTACTGTACGCGCGCTTCTTCACCCGCGCGATGAAGCGCACCGGGCATCTCGATATGGAGGAGCCGTTCGCCGGGCTGTTCACCCAGGGCATGGTGACGCATGAGAGCTACCGCTCGACGACGGGGCCGAACGGCGCCTGGCTGTACCCGGACGAGGTGATCAAACAGCCCGACGGGTCCGCGCTGCATCGTGACACCGGTGACCCGGTGGTGATCGGCCGGGTCGAGGCGATGAGCAAATCGAAGCGCAACACCGTGGACCCTGAGGCGATCATCGCCCGCTATGGCGCCGATACCGCGCGCTGGTTCATCCTGTCCGACAATCCGCCCGACCGCGACATGGAGTGGACCGAGGCAGGCGCCGCCGGGGCTTTCCGCTTCACCCAGCGTGTGTATCGACTTGTGGACACGCTTGGTGACGCGCCTTCCGGCGAGCCGACCGACGCGGCCCGTGCCTTGCGTCGTGTGACGCATCGCACGATCGCCGCGGTCAGCGAGGCGCTGGACAGCTTCGCATTCAACGTCGCGGTGGCGCGCCTCTACGAGCTCGCCAATGCCATCACCAGCGCAGCCGATGCGCCAGGTCTCGTTGCGGCTCGGCATGAGGCGATTGAGATTCTGGCGCGCCTGATCGCACCGATGATGCCACATCTGGCGGAGGAGGTGTACCACCGCAAGAATCCAAACGCCGCGACGCTGGTCGCCGACCTGCCGTGGCCGGAAGCCGATCCCGATCTGCTGACTGCGGAGACCGTCACGATAGCAGTGCAGGTGATGGGCAGATTGCGGGGCACGATTTCGGTTCCGCCGGATGCGCCCCGCGACACCAATATTGCCGCGGCCAAGGCCGAGGCGAATGTCGCTCGCGCGCTGCTGGGCAAGCGGATCGTCAAGGAGATCTACGTGCCGGACCGGATCATCAACTTCGTGGTCGCCTGATGCGCCGACGGCGAATGCTCGCTCTGGCCGCCGGCGTGACGTTGTCCGGTTGCGGCTTCCAGCCTGTGTACATGCCGACCGCCTCGGGCAAGGCCGGAGTGGCGCAGCGGGAGCTGGCGGCGATCCAGGTGGATATCATTCCCGATCGCCCCGGACAGTTGCTGCGTCAGGCGCTGCAGGACCGGCTGGAGATGGGCTCAAGCGGCGTCGCACGACGCTACGAGCTGTCGGTCGCGTTTGGCATCTCGGGTGAAGGCATCGCGATTGAGCAGAACACCACCGTGACCCGCCTCCGCATGATCGGCACCGCCACCTGGAATCTGGTTGCGCAGGATCCGGGACGCACGAGGTTGACCAGCGGCTCCGCCAAGTCGGTCGACGCGATCAATATCTTCGACGCACAGTATTTTGCCGCGGACCTGGAGAACGAAACGGCGCAGCGACGGCTAGCCGAGGCGTTGGCGGACCAGATCACGCTCCAGCTTGCGACGTTCTTCCGCAGGCAGGAGGCGGCGAGCGCATGAAGCTCCCGCCGCAGCGCGTTGCGGCGTTCCTGCGTGATCCAGGTGCGTGCCGCGTTGTGCTGCTGTACGGCGAAGACCATGGGATGATCCGGGATCGCGCCGCCGCATTGGTGCGGGCGGTTGCTGGGTCTGCGGATGACCCGTTCCTCGTCGCCGAGTTGGGGCGGGAGGACGTCGGGCTGTTGGCCGCCGAGGCAGCCTCCCTGGCATTGACCGGCGGTCGACGGGTGGTGCGGCTGCGCGAAGCCACCGACGCTGCTACGGACCAGGTCGCGGCCATCCTGAAGGGCTCCGCGCCGGCGCTGGTCGTGCTGGAGGCACCCGGGCTGGCGACACGCTCGCGCCTGCGGACGCTGCTAGAGGGGGCGGCCGACGGCGCGGCGATCGGCTGCTATCCCGAAGAAGGCCGGGCCCTCACCGAGACGATCCGCGCGGCACTGGGCGAGACCGGCGTCGGCATCGATGCGGACGCCCTGGCCTGGGTGTCGGACCAGTTGGGCGCGGATCGCGTGTCGACCCGAGGGGAGGTGGAGAAACTCGCCCTGTATGCCGGCCCCGGAGGCCGGGTGGACCTGGATGCGGCGATGGCGTGCGTCGGCGACCTCGCCGGCCTGTCGCTCGATGACGCACTGTTCGCCGCGACCGAGGGCGATGTGGCACGCACTGACCGTGCGCTGGAGCTGGCGGTCGCCGAGGGCGCCACACCGGTCGGCATGCTGCGGGCGGCACTGATGCATCTGCAGCGGCTGCATCGCGTGCGGCTGGCGGTGGACGATGGGCTGAGCACGGCCGATGCGGCGAAGAGCGTGCGCCCGCCGGTGTTCTTTCGGCGGCTGAGTGCATTCAGCCGGGCTATCGAACTGTGGTCGTCTGCCGCTCTGATGACCGCGATCAGCAGGCTGGCGGAGGCGGAGCGCGCCTGCAAGCGCACCGGCGCGCCGGATGTTGTGCTGTCGCGCAATGCCGTGCTGACCCTGGCGCGCCGTGCGGCGGCAACGGGCGGGACGCGGCGGCGAACCGCATGACGACGGTTACTTACACTTTATTTGGCTATTACTGTCGTAGCCCAAATCTGTTCAGTAAATTGTCCAACTGATCGAGATCGGTGTAGTGAAACTGTATGACGCCTCGCTTGCCGTTGAAGGTCACCTTCACGGTCAGGCCGAGCTGCTCGCTCAGACAACGCTCCAGGGCCAGGATATCCGGTCCTCGACTGCGCCGCAGGTCTTCCGCCAGTGTGCGTTCCGCTGGCGGGTCACGGGTCGGCAGGGCTTCTGTCTGCCGCACTGACAATTGCCGGTCGATCACTTCGCGCAGTCCGGCTTCCGGCGCGGGGTGGGCCAGCAGGGCGCGCGCATGACCGGCTGAGATCTCGCCCTTTTGCAGAGCTTCCTTCACTCTGGGCGGCAGGTTGAGCAGTCGCAGCGTATTGGCAATGTGGCTGCGCGACTTGCCGACGGCCTGGCCGAGCGCCTCCTGGGTGTACGCGAACTGGGTCAGCAGCCGATCATAGCCCTCGGCTTCGTCTATCGGGTTGAGGTCTTGGCGTTGCAGGTTCTCCACCAGGGCGACGGCGGCGGCCTCGGTGTCCGTCATATCGTGGACCAGCGCGGGGACCTCGTGCAGGCCCGCGGCACCGGCTGCCCGCCAGCGGCGCTCGCCCGCGACGATCTGGAAGCGGCCGGCTGTCACCGGGTGCGGTCGTACCAGGAGCGGTTGCAATATGCCGCGGAGCCGGACCGACTGGGTAAGCTCCTCCAGAGCGGTCGGGTCGATGCTGCTACGGGGTTGGTAGGGGTTTGGCTCGAGCAGATCGAGCGGCACGTGGCGGACGCCCGCTCCCTGCGGCGGTGCCTGGACAGCGGCATCGCCCAGCAACGCGGCTAGTCCGCGGCCAAGTCGGGGGCCGACATCGCGCCTGGCATTCATGGCTGGTATCGTTCGCGCCGAAGCACCTCGCCGGCCAGCCGGACATAGGCCTGCGCGCCGGGAGAGCGGAAATCGTACAGCAGCACCGGCTTGCCATGGCTTGGCGCCTCGGAGATGCGGATGTTGCGGGGGATGACGGCGTCATAGACTGTATCGCCGAAGAAGCCGCGGGCGTCGGCGGCGACCAGATCTGAAAGATTATTGCGCCTATCGTACATTGTGAGCACGATTCCTTGCAAACGAAGGGTCGGATTGAGGCCGCGCTTCACCATTTCGATGGTCCGGACCAAGCCGGTGATGCCCTCCAGGGCATAGAACTCGCATTGCAGCGGGACGAGCACCGCATCTGCGGCAACCAGCCCGTTCAGGGTGAGCAGACCGAGGCTTGGCGGGCAGTCGATGAGCACGAAACTGTACGGGGAGGGACCCTCGCGCAGGGGAATCAGGGCATCGCGCAGGCGGTATTCGCGGCGATCCATCCCGACTAGCTCGATTTCGGCCCCGGCCAGGTCCGCCTCGGCAGTGACCAAAGAAAGGTTCGCGATGGGGGTGGCTCGGGCAGCAGCCAACAGTGGCACATCGCCGGTGATCAGGCGATAGCTGCCGACTGCGCGATCAGTGCGCGGAATTCCAAGGCCGGTGGATGCGTTGCCCTGGGGATCGAGGTCGACCAGCAGAACCTTCTCATCATTGGCTGCTAGCGCGGTGGCGAGATTGATCGCCGTCGTGGTCTTGCCGACGCCCCCCTTCTGGTTGGCGATCGCCAGGATGCGCACACCCAGTGGCGGGGGCGGTTTGTCTAGGATTTCGGCATCAGGGTGAGGAAACGACACGGCGGAGATCACTGATCCGGAGGATGCAGGCGTCGGGTGCGGTACGACTCGGAACGCGCTGCACCTGCATGTGCCATTGTGCCGCCGCGTGCGTCAATTCCGTCTGAACGTTGGCGCCCTTGAGGAACAGGCACTCCCCTCCGGGCGCGAGGAGCGGTTCCGCGAGGGCTAGGAGTTTGGGCAACGGCGCAAGGCCGCGGGCGGTGATGAGGGGGGCTGGCGGCAGGTTTGCCACCTCGATGCGGACAGCGTGCACGTTGACCGGGGCGCCGGTGATCCGCGCGGCCTCGCGAAGGAAAGCAGCTTTGCGCTGGTCGGCCTCGATCAGGTCGAAGGCCACGTTTGTGGCAAGGGCGAGAATGAGCCCAGGGAAGCCGGCACCGGAGCCTAAGTCGATGGCACGATCGCAAGGGCGGCGTATCAGTGAGGCGACCTGGAGCGAATCGGCGATATGGCGCTGCCAAAGCAACGGCTCATCGCCCGGTGAAACGAGATTGACTGTCCGATTCCAGCGAAGCAGCAGCGCGGCGAACGTCTCCAGTGCTGCCAGGGTTTCACGTGAAACATCGTTCGGCCTCAAACTATGTTCCACGTGAAACGCCCACGCTAGTCCGGAACCGGTAGCGCACCGCGGCGCTTCCGCACGTGCGCGGCGATCGCCGCCAGGGCGGCTGGCGTCATGCCCTGGATCCGGGCTGCGGCGCCAAGCGATTCCGGCTGGAGCCGTGTCAGCTTGACGGAGAGCTCCGCAGAGAGGCCGCCAACCTTGCTGTACGTGACGTCCCTGAGCCCCACGCGCTCTTCGCGCTGGAACGCCCGGATGTCGGCGTCCTGCCGCGGCAGGTAACCATCATACCGCACCTCCGTCCGCAACTGGTTCAGTGCGCGGGATGGCAGGTCGACCAGCCAGGGGAACGCGGCAGTCAGTGCAGAAAACTCGACCTCCGGATGACCCAATAACTCGAAGACAGATCGCCAGCGTCCGTCCATGCGGACTGGAATTCGGTGACAAGCCAAATCGCGGGGATACCCACCCTCGACCCTGGCCCGCTCCAGCGCCGCTGTCACAGCCGACCGATGTGTCTCAAACACTGCGGCGCGCCGGGCGCCCACACACCCCCATACCATCCCTTTCCCCGTCAACCTGAGATCGGCGTTGTCGGCTCGCAGCGTCAGGCGGAATTCGGCGCGTGACGTAAACATCCGGTAGGGCTCGCTGACCCCCTGCGTCGTCAAATCATCGACCAGCACGCCGGCGTACGCGTCCGAGCGGCCAAGCGAGACCGCCGCAAGACCGCCAACCTGGCGCGCCGCGTTGATGCCCGCGATGATCCCCTGCGCCGCCGCCTCCTCGTATCCCGTGGTGCCATTGACCTGCCCCGCGAGGAACAATCCCGGTTGGACCCGCACCTCCAGCGACGAAGCCAACGCCCGTGGATCCACGTAATCGTATTCGACCGCGTAGCCTGGCCGCACCATCCTGGCGCGTTCCAGGCCTGGGATCGTGGCCAGGATCGCGCTCTGCACCTCTGCGGGGAGGCTCGTCGAAATGCCGTTGGGATAGACCGTGTAGTCGTCGAGGCCCTCTGGCTCGAGGAAGATATTGTGGCTCTCCCGGGCCGCGAACCGCACTATCTTGTCTTCAATCGATGGACAATAGCGCGGCCCAGTCCCGGCGATGCGCCCGCCGTAGACCGCAGACCGATGTAGATTGGCCCGAATGATCTCGTGCGTTGCCGAAGTCGTCCGAGTGATGCGGCATTCCACCTGCTGATTGGCAATACGCTCGGTGAGCGGGCTGAATGGCTCCGGCACAGGGTCGCCTGGGTCGGCATCCAGACCCTGCCAGTCGATCGTCCGACGATCCAGTCGCGGCGGCGTGCCAGTCTTCAGGCGGCCCAGGGGAAGCTCCAGCCGTGCCAGTGTTCGAGCCAGTCCGATCGAAGGCGCCTCCCCTACCCGTCCGGCTGCCGTCTGCTGGTCGCCAATGTGGATGACGCCGCGCAGAAAGGTTCCGGTGGTCAGCACCGCCGCACCGCAATGAATCATCGAACCATCGGCGCACAAAACGCCAGCCAGACGGCCATCAGGTCCTATTTCGAGGTCCTCGACCGAGCCTGCGCGCACGGTCAGCCCGGGCGTCTCGTCCAGCATCCGTTGGATCGCCCGCCGGTAAAGCTCCCGATCAGCCTGGGCTCGGGGGCCGCGCACCGCCGGCCCCTTGCTTCGGTTCAGCAGCTTGAAATGGATGCCCGCCGCGTCCGCCGCACGGCCCATCAGCCCATCCAGCGCATCGACCTCACGCACCAGATGACCCTTGCCAATTCCGCCGATCGACGGGTTGCAGGACATCTCGCCGATCGTATCGACGCGGTGGGTGAGCAACAGCGTGCGAGCGCCAATGCGTGCGGCGGCCGCGGCAGCCTCGCAGCCGGCATGCCCACCACCGATCACCACTACGTCGAAACGCTCAGCCATGAGATTCGGACCTTGTTACACGCGTGCCGGGGCGCTTTATAGCGCCTATGGAATTCTTCTCAGTTCATCATCTCATCCAGCTTCTTCACGCATACGGCAATGTGGTGCTTGGTGTCGTCGTCGGGTTGGAGAGCATCGGCCTGCCGCTGCCCGGCGAGGCCCTGCTCATCGCGGCGGCCGTGTATGCCGGGACCACACACCAGTTGAATATTGCATTTGTCATTCTGTCCGCCGCCGTGGGCGCGATCGTCGGCCAAATGTTCGGGTACGCGATCGGCTGGGGTGTCGGCTTCCGGTTACTGCGGCGCTACGGACGTTATATCGGCCTGACGGATCGCCGATTGGCATTCGGCAGAGCGCTGTTCCGTCGCCACGGAGAGAAGGTCGTGTTCGCGGCACGCTTCATCGTGCTGTTGCGTACACTGGCGGCCTTGCTTGCGGGGGCAAACCGCATGCCGCGAGGCCGCTTCATGGTAGCCAATGTCGCGGGCAGCGTCGTCTGGGCGGCACTCTATGGCTTTGGTGCGTATATGCTCGGCCATGAGGCGAAACACGTCGCCGGACCAATCGCTATCGGCATCTGTGTAATCGTCGTTGCCGCCCTCGTGGTCGCGGTCCTGTACATGCGGCACCGCGAGCACCAGCTCCTGGCACAGCCAGCGCGCGCCGGCCGGCGCCCGAGAGTAACCAGTTCATTATTATAGCTTTACTTATATGACCTCAGACAGCCAGCATAACCCAAGTATCGCTGGCGGTTCATATAGTAACCGGATCGGCCTATAGTTCGGAGCACTATTCCTGCGGATAACGCCACGGCTTCGCCGGCTGCGGCGCGCCTTCGTCTATCGTCCACTGAGGCAGCGACAACCCCGGCGCTACATCGCTGAACACCATCCGCATGCGCGAACCGATGCCGACGCGTTTCACCACGTCGGGCGATGCCAAGATGCCCTCCGGCGTGGTCAGGTTACCGATGACGCGCAATGACTCGTGCTCGGTCGGCCTGGCCTTCTGCGTGTCGAGCTCGACCAGCAGTACCATGTACGGCGTGCGCGCCTGAAACGCCGGCTGGATGCCGTGATGCACCTCTTCGTACCAGTACACCGCGCCCTTCCCTTCCACCTTCGTCCAGGTGGATGTCAGGCACGTGCACCAGGGACATGCCGTGGTCGGCGGATAGCGCAGCAGTTTGCAATCATCGCACTGCTGCAAGTGAAAGTCGTGCTCCGCGCAGTGACGGAAGTATTCCAGGTTCTCGCCGTCCAGGTCGTCGATTGACAGCGGCATGTCGAGATATGTGCCACGAACAGGCATGATCGGTTCCTCCCCTCAGCCGCGACGCATGACCATGGCCGATCCGGTCATCGGATTGGCCCAGCCGAGATTGGCGGTGACCTCGATGTTGCGCACCTGGCGGCAGCCGCCCTCGCGATAGTCGTATGTGTGCTGGCGCTTGCCGTCCGGCCCGATTGGACAATAATCGTCGGCGTCGTGGCGTAGCTGGCGCACATTTTCGATCACCATGTTCATGCCGTGCGTATAGCCCTCGCACAGATGACCACCCGAGGTGTTCTGCGGCCGCTTCCCGCCCAGCCTGCGTGATGCCGGACGAGACGTATTCGCCGCCCTCGCCCTTCTTGCAGAAGCCGTAATCCTCGAGTTGCAGCATCGAGGTGAAGGTGAACGCGTCATAGGCTCCGACCGCGTCGATGTCCTCGGGGCCGACGCCGGCGTTCGGCCATAGGATGTCTTTCGCGTAATAGCCCGCGACACGCGTTATCGGCCCGTGCTGGAAGTGCATGTCGGTGCGCGGCTTGCTGCACCGTCCCACCACGCTGCGGATCAGCGCCGGCGTATGGCGCAGGTCGCGCGCATGCTCGGCTCGGGTGACGATGACGCAGGTGGCGTTGTCGGTCTCCACGCAGCAGTCGAGCAGATGCAGCGGCTTGCAGATCATCCGGCTGTTGATCACGTCATCGACGGTATAGCGCTTCTTGTAGAACGCCTTTGGATTGTTCGAGGCGTGTTCGGAGTGCACCACCTTCACCATCGCCACCTGCTCGGGCTTGGTGCCGTACTCGTACATGTGACGCATGAAGGTGGGCGCGAAGTTCTGGCCCGCGCTCTGCCAGCCATAGGTGCGGCCGTGCAGTGCATCGCCGTTGATCGGCGCGGCTGAGCGCGCGCCGGTGCCGCCGATGCGCACCTGCGAGTAGCCGTTCATCGAACGGAAGATCGCGACGCACTTGCACATCCCGGCTTCCATGATGCCGATCGCGATGCCGATCAGTGCCTCCGTCGAGGATCCGCCGCCGTTCACATCCATGAAGAAGTTCAGGCGGATGCCCAGATCACCGGCGAGAAATGTCGAGGGCGTCGAATCGTTGCCCGAGTAGGACAGCATGCCGTCGATATCGGACGGTTTCAGGCCGGCGTCCTGCATCGCGGCTCGCACCGCGAAGGTGCCCATCGCGCGCGTCGTCTTGCCCGAGCCGCGGGTATAAGTGGTCTCGCCTACGCCGACGATCGCGTATTTGTCGCGCAGATATTTCGGCGTGGTGGCATCAGTGTCTGCCGGTAGCGGCATGTGCGTTTCCCCCTCTGCAGATGCCTAAAGGCTGAACGCGATGTGCGATGACGTCAACTCGCTGTCGGGAGCCTGCGCGACGCGCGCGTGATTGTGCGACGGATCAGGAGTAACGTCGGTCCGATCGGATCAGGGGAACATGCAATGCAACTCGGAGCTTCACTGCCGGTGGTCGATATCGGCACCGGACCGGTGGTCGTTCGCGACTACGCACAGGCAGCCGAGGGTCTCGGCTATTCGTATCTGGTCGCGCCGGACCATGTGCTTGGGGTCAATCCGGCGGCGGATCATGGCGGACGTCGGGTCGGCACCACCGCCAATCCGTATCACGATCCGTTCGTGCTGTTCGGCTTCCTGGCCGGCTGCACGCAGCGCATCGGCTTCGCTGTCGGTGTGCTGATCCTGGCGCAGCGCCAGGCGGTGCTGGTGGCGAAGCAGGCGGCAAGTCTCGATGTGCTGTGCGGCGGACGGTTCCGGCTTGGGATCGGCGTCGGCTGGAACGCGGTCGAGTTCGTCGGGCTGAACGAGGATTTCCACAATCGCGGCAGGCGCTCGGAAGAACAGGTGCGGGTGATGCAGGCGCTATGGGCGCACGAGCATGTGGACTTCACCGGCGAGTTCCATCGGATCGAGGATGCCGGGATCAATCCGCGGCCGGCCTCTGGCCGTGTGCCGATCTGGTATGGCGGACACGCGGAGGCGACGTTCCGCCGCGCGGCGAAGTATGGCGATGGGTTCATGCCGCTGGCGTATCCGCAAGGCGATGCGGCGCTGGCGGCGTTCGACAAGCTGCACCGTCTGACACGTGAGGCGGGGCGCGATCCGGCAGCGATGGGGATCGAAGTGTGGGCATCACTCGGCGCGGGCAATGAGGATGATTGGCGGCAAGAGTTGCAGTTCTGGAAGCAGGCCGGCGTGACGCACGTGACGGCGCACACCACCTATGTCAGCGGTCACCACAAACGTATCGACGGGCGCAGTGCCGCCGAGCATTTGGCGGCGATCACGCGGTATCGGGCGGCGGTGGCCGACCTGCTATAGCGCGAGCGTGATGACCGGAGGCGGAATTGTCAGAGGTCTGAATCACGCGATCAGACAAAGAGATAGCGCGGGATGAGCGCTCATCCCGCGCTATATCGCGTTCACGCCGAACCAGCCTGCCACCTCGCAGCGTGGCGGGGTGCCAGGGCGCGAGATCCTGAGCAATCGGCCGATGTCCAACCTCCCCGGATCCCAATGGCGGTTGCCGGGAACGTGCTGATGTCCGCACCATCCGTTGAAGGCGAGCCACTCGTCGTCGGTCATGCGCGACGAGCTGTCATAGCCCTTGCCGTCGCCTTCACCCACGAACCTGCCGTACTGCCATGACTTGATGTCGGTCTGACTTTCAGCCCACCGCATCCAGTCCCAGAGCCTCTCGAGCATCGCCTCCGGGATGTCGGCTATTTCGGCCGCCTTCCACGCGAGCTCGATCTGGATCGCGGATTGCTGGTTGGTATCGACCGTGTTCGCGTTGTGCTCCAGCGCGCGGGCGGCGACGTTGATCGGGAAATGCTGATAGAATTTCGCGACATCGCGCTCCATCACCAGCGTGAAATGCGGCGGATTGTGATGACCGTAGTAGCTGGTGGTGGAGGGCGTGTACGATCTGTCCTCGGTCGTGTGGATCACGCCTCTGAACGGGCCCCCGACCCAGGCGCCGCCATTCTGGCTCGCGAACTCCAGCTTGGTCGCCTCGTCCCACCACACACCCATCGCCACCTCCAACGACTGCCAGTGCGGTCAGCAGCCTATGCAAGGCCTGGCGGTTCGGATGTGAACGGCGTCACTGGCGCAGCGAAGCTTTGCGTCCCAGCCCCCGGCGAATGGGCCCGGGCAGCAAGGCGCCGCCGAGAAGCCCGGCGAACAGCGCGACGAACAGCCACGGCAACCCCTGCGGATTGCGCAGATCCATCGCCGCTCCTCCCAACGGAGGGCCGACCAGGGCGCCCAGACCGTAGGCAATGATCATCGCGGCATTGACGCTGACGAGGTCGCCACCCTGGAACCGGTCGCCCGCCATGCTGAGCGCGACCGGATAGATCCCCGACGCGACGCCGCCCCAGACGAACAGCAGACCGAACAGGAGAAGCGGCGCAGGCGGCATCATGACCAGCGCCACCGCCCCAACCACACCCGCGGCGCCGCAGAGCCGCAATGCGGTCAGCCGCGATACGCGATCGGACAGCCAGCCGATCATCACCTGGAAGGCGATCGACCCGAAATATACACCGGACAGCGTCGCCGCGGCCCAGCGCTGGGTCAGCCCGCTGCGCACGCCCCAGATCGGCAGCATCGCCATCAGCGACGCTTCATAGAGACCGAACACCGCGACGACCCCCAGGATCGCCGGCGCCCGCGCGAACATGCGCAGCGGCCCCGCGCCGCGCTCCCGGCCGAAATTGCGCGACGCCTCGCCGACGCCCAGCAGGGGCAGCATCGCCAACGCCGAGATCGCCGCGTTGACCAGAAACGGCGGCCACCCCTCGATTCCGGTCAGCGACAGCACCAGAGGCCCGGTGCCGAACCCGGCGGATAACGCCGCCGCATAGATCCCAATGATCCGGCCGCGGCGCGCATCCCCGGCAAGCTGATTGATCCAGGCCTCGCCGGCCGTGAAGATGCTCGAGCCGATGGCGGCGCCCAGCGGGCGCAGCACGAACCAGGCCTCGATGCTGTTCAGCGGCTTCATCATCAGGAACAGCGCCGTATCGAGGCTGAAACCGGCCAACAGGAAGTTGCGGACGCCGAAGCGCTGCACCAGCCGTGGCGCCAGCAGCGGGCCGATGATGACGCCGATGAACGTCGCGCCGGCATTCAGCCCGTTCAGCGCCACGTCCGTGCCGCGCTGTTCCAGCAAGAGCGACAGCAGCGGTCCAGCCTGACCGACACTGAGGCCGAACACGGTCACCGAGGCGATTGCCGCCACCAGCCCCCAGCGCCGCTCGCGCGCGGTGGTTGGCAGCGCGCTTGCATCCATGCTTGGCATCGACCGGCCCCGACAGGAAACACCGCTTCATGGAGTGGCACAGAACGCCGCCTTACGGCAGACGGGATCGCGCGCCCTTCGTGTTGATCGTGGCGATCACCGCCTGCGGCACCCTTGGCATGCACCTGATCATCCCGGCGCTTCCTGATACGGCGCGCGCACTGGGCGTTTCGCCGGGCACGATCCAGCTCACCATCACGCTGTATCTGATCGGCCTGGCGATCGGGCAGTTGCTGTATGGGCCCGTGTCTGATCGGTTCGGTCGGCGGCCGGTGCTGCTGGGAGGGCTGGCGCTATTCACGCTCGCCGGCATCGCCACGACGGTTGCGCCGAACGCCTGGACACTGGTGGTCGCGCGCATTCTCCAGTCGATCGGCGCATGCAGCGGACTGGTGCTCGGCCGAGCGATCGTGCGCGATTCCGCGGCGCCGGACCGAGCGGCGGCCCGGCTCGCCATGCTGACCCTGGTGATGTCGGCCGCACCCGCCATCGCGCCGGTGCTTGGCGGTTATGCCACCGCCTGGTTCGGCTGGCGTGCCGCCTTCGCGCTGCTGGCGGTCATCGGCGCGGTGACCCTGGGCTTCGCCGTGCTGCTGCTGGCCGAGACCAATGCCCTGCAGTCGAGCTCGCGCGCGTCGCTGCTGGTGGGTTCGCTGCGGCTGTTTCGCTCACGGGCGTTCTGCGGCTACGTGCTTGGCGGCGCCTGCACCACCACGTCGTTCTATGCCTTCATGGCGGCGTCACCGTTCATCCTGGTGGACCTGCTGCACCAGCCGACCGAGCGCGTCGGTCTTTACTACCTGTTGCTGATGGCGGGCGTGGCGGCAGGCAGCCTGTCGGCGAACCGCCTGGCCGGTCGCATCAGGACGCAGACGGCGCTCCGCATCGCCAATTCCATCGCGATCGCCGGCGCCGCGTGCTTTATGCTGGCGAATATCGCCGGCTGGCTCAGCGTGCCGACGGTGATCGCGCCGGTCGTGGTGTTCATGATCGGCGCCGGCATGGCGAGTCCGTTCGCGCTGACCGGCGCGGTCAGCGTCAACCCTCACGCGATCGGCGCGGCGTCCGGGCTGTACGGCTTCACCCAGATGGCGTACGGCGCGCTGTGCACCGTCATCGTCGAGGTGTGGCGGCCCGGCTCGGTGCTGACCGTCGCTGTGGTGCTGCTCGGCTCGGCGATATTGGGGCAGATCGCGCTGTCGCTCGCCGTGCGGCGGCCGCAGACGGTGTGAGGACCATAACCCGCCGTCGCCGCGAATCTGGAAGACCAGGAACGGCTCGAGAAATTGCGCAATGTCGCGCCAGGAGCGCGGCACCGCTCGCGGGCTTCCGGCAAGCCGTCGATTGATTTACTCCCAATACTTCCCATCCGTTGGAAGTTTGGCGAAGTCCTTCGCTTCGTGACAAAGAAATAGGGGCACGCCAGAGCGTTCGATCTGCTTCATTCGCATACGTGTCATCGACATGGCACTCGTGCTCCAGTCCCAGGGCATCGGAACCATTGCATCGAACCCATCGCGCTGATGGCCAACGTCGCCCCCGAGGCAAATCTTGCCGCGTTGTGGCAAATTGAGAATCAACGCCTGATGCCCGGCGGCGTGCCCCGGTGTCTTGAGCAGGCGTAGCGTGCCATCATCGAACAGGTCGCAGTCCCCTTCGATCTCCAATATGTCGAGCTTGCGAATGTCCCTAAAATCGTTCTGGCAGTACACTGGTCTGGTCCACGCGTCAGGCCATAGTGCGTAGCGGATCTCGTCGCGCTGGATGACGTGGATGGCCTTTGGGAAGTATGACATGCCGCCCGCATGGTCGAGATGTAGATGCGAATAGACGACGTAGCGAACATCCTCCAGACGAAAACCGAGGCGTTTGAGTTGCGCGTCGATTGCATGGTCGCGGGTGAGGGCTTGCGTCCCGAACGCCTCACGAATGCCGGGGCCCCAATAGGCTTCTCCACGATCCGGATCGGCGACCGCGTCGTTGATGCCGGTATCCCAGAGGATCAGCCCATGCTGAGGATGTTCGATGATCCCAACCGTGGTGGGCACGGAGATAGTACCGGCGGATGCAAAGGCAACCAGCTTGTTCTTGTCTGGATTCAGCGGACCTGCATCGACAACGGTCAGGCGCAAACCAGTCATGATGTCTCCTCCTTGTCCATTCTTACGTGTGGCTCCGTGTTGACGCGGTCAGCGGAGTGGTGGCGATGGGCCAAATTTAACCGCGGGATCAAACCAGCGTAACCCCCGCATCAGGGCGCACCAAGACCACGTTCTGGCAGCGTACGTCGTGCCATCGCACCGGGTCGTCTGACGACCTTCCTTGTTTGATCGCTTGTTATACTCGCCTCGGTTGTCTCGCCGCTTATTTCGCAGCTTGACTTCATCCCGGGAGCAAGGGTGTCATCCCCGCAAGCGGTCACTGCATCGCTAGGGAGGCGCTCCGATGTTCATCCGCAACGCCTGGTATGTCGCTGCCTGGGCCGACGAGATCGGCGAAGCACCGTTGGGCCGGCGGATCTGCGGCGAACCGGTCGTGCTGTTCCGCGACCGAGAGAACCGCGTCGCCGCGTTGTTGGACATGTGCTGTCATCGCGGCGCGCCACTCCACATCGGCAAGGTCGTCGAACAGGGCCTCCAGTGTGGCTATCACGGATTGATCTTCGACCACACCGGAGCCTGCGTTCACATCCCCGGTCAGGACCGCATCGTCGATCGTACCCGCGTGCGCTGCTTCCCCGTGGTGGAGCGGGACGCGTTCGTGTGGATCTGGATGGGCGACCCTGCACTGGCCGATCCCGCGACCATCGTGCCATGGCCGTATCACAACGACGCGGTCAACTGGCCGCACAAGCACACCATGTATCCCATCAAGGCAGCCGCCATGCTGATGGTCGACAACCTGATGGACCTGACGCATCTCGGCTACATCCACACCTCGACCATCGGCGGCAACCCGTCGGCGCATGTGGATGCGAAGATGGAAACCGAGCGCACGCCGCTCGGGGTGAAATTCACCCGCTGGATGCTGAACTCGCTGCCGCCGCCGACCTACGTGAAGGCGGTCGGCTTCCAGGGACGCATCGACCGCTGCCAGCGCTTCGAGTTCGTCGCTCCCGGTTCCGTGCTGCAATGGACCGGCGCCGCTGATGCCGGCGGCTATCGCGACGGCGACACGTCCGACAGCAAGCTGGCGTTCCGCCTGTATCATGCGCTGACGCCGGAGACCGAGACCTCGTGCTTCTACTTCTGGTCGGCCGCGAACGGCTTCCGCCAGGACGAGCCGGCGGCGACGGAGCAATTCTTCGAACAGGTCGCCGCCGCGTTCCTCGAGGACAAGACGGTGGTCGAGGCGCAGCAGGCGCGACTGAGCGAGCTTGGTGAGGCGGCGCTGGTGGACATCGCCAGCAACTCGGTACGACTGCACATGCGCCGTACCATGGAGCGATTGCTGGCTGAGGACGGGCGGCAGGTACTGGCGGCGGAGTAGTGGCGTTACAGACGCTCGTAAGTAATCACCGAGCCATCGTCGACGGTGAAGCGCATGCTCGCCCACGTGTCGTTGTGATCGTACCAGAGTTCGAGGCTGAGATCGCCGCTCAGCCTATAGTGCTTCGCCGGTATCTCCTCGCCTGATGCCAGCCTTATCCGCTCGTCAGGCTCGATAGACACGGTTGGGTGAATCAACATGCCGTCCTGCGTGCCGATCATCGGCCCACGCAGCATGCGCGAATTCCAATGCGTCGTCGCCAACGCATTGTCCGGCGCGACGTATGGCGAGGTGCCACTGCCGTCCACCGCGACGCCGGTATCGATCCGACGCGCCAGCACGTGCATCTTCGTGCCATTGCGATAGGTCTGGGACACGAACCCCAGCAGCCGGTCGTGCCGCCACGTCTCCTGATTGCGATGAGTGTAGCGGACGAACGGAATCGGCCCGAACTTCACCAGCACATCAACCGCGATGTCCACGGTGAGCGCGTCGCCATCCCGGTGGAAGTTCATCGTGTGCGTGCCAATGGGCGTGCCATGACGCATCAGCCTGAAGGCCAGCTTGTTGTCCGACGGTACCGGCAGTCCCGCATAAGCGGAGCTTCCAATCGCCGTCGCCGCACCAGCCAACAGCAGGCGCCGGGTGATCGCGTTGTGTCCGTTTCTCTGATCCATGGTAGCTCCCCTCCGCTACCTGAACTGACGGAGCCCGATTCTACCGCAGATTACCTGCCGGTGCCAATTTCCGGTCTGAGGACGCCGCCGTCATGATTTGACGCAACGGTGCGCCGCGGCACAGGCTGCCATTCCGGACACTGACAAGAGCGCTGCATGCGACGGGGCATCGTATTCCTGCTGTCGGCGATTATCGCCCTCCCTGCCCCCGCTTCCGCTGCCGATCTCCGCCTGGGCCTGGCGGTCGAGCCCGACTCGATCGACCCGCACTATCACAATTTCGGCGGCAACAAGGGCCTGATGCCGAACCTGTTCGAGGCGCTCACCGCGACGGACGCCCAGGACCATCTGACACCTGATCTCGCCGTTTCCTGGCGCCTGATCGACGATGCCACCTGGGAATTCAAACTGCGTCCGAACGTCACCTTCTCCGACGGCGCGCCCCTGACCGCCGACGACGTCGCCTTCGCCATCGAGCGCGTGCCGAACGTGCCCACCACGGTCACCGACATGTCGGAGTACGTGAAGCCGATCGCGCGCGTCGAGGTGGTCGATCCGCTGACCGTGCACTTCCACACCAAAGGCCCCTTCCCGCTCGCGCCAGAATATCTCTCCGCCATCGGCATCGTCTCGCGCCGCCACGGCGAAGGCGCCAGCACCCCCGACTACAACAGCGGCAAGGCGGCGATCGGCACCGGCCCGTTCCGCTTCGTCTCCTGGGCCCGCGGCGACAAGGTGGTGCTGGCTCGCAACGAGTCCTGGTGGGGCGGCCGTCCCGCGTGGGACAACGTGACGATCCGCTACATCAAGAATCCGGCTTCGCGATTGGCCGCGTTGCTGGCCGGCGATGTCGATCTGATCGACCAGGTCTCCGTGCAGGATTTTTCGCGTGTGAAAAACGATGCACGCTTCACTGTTGCCTCAGGCCTGTCAGACGACCTCGTCGGCTTCGTGTTTGACGTGCAGGACCATTCGTCGCCGACGATCACCGACAACGACGACAAGCCGCTGACAGCCAATCCATTCCGCGACCGCCGCGTGCGCGAGGCGGTGAGCCTGGCGATCGACCGCGCCGCGATTCGCGACCGGATCATGAACGGGCAGTCCGATCAGGATAACCAGTACATGAAAGCGGGGCAGTACGGCTACGACCCCGCGCTGCCGTCCATACAATCCGATCCACAGCAGGCCAGGAATCTGCTGACCGCGGCCGGCTATCCCAATGGATTCAAACTCGGCGTCGCCTGTCAGAACAACCGCTTCGTCAACGACGCGACGATATGCCAGACCGTGGCGCAGATGCTGACGCGTGTCGGCATCGTGACCACTCCGGAGGTAATGCCGCACGCCGTCTGGGTGCCGCGCGCGAATCGGCACGAGTTCAGCCTGTTCACCTATTTCTGGACCATCGATACGCCCGAGCCGTCGCTCATGCTGATCAGTCAGCTCGAGACGCCTGACACCGTTCGCGGTCGCGGCGCGTTCAACCGTGGCGTCTACAGCAATCCGGAGTTCGACGCGACGCTGGACCAGGCGCTGGTGACGCTCGATCGCGACACGCGCGAGGCGCTGCTGATCAAGGCAACCGACATCGCATTTCGCGACTACGCGCTGGTGCCGCTGCACCACCAGTTCAACATCGAGGCGATGACGCGCAAGATCCGCCACACGCCGCGCATCGACGGCCGCATCCGTGCCGCCGATGTCCTGCCGCATAAGGGAGACTGAAGATGGCCGACCAGCATCGCATGCCCACCCACCATCCCCGCATCATCGGCACGCGGCACATGGTTTCATCCGCCAACTACCTCGCCGCGCAGGTGGGTTTCGAAATCCTGGAAGCCGGCGGCAATGCGATCGATGCGGGCGTCGCGGGCGGCATCGCGCTTGGCGTGCTGCAATGCGAATACGTGCATTTCGCCGGCGTGGCGCCGATCATGATACGCCTTGCCGCAACAGGCGAGACGGTGTCGATCAGTGGCCTCGGCCCTTGGCCGAGGCTGGCGAGCGCCTCGTGGTTTCGCGAGCATCAGGGCGGCCGCATCCTGTCCAACATCAAGCGCACCGTGGTTCCCGCCGCACCCGACGCGTGGATCACCGCGCTGGAACGCTACGGCACGATGAGCTTCGCCGAGGTTGCCGCGGCGGCGATACGCTTTGGCCGCGAGGGTTTCGGATTGCAGTCGATTTCACATGAGGTGATGACGGAGGCAACCGAGACGATCCGTCGTTACCCGCAGAACGCCGCGATCTATATGCCCGATGGCGAAGTGCCGCAGCCGGGCACACGATTTTTCCAGACCGACCTGGCGAACTCGATCCAGTATATGGCGGATGAGGAAGCAACTGCGTCGCGCAAGGGCGGCCGCGCGGCGGGACTGGCGGCGGCGCGCAGTGCTTTCTATCGCGGGGACATAGCGCAGAAGATCGTCGCCTATCACAAAGCGAACGACGGCTGGCTGCGCGAGGATGACCTCGCGGAATTCCGCGTCGACGTCGAGACGCCACTGAACGTGCGCTTCGGTGACGTGACGGTGTTCGGTTGTCGGCCGTGGTGCCAGGGGCCGGTGCTGCTGCAGACATTGAAAATCCTCGACTGCATCAACCTGAAGTCGCTCGGCCACAACACGCCCGCCTACATCCATACGCTTGTAGAGGCGCTAAAGCTCGCGTTCGCAGACCGCCACGCCTACTACGGCGATCCGAAGTTCGTCGATGTGCCGATCGACGCGCTGCTGAGCGACACCTACGCCGCGCGCCGCCGCGCGCTGATCAAACCGGACCGCGCCTGCCCGGAAATGCCCGCGGCCGGAAGCGCGCAGGAACTTGGCATCACCGCGCGCCCGTCCGCGGCTGTGAAGCCTGATCGCGAATATGTCGAGGGCGACCCGGATACCTCGTATGTCTGCGTGGTCGATCGCCACGGCAATTGCTTCTCCGCCACGCCGAGCGATGGCGCGATCAACGGACCAGTGATACCTGGCACGGGCCTCGCACCCTCGTCGCGTGGCATGCAGTCCTGGACTGATCCCGCGCATCCCGCGTGCCTGGCACCTGGCAAGCGGCCGAGACTCACGCCCAATCCATCGATCGCGATGCGCGACGGCCAATGGATCATGCCGTTCGGTTCGCCGGGAAACGATGTGCAGCCACAGGCGATGCTTCAGGTGTTCCTCAACATGGTGGCGTTCGACATGACGCCGCAACAGGCGATCGAGCAGCCGCGCTTCGCCTCGTCCAGCTTCCCCGGTTCATCCGATCCGCATAACTACACGCCGGGGCGCATGAGCATGGAACGGCGGTTCAGCGATGAGACAGCGGCGGCGCTCGACCGCATGGGGCACAGCGTGAACTGGTGGCGCGAGTGGGAATGGAAGGCAGGCTGCGTGTGCGCCGTCGTCAAGGATTTAGCGACCGGCATGATGGAGGGCGGCGCGGATGTACGTCGGCCTGGTGGTGTGCGGGGGTGGTAGCGGCTTTTATCCTGGCCGCCCTGTTCACTTTGCAAACTCCGCGTGCGGCCGCCGCGGACGCCAATGCGTTGTGGCAGATCGTGGGTGAGCAATGCGTTCCGGATGAAAAGCAGAACCACTCGCCCAAGCCGTGCGAACAGGTCGATCTCGCCGGCGGTTACGCGGTGCTGAAGGACATCGTGGGGAATACGCAGTTCCTGCTGATCCCGACCGCGCGGATCAGTGGCATCGCGAGCCCCGCGGTTCTCGCGCCTGATGCGCCCAACTACTGGCAGGACGCCTGGGAGGCGCGTCGCTATGTCGAGGAGCGTGCGCATCGTCCTCTGCCGCGCGATGCGATCGGGCTGGCGATCAATTCGATGTATGCGCTGTCGCAGAACCAGTTGCACATCCATGTTGACTGCATGCGGCTTGATGTCATCGCTGCTTTGCGCGAGCACGCGTCGGACATCGGCACCCAATGGTCGAAATTCCCGGTGCCGCTTGCCGGTCACGACTATACGGCAATGCGCCTCGATCAGCCGGAGCTCGGCCACGCCAATCCGTTCGACCTGCTTGCCGATGGGATACCCGGCGCGCGTGCCGAGATGGGCCACTACACGCTTATCGTAGTCGGTGCGAAGACCGGCTTCGTGCTGCTCGCCGGACATGCCACGCCGGCCACGGGCGACAGGGGCTGGGGCGAACAATTGCAGGATCACGCGTGCGCCGCAGCGACCGTCGCGGCGCGCTGACACCAGGAGACCATCATGCAGCTTGGCTTCAACCTGCCGATCAGCGGCCCCACCTCGGCGGCGCGCAGCTTTGCCCGCATCGCGCAGCAAGGCGAGGCAATGGGCTACGACTACCTGACGCTGACCGACCACGTCGTGCTGCCCGACGTCACCGTGCCCGGCTATCCGTATTCCGAGTCCGGCGAGTTCATGTCGAACACGCCGACCGAGCGGCATGAGCTGCTCACCGCCACAGCGTTCATCGCCGCCAAGACCTCGCGCATCCGCCTGGTGCTCGCGGTGCTGGTCGTGCCGCATCGGCCGGCAGTGCTTGCGGCGAAGATGCTGTCGACCATCGACGTGCTGTCGGAAGGCCGCCTGGTGATCGGCATCGGCGCCGGCTGGCTGAAGGCAGAGTTCGATGCGGTGGTGACCACGCCCTTCGCCGAACGCGGCGCGGTGACCGACGAGTACCTCGAAGCGTTCCGCGCGCTGTGGACGCGGGAACATGCGCAGTTCGACGGCCGCTACACCAAGTTCGCCGACCTGATCTTCCTGCCGCGTCCTGTGCAGCAGCCGCATCCGCCCATCTGGGTTGGCGGCGAGAGCGGACCATCGCTGCGACGTGCGGCTCGGTTTGGCGATGCGTGGTATCCGATCGGCTCCAACAAGAGGCATCTGCTGGACACGCTGCCACGCCTCGCCGCCGGCATTGCGCGCCTGCGCAAGTCGGTCGCGGAAGCCGGGCGCGATCCCGCCAGCGTGTCGGTGGTGTATCGCGTGAAGCGCTACGGCGATGCGGTGGCACCGGTTGCGTCCGATGGCGAACGGCGGCTGTTCTCCGGCAGTGACAGCGATATCGTCGCCGACCTGCGCGCACTGCACGATCTCGGCGTCACGGCGATCGATGTCGAGGTGGAGGGCCACGACGAAACAGCCACGATCGCCAACATGCAACGATTCCGCGAGACGATCTTCGCGCGGATCTGACAATGGGAGGCGGATGCGGATTGTCGTGATTGGCACCCCCGGTGCCGGCAAGACCACGCTGGCACGCCGGATCGCCGGGCAACTCGAGCTGCCGCACATTGAACTGGACGCCATCAACTGGCAGCCAGGCTGGCGCGACCTGACCCGGCACGATCCCGCGCTGTTCGTCAGCCGCGTCGTCGAAGCGATCCAGGCGGAAGCGTGGGTGGCGGATGGGAATTACGGCCCGGTGCGTGATCAGTTGTGGCGCCGCGCCACGCATCTGGTCTGGCTCGACTACTCCCGCCCGGTGATCATGCGCCGGGTCATCCTCCGTTCACTGCGGCGGGTCTTACTGAGAACCGAGCTGTGGGCTGGCAACCGAGAGCGATGGCGGCATTTCGTACGCCCCAGTCACCCGATCCGCTGGGCCTGGAGCACCTGGAGCCAACGTCGGCGCGAAACCGCGGAGCGACTGGCGCAACCGGACTATTCCTCGATCAAAGTACTGCGGCTGCGCCACCCGCGGGACGCACCCCAAGCTGTCCAGTCGCTCGCAGCTTGCGCGGCGCACGCAAGAGAGCAGAAGATGGTCGCAAGTCGTGGGAGGCAGCGATGAAAGTCTCGTACTTTGAAACCGGTCGCTATGCTCCGTCGCCGGACCTGCCGCGCGAATGGCCGGTGCCGCCCGCCAACTACGATCCCGCAGTCGGCGCCGCGGCGCTTCGCGGCATGGTCGAGCGCGTGAAATTCGTCGAGGAGATGGGCTTCGATTGGGTCAGCCTATCCGAACACCACTATTCCCCGCGTATTCTCACGCCGTCACCTGTGGTGTCCGCCACCTGGCTGGCGGCTCACGTGAACACGATCAGGATCGCGCTGCTCGGACCGATCGTGCCGGTCAGCAACCCGATCCGCATCGCTGAGGAACTGGCGATGCTCGATACGCTGGCACCCGGCCGCATAGTGGTCGGGCTGCTGCGCGGCACCACCAACGAATATCTCAGCTACGACCTCAACCCACACGAGGCGCGCGAGCGCACCGACGAGGGCATGGAGCTGATCCTCAAGGCGTGGGCCGAACCGCAGCCGTTCGGCTGGCAGGGGCGCTACTTCCAATACCGTACCGTGTCGATCTGGCCGCGCCGACAGGACCCGCCGCCGCCGACCTACGCGCTCGGCACCAGCGCCGAGGCGGGCGAGTTCGCCGCGCGACACCATATCGGCCTCGGCGTGTCCTACGGCACGTTCGATGTAATGGCGCAGGCCACCGGCCACTACCGCAAGCGCTGCGCCCATTATGGTTGGGAGCCCGGACCGGACGACATCATCTACCGCGCCAACATGATCCTCGGCGAGACCGACGATGCGGCCGAGGCCACGCTGAATGCACGCGACCGCCAGGGGGCGTTCCCAGTGCGGCCGTCGTTGCGCGACGCGCTGCTCGAGGCGGACATCTCGCGCAACATAGCCGGCAAGCCGCGCGCTCAGCCGGTCGGTGGCGTTCTGCCGATCAGCTTCTGCGGCGGCCCTGACCGGGTGGTGGATCAGATCCGCGAATGTCGCGAGAAGATCGGTGCCGGCGTGATCGACATCTCGCTGACCGACCCTGGCACCGGCGACACCGGCGCGATGCTGAGCGCCCTCGATCTGTTCGGGCGCAAGGTGCTGCCGCGCATTCAGGAGATCTGACGTGGCGTTCAGCGAAGGCTTCGTCGAGACGGACGGGTTCCGCATCCGCTACATGCAGGCAGGGCAGGGGGCGCCGCTGGTGCATCTGCACGGCGCGGGTGGCCTGCGCATGACCCGCGCGCACGACCTGCTGAGCAAGCGCTATCAGGTCATCGTGTTCGAGATGCCAGGGTTCGGTGAGTCGGCCGAGAACACGCGCACGCAGACGCTGGGCGAACTCGCCGCCACGATGGGATCGGCGGTGAGCGCGCTTGGCATCGACCGCTTCAATCTGATGGCGACGTCATTCGGTGGCAGAGTGGCGTTGCTGCTGGCGCTGCAACAGCCGGATCGCGTGCAGGCGCTGATTCTGGAGGCGCCGGCCGCGATTCGTCCGGCGGGGCAAAGGCCGCCGTCGGGAACGCCGGAGGAGATCGCGCAACTGATCTTCGCGCATCCTGAACGGCTCGGCCCGTTGCCGGTCGTCGATCCGGCCGTGCAGGAAAAGCAACGCGCGCTAACCGGTCGTTTGCGCGGACCCGATCGCGATGCGGAGCTCGAGGCGCGGATGAAAGGCCTCGCGACACCCACGCTCGTGGTGTTCGGCACGCTCGACCGGGTCATCCCGCCGGACCTCGGCCGGATCTACAAGACGCTGCTGCCGAACTGCCATCTGGTGTTCGTGTATGACGCGGGGCATGAGATCAGCACCGATCGGCCGGAGGCGTTTGCAGAGGTGGCCGGGGATTTTCTCGAACGGCACGAGGCGTTCGTCATCAGCCGTACCGAGACCGTCATCCATCCATGAGTCAGCGATCCTGCGACAGGATCAGCGCGGTGTAAGGCCCAAGTCCGATCGTACCTGCGAACGCCATTCCATCGGCGCCCTGATCGGTTGCCGCGAGATCGAAGCTCGAGTGGTTGGTGAAGGCCGCACTGTAGCCATTCCAGTCGCCATTGAAGCGCACACGCCAGGTGCCGCCGCGCGGCAGCCCGATGCGGTAGGAATCGTAGGCACGGTCGGCGAAATTCGCGAGCACGATGACGTCGTCTCCCGATCCTCCCGCATCCCAGCGATGAAAGGCGATCACCTTGTCGGTGTTGTTGACGTGGTGGACGTTCACTGAGTGACCACAGAGGCCGCGCGTGTTGTTGAACCAGTTGCGCCGCAAGTGGATCAGGTCGCGATACAGCGTGCGGATGCCGGCGAAGCGATCGGCCTTGGACCAATCAAGCGCAACCGCATCGGACCAGGCTCCCCATTCGAGAAATTCCTGTCCCATGAAGATCATCGGAATACCGGGCGCGGTGAACACCAGCGCGGCACCCAGGGTCGAGCGCTTCTGTGAAAAGTAGCTGTCGGCAGAGCCGGGCCAGATAAGCTCCGGCACGCGGGCCTTGCCATTCGACGCCGCGTCCTCGTCGTGGCTCTCGGTGTAGAGCACGCGCTGAAACGCATTGCCGTTGAATTGCTGGCCGATCATGCTTGCGAGCGCCTGCATGTCGCGCCCAGCGTCATCGGGCGGGACGATCGCGCCTCGCAATGTGTGCATGAAGCCAGCGCCCCACTGAGAGCCGAAGCCGGCGCCTCCGGCACCCTGCGTTTTGGTCAGCCACTCATTGTCCTGCATGTCCTCGGCGATGGTGATCTTCCAGGGCTGGCTCGCCTGAACCTCGCTGTTGATCCATTGCAGCAGGCTCCAGCCATCGCTCACATCCGAACCCGGATCATTGTTGCTGCCCCAGACGTTGCGAATATAGTTGGTGGCGTCGAAGCGCAGGCCATCGCAGCGATGTTGCTGCAACCAGAACAGCGCGTTGTCGCGCAGGAACTGACGCACCTCGCCGCGACCATAATCGGGGCGCGTGTCACTCCACGGCGTGCTGCGACGCCAGTCATTGTAAAAGTAGATGCCGCCGGCGCCGTTCTCGCTCCAGCCGTCGAAGCGCCAAAGATCGAGATCGTTGGGGCCGAGATGGTTGTAGACCACATCGTAGATGACCGCGATGCCGTGACTGTGCGCGGCGTCAACCAATGCCTGGAAGCCGTTGGGGCCGCCGTAGTTGTCCTCAATGGCGAAGATGTCGGCTGGGTTGTAGCCCATCGAGTTGCTGCCGGGGAATTCGTCCGATGGCATCACCTGAATCGTGTTGATGCCAAGGTCCGCGAGATAACCGAGTTTGCCGATCACGGTGTTGAAGTCGCCACGGCCGCTGAGGCTGGCGGGATCGAACAGGAAACTCCCGACGTGCAGTTCATAGATCACCATCTCGTTCCAGGAAGGCGTGGAATAGCCCTGCGACTGCCAAGGGAAATCGGTCGATGAGATGATGCTGTTGCCGGCGGAGTTGGTCATCGACAGCGCATACGGATCGTTCTTCCACAGTGGCGTTGGCAGAGCGGTGTTGGTCACGACGAATTTGTACTGGTCGTTCAGCGCAGCGGTGGCGAGATCGCCGGACCAGTAGCCGTTGCCCTCGGAGGTCAGCGGCGACGCCTGCGTGTTCCAGTTGTTGAAGACACCGGCCACATTCACGCTGCTGGCAAACGGCGCCCAGACGCGGAACGCGACGCCGCCTGCGAAAGGTATCGCGCCCATTCCTGGCCGTTGCGATGCTGGCATCTATGTTCTCCGGCGAGTCGGTTTGAGTTTGGCACATGCGGCGAAGGCTGGTGGGTGAAGGCGATCACTTGCCGATGCAGAACCGCGCGAACAGCGTGTCGAGGATATCCTCGACGCCAACGCTGCCCGTGATGCGCCCGAGTGCGCGCAAGGCGAGGCGCAGGTCTTCTGCCCGCAATTCCGGAAGGTCCGCAGTTTGAGCGCCGGCAAGCCGTGCGGCCGCTTCCTGCAGCGCGGCGCGATGGCGTGCCTGGGTCAGTGGCGGAGGCCCGGCGCTCTCGGTCAGCGTGCGCGCGGCGTCGGCCAGCCGCGCGCGCAGTTCCGCGAGCCCCTCACCGGTCAGCGCGCTAATGGCGACCGCACCAGCGGGAACCAAGCCGCCGAGATCGATCTTGTTGGCGACCAGAATGCCGATACCACTCTCCCCCTCCCCTTGCGGGAAGGGGACAGGAGGAGGGGGAGTCGCTTGCTCGACCATGATCACCAGATCGGCGGCGGCGGCGCGGGCGCGGGCGCGGCGGACGCCCTCGGCCTCGATCTCATCCCCTGCATCGCGCAGTCCCGCAGTGTCGACCAGCGTCACCGGCACGCCGCCCAGCACCACCCGCGTCTCCAGCGCATCGCGCGTCGTGCCAGGAATTGCCGAGACGATCGCCACGTCGCGTTCGGCCAGCGCATTGACCAGCGATGACTTGCCGACGTTCGGCCGGCCGGTGACGGCGAACACCAGACCCTCGCGCAGGCGCTCGCCGCGGCGGCCGTCGTCGAGATGTGCTGTGACCTCACGCGACAGCGCCGCCAGCTCTGCCCGCACCTGCGCCTCGACTTCGGGCGGCAGGTCTTCATCCGGGAAGTCGATCAGCGCCTCCTGCTGGGCCAGCAGCACCCTCAGCCGATCCGCCCAGCCGCCGTACAGCGTGCCCAAGGCGCCATCGAGCTGGCGCAAGGCCTGGCGTCGCTGCGCCTCGGTCTCGGCCGCGATCAGATCGTGCACCGCCTCGGCCTCGGTGAGGTCCATCCGGCCATTGAGGAAGGCACGCCGGGTGAACTCTCCCGGCTCTGCCGGCCTGGCGCCGAGTGCCACCAGCGCATCGGCGATGCCCGTCAGCACCGCCCGGCCACCGTGCAGGAAGAATTCGGCCGAGTCCTCGCCGGTGTAGCTGCCTGGACTGGGCAGCCACACGACGGTCGCCTCGTCGATATCACCCAGCCGACGTAACGAGAGCCGCCGCGGTGGGGGAACTCGGCCACACAGGGCCGCCAATATGCGGCGGCTGTCCGGTCCGCTCAGCCGCATCACCGCGATGGCGGCCTGTCCCGCTCCGGATGCGACGGCAAAGATGGTGTCGGCGTCCATGCCTCCCTATGTCACGCCGACACAGGAGGAGCGCAACGCCATGGCCGAGCCCACCAACCTGCTCCGCCACGAGACCTCGCCGTATTTGCTGCAGCACGCCGACAACCCCGTGCATTGGCGCCCGTGGGGGCCGGCGGCGCTGGAGGAGGCGCGAGCGGAGAAGAAACCGATCCTGCTGTCGATTGGCTACGCCGCCTGCCACTGGTGCCACGTGATGGCGCACGAATTGTTTGAGGACGCGGAAACCGCGGCGCTGATGAACGAGCGGTTCGTCAACATCAAGGTGGACCGCGAGGAGCGGCCGGACATCGACCACCTGTACATGTCGGCGCTGCATGCGCTGGGCGAGCAGGGCGGGTGGCCGCTGACCATGTTCATCGCTCCGGATGGCGCGCCGTTTTGGGGTGGCACGTATTTTCCGCCAGAGCCGCGCTGGGGACGGCCATCGTTCCGCCAGGTGCTGCAGGGCGTGTCCGAGGCGTACCGAACCGATCACGAGATGGTGGAGAAGAACACCACCGCGCTGCGACGCGTGCTGGCGGGAATGTCGAATGCCAACGTGGGCGATCTGCCGACGCCGGTGCACCTGAATGCCGTCGCCGCGGCGCTGCTGCGGATGAACGATCCGGAGCACGGCGGGCTGAAGGGGGCGCCGAAATTCCCCAACCCGCCGATCTTCCGCTTCCTCTGGCAGAACGCGTTCCGCACCGG
Source organism: uncultured Alphaproteobacteria bacterium (assembly GCA_963812505.1). GTDB lineage: Bacteria > Pseudomonadota > Alphaproteobacteria > Acetobacterales > Acetobacteraceae > JAMXLO01. Next base: position 42,759 of record CAWEVM010000027.1, read on the forward strand.
CGCGCCCGAGGGCCAGGACGCACTGCACCTGATGCTCACGCGCATGTCGCAGGGCGGCATCTACGATCACCTCGGCGGCGGTTTCTCCCGATACTCCACCGATGCGGTCTGGCTGGTGCCGCACTTCGAGAAGATGCTGTACGACAATGCGCAGTTGCTGGAACTGCTGGCGTTCGTGCACGCGCATCGGCCAGACCCCTTGTATGCCCAGCGCGCGGCGGAGACCGTCGGGTGGATGGTCCGCGACATGACCGCAGAGCGCGTGGCGGGGCGCGCTGCTTTTGCCGCCTCGGAGGATGCCGACAGCGAGGGCGAGGAGGGCCGCTTCTACGTCTGGACCGAGGCGGAGGTGGACGCGCTGCTGGGCGATGCCGCGACAGCGTTCAAGCGCGCCTACGACGTGACGGCGGCCGGCAACTGGGAGGGTCACACGATCCTGCGCCGGGTGACGCCTCCCGGGACGGCGGATGAGGAAGTCGCGCTGGCGCGGTCCCGCGCGGTGCTGTTCACGGCCCGTGCAAAGCGGGTGCGGCCAGGGCGTGATGACAAGGTGCTGGCGGACTGGAACGGTCTGGCGACCGCCGCACTGGCGCGTGCAGCCGTGGTGTTCGAGCGGCCGGAGTGGCTGGCACGTGCCGAGGAGGCGCAGGATTTCGTCCTGACGGAGATGTCGGCGCCCGATGGGCGCGTGCAGCACGCTTGGCGGCTCGGGCGGGTGACGGCGGCCGGGCTGCTGGACGATCAGGCCGCGATGGCGCGTGCATCGCTGGCACTGTTCGAGGCGACCGGCGAGGCGCGACGGTTGGCCGAGGCGATCCGGCTGGCGCGCGCGGCCGAGATGGCGTTCGCGGACGGGCAGGGGGGTTATTATACCACGGCCGTCGATGCGTCGGATGTGCCGCTGGCGCGGCCGCGTACGGCGGCGGACAACGCGACACCGGCAGGCAACGGGCTGCTCGCGGAGGTCTTCGCGCGGCTCTGGCATTTGACCGGTGATACCGCGTGGCGGGAACGCGCGGAGGCGCTGCTGCGCGCGTTCACCGGCAAGCCCGATCAGCTCGCGGCCATGCCGACCTTGCTGGCGGCGGCAGATCTGTTGGAGGAAGCGGCAACGGTGGTGATCGCCGGCGATGGGACGCAGCCGCTTGCAGCGGCGGCTCTGACGTCGGCTGATCCGGCGGTCGTGGTGCTGCGCGTGTCCGGACTGGACGCGTTGCCGGCGGAGCATCCGGCGTTCGGCAAGTCGGCCGGTGCCGTGGGCGCGACGGCCTATGTCTGTCGCCGCAACGTATGTGGGCTGCCGATCGTCGATGCTCGGGCGCTGGCGACTGCCTTGTCTGCCCGTGTCGCTTAGATTCCGACATTCCCCGATCTGCGGCGTGCCGCCAGCAGCTTGTTTGATTCGAAGAACCGCTCCACTGCGGCGGCATGAACGGCCCGCGAGCCGGCGTCGAAGTCGCCGGTCGGTCGCGGCTCCAGCTCGAAGTGCCCGAAGTCGTCGCGCCCGCGCACCAGAGCGGCGGTGACTCGCACGTCGTTGACCAGGCGGCAATGCGGCGGGATGTAGCTGACGCCGATGCCGATGCGGCGCTGGTTCGTTTGATTCGGTTCGGACGAATGCACGATGTGCGTGTGGTGCAGCGATATCTGTCCGGCCATGAGCGGCATCATCGCATACTTCGTGTAGTCCAGCGTGTGCTCGATGGTCTGACCGCGCGACAGCAGGTTGCCGGGCGAGAACGTGTCCTTGTGCGGACGCTGGCCGATCACGTGGCTGCCCGGGATGATCTTGACGCAGCCCATCTCCGGTGTCGCGTCGGTGAGTGCGATCCAGGCGGTGACCTGCTCGGCCGGCTCCAATCCGAAATACGTGCCGTCCTGATGCCATGACACGTGCGATGGCTCGTTCGGCTCCTTGAGCCATGAGGTCAGGTGGTAGATCAGGATGTTCGGGCCGATGATGCCCTCCACCGCGTCGAGCACCTTCGGATGGCGCACCAGTTCGTCCATCCAGGTGAACAGCAGATGCGATTTCGAACGCACCAGATCAGGGAGTTTGCCGAATGTGTCGCCCTGCTCGCGCTCGAATGCCTCGAGGCGACAGCGGTAATGCCGCACCTCGTCCGGCGTCAGGCAATCGACCGGGAAGAGGAAGCCATCGCGGCGATATTGCGTGACCTGCGCGGGCGACAAGCTGGCGGACATGGCGTGAAACTCCGGAACTCTGACATGTTAGCCAAAAGCGCCACGCAGCCAAAACTTTATGCCGCCGCACAGCATCGCTTGTACTTCTTGCCTGACCCGCACGGGCACAGCTCGTTGCGACCGATCTTCAGCGCGCGCTCTTGCTTGGTCGTGAGCAGCGGATGCGCCTCGCCGCGCCAGAACTTCCATGTCGCGATCAGGAAATTCGGCAACAGCTCGATCAGCGTTGTCCGCCGTTCCGGTGACAGATCGGCCGCCTCCGGGTCATCCGTATCCGGCAGCAGCACGATGATGGGCACGATCAGGCGCTCGGTGAGATCTTTCCTCATCGTCAGCGGCAGCCAGGCGTCCTTGCACAGCGCGATGGCGGCCAGATAGCCCTGCGCCCACAGCGTGCCCTCCAGCTCGTCGACGTCGCGATTGATGAATGGCTCGACCTCCTCATCGTCGGCCAGACTGCGCTCGATTGTTGCGAACCAGCGGGCCAACAGTTCGGCGACATAGGCATCGTGTTGTGGTGAATCGAACACCGGGCCCGCTTCGCTCGTGCCCACAATCGCGGGCAGATATCGCTCAGGCAACAGACGTTCGGGACCGACGGCCAGCGCAGTGAAGAAGCCGTCGGCCCATTCCAGGCACATCGTGTCCGTTCCGGCGCGCCGCCAGAGGGCCACATCCAGCCAGCCAAACTCGTCGTCGCTGAGCGAATCCTCAGGGCCGCCGGCCGGATCGGGCCACCAGCCAAGATGCTTCGTCGGGTCGTCGAATGGCATCAGCGAGGCACTGACGAAGCGCTGCGGGTCGTCAGGCTGTTCCGCGGCGGCACGGATGCCCTCAAGCCAGTCGTCGCGGTCCACCTCGCGGTCGAAAAGCGGGACCATGCGTCCGGCATCCGATGCTCTCTGCACACGCTCGATCCAGTCGGTGAGGCCGAGCAGCATGATCGCACTGTGCCAGCCGTACCAGGCCCAGCTTGCCGGCGGCGCCAGTTCCTCGCGGTCGAACCGGTCGAGTAGCTCCACCAACGCCTCGCGTGACGCGCGGCCCTCCCACGCAAGGCGCGCCAACGCCTCCAGCAATCCGGCACGTACGTCTTCATCCGCCGTCGGATCGACCGCGATGGCACGCACGGCCGCATCGTCGCCGTCGAACAGCCCCAACAGCAGGCGCGCCACGCGATTGGTCCGATCGTCTTCGCTGAACAGCCATTCCAGCTCGAGCCGAGGCCGACGCAAGAGGGCGAGGAAGACCGGACAGATGCTGGCTTCGCGCGCGACGGACAGCGCATGCAGACCGAAGCGCAGCAGCCTCTCCTCGCGCGGCAGCGGCATGCGGCCATCAGCCATGCTCTGCGCAACCGCAATGACGGCGGGCGCAAGATCGGCCGCGTGCCGCACGGCAGCATGGAGTGCCTCCTCGGGCACGCTCTCGGCAGTTTCGAGTGCGATGCGGATTTCGTCGGTCGTCATGTGGCAAGGCTAGATCGTGCCGCGTGTCATCGCCAGACACACGCACGGAAAGTTCGGAGGGCTGCGGATGATCAGACTCGTTCCTCCATTGGTACGGTCTAGTTCCTCCCCTCCCTTGACAGTTGACGGTCGGCGGCGCTGGCATCTGCAGCGTGGCACAGCTTTCGCTCCACACCCCGATTGGCGACATCTCCGTCTCGGAAGAGGACGGGGCAATCGTCGCTGTCGATTGGGGCTGGGGAAGTCGGCAAAGCGAAACGTCCTTGCTGCGTCGCGCCCGTGAACAGCTCCAGGCGTATTTCGACGACGAGCTGACAGAGTTCGCTCTTCCGCTCGCTCCCGCGGGCACCACTTACCAACAGCGCGTATGGCAGGCATTGTGCGCGATCCCCTACGGGGCGACGCGCAGCTACCTCGACATCGCGCAGGTCGCCGGTGGCAGTCCGCGGTCAGTGGGCCAGGCCAACGGCAATAACCCCATTCCGATCATCATTCCTTGCCACCGGGTCGTCGCCGCCACGCATCTTGGTGGCTACTCCGGCGGCGAGGGTCTCGCCACCAAGCGGTGGCTGCTGGCGCTCGAGGCGCGAGCACAGCCGCTGCTGCAGCCAATCCCTTCCGCGGCCGCCTGATCCGGCCCGCTTCTCACGGAGAACATCATGATCAAGGCCATCCGCATCCACTCGCCCGGCGGTCCAGAGGTGATGAAGTGGGAGGATGTGCCGCGTCCCGAGCCATGTCCTGGCGAGGCGCTGATCAAGCAGGAGGCAGTCGGCCTCAACTACATCGACGTGTATTTCCGCTGCGGCCTCTACAAGGCGCCGACCATGCCGCTGATCATCGGCCAGGAGGGCGCCGGCACAGTGCTTGCCGTCGGGCCGGGCGTGACCACGGTTAAGCCGGGCGACCGCATCGCCTATGCAGGCGCCCTGGGTGGCTATGCCACCGAGCGGGTGATCGCCGCCGACCGGCTGGTGAAGCTACCGGACGCGATCGACTTCAAGACCGCGGCCGCCATGATGCTGCAGGGCATGACGGCGCAGTATCTGGTCCGCCGCACGCATCCGGTGAAGGCAGGCGAGACCATCGTCGTGCATGCCGCCGCCGGTGGCGTGGGACTGATCCTCTGCCAGTGGGCGAAGCACCTGGGCGCCACCGTGATCGGCGTTGTTTCGACAGAGCAGAAGGCGGAGCTCGCCCGCGCACATGGCGCGGCGCACACGGTCGTGGGGGCCGGCAATCTGGTCGCCGAAGTGAAACGGATCACCGGCGGGGCAATGGTGCCGGTGGTGTATGACAGCGTCGGCAAGGACACCTGGAACGCCAGCCTCGACTGTGTGGCGCCGCTCGGGCTGATGGTGAGTTATGGCAATGCGTCGGGGCCGGTGCCGCCGGTGGACATCAGCATCCTGTCGGCAAAGGGCAGCCTGTATGTGACGCGGCCGAACCTCGCCACCTATACCGCCAAGCGCGCGGACCTCGAGACGGTGGCCGGCGAGCTGTTCGACGTGGTGTCGAAGGGCGCGGTGAAGATCGAGGTGAACCAGACCTTCCCGCTGAAGGATGCCGCCGCGGCCCACATCGCGCTCGAATCTCGCAAGACCACAGGGAGCACCGTGCTGCTGCCCTAACCCACCCACAGTTCGGCCAACCGCTTCTGTCAATGGTCACCTGCACCGGGCGGTGCTACTGACCGTTGAGCTATGGTCGACTTCGCTCCCCGAATCCGCACCAGCGGACGCACCCGTCTGACCGCCGTGATCGTTGCGTGTGCGATGTTCATGCAGAACCTCGACTCCACGGTCATCGCCACCGCGTTGCCCACCATGGCGAAGGCGTTCGGCGCTGTTCCGGTGCATATGAATGTCGCCCTCACGTCGTATCTGCTTTCCCTGGCGGTGTTCATCCCCGCCAGCGGCTGGGTCGCCGACCGCTATGGCACGCGCACGGTGTTCCGCGCTGCGATCGCGGTATTCACAATCGGCTCGGTGCTGTGCGGCCGGGCCGACAGCCTGGCGTTTTTGGTCGCCTCACGGGTCCTGCAAGGTATCGGGGGCGCGATGATGGTGCCGGTAGGCCGCCTGGTTCTGCTGCGCACGGCGGCCAAGCAGGAGCTGGTCGCGGCAATGGCCTGGCTGACGGTGCCGGCGTTGCTCGGACCCGTGCTCGGACCGCCGGTCGGTGGGTTCATTGTCACCTATTTCTCGTGGCGCTGGATCTTCGACATCAACATCCCGATCGGCATCCTTGGCATCGTGCTGGTCAGTCTGTTCGTCGAGGACGTGCGTGAGCCGTCACGCGGCCGCTTCGACGGCGTCGGCCTGCTGCTGTGCGGTGTCGCGCTCGCAAGCCTGATGTTCGGATTGGAGACCGCCGGCCGCGGCGTTGTGCCGCAGGACCTCACCGAGGCCATGATCGGCGTCGGTCTCGTCGCCATCGCCGGCTACATGCTGCATGCCTGGAATCATCCCGCGCCGCTGCTGGACCTGTCGCTGATGCGCCTGCCGTGCTTCGGCGTTGCGCTGACGGCGATGATGCTGTTCCGCACCGGGATCGGCGCCATTCCATTCCTGCTGCCGATGATGTTTCAGGTAGGCTTCGGCGATTCGGCGGTGCAGAGCGGGCTGATCACCTTCGCCAGTTCCGCCGGAGCACTGGTGATGAAGCCGGCGACGCAGCGCACGCTGCGTCTGTTCGGCTTCCGCGACACGCTGGTGTGGAACGGTGTCATCTCGGCGGTGATGATCGGGATCTGTGCGTCGTTCCGTCCGACCTGGCCGGCGGCCGCGATCTACGGCGCGCTGCTGATCGGCGGCTTCTTCCGCTCGCTCCAGTTCACTGCCTACAACACCCTCGCCTACGGCGACGTGCCGCGTTCCCGCATGAGTTCGGCGACCAGCCTGTATGTCACGTGTCAGCAGCTTGCCGCCACGATCGGAATTTCGGCGGGTGCGGTTTCGCTGGAGATCTCGATGCGAATGGCCGGCCACGAGACGGCGATGCCGATCGACTTCAGCCACGCATTCCTGGTGGTCGCGATGTTCACCCTGCTCGCCGCGCCGATCGCGCTGTGGATGCCGCGCAACGCCGGCGACGATTTGACCGGGCGGCGATCGGCCGCGGTGCAACCGGCGCGCGGGGCGGCCGACTGAGAGGGCGCGATGTATCTCGGAACTCAAATCAAGCCCCGTGACGACACCGACTATCGCGTCTGGGCGCAGCTCGGCGTGAATCATGTCTGCGTCGATCCGCCTGGCAATCCGCACGACTGGACGGTGGACTCGCTGAACCGTCAGCGCGAGCACGTGGAGAAGTTCGGACTGACGCTGGACATGGTGCAACTGCCGCTGTCGTCGCGGCCAGTCGAGGAAGCACAGAGCCCAAACATCCTGCTCGGCAAGGATCCGGAGCGGCAGCGCGAGCTTGATTCTATCTGCGGGCTGATAGAGCGGATCGGTGCTGCGGGAATTCCCGCGGCGAAATACAATTTCAACATCATCGGCATTCCACGCACCGCGCACGAAGCGGGGCGCGGCGGCTCGCGCAATGCGGCGTTTCGCTGGAGTGCCACGGATCAGTCGGCGTCACCCGGCCGTGCCGGCGCGGTGAGCGAAGAGGAAAACTGGGCGCGCATCGATACCTTCCTCGCGGCGGTAGTACCGGTTGCAACGACAGCGAAGGTACGGCTGGCGTGTCATCCGCATGATCCCTACACGCCACCAGGCTACAAGGGCGTCACTCGCGTGCTTGGCACGGTCGCCGGGCTCAAGCGCTTCGTCACGATGCATGAGAGCCCGTATCATGGACTGAATTTCTGCCAGGGCACGGTGGCGGAGATGCTGGATGAACCGGAGCGCGAGATCGACGACGTGATTCGTTGGTTCGGCACACGCGGCAAGCTGTTCAACGTGCATTTCCGCAACATCAGAGGGCGCAAGCTCGACTTCATGGAGGCCTTTCCGGACGAGGGCGACATGGACATGGCGCGATCGCTGCGGGTGTACCGCGAGATTGGCTACCAATACATGTTGATGCCGGATCACGTGCCGGAAATCGATGGGCGCGATCCGTCGGGCACTGCGTTTGCGTTCTGCTACGGCTACATCCGCGGACTGCTGGACGCGACGGCTCGCTGAGAGGCGAAGGCGGAATCCAGGCCTAGCCCAGGGGGGTGTGGACCAGGTCACAGCCTTGTGCCGCCGCCACCGCTATTCTGACCGGGTCCAGACGGAGCGGACCGAGGAGGGCACGCAATATCACGTACGTCCCTTATCGAATTGTCCGACCGTCGCGGAGATGATTGCATTTGCGTCAGAAGAATCCGCTGCCCCACGACGGAGGATTGTCACCATGGAGATGCATCCAATCACTGAGCCCCGCGAGACAGCGCTGCGTCAGATGACTGCCGAGCAGTTGCTGCATCTTGGGGAGCGCCACGTGGTCTATCTGAAATCTGGCGTGTGCGACGGAGAGATGCTGTTTGTGCTCTATGGGGCCAACGGGGCGCCACTGATGGCGGCCGACGACGTCGAGACAGCCTTGGACATGGCTGCCGAGTGCGGACTCAACTTCGTCGCAGTCCATTGAGGCCCGCCATGTCGGTGATCGCCACTCTGATCGAGCCGCACCGTGTGACGCGGATATTCTTTGACTGCCGCAATGCCCGCGCCGATCCGGCGGATCAACGTCGCGTCGAGCAGGCAATCGAAGCTTCGGTTGCCCAGGGTCAGGCCGATGAGGACCCAGCAGAGTTCACGCTGTTGGCGGCGTGAAGCGCCGCTCGCTTCGCTAACTCGGCTTGTCCGCCGGAGGATTGGCAAGTGCCTGCGAGAGGCCCACCAGCCCGCCCAGGCTGCTCGCCATTTCGGTCGGGATCAGCACCGTGGTGCCGCGTTCCTTGTTCATCTCGTACAGCAGGTTCATCTGCCGCAGCTTGAGCGCATTCGGGTCCTGCCCGTACAACGCCGCGGCCAGCAGGATCTGCTGGGCGATCTCCCGCTCGGCTGAGGCCAGTGTGACACGCGCATCCTTCTCGCGCTCCGCCTGCGCCTGACGGCTCATCGCGTCCTGCAATTCGCGCGGAATCGACACATCCTTGATCTCCACGCTGCGTGCGACCACGCCCCAACTCGTGGTCTTCTCGCTGATCGTCCGGCGCAACTGTTCGTCCGCGGTCTTGCGGTCCGACAGCAGGCGCGAAAGTTCGGTCGCGCCGATCATCTCGCGCAGACTGGTCTGGGCCACGCGCTCGATCGCCTGGCTGTAGTCGGCGATGTGGATCGCCGCGGCCTCTGCGTTGTCGACCTGCCAGAACACGATGGCATCGACACCGACCGCCACCGTGTCACGGGTCAGCGCCTGCTCGGCCGTGATGGTGGTGGTCTGGATGCGCAGATCGACGATCTGCGCCACGCGATCGATCGCCGGGAACACCAGGTAGATGCCGGGCCCCTTCGTCTTGTGGAAGCGCCCCAGTCGTAGGATCACCGCGCGCTGCCATTCGGCGGCAACGCGCAGCGAGCGCGCAATCACCACCAGCACGATGATAACGACGACAAGCAGGACAACTGGCAGCGTCACGGCGGGTGTCCGCGGTTCAGTCGACTCCCTCGACGATGCGCATGTCGCGCTCCGCGGCATTGCCCAGCGCGACGAGTGCCGCCTGATAGCCGGGGCTGTCGTGCGCGGCGATCGCCTGGGCGACGCTGGGGAACTCGATCAGCACAGTGCGCTGGTCGATGCCGGCCTCATAGGTCTTGGCGGTGCCCCCGCGGGCGAGGAAGCGGCCGCCGCCGGCCGTGATCGCGGGACCGGCCAGCTTGGCGTACTCGGCAAGCGCACCGGGGTTGGAGATCGAGCGGTAGCAGGCAATCCAGTATGCCTTGGCCATGGGTCCCTCCCTTGGTGGTTCAGTACGCGCTCAGTGTAGCCGCGATACAGGAGGGCAGCGAGGCACGCTGTGCCGGGCTTGCACTCCGGCGCCAAGTATGCAATTGCAAATCATTCGCAATAACACGCAGGTAATCCATGCGCCCAACGCTCGTCCTTCCCCTCGCACTGATTCTTGCCTGGCCCGCCGCCGCGGCCGATACCACCGCATCGCTGACCATTCGCAATCGCGCCTTCGACCCGCCGGAAATCGAAGTGCCCGCCGGCCAGAAGGTCGAACTGCATGTGCACAATGCCGATGCGGCGGCATCGGAGTTCGAGAGCGCGGAGTTGCATCGCGAAAAAGTGGTGCCCGCCGGCAAGGAGGTCGTCGTGTTCATCGGCCCGCTGCGCGCCGGACGCTACGAATTCTTCGATGACTTCCACCCCTCATCGCGCGGTCACATCGTGGCGAAATAGCCGGCATGCTGCGATCTGCTTTCGCATGCGTCGCACTTGTGCTGCTCGCCGAACCCGCCTTCGCCGAACTGCAGGTCCGCATGCCGGAGGTCGACTACCTCGAGTTCGAGTTCGAGCATAACGGCCTTGTCACCTTCGACACCAAGGGCTCGCCGCTGCGCAACGCGCAAAGCTACACGAATTCGATCGGCTACGGCGTGCTGCCCTGGTGGGAGATCGAGTTGGAAGGCGAGATGGCCTCTGGTGGCGGACAGACTTTAACCTGGAATGCCACCACGCTGGAGAACACCTTCCAGCTCACCGAGCCCGGCGAGTACTTCTTCACCCTCGGCTTCTTCTTCGAGTATTCGCAATCCACACTGCAGGGCGAGCCGAGCGACGTCACCTTCGGGCCGATCATCCAGAAAGAGCTGAACAACGTCTTCGGCCTCGACACGCTGCACACGCTCAACCTGTTCCTGTCGCGCGACGTCGGCCACGACGCAACGAAGGACACCGGGTTCCAGTACGCATGGCAGTCGCTGATCCTGACGCACCCACTGATTTCGCCCGGCGTCGAATTCTACGGCATCATTCCGGACCTCGCGCATGCCGGTCCGACCACGCAGCAACAGCACTGGGTCGGCCCGGTGCTGGCTGGGGCGGCCAATTTCGCGCCGTACGGCAAGCTCAAATACGAGGTGGGATATCTGTTCGGCCTGACCCCGGCGTCGGGACGCAGCGCGATCCGCTGGAGGCTTGAATACGAGATCACCTTCTAGCGTACCAACTAGGCTATGCTGTCGGCCGCACCTCGGCAGAACACCATGGCCTATCCCCCGCGCAAGATCGCCTTCATCCTGGCCTCCACTGACCACGGCACACTGATCGTGAACCGCTTCGACTATCACATGGTCAATGCCTCCAGAGGCTTCGGGGTCGGTTATTTCCTGCTGGAGAATTCCAGTTATGAACAGCGGGAAAGCTCGGTCGCAATGCAGCTCCTGTCATTGCGGCGCCAGCACTTCGGCGGCGGTGTCCTGGCGGTGGACTGCGGCGCCAATATCGGCGTTCTCACCGTGGAATGGGCGAAGGGCATGACCGGCTGGGGCACCGTGCTCGCGATCGAGGCGCAGGAACGCATCTACTACGCCCTCGGCGGCAACATAGCGATCAACAACTGCTTCAACGCGCATGCGATCCACGGCGCGGTCGGCGCAGAAAACGGAGTGCTCCGTATCCCGACGCCGAACTATATGGCGCCCGCGAGCTTTGGCAGCCTGGAACTGCGGCAGTCGGCAGCCAATGAGTTCATCGGCCAGCAGATCGACTACTCGGAGCAAAAGCTGAACACCGTGCGGATGCTGACGATCGATTCGCTGAACCTGTCGCGGCTGGACCTGATCAAGATCGATGTCGAGCGAATGGAGCTCGAGGTACTGGCGGGAGCCAAGGCTACGCTGCAACGCTTCCTGCCGATCATCATCGTGGAGGGCCTGAAGGCGCCGCAGGATGAACTGACCGCGGTGCTGGCGTCCTATGGCTACGAGTGGTTCACGCTCGGCTTGAACTTTCTCGCCGTGCACCCAAGCGATCCAACGCGCCAAGCCATCAATGTCGCTCCGCCCGCAGCCGCTGGAGCATGACGTAGCCGCCCCGACACACTGCTACGAACGTCGGCGAACGGGCATGTGGAATTGCCAAGACTCTGCGACAGGAGGAAAATACAGATGGACTATGACAAGCCGATCCGACGTATTGTCACAACACATGACGCCTCGGGCAAGGCGGTATTTCTAAGTGACGGCCCAGCCAGAAAGTGGGGCAGCCAGGACGACCGGTGAACTGGCCGATGTGGGTGCTGGACACCACGCCCGCGGAGTGCTCCGGCACAGAGGATTTCGGGGCAAGATGAAAGGGCTTCATCCTGGTCCGGGCAGCACGCTTTTCCGCGTTGTCGATTTCCCGCCGATAAGCCCCGACTTCCAAAAAGATAACCCACGGTTCTTCATCGAGTTGGAAGGCCTTCAGGAGATAGCGGCGAAGTCGCGCCCGCCGCGTCATGCTTTCCATATCGGCGCGTGGTGGAAGTAATCTGCCGGGGCGGAAGTGCTTCACAGAGTCGAACCTCGCTGAGCGAACCTGTACGGTTTGGATCGCAGGTACATCAATGCTGCAACAAAGGGTACCAACCATATTACGCGCAACTGATACCGGTCGTACGGGTCCGACATAGCGCCACAGACGAAGGCGTTCAGTATGATGCCACCAATGACGATCACCGCCAGCTTCTCGAGACCACGATCGTCCATGGCGTGGTTACTAGGAAGGAATATGATCCTTACAATGTAACTCGCAGCAGCAAGCAAGACAATCAGGACGACAGCTGACATCAGGGCGACAGGCATTGTGTCGTTCCATGAGCGCGTCTGCTCTGCAGCCTTCAAGTAACGCGGCGGCAGTTCCTGTCGAAACTCGTTCCTATCAAGATTCGTTAGATTGAACTCAGACATAGACACCATACCAATTTGCTTCAACGTATTCCTCGCCATCGCGGTTGCCTCGCCAAGTGGATCATAGCGCAGCACCGCAAGGGCGAAGCGAAACTGCTCGTTTGACAAGGCTCGGCGGGTAGCAGGATCGGCAGGGGTGAAAACGCCGCCATTGGCGGCATCAGAGGACCAGAGGAACTTATCTGCCGTAGTCGGGAGACGGTCGATAAAGCGACACACAGCAAAGCCGGAGTCAGGGCAACTTGATCTCAGATAGGCTTCCCCGGGGCCGTCCGCGACCATACGCGCAGTCAAGAAAGGTGGACGAATCGGTGCCACGCCAAAAACCTTCATCGTTGCAATACTAAACGCTGCATCGCCAGCGAACGCGAGGACGATGCAGAAGAAAACCGCTCCGAGCCCTGTCCATGAGGCTGACCCACGCAAAAACACACGACAAAATAGAAACCAGACAAATATTGCCAACGCGACAAGGACATGGGTGCTGTGAAATAGCAGTGCTGCACCAAGTAGTCCTACCCAAGCAAACAGAGATACACGGTTCATTCGTTCGGTATAGATAATAAGGTTGGCAGTCGCTAAAATAGCAATGCCGGCGAACATGTCCGGCATCAATCTCGAGGCAAAAAATGCCACTGGCGTGGTGAACGCCAACAAGACGACCAAGACGCTAAGATTGAACCGGCTAAGGCCAATCGTATTGAGAAGTGTCAAGGCTATCGCGAGCAACAATGCTGCAGCTTGCAGCGCAATGCTAGGCCACATCATGCCATAGGCATCACCAATCTTGAGTAGCATTCCATAGTATATTGAACGACCGAGAAATGGCGCCTTCGCCTCTTCGTGGCGTGCCGAAGTGGTCGAAACGGATTGGTCTGTCAATTCGGTCTGCGACCACCACTCCGGCGGACGGTTAGTGAATTTCGCGACTGCGACATCAGCGTAACGAATGTAGGCCTCTGTGTCGGAGCCGAGAAGAGGACCACCATTATAAACTGCGGGCCATAAGCAGCAACTCAACAGGCAAGCAGGTACCGCGACCCAGCCAAGATTACGCAGAAGGTGCATGACCAGCCAATCCCGATGTCAATTTATGAGTAGGTGGATTGAGTAGCTGACGCATCGGCGGTTATAGCCTCACTGGTTGATGGTGCAAACTGTTGTGCATTGCGGCTGGCCTCGTTCGAGGTTGTGACACTGGATGAGCTAGACGCATCGTGAGTTTTAGAGAATCCCAAGATTCTAAGGGTATTTAGTGCACTACGTCGACGTCGCGCCACTCAAACATAGGGAACGACATAAAGAGGAGTCGCCCTGGGCTGGGCCTATCCCTGCCTTCCTGATGGCGAGGTTCGTCAAGGAATGAGACAGCACAGGTTCACCCCGTGGGAAAGAAGCTCGACGTGCCAGGATCACTTTTCCTTGAGATCAGCAAAGGGTTGCCATTGCTAAACCGTCAGCCGGGGAAATCTCGGCTCAAGCAAGTCGCTGTAGTAAATGCCAGGAACAATACCGCCGGCGTGAAGCACGCTCGTGTCGGGCCGAGATGGCTTGGGGGGTGTTCGCACTCAGCGGCAGCGGGGCGCTTAAGTCTGCCTCGATTATCAAATGGTAGAGGGTAAGCAATGGAAAACGGCAGGCTGCTTGGCGCTCTAAAAATCGCAGTGCTCATTCCTTGCTACAACGAGGAGGCCTCGATACAGAAAGTTGTAGCTGATTATAAGGCGAGTTTACCTGAAGCGACAGTTTACGTGTACGACAACAACTCCCAGGATCGAACTGTGATTTTGGCTCGGTCGGGTGGAGCGATAGTGAGGTCAGAGACGCTGCAGGGCAAAGGCCATGTTGTGCGGCGAATGTTCGCAGATGTTGAGGCCGACGCCTATGTGTTGGTGGACGGTGATGACACCTACGATGCGGAGGCTGCAACAGGAATGCTATGGACGTTGGTCGACCAACAACTCGATATGGTCACTGGCATCCGAGCCAACGCGGGCACGAATGCATACCGACTGGGCCACCACTGGGGAAACAAGGTTCTCACCGGGCTGGTGCGTTTCACTTTTGGCAAGCGGGTCACTGATGTTTTGTCAGGATATCGAGTCTTTAGTCGTCGATTCGTCAAATCCTTCCCCGCACTGGCAACTGGCTTCGAGACGGAAACTGAATTCACTGTTCATGCACTCGAGTTGGGGATGCCTATCGCGGAAATTAGTACCAGGTACCGCAGCCGTCTCATTGGTTCTGTATCCAAATTGCGAACCTTCTCCGATGGGCTACGCATCCTGGCAATGATAGTTCGGTTGATTAAGGAGGAGCGGCCTCTCCATTTCTTTTCGATCGCTGGGTTGGGACTGTTAGCAGCCGGTGTCGTTATGTCGGTCCCTATATTTGCCGAATTTGCCCGGTCAGGCACGGTTCCGCGTCTGCCTACTGCGGTGCTGTCAACAGGATTGGTATTGTTGGCCTTTCTTTCCTTGGGGTGCGGGTTGATCCTGGATTCCGTCGCCCGCGGAAGGAAGGAGTTGAAGCGATTGGCCTACTTGGCTGTGCCATCCATCATCAGTTCCCAAGTGGTCAGCGCCGACCCAATAGGTCAACGTGATCCTGCCTTGGTAGCTGCCCGCTCCCATGCTCTCCACAATCTGGTTCCTGGCAAAAGATGACACGGATTGCGGGCATTGGGGCACCGGCGCGCGACGGATAGCTGCCATGATGACCTCATGGTTTGGCCGTGTCGCCATCCACCCGCGTCGGCAAGGACGTTTTGCATGGACGCGGCAACCCGCCCATCCCGGACTGCGCCAGATACGCAGTGGCGAATTGCGTGCCGGTGGCGTCGCGCACCGGCGTCTCGGCAACAGCGGCTCGGCCGAGTATGTGGCGTTCATCCTTTCCGTATCGGAGCATACCGGAAGTAATCCGGCGTGGGCCCCAATTGAAACCCGGTGACATTCTTCGCCATCACCGCGATCTCGTCCGCCTGCAACAGGAACACGAACGGTCCACGATCCCACATCTGCCGCTGTAGATTGGCGTAGATCGCCAGTCGCTTCTTATCGTCCAGTTCCTTTGTGGCCGCGTCGACCTCGTCCGTCATCTCCTTGTCGGCGAAGTGGCTGCGCCACCCCAGGATCTTCAGTTTGCTGTTGTCCGAGTTGTCGGGATCGGCACACCAGGCCTGGGCATTCGAATTCGGATCGATGTAGTCGGTGAACCACGTCAGCAGCGCCATCTGATGCTGCCGCGCGCGCGTCTTGGTCACCACCTGCTTCTGCTCGCCGGGCAGCAACTGCAGCTTGATGCCGATCGCGCCGAGGTCCGCCTGGATCGCCTGCGCGATATCGGGAAACGGCCAAACCGACGGATAGTCCATGCTGACCGAGAAGCCGCCCGCCAGTCCGGCCGCCGCCAGAAGCTGCTTCGCCTTGGCGATGTCTTTGTGGAACGGCGTATCCGGCAGCGCGCCGGGCAGACCGACCGGCAGGAAAGACTGCGACACGTGCCACACGCCGGGGGTGATGTTCTTGGCGATCGCCTCATAATCGATCGCCCACTTGATCGCCTGCTGCACCTGCGGCTTCGCCAGCTCCGGCACCGCCTGGTTCATCGCGAAATACATCGTGCTGGCCTGCGGCGCCGAGAGCACGTGCAGGTTCGGATCGCCGGCGATCGACTTGAGCTGATCGGCGCCAAGGTTTCGCGCGATGTCGATGTCACCGCGCTGCAAGGAAAGGAGCTGCGTCGAGGGATCCTTCATGTGCCGTATCACCAGCCGCTTCACCCCAGGTGGAATCGCGGCGTGGGGATTGGCATCCAGGATGACCGTGTCGCTCGCCTTCCACGACGTGAGCTTATAGGGACCGGCGCCGGCGCTGTTGTTGTTCAGCCACGCATTGCCGAGGTCGTTGTTCTGCTGGTGCGCCAGTGCCACGGCCTTCTCGACGATGCCGCCGACGTTGGCGGAGATGCAGAACAGCACGAAGCTGGTGGCCTGCGGCGCCGGCAGCGTCATCACCAGCGTCCTGTCATCGGTGGCGCGGATCAGCTTCTCGATGTTGTCCTTGGTGAAGCCGAACTGGGTGATGATGAACGCCGGCGTCTTGTTCAACTGCACGATGCGATGGAACGAGAACTCGGCGTCCTGCGCCGTCACCGGCTTGCCGGAGTTGAACTTCGCGTCGGAGCGCAGGTGGAAGGTAAAGGTAAGGCCGTCACTGCTGACCTCGAACTTCTCCGCAAGGTCGCCGACGACGGTCTGACCGGTCTTCGGGTCCGGCATCACCAGCTTGCGGTAGATGTTGCCGTCGAACTCGTTGTCGGAGAACTCGTAGGCCTGCGCGGGATCGAGCGCGATCATGTCGTCGATCGTCTTGCCCATCACCAGCACGTCCTTCGGCGTAGCGGCCTCGGCGCGGAGGGCGGGCAGTATCGGGGCGGCCGCCGAGGCGGCCAACAGCGAGCGACGGGTCAGCATGGCGGGTCTTCCCCTCAATCAGCTTCGGGTTGGGCGAGCAACGCTAGGGTAGATTCGTGATGCGCGGAAACCGTGCGCCAGCCACGTGCGCTGATCTCTTCGGGAACCGCCGCGATCTGCCGTTCGCGCAGCCAGCGGCCAAAACGTGGCTCGGCAGTCAGTACGCAGAGCGGGATTGCCGTCAGCAGACCTCCAGCGAGAGGCAGCGCCCACAATGTCGCCGTCCATCCAGAGGCGGCGAAGCCGGCGAACACCAGCCCGCCGAGAACGGTCTGCGGCCACAGCAGCCGGCTTGCCTCGCCCCAGCTCACGCCTCGCTCGCGACGGTTCTGCGGTGTCCATCCGGTGTGCCTGGCGAAGGGCAGACGGAGCATGGCACCCGTCTTCGCCACCGCCGAGACGGCGTCCAGCAGCAGGGTGAAGCCGATCTCCAGGATCGCCCCGCCGACAATGCGTGCCAGTCCGCCGTAGCGGTCTCGTTTGACGGGCGACAGCGCCACTTCGGCGTAGCCCAGGAGCTTTGGTGCATACAGCGCGCCGAACCACCCGACGGTCAGCGCCACTGCCGGCACGGTCGGAAACGCCGATGTCCCATCTGTTGCGGCCGCGGTCGCAGCGCCAAGCAGGAACAGCAGATAGAGCGGCGTGCCGGCGAACAGCAGAATTGCCTGCATAAGCTGCCAGCGTCCGAGCGGTCGCAGCCCAGGCAGGCGCAACAGGTGCCGGTATTGCATGTTGCCCGCCAGCCACCTCAGCTCGCGGCGGAGGAATTCCGGCAGCGCCGGAGGGTTCGCCTCCCACGACCCGCTCTCGTCCGGCAGCACGCGCACTCCCCAACCTGCCGCACGCAGCACCGCCGCCTCGACCTGGTCGTGCGATAGGATGTGCTGCCCGTCGGGCAGGATCGGCATCCGGCAGTGCGCGCGAAAGGGTGCGATGCGCACCACCGCATTGTGCCCCCAATAGGGGCCTTCGTCGCCCTGCCACCAGGCCTGCCCGGTCGCCCAGGTACGCATCCCGGCGCGCATGCCGAACTGGAATAGCCGCGGGAAGGCGGAAGGCGCCGGCAATCCGACCGTCAGATGCTGCGCGATCGCCAATGTCGGATCCGCCAGCATCGCGCGCACGAGTCGCAGCACCGCCGCCGCCGACATCTCGGAGTCGGCATCGAGCGTCAGCATCAGTTCGAACCCCTCGGCGTGGTGCTCGAGGAACTCCATCACGTTGCCGGCTTTGAACCCCGTGTTCGTGGCGCGTCGACGATAATGAATGCGCGCAGGCTCGCGGTCCTCGGCGCGGAAGGTCGCCACCGCCTGTTCTTCGGCGTCCGCCGCCGGCCCGTTCCGGGTATCGGACAACACGAACACGGCGAAGATGTCACCGTACCCCGAGAGGTCCAGGTCGCGCAGCAGTCGCCGCAGCGGCGGCAGAACGCGCCGCATATCCTCCTCGCGTACCGTCATCGCGATCGCCGTGCGCGGCAACGGCGGCACTTCGGCTGGCGGCATCAGCGACCGGAAACACCGCCTGTACCGGATTGCGGCACGCCAGCAGGATCACGAAGCCGATCAGTCCGTTGGCCAGGCAAAGCCCGGTCCACGGCGCCGCGCCGGCAAACGCCGCCATCATCACGAGTTTGGCCAGCGTCCAGCCGCCGGGCGCCAGCACCTGGATCAGAAGAGTGCCCAGCCCGGTGGCGGCCAGCAGCACGATGAGCACGACAAGAGCGCGGCGGGCCGCCATAAGGGAGGGTTCCGGAAGGTGGGTGCGGGGTGGAGATAGCAAAGCTCGCCGGTTTGTCATCACTAAGGCGAGACAATGATGTCGACGCCGCTTGTGGTTCCGTGGATGAACCGCTGGTCGCAGCCGTCCTTCCCCCGCGCGAAGGGTTCGGGCCGGGCCGGGCCGGGGCGATCGGCCTGCTCGCCCGTCGGCATGTCGCCACACCAGGCTTCCGGACGGTGATCATCGGCGGTCCGCAGCCCGGGCCGGTGTTTCCCGACGTCGCGTTCGAACCGGTGCAGCCAAGCCTTCTCTGGCCCGGCAACATCAATCTCCGCTTCGCGCAGGCCGCGAGCCGCATGCTGCGCCGGATGTCGCCCGCGTTGATCGAGGTGCACAACCGGCCGGAGATCGCGCTTCGACTGGCACGCCGGCTACCGCATGTGCCTGTCACGCTGTTGCTGCACAACGACCCGCAGTCGATGCGCGCGGCGCGTACCCCGGCCGAGCGAGCCATTCTGTTACGGCGCATGGCGCTGGTGATGACTTCGTCCGGGTATCTGCTAGACCGACTTCTCGATGGCCTGGAGGCGCCACCCGGTTCGGTGGCGGTGCAGCCGAACTGCATCGATCTGGCGGAACTGCCCGAGCCGCGCCCGCGCGAGCGACTGATCCTGTTCGCCGGCCGCGTCGTGCCGGACAAAGGTCCCGACATGTTCGTCGCCGCCTGCAGTCGGGCATTGCCGCAACTGCTCGGATGGCGCGCGGAGATCATCGGCGCGGACCGTTTCAGCGAAACCAGCCCCTCGACCGCGTTCGTCCGCAGCGTGCGAAAGGCGGCAGTGGATGCGGGCGTCACCATGGTCGGCTACCTCGATCACCCGCTCGTTCTGGAGGCCAACGCCCGCGCATCGATCGCCGTGGTACCCAGCCGGTGGCCCGAGCCGTTCGGCCTGACGGCATTGGAGGCGCTCGCGAGCGGGGCCGCGTTGATCACATCGGGTCGTGGCGGGCTTCGCGAGGTTGCCGGAGATGCCGCGGTGTATGTCGATCCGGACAGCCCGGCCTCGATCGCGGATGCCATCCTTCGATTGGCCAAGGATGCGGCGCTGCGGGAGGCGCTCGGAGCGGCTGGACGCGAGCGCGCGCGGCAGTTCGACGTCTCGGTGGCGGCGGAACGCATCGCTGCGCTGCGGCGGCAGGTGCTCGCAGGCCTGTACTCGACCGCGCAGCGCCAGGAGCGATGCGCCGCGTGATTGAGCTATGTCAGCTTTTGTCGGCTCTCGGAATCGTGTAACGGCGGTTCAATGCGAGATCTTGAGCGCCAGCTTGGGGCCTTATCGTGTCCGCAATCCATCTGACGGGTGCGTTCAGGAATTCGCTCGCGCTGACATTTACCCGGAGTCCGGCACCGCGCCTCAAGCCCGCCGTTCTGCGGCGATTGGCCGCAGCCTTGTTGCACGAGCCGAGGCAGTTTTCGCGGAAATGGCTCGCCCGCACTTGCCCGATTTGTGGCTATTTCGGTATGTTCATCGGCGTGGGAGAGCCCCTCGGTGGGACGCGCGTTGCCCGCAATGCGGCAGCCGGGAGCACCACAGACTGACCCAGCTTTGGATCGGGAAAGATGGCGGGAATAAGCTTGCCCGCAAGCGCATTCTGCACTTCGCGCCTGAGAAGGCCATTGTGCCTCAGATGCGTGACAACCCGCTCTATGAGGCGGCTGATCTGCATCAAACGGGTGTCACGCACCGGGTCGACATCACTCAGGCCGCGTTGCCCGATGCCAGCTACGACGTGGTGATCGCGCATCACCTGCTGGAGCATGTCGATAACGACAGGCAGGCGTTGCGGCGTTACGGCCTGCTGCGCGACGAGTGGGTCACCATCGGGACGAAGCCGTTCACACAGGCCGCCGAACACGGCGGTGTCTAGCGTGGCCGTCGAAAGCGTCGAGGGCCAAGCGTTGAGCACGTCCCACCGGCGCGTGCTGGTCGTCCAGCTTCTGCCCGGCATTGGCGACATGATCTGGCATCTGCCGCACATTCGTGCCCTGGCGCGTCATGTTGGAGGGCCGGTAACGGTGGCTGCCAAGCCGCGCTCTCAGGCCGCTGAGATTTTCGCCGATGAAGAACTGGTGCGCGAGGTCATCCTGGTGGATCGGAATCCAAAGGGTGCGCGCGGCGTCCATGACGGGCCGCTTGGGATGTGGCGATTGATCCGCATGCTGCGCTCCCACCAGTTCGACGCTGCCGTGCTGTTGCACAAGAGTGCGTCGCTCGCTTTCGCTACCTGGGCGGCGGGCATTCCGTCGCGGCAGGGCTACGGAATTGGCGTGCAGCGTTGGTTCCTCAATCGCGGGCCATACCTGGCGAAGGCGGCATATTGGCGCAACCGGCCGATGGAACGTGCCACGCTGTTTCTGCAAGGCGCGAACATCGCGATGGACGAGGCCGAGCCACGCCTTGGAATCACACCGGCCGCACGCGGAGCAGTGCAGCGCCGATTGGATCGTGTGAACCGACCGCTGGTGGTACTCGGCATCGGCAGTTCCGAACCGATGCGACAATGGGGCGCGCAACACTTCGCGGCACTGGCCCGGACGCTGATCGATGCCGGTTGGCCAACCCTTGTGCTGGCCGGTGGAAACGGCGAAGAGACGATGTATCGGCAGATCTGCACTCTGCTGGGGGACGATGCTGCGCTTGTGATACCTGCGCTCGGCTGGCACATGGCAGAGGTCGCCGCGCTGTTGAGCGAGGCGGCGTTCTATGTCGGGAATGACACCGGAGTGATGAACATGGCTGCCGCCGTCGGCACCCGCGCCTACGCCCTGTTCGGCGCGACACCTCCACTGCATCACAGCGCGCAGATCGTGCCGGTCCTGTCGCCAACCGGCGGCCCGCTCGACGGCGTGGCGCGGCTTTCGCTGGACGCTGTCCTCGCGGTCATCGAGCGCGATCGCGGCTCGTTGGGTCCGGCGGACGCCGAGTGTGCCCCTCACGAGCGCAGCCGGACGACGTAGCCTCCAATGGTAACGGCGGTTCTTACGGGCGACACCGCCCGGACGTTGCGTACGCTCGACCGGGTGGCGCTCGGTGCCATCCTGTTGACGCCGCTCCTGCTGCTGCATGCGCATGGCATCGCCGAAGGTGCGATCGCGGTTGCCGACGTCTGCTTCCTGGCGCGCTGCGTGATCACGCGGGAATGGGCCTGGCTGCGCACGCCCTGGCTGCGCGCCGGATTTGCCTGGTGGGGTTGGGTGACGCTGTGCTCGCTGCCGATACCCGCGCTCGACCTGGGGGAAGCCGGCCTGCCCTCGCTGGTCCAGGGGGTGCTGATCGGGCGGTTCCTGATCCTGATCGCCGCGATGGAGCACGCCATCCTGCGCGATCCTGCGCCGCGCCGCTGGCTCGGTTGGGTTGTCACGGCGTCGGCGATCTATATCGCTGTCCAGTCGGTCATTCAGTTCACCTTCGGGCGCAACCTGTATGGCGCTCCGCATGCTCCCGACGGCGAGCTCACCGGGCCATTCGCGAAACCACGCGCCGGGCCGCCGCTGGTGCGGATCCTGTTCCCGGCGCTGGTCCCTTCGGTCGCCGCACTGCTGCAACGGCCCGGCATCTGGTCCGTCGCGGGCGGCTATGCGCTGCTGATGGCCGGCACGGCTGTCATGGTGCTGATCGGTCAGCGCATGCCCTTGCTGCTCACGGGTCTTGGCCTCGTGACTGTGGCGCTGCTGCTGCCACGGCTCCGCCCGGCCATGGTGGTTTCCGTCGTCCTCGCGGGGCTGCTGTTGGCAGCCTCACCGGTCATCGCACCCGAGGCGCACCATCGCCTCGTCTCGAAGTTCTCCAGGCAAATGGAGAACTTCTCCACCAGCCAATACGGCGATCTGTACGCCAGAGCGCTGGAGATCGGCATGCAGCATCCCCTCACCGGGCTCGGGGCGTCGGGGTTCGGCTATGGCTGCGCTCAGCCGCGCTATTACCGGCCAAGCTTCGATGGGAGCCAGAAGGATGGCGGCGGCGCCATGATCTGTTGGCACCATCCGCATAACTTCTATTTCGAGGCGCTGACCGAGGGCGGCTTTATCGGGCTGGCGCTGTTCATCTGGCTAGCGTTCGCCTGGCTGGCGACGATGGCGCGGGCGCTGATGCGCCGACCTGACCCGGTGTTGGTCGGGTTGTTCGCGGCGGCACTCATCCAGCTTTGGCCAATCGCGTCGACGTCGGGCTTCTTCAGCATGCCGATCGGCGGCTGGTCGTTCCTGCTGCTTGGCTGGGGCATGGCTGAAGCGCGCTGGGGCGGTGCGGCGGTGGCCGACCGGGGCACCGCATCCTATATTCCGCGCGACAGGAAGTCGGAGTTGGGCTGATGGCGAATACGGAAACCGAGGCGCTGGTACCGGTGACGGTGCTGACCGGCTATCTCGGCGCGGGGAAGACCACGTTGCTGAACCGCATCCTCACCGAGCAGCACGGCCGCAAATATGCGGTAGTGATCAACGAGTTCGGCGAGCTGGGTGTGGACAACGACCTCGTCGTGGATACCGACGAGGAAGTGTTCGAGATGAACAATGGCTGTATTTGCTGCACGGTACGCGGCGACCTGATCCGCATCGTTGGCGGGTTGATGAAGCGGCGCGACCGGTTCGACGGCATCATCATTGAGACCACCGGCCTCGCGAACCCCGCACCCGTCGCGCAGACCTTCTTCGTCGATGAGGGCGTGCGGTCGAGGGCGAAGCTGGATGCCATCGTGACGGTGGTGGATGCCAAGCATCTGCCTCAGCGGCTGGAGGATAGCTCCGAGGCGGCGGACCAGATCGCCTTCGCCGATGTGATCGTGCTGAACAAGACGGACCTCGTGACGCCGGAGGAGCTGGCGGCGGTCGAGGACAAGATCCGCGCGATCAACCGCTTCGCGGTGATCCATCGCACCGAACGCGCGGCGCTGCCGATCGCGCAGGTGCTGGATCGCCACGCGTTCGATCTGAACCGCGTGCTGCAAATGGCGCCGGATTTCCTCACCGACAGCGAGCACGAGCATAACGACGAGGTGACGTCGGTCAGCTTCGAGGTGGAGAAGCCGATCGACCCGGAGAAGTTCAATGCCTGGATCGGCGCGCTGCTGCAGGAGCAGGGGCCCGATCTGCTGCGCACCAAGGGAATACTGTCATACGCGAACGACGACCGGCGGTTCGCCTTCCAGGCCGTGCACATGATCGCCGATGGCGACTTCATCGGGCCGTGGAAGGAGGGTGAGCCACGGGTAAGCCGGATCGTGTTCATAGGGCGCAACCTGAACCGGCCGCGGCTGCGGCGCGGCTTCGAGGGTTGTGCGGTTGATTGATGCGGTGAGCCGCGCGGCCCCCAAATACTCCCCCTCCCCTTGTGGGAGCGGGTTGGGGGGAGGGGGAGCTGCACAATGAGCGAATCCGTCGCCAGGTTCCTGCTCGAAACCCGCGGCACCCAGCACGAACTTGACGCCTTCGTTGTCGCCGCCAGCTTCGACCGCGCCGGCACAACGCTTGCCTACGCCCTCGGCGACGGCACGCTTCGCCTCGTGGACATTGCCGATCGCGACTCCTGGCGCACGGTCGAGGCACATGACGGCGCCATCCTCTCGCTGGCGCCCGACGCCACCCCCACAGGCTTCGTCACCGGCGGCGATGATGGCAAATTCAGCCGCATCGGCTCCGTCGTCGCCGACTTCCGTTCGAAATGGGTAGAGCACGTTGCCACTCATGCCGGCGAGAAGGGCAAGGGCCTGCTTGCCTGCGCGGTCGGCAAAGCCATCCACCTGTTCGACCAAGCCGGCGCGAAGCTCAAGGAGCTCCCGCATCCATCGACCGTCACCGGCCTCACCTTCGACGGCCGCGGCAAGCGCGTCGCGGCATCGCACTACAACGGCGCCACGCTTTGGTTTGTGGCGGCCAAGGTGGACAGCCCTCGCAAGCTGGAATGGAAGGGCAGCCACACCGCAATCGCCATCCATCCCGACGGCGATGCGGTGGTGACGGCGATGCAGGAGAACGCACTGCATGGCTGGCGACTGTCCGACAGCCAGCACATGCGCATGAGCGGCTATCCTGCCAAGACCGAGACGCTGTCGTTCACCCGCAACGGCAAGTGGCTCGCCACCAGTGGCGCGGACGCCATGGTGCTTTGGCCGTTCTTCGGCGGCGGCCCGATGGGCAAGGCGCCGATCGAACTCGCCGGCGGCGACGGCATCACCTGCACGCGCGTCGCGGCGCATCCTCAGCAGGAAATGGTGGCGGGCGGTTTCGCCGACGGTCTTGTGGTGCTGGCCGAGGTCAACTCCTCCCGCGTTCTGCCGATCGCCCCGCCAGGGCGTGGGCCGGTTTCCGCACTGGCGTGGAGCCCGGACGGCAGCCAGCTCGCCATCGGCACGGAAAAGGGTTTTGCCGCGATCGTCGACCTGTCGAAGCGCTAGGCGCCGGGGACGTTACCCGATTGCGGCGCCGGCTCCACCATTTGCGGTCCGCCGCGTTCGATGGCGAATACTGCGAGCGCGCGGCGCACCTGGCCATCCGACAGCAGGCCGAACCAGCCGTCGGCGCCAACGAACCCGTTCGACTGGGTGATGGCTCCCACGGAGAAGCCTTGGCCGCCGAGGACGCGTGCGATCGAGGCGGCGTCGTAGGCCAGATCTGCCACCGGAGACGGAGGGCTGCCGAACTTGGCCGAATAGGCCTGCTCGAAGCCGCTGCGCGCGGCTGGATCCGGGGCGGCGTACCAGGCACCTCGCACCTGGCCGGAACCGCTGGCCGGATTTGCCCAGAGGGCCGGTCCCATGATCTGCACCGCCGAGCGGTCAACATCATAATAGGGCAGGACGGCGGCGATCTCGGCCAGCGCATCGCCGGTGTCTGCCAGTAGCAGCGTATTGAAGCTTGGCGGCGGGATCGACGACTTCGCGAGGTCCTGCGCCTGACGCCGGCCCTCCGGCGTCTCGAGCGCGCGCGCCGCACGGATCTGCGCGTCGATCGGTCCCCGGCGATTGGCGTAGCCCGACAGGTCGCGGGCGGCAGCGTTTATGGCCGACATGCCTTGTGTGTAGAACCGCACGTTGGGCGGCTCGGCGCCGTTGGCCGATGCGGCCTGGATCAGGGCCTGCGCCATGGCGTGGCCGAAGTCGTTGTCCGGCAGCAGCCCGGCGAACTGCGACTTGCCTTGCCCCTGCGCGGCGGCCACCAGCCGGCGCACCTGCTGTCCCGGCGTGATCCCGAGTGTCCAAACGCCGGGCTGGGCCTGGGATGGGTCATTGGTGAAGGCGAGCACCGCGACGTTTGCGGCGCGCGCGATCGGCGCGACCGCTGCGGTCTCCGATGAGGTCAGCGGCCCGAGGATCAGCCCGGCGCCATCGGCGATCGCCGCCTGGGCGGCGGCGGCGGCACCCTGGGGCGTCCCGCCGGTGTCCTTTGCATCCAGCGGCGGCGCACCTGACCCGTCGAGCGCAAGCTGCGCCGCATGCAGCATCGACTGGCCGAGATCGGCTCGTGCGCCCGATAGCGGCAGCAGGATCGCAACCGTCTGTCCGGTCGGACCACCACCACCAGCGGAGGGGGGAGATCCACTGCCCAGCGGGACCGGCGCTCCGCCGTAGCCGTAGCCGTAGCCCGCCCGCGGCCCGTAGCCATATCCGCCACCGCAGGCCGCGAGTGCTAGTGTGCCGAGAAGGAGCACGAATGCCCGACGAAGCATGCGCCACATCTCCTGACCACGGGCGGGACGGACAGTCCGTCCTGCCCGATGGTCTTGTGCTGGTTTCCACTCCGATCGGCAACCTGGGCGACCTGACGCTCCGCGCGCGCGAAACGCTGCTGGCCGCCGATCTGATCCTCTGCGAGGACACGCGTCACACGGCAAGGCTGCTCAGCGCCATTGGCGCAAAGGTGAAGCTGCAGCCGCTGCACGAGCACAACGAGGACGCCGCCATTCCAGCGGTGCTTGCGCGGTTGCGCGAAGGCAGGCGCATCGCGTTGGTGTCCGATGCGGGTGTGCCGCTGATATCCGATCCGGGTTACCGGCTGGTGCGAGCGGCATTGGCCGAGGGATTGCCGGTCGGCGCGGTGCCGGGGGCAAACGCTGCGGTAACGGCCTTGGTTCTGTCGGGCCTGCCGCCGCTGCCGTTCCTGGTGCTGGGCTTTCCACCGCCGCGCCAGACCGCGCGCCGTGCGGCATTCGGCCGGTTGCGCGGCGCTGAAAGGGCAGGGCTGGCGGCGACGCTGATCTGGTACGAGGCGCCGCATCGTCTGGGCGAGACGTTGGCCGATATGGCCGCCGCATTCGGTCCGCGTCCCGCCGCGGTCGCGCGCGAGCTGACGAAGCGATTCGAGGAGGTCCGGCGCGGGACACTGGCGGAGCTTGCGGGCCACTACGCACACAACGTCGCGCGCGGCGAGGTCACGGTCGTGGTGGCGCCAGCGGAACAAGAGGACCCCGAAGATCTGGATGAGCGTCTGCGTGCGGCCCTCGCAGGCAACAGCGTGAAGGACGCTGCCGCGCTGGTCGCAGTGGCGACGGGCCTGCCTCGCAAGGTGGTCTATGCACGGGCATTGGCGCTGAGCCGTTAGCGCGGAATATGGCGCACTGGGCCGGCGCGGTCTGCTACACTGTGGTGCATGCGGAACTGGCGCACGTCGCTCGGGTTCATCGCAGTTGTCACGGTTGGGGCAGCGCTGCTCCTGCCGGTTCCCAACCATTTGCCCATTCGCATCGCCGCGCAGGCACAGGGTGCGCCCAAGCACGCCTCCGAACTGTACCGCGGCATGGCAAGCGTCGAGGACAAGCATGTGCCCTTGCCGCCGGGCGATTGGCACCTCGCCGGCCGCACCGCGAATGCCGCGCACAGCGTGGCGAGCGTGGCGCTGCTCAGGCTGCATGGCGCGGATGTGGATGCCGCGGTGCTGATCCAGACCAACGCCCGCGACACTGCTGCGTCGTGGGGCAAGGCGACCGCATGCGATCGTACGGACCTGTATTTCGCCCGCATCCGTTACGCCTCGGATCATGATGGATCCTGCGCCTATGCGGCCTATGTCGATGCAGCGGTCAACCGCGAGACGACGGATCCCGCCTGGCAGCAGGCGTTGCTGCAAGGCGCCGGCAGCGGCTGGCATTTCCCGACGCATTGGCTGGAGGCGGCGTATCGCATCACCGATCCCCGCGATGCGATCCAGGTGCGCTACCTGTTTCATCCCGCGAGCGGCACTGACGCGGCGACCGCGCGCGCCCTCGTCGCATGGACCAAGGCGAGCTGGCAGCAGGTGGGAAGCGGCTTTCGCAATCGTCACGGCGTCGAGGATGGACTGCCCGATTGGCGTCAGCCCGTCGCGACGCCTCAGGTGCTGCCGCAGGTCGGCGATAACGGCGACCACGTCGAACACATCGGCGCCAAGATGATCACCTACCGCATCTTCGGCACGATGACCGACATGAGCGTCAACTACCTGTGGCTTGGCAGCCTGCCCTCGGCCGGGGGGCTGGCCGTCGTCAGCGCGGTGGCGAGCAGTGCGCTCTATTTCGTGCACGAGCTGGCGTGGAGTCGCTTCGAGAGCCCGCCGGTGCTGGTCGGCGACCTGCCCGGCGTGGGTATCGAGGGACCAGGGCCCTAGACGACGTTGCGGAACGTGCGATCAGTCCGTCGGATCATTGTCAGCACCGCCATGCTCATGGCGCTGGCGATGACCGCGGCCCACGCAACGGACAAACCGACGCTGCTGGTGCTTCCGCTCAACCTGAACGACACATCCGGCGAGACGCCGCCGCACACCCAGGAGCACAAGGAGCGACTGGCTGCGTTGACGCGCTATCTCTCGCAGATGCTGGCGGCGGACGGAATTTACACCGTCATCGATCCGACGCCGATCGCTCCAGCGATCGAGAAGGTCCGCGCGACCCAGCCGCTCGACGCGTGCAACGGCTGCGAGCTGGACCTGGCCCGGCAGGTTCATGCTGACCGCGTGCTGGTCGGGGAGGTCGACAAGGTCAGCACGCTGATCGGCAGCCTGCGCCTGAACATCGAGAATGTCGCGAACGGGCAGATCGTATTCAGCCGCGTGCTGAGTTTTCGCGGCGACACGGACGACGCATGGCAGCACGCCGTACGGTTCTTCGTTCGCGATCTCCAGGCGACCGCGCCGCAGCAGCGCTGACGCCGTCTCTTTGTTTATTCCGCCTCCGGTCATCACGCTCAACGCACGATTGCCGCCAGCAGCGCGTCCAGCCGCAGCCGGCCCTCTGTCGTCGCCGCAAGGCTCTCGCCGCGCCATTCCAGATAGCCCTCGTCCAGCGCCATGCGCAGCATGTCGGGATCGAGTGCCGCATCCAGCTCCATGCCGGTCCGCGCCAGGAACCGCGCCGGAGCGATGCCATCGGTCAGCCGCAATCCCATCAGCAGCATCTCGCGCGCGCGCTCGGTCGGCGCCAGCGCGATTTCCTCCACCGTGCCATGGCCCTGACGCTCGACCTTCTCGGCCCATGGTTCCGGCGCACGGTGGCGGCGCGTGGCGGTGAGGTGGGCGAGGGTCAGCCTGCCGTGCGCGCCCGGTCCGATGCCGGCATAGTCGCCGTATCGCCAGTAGGCGAGGTTGTGCCGGCTTTCGCCGCCTGGCGCCGCATAGTTCGAGACCTCATACGCCAGCAGCCCGAAGCGGCCGGCTTCCTCCGCGGTCGCCTGGTAAAGGCCGGCCGCGATGTCGTCATCCGGCAGCACGATCTCACCGCGCCGGTGCATCGCCTCGAACTTCGTGCCCGGCTCTATGGTCAGTTGGTAGAGCGACAGATGATCCGCCGCCAGCGCGAGCGCCTGGCGCAATTCGGCGCGCCAGGCTTCGAGCGTCTGGCCCGGCCGCGCATAGATCAGGTCGAAGGAAATGCGTGGGAAGACTGCCCGCGCCGTCTCCAGCGCGTCGATCGCCTGCGCAGCCGAGTGCTGCCGTCCGAGCCG
This sequence comes from uncultured Alphaproteobacteria bacterium, assembly GCA_963812505.1. Classification (GTDB taxonomy): domain Bacteria; phylum Pseudomonadota; class Alphaproteobacteria; order Acetobacterales; family Acetobacteraceae; genus JAMXLO01. The sequence continues at coordinate 72,446 of CAWEVM010000027.1, forward strand.
ATACAGCGCCGCCGGGTCGAGGCTCTGCACGCCGATCGAGACGCGGTTCACTCCGACGTCGCGAAATGCCGCGAACCGGCCGGCTTCGACGCTGGTCGGATTGGCCTCCAGCGTGATCTCGATATCGTCGGCCGGCGCGAACAGGCGCCTCGCATCGTCGATCAGCGCGGCGACCGTGTCAGGCTCCATCAGGCTGGGCGTGCCGCCGCCGAAGAAGATCGAGGTCAGCCTGCGGCGGCCGAGACGCTCTGCCTCCCAGGCCAGTTCGCGGCGCAGCGCGGCGCGGAAGCGGGACTGCGGGATGCGCTCCCGCACGTGCGAGTTGAAGTCGCAGTAGGGGCACTTGGCCAGGCAGAACGGCCAGTGGATATAGAGCGCCAGAGGTTCCATTGCGGGGAGATATAGGATGTCCGCCAGCGAAACAGGCGGCTCGGTCGAGCGCGTGCGATCGGCACTGCTCGCCGCGGGCCATCCAGACACCATCACGCAGTTCCCGGCGGGCACGCGAACCGCCGCCGATGCCGCGGCGGCGGTGGGCTGCACCGTGGCGCAGATCGCCAAGTCGATCGTGTTCCGCTGCGGGATGCGTGCGGCCGTGGTGATCACCTCGGGCGCCAACCGGGTCGACCAGGCGAAGGCCGAGGCGGCGCTGGGGGTGAAGCTTGGACGCGCGGACGCCGACTGGGTGCGCCAGGCAACGGGCTTCGCCATCGGCGGCGTCGCGCCGGTCGGTCATCTGAGCGTCCCGATGCTGCTGCTGGATACGGACCTGCTGGCGCTCGATCCGATCTGGGCCGCCGCGGGATCGCCGCGCCACGTGTTCCAGACGTCAGCCGCGGAACTCGTGCGGATTACCGGGGCAAAGGTGGCGGAGGTGCGGGGCGGGTAGGCGTTCAGCGCCTCAGAGGAAGCGGCGAGCGCATCGACTCGTCGGGGAACCGCAACTCACCGCCAGCGAAACCACCGACCCAGGCGCCAATTGCTCACCCGCCAACTCCCTCTTCGGGATTGAACGACGGGGCGTAGTCCACCCCGTGACTGCTGAGGGGACCCGGGCCGGTTGCTGCACAGCCGGTCATGGCCAGGGCCAGCGCAAGAGCAACGGCCAGGAGCACCAGCTTGCCGATGCCAACAGCTTCCATCGTCATGACAGTGGTCCGCCGGGATGGGCGAGCATTGCGTGTCCCAGGGCATGGATTGCGAGGGGAAGCGGCGTCTGCGGATTCGCGGTGCAATAGCGAGTGAGCCAGGCGGCAAGGTCCTCGTGGCGAAACTGTCCGATCACGTCGTGGTGGCTGCCTGCGGCGAGACCAGAGAGATAGCCTTCCGACCAGTATTCGATGGCCGCCTTGTCCGTCGGATGGGCCCCAGGCGAGCGCCACTGTATCCATGTCGCGCACGTCGCGGGGCCGTTGGGGGTCATGACCACCATCGCCGTATATCGGCCAGGCTGCGTTGGGGGTTTCTGTTGTTGGGCCGAAACCGCGCCGGCCGCGGCGGCCATTGCGATGCAAACCGCACCGGCGATGAAACCGAGCTTTTTTGTTGAGCCACTCATCGTCAGCCCTCCCGCATGCTTTCGAGCAATTCCGCTGCCGTTACGACAATCATCTGATCTTCTTCCAAGCGGACGCGGCTCATGCGTCTTGTCGGGAACGGTAGGCGAGTTCGTGAAGGGGGACAAATCGACGGGGCGCTTGCTGCTGCTTGAACAGGCGCCTCGCATCGTCGATCCGATCTGGGCGGCGGCGGGATCGCCGCGCCACGTGTTCAAGACAACGGCGGAGGAGCTGCGGCGGATCACCGGGGCGACGGTGGCGGCGGTGCGGGCAGGGTAAACGCTTTGGCAAGGCGGTGGGGGCAGGAAGGAAGATGGAACCGCAGATGAACGCAGATGAACGCAGATATGCTGAATGCCCTGTCGGAGCGGATCATTGGTTGCGCCTTTACCGTCGCCAACGGGCTGGGGTCTGGGTTCCTCGAGAAGGTTTATGAAAATGCCCTGGCGCACGAGTTGCGGAAGGCGGGGTTGACGGTTGCGCAGCAGCAAGGTGTTTCAGTCATTTATGACGATGTCATCGTCGGCGAATATGCTGCCGATCTGCTGGTGGAGGCGGCCGTCATAGTCGAACTGAAAGCCGTCAGGGCTCTCGATGATGTACATCAGGCGCAATGCATGAATTACCTGCGGGCCACGGGCATGCAGCTTTGCCTGCTGCTGAACTTCGGCAGGCCGCGCGTGGAGATCCGCCGGATCGTCCATAACCTCTGATCTTATCTGCGTTCATCTGCGTTCATCTGCGGTTCCATCTTCTGCGGAACGCACGCCGCAGGAACTGATTTTCTTCGTCAGGGCGGGCCGGTGGCGAGCGCCGGAGGTCTCGGCGGCGCCGCAGGCCACGCGGGGTCCGCATCGTCGCCGAGGTCGTAGTCGAGCAGCGGCTTGTTGCGCCTGTCGAGGAAGCCGGCGAGGCTGCCGCCGTAGGCGATGATTGCGCGGCAGAGTTCGTCCCAGAACGGCCGGTCGCAGTCGCCGGGCCTGATGCCGCGGTCGCGGCAGATGTCGACGATGACGGCGCCGACCGGGCGACGACGCACTTCGGCGGCGATCTCTTCTTCCGTGGGGAGGCGCGCGAGGGATCCGTTCGTGCTGGTTCTAGGGGCGGGGTTCTGCCAGCTTGCGCCTACGCACCGGCTTAACGCTGATGTCGCCTTCGTGCTGGCGGGCTTGCGCGAGGTCGTAGGCCATTTGCAGGCGCAGCCACGTCTCCGCGTTGCCACCAAACGCCTTATCCAGCCGAATTGCCATGTCGGCGGAAATGCCGCTCTTGCCGTTGACCAAATTGTTGAGCGTCTGGCGCGTAACACCCAAGATTTCAGCGGCCTCTGTGATGGTCAGATCATGAGCCTCGATGCAATCATGTCGAACAGATAAACCGGGATGAGGTGGGTTCTTCATAGGCATAGCGGTGTCTCCTGTCAGTGGTAATCGATCAAATCAAGGTCTGTCGCGTCGCTTTGCTCGAAGCGAAAAATGATCCGCCAGTTGGCGCTAACCGTGATGCTCCAATAACCCGCGAGATCGCCCTTGAGCGGGTGCAATCGCCAGCCCGGCAAGTCGAGTTGGCGCGGCTCTGCCGCTTGATCGAGCCGAGCCAGCATGCGCGCGATTTTGTCAGCGTGCTGCGGGTTCAGTTCGCGGCGGTCGTCGCCTTCATAGAGGCGTCTGAGGCCCCGGTGGCGAAACCGCCTAATCACCCCGGTATATGATAGTGACAATTGTCACTAGTCAAGTGGCTCAGTGCGGAATCTGCGTCTTGTGTTGCCACCTCCGGGTCTGAGGAGAGGCGTAGTCACGTTCCCGCTCATGCCAAGCACTGGCGCCGGAAGTCATCAACTCCCGCCCTTCCCCAGGCACGCCGCCTTAAACTGAGCGAACGCCCGCGCGCGGTGACTGACGGCGTGCTTTTCGGCCGGGTCCAATTCGCCAAACGTCCTCGTCGCGCCGGCCGGCAGGAACATCGGATCGTAGCCGAAGCCCTTGTCGCCGCGGGGTGGCCAGATCGCGGTGCCGTCGACGCGGCCGACAAAGGTCTCGGTATGGTCGTCAGGCCACGCGAGGCACAGCGCCGCGACGAACCAGGCACGGCTGTCCGTGGCGGCATCCATCTCGTGATGCACCCGCGCCATCGCTCCAGCAAAATCCTTCGCAGCACCGGCCCAGCGCGCCGAATACACACCGGGTGCGCCGTTCAGCGCAGCGACGCAGAAGCCGGAATCGTCGGCCAGCGCCGGCAGACCGCTCGCGCGTGCCGCCGCCAGAGCCTTGATGCGCGCGTTGCCGACGAAGTCGGGTGCGTCCTCCGACGGTTCCGGCAGGCCGAGGTCACCGGCGGAAACCACCGTGACCGCGAGCGGGCGCAGCAGATCGGTGAGCTCCGCCAGCTTGCCGGGATTATGGCTCGCCAGAACAAGCCGCGTGCCACGCGCCAGCCTGCGTGCCATCAGGCCGTGCCGACCGCCTCGCGCTGTGCCTCGAACAGTGCCGCGACGCCGTGGCGCGCGAGGCCGAGCATGCCGAGGAACTGTGCCTCGGAGAATGCGTTGCGTTCCGCGGTGCCCTGGATCTCGACGATGCCGCCGCTGTCGGTCAGCACGAAGTTGGCGTCCGCATCAGCGGTGGAGTCTTCGGCGTAGTCGAGATCGAGAACGGGCTCGCCGCCGCTGATGCCGCACGAGACGGCGGCGACCTGGCCGATCAGCGGCAGGGTCTTGATGACGTTCATCCGCTGCATGTGGCGGAACGCGAGGCTGAGGGCCACCCAGGCGCCGGTGATCGCCGCGCAACGCGTGCCGCCATCAGCGTTCAGCACGTCGCAGTCGAGCGTCACGGTGACCTCGCCCATCTGCGAGCGATCGACCACGGCGCGCAGCGAGCGGCCGATCAGGCGCTGGATTTCCTGCGTGCGGCCCGATTGTTTGCCGCGCGCTGCCTCGCGTTCGCCGCGCGTATGCGTCGCGCGCGGCAGCATGCCGTATTCCGCGGTCACCCAGCCCTGGCCGGAGTTGCGCATGAACGGCGGCACGCGGCCTTCCACGCTGGCGGCGCACAGCACCTCGGTGTTGCCCATGCGGATCAGGCAGGAACCTTCGGCGTGGCGCGAGAAGCCGGGTGTCAGCGAGATCGGGCGCAGAACGTCGGCGGCGCGGCCGGATGGGCGCATGAGTGCTCCTGTCGCAATCGTGTCTGTTGACGCCACACTCTCCGCCTGCATACCGTACCGATCAAGGCCGGCATGGTGAGACCGGTAACGAAGGGAGAGACCATGCCGCATTTCTTGCGAACCGCGCTGTTCGCCGCCGCCGCCTCGCTGTGCGTGCACACTGTTTCGGCTGAAACGGTTGCGAAGGTTGGCGTTTCGCAGCGCGATCTCGGCGCGCTCGACCCTGCGTATGGCATCGGCAACGGCGACGAGTTCGCCATCCGCCAGATCTACAACACGCTGGTCAGCCCACCGGACGGCACAACGAAGATGCAGGCGAACCAGCTTCAGGGTGAACTTGCCGAATCCTGGGAGATGTCGCCCGACGCACGCACCTGGACCTTCCATCTGCGACACGGTGTGCAGTGGCACAAAGGGTTCGGCGAGTTCACCTCGGACGATGTGGCGTTCACCATCAAACGGATGGCGGATCCGAAGACCGGCTCGCAGTACTCCGCCAATTTCCGCCAGATCGCCAGCGTCGATACGCCCGATGCCTACACGGTGGTCTGGCATCTCACGCAGCCCAGTCCGTTCGTCTACGCGTTCTGCTGCATGCCGCGCTTCGGCGGCTACATGCAGAGCCGGAAGGCGGTCGAGCAACTCGGCGACAAACTGCGCCTCAACCCGGTGGGTACCGGGCCGTTCGAGTTTGTGGGTTACGAGCCGAAGCAGAAGATCGTCTTCCGTGCGTTCGACAAGTACTGGGGCGGCAAGCCGAAGATCGATCGGCTGGAGGAGCTGTACCTCACGGAGACCGCGCCGCGCACGCTCGCCTTCGTCAAGGGCGACGTGGACATGATCGAAGGCGCCGCGTTGCCGGGCTGGTTTCAGAGCCTGAAGAAGCAGAAGCCTGACGCGATCTTCGACTACGGCCGGCCAGGCGGGACGTGGGCGCTGTTCCTCAACATGACCCGCAAACCGCTGGACGATATCCGGGTGCGTCAGGCGATCGCGCACGCGATCGACACGCGGGCGTGGCAGACGGCGTTCGGCGACTTTGTCGAGCCGATGTACGGCATTTCGCCGCAGGGCTTCTATGGCGCCTTGCAGAAGGAGGACATCCCGCCCGACTGGCCCTATACGTTCGATCCGCAGCAGAGCAAGAAGCTGCTGGCCGATGCAGGATTGCCGAACGGCTTCAGCATCGACGTGTTCATCAGTGAACGCGAGGAATACAAATCCAACCTGCTGATCATCCAGGAGCAGCTTCGCAAGGTCGGGATCCAGATCAACATGCGGCTGGTCGATCATGCGAGCTATCACGTCGATATCCGGCGCGATCTCGATCCGCTGGTCATGTACGGCACGGGGCAGCCGCCGCTCACGCAGGCGATCCTCAACGCGTTCTATGATTCGCGCTCGATCGTCGGCAAGCCCACCCACAACATGAATTTTTCCCATTTCGGCGATGTGGCTGGGAATGTCGATCCGCTGATCGACCAAGTGTACCAGGAAGTGGATGACGCGAAGCGTCTGGCGATGCTGAAGGACATCCAAATGCAGATCCTGCGGCAGGTGCCGGTGATTCCGTTGCCGAGTCCGGCCGGGACGTGGGTGCACAATCCGCGGCTGGACATCGGTTTCCCGGTGCAGGCCTTCATGGGCACTTTCACGCTGGGCCGAGCGAGCGTTCCGCAGTGACCAGGGTGTCCGGTCACCGATGAGCGGTTATATTCTGCGACGCAGCCTGGAAGTCATCCCGACCGTGCTGCTTGTGCTGACCTTGGTCTTCCTCGCGCTGCGCATCCTTCCCGGCGATCCCGCCATCGCAGCCCTCGGTGAATACGCAACGCCCGATGCCATCGCCACGTTCCGCCAGAAGCTGGGCCTCGATCAGCCGCTCTGGCTCCAGTACTTTTCCTTTGTCGGCCATGCGCTGACCGGCGATTTCGGCGTATCGATGACCAACGGCACATCGATCAACGCGCTGCTCCTCAGCAGTCTGCCCTACACGCTGGAACTCGCGCTGGCCGCGACGCTGATCGGCATCGTCATCGGCATTCCTCTCGGTGCATGGGCGGCGGTCCGGCGCAATCATGCGCCTGACATGGTTGGCCGGCTGTTCGCGCTCGCCGGCTTCTCGCTGCCCGACTTCTATGTCGGCGTGCTGCTGCTGATCGCCTTCTCGCTGCACCTGGACTGGTTCCCTATGCTGGGCGGCGGCGAAGGCTGGCTCGACACCCTGCACCACCTCGTGCTGCCCGCCGTCACGCTCGGCCTGGTGATGGCGGCGTTCGTCATGCGCCTGACGCGCACATCGCTGCTGGAGGTGCTGCGGCGCGACTATGTGCGCACCGCGCGCGGCAAGGGTGTGGCCGAACGCTGGGTGATCTTCAAGCACGCGCTGCGCAACGCGCTGATCCCGGTGACCACCGGTCTCGGTATCTATCTGCTCACCACACTGTCCGGCACCATCACGGTGGAGCTGGTGTTTTCGCGACCCGGTCTCGGCCAGTTGCTGATCGGCGGCATCACGGCGCGCGATTACACGATGGTGCAGGCAGGGTTGGTGGTGTTCGCGTTCTGCGTCGTGCTGGTCAATCTGGTCACCGACCTGATCTGCGCCGCGATCGATCCGCGGATCACGCTGAGATGAAGCGTTGGGCGATGAAGGTGGGACGATGAGCGATCTCGCCGAACGCCTCGGCGACGATGCGCGACGAGGCATCGTGGCGACCTACATTGCCGGCAACACGCTGGCGACGATCGGCATGGTTCTGATCGTTGTGCTGCTGGTGCTTACGGCGGCTGGGCCATGGCTGGTGCCGCACGATCCGCTGGACCAGAGCTTTCTCAACGCGAGCCAAAGCCCATCGAGCGACTATTGGTTCGGCACCGACGCGTTCGGCCGCGATGTGTTCTCGCGCGTGCTGCTCGGCACGCGTGCATCGTTGGCGATCGGCGTGACGGCGCCCGTGCTCGCCGCGCTGTTTGGCGTCTGGGCAGGCATGCTCGCGGGCTATTTCGGCGGCTGGACCGACCGTCTGATCAGCCGCTTCTCCGATCTGCTGATGTCGTTTCCCTCGCTGCTGCTCGGCGTGATGATCGCCGCGGCACTCGGTCCTGGATTCCGCACCGCCATCGTCGCCATCGCCATCGCTCTGTTCCCGCGCTTCGTGCGACTGGCGCGATCCGCCACACAGGTGGTGCGGCGCGAACCGTTCATCGATGCGTCGATCGCCTCCGGGCGAGGACCGCTCGCCATCATGGCGCGCCACGTGCTGCCGAACATCGCAGGGCCTCTGATCGTGGCGCTCAGCCTCTGGATCGCCACCGCGATCCGGCTGGAGGCGGCATTGTCGTTCCTCGGCCTCGGCACGCAGCCGCCCGCGCCTAGTTGGGGCAACATGATCCGCGAGGGCATGGGCGATCTGATCGGCGATCCGTGGCCCGCGGCATTCGCCGGCGCCGCGATCACGCTCGCCGTGCTGGCATTCAACATGGTGGGCGACGCGCTGCGCGACCTGCTCGATCCGGAGCTGGAGACGTGAGCGAACCGCTGCTGGCGGTCGATGATCTGCGCGTGCACCTGTTCACCTCGCGCGGCGTGGTGCGCGCCGTGGACGGCATCGGGTTCTCGCTGCCGGCGGGTGCGTCGCTGGGCATCGTCGGCGAATCGGGCTGCGGCAAGACGATGACGGCGCTCGCGCTGATGCGCCTCATTCCGAGCCCGCCGGCGCGCATTGTTTCGGGCCGCATCATGTTCGACGGCGAGGACGTCGTGGCACTCGATGATGCGCGGCTGCGCGCGCTGCGCGGCGACGCCATGGCGATGATCTACCAGGATCCGATGACGACGCTGAACCCGGTGTTCTCGGTGGGCGAGCAGATCGCCGAGTCGGTGCGGCTGCATCGCGATGCGTCGCGCGGGGCGGCACTGGAGCGCGCGGTGGAGATGCTGGAGCTGGTTGGGATTCCCGATCCGGCACGCTGCGCGGCGTCGTATCCGCATCAGCTCTCCGGCGGCATGCGCCAGCGCGCGGTGATCGCGATGGCATTGGCGTGCCATCCCAAGCTGCTGATCGCGGACGAACCGACCACGGCACTGGACGTGACGATCCAGGCGCAGATCCTGGACCTGATGCGCCGGCTGCAACAGGAGCTGGGCACCGCGATCATCCTGATCACGCACGATCTGGGCGTAATCGCCGACCTCGTGGATACAGTTGTGGTGATGTACGGCGGCAAGGTCGTGGAGCGCGCGCCGGTGAAGCGGCTGTTCGCCGCGCCAAGGCATCCGTATACACAGGGCTTGCTGCGCTCGGTACCGTCGCTGGACGCGCGCGAGCATCGCATGCGCACGATCGACGGCACCGTGCCCTCGGCCTTTGCCATGCCGCAGGGCTGCCGATTTCATCCGCGATGTGCGCTGGCGCGCGAGATCTGCCGCAATGAGGAGCCGCCGGTCGTCAGCGACGGCGCCGGCGGCGAGGCAGCGTGCTGGGCGCTGGGGTGACGCCGCCACTGTTGCAGGTCCGCGAACTGACCAAGCATTTTCCCATTACCGGTGGTCCTGCGGGCATCCACACGATCGGCCATGTGCGGGCGGTGGATGGCGTATCGTTCGATCTTGCTGCCGGAGAGACGCTGGCGCTGGTCGGCGAATCCGGCTGCGGCAAGTCCACCACCGGGCGAATGCTGCTGCGTCTCACCGAGCCGACGTCGGGCAGCGTCCAATTCGGAGGCGAGAACCTGCTCGCTCTCGGCCACCGCGCGCTGCGACGCAGGCGACGTGAGATGCAGATCGTGTTCCAGGACCCGTATTCCTCACTGAGCCCGCGCCAGGTCGTCGAGGACATCGTCGCCGAACCGCTCGACGTGTATCGCATATGCGCGACGCGGGCGGAGCGGCGCGAGCGCGTGATCGAGCTGCTGCGCCTGGTCGGGTTGGATGTGACGCATCGGCGTCGCTACCCGTTCGAATTCTCTGGCGGCCAGCGGCAGCGTATTGCGATTGCGCGAGCGCTGGCGCCGGGGCCACGGCTGATCGTTGCTGATGAGCCGGTGTCGGCGCTGGACGTATCGATCCGCTCGCAGGTGGTCAATCTGCTGCAGGACCTGCAGGAACGGTTCGGCGTCGCGTATCTGTTCATCTCGCACGATCTGGCGGTGGTGCGGCACATCGCACACCGGATCGCGGTGATGTATCTCGGGCGGCTGGTGGAACTTGCCGAACGCGATGCGCTGTTCGACGCGCCGCACCATCCCTACACCCAGGCGCTGCTATCGGCGGTGCCGGTGCCCGATCCGGAGCGGAGGCGGAAACGCATCATTCTGCGCGGCGATGTTCCGAGCCCGGCGCGGGTTCCGGCAGGGTGCAACTTCCATCCGCGGTGTCCGATCGCGCAGACGGTGTGCCGTGAGAGCGTGCCTCCATTGCGAAGCCTCGGGGATGGGCGCTTTGTCGCGTGCCATTTCGCCAGACCATTTCCGATCGCCGCGTGACGTCCTATGGCAGCCAGGGTGCCCAGCCGTCGCGCACGGGATGGTCGGGCGACAGCGGCAGTTCGACCGCGGTGTTGGTGGCCGAGCTGTAGTAGATGGCGGAGGCGAGTTCGAGCGATTGGTAGGCATCGCGCACGGTCAGCGGCCAGGCGGCGGTGCCGTCCAGCGCCGGGTGCAAAGCCTCAAACAGGCCGGCGTAGTTTTCAGAGCCCGGCGCAAAACTCTGCAAGGCCGCGTCGATGTCGGCTTGCCTGCCCGTCGCGCGAGGGACGAAGCGCCAGTCACCTTCGGCGGGGCGATAAGGCGGCACGCCGGGGCTCTCCGCCGTCAGGTTCGCGAAGCAGAAGCGGAATTGGCTGAGCTCTTCTGCGGCGCCGAGAGTCACGGATGACGTGATGAGGGCGCCGGACTCCATCTCCAGGCAGATCGCAGCGCAATCCTCGGTCTCGACCGGGTTCACCCTGGTGGCGACCTTGGCGAACACGCGGTGCACCGGTCCCAGCGTGAAGGTCAGCAGGTCATGCGCGTGGATCGCGTGGCTGAGCATCGCGCCGCCGAGTTCAGTCGCCTTCCGGCCTCGCCATGGCACGTCGTAGTACGGCGGCAGACGGTTCCAGTGCGTCTCAATGCTCGCCACCAGCGGCTTGCCGGTGACCCCTGCGGCGACCAGCCTGCGCAGCCGTGCCAGCCCATTGCCGTAGCGATACTGATAGACCGGCACCACCGCTCGCCCGACATTCTCCGCGGCACGCTGAATGCGCTCGACATCGCGCAGTGAGCCGACCAGCGGCTTCTCGCACAGCACATGCTTGCCGGCGTGCAGAGCCTGCTCGATGGTCGCCAGGTGCAGGTGTGGCGGCAGGCAGATATCGATCAGGTCGACGTCATCACGTGCGAGAACCGCCGCATAGGAAGTCTCTACCGCCGCCCCCGCCGTCGCTGCGAGCTTCGTCGCGCGCGCGGCATCCAGATCGCAGACGACAGCGACCCGATAGAGCGCGGCCTGTTCCAGATAGGCTTCGACATGCGCCGCACCGATGCCTGCGCCGATCACCGCGACACGGAACTGCCGGCTCACCGCAGATTGCCCAGCCGTGTCGCCATGGCCTCGGCCTTCAGCGCGAGCTCCATGACCTTGAAGCAATGTGCCTGCGGCATCGCGCACTCGGTGCGATCGAGCACATCGGCGATCAGGTTTGCGGCGTAGGGCAGGTCGGCGTCGCTGCAGTCGATGTGGCGCGTCGCCTGCTTGTCGACCAGGAACAGATGATCGGTGCCTGGTCGGCCGGCGATGTCGATGTACTTGCGCAGCTCAATGTAGCCATCGGTGCCCAAGATGGTCAGCCGGCCGTCGCCCCAGTTCGCCAGACCCTCCGGCGTGTACCAATCGACGCGGATATATCCCTGGGCGCGGTCGCTGCGCAGCAGCATCTCGCCGAAATCCTCCAGACCCGGATCGGACGGATTTGCGAAGTTCCCGACCGTCGAAGCAACGATGGCGGCGTCAGTCGAGCCGGTGAAGGTGAGGAACTGCTCGACCTGATGGCTCGCGATGTCGCACAGCACGCCGCCATATTTGGCGCGCTGAAAGAACCAGTCGGGGCGCAGGTGCCGGTTCAGCCGATGCGGGCCGAGACCTACTGTCTGCACCACCCGGCCGATCGCGCCGGCATTCACCAGCTCGATCGCACGGGTGACCGCGGGGACCTCGAACCGTTCGGAATAGTTGACGGACCATATTCGGCCGGTCTCGGCAACCGTGCGCCGCAGTTCCGCGAGCTGCTCCGCTGTGGTGCAGCCGGGCTTGTCGGACATCACGTCCTTGCCGTGTCGCATAGCCTCGATGGCGATGGCGGCGCGGTCGCAATTGATCGCGGCGGTGAGGATCAGCTTCACAGCCGGATCTTCCAGCAGGCGGCGCTTGATCAGCGACGCGCGGTATGTGCGGATAGCGCTCGATGAAACCCGCGAGTGGCTGTGGCTCGCCCTCGGTCCAATAGCCAGCGCATGTGCAGCCGTGCTCCAGCAGACGGCCGGCCATTTCGTAGATATGCCGATGATCGAGGCCGATGGCGGCGAACTTGAATGAGCGAGGGGCGGATACAGTCATGATGCGCTACGCACCGGCAGGGGCAAACCGTTGTGCGTGTCGTTGGACCTGCTCGTTGTAATTGGCGCGATAGCGGTCGCTGACCTGCTGATGCATCGCGAGCGCTGCGGCGTCGCGTTCGGCCGTCGGCGGGTCGATCAGGTCGAAGTGGCCGTAGGTGTCCTCGCCGCGCACCAGCATCGCGCAGCAGCGGACCGGTCCATCGACGCGGACGTGCGTGGGCATGTAGTTCAGCCCGATGCCGACGCGGCGATGCGATGCGTTGTTTGGCGCCGAGCGATGCACGGCGAACTCGTGGTGCAGCGAGAAGGAGCCGGCTGGCAGCGCCATTGCCGTAGGGTTCGAGCGGTCGAAGTCATCCACAATGGTCTGGCCGGCGCGGTTGATGCTGTTCGCCAGCCCGAGCGCGGCGTGATGGTACTCGCGGGGCAGGCCGCGGCTGGACAGTTGCTCCATGCAGCCGGCCTCACGGGTGGCGTCGGTCAGCGCGACCCAGGCGCACACCTGCTCCCTCGGCTCCAGGCCGAAATAGGCGCCGTCCTGGTGCCAGGCGGCGTAGGTCGGCGAGTGCGGCTCCTTGATGAAGAACGTGCTGGTCCAGACCAGGATGTTGGGGCCGATCACATCCTCGATGGCGTCGAGGATGCGGGGATGTCGAATCAGGTCGTTGAACCAGGGCGAGTGAGCATAGGCGTGGGACCGCCATTTCACGTCTGCCTCTGCGACAGGAGACCCGAGGTCAAACTCCAGCCGGTGCAGCCCGGCGAGGCAGGTCGCGACTTCGTCTTGCGTGAGCGCTGGGATGGGAAAGAGGAAGCCGTCGAAGCGGTATGAGTCCACCTGGGCCTTGGTCAGTGCTTTCATAGAGCTCCTCCGTCGTCTGGTCAGAGCATCACGTTATCAGGGGACTGGCAACGGGACTGGGGGATGGAGGTGGTCATGACGGGAACAGAGTTTCTTGCCGCCGCCCGGCGATTGGAGCCGACGGTCGCGGAACTGCGTGGCCGGTTCGACCAGGACCGTCATTTGCCGAGGCGGCTGGTCGATGAATTGCATGCGGCGAACCTGTTCCGCATGTGGTTGCCGCGTGCGATCGGTGGCGCCGAGTTGGCACCCTTGCCATTCCTCGAAGTGATCGAGGAGTTGTCGCGCCAGGATGGCTCGGTCGGCTGGTGCACTGTGATCCCCGCCGGCTATGCCCGTCTGTCCGGCGCGCTGGAAGAGGCTGTCGCGCGCAAGGTCTTCGGGACCGGCATGGGCGTGCTGGTCGGCACATTGAATCCAACAGGCAAGGCGGTGGCCGCACCGGGCGGCTACCGGGTGACCGGGCGCTGGGGCTACGGCAGCTTCATCGGCTACAGCGACTGGGTGCTGGGCAACTGCATCACCGAGGACGGTAACTTCCGGCTGTGCCTGTTCCCGCGCACCGACGTGGAAGTGTTCGATGTCTGGCACGTCGGAGGGCTGCGCGCGACCGGCAGCAATGACTATCAGGTGGCCGACCTGTTCGTGCCGGAGCAGCACACGATACCGCTGGTGGATTTCCAGCCGCCGCCGCGCCGGCCGGGGCCGCTCTATGCGGTGCCGATGACCAGCACGTTCGTCAGTTGCGTTGCGACCGTCACGCTGGGCATCGCGCGGGCGGCGATCGAACTCGCTGGTGGAGATCGGCGCGGAGAAGAGGACCGCCGGCCAGCCGACGGTGTTGCGCGACAAGCCGCTTGCGCAGGCCGACCTCGCGCGCGCCGAGGCGCTGTTGGGGTCTGGGCGGGCGTATCTGTTCGGCGAGTTGGGGAAGATGTGGGAAGACACCGTGGCGGACCGTCCGATCACGATACGCGCGCGGGCGGCTGTGAAGCTCGCGGCCTGTCATGCGGCGCAATGCGCGATCCAGGCGGTGGATCTGGCTTATCAGTCGGCGGGTGGCGTGTCGGTATTTCAGGGCAGCCGGCTGGAGCGATGCTTCCGCGACGTGCACGTGGCCGGACAGCACGTGGCGCTGAGCATGCAGGCCAGCCTGGAGCCGGTGGGGCGCGTGCTGTTCGGTATGCCGCCGGGCGCCGCGCGGTTCTGAGTTTACGGAGTCTCGGTCACGCCACGGTCAGCTCGGCGACCATCTGCTTGCCCTTGGTCTCCGGGCCGCACAGCAGGGCGGCGATGAAGCTGACCAGACCCACCAAGGTGCCGATGAGCATCGGAATGGCGAAGCCCATGTGCCACGTGGTCGCCGCGTACGCCATGATCGGCCCCATCAGCCCGCCGAAAATGGCGCCCTGGTGATAGCAGAAGCCGCTCGCCGTGGCGCGCACTTCGGTCGGGAAGCGCTCAGTCATGTAGCTTGCATTCTGGCCGTAGATGCCGCCGGCGCCGAAGCATCCTTGCAGGGCGAAGAAGATCACGATCATGGTGTAGTCGTTGGTCAACAGGTAAAGCGGTGTCACCGGGATCGCGAGAATTGCCGGCAGGATCATCGCCCAGCGGCGTCCAAGCACGTCGGCCACTCGGCCCCAGCAGCAGCACGAGATGAAGAACAGCAGGTTCTGCAGCATGATCGGCAGCGCGACCAATGCAGGGCTGAGGCCCAGGTCCTTTTGCAGATGTGTCGCGAACAACGTGCCGATCGAATACCCGACGACAAAGCTGCTCGCCATCCACCAGCACGCGGTCAGCGTGTTGCCGAGCAGGTCACCCTTGAAGATCGTCAGCAGCGGCACACGCACTTCGCGCTGTTGCGCACGCTGCAGGCGACGGTTTTCCAGCCAGATCGGCGGTTCGTTGACGAACTTCCGAACGTAGACGATTGCCAACGCCGGCAAGACCCCGATCCACAGCAGACCACGCCAGCCGATGTAGTCGTAGAGCAACCCATAGGCAGCGGCTGACAGCAATCCGCCCAGCCCCCACGAGCCCTGCATCGCGCCCGCCATGAAGCCGCGCGAGCGGATCGGCCACTGCTCGAGCGCGAGCGATGCGCCGACCGGCCACTCCGCGCCCATGCCGATGCCAAGCATGGCGCGGAAGAAGAACAGGAAGGCGAAGCTGGGCGAGAAGCCCGCGATGAAATTACAGACCGAGAACCAGGCGATCGAGATCATCAGCGGCTTCTTGCGGCCGATGCGATCGGCGAGCCAGCCGGAGCCGGTGGCGCCGATCAGGCGCAACCATAACGTCAAAGTAAAGACAGCAGTAACTGCGGTCAGGGGGACATGGAATTCCTGCGATATCGGCAGCATGATAAAGACGAAGATCGTGAAATCGAAGGAGTTGAGCGTCCACCCGAGCCATGCCGCAATCCAGGCATGCCACTGTTCTCTGGTGGGTTCCCGCCACCACGCAATCTGCCCGCCGTCATGAACCGATGTCGCCATGGCTCAATCCTCCCAGGTCGGCGCGGTCCCTTCGAGCGGGGACATTCAACCACCTTACATGGGGGATGATCGAAACCTTGTTCACGTTTCGCGGCGAATTATGAATTGCTGACCGATGTCCGGGAATCGCCGGACTGATTCCGACGCATGGTGGAAGTGAGAACGACTGTGACGAAGGTTGTCGATCCTTGTCTCGGTCAAGTCAGGCGCTGGTGGCAGCGTCCGGACCCCGCGAGCGTGAGCAACCTGCCTATTACCCGGATGTCAGAACGGCGAAACATGTGAGCTGTCATTGCGAGGAGCGAAGCGACGAGCCAATCTCCATCGTCATCGCCCACCAATGATGGGGATTGCTTCGTCGCTTCGCTCCTCGCAATGACAATGGCGGAATGACTCGCACTGCACCGGGCGGACTGCAACTACCACGGCGGCGTCATACCACCCCCTGTGAGCGCAGTTTCTGCACTTCGTCAGCGGTGGTGCCGCACAGTGCACCCAGTAGCTCCGCCGTGTGCTCGCCGAGCAGCGGCGGGCGCGTCACCTCGGCTGGCGAGTTTGACAGCTTCACCGGACAGCCGACCGTCTGGTAGGTGCCGCGTGTGGGATACTCGACGTCCACGATCATGTCGCGCGCGTGCAGATGCGGATCGGCGAGCACCTCGCCGGTGTCCAGCGTCGCGCCGCAGGGAACGCCCGCATCGCCCATCAGCCGCATCACCTCGTGCTTGCTGCGCTGACGCGTCCAGGCCTCAACGATGCCGTTCAGCGCCTCGCGGTTTTCCCAGCGGCTATCGGCGGTGACGAAGCGCGGATCGTCGGCCAGTTCCGACTGGCCCATCACGTTCAGCAACGCCTTCCACATCTGTGGCTGCGCGAAGATATACACGTAGTCGTTCGGACCGCCCGGTGCGCAGGCATAGGTGGTGCCTGGGACGGTGCGGCCGAGCTGGTTTCCGTTGCGCTGCATGGGATGGCCGGAGCGCTGATGGTCGCGCAGGCTGACGCGGATCAGGTTGACCACGGCGTCCTGCATCGAGACCTCGACGTGCTGGCCCTTGCCGGTCTGATGCCGCTGCTGCAGCGCGGCCAGGATGCCGATCGCCATGTGCATGCCGGTGCCCGAGTCGCCGATCGCGGGATAGATATAGGTCGGTGGATTCTCGGGAAAGCCGGTGACGCTCATCGCGCCGCCCATCGCCTGCGCGATCGGTTCGAAGCTCTTGAACCCGCTGTACGGGCCGTAGGTACCAAAGCCCTTGATCGTCGCGTAGATCAGCCGCGGGTTCAGCTTCGAAAGCTCCTTGTAGCCAAGCCCCAGCCGGTCGAGCGCACCTGGACCGAAATTCTCCAACAGAACGTCGGACTCGGCGATGACCTGTTTGAACAGCCGCTTGCCCTCGTCCGATTTCAGATTGAGCGTCAGACTGCGCTTGTTCGCGTTGAGGATGAGAAAGAACAGGCTGTCGCTGTCGGTGCGGTCGCGCATGTTCGTGCGGGCGACGTCGCCACCCTTCGGCTCCTCCAGCTTGATCACGTCGGCGCCAAGAAAACCCAGGATCTGCGCGCACGCTGGCCCCGCCTGGTTGTGCGTCATGTCGATTACGCGAATTCCGCTTAGAGCCAATGCCATTTCACGCCTCCTCCGCCGTGTTTGTCATCATAATGCCATCTGCCGAGTGCTGCATCCGGCCCTATCTCGCCGAGTGCCAGACAACCATGGCGACCACCATCGCGCATAGACTGGATGCGTCGGTGCGTCGGCGGCTCCCGATTCGGAAGGGACTGACCGGGCTGCCTAGGTGCGTTCGCCCGTGAAGGTGTAGAGGCACGCCGACCCGTCGATCCGCCCCTCCATATGGCCGCCCTGAACCCGGCCGTAGATGGTCCCGACGATGACCTGACCAGAGAACGAGCCGTCCGCCGCGAAGGTTGCCTGAAGGGCTGGGGTCGGGTTGCCCGGGACGTCCGGATGCGGCACCGCGAAACTGAACCGGCCATTCGCCACCGTGACGACCTCCTGTCCGGGTGAGTCACACCAGACCGTGCCCTTGGTTGCCGGGGTGTCGACACTTCGGATCGCGGTCCGGTATGAGCCATCGAACGAAGTTACGGGCGGCGCTGGCGGCGTCTCGCTGCGTATGGGCCCCATCGGGCCGGCGCAGCCGCCGAGGATGGCGGCCAGAGCCACGAAATGCGGACTTACCAAACGTTGGCTCATTGTGCGTTGTTCCCCTGATGTGACATTGCCCGCCTCTGCCATTGCGTTGCCGTATACAATACACCATGCCGACCGTCTCGCATAAAGTCGGTGCGTTGGTGCGTCAGCGCGCTGGCATCAGCAGAGAGTGGAGGCCAATCGCCCTCGACCGCTCGAGCACCTCTCCTCTACTGGGTGCGGCCGTAAGACATCCGGGCCTCGATCTGCGTGAGCAGTTCGGTCAGGCCGACGCTCATGATGACCAGGACCAGGATGGCCGCATATGTGCCGGTCGCATCGAACACGCCGGAATAGTATTCGATCATGAAGCCGATGCCACTGTTCGAGGCGATCAGCTCGGCCAGCAGCGTGTTGGTGAAGGCATAGCGGACGGCGATCCGCATGCCGGTGAAGATCCAGGGCAACGTGGCCGGCACCAGGACCTTGCCGATGACCTCGAAACGCGTGGCCCCCATCAGCGCCAGCGCGCGCGTCAGGTCGCGATCGACGTTGCGAACGCCGTCCAGCGTGCTGTTCAGCACCAGGAAGAACACAGTGATCGCGACCAGCGCGACCTTCGACTCGATGCCGATGCCGAGCACGATGACGAACAGCGGGCGCCAGCGCGATCTTCGGCATCGCATAGAGTGCCGCGATGTATGGCGATAACACGCGGTGCAGTCGAGGCACCAGGCCGAATAGCAAGCCGAGTGCGATGCCGACGCTGGTGCCGATAGCGTAGCCCAGCGACATCGCGAGCAGCGTCGCGCCGACGTTCTCCCATAGCGAACCGTCGAGGATCCAGCTCCACAGGCGCGCCACGATCTCCACCGGGCCACTCATCCAGAAGCGCAGATCGGCGCTGGGCTGGTACTCCCACGCTGCCAGAATGATCAGTGCCAGGATCAGGCGGGCGAGGGATCGGCCGGCGGTCGTCGAGAGGAAGCCTGACAGGGATTGGGGAGATGGGGACAGGGATACTGCAATGCCCCCTCCCCCCACCTCTTTGGCAGCGCTCATACGTCGGTTCCCCGCGTGACCTCGTCCTTCAGCTCATCCCACAGCGCTTCGTGCAGATGGGCAAAATCCTCGGTGAAGCGGATGCGGAACACGTCGCGCGGTCGCGGCATGTCGACCGTGCGGATGGTGCGGATGCGGCCGGGACGCGCACTGAACACCACCACGCGGTCGGCCAGGGTGATCGCCTCGCCAAGATCGTGCGTGACGAACACCACCGTCATATGACGCTGCCGCGTCAGCTCCTGCAATTGATCGAGCATCAGCAGCTTGAGCTGTGCATCCAGTGCGCCGAACGGTTCGTCCATCAGCAGTGTCTCGGGCTCGTAGATCAGCGTGCGCGCCAATGCGACGCGCTTGCGCATGCCGCCCGACAACTCGGCCGGATAGTGGCGCTCGAAGCCAGACAGTCCCACCAGCTCGATCATCTGCGCCACACGGGCATTCGCCTCGGCGCGCGGCACCGCGCGACATTTCAGCTCCAGCGCGATGCGGATGTTGTCGGCCGCAGTACGCCACGGCAGCAGCGTGTCCTTCTGCGTCATGTAGCCGACAGCGCGATTGAGCGCGCCGATCGCGATGCCGTCATACGAGACCACGCCGCTGTTCGGCTGCAGCAGCCCGGCGATCAGGTTGAGGATGGTCGATTTGCCGCAGCCGCTTGGACCGACCAGTGCCACGAACTCGTGGTCGTGGATCGCGAGGTCGATCGGCTGGAGTGCCTCCACCTCGCGGTCGCGCGTGACGAACGTCTTGCCGACGCCGGCGAGGCTGATCTTCGGCGCCAGATCACCCCTCGGCATGACGCCACCGCAGCATGCGCCGTTCGCCCCAGGTGGCGATCTCGGAGACCGCAAGTCCAAGCAGCATCAGGATGAACAGCGCCGCATAGAGCGAGGTCATGTCGAACTGCGATGCCGCATCGCTGAGCCGAAATCCCAGACCGCGCCGTGCCGCGAGCATCTCACCGGTGGTGGCGGCGACCAGCGCGTACGGCAGCGCGGTCTTGATGCCGCCGATGATCCAAGCCGTGGAGGCAGGTGCTACAACCTTCTGGAAGATCTCGCGCCGCGTGGAGCCCATCAACTGCACCTGCGCGATCAACTCGCGATCCACCGACGACGCGCCTGCGAACGTGTTGAAGAACAGCAGGAAGAACACGACGATCGTCACCAGCACGATCTTCGGCAGCATGTCGAGGCCGAAGAACATGATGAACAGCGGCGCGAGTGCGACCAGCGGCACGCTGTAGAACGCCACCACGATCGGCCGCAGGATGCCCGCTGTGATCGGCGAGCGACCGAGCAGCAGGCCGGCGAGAACGCCCAGCAGCGATCCTGCCACGAGCCCGGTGACGACCTCGGTGAGGGTCGTCGCTATGTCGGGATAGATGCTGCCTTGCAGCCACACCGCGAGCTTCGCCGCGATCAGGCTCGGCCGGCTGGTCCAAGTGCCGCCCGTAACGCGGCCGACGAATTCCCAGCCGGCCAGCAGCAGCACTCCCACCGCGATCTGCCACAGGATGATCGGGTCGAAGCGTCGCGTCATGCTACTTGCCAAGGATGTCCTTCGCGGCCTCGCGCGACAGATCGGGATACACGACCTGATCGTAGGTCGCGGAGATCGGCGTCTTCTCGGTCAGGTTCACCATCTTCACCGTGTTGTCCACCTGCGCCTGCGAGATGACCGGCGTTGTCGGCACCGCCTTGATGTAGGTGTTGAACGCCGTGTTGAACTCGGCCTCCGGTGTGTCCTGGAAGAACGGGCGAACGGCGCGACGCGATCCTTCGACATCCTGATGCGCGAACTGCATCGCCCGGGTCAGCGCGCGCACGACATGCAGCAGCAGCGGGCGTTTCGAGGCGAGCGTGGCACGACTGGTGGTGATCACCTGATACGGCACGTCGCGATACTCGGGCAGATCGCCAGTGATGGGATCGGCGATGATCTGGCCGATGCCTCTGCTCACCGCCATGTTGGTGAACGGCGACATGAAGGCGAAGCCGTCGGTGCTGCCCGCCTGCATGGCAGCGACCATCGGCGCGCCTATGCCGATCGGCTGCAGTTGCACGTCGCGCGAGGGATCCATGCCGCGCACCAGCATGATGGTGCGCATGAACTCGTCGGTGCTGGACCCCGGTGAGGTGATGCCGATGCGCACGCCCTTCACGTGCTTGATCTTCTCGTCCAGCGACATGGTGTCGGTGATGCCGAGGCGCTTGATCGCGTCGTTGGAGAGCACCAGAGCGATCGGATAGGCGTCGAACGCTGTTGCGATGCCGACAAGCTGACCGCCGCGGCCGACCGCGTGCATGGTATGGGCGAAGCCGACCTGGGTGATCTCTGCGCTGCCGCCCATCACCGCGGCTGCCTGGCGGGTGCCGGAGGAGACGTCGACCGACTCGGGTTCCAGGCCTTCCTGCTTATAGAAGCCGGCGCCCATGGCGATGTACTGGATCAGAAACGACATGCCCTTGCCGGCGAAGGCGATCGTGAACGTCTGCAGTTCCTCGGCGGCAGCGGGGCGTGCGGCAGCCAGCGCCAGGGCGATGGCGGCCAACCTCAAGATACGGGCCAGCATCGGCCTCCTCCCTGTTTGTGCTTGCCGGGCAGAGTAGTCACCCAACAGGGTTGCAGCAATCTGCACGGCGCCGCTATGGTGGCGCCGGTGCAACGTCCAACCATGGGAGGGCTGCGTGAGCGCTTACAATCAGCATCATCCGCGCGGCCCTGTCGATGCCCTGCGACCCACCGTCGCAGGGCTGGCCAGCGACACGAATTGACGCTCGGCCGGCTCTGAACGCCGCCTGTTTCCGCGTTTCATCGAGCCGAGAGACAACACCATGTCTACCATCAGTCTGCGCGATGTCGGCGTTCTGTCGCCGCATCCCTTGTTCCAAAACCTCACGCTGGCGATCGGCGATGCCGATCGTATCGGGCTGATCGCCGGCAACGGCGGCGGCAAGACCACATTGCTCAAATGCCTGACCGGTCTCATCGAGCCGACGACGGGCGATATCGTCCGTTCGCGCGGTATGCGCGTGGGCTACGTCGAGCAGGATGTGCCAGCGAATCTATTGAACCTGCCGTTGGCCGAGGCGATCCGCCGCGCTTTGCCTGCGGCCGAGCGCGACAGTGAGGCATGGCGTGTCGATGTCGTGCTCGACGAGTTCGGCGCGACGCCCGATCTGCACGACCGCCCGTTGCATGCGCTTAGCGGCGGCTGGCAGCGTCTGGCGCTGATCGCGCGGACCTGGGTGACGGAGCCGGATGCACTGCTGCTCGACGAGGCAACCAATCATCTGGATCTTGCGAAGATCCAAATGCTGGAAGGCTGGTTGGCGACATGCCGCGTGCCGATGGTGATCGCAAGCCACGACCGACGCTTTCTCGATGCCTGCACGAACCGGACATTGTTCCTGCGGCCCGGTGTGTCGCGGCTCTACTCGCATCCTTACACTCGTGCGCGCGAGCTGCTGGCCGCGGATGATGCGGCGCAGGAGGCGAAGCTGGCGAAGGAAACGCGCGAGGTCGATCGCCTGCGTCGCAACGCCAACGAGCTGAAGAACGTCGGCATCAACAGCGGCAGCGATCTGCTGCTGAAGAAGTCGAAGCAACTGCGCGAACGCGCGGCAGCCCTGGAGCTGACCTTTGCGTCCGCGCACACCGAACGATCGGGCGACATACGTCTCGCGAACCGCGGCACCCATGCGAAGCTGCTGCTGGGGCTGCATGGTGTCGATGTATGTGCTCCGGATGGGCGGATGCTGTTCCGCATCGGCAAGCTGGACGTCTTTCAGCAGGATCGCATCGCGGTGCTCGGCCGCAACGGCGTGGGCAAGTCGCAACTGGTGCGGCTGTTGCGCCAGGCGATGTCGGGCGGCGATGTGCCGGGAGTCCGTGCCAGCCCGTCGATCGTGTTGGGCTATGTGGATCAGCTCATGTCGCATCTGCCGGATGCGATGACGCCGCATGACTTCATCAGCGGCACCTTCAGGCCCGGCGATCAGCGCAGCGTCAGCCTGCTGGCGGGAGCCGGGTTCAACGTCGACATGCAGCGGCGCGCGATTGCCCGTCTGTCACCGGGGCAGAAGGCGCGGCTCGGACTGCTGGCGCTGCGTCTGACCGAGCCCAACTTCTACCTGATGGACGAACCCACCAATCATGTGGACATCGCGGGTCAGGAGCGGTTGGAAGCGGAGATTCTCGCGCACGAGGCGACCTGTGTGATTGTTTCGCACGACCGTGCTTTCGTGCGGGCGATCGCGACGCGGTTCCTGCTGGTCGATGACGGCAAGATCGCGGAGATCGATGCGCCGGAACCGTTCTATCGGACGCTGACGGCGGGGTGAGCTGGACTCGCGCCGGTCGCGGACAGCCTGTACGATCCGCGCAACAAGCACGGGAGGAACGCCATGAAGCTGAGCACCGATCGCATCCTGACGACGCATGTCGGCAGCTTGCCGCGGCCACAGGTGCTGGTCGATCTGCTGGTGAAGAAGGATCAGAACCAGCCGTACGACCATGCGGCATTCGACCGCGAAGTGACCAAGGCCGTGGCCGACATCGTCGCGCATCAGGTCGCGATCGGCATCGATGTGGTGAGCGACGGTGAGGCGAGCAAGGTCGGCTACGCCACCTACATCAAGGAACGCCTGACCGGCTTTGGCGGTGAGCCGTTCGTGCCGAAACCGCAGCGCGATCTGGCGGACTACCCGGAATTCCGCAACCGCATGATCCAGTTCACCGGCCCGCAGGTGTTTCGCCGGTTGTGCTGCATCAGCGACATCCAGCTCAGCGATCATGAGGCGGTGAAGCAGGACATCGCCAACTTCAAGGCGGCGATCGCTGCGTCCAAGCCGGTGGATGCGTTCATGCCGGCGGCCTCGCCTGGCGTTGTGTCGGCATTCCAGCCGAACCGGCATTATCCGAACCATGCGGCGTATATCGGCGCGGTGGCCGATGCGATGCGCGAGGAGTACGAGGCGATCGCCAACGCGGGTATCGTGGTGCAGCTCGACAGTCCCGATCTGGCGATGGCGCGGCACACTGGGTTCCAGGACCTGTCCGAGACGGAGTTCCTGAAACAGGCCGAAGAGCAGGTCGAGGCGGTGAACCACGCGCTGGCCAATGTGCCGGCAAGCTCTGCGCGACTTCATCTGTGCTGGGGCAACTATGAGGGCCCGCACGATTTCGATATTCCGATGCAGAAGGTGCTGCCGATCATCCTGAAGGCGAAACCGCAGGCGATCTCGTTCGAAGCGGCCAATCCGCGCCATGCGCATGAATGGGCGGTGTGGCGCGATGTGAAGGTACCGGACGACAAGGTGCTGATCCCCGGCGTCATCGACACCTGCACCAACTACATCGAGCATCCGGAGCTGGTCGCCCAGCGCATCTGCCAGTACGCGGATATCGTCGGCCGCGAGCGGGTGCTCGCTGGTACCGATTGCGGCTTCGCCACTTTCGTTGGTCACGCGGGGCGGGTTGATCCGGAGATTGCCTACCGCAAGCTTGGGGCCTTGGTCGAAGGTGCCAGGCTGGCCTCGGCGAAACTGTGGCACTGAGGAGCGCACCATGAAGCTCAGCACAGACCGCATCCTGACGACGCATGTTGGCAGCCTGCCGCGGCCGCAGCCACTGGTGGAGCTGCTGATCAAGAAGGATCGCAACGAGCCCTACGACGCTGCCGAGTTCGCCGCACTGGTGCGGCAGGCGGTGGCCGACATCGTGGCGCGCCAGGTGGCGATCGGCATCGATGTCGTCAGCGACGGCGAGACGAGCAAGGTCGGCTATGCGACCTATGTGCACGAGCGCCTGACCGGGTTCGGAGGCGAACCGTATGTGCCGAAGCCAAACCGCGACGTTGCGCCCTATGCGGATTTCCGCCGGCGGCTGGAACAGTTCATCGGGCCGCAGCAGATCCGTCGGCTGTGCTGCATCGGGCCGATCGCGCGGCAGGATCATGAGTCCGCGATGCGGGACATCGACAACTTCAAGGCGGCGATCGCCGCGTCGAAGCCGGTGGACGCATTCATGCCGGCGGCGTCGCCCGGTGTGGTGTCGACGTTCCAGCCCAATCGGCACTATCCGAATCACGCTGCTTATATCAACGCGATCGCCGCTGCGATGCAGGAGGAATACGAGGCCATCGCCAAGGCCGGCATCGTGGTGCAGCTCGACAGCCCGGATCTGGCGATGGCGCGGCACACCGGCTTTCAGGATCTGTCCGAGGCGGAGTTCCTGAAGCAGGCGGAGCAGCAGGTGGAGGCGCTGAACCACGCGCTCGCGAACGTGCCGGCCAGTTCGGCGCGGTTGCATCTGTGCTGGGGCAACTACGAGGGGCCGCACGACTTCGACATTCCGCTGGCGAAGATGCTGCCGATCATCCTGAAGGCGAAGCCGCAGGCGATCTCGTTCGAGGCGGCGAACCCGCGGCACGAGCATGAGTGGACGGTGTGGCGGGAGACGAAGCTGCCGGACGACAAGGTGCTGATCCCGGGTGTGATCGACACCTGCACGAACTATATCGAGCATCCGGAACTGGTGGCTCAGCGGATCTGCCGCTTCGCCGATGTTGTGGGGCGTGAGCGGGTGATCGCTGGGACGGATTGTGGGTTCGCGACATCGGTGGGGACCGCGGGACGGGTGGATCGGGAGATTGCGTTCCGCAAGCTGGGTTCGCTGGTCGAGGGCGCGCAGATTGCGTCGAAGCGTTTGTGGGGGTGAGGCTTTCCCCTCCCCCTGCACCCTCCCGCAAGGGGAGGGGGAGAGTGGGTGGTGGCTGATGGCGGACAAACCTAACTTTGTGATGGTGCCCGATCCCGAGCCGGAGACGGAGGAGGCGCCGCCGAGGGCGCCATCGCTGTTCGAGCATATTCGCGCGCTGCTGCCGTTCGGTTCCTCACAGGTTCCAGCCACTACGCCGACCCGGCCGCGTCTGATCTTCGGGTTTGACGCCACGGCGTCGCGGGAGCCGGCGTGGGCGACGGCGCGCACGGTGACCGACGCGCTGGTGAAGGCGTTGCCGGGTGAGCTCGATGTGGCGCTGGCGGTGCATGGCGGGTCGATGCTGCACACGTTCACCGAGTTCACCGCCGATCCCAACAGGCTGCGCGATCGTGCCGCCGGTATTCGCTGCCTGGCCGGGATGACGCGGCTGCTGCCGATCCTGTCGCGTGCTTTGTCCAATCCTGGCGTGCGGGTGGTCACCTATATCGGCGACGTGTTCGAGGAGTTGCCGGTGCGCGGCCGGAAGCTGGCCGATGCGATGGGGCTGAAGGGCATCAAGCTGATCGTGCTGCACGACACCGCGGACTGGAATGCGCGGCGCGATGCCGAGGTGTTCCTGGATCTGGCACGCAGGACCGGTGGGTGCGTGCTGCCGTTCGACGTCAACGCGCCGGCACGGTTGCGCGACCTGCTGGCGGCGGTCGCGGTTTATGCCGTGGGCGGGACGGAGATGCTGGAGGCGAAGAGCGGCGAAATGCCAGGGGCGGTGCTGCTGTTGGAGCATCTGCGGAGGTAATCGTGATACCCCCTCCCCGACCCTCCCCCGCTGCGCGGGAGAGGGAGATCTAGGCCACTGCTGCTTCCGCCCGGCGGTCGCGCCGCTTGCGCTCGTGCGAGTCTAGGTAGCGCTTGCGCAGACGTACTGCGCCGGGGGTGACCTCGACCAGTTCGTCGTCCTCGATATAGGCGATCGCCTGCTCCAGGCTCATGCGCCGCGGCGGAATCAGCAGCATCGCGTCGTCCTTGCCGGCGGCACGGATGTTGGTGAGTTTCTTCTCTTTGATCGGGTTCACTTCCAGGTCGGAGCCACGGGCGTTCTCGCCGAGGATCATGCCGACATAGACCTTGTCGCCGGGGTTCACGAACAGCGTGCCGCGCTCCTGGATATAGAACAGCGCGTAATGCACTGCCTCGCCGTTCTCGGTGGAGATCAGCGAGCCATTGCGGCGCCCCTCGATCGGGCCCTTCCAAGGACCGTATCCAGCAAACAACCGGTTCATCACGCCGGTGCCGCGCGTGTCGGTGAGGAAGTCGTTGTGGTAACCGATCAGGCCACGGCTCGGGATGGCGAACGTGAGCCGCAGCTTGCCGCCACCGGACGGCCGCATGTCGCGGAGCTCGCCCTTGCGCCGCGACAGTTGCTCGACGACCACGCCGGCGTAGGGTTCGTCAACATCGACCAGCACCTCCTCCATCGGCTCCTCGCGGGCGCCGGTGTCGGGGTTGGTGCGGGTCAGCACGCGGGGACGGCCGATTGTTAATTCGAAGCCCTCGCGGCGCATCTGCTCGATGAGGACGCCGAGCTGGAGTTCGCCGCGGCCGGCGACCTCGAACGCCTCGGTCTCGTTGCTGTCAGTCACCTTGATGGCGACGTTGCCTTCCGCCTCACGGAACAGCCGCTCGCGGATCTGCCGGCTGGTGACCTTCTTGCCTTCGCGCCCGCCGAGAGGGCCGTCGTTGATGCGGAAGGTCATCGCCAGTGTCGGCGGATCGACCGGGATCGCGGGCAGCGGTGCGGTCAGTTCGGGCGAGCCGATCGTGTCGGGCACCGTGGCCTCGGCGAGGCCCGCCACGGCGATGATGTCGCCGGCCTCTGCCTCCTCGACCGGCACGCGATCGAGCCCGCGGAACGACAGCAGCTTGGTCATCCGGCCGGTCTCGCCGGTGGTGCCATCGGCGTGCAGCACCTTCAGCGGCATGTTCAGCCGAGCGCCACCCTGCTCCACGCGGCCGGTCAGCACGCGGCCGAGGTAGGGGTCGTATTCCATGATCGTCGCCACCATGCCGAAGGGGGCACCGGCATCGACCGTGGGCGCCGGCACGTGCCGCACCACCAGTTCGAACAGAGCGGACAGGTCCTTGCGCGGGCCGTCGAGTGCGGTGTCGGCCCAGCCCTGGCGGCCGGAGGCGAACAGCATCGGGAAATCGAGCTGGGCATCGCTGGCACCCAGGACGGCGAACAGATCAAATACCTCTGTATGCACCTCGTCCGGGCGGGCGTCGGCGCGGTCGACCTTGTTGACCACGACGATCGGGTGCAGACCGCGCGCCAGCGCCTTGCCGACCACGAACTTGGTCTGCGGCAGCACGCCCTCGGCGGCGTCCACCAGCACGATGGCGCCGTCCACCATGTTCAGGATGCGTTCGACCTCGCCGCCGAAATCGGCGTGGCCGGGGGTGTCGACGATGTTGATGCGGGTGCCGCGCCAGACCACCGAGGTACACTTGGCGAGGATGGTGATGCCGCGCTCGCGCTCCAGGACGTTGCTGTCGAGCGCGCGCTCGGCCACCACCTGGTGGTCACGGAACGAGCCGGACTGGCTGAGGAGCTTGTCGACCAGGGTGGTCTTGCCGTGGTCGACATGGGCGATGATCGCGACGTTGCGAATCTGCATGGGGGCCTGGGATGCGGGGATGGTGCGCCGCACACATAGGCGCAGATGGCGCAATGTGCGAGAGCGAATGTGTGGTGGGGCGATGGATGAGGCACCGCCATCCCAGACGGCGGGCACTCCCTTGCGGCCTGCTCCGCCCAGATGGGCTTGCTCGGCGAGGCCCGCGAAACCATCGAGCGACTGGCCGATGTTTCGCAGGTAATCCGACCGGCAATCAGACGATTGCTGAGCGCCGCAACCCGGCGACCCCGACTACAGCACCATCTTGTCCCCGGCTTCGCGATTGCGGCCGGATCAATACGGCCGCCAGTCGATCGGGGCATACGGCTGCTCCAGCCCGTCCACCGGGACGTTCCGCCCGTTGACCCAGTGAGCACGCGGCGAGGCGAGGAACACGATGGCGTCGGCCACCTCCTCGGCCGTGCCGAGACGGCCCATCGGGAAGCCGCCGCGCACGTAGTCGTCGTAGTTCGCCCGGTTGGCGAGGCGGTAACGGTCCCAGCCGTTGCCCTCGACCAGGATCGACCCGGGCGACACTGTGTTCACCCGCACGCCGTGCGGCACGAATTCCAGCGCCCAGCGCTCGGTATCGAAGATCAGCGCCGCCTTGGCCGCGCCATACTGGCCGGAGCCGACAAGCTGTGGCGTCCAGCCCGAGATCGACGATACATTCACCACTGCGGCGCCGGCGCGTCCGCGCATATGCGGCAGCGCAAGTCGCATCATGCGCACGGTCTGCACAAGGTTCCGTTCGAGTGCCGTACGCCACTCGTCGTCCGTGCTGTCGGCGATCTGGCGTCCGCCGCCACCGCCGCCGACATTGTTGATCAGGATATCGATGCCGCCGAACGCCGCCACCGCGGCAAGCACAAGCCGCGCCGCATCGTCGGGCTGCGTGACGTCGGCGACCTCGCTCACCACGGTTGCGCCGTTGGCGCGCAACGCAGTCTCGGCCGCGCGCAGCGCATCACCCGAGCGCGCCGACAGCATCAGCCGACAGCCTTCCGCCGCAAAGGCCTGCGCAGTGGCCAAGCCGATGCCGCGGCTTGAGCCGGTGATCAGCGCGACCTTGTCCTTCAGGCGCAGGTCCATCAGACCACCGCGTCGCGCCGCAGCGCTGCAATTTCGTCCGCGGCATATCCAGCCTCGCGCAGCACCTCGTCGGTGTGCGCGCCGAGCGGCGGCGGCGCATGGTCCAGCTTCCCGCCGCCATGCGCCATCTGAAAGCCGGAACCCATCAGACGCAGCGGCCCATACTCGGTCTCCACCGTTTGCACCGCATGACGCGCGGCGATCTGCGGATGATCGATGACTTCCTCGATCCGCCAGATGCTGGAGCACGGCGCGCCGGCGTCATTCAGCCGCTTCTCCCACGCCTTCGCATCGGCACTCGCCAGCGCGTCCTCGATGATCGCGCGCAACGCCACTTCGTGTTCCTTGCGCTGGAACCAATCGGCGAAGCGCGGATCGTCCAACACATCGGCGCGGCCGAGCGTGGTCATCAGCGCCTCGTACTGTCTGTCGTTGTTCACCGCGAGCAGCAGGAAACTGTCCTTCGCGCGGAACAGGTTCGCGGTCACCTTCCGGCTGATCGCCTGATTGCCGAACTGCTCCTGCCGGTGGCCGGCGACGGTGTAGTCGGCGACCTGCGTGGAAAGGAACGCGAGGCTCGCCTCCAGCATCGACACGTCGATGTACTGGCCTTGTCCGGTGTGCGTGCGTTGATACAGCGCCGACGACACCGCGAACGCGCCGGTCATGCCGGACAGCACATCGCACACCGCGAAGCCTGCGCGCGTCGGCCCCATCTCCTTGTGGCCGGTCAGCGACATGATGCCGGACAGAGCCTGGATCTTGCCGTCATAGCCGGCCTCATTCCGATACGGTCCGGTGCTGCCAAAGCCGGAGATCGTGCAGTAGATCAGCTTCGGATTGATCGCGCGCAGCGCGTCGTAGCCGATGCCGAGACGATCCATCACGCCGGGCCGGAAGTTCTCCATCACCACATCGGCCCGCGCGACAAGACGCTTGACGATCTCGATCGCCGCCGGCTTCTGCAGGTCGAGCGTCAGGCTGCGCTTGTTGCCGTTGATCGCGAGCCACGCCGGCGCCATGCCGCGATCGGCCCATTCGCGCGACAGCGGCGTGCGCCGCATGTCCTCACCCTCACGCCGCTCCACCTTGATGACATCGGCGCCAAGCAGTGCGAGCTGGTAGCTGCCATAGGGACCGGCGAGCACCTGGGTGAAGTCGAGAACGCGGACATTCGCAAACGGCCGGCTCACGGATTTGCCCCCTCCCCTCGTGGGAGGGGGCCAGGGGGAGGGGGCAGCCTCACGCCGCCTTCTCCACCCGCAGCGTGCGCGCCACCGCCTTCTGCTCGTCGAACTCGCGCCGCCGCCGCGCCAGTTCCTCGGCTGGGATGCGCTCCAGGTTCAGGTAGTCGAGCTTCCAGGCAGCATCCTCGCTCCAGCGCAGCGGCGACTGCACCGACGTGCGCGGCCCCGGCGCCGCCTCGAGGACACGCAGCGCCAGCTCCAGCGTGCGGTCCTGCGAGGCCACGTCGTGCGGCATGCCGGCGCTGTTGCCGAGCGGGAAATCGCTGAACAGAAAGCGCGGCACGGCCGCGTGCTCGACGATGTCCTTGGCGCAGCCCATGACCACCGTGGGAATGCCATTCGCCTCCAGATGGCGCGCGACCAGGCTGCACGTCTGGTGGCAAACCGGGCAGTTGGGCACCAGGATCGCTGCGTCGGCCCCATCCTCCCGGCAGCGGCGCAGGATTTCCGGCGCATCGGTCTCCACCGTGACGCGGTGGCTGCGGTTGGTGGGCGCGCCATGGAACCGCGACGCCACCGCACCGACGCGTCCGGCACCCACCGCACGCAGCAACGCCGGCAGCGGGAACCAGGTGCCGCTGTCCTCGGCCGAAGTGTTCGCGCGGTCGTAACCAATGTGCGAGATGCGCAGATCGTGCGTCTGCGACGTGTCGCCGGAATACACCTGGTAGAACTTCGCCCCGCCGTTGTACGGCGCGCCCGGTCCCTGGTCGCCCTTGTCCGGCCGGTACGGCGCCGCGGTGGTGACGATGGTCAGCCGCGCGTCCGCGAGCGGCATGCGAAGCGGGGTGAACGGCGCCTCGACGTAATGCGCCCAGCGGTACGGCGCGGTGTAGCCGATCGCCGCGTAATACTCGCGCGTCCGCT
Source organism: uncultured Alphaproteobacteria bacterium (assembly GCA_963812505.1). GTDB lineage: Bacteria > Pseudomonadota > Alphaproteobacteria > Acetobacterales > Acetobacteraceae > JAMXLO01. The sequence goes on from CAWEVM010000027.1 coordinate 103,962, forward strand.
GCATGTAGGGGATCGGCGCGTCATAGTCCGGCGCGAAGTGGAGCAGGGCGTCGATGTCGCGGTCCATGCTGGGTCTCTCCCTCGGTCGAGAAAGCGTAAGGGACCCGTGGGGTGTGGGCAAATACGCCCGCTGCAATGGCTCAAACGACTGGCCTCCACCGCCTCGTCCATGCACTAATCCCGCCAAACTCCGAGGCAGGCGTGGGACTGGTTCCGTCACCAACGGTGCTGAGCGTCGACGAAATGGGCCGCATCGCGCCGCCGATCTTCACCTCGGTAGGCCGTGGCGGCGCCAACGCGCCCGGTGATGTCTTCGTCATCCAGTCGCTGCTCAACGACCGGCTGCCCAAGCCGCACGCGCCCATCCCGGTGAACGGCGTGGCCGACGTCGGCACCACGCTGGCGATCGAGGCCTACCAGGCGGTGATCATGCAGATGACGCCCCCCTCAGGCCGCGTCGATCCCGGCAGTTCCACGTATTACGCGCTCGCCGCCAGACCGCTCGTCGCGAACGCCCTGCCAACCTCGGTCGGCCATTTCGGCGAGATACCGTCCGACGTCGCCAGCGCCGCGGTCGCCTCGCGCCTGCGCTGGACCGTGCCCGCCTCTGTCACGGTGGCGCAGTGGGCGGTGGAGAGCGCCTGGGGAGCCTCGATGCCGCCAGGCAGCAACAACCCGTTCGGCATCAAGGCGAGCGGCGACCAGCCGGCAGTGGAAAGCCCCACCCGTGAGGTGCTCAATGGCGAGAACGTCACCGTCACGGCCCGCTTCCGGGCGTTCGATTCGATCGCGCAGGCATTCGACGAGCACGGCCGCCTGCTGGCCACGGCTTCCGTCTACAAGAACGCAATGAGCCAGAAGGACAACCCGGAGGCCTTCGCCGATGCACTGACCGGAGTGTACGCGACCGACCCGAACTATGGCTTCACACTGAAATGGGTCATGGAGCATTACGGCTTGAGCCAGTACGACCGCTAGGCGGTGACGGCAGAGGAAGCGCCAGTGAGCGATAACCCGTTCGCGGAACCGGACGACGATCGGACTGTCATTCGCCCTGTCCCGGGCGGACGCCGCCGCTCGCCGCCGCCAAACCCCGCCGCAACGTCGGCCCCGACGCCTTATGCCCGCGGTCGATCCAACCGCGGCGCCGGCGATCAGTGTCTCGCCATTGACGGTCGCCGCGTCGCCATTGCTGCAACTGCTCGCCCGCCTGCGCGCAATGCGCCGCGCCCCGGACCCAACTGTGTTGCGCGAACGGGTCGTGCAGGACCTGCGCGCATTTGAGCGCAAGGCACGCGACGCCGGCATCGCGACGGAGGTGCTCCGGCCGTCGCACTACGCGCTGTGCGCCAGCATCGACGATGTGGTGCTGAACACTCCCTGGGGCGCCTCGAGCGGCTGGGCGAGCCAGACGCTGGTGGGAACATTCCATCCCGGCGCGCGCGGCGCGGACCTGTTCTTCGATCAGCTCCGACAGATGCGGCGGACTCCGAGCCGGTTCCTCCCCGCCATCGAGCTCATGTACATCTGCCTCTCGCTCGGCTACATGGGCCGCTACCGGCAGGTGCGCGGCGAGGGCGAACTCGAGCAGACGCGGTCCGACACGCACGCCGTCATCGCCGCGCAGCATCAGGCCGCGGATGCCGAGCTGTCGCCGCGCTGGCGAGGCGTCGTCGTGCCGTCCCAGTCCGCGCCGCAGCGCTTGCCGGTCTGGGTCGCGCTGGCCGGCGCGGTGGCCCTGTGCGGTGGCCTGTTCCTCTGGGCCTCCGCCAGCCTGAACGCGGCCTCCGACGATCTTCAGTCCCAGGTTCTGACCACACCGCCGACGCGCATGCCGCAGGTGACGCGCGCCGCGATCGTGCAGCCGCTGCCTCCGCCGCCGGCTCCAGTCGAGCCGACGGTGCTCGATCGGCTGCGCGCCAGCCTCCAGCAGGACATCGACAATCGTGCGGTCAGTCTGCTGGGCACCGCGGCGACACCGATCGTCCGGATCGCCGGCCGCTCGATGTTCTCACCGGAAAGCGCGGTCGTTCTGTCAGCGTCGCGGCCGCTGCTCGAGCGAATTGCCGCCGCCCTCAGAAACGAACCTGGATCGCTCCAGGTGATCGACTACACCGACGACCAGCCGGTCCGCACCGTGCGCTTCCCGTCGAACTTCCAGCTCTCCGTCGCGCGAGCCAGCGCCGTGCGGGCCATCATCGCGCGCGATCTCGGCGACCCGGCACGGATCAGTGCGGAGGGGCGCGCCGATGCCGACCCGATCGCCAGCAACGCCACCGCCGAAGGTCGCGAACAGAACCGGCGGATCGAGATCGTGCTGCACCGCCAGGACTGACAGTCAGTGACGCCGGCGGCAGACATCCTCACCTCGCGCTGGTCCATCAGCTTCATCGGCACTGCCTTGCTCGCCGGTCTGGCATGGTTCTTCGCGCCGTTGCTGCCGGGCTTCGAGGACTGGCCGCCGCGTCTCGCGCTCATCGCCGCACTGCTGCTGGCCTGGGGCGGCGGCAACGCGCTGCTGGATCTGCGTCGCCTGCAACGTGCCGCGGCGCTGGCGCGGGGCCTCACCGTTGTCGACGACACGGATCAGACCGAGGAGGCGCAGGCGCTGCGCACGCGGCTCACGACAGCGCTTGACCTGCTGAAGAAGTCGCTCGGCAGCCGCCACTATCTGTACGAGCAGCCGTGGTACGCGATCATCGGTCCGCCCGGCGCCGGCAAGACGACGGCACTGCTGAACGCCGGCCTGCGTTTCCCGCTGGCGGAGCAGATGGGGCAGGGCGCGATCGCCGGCATTGGCGGCACACGGCTGTGCGACTGGTGGTTCACCGAGGACGCCGTGCTGATCGACACCGCCGGCCGCTATACCACGCAGGACTCGAACGCCGCGGTCGATCGCGCCGGCTGGGACGCCTTTCTCGATCTGCTGAAGGAGACCAGGCCGCGCGAGCCGCTGAACGGCCTGCTGGTCGCGTTCCCGCTGAGCGATCTGGCACTCGCGCCGCCCGCCGAACGCAAGGCGCACGCCGCGGCGATCCGCAGCCGGATCAACGAATTGCAGGCGCGATTCGGCGTTCGCATCCCGGTCTATGCGCTGTTCACCAAGGCCGACCTGATCGCGGGCTTCACCGAGTTCTTCGACGACCTCGATCGCGAGAAGCGCGCGCAGGTTTGGGGCACCACGTTCGAGCTGACCGCCGATGACGATGACCCGGTCAGCGCCTGCGCCAGCGCACTGCGCGGCCTGGTGGAGAGATTGAACGCGCGACTGTTCGACCGCTTGCAGGCGGAACGCAACGCCGATCGGCGTGCCCTCATCGCGATGTTTCCCGGCCAGGTGGCGAGCCTTGAGCCGTTGCTCCTGGAGTTCCTGCGCGCCGCATTCTGCCGCACAAGCGACGATCCGGCGCCGCTGCTACGTGGGGTCTACTTCACCTCGGGCACGCAGGAAGGCACACCGATCGATCGCCTCACCGGTGCTCTTGCGCGTTCCCTGGGCGTCGATCAGGCACGTGCACAGACCATGCGGCCGGTTCAGGGGCGCAGCTATTTCCTCGAGCGCCTGCTGAAGGAGGTGATTGTCGGCGAGGCGTCGCTGGTCGCGCACAGTCCCGCCGCGCTGCGACGCCGCCAGATGCTGCGGATGGCAGGCTATGCCGTGGCGGCCCTGCTGGTCCTGGCAACGGCGGGAGTACTTTGGCACGTCCGAAGCGCAGGTCAGCGCGAGATCGCGGCGACGACGACGGCGCTCGACCGCTACGAACAGACGGCGCGCATTCTGCCGCTGGATCCGGTCAACGACGACGATCTGGCGCGACTGGCGCCACTGCTCGACCAGGCGCGCGCCCTGCCGCACGGCGGCGACGAACCGTCATGGCTGCCGGCCGGGCTGTCGCAGCGCGACAAGCTCGCGGCCTCGGCGCGGACCGTCTATCGCCACGCCTTGCAATGGGCACTGCTGCCACGGCTGATGTGGCGACTGGAGACCCAGTTGCGCGGCAACCTCAATCGCCCCGACTTCCTCTACGAGGCTACGCGCGTCTATCTCATGCTCGGCAATGCCGGCCCGCTCGACGTATCGCTGGTCCGCGAATGGATGAAGCTGGACTGGCAGACCGCGTATCCCGGTCTCGGCTATGCGGCGCTGCGCGATTCTCTGCTGCTGCATCTCGATGCTCTGCTGTCCGATCCGTTGCCGCAGGTGAAGCTCGATGGCGAGCTTGTCGCCACCGCGCGTGCGCGAATGGCCACGGTGTCGATGGCGCAGCGCGTCTATTCGCGCATTCGTCCCTCCGCCGCCGCGCAGCGTCTGCCGCCGTGGCTGCCGAGCGACGCGCTGGGTCCGGCGGGACTGCCGCTGTTCGTGCGGGCATCGGGCAAGCGGCTGAACGAGGGCATTCCCGGCTTCTTCACCGTCGACGGCTTTCATAAGGTTCTGCTGCCGTCGCTCGCCGGAGCCGCCAGGAGCGTCGTGCTGGAGAGCTGGGTCCTTGGCAATCGCGTCGCGTTCGATGCGAGCGATCAGCAGATGCAGGCACTGAGGCGCGATGTCATAGCGCTCTACGAGGCAGACTTCGTCCCAGCCTGGGACCTGATGATGGCCGACCTCAACGTGGCGCCGCTGCGCAGCCTGTCGCAGGCGGCACAGGACCTCTACATCCTCGCCTCGCCCGAATCGCCGATGCGCCAGTTGCTGGCTTCCATCAGCCGACAACTGACGCTGTCCATCCCGCCCGGTGGTGCGCCCCGCACTGCCGCAGCGGAGGTGCCGACGAGCGGCTCAGAGGATCGGTTCCAAGGCCTGTTCGGCACTGCGCAGCCTGCGGCGCTTCCGGCGGCACCTCTGCTGCCCGGCCACGAGGTCGACGAACGCTATGCGGCGCTGCGTGATCTCCTGAGTGGTGGCGCCAATGCACCGATCGACCAGGTGCTGCGCGAACTCGGCGATGCGCAGCAGCAGATTGCCAAGCTGGCCGCGACGCTGGTCAATCCCGGTGCTGCCGCGCCGATGACCAATGGCATCGACCCGCTGCTGACGCTGAGGACGGACGCCCCGCGCCAACCGCAGCCGCTCGGCCGCTGGCTTACCGAGATCGCGACGAGCGCCGTCGCATTGCGCAACGGCGACCCGCGACAGCAACTGGCGACGATCTTCAATGCCGGCGGGGGCCCTGCCGAACTGTGTCCGGCGGTGGTGAACGGGCATTATCCATTCAGTCCGGACGCCAGCGACGACACGACGATTGCTGACTTCGCGCGTCTGTTCGCCCCCGGCGCCGCGCTCGACGGCTTCATGAACACGCTGCTGCGGCGTTACGTCGATACCTCAGGCAAGGCGTGGCGGCTGATCTCCACCGATGCCGCGACGGCACCCGTATCGCCCGCGGATCTCGCGCAGTTCCAGCGCGCGGCGGCGATCCGCGATGCGTTCTTCGCCGACGGCAGCACGCGGCCGCACTTCCGGCTCGACATCGCGCCGGTCAGCGTCGACGCAGCGACGCGACAGGTGACGCTCGATCTGGACGGCACTGCGATTGTGTATACGCGCGGCGTGCCGCGCTCGACCCAGGTGACGTGGCCGAGTTTCTCCTTGCAGCCGACGATGCGGCTGGTGTTCGAACCACTTGCCGGCTCGACCGATGAGTTGCGAGACACCGGGCCATGGGCGCTGTTCCGCTTGTTCAGCCGTGGACGTTTGCAGGCGCAGCCCGGAACGACGGATCGCTACCGGCTGACATTCCAGCTTGGGGGGCGGCAGGCGGTGTTCGATGTGCGTGTGCAGTCATCGACCAATCCGTTCGCGCCGGTGCTGTTGCAGGATTTCCGGTGCCCAAGCGTGCGGTCCGGCTGACATCGCCCTACGGCAGGGTCTTCCAGAATTCGGTGATGAAGCCACGCGGATCGACGTGAAGTGTCTGCCGGAGGAATTGCGGCGCGCCGCCCTGGCAGCGCCATTCGTAGATTGTGTCGTGTCCGGTCGCCACCGCTGGCACGACCGAAGCGTCAGGGTTGTCGCGGCACCATTGCACGACACCGGCGCTCGGGTCGCGATTCGTGTTGGCCTTCCCGCACGGCAGATTGGCGCCAACCGTGCAGACCATCACATGGCCTCCAGCGCAGCGGAACACCGTGGTATCGACCGCCTCACGAGCCGGCATCCGCATCCCGAATGCAGCGTTGACCGCGGGCACCAGTGCCTCAGGGATTGGCCGTGTAGTGTCGTCAGTGCCAATGCGCCGACACAACGCGGCCGGTGTCTCAGCAAGCGCCGAGCGTGGCCGACATCGCCACGAGCAGAGACACGAATGCGACTGATTGCGCCGTCAAGGCTGTATGACAAACCGGAATGCCGCCGCTCGGATCAGTCAAAGTCAGTGGCCAGCGACGGTTGGCGCATATGCTCGAACATACGCCTGATCTGCGGCAGCAGAATGCGGCTGGTCGACAAATCGGCCGGCAACTCATGCTCCGCAAAGAACGCCACTTCGCTCGTCTCCGGTCCGGTCTGCAGTTCACCACCGGCGATCTCGCACAGAAAGAACAACCGCCAGACCTGGAATGGATGCGACCGCGTGTGTGGATGCCGCGTCCGGTCCCACACGGCAGCGAGCTTACAGGCACGTACCTCCAGACCCGCCTCCTCGCGCACTTCCCTCGAGACGGCTTCGGCAGGCGCCTCATTAACGTCCGCCCACCCGCCAGGCAGCGACCAGCGATGCTCATCTGCGATCTCACGAACCAGCAGTATCTTCTCGTCGCGAAACACCGCACCACGCACGCCGCATTTCGGCGTGGCATAACCGGTCTGCCGGCTGAACAGCAGTTCGAGATCGCGGACATCCAGCCCGCCATGCTCGGCCATGATCCGAGCCGCCAGGGCCTGGAGTTGCTGGTATCGGTCGCGATCATATTGGTCGCGCGAGAACGCCAGCCCCGTCTGCGCCAACGCCTGCATCTCGCGCGCCCAAAGCAGCCAGAGTGGTTCGGTCGAGCCTGCTGCATCATCGGTCATCGTCGGGCCCCGTTCCATGCCGCTCGGTCAGTGTAACGCGAGGCGTCTGGATGCAAACAGCCGCGTCGCGATTTGACCGTTGAAAGATGCTTGCGGCGGCGGCTAACCTGCCTCGGACCAGGCGAACGAATTCGTCCTGGAGAAAGGCCCGCCTAAAGCCGCCTTCGAACCCACAAAAGCAAACGTCCAACCGGCCAGTAGACAGCGAGGCATCAGCGCAAGAACGTTCTGCCTTCCGACCCGTCGACACGAAACCAGCAAAAGCTGGCGCTGTGCCGCCTCTGCCAAGCCGACTCCGGATTTGGGCAAATCTGGGAGAACGACATGAGCAGTACCGATTTCGTCGGCAGGTCATCGGTTCCGGCCAGCCATATTCTTGGCCGCAAGCTCGATAGCATTCCGTTCAGCGCCTATCACGTGCTGATTATCCTGGTCCTCGGCGCAGTCGGCTTCGTCGAGGGATACGATCTGGCTCTCGGCGGTTCGCTGCTGGTGTTGGCCAAGGCACCGTTGAAACTCACCAGCGAGGAGATCCGCTGGCTGGCGGTCGCTCCCACATTGCTCGTCGTCCTCGGCGGCTTCACAGCCTCCGCAATATCGGATCGCATCAGCCGCAAGACCGTGATGCAGATCGGCGTGGTCATCAGCACCGCGCTGACCCTGCTGATCCCGCTGGCACAGACCGGCACGCAATTGCTCATCATTCGCCTGATCACCGGCATTGGACTCGGTTTTGCCATCTCGGCGCCATTCCCGATCGCCGCCGAGTTGATGCCGAAGCAGCACCGCCGCACCTATGGCGCGATCTTCGAAGTCATGCTGGCGAGCGCCTTCACGCTGCTGCCGTTCGTCGGGTTCCTGCTCGCCGGTAACCCGAACGCCTTCCGGCTGATCGCTCTGCCCGGCGGGCTGGCATTGGGGATCGTGCCGCTCCTGGTGCATTTCGGCCTGCCGGAGAGCGCGCGGTGGTATCTGCGCCGCGGCAACCCGCAGGCGGCGGTCGAGACGGTCAATCGGATGATCGCGAGGGCTGGCAACCAAGTGCCGAAGTTGACGGTCGCCGATCTCGGACCAAACCTGGCGGATACGGTCGAGGCACTCCCGCCGTTCGCCGCGCTGTTTCGCCCCGGACAACTGGGCTGGACTGTGGTGGGAATTCTTTGCTACGCGTCCGCAACCACCGCGTACTACTGTTCGGCGATCCTGCTGCCGAAGGCGCTGGTCGACCAAGGCTCCGCTGTCGGCCTGAGCTTCGGCCTCGGCACGCTGCTGTTCATGGTGACGATCCCGGGCAAGTTCTTCAACGGTTTCATCATGGAGATCATCGGCCGACGCTGGTCGATTACCTATTGCCTCGGCGGCTCGGTGCCCGGTCTCGTGCTGATGGCAATGGCGCACGACCTCGGTGAATATGCGACGGTGGCAATGACCGCGGGAGCCATCATCACAGGCTTCACCGTGCTGTCGTCATTCCCGGCGGTGCGGGTCTATCTCTCCGAGCAGTTCCCCACCGCACTGCGGGGCCGCGGTCATTTCTTCGGCGAGGCAACCGGCCGGATCTTCTCCGGCGTTCTGACGCCGTTCTTCCTGGAGCCATTCACCGGTTCCGCGACCATCTTCTTCGGCACGATCGCCGTGGTGGTAGCAATCGGCGCGTGCATCCCGCTGTTGTTCGGCAAGGAAACTGTCGGCCAGCTCGAACTGGTCACCGAAGTGCGCGGGGAACCGGCGGCGGAACCCGCCTTCTGAGGGTCGCGCTCAGACGTCATGGCGGGGCTTGGCCCCGCCATGACGTCTTTGCTGACCGTCGCGGTAGTTATTCGGCAGCCAGGTTCGGCGTGAACTCGAGCGGCAGGCCCTTGTGGCCGGTCAGTCGCTCGCCTTCCTCGTACATCTCGAAGGCCCGCTTCTTCAGCCCCGGAAGAACCGCGGCGATCTTGTCGAGGTCGAGGTCGGCGGCGATGCCCGGATAACCGGCGCGCTCGATCATCGGGCCGAGCTTGCGGTTCTCGATCTGCTCGAAGGTCCACTCCAGCGGATCGTCGATGACCGTCATGTCCCAGTTGATCCGGTGGTTCTTGTTGCGCGGACCGTAGTGGTAGTGCGCGCCCTGCCAGAAACAGTCGAACGCCAGCAGTTCGGTTTCTTCCACGTAAGCCTTGCCCTTCGACCCGCCCACGTCACCGAGGACATGGAGTGCCAGGCCGCCGTCGCCGTTCTTTTGCCGGCGCATCTCAAGCCCGAACCGGATATTCCCAGCCTCGAACATGTCCGTGCCACGGTTGTGTTTGACCGTGTTCCGCTTGCTGATGAATGTCTCCCTGGCGCAGGCCTCCACCTCGGGCAGCACCCCGCGCACGGTCGCGAGATCGGTTGCCTGCGCGATGTCCTGGTAGCCGGCCCGGTCCAGCATCTTCGGCAGCTTTTGGCTCAGGGTCCGGATGGTCCAGCCGATCGGATTGCCATCGATGATCGGATCCATGCGGCAGTGCACGCCCATGCCGCCGCCGACCCGACCAGGTGTCATCAGTTCGGGATTTTCCGGGCCATAGACGTAGCTTTTCTCGACGTCGAAGCAGTTGAAGCGCAGCAGCGCGGTCTGCTTGCCGCCTACATTGGCCGTCACGTCGATGGATACACCCTGGTCGACGTGATCCTCGACGTTGCCATCCCACAGTTGGTGTCTGACAATGAAGGTCAGGGGATCGGCGGTGAATGTGGTTCCCGGCGATTGTGGCATGTTGAACGCTCCTGTTGGACGCACTTTCCGCGAGCCTAAGATGGCGGCGCGACGCTCGCAAGAGTGGTCGGTGGGCGCCAAGAGCGGCCGGCATGGCCAACTTGCTGGCGGTCCGGGCACGAGTTACGGTTTTTGGCACACAGTGGGTCGGTCGAGCACTGTCAAGGGCATAGCGTATGGGTCCACCGCCAGGGCACAATCAATTCAAGGAACCCTTCCGGGATCAGTTCGTCCTCTTGTTGAAAGAGGTGCTTCAGGCATTCGCAGCGACAACGCCGGGATATGACCACGATAAACGGTCGAGATGGGCCTATGCCTTCAACCCAATGCCCGACGGAGATCCGGAAAAACCGGTGTATGCGACCATGGCCGCGCTCCGGGCGCCCAATTTTGCGGCCCTACGTGTCGGCATGACGGAAGGCGGCCAGGTGGTCGTCGAAGTCGAGTATCGCAAGCTGGTGGTTCCGTACATTACGAATGATGTCGAAGATCCGCGAGAGTTCCCCAAAATCCAGAACGGACTTCGACAGATCATCGAACACTTCGAGAGGGCCGCCGGTATCGCGCGCCACACTCTCTTCAATCGCGTCACCTCTGATCCTGAGTACCGGGAACTCGCCGAGCAACGCCTTGCTGCTGCCCGACGCGGTCGGACCTAGTTGTCGCCGAAGCGTCCCGGAATTTCACCGGCCCTCGCGCCGTTCCCTGATCAGCGCGTCGACCCCTGAGGTGCCAGCGCCAACGCGCGGCGATGAAGGCGGTGGCAGTTCGATGATCTCCACCCAGTTAGGCATGCCGCCTACCGGATACTGTCCGCGCAGCGTCAGGCTGCCTTCTGCCGGATCGATCGCATGCACGCTCAACCGGTTCGAATCCAGCCCGGCGGCGAGCAGGTAACGGCCGTGCGGGTCGATGGCGAAGCCGCGCGGCGTGGTTTCGGTGGGCCAACGTCCGATCGGCGCAAGAAAGCCGTTGGCCGCGTCGATGCGGAATCCGGTCAGCGTGCTGGTCTGCCGCTCGCTGGCATAGAGAAATCGTCCGTCCGGCGTCACGTGGATGTCGGCCGCATTGGCTTCGCCGAGGAAATGTGCCGGCAGCGTCGCCACTGTCTCGATTTCCGCCAGCACACCGGATCCCGGCTCGATCCGATACGCGACGATCGTGGCGTCGGTCTGGTTGAGCAGATAGATGAACCGACCATTCGGATGGAACGCGAGATGTCGCGGCCCCGACCGCGCGCGCGTCGTTATAGCGGGTGGAGCATTCGGTGCGAACGTTCCGGTCACGGGATCAAACACCAGTTGCATCACGCGATCGGCGCCGAGTACGGCTGCGTAGGCGAACCGGTTCGCCGCATCGACCACGACGCAATGCGCGTTCGGACCGGTCGGCGTTACCTGCGTCGGGCGCGCCTCGATGTGCCCGGTCGCATCAATCGGATAGATCGCAAGTCTCGCATCCGTATAGGAGGCTGCCAGCAGGAACCGGCCGCTGCGGTCGATGACGATATACGCCATGGCGCAGAGCAACGGTGTGACGGCGATCTGCGACAACCGGCCGCTCAACGGATCGATCGCGAAACTGGATGCCGCAAACGGCGCACTGCGCAGTGCCGCATAGAGGAACCTGCGGTCGGGGCTGACCGCCAGCGGCAGGCTGGTCGGCGACGGCAGGTCCGTGCCGGGCACCGGCACGCGCTCGATGAGACTCAACGTGCCGCCGTCAGGCTCCATTGCGAAAGCGAAGATTTCCTTGCTCTCGGCATTCGAGACATAGGCCATCGTCCGCGCCACGCATTCCTCCGTCCAGCCGACGATGCCCGCCTCAATCCTCGCCGGACCGTTCGCGGAAGATTATAGGCTCGAATCAAGCAGAAGGGCGATCGAATGACTTCGCCGCAGAGCCTCATGCGCGCCCTGGCGGCATCCGATCCGAACGGCTGGAGCCTGGCGCGCGGGATACGTGGCGCGCTGGGTTGCTGCGTGCCTCTGCTCGCCGCCCAGTGGTTTGGCAACCCGGCGCTGTCCTGGGCCGCCTTGATCGGCTTCTGGGTCGCCCTCGTCGATCCCGGCTGGCCACCGCGGAGCCGCCTTTTCACGATAGGCGCCTTCACCGTCGGCAGCGCGGTCGGCTGCTTCGTCGCCGTCCTGCTGCGACCTTACGTCTGGCCGTCGGGTGCCTTCGCGCTGGTCTGGTGCTTCGCGGCGATCCTGATGCGCGTCTGGGGCGACGCCGCGGGCAGCACCGGCAACCTGATGGCGATCGCGACTCTGATCGTTCTTGGGGCCGACCAGCCTGCTTCGGTCTCCGCGGCGGCTGAGATGGCGGCGTTCACCCTCGGCGGCGGCATGTGGGGACTGCTTCTGGCGTTCGGCACCGGCCATCGGCGCCCCGAGGCGCCGCTGCGCAACGCGCTTGCGGCGGTGTTCAGAGCGGAAGCCGCCTTCGTGCGCGATTTGGCGCGCGCTGGACCGCCAAAGCAGCATCGCGGCGCGGTGCGGGAGGCGATCGAGAACGCCCGCCTCCTGCTCGTTTCCGCGCGCGGCCGGTGGTTCGGCAGCAACGCGTCGGCGCAGCGCTTCACGCTGCTGCTCAGCGACGCCGAAGGCGCGTTACGGACCTTGCTCGCGCTGCGCGAGGCACTGAACGAGACCGCATCGGCCGCGGCGCCGGAGCAGGCCCTGAACGCGATGGCGGATCGAATGGACGCGACTGCCGCCGCACTGTCCGATGGCCAACCCGTTCGCGCCGTCGCGGTGCCGGCGGCGGCAGGAGACGACGTCGTCGCCGCCACGCTGCGCGCCGCGACCGGTTGGATCGACGCCGCCCAAGGCCACTTGGCCGGATCGTTGCCCCAGGCTGTCCCGGCAGACGATTCGGGCGCGGTTCGGCCGAACGGCCGCCTGCGCCAGCTCGGCGACAACTTCACCACCGAATCGCTGTCGCTGCGCCATGCCGCTCGCTTCGCCCTGACCGGCGCAGCCCTCACCATGTTGACCAAGGGCCTGCGCCTCGAGATGGGATACTGGATCACCATCACCGCGGTGATCATCCTTCAGGCATATCCCTCGGCCACCTGGCAGAGGGCGATCCAGCGCGTCGGCGGCACACTGCTTGGCGGCCTCATCGCAGCCGGTGCGGCCTATGTCCTGCACGGACCGGCCCCGATCGTCGTGGTCGTCATCCCGCTCAGCTTGCTGTCGATGGCGTTCCGCGGCGTCAGCTACACGCTTTACATCGTCTGCATATCGCCGCTGTTCATCCTCATAACGGAGCTCGTCAACCGCGGCGGGGTGCTGTCGCCGGAGCTTGGCGGCCTGCGGATACTGGACAACCTGGTGGGGGCGGCGATCGGCATGCTGGCCACCTTCGTGCTGTGGCCGAGCTGGGAGGCGAACTTCCTGCACCGCCGTCTCGCCGAGGACGTACGCGGCAGCGGGCGCTTTCTGCTGGCGGCGATCGACGCCTGGCTGGGAACATCGACCATGCGCGAGGCGGATGGCGCCCGACGCCAGGCTGGCCTTGCGGGAAACAACGCGGAGGCGTCGTTGCGCAGGGCGCTGGAAGAACCGCGGCGCTACCCGCCCGATCAGATCGCCGCCGCGCTGGCGATCACCGCCGCCGCGCGCCGGCTTGCTGGCGTGGCCGCGCTCATCATGCAGTCTCCACCGGTCCCCGAGGCCGCGGCGCGTATCGCAGGCATGCGCCCGAACCTTAAGGCAACGGCCGAGGATGCCGCAGACGCGATCGAGCATGGAAGAGCGCCGTCCGGGGGGCAGGTAGCGGCTACGGCCGGCCATTCGTGGATCGAGGGCGTGCTGTACGGCGCCTCGCGGCAGCTCAGCGTGATGACTGAAGCGGCGGGCCGCCTTGCAGTCCGCGAGCCGCTGTTGCCTCGCCGGACGATCTTGACGAACGATGATTTTCATCGCGGATGAGTTTCGTCGTTCCGCGGTCCACCGCCAGGACGACGAAACTGATGTCAGCAATTCACCATTTCGGCGTTCTGGTGCCATCGACCAACACCACCGTCGAGATCGAGCATGGTCGGCTGCTACCGGTGACGTTGCAGGTCCATGTCGCACGTAGACTGCTCCGCGCGGCGGCGACACCGATGTCGATTATCAGGCGCGGCTGATCGATGCCCGCCTTGTCCCCGCTACGCGAGGCGTGCCTCGTCTATCGTTGTTTCGCACCGTCAGCCAGAGAACTCAGATACTCTGCGACCGGTCCTTCCCACAACTCAGGAGCACCGAGGACGAAGTGACCATACCCACCAGGCACATCGAATTCTAAAAACGTGCCATGTCCGCCAGCGCCCTGGAACAAGGCGAAGTTGTTCCGACTATGCTCGATATCATAAAATGGGTCGTGATGGCCGTACAGCCAAAGTGTCGGCCGATCGAAATGCGCGCCCCGCTCAAACAACGTGCCGTTGATGCGGCTCGCGGTGTCGCAGCCGGTTCCCATCCAGCCGCCCACAAAATTGATGACGCCAAATATCTGATCCGGGTGCATGCCGGCATAAGCGACTGACAGAATGCCGCCGCGCGATTGCCCCCCGATCAGCACACGCGACGGAGCCACGTCCGGGCGTTGCTTGAGCGCGACCATGGCCGCCGCGATATCGTCCAACGCCCGCTCTGCGCCTAACAGCGACGTATCGAAGTCGCAGGTATAACCTTGCCGGCGATCCGCGGAAAATCCCTCATCGTAGAGACCACCCGACTTGCCTCGGCCGCGGCGCTGGGGAAATGCGACGATCCAACCTCGATCGTTCAGAAAGTCCGCGAGACCGACATCGAACAAGGTTTCGGTGAACAGCGCCGGTTTGGTCCCGTTACCCGTCGAACCATGATTGAACATCGCCAAAGGGAACGGCCCCGCTCCGTTGGGTCTGAAGATCACCACTTCAAGATCGACGGGCTTGCCGTCCTCGATGAGAGCGGTTCGCAAGAGCTCGGACTTGCCGCGGGTCCACGGAATGACGGCATTCGGTTCCGTCAGCGTGGCCAAATCCGTCTTGATCATGGCCGCATGGCTGACAATCTGACCGCGGGTATATGTCGCGCTTAATCCACCCTGGCCATTGAGATCGTAGGTCGCGGAAAATCCGGCCTCGGAAATGGTCAGGCGACGTCCCACCACTGTCGCCTCATGCCGAGACCAGGCGCGCCGTATCCCAAACCAGGGATTGTCACCGACGGCATAAACCACCCGCGCCGATCCACCCGCCGCGACGGACTCGACCAGCAAGACATGTTTCAGCGTTCCACCCCAGGCACCGACCCAAACGCCAGCCCATTGGCGAAGTTCGGCGGGAGCCGCCTCCACGACGGTCGCCACTTCTGCGTCCCCTGGAAGAGGCACGCCTTCGACAAGGCGATCCGCCGCCGAAAGCGGTCTGGTGACCAACATGAAGGCGATGAGCGCCAGAAATGTCAGGGTCTCGTGGAGCATCCAAGGTCACGATAAGTGGTAAATTGGAGTGCGAAACCTCCTCATAAGCCCTCGGCAGACGTTCAACCACATCGAACGCGCCCCTTTTGACCGCCCCTGCGCAAGCGAGCGACCTGGAAGGTCCCGCCAAGGCACGCGTCCAGATATATATGTATGAGCCCGACGCCCCTATGACCCGTGACGAGTTCGTGGCTGGGTGGACCAGCAGCCGTCCGGATGCCGTCGACTGCCGCATCAGTCGGCGGCCAACTCCCGCTCCGTGGTGGCGACCATCGCGGCGATTTCCCGCCGTGCCAGCGCAACCGACGCGTTGATGGCGGCGGCGAGATGATCTCCCAACGCCACTGTCTCCGGCGCACCCGCGTCGGCCGCGACCTCGAACCGACGAGCCGCGGCGGCGACATGCAGAAAGCCGAATGTTCCCGCGCCGCCCGCAAGCTTGTGGGCAGCCTCGGCAAGTTCACCGGCCCGCGACAGCATATCGGGAGATTGCAGCCCGCCCAGCAACGTCTCGCAGCGGGCAATCATGGTTCTCAGGTTCTCCGCCACGTCGGCGGCGGCCATGGTGTTGATGATGTCTTCGAAAGCGGCGCCGTCGAAAATCGGTAATCCGATGTCGCCGGGTGATGCGGCCAAGGATGCAGTGGCGGGCTCGGTGTCCCTCGGTGAAGTCGCGATCTTCTCAATCGTGGCGAGCAGTACTGCCCGCCTGAACGGCTTCGAGACATGACCGTCCATGCCCGCCTCTCGGCATGTCTCGATCTGCTGAGCGAAAGCCTGGGCGGTCACGGCGATGATGCGGACCGCACCGCGCGGGGCTGGCAGCGCGCGGATCCGCCGCGTCGCCTGCAACCCGTTCACACCGGGCATCCGCACATCCATCAGGATAACGTCGAAATCACCACCCGCCGCCGCCTCTACCGCTGCGGCGCCGTTGTCGACGCAGACCACGTCGTGCCCTGCCATGCTGAGGAAACCGCTGGCAATGTTGCGGTTCATCGCTTCGTCGTCGACGACAAGGACCCGCAGGTGCGCTCGGTCAGCCAACGATGTCGGCGCGGCCGCTTCAACCGACACTGATGCAGGAGCGCCGCACGGCAATTCCACCCGGAAGATGCTGCCGCCGCCTGGGTTGTCCGAATAGCCGATCCGGCCGCCCATGAGTTCCATAAGCTTGGCCGACAGCGCGAGCCCCAGCCCTGATCCTTCGATCCCACTGACCGCCTCGGCGTTGAGACGCTCAAATATCTGGAACAATTTGCTGCGGTGGCTGGCCCAGATTCCCGGGCCCGTATCCGCCACCTCGATGCATACCCATGTCCCGCATTCAATCGATTGCAGCCGCACTTCCACCGAGCCGGTTGCGGTGAACTTGACGGCATTGCCGAGCAGATTGACCAGCACCTGTTGCAGCCGTGTGGGATCCGCGAAGACACGCAGCGGCGCAGTCGGTGCGAAAACCAGTGCAAGTCCCTTTGTCTCCGCCGCGGGACGCACGACATCGAGACAGCCGCAAAGCAGATCGCGCATCTCGAAATCGGCTGGCCGCAGCTCCATCTGATCGGCCTCGATCTGCGACACATCGAGCACGGCGTTGATGGTCGAGAGCAGATATTGTCCCGCGGCCATCATGGCGTTCAGGCGTTGCGATTGTACTGAATTGACGCCTCCCTCGAGACTGAGCAGCTCTGCGTACCCGAGTATCCCATGCAGCGGCGTGCGCAACTCGTGGGTGATCGCGGCCAGGAAGCGCGACTTCGCCTCGCTCGCCTGTTCCGAGGCTTTCATGGCGGCGTGCAGATCCACTTCGGCAATCTTGCGTATGCTTACCTCTTTCTCCAGCTCCTCGTTGCTTTGTTTCAAGGCCGCGGTGCGTCGTATCAGCTCGGCCGTGATTTCGTGGCGTTGTCGAGCCTCGGTCATCAATATCGCGGCCACCTTATCGGTTTCCCGAAGTCGCGTGGCAATCGGCATGGGCTCGCCGTCCGGGCTGGCAGCAAAGCGGGTCAATGCAGAGATCGGACCCACCACGCTGTGGGAGACCCAGTGAGCCAGTGCCAACCCCATCGCGAGGAGCGCCAGCCCGACACCGCAGGTGATGAAGGTCGAGCGCAGTGCAGGCCCGATCAGCTCGGCTCTGGTGACCCCGACCGCGATGGCCCATCCGAACTCGGGCACGCGGGTGAATCCCCACACCGCGGCCTTACCGTCCGGCCTGACGACCTGCACAGTCCCCTCGGGCGCGGCCGTCCACGCCTGGAGGAAGACCGGCTCCTCCGGCTGTCCTGCCTCGCGTTCGTCGGGCGCGAGGCTTGCGATGCGCCGGCCGGACCGGTCGATCATGTCGACGAGCCAATTCTCTCCGGGTCGCTCGCGCGCAATGATAAGCCGGAACGCGTCCAGCATGGGGGTCAACGAGAGTACCATATGGACGCTCCCGTCGGTCTCGCGAACCGGGACGTCGATCGCCACGATGGGGCGTTGCAGGACGCGCCCGATATAGACGTTGGAGACCGAAGGAAGCTTGCTGGCGAAGACGCGCCGCTGATTCTCCAAATCGAGCCGCATCGGCAGCGGCGCGCCGGGCGGGAGCGCGGTGTTCATCAATTGCTGCCCGTCCTCGCGCACCAGCAAAATATGTGTTCCTGGCCGTCGGTGCGCTCGCACCGCGTCTGCCTGGACGCGGAAGGCGTCCAGATCGCCTTTGGCCAACGCGTCAGAAAGCGCGAGGACCTCCAGGATTGCGACACGCAAACGAAGTTCGCCTTCGATCGCCAGCGCGATGCGGCGTGCGACATCCAACGTATTGTGTTCGGCCTGCGCCCGGTCCGCCCGGTAGTTGAAGTAAATGTTGCCGAGGTTGAAGCAGAGCAGCGGCAGCACTCCGACGAGTACCAGCACAGCCACCCGGACGCGCAAGCTCAGCAGGTGCATGCCACTTGCTGTACACGCAGGAGGTTAATGCGGCGTGGTCAGCCGCGCAGAGTATCGAGAATATACTTTCCACGGTCGAGCGAATCGTCCGAGGGGGCGTTTGCCAAGGTTCCGTGCGGATCAGTTGCCTTGGGAGCGGTCTGCGCAATTTCGCTCACTCGTTCGGCCTCGCGACGAAGAGCGCCACGTACGGCATCGCTGATCGGCAAATACCGTACCAGCTCATTCATGAGCAAGGACGCTCTGAAGGGCTTGGTGAAGAACACTGTTGCGCCAGCCATCAACCCGGCGGCTTCAGCGGATTTTTCCTGGGCGCTGGTTAGGATCGCAATGGGTGTCCGCGCGTTGCAAGGCATCTGGCGAATGCGCTCGCAGGCAAGGAGGCCGTTGAGCTTCGGCATCTTCAGGTCGAGGATGATCAGCGCGGCGGGGATGCGTGAGGCAAGGCCGACAGCTTCCTGGCCATCGGCGGTGAGAAAAACATTGAGGCCAAGCGTCTCCAACTTCGACTGGAGTACACTCCGGATCATAGGGTCGTCGTCCGCAACGATGACGTTGCCGACAGTGGTGCGCTTCATGACTGGCCCCGTCCCGACCCAAGGTGCGGGCCGATCAATCCCGAGGATATGGCCAGTGGATAAAAGAAACGTTCACGGCGCCGGTCGTGCACCTACGTCATGGCGAGGCCAAGCCCTGGGCCAAGCCCCACCATCCGCGTCTTTGTGACCCTCGGGCGCAGCCGTATCAGTCGGCGGCCATCTCCCTCGCCACGCCACCCACGACGCGCGCCATCATCGCCGCCGCATTCCGGTGCAGGATCTGCTCGCGCGCATCCTCGCCGATCTGCGCATCCTCGAGCGCCTTCCGTGTCCAGTCGACGCCGAACGCGCTGCCGTCTGTGCCGCACACAATCCTCTCGGCACCATACAAACTCACCGCGGCCTCGATCGCACGCGGCCCGAACGAGTTGCAATCCACGTACACCTTCGCCTTCCGGAAACGCGACGACGGCAGCTCCTCCTCCGGCGTGTCGAGCAGGCTGCGGTGATCCATCCGCTCGACCTCGTAGGGAATGTTGCCGCCCAGATTGTGCACCACAACCGTCACGTCCGGATACGACGCGAGCAGGTCGGTCAGGCACAGCGTCACCATCACCGACGACAGGCTCGCCTGCATATCGAGCGTGCCATTCCGCCGCCGCGCGTTGTCAGTGTCGCCCGAGACCTTTGGATAAGCATCGCCCGGACGTGGGCCGTGATGGATCAACAGCGTCGCGCGGTGGCGGTTGGCGACCTCCAGCAACGGCCGCGCCGCCTCGGCGTCAGCGCGCGTGAGGAAGAAGTTGCCCGGCAGCTGCGCGCCGATCATTCCCGGCAGCCCGAGCGCCCGCTCGAGTTCCGCGGCGGCGGCGGATATGTCCGTCAGGGGCAGCGCGGCGAAAGCGGCGAAGCGGCCAGGGTGCTCCTGGCAGATCGCCGAAAATCCGTCGTTGACCCGACGGCACAGCGCCCCGGACACCTCGGGTGGCTGCGACTCGATCCAGCAGAACGTACCGAGTAAAGACAGCACGCTCATCTCAACACCCTGGCGGTCCATGCGGCCGAGATGAACATCGACATCATCGAACGCCTTGGCGAGCGGCTCTTCGCCCATCCGTGACTTCAGCACCTCGGCGCCCTCCTGATTGCGCAGGATGCGCGGCTCCTTGCTGCGGGCGCGCAGGGCGTCAGCTATCTCGGCGGGCTTCCAATGCGTGTGCATGTCGATCATGGCTGTCATGGCGAATTCCTTCCCAGGAGGACCGACAGCTTAGTCCCACGGCGGCTGGCCGCAACCTATGGCATTAAGGACTTGCTGGGGAATAAGTGAATCGAGTTGGTCACAGGTCGTTGCCCCATCGTCATGGCGTGGCTTGGTCCCGCGATCCACGTCTATGCTCACCGAACGACGACCAGCCTTCTACAGCGCAATGGATTATGCAACGTAACTCCCGAAAACTGGTGAACGCAGAACAGAAGGCGAGACAGACGCAATGGCTCGACCGGGTTACTCCCGCCGTCACCTTCTCCACGCGGCCGCTGGCGGCGGTGCGGCGCTCCTCGCCGGATGCGCCCTTCCGGTGCGCGGCCCGGCCGTGCCGAGGGGCGAGCTGACCCGGGCGAGCGTACTCGGCCTGCCCAATGAACGCTTCTTTCCATCGTACGGCACGGAGGCGATGAGCGCAGAGGTCGTGGCCGCCATCCAGCGCCAGCAGCGCCTGCTCGGCCTCGCGCCGGACGATCTGCCACCGCACATGGATATCTTGGCGGTGTCGGGGGGCGGGGAAAACGGTGCCTTTGGCGCCGGCCTGCTGTGCGGCTGGTCGGAGGCCGGCGACCGCCCGATGTTCCTCGGGGTCACCGGCGTCAGCACCGGCGCCCTGACCGCGCCGTTCGCATTTCTCGGCACCGCCTACGATGCGCAGTTGCGTGCCGTCTATACTGACCTCGAGCCAGCCGACGTGCTCAAACCGCGCGGCCTGATTGTCGGTGCGCTGTTCAGCGACGCGATGGCCGACAACT
The DNA here is from genome assembly GCA_963812505.1 of uncultured Alphaproteobacteria bacterium. Classification (GTDB taxonomy): domain Bacteria; phylum Pseudomonadota; class Alphaproteobacteria; order Acetobacterales; family Acetobacteraceae; genus JAMXLO01. The sequence continues at coordinate 124,669 of CAWEVM010000027.1, forward strand.
CACCGCTCTATAAGACGATCGCTGGCTACCTCACCGCTGAGATGCAGGCGGCCATCGCCAGGGGCTACGCCGAGGGTCGGCTGCTCTGGATCGCCACCACCGACCTCGACGCCCAGGTGCCGGTGATCTGGAACATCGGCGCGATTGCCGCGAGCAACCACCCCCGCGCGCTCGACACGATCCGCCGCGTGCTCCTGGCTTCAGCGGCCGTGCCAGGCGCGTTCCCGCCGACCATGATCGACGTGACAGTGAACGGGGTCGCGTACCAGGAAATGCATGTCGACGGCGGTGCCTTCGCCCAGGTGTTCCTCTACCCGGCGTCGCTGACCCGCCTCCGGCGCGAGCGCATGCGGCAGGGCAAGCGCGTGCCGGAAGTCGAAGCCTACGTCATCCGCAACGGACGACTTGATCCGGACTGGGCCGCGGTGGACCGCCGCACACTCGGCATCGCTGAGCGTGCCATCACCACCATGATCAGCGTGAGCGGCCAGAATGATGTCGGCCGGATCTACACCACCACCCAGGCTGACGGCGTCGGCTACAATCTGGCGTTTATCGGCGCTGATTTTACCATGGTGCTGCCAGCGCCCTTCGACCCCGGCTACATGCGCGCCCTGTTCGACTATGGCTTCCAGAAGGCACGCCACGGCTATGACTGGGCGAAGCATCCCCCCTGGCTCAGTTAGAGCTGACGCTCAATGAGAGAAACCCATCCGTCGCATTCGTCATGGCAGGACTTGGCCTGACTTGGCCCAGCCATCCACGTCTTCTCTCGCGCGACTTTTCGCTCACGGCCCTTCTTGATGGCTAGGCAGCCGTGGTCGGTAGGGGCGGGAACCGGCGGCTGTGCGCCCACGGCGGTCGGAAGTTCTTTCTCTACCGGAAGCCCGCGGAGCAGAGGCGAGGAGACTTTCGGTAGCGTCACAAAATCCAATCATCGCGACTTTGGAGGTTAGATGGCGAGTGTCTTCAAACGATTATTGCAGCGTCTCCTGATCATTGGCTTGGGAGTCATAACTGTCTGGCTGATCGTCTTTGTGATCTTCAGGTTCGCGGACCACAGGTTGCCCTGGGTCCTGGCATTGGGAGTCACTTACGGTCTTGCTGCCTATGTCGTTCTGCCGCGTGCCGTTCACATGGGGCTCAAGATCCTACAGCGCAGACATGTGCCGCGCTTCACCATTACCGGCGATGGCCTGCCCGGCGATCCCGTCAACCTCGTGCTGACCGGCACGCTGCAACAGCTCCGGTCCGCCTTCGCGACTGCCGGATGGTCAGAGGCTGACCGGTTGGGGCTGTCAAGCTCGTGGCGCATGATCGGGGCGTTCGTTCTCAACCGGCCCTATCCGACCGCGCCGTTCAGCACACTCTATCTTTTTGGGCGGGGTCAGGATATCGGCTTTCAGAAGGCGATCGACGACAGCCCGCGCAAGCGCCACCACATCCGATTTTGGGCCTTGGCTCTCACATATGCCGAGCAGACGGTGGGGACGGCGGCATTCTGGTTGAACACCGACCGACCACCGGAGGGTGCGCGCGTTCTCTGGGTCGGAGCCGGCACCAGGGATACCGGTTTCTCACTGACCAGACTCACATTTCAGGTCACCCATGCGACCGATGCGGATACGAATGCCGAGCGCGACTACATCGTCACAGAGTTGAGCAGAAGCCGGGTCATCGGAAACGTCACCTCGTATCAATCCGGTCAGCGTCTGCCCATCGAGCGCGTCAACCACTACGTCACGGACGGGGCAGTGAGCGTGGCAGATCTCACGGTGCAAGCCGTCTGACTGCGATCCGCCTGCATTCTTGGTGCTGCGGCCACCCGTCCGCACTCCTGGCTGCCCCGGTGACGGAACGGCCGCCCGTCATAGGAAGGAAAGTCTCAGCCTCAGTTTCGTGGCGCGATAGCCGAAGATTCCACGATGTCCAAACCACCCTGGAGTTCGTATCGACAGCGCAGTAGATCAGGAACTGGCTTGCGCAAGCCGAGCGCGACGACGGCGGTCTGACGACAGCGGAGCGCGAGGACGGACGTGATCCCGAGGTAGTCCCGCGCGCTGTAGCCCCAGGGAAACCGTGTTCTCGCACAGGGCATCAAATCGAGAACTTGCTCTCTTTTGCCATCGCGCACGGATGCCCGCCAATGACCGTATCCCCGGCTGGAGTTCGATGGCCTGTCGCAAGGCGGCGCGCGCCTCGTCCAGATCACCTGCAAGACCAAGCGCCGCCGCAAGCAACATATGAGTATAATACAGTCGGGGATTGCTGGCCCGAGCCGTCCGAAGGCAGATAATGGCTTCCTCGGTATGGCCCAACATCATCTGGCACAATCCCAGGAACGAATGGCTTATCGGTGTGCCACGATCATGTGGTGCCAGTCGTATAGACTTTCTGATATATGGAAGCGCCGCCTCAGGTTCACCGAGGAACGTTAGCGTCGCCCCTAGCTGCGCGGTTCCGATCGCATCGTGCGGCGAGAGTGCTACCGCGATCTCCAGCTCGGTCCTGGAATCAGCAAGCCGGCCTTGGAGTCGGCGAAGCAACCCCATATATACGTAACCATCAGGAAGGTTGGCATCCTCGCGAAGGACTTCGAGAAGTAGCTCCTCCGCGCGCGCCTTGTCCTGCTCGGCAGTTCGGCTCCAGCCCTCAAAGACATTGCTGACCAGCACTGCGGCAATACTCAATTTGGCACTGACGCAATCAGGATCTTTGGCCAGCGCATGCTCAAAACAGCTCAGGGCCTCATAGCGATTCGCTTCGGATAGCGGCCGCGAAGCCAAGGCACGCCCGCGCATGACGAGATCGTCAATGGTCCAATTCTGTGGCGGCACAGCTTCAATGCGCCGGCTAACATGCTCGATGAGCTTCACTGTAAGTGACCGCACCAATCGACCAATAATCTCATCGCGGACATCGACACTGCCCGCCCGATCAACATCAAACCGCTCTCCCCACAGATGGGCGCCGGTTTCAATTTCGATCAATTGCACACTGACACGCGCTCGGTCCACGAATCCCCGCACACTGCCTTGGATGCGATAGTTCACACCGCACGCAGGCGACCGCGCGATGACAAGAGCGCCAGGCAAACGTGACAGGTCGCCGGCAAGGTCATCGGCGATGGTCTCGGCAAGATTGTCCACATCCGCGTCATCACCGCGGCTCTTGAAGGGCAACACGATGACAGAAAGGCGACGTCTTGGATCCTGCAGAGGCACGAGAGCAACTGCTGCCGCGTCAACGACAGGAACGTCACCTGTATCCGTCGTCACTGTCGGCAGGAAACGATAGCCACGCCCTGAGATCGTTTGAATGCAACTCGGGTCCGAACGCACCTGATCGAGGATGCGGCGAAGCGCAGCTATCTGGACCGTCAGATTGCTCGCCTCGACCATCACGCCGGGCCAGACGGCATCCATGATTTCGTCTCTGGACAAGACCTCTCCAGGACGACGCAGCAGCAGCAATAATAGATCGAGGGCGCGAGAGCCGATTGCAAAGTGCACCCAACTGCCACCGTCATCCTGACGAGAAAGGCCACTGCCACGGGCCTGGAGCCGGTATGGCCCGAACCGATATGTGTCGCTGGTGGCGATCGTGGCCATTATTCTCCTCAAAACTATCCAGATTTCGCCACTCGGCAACTACCCAATTCGGAATATTTCACATCAATTCATTCGTAACTCATGGCACATGCCAGTCAGTATGCGATCACGGAGCAGCAAGGGCAATCGCGGTGGCAGAGCAAGGATGTGGCATGATGAAATCCGCCGTGATTATCGGCTTGATCCTCTTGGCCGACATTAGCGTTGCCGCGCACGGCCAAGGCAACGGCACCGCCGTTCTCCGACCTGTGCATCCCGGGACCGCCATCCTGGATTCCATGGGTATTTCTGCAGGTGCGGAATCGCCGGTCGATGCGCTGGTGCATCCCGGCACCGCCCTCCTGGATTCAATGGGCCTTTATGCCGGTGCACCAAGTCCCGGTTCCACAGTCGCTGACAACGGTTGCCAGGCGCGCCATCTTCCACGACACGGAGGTTGACGTGCGTGTTGTCACCGTCGCGGGACACAATTATGGATTGGTGGCGATCGGCGTGGTGGTCGCGGTTGTGTTGTGTCTTGGGGTCGCGATCCGCGCATCCGGCATGCGTCCTTACGGAGAGGAGGCAATTCTGCAACAGATCGATCATGAGGATGCTGCTCTCTGCCAAAAATTCGGATTTCGCGTGACCGCGCCGCAATTCGTGGATTGCATGCTTGCGCTCGCCGATCTCCGGCAGCGGCATGTGGATCTCTTGGTTGCTAACTCATGGCTGTGACGGCGGACTGAGACGTCCATGAAGATCACCTCGGCACTCGCGAGCTACCTGCTCTCGCTCGCGATTCTTGGGGGTGTCCCAGGCGCATACGCCGACGAACTGGTGGAGATAGCGCCGCACCGCGCAGCCGTCTGGCCAGGCAGCAGCGAAGCCACCCCGCCATTACTCGGCTTTCTCGCTCGCCCAAACGGACCAGACCGTTTCCCGGCAGTCGTCCTGCTGCACGGTTGTACCGGCTTCAGTGGCCACGACACAGAAGCCGCCGCGACCCTGAAGTCCTGGGGTTACGTCGCCTTGGCGGTCGATAGCCTCGGCGACGCCAATATGTGTAGTGCCAGAGGCGGCGCCGCCGCGGAGGCGTTCGATGCATATGCAGGGTTACGCTATCTGACTGCGCAGAACTTCGTATCGAGCAGCCGGATCGCCATCATGGGCTATTCGATGGGCGCGCTGGCGGCACTCACCGCCGTTGAAAATGGATGGATTGAGCACGCTGAACAACCGGGTTTTCGTGCTGTGGTCGCTTACTATCCGCTATGTCAGTATAGCAGTGGCATGCTGACAGCACCCGCGCTGATCCTGATTGGCGAGCGTGATGATTTAACTCTCGCTAACTCGTGCCGCAAGCTGGCCACGCATGAGAGCGACATCGGCATTACGCGCAACGCGAAGTCGGGCACGTCGATTGAGCTGGTGGGTTACCCCGAAGCGACACCAGGATTCGATGTTCGGTCGCCTCCGCGCAATCAAGGGCTTTTCGAGCAATACGATGAAACTGCGTCGCGGGACGCAGCGACACGAGTGCGTGCCTTCCTGGGCAAAGAGCTTGGGGACGAAGCGGCGTATCCGCGATAGACTCGACGACTTACGTCGGGGTGCCACCTGCAGCAGGGTGATCCCGGTGCCCGCAGTTTCTCTGTCTCCGTGAACATCAGCCAGGACTTTCCTACCTGGATTTACCCTCCGCTTTCACTTCACGAAGTTCACGTCCCACTTGCCATCCACCGTGATGAAGTATGTCGCACCCGCATCACCGGTCCACCCTTCGTGAATCATCTTCGCGGGCATGTAGGCAAACCCTCCCGCCTTAAGCTCGGTTTTGTCCTCGCTGCCGTCATGTGCAACCACAAACGTGCCCTTCAACACCGTGATCAATTCATTGGACGAGTGCCAATGTCTTGGCACGTGCAGGTTCCCTGGCCCGCGGATCACAAGATACGTCGCCTTGGTCGTCGGATTTGTGTACAGGATCGATATCTCGAAACCGCCTTCCAGCGGTTCCCACTTCATGTCATCGGGCTTGACGGCCTTTCCCATCGGGTCAGTGCCCGTCTGCGCGTACGACCCGACAGGCCACAGTATCGCGCTGAGCATCAGCGCGCCGAGCAAGCTGCGTTTCATGACTGCTTCCCTCTTGTGAATATCGGCTCGCGATGACCGGTGGCTTTCAACAGGAACTACCGCGCTCACCCTGTTGGAGCAGGCTATCGACGCTACCGCTTTCAACGCTATCCCATCGCGGCCACGGACAGCCGAATGCGGCCAGATTCGGATCGCAGTTCAGACTGGCAGGCCCGCCGATTCCAGCGCCTCTGCCTGCCGGGCGAGGAATTCCGCCGGCATCGTCGGCAACGCATTGACGATGGTGCCCACGGTAATGTCGGGATACTGCCGCCGCAGCAGTGCAACCCCCTGTCGTCCCGCGGTCACCTGTCCGCAACGCACCTGCGCGACTGCGGCGATGCGTCGTGCCCACGTCTCATGCGGCCGCTCCTGAAGTCCTTGAGCCGCCCAGTTCGCCGCCTCTTCATAATTGCCGGCCAGAAAGTGCGCCTGGCTGATGCCGAGGAACGTGTTGAACCTCTCAGGCCCAAGCGGATTGAGCGCGAGTGCGCGATCGAAATCCGCCAACGCTCCGCCGCCGCCTCGATAGACACCGAGCCAGCCGCGTCGCTGCCACGCCAACGGACAACCGGGATCGATGGCGAGGCATTTCTCGATCAGCAAGCTCCCAAGATCGAGGTCCGCGAAAATAGTGCTGGCATGACCAAGTATGGCAAGCACCAATGGGTCTTCGTTGTCCATCATCAAGGTTAGTGTCGTCAGGCGTCGCGCCTTGTCGCGGTCAACCTCGACCGTGTCGCCGAAACAGCACGCGGCCCGCTGGGCATGACACCATGCGGCCAATGCTCTGGCGAAGGGGAACTCGGGATCGATCGACTGTGCGCGATCCAGGTGTTCCAAGGCACGCCCATTCGCGGACTGGGTCATTTCCAGTATGGCGTGAAATGCCCGCGTCGCGTGGCGAACCGCGACAGGATCACGCTCGGGCTTTGGCTTGTCGCGGGTCGCCGTGTCTCGCAGGCAGGCCGGCAAGGCGCTCGCAACACCCTCCGCCACCCGTTGCTGCAATTCCATCGCGCATTCGGCCGTGCCCTCGAATGCATTGCCCCAGATCTGACGTCCCTTCGTAACGTCGATCAACCTGACGACCGCCTGCACGCGCCCACCGATGCTCTGCATCCGGCCGCGAACGACATACCGCGCGCTGCCAGGCACGACCCGCCCATCATTGGCGGCCGGCAGATCGCTGTCCGGCGACAGCACGTTGAGCCATCGCGTGCGAGTCAATGCCGAGATCACCCGGTCGGTCATCGTCTCCGCGAACGCCGCGCTGGCGGAGTCCAAGTGCGTGCCCATGAATGGAAGAACGATCAGACTTACTGGTCCACTTATGGCGTGCGAAGGCAGTGGCAAGGCTTCTTCGCGGAGCGCGCGCAATGTCGCGGACGGCAGCTCGCCATAACGTCGCCGATACTGGCCGGTGAAGTGGCTGAGGTGGTTGAAACCGTGCATACCGGCGACAGTCGTTATGTCAGCTTTGGCGTGGTTGTCACACAAGGCTTGACGTGCTGCCTCCAGCCTCAGATGGCGGTGGAACGCGATGGGCGATTGTCCAGTGAAGCGCTGGAACTGCCGGCGCAGCGAGCGCTCCGACGTACCGGCGGCCGCGGCGATTTCGCCGGTCGCGAGAGGTCGAGCGAGGTTGCGCTGCATGAAGCGAATGGCCATCGCAACGCCTCGAGGGGCCGTACCGCAGGCCATAATCGACGTATCCGTGCGTCCAGTAGACTGCTTCATCCGGTAGTTCCCAGATGCCGGCCTTGCGCCCCACGCCGCGTCGGCTGCTTTGTACCTCCCAGCAACCCTGCCGCAGGGCCGCCCTTGAGCTGGGGAGTGCGCTTATCGCCGCGCACCACGGTTCATCGAATTGGCACGCTACTCTACAGGCGGGGGACGCTCAATGTTGCAATCAGTTATATGCGATAACTATTGATATCGCCCAAACTAACACCAACATCGACCCCTTCGCCACCGCCAAGGGGCCGGCACGCCATGCAAACCCTCCCGAACCTCCCCCCCGCCATCGCCCGCGAAATTTTCGCCACCCTCTGCGCCTCCCTCCCGGCGCCGGTCATTGACACCCCCGACGCCCGCGCCGCGCGCGACGAAGCCGCCATGGCCGCCGTCGCCGCGCTGCATCCCACCGACGCGCTGGAGGCCAAACTCGCCGCCGACATCGTCGTGGCTGAGGCCTATGCCATCGACAGCTTCCGCCTCGCCGGCGAGTTTCGTAACGACTTGGCCGCCACGATCAAATGCCGCGCCCAGGCCAACGCCACCCTGCGTCAGATGCGCAGCCTGCTGCGCGAATACCGACACACTCAGGCGGAACGCGACAAGGCGCTGGCGGCAATGCACCCAGCCGCCATGGAGCGCGCCGGCTACTGGTTCCACGAGGTCATCGGTTCCCGAACCGACCGCCGCCCGGGCCGTCAGTGACCGCCGAGCCCGCGCCGCCGGCCAACCCCGTCGCAACAGAATTCGAGTCACTCTCCGAGGCAGAGCAATACGCGATACTCTACGCGGATCGCGCAACCCGCATCCGGGCCGCCGGCGGCCTGCCGCCACGCCTCGATTTCGCCCCGCCGGAGCCCGAGATCGTCGAGGCCCTGGTCAATGGCACCAGTCCCACCCTGCGCGCACTCGACCAGCATCCAGCGGCCACCGTCGCCGCGTGATCTCCGTCTCGCCGAGCGCGATGAAGTCTCACGAATCGCGACCGCGAGACGCTTATGACATCAGGCGGCCGCCATCACCTTTCCCACCGCCTCCTGCAACAGCTCCACCCCGAGGTCCACTTCCGCCTCGCTCACCGTCAGCGGCGGCGCGATCCGCATCACCCCCTGCGACGCCCCCGCCCGCACGATGTTGGCCGACAGTCCCAGCTCCAGTGCCACGTCCGTCACCGCGTCCGAGATCGCTGCCGCGTCCCGCCCGTCGCTCGCGCGGAACTCAAGGCCGAGCAGCAGCCCCCGCCCACGAACGTCGCCGATGCAGTCGAACCGCTGCTGCAAACCCCGCAGCCCTGCCGCCAGCCGCGCGCCCATCACTTTCGCCCGCTCCGCCAGCCCATCACGCTGCACCACCTCCAGCACCTTCAGCCCCACGCTCGCCGGCAGCGGATCGTTCACGTGCGTCGTGTAGAACAGGAACTCCCGACGTTCCGCCTCCGCGGCCATTGCGTCCGAGGTCAGCACCGCCGACAGCGGCAGCCCCGCCCCCAGCGTCTTCGAAAGCGTCAGGATATCCGGCACCACGCCATCGCGTTCGAACGCGAACATCAGTCCTGTCCGCCCGACGCCGGTCTGCGCCTCATCGAGGATCAGCATCATCCCCCGCGCGCGGCAATGCGCCGCAAGCGCCGCCAGATACCCCACCGGCAGATCGATCACGCCCCCGCTGCTCAGCACCGGCTCGGCGATGAAGGCCGCGAGGTTGCCGGTGCACATCCGGTCCAGCCACTCGAACGCATCGTCCAGTTCTTCGCGCCAGCCGACGCCGGCAAAGCGCGGCCGATACGCATTCGGTGCCGGGATGGCGAAATTGCCCGGCATCAGCGGCCCGATCCCACGTCGCCCGGCCTTGTACGTCGCCGCTGCCGCCCCGCCGGTCATGCCGTGCCAGGACTGCGCGAAGCCCACCACCTCCCAGCGACCCGTCACCAGCTTGGCCAGCCGGATCGCCGCCTCGTTCGCCTCGCCGCCAGTGGAGAGCAGCATCACCCGCGGCAGGTCAGGCACCAGTCCGGCCAACGCCTCTGCCAGCGCCACCACCGGCTCGCACAGCATCGAGGAGAACAGGTGGTCCAACGTTCCCACCGCCTCGCGCACCGTCGCGACGATATCCGGGTGAGAATGTCCGAGAATCGCACTCATCTGGCCCGAGGTGAAGTCCAGCACCCGCCGGCCCGACGCATCGTACAAAAATACCCCCTCGGCGCGCACCGGAACGAACGGCACGAAATCACCGCCATAACCGAGCATGTGGCGCCGTGCGCGCTGCCAGAACCGCTGCTCAGCCGAATGCGTCATGTCGTCCATCCAAAGACCCCCGCTGCGTCGCGCGTCACTGCCCGACCGATTTCAAATTCATCTTCATCCCGTTGGGCCCGATCATATCGCCCGGCTTCATGTCGGCGGGACACGCCCCGGCCCACTTCGCTTCCTGCGTCATCGACAACTCGCTGCGACCCATCATCGGCGGATCGAAATGCGATTGGATGTCGGTGTGATACGCCGCGTCACCGGTGAACGTCATCACCGCGCGGGACGTCATCTTCGTGTCGCCCAGCTTGCATTCCGAATCCATGGTGACGACGTTGCCGCTGCGCTGGACATCGTTGCGGCTGCAAATGCCCTGCGCCGCGTTCATGCCAAGCTTGAACAGCGCGGCGTCGGTTTCGGCATCGGTGCAGAACTTCATCAGCCGCGGCGGCATTTTGCCGCCCGGCATGTTCAGCGTGACCTCCCACAGGCCAGGCTTGCGCGCGGGCAGGTCCACCGCCAGCACCGCAGTGGCGGCGCACACAAGACCCGAGACAATGGCGGCGGCCGCGACAATCCTTCGCATGGCTCCGACGGTAACCCGTCGCGTGATCGCGGCACAATCGACGGGTTCCCTGTCGGCGAGGGATTTGACAGGACTCCGACCATTTTCCGATGCTCCGCAGCCAACGACAAGGGCGACAGGGAGACGTCCATGCGCTCGATAGAGCCGTCAAGACGCGCTGTTCTCGGCTTCGTCGCCGGCGTGATCGCTGTCCTGATCTTCCACCAGGGCGCCTGGGCAACCCTGCACCTCGCTGGACTGATGCCCCCGCCCTATCCGATGGGACCCACGCCACCCTGGGGAGTGCCGGAGACTCTCAACTTCTGCTTCTGGGGCGGCCTCTGGGGGGCCGCCTATGGGCTGGTCGCACCGAAGCTGGCGCTGCCGCCCTGGCTCTCCGGCCTGATGCTGGGCGTGATCGCCAATCTCGTTCTGTGGTTTGTCGTCTTTCCCCTCAAGGGGCAGCCGGTCGCCTCCGGCTGGTCGCTCCCGAGCATGTTGGTCGTGCTGGCGATCCACCTCGTGTGGGGCATCGGTGTCGGCGTGATCCTGCCGCTGCTGACAGTTCGCACACCGCAGCGCGCATGATGGGCTACGCCCCGGCAGTCGTACCGTCGCTGGCGGTGCCGTCGAGTGGCTTCGGATGATGTGTCCGATGCTCGCCTACCTGGCCATAGGCCGCGAGGCCTGCCTTGATGCGCGCCGCCGTATCATAGGCAGTGACATGTTGGTGGACCGGCACGCTTGCCGTCGTCTGAGCACTGACCGGCACGTTCTGCCCGGCAACCTGTGCCGCGAGCGTCGCCGCGAACTGGGACATCTTGGCCGAGGTCGCCGGCGTTGTCGCTGCCTTTCCCCCGGCGGAGGCGGCGGCCTTCGTCGAGTCAAGCTGACCCGAAAGCCACGACACCCCTTTGGCAGCCGACATTACGGCACCAATGACGCCGCCGATGGCCAGAAGTGGTAACATGCTGCATCTCCCGTGGCTGGGTCGCGGGAGATGCAGCACAAAGCGTGCCAGACGTTATCGAAGCGGCGAGAACGCCGCCGGCACGACCAGCATGTTCTCCTGCTTCAGCAGCGCGCCCGGCGGCCCACCCGGCGGCCAGACCCCCTTCGCAACCGCTTCGGCGCGGATGCGCGACCGTTCCCCCGCATCCTTGTAGGCCCAGATGTGACACCACTTGTTCAGGCCGCCCAGCTCCGAGTGCCAGGCACCGACCAGTGGCGACAACGCGATACGCCCCGGTACCTTCTCGGCCCAGCGCTCCATCACCGCCGGCAGCGTTCCCGGCGCATAGGTGTACATGCGGATCTCGTAGATGCCGCCGAGCTGTCGCGGCTCGAGCGGTGGCGAGAACGGCGCCGGCAGGAAGATCTCGCTCCGCTGTTCAAGGGTGAGTTCGCGCGTGTTCGGCGGCCAGCCTTCCGCCTTCGATGCCTCAGCGCGCACCTTGGCGCGCTGATCCAGGCTGTCATACGGCCACACATGGATCACCTGGTTCAGTGGCCCCACCTCGGTGTGCCAGAACGCAGCGAGCTTGGAGTACTTCTCGCGAATGGCGAGCGCGCCGCCGAAGCGTTCCTCGAAGGTCGGGATGTTGCCCGGCTTCAGCGTGTAGGTGCGCATTTCGATGATCATCGGTCGCCTCCCCTTGCGATGGATGCAGCGACGTTAGTGCCCGCGGCGGCAACTCGGCAAGCCGGTCGGCAAATGCCAGACACCTCACCGCCAGTGCCTCGCAGCGGACTTTTGATTGTGCCGCCACACGCATCATTCACCGAAAGCTTGCGAAACACAGCCCCGTGCCACTGAGCGCCGGCGTGCGGTAGCCGGGCACATAGCTCACCCAGTCGAGTTCCATCGAGCCAAGCGTCCCCGCGAGACAGATCCAGTTCCGCATCTCCGAACTGCCCGACATCAGCTTGGTCAGCGGCGCGTTGCGGAAGAACGCCTTGTCCTTGCGCCGCAGCGCCTCGATCACCGCATGATCGAATGCCTCGTCCACCACGAAGTGACTGAGGCCACCGGATGCCATCACCCCGATCCGCGCATCGCCGGGGAACGCCTCGACCGCATGCCGCAACGCTTCGCCGAGTGCCACACAACGTGCCGGCGCAGGCTGGTTCGGCGGATAGTACGCATTGAGGAACATCGGCACGATCGGCACGCCGTCCGGCAGATAGAACCGGTGGATGAACGAGAACGCGTGTCCCTCGCGCCGCCCCTCGGTCAGCGAGCGCATGACGGAAAGATCGAACCCATCCTGCTGCAGCGCCGCGATCAGATGGCGCGCCAGAGCTGCATCGCACGGATAGTCAAACTCGACGATCTCCTTCTGGTACGGCAGCCGCCCGCGGATCGTCTCGCCATAGTAGATGCCGATCGCCGGCATGTTGTCATGCTGGAACAGCTCCTCCTGATCGTCACCGACCACGATCAGCGCATCCAGCCGCGCCGCCGCGACATCGTCGCGCAGCCGCGCCATCGCCGCCATCGCCTCGCCATGCCGCCGCGTCAGTTGCTCGGGCGCGATCCGTTCCAGCGCATCCGCCGGCGCACGCTCCAGCAGCGTCGCGAAGTCGCAGGCATGGCCGTCAAAGTCGACGAACTGCCGCGCCTTGTCGCGGGCGAGGAAGCCGGTCTGCCAGTCCTCGATCCGCGAGGCGAGCATCGGGCTGTGTGACGAACCGAACGCAGCGACCAGTCGGGCCATGGCATGTCCCTTTTCGGAGCAGAGGACTGGGATACTAGCCCGCCACGAACCAGATGTCTCCGGTGCAAGCTTGCCCGGCCGGTCCACACCTGCTGTAGCATGAGCCGCTGACAACGGGGGAAACACACATGCCCAAGACCCGCGGCACGGGGCTGTTGATGGCGTGGATGGACATCGATCCTGCCCACGAGGACGCTTTCAACCGCTGGTACAATGAGGAACACATCGGCCGCCTGCTGGCGATCCCCGGCTTCCTCTCCGCCGCGCGCTATGTCGCGCTGCGCGGCGGGCCGAAGTATCTGGCGATGTACGAACTCGAGGACCACAACGTGCTGCGCAGCGCCGCGTTCCTCGACACCGTGCGCTATCAGCCATCGTCCGAGCGCACGCGCTTCTCGGGCGGCTTCGTCGGTCGCAACTATCTGCTCAACGGCTACCGCCAGATCTTCCCCGCACGCACCAATCCGATCGACAACACCATGGGACCGGCGCCGTTCCTTCAGATGGGCCGCATCGATGTCGCGGCCTCTATGGAGGAGGAGTTCAACGACTGGTACAACACCGCGTACATCCCGGGATATCTCACCGTTCCGGGCTGCATCCGCGCGCGCCGCTATCTCGCGGTCGAGGGCCAGCCGAAATACCTGACGGTCTACGAGTTCGAGAATGCCGGCGTGCCCGATACATCCGAATGGGACCGTGCGCGTTCCGGCAATCCGTGGAACCAACGAATGCGGCCACACGTCCGATTGGACGAAGGCTCGCCCGCGGTATTCCGCCGGATCTTCCCGACATGACACTCACGCGCCGCACTTTGCTGACTGCGGCCGGCGCTCTGGCGGCAGTTCCTTCGCGCGCAGCCGAGAAGGCCCGCATCACGCTGTGGCACGCGATGGGTGCCACACCTGGCGAGGAAATCACCAGGCTGATCGCGGCGTTCAATGCCAGCCAGGACCAGGTTGAGGTGACCGGTCTGTTCAAGGGCGTCTACAAGGACCTGCTGACATCGGTCGCGGCGGCATGGCGTGCCGGTCAGGCGCCGCATATCGCGCAGGTGTTCGAAGTCGGCACGCAGACCATGCTCAGTTCCGGCCCGGTCATCAAACCGGTCTGGCAGCTCGCACAGGAAACCGGCGTCAAGCTCGATCCGGATGCCTACATCCCCGCCGTACGCGGCTACTACAGCCAAGCCGACGGCAAGCTGATGTCGATGCCGTTCAATTCCTCCACCTGCATCGTTTGGTACAACCAGGACGTGTTCGAGAAAGCTGGCCTAGATCCTGGCAGATTCCCAGCGACATGGCCTGAGGTCGTATCGCTCGCACGCACATTGCGCGATAAGGCTGCGACGCAGTACCCGGCCATCACCGCCTCGGTCGTCTGGGCGCATTTCGAACAGTTCAGTGCGATCCACAACATTCCGTACGCCACCGAGGCGAACGGCTTCAAAGGCCTCGATGCGCTGTTGCAGATCAACAGCCCGGCGCATTTGACGAACCTTCAGCGGCTGCTGGACATGTCGAAGGAAGGCACGTTCCACTACACCGGCCGCGACGGCAGTGGTGACGGTGCATTCCTCAGCGGCCAGTCAGGCATGACGTTCAGCTCGTCCGCCTTGCGTGGTGACCTGATCCGCAGTGCCAAGTTTCGCTGGGCGCCGGCGTTCCTTCCGTACGATCCGGCGGTCATTCGCGAGCCGATCAATTCGGCGATCGGCGGTGCCAGCTTCTGGGTACTGACCGCGCCGCAGCGCAGTGCCACAGAGTACCGCGCTGTGGCGCAGTTCCTGCATTTCCTCGCCGAGCCGACACAGGACTTCGAGTGGAGCCGCGCCACCGGCTACGTGCCGATCACGCATGCCGGATACGATCTGGCGAAGCAGCAGGGTTTCTTCGATCAGAACCCGGGCACCGAACTGCCGCTCCGCCAGCTAACCCGCGGTGAGGTCACCGACAATTCGCGTGGCTTCCATCTTGGCCGCATGCCGGAGATCCGTACCATCATCGAGGAGGAATGCGAACAGGCGCTGGCCGGCAAGCAAGGCGCGAAGCAGGCGCTCGACACTGCGGTCGAACGCGGCAACAAGGTGCTGCGCGATTTCCAGAAGTCGGTGCACACCTAGTGCGCTCCGACATTGGATTTTCCCGGCAAGCAGCGCTGGCGGCAAGAGCTGTTTGCTCTGGGCATCGGCTACGAATAAATTGACTATGTGTTCTCCACGCGTCTGCATATCGACCACACATGACACATGAGTCAGATCGCTGGCGATAGTATTATTCTAAAGATCAGTGACGACCATTATCGGCCGGGACAGAGCCTCCTCCTACCCGCGGTGCGGCCGCGCGACGTAGTCGGTCGTTTATCGCGCGGCCAAGGCCCTGGTCCGGCACCGGCATTACAGCAATGCGTTCCAATCGAAGATCTGCAGCGGCCTCATCTAGTTTGCGCAGACCAGTGAACAGGCGGGAGGCCGCCGCTGCCAGGTCGCCCTTTTCGCTCAAATTGAAAACGAAACCCGCGCCCGGCAGTGGAGTACCGAAAGCGAGCAACGCCTCGTTGGGTCCCACGCTTATTGCAGAACATCGCACATGCGTTCGCGGTGCATAATGCACCGCCAGCATACCGGGCGAACGCAACGGCTCAGATGACGGTGGCATAGCACTCTCCACCTTACCAATCACGTCCTCGATTGCTTCGACTGTCACGCCGCCTGGTCGCAACAAAAGGGGTGTTGATGACGAAAGGTCGAGCACCGTTGATTCCACTCCCACCATGCAAGGACCGCTGTCCAGCACTGCCGCAATGCGCCCTGACAACTCGTCCAGCGCGTGCTCCGCCGTGGTCGGGCTCACGCGCCCCGAGCGATTGGCCGATGGCGCGGCGACCGGCACGCCGGCCTCCCGCAACAGCGAACGTGCGACGCGATGCTCAGGAACACGCACCGCCAGGGTATCCAGCCCTCCACTGGCGAGTCGGCTTATTGCGCAGTCGGGTCGACGTGTGAGTACCAGCGTCAGCGGGCCTGGCCAAAATGCAGTGGCAAGGCATCGGGCCTGATCATGCGCGATCACGTCGGCCAACGCTGCATCATCATCTGCATAATGGCAAATCAACGGATTGAACCACGGGCGCTCCTTCGCGGTGAAGATGGCCGCGACAGCGCAGTCATTTGTTGCGTCCGCACCCAGTCCATAGACCGTTTCTGTTCCGAAAGCGACCAGCAAGCCCTGGTGCAACAGGGCTGCGGCACGAGCAACACCGACCGCATCAGGGCGCAATAACTCGGTCATCTGCAGCGGACATACCGGTAGACGTTAGGCATGGCAATGGCAGTATCCGCTGCTAGAGTTCTCACCCGCCGTGACGTCGGCGCCGGAACCTTCGGGAGTTGCACATAATGCTCGACATTGCCTTCGCTAAGCCGGCCTTACCGAGGTCAGGTGCGCTCGTGCTTTTGGTTGGCGAGGGGGAGATGCCATTTGGCCTGTGGCAGCAGGCCGATGAGGCGACGGGGGGTGCTATCGCGCGTGCCTTCACCGTGGCCGAATTCAAGGGCGGGAAGGGCAAGATATGTACGCTCCTCGCGCCAGGTGCAGGATTATCGCGCGTCGTGGCCGTGGGTCTCGGCAAACCGGCCGAACTGTCCGCGCATGTGCTGAACGAGGCAGGCGGGCACGCTGTGGCCGAGGTGTTGCGCGAGCCTGTGGCGGTTATCGCCACGGGCGCGTTGCAACCCACTCACGCGGCGGAAGTCGCACTCGGCGCCTCATTGCGCGCCTATCGCTTCGACAAGTACCGCACCAAAGAAACGCCAGAGGATATGCCAAAGCTGACGAAGCTCACGTTGCTCACCAACGACCCAGCACGCGCCAGGTCAGGGTGGGATCCGCTGCAGGGTGTGGCGAATGGGGTCTATCTATCGCGCGACTTGGTAAGCGAGCCGCCCAACGTATTGAATCCTGTCGAGATGGCCGACCGTTGCAAAAAACTGAGCGAACTTGGACTGAAAGTGGAGGTGCTTGGCCCTCGTGAGATGGGCAGACTGGGATTCGGTGCTCTTCTCGCGGTTGCGCAAGGTAGCGCAAATGAGCCCCGCATGGTGGTGATGCAATGGCACGGCGCCTCGGGGAATGGGCGCAAGACCAAGAACAAGCCTGTCGCGTTCATCGGAAAGGGGGTCACATTCGATACTGGCGGGATCAGCATCAAGCCTGCCGGTGGCATGGAAGACATGAAGTGGGATATGGCGGGTGCTGGGACAGTGATTGGCCTGATGGCGGCACTCGCCGCCCGCAAGGCGAAAGTTGATGCGGTCGGTTTGGTAGGACTGGTGGAGAACATGCCATCCGGCACCGCACAACGGCCCGGCGATGTGGTGAAGAGTTACTCGGGCCAGACGATCGAGGTGATCAACACCGATGCCGAAGGACGCCTCGTGCTCGCGGATGTGCTGTGGTATTGCCAGCAAAAATTCGAGCCACGCTTCATGGTTGATCTAGCGACGCTGACTGGCGCCATGGTGGTGGCGCTTGGGCACGAGTACGCTGGTGTTTTCAGCAACGACGATGCGCTGGCGCAGAAGCTGTCAGCTGCAGGTCAGGCGACGGATGAGAAGGTCTGGCGCTTCCCGCTCGATGATGCGTACGACCGGCTGATAAGATCAGACATCGCTGACATGAAGAACGTGGGCGGCCGTCCCGCCGGATCCATCAGCGCCGCCCAGTTCATCAAGCGCTTCGTCAACAACAAGCCCTGGGCGCATCTCGATATTGCTGGTGTAGCCTGGAGCACGAAGGACGCCCCTTGCATTCCCAAAGGGGCCACAGCATTCGGTGTTCGCCTGCTTGATCGACTGATAGCGGACCATTACGAGGGCTGACGGAAACAGCAATTTTATTTGTAACTATCCGCACTTGGGGCAATTGGCGTGATCCGATCGGTGATGCGCGAGGGAGTATGCGGGAAAAGCCCGGGCGTGGGCTGATTTTCTGCTTGCTTCGGCGCGGGGCGACTCGATTCAAGCTGCATGCGACCGCCCCGCCGAGATGTCTCGCCTGTCGCATGGGGAGCTGCAGGAGCTTGTGATGGAAGCTGCTGGGCAAGGTGACGGAGCTTGAGCGCATCACATCAGCGGCGGTACCCACAGCGATGCCGGCGCGACACTCGCGACGTCTTCCTCGGCATGATGCCACACAGTCACCAAATTCGGCATCGCTTTCTGGGATCGTTGCGGCGGACCCTACCTCGCCGGGGCTTTACCACGCTTACGCGAAGGTAGTTAACTCGCTTGCGCCACCTGCTGCCGCATGGCGTTGATCAGCGCATCGATGTTATCGTTGTTGCGGTTCAGATAGGACGCGTAATCCTGGCGCTGAGTCAGGCGCAGCGACGTCCCCTCGGCGATGACATCGATGATCTTTGGAGAAGTGGTCGGATTGCTGATTATCCAGTCCACATTGGTCGGTGGATTGTTTGGCCGCTCCACGACTGTGGATACCGCGGCATTGTCGTCGCGCATTTGCGTCCGACCCATGGTAAAGCGGACGCCGCGATACTCGCCCAGCTTCGCGGTGATATTGTTCACAAGCACCTGATGAAACAGTTCAGTGTAGCGCTGTTGCTGGTCGGCGGACGCATTGCTCCAAAACCGCCCGAGGCAGAAACGTGCCACGCCATCCACATCGACGGCGCCATCGATGATCGTAGCCAGCTTCGCGCGTTTTTCTCGACCACTCTCAGGCCCGTTCACGACAGCGACCAGCTTATCCCCGATGCTCTTCACGAACGCGCTAGCCGCCCCAGCCGCACCTTGGGCGAACGCAGGCCTGGCGAGCCCGCCGAGCGTCGGCAACAGGCAAGCTCCAATTTGGAGGAGGAAGGCACGTCGCTTAGGCATGTTGATAGCCTCAGTCAGTAGGACGGTGACACGGCAGGCGAGTAGGTCGCAGTATTGGGTGTTCCTGATTGCGGAAACCACACTGGGATCGTGGCACGCTTGTCATTCCGAGCATCCTCGATCTGCGCCCGCCGGTGTTGCCGATACAGGCTACGGAACGTTGCGTAAGGATCCAGCGCCGTCTTTTTGATGCTGTCGATATCGTCGAGGTGGCGCTCGCGCTGGTCAAGCCCGTTCATCGCGAAGCGTGACCAGTCGAGTGCCCGAACGGCCGTCCCCTGACCCACCCAGGTAAATGGATCCATTGCCGCGTTGACGCCGAGTCCCACCGCATCGCGTGGATCGGACGGACCGAACACGGGCAGGAACAAGAACGGGCCCTCAGGAAGCCCCCACAGGGCCATTGTCATGCCAAAGTCCGAGTCATGGTCGGCGTATCCCCACCCCTGGGCGACGTCGAAGATGCCGAGTACGCCCGCGGTGGTGTTGATAAAGAAGCGCATCGTGGTGTCGCCGGCTCGGCGGGGTTTGCCTTCCAGAATGTCGTTGCCGAGCTGAACCGGGGTGCCGAGATTGGACAACACGTTGTGGATACCGCCGCGCACGGGTCCCGGAATCAGAAAGCGATAGGCCTGTGCGGCCGGCCGCATGATCACTGTGTCGAGCCCATTATTAAACGCATAGATCGCGCGGTTGGTGGGCTCAAGCGGATCGTTGGTTTCGTTGTAATCCGCAAGGGCGTCCTTGTCGCTGGCGGGGGGAGGCGTGGCGCAACCACTCAGGCCGCATACCAGTATCGCAGTGATCACCAGGAGGTGACAACGAATGACGGCAAGCATCGGATTCCTCGAGCGGGTTCAGAGGGCGGAGAACCCCGCCCACTAACAACAGCGGGTGGTTACGATCAGCTTGCCGGAGGGTAGGCGTGGGGCGGCTCCAGTGCAATCTGAGCGTACCACACACAATCTGCGCTTGCGCCGGCTCGAGAACCTGGGAAAAAGGGCCATGAATGATCTCCCTGACACGCCGGCGACCGAAAACGCGCCCCGTCCGACACTGGAACGCTGGCTTACCGGTACGCGTTTCAGCGCCCTTCCGGCAAGGGGTGCCACCCACCCTCCGCCATTGTTGTCCTTCGAGTTCTTTCCGCCGAAGACCGAGGGATTGGAGCAGCAGCTCTGGCTGTGCATCAGGCGGCTGGAGCCGCTGGCTCCGAGGTTCGTGTCGGTCACCTACGGGGCCGGTGGCAGCACACGCCAGCGTACCCACGCCACGGTGACACGCATCGTGCGCGAGACCGGCCTTGTGCCGGCGGCGCACCTGACCTGCGTCGATGCAACGCGGGAAGGTGTGGACGAGGTGGCCCAACAGTATTGGGACGCGGGGGTACGCCACATCGTGGCATTGCGGGGCGACGCGCCTCCAGGGGAGACCTACCAGCCTCATCCGAAGGGCTATTCGTATGCCGTGGACCTCGTCGCGGGGCTGAAGCGCATTGCCCCGTTCGAAATCTCCGTGGCAGCCTATCCCGAGGTCCATCCCCAGGCGACATCACGGATGAACGACCTCGACAACCTAAAGCGGAAGCTCGACGCCGGCGCCAGTCGGGCGATCACCAACTTCTTCTTCGACACAGCGGTTTACCTGCGATTCCTGGACCTGTGCCTGGCCGCCGGCATCACCGCGCCCGTTGTGCCAGGTATCATGCCGGTGACCAACCTGGCCGGGCTGCGGCGAATGTCGGCGCTGTCGGGGGCGAGTATTCCGGACTGGCTGAGCCACATGTTCGAGGGACTCGATGACGACCCGGAAACTCGCCGGATGGTGGGTGCCGTCGTGGCCGCGGAGCAAGTGAGGCTGCTCCAGGCCAACGGGGTTGACGAGTTCCACTTCTATACGCTCAATCGGCCGGAGCTGACCTACGCGATCGCGCATATCCTGGGGGTCAGGCCGCGAGCGGCGGAATGATCCGCGCGGGACCCGCTTGGTCCGAAGCGATACCGCGCCTTATACCCTGACCATGACCGACTACCTTGCGCGCCTGAATGCCGAACAACGGGAAGCTGTCGAGACGGTGGATGGTCCGCTTCTCGTCCTCGCCGGTGCGGGGACCGGCAAGACCCGCGTGCTGACCACACGCTTCGCTCATATCCTGCTGACCGGCCGTGCCTACCCGAGCCAGGTCCTGGCGGTGACATTCACCAACAAGGCCGCGCGGGAGATGCGCGAACGGGTCAGCGCCATCATCAGCCGGCCGGTCGAGGGACTGTGGCTCGGTACCTTCCACGCGCTCTGCGCGCGCATGCTGCGACGTCACGCGGAACTTGTCGGGCTGAAGTCGAATTTCACAATCCTCGATTCGGACGACCAGCTCCGACTTCTGAAGCAGGTGATGGAGTCCGAGCGGGTCGATACCAAGCGCTGGGTGCCACCGGCGATGATGGCGGTGATCCAACGTTGGAAGGATCGTGGCCTGACGCCGTTTCGCGTGACAGCAGCCGAGGATACCGACTTTGCCGGCGGCCAGGCTCGCGCGCTGTACGCGGCATTTCAGGCGCGGCTGCGATCGCTGAACGCCACGGACTTCGGGGACCTTCTGCTGTACATGACCGAGCTGATGCGCGAACAGCCGGACGTCCTGGCACAGTATCATCGGATGTTCCGTTACCTCCTGGTCGACGAATACCAGGACACCAACCTTGTGCAATATCTTTGGCTCCGGTTGCTGGCACAGGCGCACAAGAACATTTGCTGTGTTGGCGACGACGATCAGTCGATCTATTCATGGCGTGGCGCAGAGGTCGAGAACATCCTGCGTTTCGAGCATGATTTTCCTGGTGCGAAGATCATCCGGCTCGAGGCGAATTACCGGTCGACCGCGCAGATCCTGGCCGCCGCGTCGGGACTGATCGCCCACAATGATGGGAGGCTTGGCAAGACACTCCACCCCGGCCGGCAAGACGCGTCGGGCGAGCGCGTGACCGTCGTTGCGCTGTGGGACTCGGACGAGGAGGGGCGCATGGTCGGGAACCGCATCGAGGCGCTGCGTCGCGACGGCGAACCCTTGAGGGAGATCGCCATCCTGGTTCGCGCCGGCTTCCAGACCCGAGCATTCGAGGAACGATTGATCAATCTGGGTATCCCGTATCGCGTGGTCGGCGGGCTGCGGTTCTATGAGCGTCTGGAGATACGCGACGCGATCGCGTACATGCGTCTGGTTGTGCAGCCTGCCGATGACCTGGCGTTCGAGCGAATTGTCAACGTGCCGAGGCGCGGGGTGGGCGATGTGGCACTGCGGGCCATGCATGAAACAGCGAGGGCGGATGGCATCCCGCTCATGGAAGCCGCCGCGAAGTTGGTCGCGAACGGTTCGCTGAAGGGCCGGACCAAGGAGCAAGTGAACGCGTTGCTGCGGGGGTTCGTGCGCTGGCACGCCCAGGTGGAAAAGGATGGCCATGTCCTGACGGTCGCCACGCTGCTCGATGAGAGCGGCTATACCGACATGTGGCAACGGGATAAGTCGCCGGAGGCGGCGGGCCGGCTGGAGAACCTGAAGGAGCTGGTTCGCGCGTTGGCCGACTTTGAGACACTGTCTGGCTTTCTCGACCACGTGTCGCTGGTCATGGAGAACGATGAAGCGGCCGAGGGCGACCGTGTCAGCCTCATGACACTGCACGGGGCAAAGGGACTGGAGTTCGACACAGTGTTCCTGCCTGGCTGGGAGGAAGGCCTGTTCCCCAATCAGCGAGCGTTGGATGAAGGAGGCGTGAAGTCGCTGGAGGAAGAGCGACGGCTGGCATATGTCGGCCTGACCCGCGCGCGGCAGCGGGCAATCGTGAGCCATGCGGCGAACCGGCGGATCTACGCCAACTGGCAGACCAGCATCCCGAGCCGCTTCATCGACGAATTTCCGGATGATGTCGAGCGGACCGGGTCGGCGGCAATGGCACGCGATGCAAGAACACTCGCGGCGACGACTTTCGCCGGTCAGTTTCCGCTTGTGGCCCGACGCCCCCGCACAATCGAGGCATGGGACCAACCAGCGCGCCCAGCACGGAGCGATGCAATTCCAGTTGGCGCTCGCGTGTTTCACGAGAAGTTCGGCTACGGCATCGTGCAGGCAGCGGAGGACGGCAGGTTGGACGTGGCGTTCGAAAAGGGAGGCGAGAAGCGCGTGCTCGACCGGTTCGTGGAGAAGGTGTGAGGCGAACCCCGGCGGCGCTCGAGACCGTCTCGGTCGAGGTGCCCGAGGCGGCAGTGCAGGTCTACGTATCCGCGCTGTCGAGCGTGTGCCTGACTGTGGGCTTTTTCCGCGGTAGCGGCGCGAATGTCTGGCGGGTTGAAGGACTGAAGCCCGTCGGTCGCGGCGATGAGGAGCTTCAGGCGGCGCTTGTGCTGGCGGCCGGCGTGACCGGCACGGAGGCATCAGTGCAAAGGGCCGTGACGCCGGCGGAGGGGTGGCTCGCACGAACCTATGCGTCGTTTCCCGAACTGTTGATCGGACAGCGGTTCGCGGTGCGTGGCACCCATATCAAGCACAGTGCGCCGGCAGGGCGGATCACCCTGACGCTCGATGCCGGCCTCGCCTTTGGATCGGGGGACCATTGTTCCACCCGTGGCTGTCTGCGTGCATTGGAGCGTGTTGCCCGGCGGCGGCCGCGACGGATCCTGGATCTCGGCACCGGCTCGGGCATTTTAGCGATGGCAGCCGCCCGGCTTCTGCGTCGCCGGGTGCTGGCGACGGACGTCGAGCCGAATTCGGTGTACGTCGCCCGGCAAAACGCGACGAAGAACCGGCTGGGGCGGCTTGTCACGGTCCAGCTGGCGGATGGCTGGCGGCATCCCGTGGTTCGAGCGGGCGGACCCTATGATCTGGTGCTCGCCAATATTCTGGCGCGTCCGCTATGTCTGATGGCGCGGCACATGATGGCGCAATTGGCCTTTGGTGGGACGGTCATCCTTTCCGGGCTGCTGTGCACGCAGGCCCGCAGCGTCATCGCCGCTCACCGCCACCACGGCGTCCGCCTGGACGCGCGTGTTAACGAGGGTGCGTGGACGACGCTGGTACTGCGCCGGCCAAGTAACAGGGTCAAAACCCCGGGCGCGGGTCAAGCCGAAGTCTGCACTGTCGAAGGCAGCAACCCACTGATCTGACTCGCAGATATCGATTTTGGCCTTTTCCTCTACTGGACACACCCGTCGCTGTAGCCTGGGGCCGCCAGCCCGATGAGATTGCGGAAAGTCGAGCTCAGGTGTTGTGCAGACATTTGACTACTCCTGTGCGCTTCAGACTTTGTCGCGCGACGTGGCAGTGATGGCCTCTTCGACATCGCGCAGGCGATCCTTGCCGAACCAGATCTCCTCGCCGACAAAGAAGGTCGGCGATCCGAAGGTGCCGCGTTCGACCGAGCGCTGCGTGTTGGCGATCAGCTCGTCCTTCACGTCCTGTGCCTGCGTCAGTTCGAGAAGATTCGCGGCGTCGATGCGGGATTCAGCCAGCGCCGCGTGCAGCACTTCGGGATCGTCAAGCTTCTTCGGATCGGCCCACATGTGGCGGTAGATCTCATCGACGTAATGCTCGAAGATTCCCAGCCGCTGCGCCGCGATCGCACCGCGCATCAGCACCAGCGTGTTGACCGGGAAGTACGGATTGGGCGTGAAGCGCGTGATGCCATGCTGTCGCACGAAACGCGCCGTCTCGAGTCTCTGGTATTCCGGCTTGTTCCTGATGCCGGCCAGACTTTCCGCTGGGGAGCGGTTGTTGGTCAGCTTGAAGACGCCGCCGAGCAGCACGGGCACATAGGCAAACTTCAAGCCTGTCCGCCGCTCGATGCCCGGGATCACCAGGTGGCTCAGATATGCGTTCGGGCTGCCGAAGTCGAAATGGAATTCTACGTTGCTCATCGTTGTCACCACTTCTCGCCAAACGGACGGATATCCATCTCGAACGTCCATGCGTCGCGCGGCTGCCGATACAGCTGCCAATACGCGTCAGCCACCAATTCCGGACGCATCAGCCGGCCGACGTCCAGATTGCGCAGCGCTTCGTCGCCCTCGCGTGCCCTGATCCGCTCGCGCACCCATGCCGTGTCCACGCCGGAGTCGATGACGAGGTGGGCGACATGGATGTTCTTTGGTCCCAGTTCGCGTGCCGCGCTTTGGGCCACCGAGCGCAGGCCGGCCTTGGCAGCGGCGAACGCGGCGTAACCGGCGCCGCCGCGCAGACTGGCGGTCGCGCCGGTGAAGAAGATTGCGCCGTTGCCACGCGGCAGCATCAGTCGCGCCGCCTCGCGGCCGGTGAGGAAGCCGGCATAGCAGGCCATCTCCCACACCTTGCGGAACACGCGCTCCGTCGTGTCCACCAGGGAGAAGTGGACGTTGGCGCCGACGTTGAAGATGCAGACCTCGAGCGGCGCCTCGGCATCAGCCTCGTGAAGAAAGGCGGCGATGTCGTCCTCCTGCCTTGCGTCGAGCGAACGGGCGAAGGCTCGGCCGCCAGCCGTTTCGATAGCCTGGACCAATGGCGCCAGCTTCTCGCCATTGCGGCGGCCGGCGAATACGGTGAAGCCTTCGGCAGCGAATTTTTGGGCGATCGCGCTGCCGATGAAGTCTCCCGCACCGATCACCGCCGCGGTGGCATTCCTGCGTTCCATGTGCCTCTCCTGCTCTAGTGAGCGTCGCGCGATGGCGCTCCCTGCACCGCGATCTTGCGCATCAGCGGCACTGTCACCGTCGCCAGGGCAAAGCACAGCGCGATGACGAAGAACGCGTCTGCGAAGGCTTGCGTCTGCGCCTCCCGCAGTGTGAGCGACCAAAGTTCCCGCAGCGCCAAAGCGTGGCCGTGCAACGCATCGCCGCCGTGCGCCGTGGTCGCGTTCGCCGCCGTTGCTTGCAGATATTGCAGCATCGCCGAATTGCCGCTGTTCAGGTGCTCGGCCAAACGCAGAAAGTGCAGGTTTGTGCGGTCGTTCAATATTGTGCCGCACACAGCGATGCCGATCGCGCCGCCGAGATTGCGCATCAGGTTGAACAGCCCCGACGCCAGTTTCAGTCGCTCCGGCGCCAGGCCGCCAAGCGTCAGCGACACGGTCGGCGCCACGGCGAACTGCTGCGAGAAGCCGCGAAACGCCTGCGGGAGCAGCAACTCTCGCCAGCCCCAATCATGCGTGATGGGGGTGAAGTTCCACATGCTGATGGCGAAGCACGCCATGCCGAACATCATCAGCCAGCGCAGATCGATGTGCCGCGCTATCATCGAGTAGAAGGGGATCGCACAGACCTGGAACAGGCCGGTGGTGAAGACCGCCTCGCCGATCTGCAGCGCGCTGAAGCCGCGCACGCGCGCCAGGAACAACGGCGTCAGATATATCGTGGCGAAGATGCCGATGCCGATGGTGAACGAAAAGTAGCAGCCCAGCGCGAAGTTGCGGCTCGTCAACGCGCGCAGATCGAGCACCGGCTGGCTGTGCGTCAGGCTGCGCCAGACGAATGCCACACCAGCGATGCCGGAGATCCACGCCGTCGCCCGGATGGTGTCGTCGCCGAACCAGTCCCAGCGGGGCCCTTCCTCCAGCGTGTATTCCAGGCAGCCGAGAAACACCGCCATCAGCACCATGCCGAGGTAATCGGCGCCACGCAGCAAAGAGAGGTTCGGCCGGTCCACACGAACCAGCATCGGCACCACGATGGAGACGAAGACGCCAGGCACCAGGTTGATGAAGAACAGCCAGTGCCAGGAGTAATCGTCGGTGATCCAGCCGCCGATAGTCGGTCCCAATGTCGGTGCCAGCGACGAGATGCAGCCGATGGTGGCGGCGGCAATCACCCGCTGCTGGTTGTTGAAGTAGATGAAGGCCGTGGTGAACACGGTCGGGATCATCGAGCCGCCGAGAAAGCCCTGGAGCGCGCGGAACACGATCATGCTTTCGATGTTCCACGCCCAGCCGCACAGCAGGCTGGTGATGGTGAAGCCCACTGCGGAAGCGCAGAACAGCCAGCGTGTGGACATCACGCGCGACAGCCAGCCGGAGAGTGGGATCACCACGATCTCGGCGATCAGGTAGCTGGTCTGCACCCATGCCACCTCATCGGTCCCGGCGGACAATCCGCCGCCGATGTCAGCCAGCGAGGCGGATACGATCTGGATGTCCAGCAGCGCGATGAAGAAGCCGACACACATGCTGGCGAAGGCGAACACCTTCGTCGCCATCGGCAGTTCGCCGGGTGCCACGAAGACATTTGCCGTGGTCGTGCTCATCGCTCGTCCACGTCGGCGGTAACCGACAGGCCAGGCCGAAGCCTGCCCAGCGTGGCAGCGCCGTCATCGAGCAGCACGCGCACCGGCACGCGCTGCACGATCTTGGTGAAGTTGCCGGTGGCGTTCTCTGGCGGCAACACGCTGAACACGGCGCCGGTCGCCGGTGCCAGACTGCCGACACGGCCATGGAACACTTCGTCGGGCAGAACATCGGCCTCGACCGTCACCGGCATGCCCGCGCGCATGTGCGCGAGCTGGCTTTCCTTGAAGTTCGCATCCACCCAGAGCCCGTGCGCGGGCACGAGCGAGATGAGCTGGGCGCCGATCGTGGCGTATGCGCCGGTGCGCGCGCTGCGATTGCCGACCGTGCCGTCAATTGGAGCGCGCAGTTCGGTGTAACCCACGTTGAGCTGCGCGGTATCGCGATCGGCGATCGCGCCGGCCAATGCCGCTTCCGTCTGCTGCTTCTGCGTGGCGATGACGTCGAGTTGCCGCTGTGCTGCTTCCAAGGCCGCGCGTGCCCTGGCGTCGGCTGCGAGCGCCTTCAGATGGTCCGCGTCCGCCTGCTGAAAGCGCTGCTGGGTACCAAACTGATCCTGCGCCAGGCTGCGATAACGCTCGACATCGTACTTGGTGCGGGTGATCTCTGCCGCGGTCGCGGTCAGCTCGGCATTGGCCTGTGCGATCATCGCTTCCTGTAGCCGGCGGACCGCCTCGAGATTCGCCAGCGTGGCCTGTTGACCGGCCACGGCGGCAACCGCCTTCGCCAACGCGGCGCGGTAGTCGCGATCATCCAGTTTCACCAGCAGATCGCCGGCGTGGACTGACTGGTTGTCGGTGACCACGACTTCGGCGATGAACCCTGACACCTTCGGCGCGATCACGGTGACGTCGCCGCCGACATAGGCATCGTCCGTGCTCTCGATGAACCGTCCGACGGTCCACCAGTGGTTGCCGTACCATGCGGCACCAATGCCGAGCAGCAAGGCCGCACCGGCCAGCCCGAGCTGCTTGCGCGAGATGCTTGCATGCCGTACCGGCGGTCGGGCGACGATCTCGCGCTCGGCGACCTGGGCGCTCATGACGCGCTCCCGTTGGCTGCTGGCGCCGGAACCGAGCGGAATGCCGGCTCGACCATCACCTTGCCGGTACGCCGATCCACCAGCACCGGGTCCGCCGGTTCGCCAGTCTCGGTGTCGATGACGATAACGCTGGGGCCCTCGGGCGCGAAATGGCGGTTACCCCAGGCCAGCAGCGACCACAGCACCGGCCGGAAATCACGGCCGCGCTCGGTCAGGACGTATTCGTGGCGGGGCGGATGTTCGCTGTAGGCGCGCCGCTCCAGCAGGCCGGATTCGACCAGCGCATTGAGGCGCCGGGTCAACATGTTAGGCGCGATGTCGAGGCTTTTCTGGAACTGATCGAAGCGGGTCAGGCCGCGGAAGGCGTCGCGCAGGATCAGGATGCTCCACCACTCGCCGACCCGCTCCAGGCTGCGGGCGATCGGGCACGTCATTGATCCGAAGCTCTTGCGCTGCATGGTTCGCTCCCACCAGTGACATGCATGATGCAAGTGACCATGTAGGACGGAGCATAGCATCATGCAAGTGACAATTTGGGGCTAGGGGCTGCGGGCATCGCCCCCTCCCCCCAACCCCCTCCCGCAAGGGGAGGGGGAGTGCCAAGTTGCTCGCATGCGAATGCGCGCTGATCAGTTGCTGGTGAACCGCGGGCTGGCGGAAAGTCGCTCGCGCGCGCAGGCGCTGATCCTCGCTGGCAAGGTGTTCAGCGGCGACCGCCGCATCGCCAAGGCTGGTGACACCCTCGCAGCGGAGGCTTCCCTGGAGGTGCGGGGCCAGGACCATCCGTGGGTGTCACGCGGCGGGCTGAAACTCGACCATGCGCTGCACCACTTCGGCCTGTCGCCGGTCGGGCGGGTCTGTCTGGACATCGGCGCTTCAACCGGAGGCTTCACCGATGTGCTGTTGGCGCACGGTGCGACGAAGGTGCGCGCGGTGGATGTCGGCCACGGCCAGCTCGCGTGGAAGCTGAGGGCCGATCCGCGCGTCGTGGTGCACGAGAGGACCAACGCCCGCTATTTGACCCGCGAGGCCATCGTTGATCCGATCGGCGCCCTGGTGTGCGACGCGAGCTTTATCGGCTTAAGGACAGTGCTACCGGCGCCGCTCGCGCTCTGCGCGCCGGGTGCTTGGGCCGTGGCACTGATCAAGCCGCAATTCGAGGCCGGGCCGGATGCTGTCGGCAGCAAGGGGGTGGTGCGTGACCCCGCCGTTCACCAAGCCGTATGCGATCGCATCCATGACTGGTGGTCGACGCTGCCAGGCTGGGGCGTCGTCGGCATCATCGAAAGTCCGATCACGGGACCAGAGGGCAATCGCGAATTTCTAATCGCCGCCATAAGAACCTGATGGCTTCAGTCGGCGCTTCGACCCACATGAGCGGCGACCAGATCGCGTTGCGCGATCTCAGCCAGAAGAGACCACACCTTGGCGGGTTCCATCGGCACGTCCGGGTCGTTCAGCAGGCGATCGAGTTCGTCGAGTTTCCGGGCGTACTCGGCGTCCGTCATTTTTGTCTCTCCAGTCGCGTTGGGCATACGGAACAAACCCAGGATCGTGGCTGTCCTGCGGCGCGACTATGGAGATAAGAAGCTTACCAACGAATTACCCGACAGCGAGGCGATCACACCGACGACAGTATCGCGGGTCCGAGCGCCGCCGCCTTCGCCGCCGGATGCGCGGAGTTGCGAAATCGCAGTTCGCCACCCTCAGCCGCGTCAGCCATGCCAAACAGTTCGAACCGAGATGCGCACGTTACCGCGATGACCGGCCGCGCCGCCTTGTAGGCGAGGAACTGACGTGCCTCTCCCTCCAGTTCAAGCCGTTCGCGCAGACCGCGCCATTCGGATCGGTCTGTGTCATCGATGAACATCGCCAGTATGCCCGGCCGCGTCCCGCTCAGACGTTTTGGTGTGATCTCGAACAGCCGATGGCGTACGGCAATGGCAACCTCGTCCGCGCGCCCCGCCCTGGCCGCCATGACGAACAGCCCTCGACCGGCCGCAGTGACGGCGAGGTGTGCCTCGGGGCCAAACTCTCGCCGGAGCGACGGCATCAGACCAGCGTCAGCGTCGCTCCCGGCCAGCGCCAGGGGGTCAAGCCGCAGCACGGCCGTGTTGTCGTCATCGCGACGGCCACGGGTCTGCAGCAGGTGGCGGATACGGCTGTGCATCTCGGCCAGAGCACTGATTACCAAGCCTTGCGGTAATGTCATCTTCAGCAAATATCGCCCGGGATAGGCGACGAGCCAGGCGCGGAGGTCGGCGTCCACCCGATCGGCCAGATGCGACCAAGCCCTGCGATGCACGAGCCGCCCCTCCTCGGCCGACACAACTTCGCAAGCTATTTCGGCCTCGATATCGCCCCGCGCGATGAGCAGGTCATAGGGCGCATCGTCTTCCAGCCCGGCGAAGGCAACCGAGAAGCCACGCGAGACCTGCAACGCCGCGGTGCGCAGCATGTGGAAAACCGGCACCAGCGTGCCGTCGCCGGCGAGCGCGGTTCGCAGCCCGTCACGCAGCCGCCGCCTGCCTCGCGCGCTCAGCGCGCGCGACAGCGTCACCGCGTCCCCGGCCAGCCTTACTGCGTGAAGTTCAGCCACGGAAGGCGGCCGGGTCAGTGTGCCGCGCAGCCGCTCGATCGCCAGTTCAAGCGCATGGCGCTGGCGGATCGCCTGTCCCGCGCGAGGCCCGCACGCGGCGCGTCGACCGATATCCGCCATGCGCGCTGTCCACAGGCGCATGCCCGCCAATGCGACGAACGCATCGAGCGCCGGTGGATCGTACGGAGGCGGCTGGGGTTGCATTGCGGGCGGGGTCCGACGGAGTAGACGCGCATCCCCCCGCGTTCATTCCCATCGCTTAGTTGCGTGGCAGCCGGGCAGTGGTTGGAGCGTCCGGATTCTGTGCCCGATGGCGCAGCAGGTGGTCGGCCAGCACACAGGCCAGCATCGCCTCACCCACCGGCACGGCGCGGATGCCGACACACGGATCGTGACGGCCCTTGGTGCTGATCTCGATGTCCTGGCCCGTGCGATCCACGGTCTGGCGCGGCGTCAGGATGGAACTGGTCGGCTTCACCGCGAAGCGCGCCACAATGGGTTGTCCGGTGGAGATCCCACCAAGGATGCCACCGGCATGGTTGGAGGCGAAGTTCACCACCCCGTCCTGCATCCGCATCTCGTCCGCATTCGCCTCGCCTGACAATGCGGCGGCGGCGAAGCCTTCGCCGATCTCCACGCCCTTCACCGCGTTGATCGACATCAGCGCGGCCGCGATCTCGGCGTCCAGCTTGCCGTAGATCGGCGCGCCCAGGCCAGGAGGGACGCCCTCGGCCACCACCTCAATCACCGCGCCGGCCGACGAGCCTGCCTTGCGCACTTCGGACAGATAGGTTTCCCAGCGCGACGCCGTGCTCGGGTCCGGGCAGAAGAACGGATTGTCATCCACCGAAGCCCAGTCCCAGCGGTTCCGGTCGATGCGGTGCGGACCGATCTGCACCAGCGCGCCACGGATGCGCACAGCGTCGCCCAGTACCTTGCGCGCCACGCCACCGGCGGCCACGCGCATGGCGGTCTCCCGTGCCGAGGACCGGCCGCCGCCGCGGTAGTCACGGATGCCGTATTTCAGTTCGTAGGTCAGGTCGGCGTGGCCGGGACGGAATTGCGCGGCGATCGCGGAGTAGTCGCGCGAGCGCTGGTCCACGTTGTCGATCTGCATGGCGATTGGCGTGCCCGTGGTCACGCCATCGAACACGCCGGACAGGATGCGGACCGCATCCGGCTCCTGGCGTTGCGTCGTATAGCGCGACTGACCGGGACGGCGGCGGTCCAGCCAGGGTTGGATGTCGGCCTCGGAAAGCGAGATGCGCGGCGGACAGCCGTCGACCACACAGCCGATGGCTGGCCCGTGGCTCTCGCCCCAGGTGGTGACGCGGAACAGGTGGCCGAAGCTGTTATGGGACATGGCGGAAGGTTCCCCTCCCCCCAGCCCCCTGCCGCAAGGGGAGGGGGAGAAAGTTCGGGCTCATCGCTCCCCTCCCCTTGCAGGAGAGGGTTGGGGGGAGGGGGGATCTTCCTCTCATTTCACCCATCGACGATGGCTATGTCAGGCGCGGCGGGATTCTTCATCCCCACTATATGATAGCCGCAATCGACATGGTGGACCTCGCCGGTCACTCCGGCGGACAGGTCCGACAGCAGGTAGACCCCCGCGCCACCGACATCCTCGATCGTTACGTTGCGCTGCATTGGCGAGTTCAGCTGGTTCCAGCGCAGGATGTAATGGAAATCGCCAATACCGGCGGACGCCACGGTGCGGATCGGTCCGGCGCTGATCGCGTTCACCCTGATCCCTTGCCCGCCCAGATCGGCGGCGAGGTAACGAACCGACGCTTCGAGCGCCGCCTTCGCCACGCCCATCACGTTGTAGTGCGGCGTCCAGCGCTCGGCGCCGACATAGGTCAACGTCAGCAGGCTGCCGCCAGGCCGCATCATCGGCACCGCTCGCTGCGCGACAGCGACGAACGAGTAGCACGATATGTCCAGCGCCTGCAGGAACGCCTCGCGCGGCGTGTCCAGGTAGCGGCCACGCAGATACGTCTTGTCCGCGAAGGCGATCGCGTGGACGAGGAAATCCAGGCCGTCCCACTGCTCGCGCAATGACGCGAAGGCCGCGTCGACGCTTGCCTCGTTGCCCACGTCGCATAAGAACAGCCGATCCGAGCCGACCGACGCTGCCAGCGGCCGTACCCGGCGCCCAAGCGCCTCCACCTGATAGGTGAATGCCAGCTCCGCTCCCTGCGCCGCACACGCGGCGGCGATGCCCCAGCCGAGCGAGCGCTCGTTGGTTACCCCCATGATCAGGCCGCGTTTGCCCTGCATCACGGTGCCTTTCGTGGCGGCGCTGTCGGGCATTGGCTAATCCTTTGCGAGTCGCTGCGGTGGTGGCACAGCGTGCCGTCGCGGGGCAAGAGTCGGCGATCCACGCTTGGCGTGCAGGTTCCGCGGCGGCAGAGTGCACTTGCCTGCGAGAAAGACCAATCGATGCCGGATTCCGTTCAGCACGTCACCGATCCGTTTGCCAGATTCCAGGAGTGGATGGATGAGGCATGGGCGCACGAACCGGAAGACGCCAACGCCATGACCTTGGCGACCGCCACCCCAGATGGCACGCCGGCGGCCCGCATCGTGTTGCTGAAGGGTGCCGATCAGCGGGGCTTCGTGTTCTACACCAACAAGGAGAGCCGCAAGGGCGAGGAACTGGCGGCGAACGCGCGCGCCGCCCTGCTATTTCACTGGAAGCCGCTGGGTCGCCAGGTCCGCATCGAAGGCTATGTCGAGCACGTTGCCGACGCCGAAGCCGACGCGTACTACGCCACGCGACCGCGTATATCGCGTCTCGGGGCCTGGGCGTCGGACCAATCACGCGTCTTGCCGGATCGCGCGGAATTGGAGCGCCGTCTTGCCGCCAATGAGGCGCGGTATCCGGGCGACGATATCCCGCGCCCGCCGCACTGGTCGGGCTACCGGATCATCCCCCAACGGTTCGAGTTCTGGCAGAACATGCCGTTCCGGCTGCACGACCGCACGGTCTACGCGAGAGCGCCGGACGGCGGCTGGACCATCGGCAAGCTGTACCCCTGACCCGACGATGACCGCGCCGCCGGAACAGGCGGAGGTCGTGGCGTTCCTGCGCCAGCTCGCGGGATCGGAACCGCTGGAGACGCACATATCGCTGGTGTTCGTCGGCGCGGACACGGTGTGGAAGTTGAAGAAGGCGGTGCGCCTGGCATTCCTCGACTTCACGCCGTTGGAGGCGCGCCGGCGCTTCACCCTGCGCGAACTGGAGCTGAACCGCGTCGCGGCGCCCGGTCTGTACCGCGATGTCGTGCCGGTCGTGCGTCGCGCCGACGGAACACTCGGTATTGGCGATCCGGGCGAAAGCGCGGTGATCGACTGGGTGCTGCGCATGGCGCGCGTTCCAGCAGCAGATTTCCTCGATGCGGTCGCGTCGGCTGGCGGGCTCACTCCGGAGCTGCTCGACGCGCTCGGCGATGCAGTTGCAGCGTTCCATGGCAGCCTGTCACCCGCGACCAAGACAGATGCCGTCGCAGCGATGCGCCATGTTGCCGAGGGCAACGCCCAATCGGCGCATGACGCCGGCCTGCCCGACGCGGCAGTGTACGCCTGGCAGACGCGCATTCTGGCTGCGCTGGATGACATTGCGCAGTGGCTCGCCCACCGCGCGCATGATGGCTTCGTCCGCCGCGCACATGGCGATCTGCATCTTGGAAATCTCTGCCTCTGGCAGGGGCGCCCGGTTCCGTTCGATGCGCTCGAGTTCGACGAGGCGATGGCGACGATAGATCTGGGCTACGACCTTGCGTTCCTGCTGATGGATCTGGACCAGCGCGTCGCGCGGTCGGCGGCGAACCGCGTGCTGAACCGCTACGTCGCTCGCACTGGTGACGCTGCGCTGACGGTTGGATTGCCGCCATTCCTATCGCTGCGCGCGATGGTACGCGCCCACGTCGAGGCGAAGCGCGGCAATGCCAGCGTCGCCATGCGCTATCTGGCGGCCGCCGCCGCTTATCTCCAGCCAACGCCGCCGGTCGTTGTTGCGGTCGGCGGGTTGCCGGGCACTGGCAAATCCACTCTGGCACGCGCTCTGGCACCAGAACTCGGCGACGCGCCCGGCGCGCTGGTATTGCGCAGCGACGAAATCCGCAAACGCCTGCATGCAGTGGCGCCTGAGGAGCGGCTGCCGCAATCGGCCTACAGCGACGCAGCCAGCGAGGCGGTGTTCACTGAGCTCGCCACGCTTGTCCGCGAGGCGGCGGCGGGCGGCCATGCCGTGATCGCCGACGCGACCTTCATAGATACGGGTCATCGAAGAACGGTGGAAATTGCCGCCCGGGAGGCGGGCGTTGCGTTCGTCGGCCTCTGGCTCGAAGCGCCGCTAGCGGAGCTGGAGGCACGAATCGCCGGCCGTCAGAGGGACGCGTCGGACGCCACCGTCGCCGTGCTGCGAGCGGCAAGCGAGACACACCCTGACGCTGCCGACTGGAGCGCGATCGAGGCGGTCTCCCCCGGCGTGGCGCTGTCGCAGGCTCGAGACAGAATCCTCCTCCTGAAAGCGCCGGAATCAGCATAATCGCCCGGCAGATATTGATCACGGCTGATTGGCGCAGATCGACCCGTTTGGGTCGAAGAACAGAAACAAATTGGAACAGTTGATCAGTTTGCGGATCACGAGAGCGTGATAAGCGCAAGCGATAGCTGGTTGAAATAGGTTAAATTCGCCTAATCCTCCCGTGTTCGTGAGGTCGCTTCAGTCCTAACCGGGCTGAGGTCGGCGCTCGAACCCCGCAAGCGCCGCGCTGCGGCTACGCCCGGGCTATCAACGAGAGCTGCCGCTTATGATGCTGCAGGATTTACCCCCCGTACCGATCGAACGCGGGCAGCGCTTTCGGAGCTGGCTAAAGCGGGTCTCCTGCATGCGGATTTCGACCCGCCTGTTGCTGATCATCGGGATCTGCCTCGTCCCAACGATAGGTCTGCAGGTTGCCGTGAGCTGGGTCGAGTGGGCCGAGCGCAAGGCGCAGGTCAACGAGCTGGCGATGCATCAGGTGCAGTTGCTTGCCGCCGACACGGCCAGCATCGGCGAGGGAGTGCGTCTGCTGCTGGCAACAGCCGCCGAATTCCACCAGGTTCGCACGGTCGGCAAAGAGTGCGCTCTGCGGTTGGCCAGTATCCGTCGCAATGCGCCAAGCCTGGCATTCGTTGTCCTGCTCGATGTGCACGGACAGATCCTGTGCGCTTCGGACCCTGAGGTGGCGGCAACGTCACCCGATACCGCCTGGCTCCACAGTGCCTTGTCCGTCACGACGTTCACCGCCGGCCGCTTTGGTCGCTCGGCGGAGCATCCCGGCGGTTTTCTGCCGTATTATCTCCCGCTTGGCGCGACTGAGGTCAGTGGCGGCGGATGGCTCGTCGGCGCTCTAGACCTCGACTGGCTGCGCGAGCACTTCAGCCAACTCAAGCAGCCCGATTCGGCGTTCCTGGTCGGAGCCGTCCTTTCTGTCGCGGATGCCGACGGCGTGGTGCTGGGACGCAATCCCGCACATGACAAGTTCGTTGGGCATCAGTTGCCGCCTGTGTCGATGGCCTTGGTACATGCTCCACACCGCGGCCTCGCCAGGATCAGAAGCGTTGACGGGACCGAGCGCCTGTTCAGCTATGTTCCTCCAGCCGCCGCCACCCAGAACCTGCTCATTGCGGTCGGGTTGTACGAACCGGACCTGATGGCCGACGTCAACCGTGCGATGTTGCGCGGCGCGATCCTGCTGGCGCTGGTGACCATCGTCGTATTTGCTCTCACCTGGCTGGCTGCCAACAGATTCATCAGTCGCCCGACCAGCGCGCTGGTCGCGGTCGCCCGGCGTTGGCGCGAAGGGAGCCTATCGGTTCGCGCACCCGAGTACGACGAGAGTTCTGAATTCGGCCAGATATCCGCGGCCTGGAACGAGATGGCCGCGGCGCTGCAGAAGCGGCAGCAGCAACTCCAGGAGCACTCCGATCTGCTCGAGGCCCGCGTGGCCGAACGCACTCAGGACCTGCTCTTGACCAACAACCGGCTTCAGGTGGCCATCGCGGAACGCGAGAAAACCGCGGCGGCGCTGCTGCAAGCACAGAAACTGCAGGCAGTGGGCCAGCTCGCCGGCGGGATAGCACACGATTTCAACAACCTTCTCGCGACGGTGCAGGGCAGCCTGGACCTGCTTGGCCATTCCCTGTCGGAGGAGCAGACGAAGCAACGCGTCTGGGTGCAGCGGGCTTCCGGGGCGGTTCTGCGCGGTGCCCAACTGACCAGGCGGCTGCTTGCCTTCTCCCGTCGCCGCCCACTGTCCGCGCGCTCCGCCGATGTCAATGAGCTCATCACGGACCTCGTGGCCATGTTCGGCACGGCGACCTTGGGAAGCCGCATCAAGGTGGTTACCGAGCTCGCCCACGATCTGTGGCCGGCAAGCGCTGAACCCGGTCAACTGGAAGCGGCTCTGTTGAATTTGGCGCTCAATGCACGGGATGCGATGCCGGAAGGCGGCGTGCTGACGCTCGCAACATCGAACGAAACCTTGGGGCAGCCAGGCGACGGTCTTCCGGCAGGTGAGTATGTTCGGATGACGGTGACAGACACCGGCGTCGGCATGGACAGTGACCTGAAGAGCCGCGCGCCAGAACCCTTCTTCACGACCAAGGGCGCCTTGGGATCGGGTCTCGGCCTCAGTCAGGTGAAGGCCATGATCGAGGAGTCCGGCGGCGCGATGCGAATTCGCTCGCAACCTGGACAGGGCACTCAGGTTGACCTGCGGCTGCCGCGCTCCGTTGCTCCTGCCCGGTTGCCGGGATCTTCCACGATCAGGCCGAAGCACCTGCGGCAGAAGGTGTTGGTCGTTGATGATGATCCCGTGGTCCTGGAGGTCACCACCGACATGCTGCGGCAACTCGACTATTGCGTGATCGAAGCGGCCAGTGGTCAGCAGGCTCTGGATCGCCTGGACGAGGCCGGCGAGCTGCCTGATCTGGTGATCCTCGACTACGTCATGCCCGGAATGAACGGCGTGGCGCTCGCCCGCTTGCTGCGTGACCGGGGCATTACCTGCCCAATCGTGCTTGCCACCGGCTACGCGGATCTGACCGAGGCTGGACAACTGGCGCCGGGCAAATTCCACGCCGTGCTCAACAAACCTTATACCTTCGCCGAACTGGAAAAGTTGCTGTCTGAGATTGATGAGAGCCGACTGCACGGCTTGTCGGTTTCGGAGCTCGAGCTCTAGGACGGCGATGACGGACACATTGCCAGATCAGCGGCACTCCAGGCAGTTCTCGTCGTGGAGATAGCTGGATCAACTGATCCCGTTGATGCCGAGCGTATTCGGGCGGTTTATGCGCAGCTGCCAATGACGCTCGTTGTCGTGGTCGTAAATGCAACCCTCGTCGCGGTTGTTTTCAGCCCTTTCACTTCCACGCCCGGACTTTTGTGCTGGCTCGGCGGGGTATATACGGTGGCCGCCCTGCGGATGATCGGCTGCTGCTGGTACCGCAGCGGCTCCCATCCGGAACCCGCAGGCTTTTCGTTCTGGGTGCGTCAATCGATCGTGGGAGCCTTGCTTTCGGGCACCATGTGGGGCGTTTGTGCCGTCGTCTTCTTCCCGCCTACCGACGTGTCCCAGCTCTTCCTGGCACTTGTCATCGCCGGGATGTGCGCCGGCGCTGCTACTGTCCACGCCCCTCATATTCCTACGGTTGTCGCCTTCATCCTGCCTGCGACCATTCCCCTGGCTGGGCGCTTCCTCGCCGCGGGCGGTACGCTGGCGGTCGTTTTCGGCATCATGGTCCTGATCTTCGGGCTCGCGCTGTGCGTAGCGAGCTTCAGGTTTCAGAGCTGGTTCATCGGCATCTTTTCCGCCCAGATCAGGCTTGCGGAGCGCACGAACGAACTCGATGCGGCCAATGCCCGGCTGACGCAGGAGATTTCCAGCCGGTTGCTGGCCGAGCAGAGACTGCAGCAGTCACAGAAGATGGAAGCCATTGGCCGCCTGACCGCGGCGGTCGCGCACGACTTCAACAACCTTCTCATGGTGGTGAGCGGAATCGCGGAACGCATGGATCGCCGGCTCGGCCCGAGTTCCGCGCACGCCAACGACCTCGCTGCAATCCTGCATGCCACCCGACGCGGTGCATCTCTCACGCGCCAACTTCTGGCCTTCGGGCGCAGACAGCCACTGGTGCCGCGACCCACGGACCTGAACGGGGTGCTGAACGCGATGCAGAGGCTGCTGGAGACGACGGTGGCTGGGAGACGCATAGAGATACGACTTGATCCGGGGCTGGAACCCGTGCTGGTGGATACGGAGCAGATCGAGCAGGCCATTCTCAACCTCGCCACGAATGCACGCGACGCAATGCCCGACGGGGGACGCATCGCGATTACGACTGCGATCGCTGAAATCGAGCCCGACCAGAAGACGCCGGATTTGCCGCCCGGCCGCTACGTGACACTCACAGTCGCCGATGACGGCGTCGGCATGGAAGAAGACGTCCGCGTGCGTGCAATCGAACCATTCTTCACCACGAAGGAGGTGGGCAAGGGTTCCGGCTTTGGGCTAAGCCAGGTGCATGGACTGGCCCATCAATCAGGCGGAACGCTGACGATCGAGTCGTCGCCGGGCAAGGGAACGGCGGTGGTTATCTACCTGCCCGTTGCAGGCGCGCCAGCAAAGGAAAGTCGGCTGATTTCCTTGTCTCGTCGGGGCCAGCCCGACAATCACGACCGCAACACGCCAGGCCTGTGAACTCCTTGTGGCTGGAGCCCGCAAGACGCGGTCGCCGCCCGCGCCTCACGGCCGTCCATCCACATCCGCTGCAGCACAACGCCTGTCGCGTCCACAGCACAGACCCGATACTGTTCCAATGACACGTCGATCCCGGCATAGTACTCTATTGGCTGTCCCCTGATGATGTCTGGGGCCGGCAGCCATCGTACCTGCCATCTCAGATCGACTGCCCATTACCGCGTCATCGCCCACCCTTCAGGCCCACCCCATGCAACACCGCATCGGCATCGACCTCGGCGGCACCAAGATCGAAATCGCGGTCATCGGCCCCGACGGCCGCGAGAGCTTCCGTCACCGCATCGACACGCCACACAGCTATCAGGCAGCCCTGGAGGGCATCGCCGGCCTGGTGCGCGGCGCGGAAGCCCGGCTGGGCGTTGCCGCAACCGTGGGGATCGGCATCCCGGGCGTGATCAGCCCGGTCACCGGCCTGGTGAAGAACGCCAACTCGATCGCCCTGAACGGGCACACGTTCGATCGTGACATCAGCGCTCTGCTCGACCGCGAGGTGAGGGTGGAGAATGACGCCAACTGTTTCGCGCTTTCGGAGGCGATCGACGGCGCCGGGGCGGGTCCGGGCGTGGTGTTCGGCGTCATCCTCGGCACCGGCTGCGGCGGCGGCGTGGTCGTGGACGGCAAAGTCATGCGCGGCCGCAACCACGTCACCGGCGAGTGGGGCCACAACCCGCTGCCATGGCCTCGCCCGGAGGAGCTTCCCGGGCGGCAGTGCTGGTGCGGCCACCTCGGCTGTCTGGAGACGTGGGTCGCTGGCCCGTCGCTGGCGCGCGACTGCGACGGCGAAGGTGCCCACGATGCTGCCGGCATTCCGGCGCGCGCCGCCGCCGGCGACACTCGGGCGCAGGCGGCGCTTAATCGCCATGCTGAGCGCCTGGCGCGCGGGCTGGCACACGTGGTCAATCTGTTGGATCCCGATGTGATCGTGCTGGGCGGCGGGCTGTCCAACATGGATCATCTGTACACCGCACTGCCGCCGCTGGTGACGCGCTACGTTTTCAGCGACTTCGTGCAGACGCCGATCGTCCGCAACAAGCATGGCGACTCGTCCGGCGTGCGCGGCGCGGCGTGGCTGTGGCCGGCGACGTGAGTCCGTGCCCGCGATCTGCCGCGACTGTCTGACCGAGGTCGATGGCAGCAGATGCGCGGCGTGCAGTAGCGCGCGCATCGTCAGCCATCCGGAACTGTTCGACCTGA
This sequence comes from uncultured Alphaproteobacteria bacterium, assembly GCA_963812505.1. Classification (GTDB taxonomy): domain Bacteria; phylum Pseudomonadota; class Alphaproteobacteria; order Acetobacterales; family Acetobacteraceae; genus JAMXLO01. Next base: position 165,507 of record CAWEVM010000027.1, read on the forward strand.
CGATTGCCCACATCGACTGCGATGCTTTCTATGCCAGCGTCGAGAAACGCGACCGTCCCGGACTCGCCGCCAGACCCGTCATCGTCGGCGGCGGCGTGCGTGGCGTCGTGACCGCCGCCTGTTACGTCGCGCGCATCTATGGCGTGCGCAGTGCCATGCCGATGTTCAAGGCGCTGAAAGCCTGTCCCGACGCCGTGGTGATCCGTCCCGACTTCGCCAAGTATGTCGCGGTCGGCCGGCAGATCCGCGCAATGATGGCGACGCTGACGCCGCTGCTGCAACCGCTGTCGATCGACGAGGCGGTGCTGGACCTCGCGGGCACCGAGTCACTGCACGGTGCTCCCGCCGCCATCGTGCTGGGCCGTTTCGCCCGCGACGTGGAAGCCGTCGTCGGGGTCACTGTCTCGATCGGGCTCGCCGCCAACCGGTTGCTGGCGAAGATCGCCGCGGGTCGTGACAAGCCGCGTGGCTTCGCGGTGATCGGCGCCAGAGAGGCCACGTCGCTGCTGGCCCCGGAGCCGGTCAGGCTGCTGCCCGGCATCGGTCCCACACTCGCCCGGCGGCTCGCCGCACAGGGTATCACGCAACTCGGCCATCTTCAGGCGCTGAGCGACCGTGAGGCATTGCGGCGCCTGGGTGACGATGGCCCGTCGCTCGCCGCCCGCGCCCGTGGCGAGGATGTGCGCAGGGTCGACCCAGCGCGCGAGACCAAATCGATCAGTGCGGAAACCACCTTCGATACTGACCTGACGCGCCCTGTCGACCTGGAACGCCATCTGTGGCGTATGGCCGAAAAGCTTGCGCGGCGGCTGAAGGAGAACGAGTTGTCCGCGGGCGGTGTGGTGCTGAAGCTGAAGACCACCAATTTCGCCATCCGCTCCCGGGCGGTGCGCCTACCGAGCCCCACGGTGCTGCCCGATCGGCTGTTCGAAGCGGCCAGCACACTGCTGGCGCGCGAGGCGACCGGCACGGCATTCCGGCTGATCGGCATCGGCGCCAACCCGCTGATGCGGCTCGCGGGAGCTGATCAGGGGGATCTCGCCGACCTCGAGACGCCGCGCCGCGCCGCTACCCAGGCGGCAATCGACGCGCTGCGTCAGCGCTTCGGCGATGCGGCCATTGGCCGCGGAAGGGGATGGCCGGTGGCCGGGACGCCCCGTCCCCTCAATCCCCTCCCGCGAGGGGAGGGGGAATAGCCTCGGACTACCCTACGCCTCGGGCGGCGCGGCTGCGATCGGGATTTCGCGGGCCTCTGGCTGATCGCCGGTGCCGGGGGCGCGCACTTCGGCCTCCTCGGTTTCGCCGACCGGTTGGCTCTCCTCCTCACCGTTATAGGGCCGTCGCGGAGCACCTTGCTGCTGGCCGTTCTGCTGGTTCTGCTGCGCCGCCTGGTTCATCGCGTTCAGGATGCGGAAATAGTGCTCGGCGTGCTGAAAGTAGCCCTCTGCCATCACCCGGTCGCCGCCGCTCGTCGCATCGCGGCCGAGCTGCAGGTATTTTTCGAACAACTGCTGGGACGTTCCACGGATTCGAAGGTCCGGGCCGCTGCTGTCGAATACGTGATTGCGATTGAGGGGGATGTTGCCACCGCCGCCTCCGCCGTGATGTCGCAGCCCGCCGCCTCCACCCCCGCCGCCACCGGGTCGATGGCCGCGTCCACGCATGCGTTTCATGTTCATATTGATGCTGTCGAGCCTTCTCTGTTGCGGACCGGAGGTTGCAGGGACACGCGGGTAAACCCGCAGGCGTCCCGGGGCGTGCCCCCTCGGCCTGGCTTCAATCCAACGGCACTGGTTCCGGCGAGTACCCCGACCATAGGGCCTGGGCGCCTGGGGCAAGCCGCTGTGCGGCTGGCCCTGCCAAGGTGAAAGCTAGTCTGCCTGCCTCAGTCTGCCAAACGGTTTTTTCATGTCGCCGCCGACCGCAACACGAGGGCGCGCGGAATGCCCATCAAGTCGGGCCACAGATCACTCGCAAGACCGGCCTGCAACGCCAGTTCGGCCGCTGTCTCAGCCTGGCCCGCGCCGAGTTCCAGCACCGCGACGGACCCCGGCGCCAATAGTCGCGGAAGCGCCGGAAGCAGGCGGTGCCAAGCCGCGAATCCGTCCGGGCCGCCGTCGAGAGCGGAACGCGGTTCATGGCAGGCCACCTCGGGCATGAGGCTGCCCAGGTCCTCGCTGCGGACGTAGGGCGGGTTGCACAAGACAAGGTCGAACCGGCCATCCAGCGCATCCGCCCAGTCGCCGCATACGATGCCAGCACGTTCGGCCAATCCCAGCGATGTGGCGTTTCGCGCGGCAAGCGCGGCGGCCGCGGATGACCGGTCCACCCCGATCCCGAACGCCGCTGGAAACTCCGACAATGCGGCCAGCAGCAGGCAGCCGGTGCCGGTGCCCAGGTCCAAAATCAGCCGCGGCGGCAACTGATGCAGAAACGCGGCAATCGCCGCCTCGATCAGCGTCTCTGACTCCGGGCGCGGGATCAGCGTGGCGGGCGATACGGCAAACTCCAGGCCCCAGAACTCCCGCCGCCCAAGGATCAGCGCCAGCGGTTCGCGCGTCTCACGCCGGGTGACCAGCGGCCCGAGCCTGGCCATGTCCGCCCGCGCCCTGGGATCGCGCACCAGTGTCTCTTGCGTGACCCCATGCGCATGCGCCAACAGAAGCCGCGCTTCGAGCCTTGGATTGTCGATGCCCGCCCGCCGAAGCCTCTCGGCGGCGAGATCGATCGCCTGCTGGACTGTGTGGCTCAGACGGCCTGGCTGGCCGTCCGCTTCGCTTGGGCGCGGAGCAGACGGCGCTTGAGTGCCTTGGCGTCGACCGTCAGGCGGGTGTCCGGGGTCCCGAGCAGGTAGGCGTCGATTCCACCGTTATGCTCGATGGTGCGGATCGCGCGGGTGGACAGCCGCATCCGGACCGGCAAACCCAGCACGTCGGAGAGCAGTGACGTCTCCTGCAGATTAGGCAGGAACCGGCGGCGCGACCTGTTGTTGGCGTGGCTGACGTTATTGCCGGTCAGCACGCCCTTGCCGGTAATCTGGCAGCGGCGAGACATTGCAGGAGACCCCTGTTCGAGACGGGAGGCGGGGCTTATCGCCAATGGCGGCCACGAGGTCAAGCGGGCCATTGACCGCGGGTTCCTGACGGGTTCCTGCCAGGCGTCTGGCTATCACGCCGCCGATGGCCTAGTGTCAACGCAAGCAGAACGATTGTTGCTGCGATGCAGTTGACAGAGCACGCGATGAGAAGAACTCCCCAACTTGTGCCCGCCATCGCAGTTCTGCTTGCGCTGGGGGCGTGTTCCGAACCCTCGAGCACGCAAATGCTGTCTGACCGGGTCACGACAGGGCTCAATCCTTCCCAGGTTTGCAATCGACCGGCGAACATCGAGTATCTGCCGAACGGGACGAGGATCAGCTTTCCAGCGTCTTCTCTCTTCGTCAGCGGACGAGCGGATCTGACGGGGTGCGGCCACTACGCCGTGGCGAGCGTGACGCAGGCCATGCTGGACCCTCGCATCATGCAGGTGGCGATCGAACCCCAAGCGTTTGTTCAGGGACAAGAGTCCTACCTGTCGGTGCAGCGAACGGACACGTTGAAGGGCTTGCTCACGAACGTCGGGTTCACCCAGACACAGCCGCCGGTCGTGGTGCAACCAGCCGCGACGCCATCACAGGACGTCTTTGGCATAGTCCTCACGGTTCGCGGGTAGCCAGCTATCGCGCCGGAGCAGGTGGACTATATTGGCCCTCGAAGTTTCGCGGGGACCGGAAAGCATGAGGTTCGCTCTGGCGGCCAGCGTCGCGACAGCGCTCCTCGTGGGCTGTGTTGCCGACACGATGCGCAGCTATGTGGGGCAGGATATTCGGGCCGTTGAGTTGACCTATGGTCCGCCGATCAATCAGATCGATCTGGGTAACGGAACCCGCGCCTTCCAATGGTCCAAGGTGTCGGTCGATACCACGCCAGTGTCAGCCGTTACCACGACAGACAAGGACAAGAAGGGCCGCAAGACGACCGACACACAATTCGTCGGCGGCGAGCAGACGGTCACTCGCTGTCTCTACACCTTTATCGCCGCGCGGAACCCGCAGGCAAACAGCTGGATCGTCACGGGTATTCGCGAACCTTCGCTCGACTGCGCCATCGGCGCGTTAAGCTGAGGCAGAGTCCAGGCTAAAGTCGTAGTCGCCGCCGGCGTTGGGGCAGCGGCGTGACCTCGGGAGGGTTGTTCGAATGATCAAGGTGAGCGTGTTCTATCCGGCCGGCGAGAACAAGAAATTCGATATGGATTACTACTGCAAGAGCCACATGCCGATGGTTCAGCAGAAACTCGGTGCAGCCTGCAAGAGCATGGCGGTCGAACAGGGATTGGGCGGGGGCGCTCCCGGTGCGCCGGCGACCTATGCCGCGATGGGCCACCTGTATTTTGACTCAGTGGCGGCGTTCGAGACGGCATTCGCATCGCACGCGGCAGCGATCATGGCGGATATCCCGAACTACACCAACATCCAGCCGGTGATCCAGATCAGCGAAGTCAAGATGTAACCGGTTCGCACAACGGCGAGCCGCGCCCTGTCATCGGCGCGGCTTGCGCGTCGCGATCAGGCCGGCGCGTGCGCGAACTTCTCCAGCTCGCCCTCGTCGATCACCGTTGTCATGAAGAACTGGAACAGCGCCGCGCCGATCAGCGTGATGACGGCACCGATGGCCAAGGCCACCACGAACGAGCCTGTCACGTCCACGATGAACCCGGTCAGGATCGGCGACAGCGTACCGCCGAGGAACCCCGCGAAGTTCTGATTGCTGGCGGCCGAGGCGCAATAGGCCTGCGGCGTGATCGCTGTCACCAGGATCCATTTGCAGGTGATGCCGAACTGCATGCAGAACATCGATATCGCGATGCAGGTGACCGCCATACCGGCGCCCGTCGCGACCGCGGCAAGGCCGGTGAACACCGCCGAACCGAGCAGACCGAGGATCAATGGCAGACGGCGGCTGGCGATCAGTTCCATGCCACCCCTGACCAGCCGGTCCGATACCCATCCGCCGGCCAGCGCGCCGAAGAACGCGCAGATCAGCGGCACCGAGGCGAGCAGTCCGGTCTTGCCGATGCTGATGTGTTGCTGCATCTCCAGATAGGCCGGCAGCCAGGTCTGGTACATCCAGGTTATGTAGCCGGTGCAGAAAGCGCCGAGCATCAGCACCCACATGGCGCGAAAGCGGAACAGCGACGTCCACTCGCGCAGCGTGACCGAGGATTTGGCTTCGCGGTTGGCCCGCAGATACTCCTCATCCTGCGGCTCCAGTACCTGCGACCTGGGATCACGGTAGATCAGGAACCAGATCGCGGCACCGACGATGCCAGCCAGTCCCATGACGATGAACATCACCCGCCAATTGAACGCGAGCATCAGGCCGGTCAAAATTGGCGGTGCGAGCGTGGGGCCTATATAGGCACCCGACGTATAGACGCCGCTCGGCGTGCCGCGGTGCTTCACGTCGAACCAATCGCTGACCGAACGCGTGGCCGACGGAAAGCACGGCGCCTCGGTGGCTCCGAGACCGATGCGAGACAGCATCAACTGGAAATAGTTGCCGGCAAGTCCACCCGCCGCCTGGAACAGCGACCAGACGATCATCGACAGTCCGACGAGCAGTTTCGGTCCGACCCGATCGAGCAGATAGCCTGATGGCAACTGGGCGAGTCCGTAGGTGAGCGCCCAGGCCGAGCCCAACGCGCCGATGGCGGTCGCGCTGATGCCGAACTCTTCGCGGATCTTCAGGTTGCCGATCGCCAAGGTTGAGCGATCCATGTAGTTCATCGCGATGGCCGCAGTGACGAGAATGATCGCGATCCACTGCATGCGGCGAAGTTGGCGTGATGGGCCGGCGGCCGACATTCTTTCTCCCCCTATTGTTCAGCCTGACCCGGGCCCGAGCATGTCATTGCAGTCGGGCTGGCCGGTGTCAGTTCGTCAGTTGGTTGCTACAGATACTTCGCGGGCCGGATCATCGCTCGCCACATGTGAGACACCGGGCTGTTGTCGAAGCCCAGGCCTTGTTCCGGCTGGCGGAAGTTGCGGCCGATCACGTCGGTGAATTCTTCCAGTTCAACCTTCGCATTCGGGTCGAACGAATAGATGTCGTGGACCGTGATCATCCGCCCCGACATGTACCACTTGTGGTTCCGCATCCGCTGATAGTCTTCCTCGACATAAGCGTCGGGACGGTAATCAGCACCAAACGTCTTGACGTAGGATTGGGGATATTCGTAGCCGACAAATTCGTCGGGATAGAAGCGCAGCACCTGGTGCGCGCGGATGGCCCAGGTGACCTCCTCGTCCACATACGGCTCCACGAGCTGCGCGCCCCAGTAGCCGTGGTCGCCGCGGATGAAGCCGATCGTCGAAATGTCGTGCAGCAGGCAGGCGAGCACCATGTTCTCGGGCAGTCCGGCGTTCACCGCGTGCTTCGCACTTTGCAGCAGGTGCGCCGCGGGGCCGAAGCGGTACTTGAAGAAGTCCATCAGCGTGGGCTTCTCCGGCATCGCCGGCAGGCGAGGATCATCGCCCATCAGCACGCGCGCGTTCGGGTTTTTGGCCATCAGGGCCGCGGCGTTCGGCGCCGGCCCCATGTCCCCTTCGGCCATGCTGTAAAGGCGCGACTTGATGACGATGTAGTCCAGCTCACGGCTCATTTGCTCTTCGAGCGCGTCGGCGCGCTGAGAGAGAGTTCTGCGTTTCGTTCATCCGTTTTTCTCCTGGACGGGCGGATATCCGGGCAAGCCTAACAGATCGCGCACGATCGCGTCGACCGGCCCGGCATGCGGTGATCTCCGGCGATCGGAGCAGTAGTCAGTAGTATGCGCTGCCGCCGTTCACGTGGATCGTCTGCCCGGTGATGAAGCCGCCGTCGTCGCTGACCAGGAACAGGCAGGTGGCGGCGATCTCATCGGGCTTGCCCTGGCGCCCAAGCGGAATGCCTGCGGCGTTCGGCGTGTGTCCCTGATACCACTCAGGATTGGCGCGCGTGGTATCGATGCTGCCTGGCGAAACCACGTTCACCCGGATGTTGTGCGGGGCAAACTCCGAGGCCAGACCGCGCGCAAATCCGACCAGGCCCATCTTGGCCGCGGAAACATGTGCCCGTCCGCTACCGCCGACGAAGGCGCCTTCGCCGGTGAAGAACAAGATTCGCCCATACTTGTTCTTGACCATCGAATCGATGACCGCGCGCGTCAGGTACACAGCACCGTCGAGGACGACACCCCTGACCGCTTCCCAGTCCTTCGCGGTCAGTTCCGTGAACGGCTTGTGCGGCCGGATCGCGGCGTTGTTGATCAGGATGTCGACGCGACCGAACTCGGACAGTGCGCGGGCCGCCATAGCCTCGACCTGATCCTTGCTGGCGACATCGGCAACGACGGCGAATGCCTTGACCCCAAGCTCCTTGGCCTCTCGCACGACGGCATCCGCCTCGGCCTGATTAGTTCGCGCGTTGACGACGACATGCGCGCCTTCGCCGGCCAGCCGCAACACCGTTGCGCGGCCGATGTTGCGACCGGAGCCGGTGATCAAGGCGACTTTTCCGTCAAGCTTTCCCATCTTGGTCCTCCATCTCCATCGCTGCGCCCTGGCAGCGTTTCATCATTCCCGGTGCATGATGCGGAGGCGAGTGGTTCAATAGCAAGGCGGGTACGGGTAATAGCCGCAGGGAGGCGGTGCCACCACAACCGGCGGCGCATAATAGGCTGGCGGCCGATAGGCCGTCGCAGCCGCCGCGCCAATGACCGCGCCCGTAGCGACCGCGGCACCCGGGTAGTAGGGCCGGGCGACCCCGCCGTAATAGGCGCCTCCCGCCGGAGGTCGATACGCTGTTGCGCCGGCCGGCCCCCTCACGGCAGCAGCGCCGTACGGACCGCGCACCGCAGCGGCGCCGCCTGGACCCCGCACGGCCGTGGTGCCCATCGGACCGCGATAGGCAGCGCCGCCGTACGCGCCGTGGACGGCGCCCCAGGCGAACGCCTCCGACGCGACCGATATGGCAAGCACCGCGCCGATGCTGCCCAGCATCAGCCGCTTCATGGCTTGGCTCCCTTGGCACCGGCCGGAGCTGCCTTGTTGCCCGGCCTCAACGTAACCTGCACCGCGCCCTCTGGCGGCTGAAAGGTGAACTCCGCATCTGTTGGATGGACCGAGAAATTCCAATCGGAGAACTCCGCGACAAAGCTCGGCTCGCCCGGCTCGGAGCGATAGGTGACGATCAGGCGGCGCGGCAGTGCCTTATCATTCTTTTCCAGCCAAAGTTCGAGATCGAGCCCAGGCGGCTGTTGGAACAGCAAGTGACGGCACGGCACGCCATCTATGGTCACCGTATTCACCTCTCTGCCCGATGTGACGCCGGACAGAAACGACTTGTCCGGCGCGTCCGTGAGAAAATCGGAGAGCGGAAAGTCAACCCCGAGCTTGCCCATCACCGTCTCCAGCATGCCCTGGATCGTCGCGGGCACCGGAATGGTCGAGTATTTCTTGGACTCAACGCCAAGGAGAGAAACCGTCTTGCCGTCGTAGAACAGCTTGGTCGATCCATCATCGCCGGTCACGCTGATCAGCAACCGGTCCGGTCGCCGCACCACGACGTTTATCGTGTGAGCGATGTGCAACGGCTGACCGTCGCGGTCCACGTAGACGCGCAGCGTGTGGGCCTGAAAGGAGAACTGGTCGGAGCGCAGCGTATTGCCCATCTGGGCCACCGCGGCTCTTGCCTCCTCGCTGATGGTGGGCTTCGTGGGACTGGCGGCAAGAACCGCCGAACCCGTCAGCGGAATCGCGCCGACCAGGCCGGCGGCGAAGAGCCCGGCAAGGATCAAGGCCGTCTTCGGGTAGCCCCATAGCGACATTGCAACTTCTCCCTCTCTTACGTTCGCCCGCCACACAGCTGCGGCGGCGAGTCATAGCCCAGAATCGTGCGTTGCGTGCGAACGCCTGATGCCGCCCGGCGGGAAGCCCCCGGCACGAACTCCAGGGGCTCCGCCGTTGGGTCTTATCTCCGACCGGAGCTGCCCGATTGGCAGGACCAGTTGACAGCATCGGTCGCGTCTCCCGTACCGTTCCAGGTCGCAACGGAGGGATAGGGACACAGCGGGCGGCTAAAGAGGGCTGGCTGCGTCGGATTATCATTGGTGAACTTGGTAGCGATGATCTGATCGGGCGCCTTGCCATGCTCGACCCAGGCTCGCAATGACGATGGCGGCGTGACTCGCGCTCCGAGACAATGGGCAATAGCCAGTTGTCGGCTTGTCCGCAAACGCGTCGGAACGCTCTCTAACCTCGCCGCAGTTCCCCGCTTTGCACGCTGGCAATCGCGTTGTTCAGTATCTGCACGATCGCCTCATCCGCCACACTGCGCGCCAGCAGCGCCATCGCGCCGCCCAGCAGCGCCGAGGCAATCGACAGCGCGCCGATATTTTGACCGACCATGTACTCGATCGCCTTGTCGACCACAGCGCCCGCGTGGCCCAGATCTTCCGGCGGTTGTTCGTCTGTCATCGTCTGCCTCTCCTCAGGGATGGTAGTCCCGGCATCAATCCGCGATCTCCCGTTCGGTCTCCTGCTCGGCCTGCAGCGCCCACATCCGAGCATACAGCCCATCGCGCGCCAGCAACGCGGCGTGCCTCCCGCGCTCCGCCACGCGACCATCAGCCAGCACGATGATCTCGTCGGCATCCACCACGGTCGACAGCCGATGCGCGATCACCAGCGTCGTGCGATGTCGCGCCACCGCCCGCAGGGCCGCCTGAATGTCCTGCTCGGTTCGCGTATCCAGCGCACTTGTCGCCTCGTCCAGGATCAGGATGCGCGGGTCCTTCAGAATGGTGCGCGCGATCGCCACGCGCTGCTTCTCGCCGCCCGACAATTTCAGGCCACGTTCGCCGACACGCGTGTCGTATCCCTCGGGCAATGAGGCGATGAAGTCGTGCACCTGCGCCAGCCGCGCGGCGTGCTCGATCTGGTCCTGCGTGGCGCCGACGCGGCCATAGGCGATGTTGTAGCGGATCGTGTCGTTGAACAGCACGGTGTCCTGCGGCACCACGCCGATCGCCGCGCGCAGACTCTCCTGCGTGACATCGCGGATATCCTGGCCGTCGATGCGGATGTGGCCCTGCGTCACGTCATAGAAACGGAACAGCAATCGGCTGATGGTGGATTTGCCGGCGCCGGTCGGCCCGACGATTGCCAGCTTGCGGCCGGCGGGGACGATGAAATCGATCCCGCGCAGGATCTCGCGGTCAGGACGATAGCCGAAGTGCACGCCGTCGAACCGCACCTCGCCCGCCGGTCCATCGGCCAGATGCGTCGCCAACACGGCGGCGCCGGGGCGATCAGCGATATCGCGTTCGACCTCGAGCAGGCGAAACATCTGCTCCATGTCCACCAGCCCCTGCTTGATCGTCATGTACACCATGCCGAGAAAGCCCAGCGGCTGGTAAAGTTGCATCAGATACGTGTTCACCAGCACGAACTGCCCGACAGTCATCATCCCGCCGCGCACCTCGCGCGTCGCCATCAGCATGATCAGCGTCAGCCCCGCCGCGATGATGAACGCCTGGCCAATGTTCAGCAGGTTCAGTGAGACCTGCACCCGTACCGCGGCACCTTCATAGCGCGCCAGAGCGGCGTCGTAGCGCGCGACCTCGTGCGGCTCATTGCCGAAATACTTCACCGTCTCGTAGTTCAGCAGGCTGTCGAGCGCCTTGGTGCTTGCGTCGTTGTCGGTGTCGTTCATCGCGCGCCGGATGCGCGAGCGCCACGCGGCGAAGCTCATGGTGAAGCCGGCGTAGCTTACCACCGCGCTGAATGTGATGGCGGCGAAGCGCCAGTCGAACAGGTGCCAGATGATCGCGGTGACCAGCAGCAGTTCGATGATCGTCGGCACCACGTTGAACACGGCAAGCCGCAGCACGGACTGGATGCCCTGCGAGCCGCGATCGATCGCACGCGCCAGCGCGCCGGTCTGGCGGTCGAGATGGAAGCGCAGGCTGAGCGCATGCAGATGCTGGAAGGTGCGGCGCGCCGCGGTGCGGACTGCCCGCTGCTGCACCTTGGCGAACAGCGCGTCCCGCAGCTCGCCGAACGCGGCGGAGCCGACGCGCAGCAGGCCGTAGCCGATCACCAGGCCCAGCGGGATGGCGAGCAGCGCTGTGTTGTCCTTGGGCGCCAGCGCATCGACGATACGACCGTAGATGACCGGCACGGCGACCGTCGCCAGCTTGGCCACCAGCAGCAGGCACATGGCGAGGACCACGCGGGCCTTGGTGCCAAGGTCGTGCTCGGGCCAAAGATATGGCAGCAGCGAGCGTATCGTGTTGATACCAGACCGTTGGGAATGTGACAGACTGACAGGGGCAGCCGCGCCGGGTGAGGTTCGTCGCATTGCCGGCATGTGGCATTTAGTTCATCAGTTTGAAAGGCGAGACGATGGATGCCGGTTTTCTGCGCCATGTTCGCAATTGCAACAACGCCGCGCTGCCCGGTGCGCGGCTGCCGTTTCGGATCGCCCGGGCGCAGGTCGGCTGGGTGAAGCCGGACCTCGCGGCGAAGCTCCGGGCCTTCCCGGAGATCAGCGCGGGGCCGGATGGGGTGACGTTGACCGATGCGGCGGTGCTTCCGGCGATCGCGCGACAGCTTTCCGATGCCGGCTGCTACCGCTGGCGGCGCGAAGAGTTCGATATCCGCGCCGAGCCGGATGGCCCCGTGCTGGCGCGGCTCGATCGCGGTGCGCTGCCCAGCTTCGGGGTGCTGGCGGAGGGTGTGCACGTCAACGGGCTGGTACGTCGGGCCGATGGGCTGCATGTGTGGGTCGCGCGTCGCGCCGCCAACAAGCTGCTGGATCCGTCCAAGCTCGACCACATCGTGGCGGGCGGAGTGCCCGCGGGCCTCACGCCGGCTGAGACGCTGGTGAAGGAGGCCGACGAGGAGGCCGCGATCCCAGGCTCACTGGCTCGCCAGGCGGTGCCGGTCGCGACCATCACCTACGCGATGGAGCGGCCCGAGGGACTGCGCCGCGACCTGCTGCATTGCTATGACCTGGACCTGCCGGAGGAATTTCGGCCCAGCCCGGCCGATGGCGAGGTGGAGGCCTTCGAACTCTGGCCGATCGAACGCATGGTGCAGACCGTACGCGACACGGATGCGTTCAAGTTCAACGTCAATCTTGTGCTGATCGATCTGTTCCAGCGGCTGGGGCTGATATGATCCGGTTCGGTCTCAGCACTTGTGCGGCAGTGGCGTGAGGTCGGCCATCTTCGCGTCCATCACGAAATCGCCGAAGTCCATCTGGAGATTATCGGCCACGCCGTTCTCCCAATAGCGCATTCCCACCTGGTAGGTCGGCACCTCGCTCTTCGCCTCATGGTCGAAGAACGCCAGGCGGACGCGAGTGCTGGGCAGGCTGGACAGGAACGCATACTTGTTGGGCTCGGGTTTCTTCCAGTCCAGCACGACGATGAAGCTATCCTCTGGCCCGGTATCGTCCGTGCCGTCGAACAGCGGCAGGGCGAGGAATTTCTTGCCGGCCTCCGCGGCGGCCAGAATCGCCGAGGTATGAGCCATCGGGAACAGTGTCCCCGGCGACAGCTTCTTGGTGGTGTCCGTCGGGACGGTGTAGTGCGCTTGGCCAGGCCCACCCGCACGCTCCAACTGAGCGTCGCCATCGGTCTGGCTGGTCACCGCTGTATCGGTGGTCTGCTTCATGTGGAAGCGAAATTTCAGCCCATCCTTGGATTCCCAGGTGGCGTAGTCGGATACCATCTGAATGTCCTGGCCCTCGCTGTTGGTCAGCGTCATGGACAGGCGCTGGCGAACCGCCCAGCCGTCACAGGCATCCATGACCTCGTAGCCCATCGTGCCACGCGCCGCGACGACATCGCCGCCGCGGCTGGTTGCGAGCGTGAGGTTGTAGAGCGCTCGATGGGCGGCGGACGCCGTGTTCAGGCCCGCCGCATCGGCGGGAAGTGCCGCGACGGCGCACAGAGCAAGGACGGCTGCCGACAGGGCAGATGGGCGCATGAAGGGAAACTCCAGTGCGGGGATGCGCGAACATAAGGACGCGGGCATCGATCCGCCAGCTAAGGATCAGACGAAGCGACGGTTCGTTACCCCGCGGCGGTCCTCGCTTTGGGGGGCAGGTCGAGCCGCAGATGCAGCTCCTTCAGTCGCTCCGGCGGCACTTCGGCCGGTGCGCCCATCATCAGGTCCTCGCCCTGCTGGTTGAGCGGGAACAGGATCACCTCGCGTATATTGGGCTCGTCGGCCAGCAGCATAACGATGCGGTCGATGCCCGGTGCGGCCCCACCGTGCGGGGGTGCGCCATAGCGGAATGCGTTCAGCATTCCACCAAAGCGCTTTTCAACCTCCTCGGGCGGATGGCCGGCGATTTCGAACGCGCGGACCATGATGTCCGGACGGTGATTGCGGATGGCTCCGGAACACAGCTCGGCGCCGTTGCACACGATATCGTACTGGAACGCCTTGATGGTCAGCGGGTCCTGTGAGTTCAGCGCCTCCAGCCCGCCCTGCGGCATGCTGAACGGATTATGGCTGAAATCGACTTTTCCGGATTCTTCGTTCAGCTCAAACATCGGGAAATCGGTGATCCAGCAGAAGCGGAACGCGCCGGTCTCGCCGAGGCTCAATTCCTCGGCCAGCCGGGTGCGTACCGAGCCGGCGAACTTTGCCGCCGTTTCCACCTTGCCCGCGACGAAGAACACCGCATCGCCAGGCCCAAGTCCGCAGGCCGCACGGATCGCTTCGGCACGGTCCCCTTCGAGGTTGCGCGCAATCGGTCCCTTCGGACCGTCCGCCTCGTAGACGATGTAGCCCAGACCGCCGGCGCCTTCGGCCCTTGCCCACTCGTTCAGCTTGTCGAAGAAGCTGCGCGGCTGCGACGCCGCACCCGGTGCCGGCACCGCGCGCACCACGCCGCCCGATGCAGTGATGCGGGCGAACAAACCGAAGCCCGAGCCGCTGAACTGCTGCGAGACATCGCTGATCCGCAGCGGATTGCGCAGATCGGGCTTGTCGGTGCCAAATTCCAGCATCGCCGTGTCATAGGGGATGCGGCGGAACGGCGTCGTATCCACCGCGCGGCCCTCGGCGAACTCCTCGAAGACACCGGCGATCACCGGCTCGATCGTCGCGAAGACGTCTTCCTGGGTGACGTAGCTCATCTCGAAGTCGAGCTGATAGAATTCGCCAGGCGACCGATCGGCACGCGAGGCCTCGTCGCGGAAGCACGGCGCGATCTGGAAGTAGCGGTCGAAGCCCGCGACCATCGCAAGTTGTTTGAACTGCTGCGGCGCCTGCGGCAGGGCGTAGAACTGGCCGGGGTGAAGGCGTGCAGGCACCAAAAAGGCGCGGGCGCCCTCGGGAGAATCGGCTGTCAGGATCGGCGTCTGGAACTCGGTGAAGCCGGCGTCGATCATGCGCCGGCGAATCGAGGCGATCACCCCGGCGCGCAGCATGATATTCCGGTGCAGCTTCTCGCGGCGCAGGTCGATGAAACGGTACTTCAGGCGGATGTCCTCGGGGAACTTCTCGTCGCCGGCCACCTGCATCGGCAGCACCTCGGCCGCGGATTGCACGACCAGGTCCGCGATGCGCAGTTCGACCTCGCCGGTGGGCAGACGCGGGTTCACTGTGCCGGCCTCGCGCGGCACCACCTGACCGGTAACCGTGATCACGCTCTCCGGCCGCACCGCATCGGCTGCCGCGAAGGCAGGCGAGCCGGCGGGAAACACGCACTGCGTGATGCCGTAATGGTCGCGCAGGTCGATGAACAGCAGGCCGCCGTGGTCGCGCTTGGCATGCACCCAGCCCGAGAGGCGGGCGGTCTGCCCGGCATCGGTGGCGCGCAACGCGCCGCAGGTATGGGTGCGATAGGCGTGCATCGTGGCCTGTCCCGGCTGGATCGAGGGCCGGCAGACAAGCCCCGGCGGTTCCAGCAAGTCAAGCACGCACGGCGACAGGATGCTTTTGCGTAGCCCCCACTGCCGTGTACAACCGCCCAATGCCTCGCCCGCCCCGCGCCGGATTCCCGCCGCCGACACTGATTGCCACCACCGAAGCCCTTCAGGCGCTATGCGACCGCCTCGCCGCCGAGGAATTCGTGACCGTCGATACCGAATTCATGCGCGAGCGCACCTACTGGCCTGAGCTCTGCGTCGTGCAGCTTGCCGGCGACAGCGAGGTTGCGGTGATCGATGCACAGGCGCCGGAAATCGATCTCGCCCCACTCGGGCACCTGCTCGGCAATCAGGCGGTGATGAAGGTGTTCCACGCCGCACGGCAGGACATCGAAATCTTCGTCCTGCGTTTCGGCGATGTGCCGCGGCCGCTGTTCGACACCCAGATCGCCGCCATGGTCGCGGGCTTCGGCGAACAGGTCGGCTACGATGCGCTGGTCTCGGCGCTGGCAGGCGGGACGATCGACAAGGCACATCGCTTCAGCGACTGGGCGGCACGGCCCCTGTCGGCGTCGCAGATCACCTACGCCGCCGCCGACGTCACCTATCTCCGCACGGTCTATACCAAGCTACGCGCCCGCTTGCGGCAGGACGGCAGGCTCGACTGGGTGGGCGAAGAGATGGCGGAACTGGCCGATCCCACGATTTACCGCGCCGACCCCGAGACGATGTGGGAGCGGCTTCGGCCGCGCAGCAGCAACCGCCGCTTTCTCGGCATGGTTCGCGCCCTGGCGGCGTGGCGCGAACGCGAGGCGCAGCGGGTGAACATCCCACGCCAGCGCCTGCTGCGCGACGAGACGCTGCTGGAGATCGCCGCCACGGCGCCCGCCGATCCGGAGCAGCTGACGCGGGCACGCGGCATCAGCCGTGGCTTCGCCGAGGGCCGTACCGGTACGTCGCTGCTGGCCGCAATCGCCGCGGCGAAGGCGCTGCCGGAGGATGCGCTGCCAGAGGCTCCACGTTCGCGCGCCGGCGCGCGGCCGTCACCGGCGCTGGTGTCGCTGCTGAAGGTGCTGCTCGCCGCCAAATGCGAGGATCATCACGTGGCAGCCCGGCTGGTCGCCAGCTCGGACGACATCGACCGGCTGGCAACCGAAGATGCCCCGGAAATCGCCGCGCTGCATGGTTGGCGCCGGGAGGTGTTCGGTGAGGATGCCCTGGCCCTGAAGCAGGGGCGCATGGCACTTGGCGTCCAAGGCAGGCGCGTGAAGCTGATCCCGGCCTGACCATACTATTGCGTGGCGCCGAGCAGAACAGGTTGCTACCCTATGGTTGCGAACCCTCAATCGTGGGTTGCGTAATGGGCGACTCGATCAGGGCGGGAGTCTACACGCGCGGCCACAAGCTTCGGCTGGCATTCCTGTTGCTTGCCTTGCTGCCGATTGTCGCCAACGGCGTGATCGCATTCGTTTCTCTGCGCGATCTGGCCAGATCCAATGCGGAGACGGAGCGCTCGCTGGAAGCCATCCTGCTACTGGAACGGGTCGGGGATTTGGTGCAGGACAGCGCCCGCGACCAGCGTGCCTACCGGGTCTACGGTGATCCGCTGGCACTGGATGCGTATCGCAAGGCCCGGGCCAAGTTGCCCGAAAAATTAGAGCGCCTCGCGCGACCTGATGACGGAGGACGGCAGCGATCCCGACCGGTTCGGGCGAGTGTCGGCACTGATTGGGCAGGACACCGCGGCGTTGGCAGCATCGCTGGCACCGATTGAACCGCGCCCCCTCGCGGGGGGCCGCCCACCTGAACTCGCGGCCGCCGTCGCACGCACAGAAGCCATTGGGGCGGCGATAGAGGATCGCCTCGACGGCGAAGAGCGGCTGATCGCCGACCGCTCCGCCGCCAACGCTTCACGCGGCAGGACCGCCTTTGCATCAGTTGTGCTCGGCTCGGGCGGCAGCATTGCTCTGGTCGGCATCATTTTCGGCCTGATGCGCCGCGACCTGCGGCGCAGCGAACGGCTGGCCGAGTCGCACTCGGGCGCATTGCAGGAGAGCGAACAGCTTTTCCGGAGCATCTTCGAGGAGAGCCCTCTTGGCAAGGTGCTGGTCGAGCCGGATGGCCGACACATCGTGCAGGCCAACCCCGCCTTCTGCCAGATGCTCGGCTACCCGACCGAAGACATGATCGGGCGCAATCTCTTTGATCTGGTCCATGTCGATGACCGAGCGCTGTTGAGCGATGCCGTCAAGCAGGCAGACCGCTCCAGCCGTGATGTCCTCGGGGACGCGGAAATGCGACACGTCACCCACTCAGGTGCAATCGCGTGGACGCGCAGCCGACTGACCCAGCTTAGTGGATGGGGGGGGCGCAAGGCACTCCTGCTCCTCCTCGTCAGGGACATCACCCATGAAAAGCGGGTGGAGGCGGAACTGCGCCAGGCGCAGAAAATGGAGGCGGTCGGCCAGCTCACCGGCGGTATTGCCCACGATTTCAACAATCTTCTCGGTGTCATCATCGGCAACGTAGAGTTCCTGATTGATACGGCTCGCAACCCGGACCAGGCCGGTCTGGCAAAGGAGATACTGAACAGCGCACTCAGTGGTGCCGATCTCACGCGCCGCCTGCTCGCCTTTGCCCGCCGCCAGACGTTGCAACCACAGCGGATCGACCTGAATGCCTATCTGCCGAACCATATCGCGATCGTGCAGCGGCTGCTTGGCGAGCAGATCACCATCGCGACGACTCTGGCCGATCAGTTGTGGCCGACGCGTGCCGACCCTTCGCAGGTGGGCGACGCGCTCCTCAATCTGGCGATCAACGCGCGTGATGCCATGCCGTATGGCGGGACGATCTCGATCGCGACGGCGAATACACACCTTGGGTCGGGTGAGCCGGACGAAGAGGTGAAGTCGGGCGACTATGTCATGCTGTCGGTGAGCGACACCGGCACTGGCATGCCGCGGGAGGTACTGGACCGCGCGCTCGAGCCGTTCTTCACCACAAAGGCGATGGGCACGGGCAGCGGTCTTGGTCTGAGCATGATCTTCGGCTTCGCCAAGCAGTCCGGCGGTCACCTTCGGATCGAGAGCGAACCGGGCCTCGGCACGACGGTGCGGCTTTTTCTGCCACGGGCTCCGGGCATGGAAGCCTCCGAGGCGGCCGAAGTTCTGGAGGTACCCTTGCCGCAGGGGAACGAGTTTATCCTTGTGGTTGACGACAACACCGAGATGCGTGCGGTGGCGCGGCGCCATCTTATCTCGCTCGGCTACCGGGTCAGTGAGGCAGGCAGTGGGCCGTCGGCGCTGGAGATCCTACAGAATGGCAAAATATTCGATCTCCTGTTCACTGACGTGGTCATGCCGGATGGCATGACCGGCCACCAACTGGCCGCCGCGGCGCAGCGGCTCCGACCCGGTTTGAAGGTGCTGTTCACCAGCGGGTATTTCCGATCGGAGCCAAACAGCGAGACGGCAGATGTGGCGGCGACTGACAACATGATCCGCAAACCGTACCGGCGCCACGAACTCGCAACCACAGTGCGGGCTGCGCTTGAAGCGTAGACCGCGCACGTCAGGCCGCGTGAGGCGGCTGAACGCCGGCGACCTCGACCAACAGCTTCCGCAGGACCGCGGCACCGAAGGCGGCGCTTTCGCTTGCCACCACAACGAATGCATCGGGTCCGCCAATGACGTTGTCCCGGTAATACTGTTCGAGATTGGGCTCGACCTCGATGATCGGCAGTCCATTGATGGTCACGCCGGCGGCGACGGCGGCGTCGCGGGCCTCGGTCACAGGCCGGCCGTCGTTATTGGCGCCATCGCCGGAGATATCGATCACGCGCCGCGTCGCGATATAGCCACAGCTCATCAGCAGTCCGGTGCAGAAGTCGATCGCGCCGCTGATCGAGGTCCAGCCTGGCAGGGGGCGCAGCGCGTCGTGGATCGCCTGGGCGAAGGCGTTGGCGCTGGGCTGGTCCTTGACGACCCGCCATGGCACCACCTGCTCCTGTCGGCGCGCGTCGGTCCAGGTGACATAGGTGAGGCCGATTTGCCCACGGCGGCCACCGCCTATCGCCTCGACGAACGACGGGTGCCGGAGCGCATCGATATAGCCCTGGATCTGCATGGTCAGGCGCTGCTCACTGATGCTGCCCGAGCTGTCGACTGCCAGCACCAAGGCGACGTCCACCGCGGCGCGCGGCGCGCGATCAACCATGTCGACCGGAACGGCAAGCTCTCGCCAACGTCGTCCGCGCGCGATCGCCATAGTTTTCCTTCGCTTGAAGCCTCCCATCGCCAGCGTAGCGCAGTTCCGGCCGTGATCACCATTTACACCGAGCTGCCCGCTGGACTAGAGGCAGGGCCGTCCGGTGCGCGGCTGGCACAATTAAGGAGCACAGACACGCCGTGTCGACGACCAATCCGCCGCACCTGAGGGCACTCGAGGCCGAGAGCATCCACATCCTGCGCGAGGTCGCCGGCCAGGCCGCCCGGCCAGTGCTGCTGTATTCGATCGGCAAGGACTCGTCGGTGCTGCTGCACCTGGCGCGCAAGGCGTTTTTCCCCGCGCATCCGCCATTCCCCCTGCTGCACATCGATACGACCTGGAAGTTCCGCGACATGATCCGCTTCCGCGACGCCACGGCGCAGCGGCTCGGCTTCGATCTGCGCGTGCACACCAATCCCGAGGGGCTGCGGCAGAACATCAATCCGTTCGACCATGGCAGCAGCATCTATACGCAGGTGATGAAGACCGACGCGCTGAAGCAGGCCTTGACGGAAGGCCGCTATGACGTGGCGATCGGCGGAGCGCGGCGCGACGAGGAGCGCTCGCGCGCCAAGGAACGAGTATTCTCGGTGCGCGGTCCCGGGCATAGCTGGGACCCGAAACGTCAGCGTCCGGAACTCTGGCACCTCTACAACGGGAACCTGGCGCCAGGCGAAACACTGCGGGTGTTCCCGCTGTCCAACTGGACCGAGCTGGACGTGTGGACCTACATCCTGGCCGAAGGCATCGACGTTGTGCCGCTGTACTTTGCGGCGCCCCGACCGACGGTGGAACGCGACGGTCTGATCATCGTGGTTGACGACGCAAGGATGCAGTTCCGAACCGGCGAGCAGCCCGTGCAACGGCTGGTGCGGTTCCGCTCGCTCGGCTGCTACCCACTGTCCGCGGCAGTCGAATCATCTGCCGCCAGCCTGGAAGAAATCGTCGCCGAGATGCGTACTACGCGTGTCTCCGAACGCGCTGGGCGATTGATCGACCAGGACCAGGACGCATCGATGGAGAAGAAGAAGCGCGAGGGCTACTTCTGATGCCAGACTCCTTGCTGCGCGTACTGGCCTGCGGCTCGGTCGATGATGGCAAGTCCACGCTGATCGGCCGGCTGCTGTTCGAATGCGGCACCATCCCCGATGACGTGATGGCGGCGCTGGATCGGGACAGCAAACGCTTCGGCACTGTGCAAGGCGGCATCGACTATGCACTGCTGGTCGATGGTCTGTCGGCCGAGCGCGATCAGGGCATCACCATCGACGTCGCATATCGCTTCTTCGAGACACCGCGTCGCCGCTTCATCCTCGCCGACGCCCCAGGACACGAGCAGTACACACGCAACATGGTGACCGGCGCATCGGGCTCGGACGTCGCGGTGCTGCTGGTCGATGCGCGCAAGGGCCTGCTGGTGCAGACGCGGCGACACGCGGCGATCGCCTCGCTGCTTGGCATCCGCCAGGTGATCCTGGCGGTGAACAAGATGGACCTGGTCAGCTTCGATCAGGTGGTGTTCGGCAAGATCGTCACGGACTTCTACGCGCTGCTGGGCAAGCTGGGACCGCTTGCGGTGACCGCGATCCCGGTCTGCGCGCGCGACGGCGACAACGTGACGTCGCCCAGTACGCGGATGCCCTGGTATTCGGGCACAACTCTTCTGACGGCGCTGGAGGGCGCAGAACCGACCTCGCACGTGGCCGAGCGCGCGTTCCGCATGCCGGTGCAGCTTGTCGCGCGGCCGGACCACACGTTCCGCGGCTATGCCGGCACGGTGGCGACCGGGACCATCCGTCCCGGAGCGGCCGTGGTGAATGCCGTCTCCGGCACCGAGGCCAAGGTGTCGCGCATCGTCACCATGGATGGCGATCTGCCAGAGGCGATCCCGGGCGACGCAGTGACGCTGGTGCTGGATCGCGAGATCGATGTCTCACGCGGCGACGTGCTGGCCATGGCGCCGCCCCCGGCGCTGGCCGATCAGGTGACCGCCCGGGTAGTATGGATGGACGAGACGCCGCTGTTCCGCGGCCGCGCCTATCTGGTCATGCTCGGCTCGCGCAGCGTGATCGGCACGATCACTGAAATCACCAATCGGCTCGATGTGGATACGCTTGCCGAGGTGCCGGTACGCGAGCTGGGACTGAACGAGATCGGCACCGTCTCCATTTCACTGGCGCAGCGGGTGCCGTGCGAGCGCTACGCGGAGAGCCGCGAACTGGGCGGGTTTATCCTGATCGATCGGCTGACGCGCAACACCGTCGGCGCCGGGATGGTGACCGAACTGCGTGCGAGCGCCACCAACCTCCATTGGCACCGCGTCGACGTGGATAAGGCAGCGCGTTCGGGTCTGTTGGGGCAGAAGCCGGCGGTGCTGTGGTTCACCGGTCTGTCAGGCGCGGGCAAATCGACCATCGCCAATCTGGTTGAGAAGGCGCTGCACGCAGAGGGGCGGCACACGATGAGTCTCGATGGCGACAATGTGCGGCACGGGCTCAATCGCGATCTGGGGTTCTCCGAGGCGGATCGGGTGGAGAACATCCGGCGCATCGCCGAGGTATCGAAACTGTTCGTCGAGGCCGGGCTGATCGTGCTGGTGTCATTCATCTCGCCCTATCGGGCGGAGCGCATGCTGGCCCGCGATTGTGTGGCGGAAGGGGAGTTTCTCGAGATCTTTGTCGACACACCGGTGGAGGAGTGCCGGCGCCGCGACCCGAAGGGGTTGTACCGGCGCGCCGACGCAGGGCAGATCAGGAACTTCACCGGCGTGGATGCGCCATACGAAGAGCCACTGGAGCCAGAGATGCGGCTGCCGACGCTGAGCGCGGCGCCGGAGGAGCTGGCGGAGCAGGTGGTGGCAGAACTCCGCCGAAGGGGAATCGTTGGGTAGTGGCTCCCTCCCGCCTCCCCCCGCGGGAGGGGGGCGGGGGGAGGGGCATTCGCTTGCCCGTCTGGCCGCCGAAATCCGCGCCTGCCGGGTCTGCGCCGCGCACCTGCCCCTTGGGCCTCGTCCGGTCTTCCGCGCCTCGATAACCGCCAGACTGCTCATCATCAGCCAAGCACCGGGCACCAAGGTCCATGAGACCGGCCTGTCGTTCAACGACCCGTCAGGCGCCCGCCTGCGATCCTGGCTGCAGATGGACCGCGACACATTCTACGACGAGAGCCGTGTTGCCATCGTGCCAATGGGTTTTTGCTATCCCGGCCGCCTGCCGAACGGCGGCGATGCTCCGCCCCGGCCCGAATGCGCCCCGCTCTGGCACGCACGGCTGCTGGCGCTGATGCCGCAAATCCGTCTGACCTTGCTGGTGGGCAGCTACGCGCTCTCGCACGTGCTCGGGGCCCGCGGCATGACCGAGCACGTGCGCGACTTCCGCTCGCATCTGCCGCGCTACTTTGCGCTGCCGCACCCGTCCTGGCGGACCACCGCGTGGGAACGACGCAACCCCTGGTTCGGCAATGACTTACTGCCCGTATTGCGCCAGGCCATCACCGCCGCGCTCGGGGAGCGTTGAGGCCACGGTGAACTGCTGGTCTCTGCGTTCAAGAGCCGCAGCCGCCGACCAGCCTTGATTTAAGGCGAGAGGCAATACCAAGATTCAGACGACACCACTTTGTCACCGTCCGATGGTCAAGCGCTTCAAATTCACGCCAACATCCTGATACCAACCGAGGGGTCGGAACTCTCCTCGACGGCTGTCCAGCACAGGACCGCCCGAGACGTCTGGCGTGTGCCGACCCTTCGCGCCCCACGCTGGACCCTGCGCTTGATGCTGGCCGGCGACCTCCCCACCAAACCCCAGTAAAATCTGGGTTCTGAGTTATCCTTTAGTTAATCGTTCACCTTTCTCATCCCTTTGTTGCGCGACCGAGGGTGGAGAGTGTGACGTGGATGCGATTCGCCTGTATCTGCAGGACCAGCCGCTTCTGCCCACTCGGACGGCCCGCTTCGCTGCCGACGATTTTCTGTTCCACGCTGGAGCGCCGGCAGACGAGTTCTACCTGCTGCAAGATGGCCTCGTCGCGCTAGAGATGAATCGGGCCACGATCGCCACGATGGGCGCCGGCGAGATGCTCGGTGTATCGTGGTTGCTGACGCCGCGGACCTGGACATGGGATGCTCGCGCACTCCAGCCAGTCAACGCGTTGGCGATCGATGTGGAACAACTGATCTCGCTCTGCGAACAGGACCATTCGGTCGGTTATCACTTCATGAAACAGGTCGGCTCAGTCCTGGAGTGGCGCTTCCTCAGCACCGCACTTCAGGCCGCCAATCTCTATGCGGACTGGTCCTGAGTGACGCGCCGAGCCTCGCCTCGTCGGACGCATCAAGAGGGGGCGTGGATGGTTGATCCAGGCGCGGCCAAGCCCAGCCATGACGAATGTGGCGGATGGGTCTCTTTCATTGAGCGTCGGTATCAGGGGTGATCGATGAAGCACGCGCCATCTCCGGATGCCCCGGTCACCCAGGACTTCATCGACAGCGTTCTGATGAAGCAGGCGGGGCGTCCGGGCGCGCTCCTGGCCATCCTGCAGCAGGTTCAGAACAATCATCCTCGCAAGTATCTGCCGCTCGAGACGCTGCACTATATCGCAACCAGGACAGCGGTGCCGCTCTCCAGGATCTACAGCGTCGCAACCTTCTTCGCGCTGTTCAACCTCCAACCGCAGGGCCTCGACACGGTATCGGTCTGCCGCGGTACCGCCTGCCACACCAGGGGTTCGCGAGACCTCTTCGAGAACCTTCTTATGAAATTCGGGTTTCAGTCCGCGTCCGACGGCGAGACGGACCAGTTGTCACTCACCACGCCCGACGGCAGCACGACGCTGCGAACCGTTGCCTGCTTTGGCCAGTGCGCGCTCGCACCGGTCATTGAAATCAACCACGCGATTTTCGGTCATATGAATGAAATGACGCTGCAGCGGGAACTGGAAGCGCTCGATCAGCGGGAGCCTTCGACATGACGCCGATCCGCGACGCGCGCGCGTTCGATGCGGTTCGCGATGCCGGATTGGCCAAGCTGCTGCCGACGCGGCCGCGCATCGCCGTCGGCATGGGCACATGCGGAACCGGCAATGGATCGGAGAGTGTCTACCATGCCTTCGCCGACGCCATCGACCAGCGTGGACTCGACGTGCAGCTGGTGCAGACCGGGTGCTTTGGCTTCTGCGCCGAGGAGCCGTTGGTCAACGTGTGGCATCCCGGCAAGCCGCTCGTCATGTTGCACCGTGTGAGGCCCGATCAGGTCAGCCAAATTCTCGATGGCCTCACCGGCAAGGCGTTTCCGCAGGCACTTGTGCTGTGCAAGATCGAACAGTGGGACCACGTCACGGCACAGCTCGATTATGGCAGCGGGCTGCCGGATATTTCAGCCTGGAACGAGGTTCCGTTCTTCGCCGGGCAGAAGAAGATTGTCCTGCGCAACTGCGGCATCATTGATCCCTCCGACATTGAGGAGTACATCGGGATCGGTGGCTACCAGTCGCTATACAAGGTGTTGCGCCATAGCACGCCCGAGGCGGTGAACGCGCAGATAAAGCAGGCCAAGCTCCGCGGCCGTGGCGGTGCAGGCTTCTCGACCGGCGTGAAGTTCGAATATCTGCGCAAGGCAGAGGGCGCCCGGAAATATCTCGTCTGCAACGCCGACGAAGGCGATCCCGGCGCCTACATGAATCGCAACGAGCTTGAGAGCGACCCGCATTCGCTGCTCGAGGGAATGGCGATCGGCAGCTACGTCACCGGTGCCACGCAGGGCATCATCTATGTTCGCGCCGAATATCCGCTGGCGGTGCACCGGCTTGCGGTTGCCGTCGAGCAGGCGCGGGCCTACGGCCTGCTCGGAGAGAACATCCTTGGCTGTGGCTTGAACTTCGACATCGAGCTGGTCGAAGGAGCGGGCGCATTCGTGTGCGGTGAAGAGACGGCGTTGATCAGCTCGCTGGAGGGGATGTCCGGGCGATCTCGGCCGCGTCCGCCGTATCCCGCCCAGAAAGGCCTATGGGGCCATCCGACCAACATCAACAACGTCGAGACCTGGTTCAACATTCCGCCCATCGTCGCCAAGGGTCCGGAGTGGTTCACCTCCATCGGCAGCGATGCCAGCCCCGGCACCAAGGTGTTTTCGCTGGTGGGCAAGATCCAGAACACCGGCCTTGTCGAGATGCCTCTCGGCACCCCACTCAGCAAGTTCGTCTATGACGCCGGCGGCGGCACAGCGCCCGGCCATAGTGTGAAGGCCGTCCAGACAGGCGGGCCGTCCGGCGGCTGCATACCGCACGACATGCTCGACACGCCTGTCGACTTTAAATCATTGGGCAAGCTGGGCTCTATCATGGGTTCCGGCGGCATGGTGGTGATGGACGACGACAACTGCATGGTCGACGTCGCCCGCTATTTCATCGAGTTCACCCGCTCCGAATCGTGCGGCAAATGCACGCCGTGCCGCGTCGGACTGGACAAGGCACTGCGGACCCTCACGCGCATCACCAAGGGACAAGGCCGCGAGGAGGACCTGGCAGAGTTGGACGCGCTGGGCCGGATGATCCGCGATACCTCGCTCTGCGGTCTCGGCCAGTCGGCGCCGAACTCCGTGCTCACCGCGCTGCGCCACTTCCGCCACGAGTTCGAGGACCACATCCGCGCCAAGCGCTGCCGCGCCGGCGTCTGTCAGGAACTGGCCGTCGCGCCATGCGAGAACAGTTGCCCGATACACATGAACATTCCGCGCTTCCTGCAGCTCTACAAGGAGAACCGACTGGAAGACGCCTTCGAGGCGGTCATCTTCGACAATCCTCTACCCGCCACCACGGGCCGCGTCTGCCAGCATCCCTGCGAACATCGATGCCGCCGTCAGACGATCGACGAGCCGATCAACATGCGCGAGGTTCACCGCGTCATTGCCGATAGCATACTGCTGTCAGACAAGTTTGACGCGATGGCGGACCGCGTCGCGGCCAGGCGGCATCCCTCAACCGGCAAGCAGATCGCCATAGTCGGCGCCGGTCCAGCCGGATTGACTGCCGCCTTCTATCTCGCGCTGCTCGGGCACGAGGTTGTCGTGTTCGACTCGCACGCCGAGCCAGGCGGCATGTTGCGCTTTGCGCTGCCGGCCTACCGGCTGCCGCGCGCAGGTCCTGGACCGCGAAATCGAGATCATCCGGCGCCTCGGGGTGAACTTCGTGCTGAACTCCAGCATCGGCTCGGACATCTCGTTGAGCGATCTGGAGGCGAAGTTCAACGCGGTCTTCCTGTCACTCGGCACCTGGCAGGAAACCAACGTACGTGTGCCCGGTAACGAGCTGACCGGCGTCTTCGGCGCGTTGCATTTCCTGGAGGCCGAGGCGCGCGGGGAGGCGGTGAAGCTCGGCCAGCGCGTGGTCATCATCGGCGGTGGCAACGCGGCAATCGACTGCGCCCGCACGGTGATCCGCATGGGCGCATCGGCGACCGTTATCTACCGGCGTGAGCGCAAGGACATGCCGGCGATATCCGAGGAGGTCGAGGCCGCCGAGGACGAAGGTGTGCGCATCATCTTTCTCGCCTCGCCTCACCGCATTGTTGGCGAAGGGGGGGCGGTCAAGGCGATCGAGGTGACCAGGACGCTGCTCGGCGCATTCGACACATCAGGGCGGCGGCGACCCATCGATACTGGCGAAGTGCTCAATGTAAGTTGCGACAGCGTCATCCTCGCGGTCGGCGAAAGCGTCGACCGCGACTTCTGCCGCGGGACCGGCCTCGAGATCACCCGCAACGGCATGCTCGAGGTTGACCGCTACGCGCTGACGACCAGCCGCGACAAGGTTTTCGCCGGAGGTGACTTCGTCACCGGCGCGTCCAACGTCACGACCGCCATGGGCTGGGGCAAGGATGCGGCCAGGAACATCGACCATCACCTCATGGGCGAGTCCCGCTACGACTCCGTCATGCCGGTTTTGCAGTACGAGCAGACGCAGCAGCAATCGAGTCCCTGCGGACGCCACCACGCACATTTCCTCCCCGCCGCGGTCCGCGCCAAGACCTTCGATGAGGCCGTGTCGGCACTGCGCGCGGACGAGGCGCATGAGGAGGCGAGCCGCTGTCTGCGCTGTGACATTCGAGAGATGACGGCGCTTGCCGTCTCCCGTCGCTAGCTTTGTTGATCGCGTGATTCAGACCTCCGGCAATTCCGCCTCCGGTCATCACCGCTCCAAGGAGCCATTCGTGCCGCAGCAAGTCTCAATCCGCATCGACAGCCAACTATGCACCGCCACCGAGGGACAGAACATCTTCCAGGTGGCGCATGACAACGGCAAATACATCCCTTCCCTGTGCCATCTCGAAGGGCTTAGCTCGCCTGGGTCCTGTCGTTTGTGCCTTGTCGAGATCGCCGGCGTCGGTCGCCTGCTGCCCGCCTGCACGACACCGGTACGGAACGGCATGTCTGTCAGCACCAATTCCGACAGCCTTGCGCACAATCGGCTGATGGCACTCGAGCTGCTGTTCATCGAACGCAATCATATCTGCGCCGTGTGTGTCTCGAACGGCAATTGCGAATTGCAGTCGCTGGCGCAGACCCTCGGTCTCACCCATGTCAACCTGCCGTACAATTATCCCCGCCTGCCGGTCGATGTGTCGCACCCGCGCTGGGTCCTCGACCACAATCGCTGCATTCTGTGTTCGCGCTGTGTGCGCGTCTGCGACGAAATCGAGGGCGCGCATGTCTGGGACATCGCCGCGCGCGGCATCAACTCGATGCTGGTGGCAGAGCTCAATTTGCCCTGGGGCGAGGCGCCTTCCTGCACCAACTGCGGCAAGTGTGTGCAGGTCTGTCCGACCGGCGCGCTGGTCGAGAAAGGTCTGGCGGTCGAGGAGATGACCAAGCGCAACAGCGTCGTCACGGAACTCGCCGCGAAGCGAAGTGCCAACTCATGACAAAGCCACGACTGGCCACGATGTGGCTCGACGGCTGTTCCGGCTGCCACATGTCGCTGCTCGATCTGGATGAGGCTCTCATCACCATCTCGCAACGCGTCGATCTGGTTTACAGCCCGCTGGTCGATGCTCGCGAATATCCCCACGATGTCGATGTGGCCCTTGTCGAGGGAGCTGTCAGCACCGAGGAAGACCTGGAGAAGATCCGCCAGGTCCGCGAACGCACACGCATCGTCGTGGCGCTCGGCGACTGTGCGACCACAAGCAACATCTCCGGCGCACGCAACCCTATCCCGCTGAAAGACCTGTTCGAGAGCATCTATGTGGCGGGCGCCGATGTGGACAAAGGCATCCCGGCTGATCCCGCTCTTCCAATACTGTTGAAACACGCCGTTCCGCTGCACGACGTTGTCAAGATCGACCTGCACGTGCCGGGGTGCCCGCCGTCCGCCCCGACGATCCTGTTCGTCCTCAACGAGCTTCTCGATGGCCGCATTCCCGATCTCCGGGCCAGGACGCGTTTCGGCTGAGGAGCATGCCATGACGACCATCGTTATCGATCCGGTCACCCGCATCGAGGGCCACGCGAAGATCACCATCCACCTCGATGACGAAGGCAATGTCGTGGACACAGCCTTCCATGTCACACAGCTCCGCGGGTTCGAGAAATTCTGCGAGGGCCGGCCGTTCTATGAAATGCCGTCGATCACCGCACGCATCTGCGGCATCTGTCCGATCAGCCACCTGCTCACCTCGGCCAAGGCCTGCGAAGCCATCATGAGCGTGCGCATCCCGCCGACAGCGGCGAAGCTTCGCGAAATCATGCATTGCGGGCAGGTCATCCAGTCCCACGCGTTGAGCTTCTTCCATCTCTCGGCGCCTGACCTTCTGCTTGGCTTCGACTCCGATCCGGCACGGCGAAACCTGGTCGGCGTCATCGAGGACCACCCGCAGCTTGCCAAAGACGGCATCGCGCTGCGCAGATTTGGCCAGCAGGTCATCGCCGGCCTGGCAGGCGAGCGCATCCATCCGTCGTGGACCGTCCCCGGCGGCGTCAATGCGCCATTGGACCCCGCAGTCCGCGACCGCATCCTGGCGGCTCTGCCGGATGCGAAGACGCTGGCATTGCGTACTCTGAGCTTCTTCAAGGACGTGGTCGACCAGTTCAGCGATGAGATCGCGGTGTTCGGCTCCACTCCCACGATGTACGCCGGACTCGTCGACGACCACGACAACATGCAGCTTTACGATGGCGGCCTGCGCTTCGTCGACGCCGCGGGCGAGACTGTGGTCGATCGCATGGCCGCCGAGGACTATCAGCAGTACATCGGCGAGGCGACGGTACCGCGCTCATTTCTGAAGGCACCATACTTCAAGCCGCGCGGTTATCCGGATGGGACCTACCGCGTGGGACCTCTGGCACGGCTGAATGTCGTGGCCCGCTGCGGCACCGAAGCGGCGGATAGCGAATTCGCCGAGTACCACGAGAGATTCGGCAAGGTGGTGCAAAGCTCCTTCCACTTCCATTACGCACGCCTGGTCGAGATCATATATTGCATCGAGCGTATGGAGGCGCTGCTGAACGATGCGGCCATCCTCGATCGGCACGTCCGTGCTCATGCCGGAGTGAACGCGCTGGAGGGCATCGGCATGGCCGAGGCGCCGCGAGGCGTGCTGACGCATCACTACAAGGTCAACGAGGACGGCGCGATCGTCTGGGCAAACCTCATCATCGCGACCGGGCACAACAATCTCTCGATTGGCCGGAGCATTGGCCAGGTCAGTCGCCATTACATCGATGGCAAGCGGATTACCGACGGCATGCTCAACCGCGTGCAGGCGGTGTTGCGGGCCTATGACCCGTGCCTGAGTTGCTCAACGCATGCCGGTCAGTATCCGGTGGAGCTTCGGTTGCTGGATGCCGACGGCACCATGCTGGATTCGGTGCGCGCCTGATCCAGCACGAGTTGCCGGACCGTCGCGACCACCTCCGGCAGCCCGGCAGAGACAGCGGCGGACAGTCCCTCCCCCAGATCGAAAGAGGCCGCGCCAACTTTGACAAGGAATGCATCCGGAGTTCGGCCGTAGAGCTTTGCGGTCATGAACAGGAGCGTTCGCGGGTCAACGTGATGCTCCAGGCCCGACGACAGCGGTGCGGCCTGCACCGTCGTCACCAGAATGGTACCAGGCTGGAGGTCACCCGCGGCGTCGATGAAGACGACAAGATCCGCAACGTTGATGCACTCGGCCAGTTCCGGCATGAGCTGGTGACACGCGATCACCTCGGCACCTTCGATGGCAGCCTCACCAGCAAGCGCTCGGGCAACCACCTGACCCACCGCGTCGTCGCCGCGCAGCGTATTACCGTAGCCGATAACGAGCGCCTTTCTGGTCACAGCTTCAGCAGTCTCAGCGCTGCACCTGATAACGTTCCATGATCGGTGCCAGCAGCCCACCACCGCCGTTCATCGCCAAATTCCCGCCATCCATCGGAATCGCCGCACCGGTGATCCACTCGGCAGCATCCGACGCCAGCAGCACCGCCAGTCCCTTGATGTCGTCGGGTTCGCCAAAACGTCCCGCCGGAATACCGCGCAGAAACGTCTCGCGCAGCCACGGATCGGCAGCCATGCGCGGCCCCAAACCATTGTCGCCGAGTACTTGCGCCGGCAGGATGCAGTTCACCCGTACGCCTCGTCCGGCCCATTCGGTGCTCAGCTCGCGCGTCATCTGGATCACCGCCGCCATCGCCATGCCGTAGACCGATTGCGCCCGACTCAGCGATGACACGCCGGCGATCGAGCCGATACTGACGATGCTGCCCTTGCCCTGCGCCAGCATTCGCCGGCCGGCCAGCTGGCAGGTGTAGTAGCGACTGATCACCAGGTTGTGGAACGTGGCGTTGATATCCGCGAGCGTCATGTCCTCGGCTGCGCCAGCCTTCGCCTCGCCCGCCACGTTGCCGAGGAAATCCACCCGGCCGAATTCGCGATCCACTGTGGCGAACACACGATCGATTTGGGCAGTATCAGTTACGTCGCCTGCGATTGGCAGTGCCTTGCGACCGAGCTCATGGATGCTGTGCGCTGTCGCATCGATGCCGGCCGCGTTCCGGTCCAGCAGCACGAGATCGGCGCCGGCCTCGGCCAACGCGAGCGCCATCGCGCGGCCCATGCCTTGCGCGCTGCCGGTCACGACGGCGATCCGGCCGGTCAGATCAAACAGGTTCGTCATTGGGTCATCTTGTTCCGCAAGCTTGCAGGAAGACAAGCTTGCAGGAAGAAAGGCATGTTTCGACGGCTGATCGCGTTCGACGTCTGCGGGCGCGCGCGACTACGCCAGTGCGGCGACCGCCGCCGCGAAGCGCGTCACCTCCTCTTCGGTGTTGTAGTAGTGCACGGACGCGCGCACGAAACTGGGCAATCGGCGCGACTGGGCATCGAGCAGCGTTGGACCCGGTGCTGATCGGTGGCAATTCATGCGTCGCTGTCCCAGTGCCGCGACGATATCATGCGCCGGTTTCCCCTCGACCGCGAAGGTCACGATGCCGCAGAGGTGGCGCCCGCGGTCGCGGACGCTGACACCGGGGATTTGCGCCAGAAGCCGCCGCAACTCGCCGGCCAGCGTCTCGATGCGTCCTGCCATGTCGGTAAGATCCCAGCTGAGCGCGTAGTCGACCGCGGCGCCGAGACCGAGCTGGCCTGCGACGTTGCGTTCCCAATTCTCGAAGCGGCGCGCGTCTGGGCGCAGCACGTAGCGATCGGCTTCGACCCAGGAAGCGGCCTGCAGATCGAGAAAGGGCGGCTCAAGCCGGTCGAGCACGCCGCGCCTTACATAGAGGAATCCGGTCCCCCGCGGCCCCCGCAGATATTTCCGCCCGGTCGTGGACAGCATGTCGCAGCCGATCGTGGCGACGTCGATCGGCATCTGGCCGATGGATTGGCAGGCGTCGAGCAGGTAGAGGATATCGTGAGCACGGGCGATGCGCCCGACCTCTGCCGCCGGATTGACCAGCCCACCATTGGTCGGCACGTGCGTGATGGCGATCAACTTGACGCGCCGATCGATCATGCGTTCGAGTGCCTCGATATCGAGCTCTCCCGCTGCATCACTCGGCACGATGTCGACGACGGCGCCGGTGCGCCGTGCGACCTGCAGGAAGGCAAGGTAGTTGCTGAGGTACTCGGCTTCGGCGGTGAGGATGCGATCGCCGGACGTGAAGCCGATGGAATAGAACGCCATGTCCCAGGCCACGGTGGCGTTCTCGACCAGCGCGATCTCCGTCCGGTCGGCGTTCAGAAGTCGCGCGATCGAATCGTAGACCGCTTCGATCCGGTCGTCGGCTGCGGCGGCTGCCTCGTAGCCACCGATCTCGGCCTCGAGCCTCAGGTGACGCAGCTGCGCCTCCAGCACCGGCGTCGGCATCAGCGCCGCGCCCGCATTGTTGAAGTGCAGGATTTTGTTCACTGCCGGTGTGTCCCGGCGTGCCCGCTCGATATCGATGGGCATGGAAGTCTTCTCCGCATGCTTGCAGGAAATCGATCCTTCCCACGGTGTGGAGCGCGGGTGCGGGTGTCAAGCCGCTGCTGTTGCCGCAAACCAGTCAAACTGCCCGATTGCTTTCGACGGCTGAGGGGTTACGCTCATGCGCATTAGAAGGCGCCGGCCGTTCCAACAGCAATTGAGGTTGCGATGCCCGAACCTGAACGCATCGATCGGCGACGCGCTGCACTGATCGCCTACGACGCCTGCCGGCGCGCGCTGACGCCGTCGGATCCGGCGCGGAGAACGGCGATGCGTCCCGTGCTCGATGCCTGGGTGCAGATGATCGCGGCCGCGCGGGCGGGCGGCGTGCCGGTGATCTATACGACCCCCGTCAGCCGCGCCGATGGTGCCGATGTCGTCATGCTGCCGACCGACCTTTCGGCGGAGACCGGAGTGCCGCCACTCACCAACGGTATTGAAGGCACGGCAGAGGCCGGCTTCCCCGACGAGATCGCGCCAGCTCCCGAGGATTACGTCTTCCTCAAGCGCCGCCCGAGTGCCTTCTACGGAACGGGCGTCGCTGAGCTGCTGCACATGCTGCGGCGCGACGTCATCATCATAGGCGGGGGCGCCACCAATCGTGGCGTCGAGACGAGCGTGCGCGAGGCGTTCAGCATGGACATCGCGTCCGTCGTGGTGCGCGAATGCTGCTGGAGCAGCGATACCGCCGCCCACGCCTACAGCCTCGACAAGGCGATGAAGATGTACGCGCGCATCCGGAGTCTCGATCAGGTCGCGGCGATGCTGCGGGAGTGAGGGGGGTCGTTACATAGGGCGACTGCCCCTGATTGGCGCTGATCATGGTGCTTGCTTGCGTCTTATTTCAACACAAAGAAACAGGGAGGACCGCGGAGGACACGGAGCAGTAGCCGATGCGCTACGCGCGACGCGCCATCGTGCTTCCTTCGTGTCCTCCCTCTTCCTCCGTGTTAGAAAAGCCAAAGCTCCTTCCTCCCTTTCGTCACGGGCAAAGCGAATTCAGCCTGGGACACGCACCGAGACCACGCACTCAGGGGGGGACGCTGGCAGAAGCGGCAGCCTTCTTGCATGCTGCAACGCAGCAAGCCCGCCCCGCAACGCGCACGAACGAGATCCGTCACGATGGCCAAGCGTCAGTTCCACCTCTCCTGGTTCCTCTCGCAGGGCTATGGTCCGAAAGCTTGGCGAGGGAATTGGCCTGGCAGCGACGTGGCGCGCTGGATGATGCCCGATCTGTTCCTCGACCTCGCTCGCGGGCTGGAGCGTGCCTGCTTCGATTATTTGATCATCGAGGATTCCTCGATGGTGCCGTACACGTTCCGCGGCTCGCACGATACTTATTTGCGCTACGCCGCCAGCACGCCCAAGCTCGATCCGGCCGTGCTCGTGCCTTACCTCGCGCAGGCCACCAAGCACCTTGGGCTGATCCCGACGCTTTCGGTCACCGAGTACCCACCTTTTCTGCTCGCCAGACTGGTCAACTCGCTCGACCACGTGACCGAGGGGCGTGCCGGCTGGAACTGCGTCACCAGCAGCAATGACGGTGCGGCACAGAACTACGGCCATCTGCGCCAGCCGCCACACGACGAGCGCTACGACCTTGCCGATGAATTCGCCGACCTTGTCACCAGGCTGTGGGACGCCTGGGAGCCTGACGCTGTTGTGCTCGACCGTGACGCGCCGATGTTCGCCGACGGGACAAAAGTCCATCCGGTGAATTTCGAGGGCAAGTACTTCCGCTGTCGCGGCCCGCTGAATGCGCCTCGTTCGCCACAGGGGCGTCCGCCGATCTGCCAGGCAGGCGGCTCGCCGCGTGGCCAGGAATTCGCCGCCCGCTGGGCCGACACGATCATCACCGATGCCGGCAGCGTCGAGACCATGAAGGCCTATCGTGCCAATGTCCGTCGGCGCGCCGCTGCTGCGGGACGCGACCCCGACAAGGTGAAGGTGCTGTTCCTGGCTTACCCGCTGGTCGACACGACGATGGAGGCCGCGCATGACCGGCGACGCCTGATGCATGAGGACGCCAACCGGCATCTCGACATGCAGCTATCCAGCATGTCGCGTCTGACCAACATCGACTTCTCGAAGTTCGATCCGGACGAGCCGCTGCCCGAGATGCACACCAATGGCCATCAGTCGTCGCTGGCCAAGTGGATCGGCAAGACGCCGCGCGAGGTCGCGGTGAGCCAGTCCACCAAAATGGGCATCGACTTCACCGGCACAGCCGATCACGTGGCGGGCATGATGCAGGAGATCATGGAGGAGGTCGGTGGCGACGGGTTCCTGTTCTTCAACGCATATTTCGACCGGCGCTACATCATGGAAGTGTGCGATGGACTGGTGCCGGCGTTGCAGCGCCGCGGACTGACGCGAACGCACTATGCCCATAAGCACTTCAAGGACAACCTGATGGAATTCTAAACCTGCGGCCCTCAATATCCGGGATAAGAGTAGCCGTACGGCGCATAATATGGCGGAGGATAGTACGGAGGCGGATAGTAGACGGGGGGAGGGACAAAAACCGGCGGCGCCACACCTATAAAAGCGCCGCCGCGCCAGCAACAGCTCCAGCGGCCACCGTGCCACCCCCAGTTGCCGCCATGCCAAACACCCCCACCGTGCCAGCCGCCGCCTCCGCCATGCCAGCCACCACCACCGCCATGCCAGTCGGCACGTGCAGACGGCGCCGTGATGATCAGAAGGCCGACAGCGGCAAGAACTGCGGCACGCGAGACGCGGAGTGAATTGCGTCGCATGACGGTCAACTCCTTTAACGGGCGTGCAGTCTTGGCGAACATGGCGGCAGAGTTGTGGCGGAAAAGTTGACCCGGTGTGAAGACAACCCGCCATGAGCAGAAACGGGTGCGGCGCACCGTCACCGGGTTACGAACCAATCCTCGCGAGTTCGGCGTCCTGCCCGGGCGCCCTGCTCTCTGAGCCGCTGTCCGCTTGTTGGTCCACGCCTGTCAGGCCAGGCAGCCGAACTGTCACGGTTGTGCCGACACCGGGTTCGCTCGCCAGCGTCAGGGAGCCTCCGTGCTGTTCCGCCAGCCCCTTGCTCAACGGTAGCCCGAGCCCTGTGCCTCGGCGCTTCCCGGTCTGCGCGTTCTCTACCTGGGCAAATGGCAGCATGATGCGCGGAAGGTCCTTGGCGCTTATGCCGATGCCGGTGTCGACCACGTGGATTACGCAGTCAGTGCCGACCTGGCCCGCGCTGATCGTCACCGTCCCGCCGCGTGGGGTGAACTTGATGGCGTTCGATAGCAGGTTGAGCAGGATCTGCCGCAGCCGCACCTCGTCGGCGTTCAACGGTGGCATGTGCTGCTCGATCTGAGACTGCACCTCGACGCCGGCGTGCCTGGCGATACCTTCCAGCAAGTCAACGGAGCGTTGCACCTCATCGGCAACATCCAGCGGCATCTTGTGCAACTTCAGTTCGCCGGCTTCGTGACGAGCATAACTTTGGATCTGTTCGATGATGTCCGCGATGTGGCTCACGCTCCCGTCGATGCGCTCGCAATAGTTTTGCACTTTCGCATCCTGGGAGCAGGAGGCGATGGCCTCCGCGCAGCCCGACACCACCATCAGCGGCGTGCGGAGCTCGTGACTGAGATAGGCGAAGTAGCTGCTGCGGGCGCGTGCCGCCTCCTCTACGCCCTGGCGCGCGACACTCGCCGTGGTGCTCTCGATGGTACGCGCGACCAGGCGCCGGCCGATAGCGGCTGCCATGGCGAGGCTAATGACGATCAGGGCCAGCGTGCAGACGATGCTGAGCGCCAGGAAGCGCCACACCCGGTCGGTCAGCTCGGCGGTCGGCACGCCAACCGCGACCGTCCAACCCGAAACGTCCGAGCGAGCCCAGGCGGTTGAGACACTGATACCATCGATCGTGCGCCCTGCTGTCGTGCCGGCCGCGACCGGCTCCTGCGCGATGGCTTGCAGGAACGCCTGCGGCGCCTTCTGCCCAACGAACCGGGGCTCGTCTTGTGACCGCGCAATGATGGTGCCCGTGCTGTCGATGACACCGGCGATCCAGCCGGTGGGCAAATGCTGCTGGCGCAAGATCGCGCTCTTGCGTTCGGGAAAGAGACCGATGGAAAGATCGTAGACGACCTGGCCGTCTCGAATGACCGGCACCTCGACGCTGAGCACCGCGCGGCGCATCAGCCCGCCGATATAAAGATCGGAAATCACCGGCTTGGCTGTGGCAAAGATTGTTTGAACGATCTCGGGATTGCCGTGGCGCGGCAGCGGCTGGCCGAACGGTTGCAGGGTGTTGAGCACCTGCTGACCCGATGCATCGCTCAGGACCACGTTGCTGCCGACGCCGCTGCGCTGAATGGCATTGGTGGCACGCACGCGAAATCTGGCGAGGTCGCCCTCGAGCAAGCTCTGGGATGTCGCGAGGGTCTCCGCAAGCACTGTAGCCGCAGCCACATCGCGATCGATGGCAACCATCACAGAGCGGGCGGCAGCGGCGGCGTCGCGCTCAACCAGCGCACGGGCGTCGATCTCGGCATTGTAGAGCAGTACGGCCGCGGCCAGCCAGACCGGCAGGGCGGTGGCGAGGACGACCAGCATGAATTCCGAGCGAAATATACCGGCGAGACGGCGCATGCGCGGCGGTCTATCGCGGAGCACGGTGCCGCGAGTGATACGGTCGTTAAAATGACGCAATAATGCGGTGGGGCAACGTAATGGCTGCCTGGCCATCACAGCCGATCGCTCAGCCTCATCGGGTCGATACCAATGCGCGGCTGAGGGCCCCGTTGCGCGAGGCCCCCGCGCGTTGCGCCGGCTCTCACGGCGGTGCTTCTGCCGCTTCTCGCCGATGCGCGTTGTCTAGCTACAGCTAGCTAGCGGGCAATCGCACGCACTGCGATCGTAAAAGGACGCGAGCATCGACCCTCCCATGGGGAGGTCGTGGGTGGCGGCGCCATGTGACGAACGGTCTACCTTCAGATTTCGCCTCGGTCACCGTGCCATGTGGCTGATCATGTTAGTCAGGCCAACGCGAAGTTGCTGGCGTGCAGCGATCCCGCATCGACACCGGGCAACAACAACGAACTGCCATTGGGCAGGTTGATCGTTGCCCCGCCGGAGACCGCATAGGTCGTCGCTGCCAGCACGTCGCTGACGGACGCGAACTGCGCCTTGCTGAACTCGATCATATCCTGCGCCGGGCTGAAACCGCTGATCGTGTCCGAACCGGTCGTAAGGCTGGTGAGCACGAACTCATCCGGCGACGCCGGTGTCGCCGCCAAGGTCTCGTTGGCCGATGTGCCGTAGATGAACCGCATATTATTGTCGAGCAGACTCCACCCCGTGCCGGGGTTCCCCACAAGACCGCCGCCGATGACGGTGGTGCCGCTCATCTGCCACAGCGCGACCGATCCATTATCGTTTTGAAACGAGATTTCGTTGCTCCCCGCGCCCTTAATGTGCCAGGTCGGCCCGGGGTTCCCCACAAGACCGCCGCCGATGACGGTGGTGCCGTTCATGTCCCACACCGCGACCGACCCGTTGGTGGTGTTCTGAAAGACGATGTCGGTGTGACCGTCGCCGAAGAAATTGCCGGTGCCCTCGATTTGCCAGCCCGGCCCGGGGTTCCCCACAAGACCGCCACCGACAACGCTAGTGCCGTTCATTTCCCACAGCGCGATCGACCCGTCGTTGCTGTTCTGAAAGAGGATGGCGTTGTTGCCGTCGTTGAAAAAATTACCGGTGCCCTCGATTTGCCAGCCCGGCCCGGGGTTCGCCACAAGACCGCCACCGACAATGCTAATGCCGTTCATTTCCCACAGCGCGACCGACCCGTCGTCGTTCTGCAGGACGATGCCGCTGCTGCCACCAGTGAAGAAAACGTTCGTGCCCTTGACGTGCCAGGTCGGCCCGGGGTTCGCCACAAGACCACCGCCGACAACGGCGGTCCCGCTCATGTTCCACAGCGCGACCGACCCGTCGTTGTTCTGCAGGACAATGGCGCTGCTGCCGCCGCCGAAGAGACCAGGCGCCACCGATCTGGACCAGGAACCGTCGGCGTCGTGGATGAACCAGTCGCCCGTTGTGGCATCCTCGCCAAACACTAGGCCGCCGTAGTACACCAGCTTTGCGGTACCCCCGCCTAGGGAGATCGGAGCTCCGTTTTGTTCCGCAACGTCGCCATCGGCTGAAATAGTGTAGACATTCCCCGCAGCATCGGTGAAAGAGCCGGAACCAGGTGTGATGGCTGTGCCGCCGGCCGTGCCCTCGACTTGCCAGCCTGGCCCAGGGTTCCCCACAAGTCCGCCGCCGATAACGCTGATGCCGCTAAGGTCCCACAGCGCGACCGACCCGTTGCTGTTTTGGAAGAGGAAGTCGGAGTCATTGTCGCCGAAGAAATCGCTATTGCTCATTGTGGTGCCTGTCCTCTGCCGGTTCCGCCCAGAAAAAGCATATCGCAGTGAACAGGCAGTGTCACAGACGTAATAATGGTGATAAGAGATCAAAAATGGTGATATAAGATCAATTTAACGATAGCCGCATTCCGGACCTCCGCCGCCAGGCGGAAAGACGACGGTGAGCCGTCTCGGCCAATCCCAATCCGGGGCAGGTGACTGCGGGCTGCCGTGGTGTTTTGGCTCAAAGATATCGGCAGCGTCGTCGTGGATGGAGCAGTCACCGGTCCCCGCACCGGTCTCTTGGAGGAAGGACGCGGCCTTAACAGGCTGACTGAAGCCCTCCCGTTGCCAGCGGCGAGCGAAGGCGTGACAAGTCGAAGATGGTGCCGGCCGCCGGACCCAACTTGGGGAAGCAACCCACACGAGGCATTGCGCCAGCCGCAGCGTGAACAGCATTGCTCCATGGCGCAGCCGGTACAGGCCCACCCGGCGTCCGTCTATCCGCCGGCGATCTGACGATAGCGCACGATCGGCCTGGCGATCAGCCTGCGGGAACATCGCCTTGTAGGTCGCGAATTTCATCAGGCTGCGTTGCGGCGCGACTTCGCCGCGCGCGATGTCCGATCAGGTAGGAGCTGCCCTGAAAGGTGAAGAACGAGATCCCAAGAGGCAGGGCCAGATTGGTATGCGGAATGCTCCCCGCGCCCGCGGTTTGTCCCTGTTACTGAAGTCAGAATCCGCGCAACTTGGATTGACTAACGGTTCCTCTCGGTGTTCGCCGCGGTGAGGTTTAGCCCGATCAGCCGGTCCAGGCTCGCCCGATCAGCCAGCAGCGCTCGCGATGGCGCGCGCAGCGCGATGGTGCCGCGCTCGATCACCACCGCCTCGCGCGCCAGCGACAGTGCAACCTCCGTGTGCTGCTCGATCAACATGATCGCGGTGCCTTCCTCCGCCATCATGCGACCGATGGCCTCAGCCAGTTCGTCGACGATGACAGGCGCCAGGCCTTCCAGCGGTTCGTCGAGCAGCAGCAGCGCGGGATTGGTCATCAGCGCGCGGGCGATCGCCAGCATTTGCTGCTCGCCGCCGGATAGATGGCTCCCCATGTTGCGCTGCCGCTCGGCCAGACGCGGGAACAGTTGATACACGGCGTGGACATCCCATCGACCGGTGCGCGCGGCGACGGTCAGGTTCTCCTCGACGGTCAACGACGGGAATATCTCGCGTTCCTGCGCGACCCAGCCAATGCCCAGACGCGCGCGGCGATGCGGCGCGATCCGGGCGATGTCGCGCCCGCGCCAACGCATGCCACCGGAGGCAACCCGGGTGAAGCCCATGATGGTGAGCAGCAGCGTCGTCTTGCCGACGCCGTTGCGGCCGAGTACCGCGAGACTGCCGCCTTCCGCCAGTTCAAACGAGATGCCGTCGATCACGACAAACTCGCCATAGCCGGCACGCACGGCATCGAGAGCCAGCAGCGTGTCAGGCATGGCGCGAGCGGCCGAGATAGACCTCGCGCACACGCGGGTCCGCAGCGATCTCGGCTGGCGTGCCCTCGAGGAGAAGGCGTCCGCCCACCATCACGATGACCCGGCTGGCGAAGCGAAACACCACCTCCATGTCGTGCTCGATGAACAGCACGGTGATGTCCGACGACAGGTTGGCGATCGCCTCGAACAGTTCGCTGCCTTCGTGGCGCGGCACGCCGGCGGCGGGCTCGTCGAGCAGCAGCACCTTCGGTTTCGTCGCCAGCGCCAGCGCGATCTCAAGCAGCCGTTGCTGGCCGTAGGCAAGCTCCCGCGTCGCGCGGTAGCAGACCTGCCCGAGCCTCAGCGATGCCAGGATCTCATAGGCCTCGTCCACCGCCTGGTGGTACGCGGCGGGGCGTCGCCACCAGATGCCGGCCACGCCCTGCCGTTCGCAGATTGCCAAGGTCACCGCCTCGATCGGCTCCAGATCGGGGAACAGCGTGTTGATCTGGAAGGTGCGCGTCAGGCCGCGTTTGACGCGGCGATGCGGTTCGAGCGCGGTGATCTCCTCCTCGCCAAGCATGATCTGCCCAGAGTCCGGGCGGAGCGTTCCGGTGATCAGATTGATCAGTGTGGTCTTGCCGGCGCCGTTCGGGCCGATCAGCGCGTAGCGGGCGCCTTGCGGCAGAGAGATCGCGACATCCTGCGCGACGACCAGGGAGCCGAAGCTCTTGTGCAGAGCGGCGGTGCGCAGCGCCGGGACGGTCATGCTGCAGGGGTTGCGGAAGGCACGAGCTTCTCTGTTGCCTTGGCCAGACCGCCCAGGATGCCGTTCGGCAGGAACAGCACCACTCCGATCAGCATCATGCCGATCCAGAAGTACCAGTATTGCGGATTGATGCCGGAGAGCCGGTCGCGCGCCACCAGGTAGACAATGGCTCCGATGACGCCACCATAAAGTCGTCCCGTCCCGCCAATCACCAGGATGGTGACGAGTTCCGCCGACCGCTCGAAACTCAACGCACCCAACGACACGAACTGCGTCGTCTGCGCCAGCAGGCCGCCGGCCAGACCCGCAATCGTAGCTGCGATTGTATAGATCGCGCGCAGCCGTGCGCTGCTCGGCGCGCCGATCGCCGGCATGCGACGCTCGTTCTCGCGGATGGCGCGCAAGGATAATCCGAACGGAGAGTGCACCAGCCGACGCGCCGCCAGCACTACCAGCAGCAGCATCGCCAGCGCGTAGGCGTAGGCGGTGTAGCCGTAGAGATCGAAGTCGAACCGTCCTAACAGCGGCCACATCGCGACACCCTGCAGGCCGTCATTGCCGCCGGTAAGCCAGTCCTCGCGGTTCGCCACCTCGTAGAGCAGCAGGCCGATGCCGAGTGTGATCATGATCAGGGCGAGGTGGCGGACGCGCACAACCAGGAAGCCGGTGAGATAGCCGAACACTCCGGCCGCTGCCGCCGCGAGCACCAGACCGGAGAACGGTTCCCCCCAACCGGCCTTGGCGATCAGTCCGGCGGT
The DNA here is from genome assembly GCA_963812505.1 of uncultured Alphaproteobacteria bacterium. Taxonomy (GTDB): domain Bacteria; phylum Pseudomonadota; class Alphaproteobacteria; order Acetobacterales; family Acetobacteraceae; genus JAMXLO01. Next base: position 207,554 of record CAWEVM010000027.1, read on the forward strand.
GTAGGCGCCGAGACCGAAATACGCCGCGTGACCGAGCGAGACCAGCCCGGCGTACCCCATGATGAGATCGAGCGAGACTGCAAAGATCGCGGTGATCGCGATCTGGCTTGCCAAGGTGAGATAGGTCGGCACCAGGACGAAGGGCAGCAATGTCGCCAGCCAGAAGGCGACCTCCATCGGGTGCCAGCGCTGCTTTGCCGCCAGGTGTCGATGCGGACCTGCGGCCAATGCCGCGCTATCCCTCTGCCTCCAACCGCAGAACGACCCATTCCGGTCCCGGTATTTTGCGTACTTTGGGCAGGATCAGCATCATCACAAACGGGCGGTTTTCGCCGCGCAATGCGCTGATGGCGTGCTGCACATCGCCGGGCTGGGCCATCGGCTTGTCCTGTACCCGCAGGATGACGTCACCCGCGCCAACACCGCGGTGCGCGGCGTCGGAGCCTGGGAGCACGTTGTTCACCAGCACACCAGTCAGACCGTCCTCCAGTCCCAGCTTGGCACGTTGGTTCGTCTGAATGGCAGAAAGTGACAGTCCGAGATCAGGCGGGATGGTGAGCTTCGGCCGTTCCGCCGTCATCGGCGCGTCGCGTTCGTCCCACTGGCTGCGCGGCCAGGCCGCGATAGTCACTGGCAGACTGCGCTGCGCACCGTCGCGCAGCACGACCAGCGGCACCGTATCACCGACCTGCGTCTCGGCGATGTCGCGGAGCAGGGCACGCTCGTCGCCTGGCGCGTCGTCGCCGTATTTCAAGATGACATCGCCGATCGCAACGCCAGCCTTGTGGGCGGGGCCGTCGGGCATTACCCACGCGACGACCGAGCCTTGGGGCTTGGTTCCCATCGCCGTGGCCATCTCCCGCGTGATCTGCTGCACCTTCACGCCCATCCACCCTGGGCGGACCCAGCCGTATTGCATCAGCCGGTCGACGACGAACCGCACGCTGGCGGAGGGAATGGCGAGGCCGAGACCGGCGGACGCCTCGGTCGGCGAGACGAGAGCGGTGTTCATGCCGATGACACGGCCTTCCATGTCGAACAGCGGTCCGCCGGAGTTGCCGTGATTGATGGCAGCATCGGTCTGAATGTAATCGTCGTACGGCGAATCCTGGACGTCGCGATTGAGCCCGCTGACGATGCCGCCGGAGACCGATGTGCCGATGCCCAGCGGATCGCCGATGGCGATCACCTGGTCGCCCACTCGCACCTTCGTACTGTCGCCCCACTGAACGGGCGTCAGTTTGTGATCCGCCTGTACCTGCACGATTGCCAGGTCGGCGGTCCTCGACGCGTGCACCAGCTTGCCCGGCATTACCGTGCCGTCGGACAGCGTCACCGAGATCTCGTACGCACCTTCGACCACATGGTAGTTCGTGACGATCAGCCCGGAGGGGTCGATGATGAAACCGGATCCAACGAACGACTTCGCAATGTCGTTTCCGGAATCAAACGATGAGGCAGCATTCGCCATTCTGGCCTCGGTGGGCACTTCCTTGCGGACGGCGATGTTGACCACGGTGGGAAGCAGGCCACGGATCAGGTCAGTTGTGTGGGTGCCGACATCCTCCGCGACGGCGAAAGTCGCTGGACAGGACAGCATGATTGCCATGAGGGCAACGATGCCGCCGATCCGAACCCGCGCCGCGGCGCCGCTGATCATCGGCAGCCGAGCGTGCCGAGAGAGTTTGTCCATGATTTGATGCCTGCCTCCTTTGCGGGCAATGACACCAGGGAATTGCCGGCTGTCAAGGAACCATCGTGGCCGCATCGACTACCGCCGGCCGAACAGACCTGAGGGCCGCCAGAGCAGAAGGCTGACCATCACCAGGTAGATGAGAAACGCGCCGAGCGTGGGGATATAGTATTTGCCCGCCGCATCGCTGACGCCCAGCACGATCGCGGCCAGCAGCGATCCGCGGATCGAGCCGAGCCCGCCGACCGCGACCACGATCAGCACGTAGATCAGGTAGGTGAAGGCAAAGTTCGGGTCGAGGCCGACGATCTCGATCGCCAGCGCGCCGCCGAGCCCCGCCAGGCCGCTGCCAAGCGCGAAGGTGATGGCGAACACGCTGTCCACGTCGATGCCGAGACCCAGCGCCATCCGCTGGTTGTCCACCGCTGCGCGGACCTGGGCGCCAAAGCGGGTGTATTCCAGTGCCCCAACCAGCAGGACTGTGACCGCCAGCGCGATCGCGATCAGGAACAGCCGGTAGATGCTGAAATTGACACCCATGACGGTCGCATGGCTGCGCAGGTACGCCGGCAGACGCACCGGCTGCTGCACTGTGCCGTAGAGCCAGGCGGCCGCGGCCACCGAGACGAACACTACGCCCAGCGTCAGCAGCACCTGCTGGAGATCGCTCGCGCGATACAGCCGGCGGAACAGCGTACGTTCGAGCGCCACGCTGACCACGGCGGCCGCCAGGAACGCGCACGGCAAGGTGGCGAAGAATGGCCAGCCGCGCTCCATCAATGTCACGGTCACATAGGCGCCGAGCATGGCGAAGCTGCCATGCGCGAGATTGACGAAGTTCATCATGCCCAGCGTCACCGACAGTCCGACCGACAGCAGAAACAGCAGCATGCCGTAGGCGAAGCCGTCGAACAGGACGCCGAGGGCAGGGGCAATCACCTCCCGCACCCCCTGGTACGCGGTAGACTCACTTCGCCATGCGGGCCTTCAGCGGGTCCTTGACGTTCTCGACCTTGTCGAATTCGACATTCACAAGGCGGCCATCCACCTTCTCGACCCGGCGGATGTAGACCGTCTGGACGATGTCGCGTGTCTCAGGGTCGATGGAGATGGGTCCGCGCGGGCTCTCCCATGCCATGCCCTTGGCGGCGTCGATCAGGTCCTGACCGTCGGCCTTGCCGCCGGTCTTCTCCAGCGCCGCATAGATCAGCCGCATACCGTCGTAGCCGCCGATCGAATAGATGTCGGGGTTGCGTCCGAATGCCTTATTGTAGGCCGCGACGAACTCCTTGTTCAGCGGCGAGGCGTGATTGTAGTCGTAATGGAACGCCGTGATGGTGCCGATGGCATCATCGCCCATGCTCTTCAGCGCGTCCTCGAAGGTGATCTCGCCTTGGCCGAGGATCTTGGTGTTCTGCGGCGTGATGCCGCGGCTGGCCAGGGCCTTGCCGATCGCGGCCGGCTGTGTGCCACCGGGCACGAAGATGAATATGGCATCGGGACTGGCGTCCTTGGCGCGCTGCACGAAGGCGGAGAAGTCTGCATTCGCCACGGGCATTCTCACCGACCCCACGATCTTGCCGCCGCCTTCCTGGAACGCGCGCTGGAAGGCGGTCTCGGCGTCCAGTCCCGGCCCGTAGTCGGAGACCAGCGTATACGCTGTCTTGATGCCGCTCTTGGCCGCCCAGCTGCCGAACGTTTCGTCGATCTCCGGCACCGTGACCGAGGTCCGAGCCAAGTACGGCGATTTGGTCGTGATGCTCGAGGTGGCGGCGTTCATCACCACCATGAACTTCTTCGCCTGCGCCGACACCTCCGCCGCGGCCAGGGCGTTCGGCGTAAGCGCGAAGCCGGCCAGGATGTCAGCGCCGTCGCGCACGATCAGCTCCTGCGCCAGGCGCTTGGCGACCTCAGGGGCGATGCCGCCGACGTCCTTGCGGATCACCTCGATCTTCTTGCCGGCGACCGTGTCGCCGTGCTGCTGCATATACAGCTTGATGCCGTTGTCGAGCTGCACCCCGGTATCGGCGAATTGGCCGGAAAAGGGCAGGATGACGCCGATCTTCACCGTCTCCTGTGCATGCACGCCGACAGGTCCGGCGAGCAATGCAAACAGGCCGACGCACAGGGTGACCGCGCGCAACATGAACCCTCCCGTTGTTCTTCAGTTCTGCTTGGCTTCGAGGATACGGATGGCCCGCGGGCAGGGCAATCGGCTACCGGCCTTCACAGCTCTCCCAGATCGGGCTGATCACCGGCGGATTTCTGGCGGGCTCGCCGCGCGCGCTGCTTCGTCGCGGCGATGCGCTTGACTTCCACGATCAAAGGAATTTTCAACTGGCAATCAGGCTGGTCTTGCTCCGCGGTGGCGGGTTCGGCAGCCACCTTGGCCTGGTTCAGCAAGACCCGAGCCATATGCGCGCGAGATTTCGACGAAAGCATTGGCAGGCGGTTCTCCTGCGCTGCGAGCCGCGTTTCAGGCGCGCTTGCGGGGTGCCTTGGCCGCTGGCCGAGGGACGTCCTTTACCTTGGCCTGCTTGGCCGGCTTCTTCGCCGCGGCCGGCTTCTCTTCGGCGGTCTCGCCCAGGCTCTTCTTCAGCGCGGCCATCAGATCAATGACGTTGCTGCGATCCGGTTCATCCGGCTCGCTCACGTCAATGCCCTCGCCCTTCAGTTTTGCCTCGATCATTGCCCGCAGTCGCGTCTCATAGTGATCCTCAAGGTCGGCAGGATCATAGGTCGTGGTCTGGCGATCGATCAACTGCTTTGCGAGCTGAACCATCTCGGGATCGGTCTTGATGTCGGCGATGTCGCCGAAGGTAGTGCGCGCGTCGTTGATGTCGCGCTGCTCGTCCAGGGTGTGCGCGACGAGACCGCCCGGCATCGCGCGCAGTGCGATCGTGCGCTCGCGCTGACCGATCACGACGCGGGCCAGCGCGATGCGGCCGGTCTCCGCGATCGATTGCAGCAGCACGGCGTAGACATCGCGCCCGGCGTCACCGTCGGGCGCCAGGTAATAGCTGCTGGCGTAGTAGATTGGGTCGATCGAGTTCACCTCGACGAACTTGTCGATGGACATCACCGAGGAGCTCTCGACCTTGACGCTTTCGAAATCCGTATCCTCCAGCAGGAGGTACTGGCCCTTCCGGAATTCGTAGCCCTTCACCAGATCGCGCCGCTGCACTTCCTCTTCGGTATCGGAATCGACCGTCGTCATCTTGATGCGATTTCCGGTCTTCGGATTGATCATGTTGAACCGGATCGCCGCGCGATCATGCTTGGCGTTCCAGAGCGCGACCGGGCACGACACCAGTGCCAGCCTCAGATGACCACGCCAGATTGGACGCGCTGGCATGGCTAGGCGGCCCGATACCGCGGGAACCAGGCGCGCCGCGCGCGCAGAGCCTCGGCGGTGTCCTCGGCTTCAGCCTTGTCATCGTCGAGCGCGGTCTCGATCCGGGCCAATTGGGTGGCGATCGTCTCCTCGATCTCGGCCAGGGCATCCTCGATGTTCCGACCATAGCCGCCATGCTGCGCGACCCGGGCCTGATGCCCGGCGACCTTGAGCGCCTGCCGGAGGCGATCAACGTGATCGCCGCTCAAGGTGAACTTATCAGGAACAACATTTTGGTTGTGCATTCACCAACCTTGGGCAAAGTCGCCTGGGCTGGGAAGACGCGGCTGCGAGAGCCGCACGCGGCTCATCCTGCCATTGTATATTAAGTTGTGGCCATAGATGCCTTGACTCGTCAAACTCTTCCTCGGAGACGCTTGGCTTAGGCGCTCTGCGCACAATGGTGTGATAACAGCGGGCTTCGACAGACGGCCGGCTCATCCAGCTTTGGTTGACCGCGACTTCTCTGCCGAGCGGGAGCGTCTTCGTTCGAGCTCCTCAGCCTGAACTTCGAGGTCGCTGGCGCGAGCGCACAGGGCCTTCTCCACGAAAGCGTCTGTCACAAGCTGCGCCACCCGGCGCCAATGGAGGGCGAGCTTCCTCATCATTGACGGGCACTTTGATGTTTCCTGCATTTCTGCCCAGAACCCCGACCCGATCATATCCAGGTCGAACGACTGCGTGCGCGGCCGGTTCCTGCGTGCCGGGGAGTTGTTCCGCCTCGCTTGCGGCCAGCAGTTTCGTTTCGGACAAAATCCGAACTTCGCGCGAAGCCCATGGATACCCTCTCCGTGAACACTCCGTGGTTCTCACCTTGCCTTCCCCGTGTTGAATTAGAGTTTGCTGCAAGGCACCCGGAGCAAGGAGGAAACGCATGGAACGCCTGAAAGGGAAAGTCATACTGATCAGCGGCGGCGCTCGTGGCCAAGGCGCGGCCGAAGCGCGCCTGTTCTCCGCAGAAGGAGCGCGCGTGGTGATCGGCGACGTGCTTGAGGCCGAAGGTCGCCGACTTGCATCCGAACTCGGCTCTTCCGCGGTCTTCGTGAAGCAGGATGTGACGCAGGAAGCGGACTGGCAGACGGCGGTGAACGCCGCGGAGAAGTTGGGCGGCCTGCATGGCCTCGTCAACAACGCCGGCATCTTCCAGCCGCGCACCCTGATGGAGACCGATGCCGAACTGTTCGAGCGCCACATGCAAGTCAATCAGCTCGGCTGCTTCCTCGGCATGAAAGCTGTGGTGCCCGCAATGGAACGGTCGGGTGGCGGCTCGATCGCCAACATATCATCCGTTGCCGGCCTGCGTGGATCACCTGGAGCAATCGCGTACAGCGCCACCAAGTGGGCGCTGCGTGGCATGACAAAGGCGGCCGCCGTCGACCTGGCGCCGCGACGCATTCGGGTGAACTCCGTGCATCCCGGTCCGATCGACACCGAGATGCTGAAGGTCCGCACGCCGGAACAGAACCAGCAACGCCTGCAACTGGTGCCGATGCGGCGCATGGGAACCGCTGATGAGGTTGCGCAGCTCGTGTTGTTCCTGCTCTCCGACGAGAGCGGCTACATCACCGGCGCTGAGGTTGCGATCGATGGAGGTGCCACCGTGTAGCTACGGTACGCTCATGGCGACGTACTGTTCTCCCAAGTTCGAACAGCAGCCTCGGCTGCCCGCATCGCTCGAACGGAGGAAGGTGCGTCGCCATGACGTGCTGACTCGGGTGGGTCGCCAGGGCGCCAGACGGTCCAATCCCAGCCGTCACCACTGGGCAACTGCTCCACGAGCAAATGATACCGCTCGCCGCTGCGTCCACCGATGACGGCTGCGTATAAGGATTCGTCCACTTTGCGCCATAGCTGACGCATGACCGCCTGACCCTCATTGCTGGTGGTCATGCCTAACGGATGCGGCTTGCAATTACGTTACGTGAACGGACTGAAGAGCGTTGTGTGGCCTGTACGACGCGATGAATGCTACGGTGCGTACGCTTCATGGAGAGAGCCCGATGGATGTCAGCAAGATCCCGACCGGTCGTGCACCGCCAGGCGACATCTTCGTGGTGGTCGAGATCCCGCAGGGATCAGCGGTGAAATACGAAGTGGACAAGGAGTCGGGCGCGATCTTTGTCGATCGGTTCCTGTTCACCGCGACGGCCTATCCATCCGCTTACGGCTTCATTCCCGGCACGCTCGCCGAGGATGGCGACCCTGCCGATGCACTGGTGCTGATACCGGCCCAGGTGGTGCCCGGCGCGGTGATCCGGGCTCGACCGATCGGCATGCTCCGCATGGAGGACGAGAAGGGGCCTGACGAGAAGATCATCTGCGTGCCGCATGACCGGGTGCACCCGCAATACAGCGGTATCGACAGCATCGAAGACCTGCCGCCCATCACCCGCTCGGCGATCGAGCATTTCTTCGAGCGCTACAAGGACCTCGAGCCAGACAAATGGGTGAAGGTCAACGGCTGGGCCGGCAAGGCGGAGGCCGAAGACACGATCCGCCAGGCAATCGCCGCGGCAAAGTGACGCGCTCTCCGCGATAGGCCCGAACTCACCGCCGAGCGTGCAAGTGAACGATCGGCTGGGCGGTGTCGTCGGCGATCATCTCGGCGACGAAGCGGCGGTGGCAGGTCATCGGATCCTGCTCGAAGCAAAGCAGGCATACGCGCCGCTCGCGCGCCAGAACCTTCGCCTGCGCCAACTCGGCCTGCGCCCGGTCCGAGCGCATGTGCTCGCGGAAGATCGGCTCCATCCGCTCCGGATGACCGGCGCGTACCGCATCGCGGCCGGGCTTTGGCGTCCCCAGACCCTGGAGATGTACATAGGCGATGCCGCTGGCGTCCAGCCCGGCAGCGAGCTGGCGCTTTGAGAAACCGGGCTTGCGCGACTGCGGCACGGCACGGACGTCCACCAGCAGCTTCACGCCTGCCGCCTTCAACTCGGCCAGCACATCGTCGATCGTGCACCCCTCATAGCCGATGGTGAGCAGGTCAGGCATCGATCAGTAGACCGGCGGCCGGATTGGCTCCACGCCGCCCGGCGGGGCCAGACCTTTCTGCTGCATGCACTTCAATGTCGCCTGACGCTTCGCCTCCATCAGGTTCGAACGCGCCGGACCGAGCTGGGTGTAGTCCCCCTGATCGCCGCGATAGATCGACCGGACGGTGGGATCCTGATCCGCCTCCCGCTCGCACTGCGCCCGCGGGCTGTTGTCCTTGGCGGCGCAGGCGGTGAGCAGGAGCGCAATAACGAGCCAGCCTTTCACTCGGTCGCCATCCAGTCCTCGATCAGCCGCCGTGCGATGCTGTCGGCGCGTGGCAGCAGGAAGCCGTTCGCCTCGCTGTCACGGATCTGCTCGCGCGAGAACCAGCGGACATCGAGCATCTCTTCCGGATCGATGGTGATGGCCTCGCTCAGTCCCTCGCCGTAGAAGCCGAGCATGATGTTGCCGGGAAACGGCCAGGGCTGGCTTGAGTGGGTACTGGACCTCGCCCACCTTGATGCCGGATTCCTCGAACACCTCGCGACGGACCGCCTCTTCCAGTGTCTCCCCCGGTTCCACGAAGCCGGCCAGCGTGGAGTACATGTTGGAACGCGGGAAGCGCTGCGAATGGCCGAGCAGCGCGTGATCGTCGCGCGTCACCAACATGATCACGGCGGGATCGGTACGCGGGAAATGCTGCGCCTCGCAGGCGGTGCAGACCATCATGTGGCCCGCAGTGCGCACCTCGCACACGCTGCCGCAAACGCCGCAGAACCGATGGCGCGCGCGCCAGTGCATCAAGCCACGCGCGTGCGCCAGGATCGACGCCTCCGGCCGCGCCACGCCCCAGCCCACCGAGCGCAGATCGACAAATGTTCCCAGGTCCTCCGACAGCAACGGCACCGGGTCCTCCGCCGTGCTGATGTCCATCGCGAAGATCGCGAGGCCGTCGTGCAGACCTAGAAATGCCCATGGGCCGCCTTGCATGCGCAGCGTGTGTGCCATCTCGCCGGAGATGAACACAGCTTCGGGCGCACCATCATTCATCCCGCGCACCAGGTTGCGGTTGCGCCACACCGGTACGAACAGCGTGTCGGGGTCGTGCAGTCGCTGTTCGATCCACGCCGAGTCCTCGCGCCGCATCCCGGCACGGTCGAGCGGGCTCGATGAATAGACGTTCGGGCGACTGGCCAGGATCAATGTCACGGGATGCGCTCGCTGCTTGGGTTCGGCGAGGCGGGACCGTGCCATGCGGCGGGCAGAGCGGCAACCGCTGTGCTACACAGCAGCCATGGCCGACGAAGCCGACAGCTATCTGTCCGCGCAGCTACGCCAATCGGAGCCGACGGTGGCGGTCGGCGCCGTGGTGGCGCTGCGGCTGTTCGACGTGGCCTATGCGATAGATCTCGCACGTGCGGAGGGGCTGCTCGCCGAGCAGGCACGGACGTCACGTCGCATCCGGCTCAGTGCGACGCCGCCGAAAGCGATGGCCTTTGGTGTTCCGCCGGTGGCGCTTGAACTCGAACCGGTCAAGCTGGCGCTGGAAGGCGAGGATGTGGCAGCGAGCGCGACCGTCCGGCTGTATGACTTCGGTGCCGTCACGATTGCGTTGCGCATTCCGATCGTGAATGTGACCTGGGCTAATTTTGTCCGACAGTTGAATGCGGTCGATCGCAGCGTCACGGCGGCCGACGATTTGTGGGATCGCTTGCTGAAGCGGGTACGCGAGCTGTTGGGGCCGGCAATGATCCGCGCCGAGGACTCGAGGGTCCAGGAAGACTATATCATTGGTGTCGTGCATACGTTTGAGCCGAGGCTGACCGCGGCGGCGTTGCGCGACAGCGTCGATCTGGTGCCGCTGCTGTCCGGTGAGCAGCGTCCGCTGTCGGACGGCGCGCGGCACGAGCTGCTGCGCCAGCGCTTCTCGTATTACACCGACGATCTGGTGGTGCTGACCTGGGACCGCGCTTTCGTCTACGAGCCGCGCGGCAACTCCGATGTCCTCGACGTGCTGGAAGTGGCCAACGCCCAGCTGCTGGAGATGCGCTATTACGATGAGCTGCTGGACGATGAACTGCCGCGCATGTACGACCTGGTGGCGAAGGCACGACGGGCGCGCACGTTGCTGGCATCGCGTCGGTTCGCCGGGCTGGCGCGCCGGCTGCACACGCTGGTTGCCGAAGTCACCGAGCTGACCGAGCGCGTAGACAACGCATTGCAGGTGACCGAGGACGTGTATCTCGCGCGCATCTACGCGTCCGCGCTGGAGTTGTTCCGGGTGCCTGAGGTGAATGCCGCGGTGGAACGCAAGCTCGCGATCATCCGTGACACGTATTCCGCGCTGTACGACGAGAGCCTGGCCAGTCGGACGGAGCTGATGGAGTTACTGATCATTGTCCTGATCCTGGCGGAGATCGTCATCGCCCTGGTAAGGCCGTAGACGATGACGCTGGTCCCGACTTTCGCTACGGCTCCCGGCTTTCTTGGCATTTCGCGCAGTGACCCAGCCGCCGAGTTTGTCGTCGCCGGCGTACCTCTGGATATCGGCACCACCAACCGTGCCGGCGCGCGCGACGGTCCGCACGCCATCCGGCGTGCCAGCCGGATGCTGACCGATGGCGCCCATCCGGAATTCTGGATCGAGCCCGCGACGATGAATCTCGCCGACATCGGCGATCTCCAACTTGCGCTTGGCGACATACCCGCGAGCCTGCAACTGATCGAGCGACAGGTGGCAGGACTTGGGCATCTGATCGCCCTCGGCGGCGAGCACGGGATAACCCTGCCGCTGCTGCGTGCGCTGTCGCGCCGTGTGGGTGCGGGTCTGGGGCTGGTGCATTTCGACGCGCATGTGGACACCTGGCCGGACAATTTCGGTCAGCGGTACGGGCACGGATCGGTGTTCTATCACGCGATCGAGGAGCGCCTGGTCGAGGCGCGGCGCATGATTCAGATCGGCATCCGCTCGCCGGTGCAGCGCGAGGTGTGGGATTGGACTGTGGCTCATGGCGTCACCGTGCTGACCGCGCAGGACGTTCACGCGCTCGGACCCGATGCAGTGGCGCAGCGCATCCGCCACGTAATCGGCGAGGCGCCGGCTTATCTCAGCTTCGATGTGGATGCGTTGGACCCGGCTTTTGCGCCAGGCACTGGCACCCCCGAGATTGGCGGTCTGGCGTCATGGCAGGCGCAGGCAATCCTGCGCCGGCTGCGTGGCGTGGCGTTCGCGGGCATGGATGTGGTCGAGGTCGCGCCGGCCTATGACGTTGCGGAGATCACCGCGCTCGCGGCGGCGACCATTGTATGGGAATACCTCGCGCTGCTCGGGTCCGCGCAGCGTCGATGATATGCCGGCAGCAGTCACCACACCATCGATCATCGCATGCCTCTCCAACCGTCGCAGTCCCTATATGCGCACTCCTGCTCGGCCGTCGTGGTTGAGCGGCGTCTGACGCATCGCACGTGCCGCGAGCCCCGCACTGAGCATCTCAGGGGCACAGCAACGACGTAACGCGTCCTTTTCGTCTGGCCGGTCCAAGCGTGGGGCCGGGGTCGTTAGGGAGTCGCCTATGTTCGCTGAACGGTTCGCGGCGATGCGAAGTCCTCGCAGCACCGTCTGAGTCTGTCGCCGCGGCGTTATCGCGCGGCGACACGTCTGTATTCCCCAGCCTGCGAGGGATTTCGTGATGAACGACATGCGTGTCCGCGCTGCGGTGTCGCCTCTGCGCCGCCGCTTCCCCGACGCCGCAACGCCACTGCCTTCGGTCGATGAACTGATTGCCGCCGAACGGCCCGAGGAGCCGATGCACTGCCTGCGTCCTGCGGTGGTCGAGGCGTCCGCGCGCGATTTCGCCGAGGTGTTTCCGAGCGATGTACTCTACGCGGTGAAAGCCAATCCGGAGCCGGCGATGCTGCGTGCCGTCCACGCCGGCGGCGTGACGCATTTTGACTGCGCCTCGATCGGCGAGATCGCTCTGGTGCGTCAGATGTTCTCCGATGCCTCGATCCATTTCATGCACCCGGTCAAGTCGCGCGGCGCCATCCGCGAGGCGTGGCAGCGCCACGGTGTGCGGGACTTCGTGCTCGACAGCGCCGAGGAGCTGTCGAAGATCCGGTATGAAACGGCTGCGACCTGTGTTGCCGGTGAGCTTGGACTGATCGTCCGCCTCGCCATGCCAAAGGGGCCGGCGGTGCTGGATCTGTCTGGCAAGTTCGGCGCGGAGCCGGCGCTGGCGGCGGAGTTGCTGTGCGCGGCACGCCCTCATGCGAGGCGCCTCGGGCTCAGCTTCCATGTCGGTTCGCAATGCCTCGAGCCACTTGCCTGGCGAGATGCGCTGGCCTTGGTCGGGAAGGTGATCCGCGATGCCGGCGTGGCAATCGAGGTGATCGATGTCGGCGGCGGTTTCCCGGTGCGTTATCCGGATGTGGAGCCGCCGCCGCTCGGTGCATACCTCGCGGAAATCGAGGCAGGCTTCGAGCGTCTCGGCCTGCAGGACGCGCGGCTGTGGGCCGAGCCTGGCCGCACGCTTGTCGCCGGTGGCGCGTCGGTGGTCGTGCAGGTGCAGCATCGGCGCGGCGATGCGCTGTATATCAACGACGGCATTTACGGCGCGCTTGCGGATGCCGGCCCTCTTGGCTTTCGCTATCCAGTACCGGCTGATCCGGCCCGATGGACCGATGCCCACCTGTGCGCTGGTCGGCTTCTCGTTCTTCGGGCCAACCTGCGACAGCGCCGATGCCATGCGCGGGCCGTTCCACCTGCCTGCCGACGTGGCCGAAGGAGACTGGATCGAGATCGGCCAGCTCGGCGCCTATGGCGGCTGTCTGCGCACCGCGTTCAACGGCTTCGACCGCGCGCGCCTCGTCGAGGTGCGCGACGGTCCGTTGCTGACCGGAACTCAGGCCGCTCGCGAAGCCGCGACCGTCGAGCCTGTCAGCCGCGCGCGCAAATCCGCCACCGACATCACATGCGCCGTCGAGGCAGCGAGTATGACCAGAGTCGCGTGGTGAACGTCGGCATTCGGCATCGGCCCGAAGCCGCGATCCGGATAATCGTAGGTCGCCGTCGCGTCGGATAGAAACGCAACGCGGTAGTTGCGGAACATCGCGTCGCGCGCCGTCGCATGACAGCAGTTCTCTGTCGTGGTTCCCGAGATGATGACCGTGTCGATGCCCCACTCACGCAGAATGATATCGAGGTCCGTGCCGAAGAACGCACTGTAGCGATGCTTCTTGATCACGTGCTCGCCGGGCAGCGGGGCGAGATCAGGGTAGATGTCGACGCCCGGCGTGCCGTCCACCAAAGCGTCACGCCTGGCGATTGGCGGATGCATGTCGTCGAACACGCCCATGTCGCAGCCATCGCGGCGATGCACGTGAGCGGTGAAGATAACATGGGTCCCGGCAGCGCGGCTCAGCCTCAGGGCCTCGGCAAGCCTTGGCACCATCGCGCGGGCCGCCGGTGTTTCCATTGGGGCGCCGGCGGCCACGAAATCGCTCTGCATATCCACCACGATCATCGCGGTCCTGGTGGGATCTAGCACATCGATCTGCATTGTGAGGTTCCCTCCGTTTCGAGTGACGCGACAGTGCACTGCCACAGGGCGGCACGACTTTTAGGCGCGCTTGATCGGTCCTTGAGGAACATGTGATTATTGCTTGAGAATTGCCCCATGGGGGGGAAATGCAGTTTCGCTTTGCCGATCACGTGCTCGACGTGGCGCGCCGCGAGCTGCGGCGACACGGTCAACCGGTCGCGTTGGAACCGCAGGTTTTCGATCTGCTGGTACACCTGATCCGCAATCGCGACCGCGTTGTCAGCAAGGATGATCTGATAGGCGCGGTATGGGGCGGCCGGATCGTCTCGGAGTTGACTTTGACGAGCAGGATCAATGCCGCGCGCAAGGCGGTGGGCGACAGTGGGGAGGCACAGTGCCTGATCCGTACCTCGCCCCGCAAGGGCATCCGCTTCGTCGGGGAGGTGACCGATGCAGCCCCGGCAGAACCCCCGCCGCAGCATGTGCCGCAGGATCGACCATCGATCGCCGTGCTGCCGTTCGACAATCTGAGCGATGACCGCGAGCAGGACTACTTCGCCGATGGGATGGTCGAGGAGATCATCACCGGACTGTCGCGCATCAAATGGCTGTTCGTGATCTCGCGCAATTCCACATTCATTTATAAGGGCAAGCCTATCGATGTGAAGACCGTCGGCCGGGAACTCGGGGTGAGATACGTGCTAGAGGGCAGCGTGCGGCGGTCGGGCAACCGTGTGCGGGTAGCTGGGCAGTTGATCGAGACCGAGACCGCTGCACATGTCTGGGCCGATCGATATGACGGCACTCTGGGTGATATTTTCGCACTACAGGACGAGATGACGATGAGCGTCATCGGCGCCGTCGAACCGACCTTGCGCAAGGCAGAAGTCGAGCGTGCTCGGCGCAAGCGGCCGGACAACCTGGATGCTTACGACCTGTTTCTCCGTGCGCTGCCATTCGCATCAACCGCGATGCCGGAAAATGCGGACAGGGCACTTCACTTGCTGGAAGAGGCAATCCGGTTGGAGCCGGACTACGCCGCCGTCCATGGTTTCATCGCATGGTGCCACGAGCAGCGTTACTTGCGTGCGGGATTGCATGCCGCAACGCGTGAGGCAGCACTTCGCCACGCCCATGCGGCAATCGCAGCCGGCGGCGACGACGCCATGGCGCTGGCGATGGGAGGCTTTGTGGTCGGGGTCCTGCAACGGAATTACGAGGCGGCGCTCGAGGCTTTGGACCGTTCGTTGGCGCTGAGCCCGTCTTCGGCGCTTGCATTTGGCTTCAGCTCGATCATCCGGACCTGGATGGGCGAGGATGCGACCGCGATCGAGCACGCGAAGCTGGGCATTCGCCTCAGTCCCTACGATCCGCTGATCTATCTGCCGTATGTCGGTCTCGCCTATGCCCACTTTTTCGTCGGGAACTTTGTCGAGGCGGCGAGCGCCGCGAGTCGCGCCTCTGCGGCAAATCCTCGGTTCAGCGTACCACGCTATTTGCACGCGGCGGCATTGGCCCGTCTCGGCCGGCTCGATGAAGCACGGTCTGTGGCCGCGGTTCTGCTTGAAGTGCAGCCCGGCTTTACGATCAGCGGATTGGCTTCCGGTAATATCACTACCCCGGAACGCATGGCTATGCTGGCCGGTGCGCTATCTCAGGTGGGATTGCCGGAGTAAAGTCCCCTGGTGAAGTACCGCCGCGTCGGTTGGCATCTGACGCGCGGGTTATCCGGGAGGAGGACACAATGGCACAGACCTATGAGCTGATACGCGATTTTCTCAAATTGCCTGACGGCGAAAGGTTCGGGCTGGTCAGCCGGGTGGCGACCAATTCACAGGACCGCGTCTACGTCTTCCAGCGCAAGAACCCCCCGGTCGTGGTCTTCGATCGTGACGGGAAGTACCTCGGCGCCTGGGGCGCCGGCGAGGTCACGGATCCGCACGGTCTGAAGATCGTCGACGACGTTGTCTACACCACCGATCGCTCTGACTCGGTCGCGAAGTCGTTCACGCTGGATGGCAAACCACTGCTGGAACTCGGTGAGCGCGGCGTGCACTCTGACACCGGATGCACCGGCTCCCCCTGGCTGGCGGAACGCGCGGCAGGACCGTTCAATCATCCGACCGAGATGATGGCGCACCCCAACGGCGACATCTACGTGACCGACGGCTATCGGAACTCGCGTGTGCATCGCTTCACGCGCGACGGCCGGCTTGTCACGTCATGGGGCACGCCTGGCAAGGCGCCAGGAGAATTCCATTTGCCGCACAGCATCGCGTTCGACGCTGAAGGCAGGCTTTACGTGGCCGACCGGTCGAACAAGCGAATCCAGATCTTCTCCCCCGACGGCGCCTATCTCGGCATGTGGACCGGCATGGGCGGCCCGAACGACATCACGCGCGGCAAGGATGGCAACTACTACATTGCCGAGCAGGAGGACGGCGACAAGCCGGCTTATGTCTGCGTGCGCGATGCGACGGGCAACGTGCTCGCGCGCATGGAAAGCCGCCATGTCCACGGCGTCGGCGTGGATTCGCGCGGTGACATCTACGCCGGATTGACCGTGGACCGCAGCGTCGACAAGTTTGTGCGAACCGCCTGAGCGCAACCAAGGAGGAACTGCAATGCCGTTCTACGAAAGAGGCGACGTCCGCATTCACTACGAAGAGGCCGGCTCAGGTTTTCCCGTGCTGTTCATCCCGGGCGGCGGGCTGAACTCGAACATCTCCTCCCTCACCGGCTTCGGGCCGTTCAACGCGATGGAGGAGTTCAAGGGCGAGTATCACTGCATCACGATGGACCTGCGCAACGCCAACGGCGGCCAGTCCTCAGGTCCACTCGAGATCGACCGCCCGTGGGATGCTTACGCCGATGACCAGCTCGGCCTGATGGATCATCTTGGCATCAGGGAGTTCATGGTGATGGGCTTCTGCATCGGCGGCCCATTCATTTGGAACCTTTTGAAGCGGGCACCTGATCGCATCGTCGCCGCCGTGCTGGCGCAACCCAGCGGATACCGACCGGAGATCCCCGACCTGTTCTACCAGAACAACATCAAGGGTTGGGGCCCGCAGCTGTGCGAGCGGAGGCCCGATATCACGATGGCCATGGTCGATGCTTTCCTGAACAAGATGTACCGCTCCAATGCCGACTTCGTCTTCACCGTGACACGCGATTTCGTGCGCTCCTGCAAGACGCCGATCCTCGTCCTGCCGGACGACGTGCCGGCGCATCCTTACGCGGTAGCCATCGAGTTAGCGCGTCTCGCGCCGAATTCCCAGGTGAGCATCTATCCGTGGAAGGAGACCAAGGAGCAGACTGCCGAAGCGCTGCGCCACGTGCACACGTTCCTGCGGGAACATGCGCCAGTGACGGCTGCCGAGTAGGCAGAAAGGAAGAAAGCTTTAACCGCAAATGTAGAAAGCAGATGATGCAAAACACGTAGATAGTTCAATCTCTCTATTTGCGTGTTTTGCATGCATCTGCCTCTTATCTGCGTTTAATGCTTTCTTGTTATGGTGGCGGCGGCGCGACGGCGCCCGGAGCGACGGAGCCGATCAGCCACTCGCGGAACAGCGCGATCTTCGGCATGTCCGCGGTCGCCTCGGGCGCGACAATGTAGAACCCGGCATCCGCCGGCAGCACGACATTGAACGGCACCACGAGTTGGCCCGCGGCAATGTCCGCCTCGACGAAACGGGTGCGGCCGAGCGCAACGCCCAGGCCATCAACTGCCGCCTGAATCGCCATGAAGCTCTGATCGAAGCTCAGACCGCGCCGCGTCGCGAGCGAGACCGGCAGCCCGGCGGCGGTCAGCCAGAGCTGCCAGTCCTCGCGTGACACCGTCGCGTGCAGCAGCGTGTGGTGCGCGAGGTCTTCCGGCGTTCGCAGCGGATTCTCGCCCGTGACCAGCGAGGGACTGCACACCGGGAACATGTCCTCGGCCATCAGCCAGTCCGTGCGCAGTCCCGGCCAGTTGCCACGGCCGTAACGCACCGCCATGTCCACTTCGTCGCGCTGGAAATCCACCAGGTGCGACGAGGTGGTGATGCGCACCTCGATGCCGGGATTGGCGTCCTGGAACGCGGCCACGCGAGTGACCAGCCATTTGGCGGCGAGCGAGGCCGTCGTGCTGACGGTTAGCAGCCCTTCGCGCTCCGGTCGGCGCAATCGTTCCGTCGCACGCCGCAGGTCCTCGAACGCGCCGCGCACCGCAGGCAAATAAGACTCCGCCTCACGTGTCAGCTCCAGCGCGCGATTGCGGCGCACAAACAGGGGAATTCCAAGCTGCTCCTCCAGCCGCCGGATCAGGTGGCTGATCGCGGTCTGGGTGACGTTCAGCTCGTCGGCGGCGCGGGTGAAGCTGAGGTGCCGCGCCGCTGCCTCGAAGGCACGCAGCCCGGTGAGCGAGGGAAGAGTCGCCATGACCCCAGTCTAGCATGAGCCTGTGTCATGCGAAGGCTGACAAACTATCCTTTGTCCTGCCCCAAGCGCAGGGCCATTTTGCGCTCAGTTCTGAATGAGAGGAGCAACGGCCATGGCCGGGCTTGCAACTACATCCCTGATAAATTCTCAGCCGCTGGCGGCGCGGCCGTGGGGCGACGGACGCCGGAGCCTGTTGGCACGGATCGCCTCGACACTGCGCCTCTGGCGCCAGCGGAGCCGCGAGCGGCGCGCGCTCGCCCGCTTGACCGAGCGCGAGCTGGCGGACTTCGGCGCCTCGACAGCCGACGTGTATCGCGAACTCTCCGCCCCAGTCTGGCGCGTATTGCCGCCGTGCTGACGCCCGCCGCCAATCTCACCCCGAGGAGGACAGACACATGAATGGTGACCGCGTAGACCATCTGCCTCATGTCGATGCGACGTTGAACTATCTGGCTCCGATGACCGAGCGGCCGCGCAACTACACCTTCGATCCGCCGCCCGGCGTGCCGCGTTCGAACTCGGAACGCGAGACCCATACCGTGGCGATACACGATGTGCGTCCGGTCATTGATGACGTCACGCTCGACCGCGAAGGCTTCGCTGTGCTGCGCAACGCAAGCGCGGTCCATGACTTCTGGGACGAGGACGAAGTTCGCCGCGTCTACTATCCGGAAGTACAGCGCGCGATCGCCGAGGCGACCGGTGCCAGCAAGGTATACATCTTCGACCATACGCTCCGGCGACGTGTGCGTGGCGCGGCCGATCGGGTCCCTGGAACGCCCCGTCAGCCAGCGACCGGTGTGCATGTCGATCATACGGCGACGTCCGGACCGCAGCGGGTGCGCGACTTCTTCGGCGATGAAGCGGAGGAGTTGCTGCGTGGCCGCGTGCAGGTGATCAACCTATGGCGGCCGATCCGTGGTCCGTTGCGCGATGCGCCGCTCGCAGTATGCGACGCCGGCTCAGTTGCGCCTGGCGATCTCGTGCCGTCCGATCTGGTGTACCAGAGCCGCGTTGGCGAGACTTACGGCGTTACGTACAATCCTGCGCATCGCTGGTTCTATGTTCCCGAGATGCAGCCCGACGAAGCCCTGCTGCTGAAGTGCTTCGATTCAGCAACCGATGGCCGGGCGCGCTTCGCACCGCACACGGCGTTTGAGGATCCGACCGCGCCGGCGGATGTGCTGCCGCGCGAAAGCATCGAGATCAGAACTCTGGTCTTCCACGAGGCGTGATAACCAGGGGCGGCGGGTTCAGTGCTCGCCGCCCATCCCCTTGCCGTTGCCGATCATCGCCAAAACCTCGCGCCGCGTCGTAGGGTCGTCGCGGAACGCGCCCAGCATGCGGCTCGTCACCATCGTCACGCCAGGCTTGTGCACGCCGCGCGTCGTCATGCATTGGTGCGCCGCCTCGATCACCACCGCGACGCCGCGCGGCTCCAGCACCTGCTGAATGGTATTGGCGATCTGCGCGGTCAGCTTCTCCTGGATCTGTAGCCGCCTCGCATAGGCATCCACCACGCGCGCCAGTTTGCTGATCCCCACTACGCGGCGGTGCGGCAGATAGGCGACGTGCGCGCGGCCGATGATCGGCACCATGTGATGCTCGCAATGGCTTTCCAGGCGGATGTCGCGCAGCAGCACGATTTCGTCGTAGCCGTCGGTCTCCTCGAAGGTGCGCTCCAGCAGCGCGACCGGATCGATCTCGTAGCCGGCGAAGAACTCCTCATAGGCCCGCGCGACGCGGGCTGGCGTATCAACCAACCCCTCGCGCGATGGATCGTCGCCGGCCCAGCGAAGCAGAGTGCGGATGGCCGCTTCGGTCTCTTCGCGCGTCGGTCGGTCGGTCGAGGCTTCGGTTGTCGCGCGGGCGACAGGCGTGACGATGTTCACCGCGCAATTCCTCCCAGGAGGGTATCAGGGAAGCGGCGCCACCTGACGCCGCGGTAGGGATATAAGGCCAGCGAGCGGGCACACAACCCGCTTGGTGGTCAATGCACCCTACCGCTCTGGTGGGGGCTGTCCAGACTGAACGCCGGAATGGCCACATCGAAGTTCTCGCCCGAGGACGGCACCACCATGTGGTAGGCGCCCACCATGAAGCCGGACGGCGTGTCGAGCGGCGTGCCCGAGGTGTATTCGAAACTCTCGCCCGGCTCGAGCAGCGGCTGCTCGCCGACCACGCCGGCGCCATGCACGTGCTGCGTGCGCCCGCGCGCGTCGGTGATCTGCCAGGTGCGGCGCAGCAACTGCACCGGCTCACGCCCCTGGTTCTCAATCTTCACGCGATACGCCCAGACGAAGTGGCTGTCGTCCGGCTCGGACTGATCCTCCAGGTAGAAGGACCGCACGGTGACACGGACGCTGTGAGTGATCTTCGAATAGGCTTCAGCCATGGCACGACCGGTTCGCTGGGAGGGGCGATTCAAGGCGAGTGGGCGGGCATTGTCCAGTAGAGCGGCGAGGACATCGCTGGTTGATTGGAAGTGCGAGTTGCATTTGCTTACGGACTAGACTAAATAGACTTAGTCCACAGGAGCCGGGCATGCGCACGGTGAATATCCACGAAGCGAAGACGCATCTGTCGCGCCTCGTCGAACAAGCCGCCAAGGGCGAGCCGTTCGTGATTGCCAAGGCGGGCAGGCCGCTGGTGAAGGTCGTGCCACTCGATGCCCCGTCGCCAGGGCAGGTCAGGCGCCTGGGGTTCATGACAGGCCTCATCTCGGTGCCCGACGATTTCGACGAGATGGGCAGGTCCGAAATCGCACGCCTGTTCGGCGACGATGGCACGTGAAGCTGCTGCTCGACACGCATCTGCTGCTGTGGGCGGCAGGTGAGCCTGATCGCATTCAGGCGGCTACTCGGACCCTGCTGGACGACGCCGACAATACGCTTCTGTTCAGCGCGGCGAGTCTGTGGGAGATCGCGATCAAGCGCGGGCTCGGTCGCGACGATTTTCAGGTCGATCCCAGATCGCTGCGGCGTGCACTGTTCGACAACGGCTATGGCGAGCTCGCGATCACCAGCGAGCACGCCGTTGCGGTCGACCAACTCCCGCCGATCCACAAGGACCCGTTCGATCGTATCCTGATCGCACAGGCAACGATTGAAGGAATCACTCTCCTGACGGGAGATCCCGTGGTGGCTCAGTACCCTGGGCCTGTTCGGCGGGTCCCGCCCGCCCGACGCGTCAGTCGGCGGCCTGCGCGGTGACGTCGCTGATCGTGGTCAGCGCCTGCGCCAGATCATCCTTGATGTCCTCGGCATCCTCGAGCCCGATGGACAGCCGGATCACACCATCGGTGATGCCAAGCTTCGTCCGCTCCTCGGGACCGATGCGCATATGAGTGGTGGTCGCTGGGTGCGTCGCAAGTGACTTCGCATCACCCAGGTTGTTCGACACCGCGATCAGTCCGAACGCATTCATCACGCTGAACGCCGCGTCCTTGCCCCCCGCCACCTCGAATGTCACGACTGTCCCGCCTGCCGTCATCTGCTGCAATGCCAATACCTGCTGGGGATGATCGGCGCGCGTCGGATACCACACGCGAGTCACCTCGGGCCGCGCGGCGAGGAATTCGGCGATCGTCACGGCACCGCGGCATGCAGCATCGACCCGCAGCGCCAAGGTCTCCAGCCCCTTCAGCAGCACCCAGGCATTGAACGGTGACAGCGCCGGGCCGGTGTTGCGGATGAACGGCTGCAGCGATCTCGGTGATCCACTTCCGGCTGCCCAACACTGCGCCGCCGAGTACGCGTCCCTGACCATCAATGTGCTTGGTGCAGGAATACACCACCACATCCGCGCCGAACTTCAGTGGCTGCTGCAGCAAAGGCGTGGCGAACACATTGTCCACCACCACGATCGCGCCCGCTGCATGGGCTAGATCAGCGACCGCGCGCAGATCGACCAACTCCAGCATCGGGTTCGACGGCGTCTCCAGCAGCACGAGCTGTGCAGGCCGCGACAAGGCCGCGCGCCATTGCCCCAAATCAGCACAATCGACGAACTCGGTGGCGATCCCGAATTTCGGCAGCAGCGTCGAGACTATCCAGTGACACGAACCAAACAGCGCACGCGACGCCACCACGCGGTCGCCCGCCTTCAGATGCGCGAGCAGCGCCGCATTGACCGCCGCCATGCCGGTTGCGGTGGTGCGGCAGGCTTCGGCGCCCTCGATCAGGCAGAGCCGCTCCTCCAGCATCGACAGCGTCGGGTTGGCGAAACGCGAATACTGATAGCGATCGACCGTGCCGGCGAATGTGCCCTCGGCCTGCTCGGCGCTGTCATAGACATAGCCCGAAGTGAGGTACAGCGCCTCGGCTGTCTCGCCGAACGAGCTGCGCTGCACGCCGCCTTGCACGAGCTGTGTGGCGATGCGGTAGTTGGCGGGTTTGGTGGTCATTGCCTGGGCCCTCTGAACAAATGGCCCGACCGGTGGAGCAGCTTGAGCCCGAAAGATGGGGCTGTCCGCTGGCCTCTTTAGCGCGCTTGTTTCACCTCGCCGCAATCCGGCCGGACAAATCGCGAGGGCCGGGCGATCCCGGCGGCCCGCACCCTAATGCGATGCCGATTGCCCCGTCAATCCGTGCGCCAATCAGGTCACCGATCCCGATGGCGGTCGGGATTGCGCGATCGGACAGCGGCTAGGTATTCATCGCGTCGAAAAAGTCGTTGTTGGTCTTGCTGTATTTCAGTTTGTCCAGCAAGAACTCCATTGCATCGACCGTCCCCATCGGGTTCAGGATGCGCCGCAGCACCCACATCTTGGACAGCGTGCTCTTCTCGACCAGCAGCTCTTCCTTACGGGTGCCCGACTTGGTGATGTCGATGGCCGGGAATGTCCGCTTGTCGGACAGTTTGCGGTCAAGGATGATTTCCGAGTTGCCGGTGCCCTTGAACTCTTCGAAGATCACTTCGTCCATACGGCTGCCGGTGTCGATCAGTGCCGTCGCGATGATGGTCAGCGACCCGCCTTCCTCGATGTTACGCGCCGCGCCGAAGAACCGCTTCGGCCGCTGCAGCGCGTTGGCATCCACACCGCCGGTCAGCACCTTGCCGGAACTCGGCACCACGGTGTTGTAGGCGCGCGCGAGGCGGGTGATCGAATCCAGCAGGATGACCACATCGCGCCGGTGCTCGACCAGCCGCTTGGCCTTCTCGATCACCATCTCGGTCACCTGCACGTGCCGCGTCGCCGGCTCGTCGAAGGTGGAACTGATCACCTCGCCCTTCACCGAGCGCGCCATGTCAGTGACTTCCTCCGGCCGCTCGTCGATCAGCAGCACGATGAGGAACACCTCGGGATGGTTGGCGGCGATCGCTGTGGCGATGTTCTGCAGCATCACGGTCTTGCCGGTGCGCGGCGGCGAGACGATCAGCGCACGTTGGCCCTTGCCGATAGGCGCGATAAGGTCGATCACCCGCGGCGTGTAGTCCTTGCTCGGACCCTTCGCGACCGACTGGAAGTTCTCCACTTCCATCTTCAGCCGCTCATCCGGATACAGCGGCGTCAGGTTGTCGAAGTTGATCCTGTGCCGCACGGATTCCGGCGGCTCGAAATTGATGGTGTTGACTTTGAGCAGCGCAAAATACCGCTCGCCATCCTTGGGGGCGCGGATCTGGCCCTCGACCGAGTCGCCGGTCCGCAGGCCAAAGCGGCGGACCTGGCTCGGACTCACATAGATATCATCCGGGCCGGGCAGATAGTTGGCTTCCGGGCTGCGCAGGAACCCGAAGCCGTCGGGCAGAATTTCCAGTGTGCCTTCGCCATGGATGGCCTGGTCGTTCTCGGCCAAATTCTTCAGGATCGCGAACATCATGTCCTGCTTGCGCAGCGACGATGCGTTCTCGATCTGCAGCGATTCGGCGTAGCTGAGTAGGTCTGAGGGGGATTTGGCCTTGAGTTCGGCAAGATGCATGGACGCAGTCCGATTGATGATGCGGGACAGGGGCAGAATGCCCGGTATGTCGTTGCCGACCATCGTCTAGGATGGGCGGGTTCGGTCCCGTCTGGTGGGAGATTTTTCAGGCGGCGGTTGGCCGACACCTTGCGGAGGGAGACCCGAATCTAGGCGGTACGGCCGCCCCCCGTCAACCGGCAGGTGGGACGAACAGCAGGGAAAGTCAAGGGTTTCCCATCCGGCGTTGTCAGAATGGCCGGACCACGACCATCACGACGATGACCACCATCAGCAGCGTCGGCACCTCGTTGGCAATCCGGTAGAAGCGCTGCGGCCGCCGGTTGCGGTCCTCAAGGAAGTCCCGCCGCCAACGCGACAGCGCGCCGTGAAACCCGGACATCAACAGCACCAGGGTGAGCTTCACGTGCCACCAGCCGGCGGACCAGTCGATGATCCCTGGCGTCAGGACCAACAGCACGCCGAAGCACCAGGTCGCGATCATCGCCGGATTGGTGATCTGTCTGAGCAGCCGTCGCTCCATGACCTTGAAGCGTTCGCTTTCAGCCGTGCCCGGATTCACCTCGCAGTGGTACACGTAGAGGCGCGGCAGATACAGCATCCCGGCCATCCAGGCGATGACCGATATGACGTGAAACGCCTTTGTCCAGGGATACAGCGCGGCGAGGAACCCGATCGTCATTGGAACGG
Organism: uncultured Alphaproteobacteria bacterium; assembly: GCA_963812505.1. Classification (GTDB taxonomy): domain Bacteria; phylum Pseudomonadota; class Alphaproteobacteria; order Acetobacterales; family Acetobacteraceae; genus JAMXLO01. The sequence goes on from CAWEVM010000027.1 coordinate 232,193, forward strand.
ACACAGCTTGCGATCGGCGGGACAAAACCGGCCGCCAACGTGGCTGCAGAGACCAGGGCCATGCCGGCGGACGCTCCCGACCAGCTTCGCCAACGCCGCAATGAAGGCGGTATCCGCGCCCTGGGTCGGAACCCGGAAATAGCCGGGCACGCCCAGCCGTTCGGCCAGACGACGGTAGTCCTCATCGAGTTCCACCAGGGTCTCCGAATGCTCCGACACGAAGGCGATCGGCACGACCAGCACCGCGACCTTGTCGTGCGCAGCCCGCTCGATCTCGTGCTCGGTACTCGGCTCGAGCCAACGCTGTGGCGTCGCGCGGGACTGGTAGCAGATGACCCAATCCGGCGCTGCCGTCCACTCGGCCAGAACGGCCGCAACGGTCTGTTCGATCTGCCACTGGTAGGGGTCGCCGGCCTGCACGATCGCTTCCGGCAGACCGTGCGCGGAGAACAGAACACGCAGCCCGATTGAAGAACCCAGCTCGGTTCGGGCCCGCTCCCACGCCCTCTGAACCAGGCTGGCCGTGGCACCGACGTAGCCTGCATCGGTCGGGTAGCAGCACAGCACCGACGTCTTCGCCACCAGGCCGGCGCGCGCGGCTGCCTCACGCCATGCGGTCAGCGAACTGCCGGCCGTTGTGCTGGAATACTGCGGATACAGCGGCAGCAGGACGACTTCGTCGGGTCGCCAGTCGCGCACCGCTCGGACGGTCTCGTCGCTGAGTGGGTGCCAGTAGCGCATGGCGATGAAACACTTCACGTCCAGCTCCGACATCTCGGCCTCGAGTGCTGCCGCCTGTGCGCGGGTCAACTCGAGCAAGGGCGAACTGCCGCCCAGCATGGCGTAGCTGGCACGGGCCGGCTCCAGGCGCGCCGCGGCGATCCTCCGCGCAAGAAACGGCCGAACGAAGAACGGTACGCGGAGAATAGCCGGGTCGCTGAACAGATTGATCAGGAACGGCCTGATTGCCTCAGGTCGATCCGGTCCGCCCAGATTGAACAGGACGATAGCGACCCTAGGCCGCACGTACCTGCTCCACCAGCGCGGTGACATGGTCGAGCGGTGTCTGCGGCACGATGCCATGGCCGAGATTGAACACGCACGGCCGCCCCTTCAGCCCAGCCAGTATGGCTGCGACCTCCTGACGCAACGCCGGCCCTCCCGCGACCAAGGCCAGCGGATCGAGGTTGCCTTGCAACGCCGTGAGCGGTGGGATCGCCTTTGCGGCGAGGCCAAGATCTATCGACGTGTCCAGCCCAACCCCATTGACGCCTGTCGCCGCGGCATATTCGCCGATCAACAGGCCGGCGAGCCGTGGAAAGCCAATGATCGGCACCGCGGGATGTCGCTGCCGCAGCGCAGCGACGATCGCCCGTGTCGGCCCGATGACATGGCGACGGAACTGTTCGGGCGACAAAATGCCGGCCCAGGAGTCGAACAGCATCACCGTCTCCGCGCCAGCATCGATCTGCGCGGAGAGATAGGACACCGTCGCATCGATCAGCAGCGTGATCAGCCGGTCGAACAGTCCGGGCTCGGCATACGCCATGGTCCGCGTCACGGCAAAGTCCCGCGAGCCGCCGCCTTCCACCATGTAGCAGGCGACGGTGAACGGCGCTCCGGCGAAGCCGATCAACGCGCAGTCGGCAAAGCCTTCGTCGGCCAGCCGCGACCGGACCTGCCGCACGGCTTCCAGGATCGGTGCAATCGCCGCCGGTATCCGCTCCAGTCGCAGCGCCTGCAGGGCCGCCTCGTCGCGCACCGGAGTGAGCACCGGACCTTCACCCTCGCGATAATCCAGGCCCTGGCCAAGCGCCCAAGGCAGCATGGGGAGATCACTGAACAGGATCGCCGCATCGAAGCGATAACGGCGAATGGGCTGCAGCGTCAGTTCCGCCGCCAGGTCCGGCGTCGTGCACAGCGTGATGAAGTCAGCGGCCCTTGCCCGGATGGCGCGATACTCCGGCAGATAGCGACCCGCCTGGCGCATCAGCCAGACTGGGGGTGGCCACAACGCTTCGCCGGCCAATGCCCGCAGCAGGGGCTTCGCTGCTTTATCCATGACCAACGCTTAAAGAGAAAAGAAAGATAAAGGAATGGATGTAGGAGTGATTAGGCCTGTGAGTCGCGGGGATGGAATTCTCCGCGAGCTAGCCTGCAGATACCCACGGGAGCCTCGTCGGCAAAGCGATTGACTCCATCGCATAATCCGGCGGTGTCCCCATTTCCCCAACGCGGCGTGCGAATTCCTCCACCGTACTCGCGATGGTATGAGTCCTCCCCGGCTTTCGATGCCGAACGCTGACAATGTGGTGAAAGTCCCCATTATCCCCGCTATCCTCAGCACCATGCCTGACCACCGCATCAATCTTCACCTGGTCTCCGATGCCACCGGCGAGACGTTGAACGCCATCGCCCGGGCCACCACGGTGCAATTCGAGCATGCCGAGATCGTGTATCATCGCTGGAGCCTGATCCGGACGCGCTTTCAGCTGCACCGCGTGATCGAGGGGATCGAGCACGAGCCGGGACCGGTGCTGTCTACCCTGGTCGATCGGGCGCTGCGTGATGAGCTCGAGACGACCTGCCGACGGCTAAACGTCCCGCTGGTGAACGTGCTGGACCCCGTCATGAGCATTCTACAGGAATATGCCGGTGAGGAGGCCGCCGCCCGCCCCGGTCGACAATACGCGCTGAATGCCGACTATTTTCGCCGCATCGACGCCATGCACTACGTGCTGGCGCACGATGATGGCCAGGCGCAGCCGGGCCTAGCCGAGGCGGACGTCGTGCTGGTGGGGGTGTCGCGCAGCTCGAAGACCCCGACCTGCTTCTATCTTGCGAACCGCGGCATCAAGGCGGCCAACGTGCCGTTGGTGCCAAATTTGCCGGAACCGCCCGGACTGGAGACCGTGGAGTGTCCGGTGATCGGCCTGACCCTGGATGCTGAGGCTCTGATCGAGATCCGCCGCCATCGGCTGCGGCTGATTGCGGCGGGCAACGCCTCGGCAATCGCCCGGCAGAACAGCGCTGAGTATGTGGATGAGGACGCTGTGAAGTCAGAGCTGCTGTGGGCGCGACGGCTGTGCAACCGGCGCGGCTGGCCGGTGATCGACGTGACACGACGTTCAATCGAGGAGACCGCGGCAACCGTGCTGCAGCTCATGGACGCGTGGCACGAGCGTCGGCGCAAGGACGCCCCGGCGAGGAACTGATGCCGCAACGTCCAGGCGCGTTCCGGTCCATTGGCACTGCGTGCCGCGCCCCGCTAGTGTGTCACGAAACGTGACGAGGCAACCGCGATGGAAATGTCCGCTGCCGTCTTCCGCAAGACGCATGAACCGCTGACCATCGAGCAGGTGAAGATCGACAAGCCCTGGGGTCGCGAGGTGCTGGTACGCACGGTTGCCACGGGCGTCTGTCACAGCGACCTGCACGTGGTGGATGGCAACGGCCGTTTCCCGCTCGATCGGCCGTTTGTCCTGGGACATGAAGGGGCCGGCGTTGTCGAGGCGGTGGGTGCCGATGTCACCACGATGCGGGTGGGCGATCACGTCGTCGCGTGTCTGTCGGGTTTCTGCGGCACCTGTCCGCAATGTTTGAGCGGTCATCCGAATGTCTGCACCGGTGGCATTGTCGCGCGCGATGAGAATGCAACGCCGCGCGTGTCGCAGAGTGGCCAGCCGTTCCGGACTTTTGCCGCGATCGGCAGCTACGCCGAACATATGCTGCTGCATGAGAATTCGCTGGTGCGGATCGAGCCGGAGATTCCGCTGGATCGCGCGGCACTGGTGGGTTGCGGCGTGTTGACCGGTGTCGGTGCGGCACTGCGCAGCGCCGGATTGCAGGCGGGACAGACGGTGGCGGTGTTTGGCTGCGGTGGCGTCGGACTGTCCATCGTGCAAGGTGCGCGGATCGGCGGTGCGCGAGAGATCATCGCGGTCGATATGTTCGATGCCAAGCTGGAGATGGCGAAGGGTGTCGGCGCGACTCACACGGTGAACAGCACGCAGGATGATCCGGTGAAGGCGGTGCGTGCGTTGACTAAAGGGCTTGGCGTCGATCATGCGTTCGAGGCGGTGGGTGTCGCATCGCTGTGCCGCCAGGCGATCGAATCGCTGGCCGTGCGCGGCACCGCGACGATCGTCGGCGTGCTGCCGCCGGATGCGACGATCGAGTTCCCCTGGATGGCGATCCGGCCGGAATGCCGCGTGCAGACCTCGCGCATGGGATCCAATCAGTTCCGCACCGACATTCCGAACTATCTGGAGTTCTATCGGCAAGGGCGGCTGGATCTTGACTCCATGATCAGTCGTCGCGGCCATCTGGGCGATATCAATGAGGCATTCCGCGCGATGAAGGCCGGCGAGGTCGCCCGCACCGTACTGATGTTCGATTGATCAAGACATCCCCTCTCCCGCGCAGCGGGGGAGGTTAGGGAGGGGGTGCCACCCATGCTGTCAGTCACGCAGAACCTGATGCTGCCCACCGCAATCACCGGATCGTATCCGCGTCCGCTGTGGTTCGATCTCAGCCTCGACGGACGATCGTTCAAGTCGGCGCTGGGAGAGTCGCTGTTCCGCGAACAGTACCTCGATGCCGTCGCGGCGGTCATCAACGCGCAGGAGGCAGCCGGTCTCGACATCGTCACTGATGGCGACAGCCGGTTCGATCTCGCGGTCGGTGGAAAGTCGTGGTTCTTCTATCCGATCGAGCGGATCCTCGGCGTCGAGGGTCATCGCGACACGTCACGCGGCTGGATGAGCCGGCACGGATTGCGGCCTGGCAAGATCCTGTGGGAGGTGCAGGAGGCGTATCAGCCCGGCGTGGTGAAGCACAAGCTGGAGCGTGGACCGCTGGAATACACCGCGATCTGGCAGGTGGCGCAGCGCATGTCTGATCGGCCGGTGAAGTTCGGCGCGATATGCGCGCCGGCGCTGGCCAGCATGCTGTGGAACGAGTTCTATCCTGACGACAAGCAGCTTGTGCTGGACCTGTGCGACATCATGAACGCCGAGTTCCGCGAGATGGCGGATGCGGGGTGTCCGTTGATCCAGGTGGAGGAGCCACCGCATCACGGTCGTTCGTTGCGTCCCGACTGCACCGAGGCGGAGCTGGAGTTCCTGACCGAGGCGTTCAACCGTCAGCTTGTCGGGGTGAACGCGGAGATCTGGGTGCACACGTGCTGGGGCAATCCGAACCAGCAGCGGGTTTACTGGGAGGTGCCGAGCTACGAACGCGCCATGCCGTATCTGCTGCAACTGAATGGGGACGTGATCACGTTCGAATGCGCCAGCAGCGACGGGCGGGATCTGCACCTGTTCGGGAAGTACAAGACCGACAAGAAGATCGGGATCGGCGTGGTGAACCACTGCAATACGGTGGTGGAACCGCCCGAGTATGTGGCGGGGCTGATCCGTCGCGCGCTGGAGTTCATTCCGCCTGAGCGGCTGGTGATCACGACGGACTGCGGCTTCGGTCGCGAGGGGCTGAGCCGACGGATCGCGCATTACAAGTGCGTCTCGATGGTGGAGGGCACCAATATCGTGCGGCGCGAGCTGGGGCTGCCGGAGGCACATGTGCGCGCAGCGGATCCCAAGCTGTATTTCGCGACTGTCGGCAGTGCTCAAGCGTGACCGAGCTTGCTTCGTCGCTTCGCTTCTCGCAATGACAGCACAATAAGGGAGCCAACCATGGCAAGACTCTCCTACATCACCAGCAAGGACCAGGTCCCGGCGAAGGATCACGCTGCGTTCGATGGGATCGTTGCGAGCCGCGGCTCGGTGCACGGGCCGTTCACCATGTTCCTGCACTCGCCGGAGATCGCCGGCCGTGTTGCGCATCTCGGCGCGTATGTTCGCTTTGAAGGTTCGCTCGATATGCGGGTGCGAGTGCTCGCGGCGATGACGGTCGCGCGGGAATATGAGGCGATGTATGTGTGGGGGGCGCAGAGCGGTGGTGCGCGACGGCTCGGTGTGGCGGAAGCCACCATCACCGCGATCCGCGAGAACCACTCGCGCGGCATCCCGGCCGAGGATGCGCAGATCGTCGATTTCACCCGCCAACTGCTGCGCAAGCATCGGGTCGATGACGCGACGGCGAGTGCGATGCGCAAGCAATTCGGCGACGATGAGTTTATCCAACTCACCGGTGCGATCGGCTACTATGCCATGCTGTGCATGACGGTGAATGCCTGCGAACTGGAACCGGCGGAAGGCGCCGAAGTCCTGAAGGTTTAACAGAAGCCAATTGGAGCCACGAGATGCTTGCGAGCTATGAGGGCGGTTGCCACTGCGGCCAGGTGAGGTTTCGCGTTCAGGGCGACCTGGACGATGTCACGGTGTGCAACTGTTCGGTCTGCACGATGAAGGGGATCGTGCACATGATGGTGCCCCTGGAGCAGTTCGAGCTGCTGCGCGGGGCGGACGCGATTGCCACCTACACGTTCGGCACCGGCGTGGCGAAACACACATTCTGCCGGCATTGCGGCATCCACTCGTTCTATACGCCGCGGTCGAACCCTGATGGCGTCAGCGTGAACGTGCGATGCCTAGAGGGTGTGGACATTGCCGGCCTACATCCGAGCCTGTTCGACGGGCTGCATTGGGAGGAATTCATGGCAGCCCGCCGAACGGCCGAGAACACTTGAGTTCCGGTCTTTTCAATGCGAGGAGCGCAATCACGACGGGAATTGCTTCGTCGCTGCGCTCCTCGCAAAGACAGTTAGTTCAGACCGTAGAGCCGCGCGACGTTGTCGCAGACGATCTTGCGGCGAACTGTCGGCGTGAACGCTGCGAGATTCTCGGCGAGCACGTTGTGCGAGTCGGGCCATAGCGAGTCTGGGTGCGGATAGTCCGAACCCCACATGATATTGTCCTCGCCGATCAGCGGCACGATCGGTTCCAGGAACTTGTCCTGCTGGTAGGTGACGTAGCCCTGGCGGCGGAAGTAGTCGCTGGGCTTCATCTTGAAGCCGAGACTGCGGGCGCGGTCATGATACTCGGTGTCGAGGCGGTCGAAAATGTACGGCAGCCAGGTCACGCCTGATTCGCCGAGAACGAAGTTGAAGTCTGGGTATTTCTCGCAGGCGCCGGAGGCGAGGAGAGACACCAGGACCTCCATCGTGTCGGTCTGGAACAGAGCCGAGCGCACCAAGCGGTACTGAATCGCGTATTCCTTTTCCATCTCGGGTGTGTCGGGCGCGCGCGCTGCCTTGAAGCCGGTGGAATGGAACGAGATCGGGAAGTGGCATTCGGCGCTCGCCTCCCATAGCGCGTACCAGTCGTGGTGCCACAGCGGGATGCCCATGCGCTTGAACGCGAGATCGCCGCCGCGCAGACCCATCTTGGCGCAACGCCGCACCTCGGCTGCCGCCGATTTGGGATCGCTGTTCGGCACGATCGCCAGCGGGAACACACGGTTGGGATCGGCCTTGCGGGCGAAGTCGGCCACCCAGTCGTTGTACACAGAGTCGGCCCAGTCGCGCATTGTCGTATCGGCGATCATCTCGTTGATCATGAGGCAGCCGTACACCACCTCGGCCGCGACGCCATCCTTGTCGAGATCGGTGATGCGGGTTTCCGGCGTCGTTGGACGCGGCTTGGCGCCGCGGCGATAGTCCCATTCGAAACCAGCGTCCTTCATTTCATCGACGTGGTGGAACGTGCCCTTCTGATATTTGAGGAAGCCGGGGCCGACGCCGTTCCACATTCCCTTGTCCTGGCCATCGACGACCCAGTGCAGCCCATCGTCGCGCTCCTCGGTGCGCGGCGCAGTGTCGCGCCATTGTTTGGGTGCCTGCTCGGACCAGAGATCGGGTGGACAGTAGGTGAGATCGATGTGGTTGTCGGCGGATATCAGTTTTTCCTGCATGGGACGCTCCTCGGTTGCCGCAAAGGTGGATATCGTCGGAGACATCTCAGGCTAGTCCCGCAGGTTGTGGATGTGAAGCTGTGCCCTTTGGGACAGCTTGAGTGACGGCACGCGTCGTTGCAGACTTTGATGGCCGGCACGCGCCATAATCTGGAACATCCCGGCCGGAGGTACCGCACATGCTGAATACGACATCGCTCCTGGCAGATGAACTCGGTCAGAGGCTCTCTGGCGTCTTCCTACGCAGTTTTGGCAGCGGCGACCCCCGGATCGCGGCCGAGCTCGACGAAGCGGGTCGGCTTGTCATTGAACAACTCGCCACCAGCGATGCGCTGTATCATAGCGCGGAACACACAGCGCTCGTGACATTGGTGGCGCAGGATATTCTACGTGGGCTTCGCCTGAGGCAGGACATAACACCTGACGATTGGCTGCACTTCATCATTGGGGCGCTTGCGCACGATGTCGGATATCTGCGCGACGTCTGTGCTGGGGACAGCGGCGAACGGCAGGTCATCGATGACGCCGGCAATACAGTGGTTTTGCCGCGTGGCGCCTCAGACGCGTTCCTGGCGCCTTACCATGTTTATCGTTCGAAGAGCGTGGTCCTCAGACGCTTTGCCGGTCATCCCATGATCGACGGCGAGCGCATCGCCAGGGCAATCGAACTCACGCGCTTCCCGATCCCGAACGACGAGGATTACGCCGAGACCGACACCGAGGCAGGTTTGTTGCGCGCGGCCGACCTTATCGGACAACTGGCGGATCCGCTGTATCCGCGCAAGCTCAATGCGCTGTTCCATGAGTTCGCGGAAATAGGGATCAATGAGAAACTGGGTTATGCCACGCCAGCGGACTTGGCCGAGCAGTACCCTCGGTTCTTCTGGAACAAGGTTGAGCCGTACATCGGCGATGCAATTCGATACCTCGAATTGACGATGGAAGGTCGCCAGTGGGTGGCACAGCTTTACAGCAACGTGTTCGCCATCGAGCATCGGCGGCAGCATATGGGGCCGCAGGTTGGAGGTTGACGAGGACCCAACCTTGCGGGGTCCTGCGCTACCCCTCGAGCCCCGCATGCACCGCGCATCCCGCCAGGAACCCTGCCAATGTGCGGTGGAAATCCGGCTCGTCCAGCAGGAAAGCGTCGTGCCCCTTGTCGGTGGGGATTTCGACGAACGACACGTTCGCCCCAGCGCGGTTCAGTGCACGCGCGATCGTGCGGCTTTCGGCTGTCGGGAACAGCCAGTCCGAGGTGAACGACACGAGCAGGAACCGCGTCTTCGTCCCGCGGAACGCGTTCGCCACATCGCCCTGATAGTCGGCCGCCAGGTCGAAGTAGTCCATCGCCCGGGTGATGGTCAGATAGGAGTTCGCGTCGAACCGCTGCACGAAGGTGGAGCCCTGGTGGCGCAGATAGCTCTCCACCTCGAACATCTCGCCGAACAGTCCGATTGCCTCGCTGGGATCCTTTGGCGCGTTCTGCAGACGCCGGCCGAATTTGCGGGTCAGCGCCTCTTCCGACAGATAGGTGATGTGCGCGCACATGCGGGCCACCGCCAGGCCGCGCGCCGGGATCCGCCCGGTTGTCCAGTAGCGGCCACCCAGCCAGTCCGGATCGGCGAAGATCGCCTGCCGCCCGACCTCGTGGAATGCGATGTTCTGCGCCGAATGATAGGCCGCACCGGCGATCGGCAGCGCGGCGAACACGGCGTCGGGGTAGCTCGCCGCCCACTGCAGCGCCTGCATCGCACCCATCGAGCCGCCCATCACCGCGAACAGCCGCGTGATGCCGAGGTGGTCGATCAGCATCTTCTGCGCGCGGACCATGTCCTGGATGGTGACCGGCGGGAAGTCAGTGCCCCAGGGACCGACCTCGTCGTCGCGCAGGCTGCGCGGGCCCGTCGAGCCCATGCAGCCACCCAGCACGTTGGCGCAGATGACGAAGTATCGATCGGTGTCGAGTGGCCGCCCGGAACCGACAACGATGTCCCACCAGCCCTCTTTGCCGGTGACCGGATGCGTCTCGGCGACATACTGATCGCCGGTCAGCGCATGGCAGACCAGCACGGCGTTGGAGCGCGCCGCATTCAGCGTGCCATAGGTGCGGTACGCCACGGTCATACGCGACAGCCGCGCGCCGCAGTCCAGCGTCATCCCCTCGGCGAAAGTGACGCTAGGGCTGTGTTCGGTGGCGGCGAGTGCGATCGACGTATCCATCCTGCATTTGCATAGGACGGGTTCCGGCCGGTCGCAACTGGTGGGGCGGCTCCTGTTTGCACACCAGCCTGCTTCGGCTATCTGTTCCGCCCCTCGACCGGCCCAGGATCATGCCCCGTTCTGCTCATCTCGACGCGCCGTCCGCTCCCGCCGCCACGGCGGAGGAACCACCACCGCAGGATGGCTGGCCTGGCGGCCTCGCTGCGCTGCGCGCCGAACTCGATCGGATTGACGATGCGCTGCATGCGCTGCTGAGGCAGCGCGCGGGAGTGGTGGAGCGGGTGGCGCGCTCTGGCAAACGTGGCGCCTATCGCCCAGGCCGCGAGGCCGCGATGCTCCGGCGCCTGCTGCGACAGCACAGCGGCACGCTGCCCGCGCAGGCGATCGTGCGTATCTGGCGCGAGCTGCTCGCCGGGACCACGGCAATGCAAGGCCCTTTCACTGTGGCTCTGTGCGAGCCGGGCGACGGGGCCGCCTATACCCAGGCCGCACGCGAACATTTCGGCGCGCTGACGCCGCTGCGCGCCTATGGCAGGCCGATCCAGGCTCTGGCCGATGTCAGCAGCGGTACCGCGGCGGTGGCCGTGCTCCCGATGCCGTCGGGTAGCGATGCGACGGGCGGCGCGTGGTGGACCGCGCTGCTCCGGGATTACACGGGGCGCCTCCACGTGGTGGCGCGGCTGCCGTTCTGGGCGCCTCGCCCCGAAGGCGCGCCTACCGTGCAGGCACTTGTGGTCGCCGCGACGGAACCGGACCCCAGCGGGTGTGATCGCTCGGTGCTGGGCTTGGAGCTTAATCAAGACGTCAGCCGCGCGCGGCTCACTGCGGCGCTCACGTCGGCAGGCCTCGCGCCGGGCGAGGTTGTCTTGCACCGGGAACCGGGTGCGCAGGTCGCCTATGCCATGGCGGATGTCGATGGCTTCCTGGCCGACGATGATCCTCGGCTCGACGCGCTGGATGCGGTGCTGCGCCGGCCAGTGGTGGTCGGCGCCTACGCAATCCCGGAAACCGGAGCAGCCGCATGACCGCGCCTCGTCCGCGTCCCGAAGTCCTCGACATCTCTCCGTATGTCGGGGGCGAGTCCAGCGTGCCCGGGATCAACCGGGTGTTGAAGCTGTCGTCCAACGAGGGCGCGTTCGGCGTGCCGCCTGGCGCGCAGGAGGCATACAAGCGTGCGGCGGAGGAACTGCATCGCTACCCGGATGGCGATGCCACCGAACTGCGTCGCGCGATCGGCGCTCGGTTCAAGCTGGACCCGGCGCGGATCGTCTGCGGGGCGGGGTCGGATGACCTGATCTACCAGCTCTGCCTTGCCTACGGCGGCCACGGCCGCGACATCGTCATGAGCGCGCATGGCTTCGCGATCTACTTCATCGCTGGCACCTATGCCGGCAGCCGGGTGATCAAGACGCCGGAGCGCGACCTGACCGCGGATGTCGATGCCATGCTGGCGGCGGTGTCGCCGACGACGCGGCTGGTGTTCCTCGCCAACCCGAACAATCCGACCGGCAGCATGCTGCCGTATGCGGAGGTGGCTCGACTACGCGCCGGTCTGCCGCCAGAGGTGCTGCTGGTGCTCGACGCCGCGTATGCCGAGTACATCGAGCGACCGGACTACGATCCTGGCGTCCGGCTGGTCGACGCCGGCGACAACACCGTGATGTTGCGGACGTTCTCCAAGATTTTCGGCCTGGGGGGCATGCGGATCGGTTGGGCATACGGGCCGCCCGCAGTGATCGATGTGCTCAACCGGGTCCGCGAGCCGTTCAACGTGTCGATCGCTTCACAGGCGGCGGCGATTGCGGCGCTGGCGGAGCCGGGCTGGGTGGAGAAGGGCCGCGCGCACAACGCCGAGTACCGGCCGAAGCTGGCGGCGGGCCTGACGGCGGCGGGGGTCAGGGTCTGGCCGTCGGAGGGCAATTTCGTGCTGGCCGACTTCGCGACGCCGGAGCGCGCCAAGGCGGCGGATGGGTTCATGCGCTCGCGTGGCGTGATTGCCCGCCCAGTTGGCGGCTATGGCCTGCCACACTGCCTGCGCATCACTGTCGGCACCGCGGAAGAGGTGGACATCGTCATCGCCACCGTGACGGAGTTCATGTCCCGGGGGCAGGCGTAGGCATGTCTGAACCGCTGTTCCGGCGCCTGGCGCTGATCGGCATCGGCCTGATCGGCAGTTCCGTGGCTCGCATTGCGCGCGAGCGCGGTGACCTCGCGGCCGAGGTGGTGGTGACGGCGCGGACGGCGAAGACATTGGAGCGGGTGCGGGAGCTGGGTTTTGCCGACCGGATCGAGGCGGATCCCGCGTGCGCGGTGGCTGGCGCCGACTGCGTGATGCTGTGCGCGCCGGTCGGAGCGTTCGCCGACATTGCCGCCGCGATCGCGCCGCGGCTTGAGGCGGGAGCGGTGTTGACCGATGTGGGTTCGACCAAGCAGTCGGTGATCCGCGACGTGGGGCCGCTGGTGCCAGCGGGCGTGCATTTCGTGCCGGCGCATCCGGTCGCCGGGACCGAGTATTCAGGGCCGGATGCTGGGTTCACGTCGCTGTTCGAGGGCCGCTGGACATTGCTGACCCCGCCGCCCGGAACGGATGAGGCGGCGGTGGCCCGGGTGGAGGAATTCTGGCGGCGCTGCGGGTCGATGGTGCAGCGGATGGAGCCGGGGCATCACGACCGGGTGCTGGCGATCGTTTCGCACCTGCCGCACCTGATTGCGTTCACCATCTGCGGCACCGCCGACGATCTCGCCGACGAGAGCCGGCAGGCGGTGCTGCAGTTCGCCGCGTCGGGGTTCCGCGACTTCACCCGGATCGCGGCGAGCGATCCGGTGATGTGGCGGGACATTTTTCTCAATAACCGCGAGGCGCTGCTGGAGATGCTCGCCCGGTTCGTCGAGGACGCGCAGGCGATGTCGCGCGCCGTGCGCTGGGGGGACGCCGAGTATATCGAGGACAAGGTGGAACGGGGACGGAAGATCAGGCGGAGTTTGATCGAGTTGAACCAGGCGTGAGTTTCGCGGTCATCCTCTCGCGTCAGCCTGGCGAGTGACAAAGGCAAGCCTCCGGACGCCGGCTTGATTCCTGCATCCCACGGAGTATTGCCGCAACGTCCAGTGCGATCTGTTCGAACTGATGTAGCTGCAGCTCTTGCCTCGGCGGGTCTGATAGCCTGCTCTTAGCGGCAATGATGACTGCGCAGATCGCCTGATCATCATGGAGGCAGTCCAGTGCAGTTCGACGTGAGTGCTCGCTCTGCCCTGCATCACAAGCCGGGATGGCCAGGAGCAGCACCGCGACGATGCACAGCCTTAAGAGCTCCATTTTGGAATCCCGTAGCCAGGGCCAAGATTTCTGTTGAATGGGTGCCCAACAGCGCGACTTCATTGACGATCGAGTGTCGCAGAGAGAAGCTCGTGATTTGTTAATGAGCCGCGCGTAGGGACGAAAGCCCACCACGTTCCTATCGCGACGGCACCAAAGCGAACGATTGAGAAATCCGCTGAACGATAGAGATCGTTAACCATTGTTCGCCATCATCTCCGCCAGCGGGACGGCGCTCGCACCTCTGGCTGATTCCGGAGGCGTCGACACGGTCACGAAGGGGCGGCGGCGTGGAATTCACTGTGGTCGGATTCACCAGATCTGCGGGGGGCTGAGGACCGGAATGCAAAGCCATGTCACGCTTTGCCTAATGGCTGTTGCCGGTCTTCTGGCCGGCTGTAACCAGCCGGCGGTCACGCTGAAAGCCCCGGCTTTTCAGAGCAGTGAAAACACCATTCGGGACTGGAATGACGTTGCGAAGCAAATTGCCTCGCGCATGACGTCGATCGGTCTTCTGCCGAGCAATGTGCAGCCTGTCGCGACGGCCGCTGCACCGACGAAGCCTGTATTCATTCGAGTGCAGGCGCCGGATTCAGCTTTCATCAGCGCGGTGGCAGCAGAACTGGAGCGGGAGGCTCTTCAGGCCGGAGCAGTGGTCGCTCGCAGCCCCGCTGGGGCAACCGTCGTGAACCTGGACGTCAACTTCGTTCGCTGGGGTCCGCGTGACAAGCCGCCCGGTCTTGGCGGAACTCTGGCTGCAGTGACCGCGGTTCCAGGGATCGTCATTGGCGCATCGATGCCGATGTCGACCTGGACCGCAGCGAACGCTGCTGGCTTCACGGCGGCCGGCCTTGGTGTGCTTTACGATGCGGCCATCGCCCTCACGCCGACGATGAACGCTGAAGCTGTGTGGGAAGCGACGATAGTCACCGACAATCAGGTGATCATGAGGATTTAGGATCCCGTCTATATCCGCACGCCTGACATCCCGCTTTACGCCAAGAGCACGAACCTAAGTCCTCTTTCGTCATGGACAGATGGATCGCCGCTGAGAAGCCGTGCAATCCGTTACGACCCATGATGGTCAGATTCGGCATAGTGAGGTCGATGCTTCGTTGCATTGCCACTTCGCTGGCTCTTGCCTTGGCTGGATGCGGCAACACGCAGGCGCCAGCAGACAGCTCAGTGACGTCGGGTGCTTCGCCTGCCTCTCGAGGCGACCTTGGCACGCTCACATATCGTGCGGTTGACATCCTTCTGGCGGGCGCCCCCGATGTGGGTGCGAGTACGCCACTGGTTGTCGCAACCATCTCAGACGTTCAGGACATCGAGACCAGCTCTGCGCTGGGCAATATCGTTGCGGATATGATCCGCACGCGCCTAGTGCAGGATGGGCACAGTGCATCGGAGATGCGCCTGCGCAATGCCGTAAGCTTCAGCAAAAAACAAGGCGAGTTCATGCTCGCACGAAACCGGCATGCACTGATGCCGCCTCCCAGTGCCGCCGCGATAGTGACGGGCACCTATGCGGCAGGCTTCGACAAGGTCTATGTCAGCCTCAAGCTCATTTCGGTAACCGACGCGCATATCCTTGCCGGCGCCGATTTTGCCGTGTCCTTGCTTGATGTTGTAGGCCTGCTGCCGCAGGCGCGTTCCCCATAGGTTAGGCGCCGCCTCGACCATCTCGATCCTGCTGCCATGCAATGGATCACACAGGCGGCGCCGTCTTCTCGATAGTGCCGCGCGCGCCGGGCAATGAGCGGCGGCACCGGCCGGTGCGCAATCGCATCGGCAGTCGGTCGCAGCATCCACCAGGATGGCCGATTGGCACGGCCAGTACCAGATCGACACGTCTGAAGGCAAGGTTGACCCTCGCGGCCAATGCCACGAATATCTCAGTGGGAGCCCAGGCACCACGCTTGGTCCTCCGTCCGAAGCGCCGGTCAGACCATCTAGGCCGGCGTTTTCAATATTGACCAGGCCCCCGCCCATGGTGGGCGGGGAAAAACCGCAACAGGCTGACGGCGGTCTCGTCATCGGCCTGTTTCTTGGTGTGAGGAGATTGAACTTACGATGTCTGACGTAATCACCATTCAGCCGGGTTCCGGATCATTCACGGACGCCTCCGGCAACGTTTTCACGATCAACGCCAGTGACAACGATACAGCCGAAATAAACGGTCAGCCGGTAACGCCGGATGGCGAAAGCACCAAAACCGGAGCCTTGCAACTGAACAATGAAAGCGTATACGGACAGGACCAGACCACCGGTCAGTGGTATCTGCTGGCCTCGAAGGGGACACCAGGACTCTATGAATGGCAGCCTGTCTCGGCTCCGCCGGATTCGACGAGTTCCAGTGGAAACTTCGTGCTGTCTGCTGGCAACTCAATGACGACAGCCCTCGGCAACGACCAGATTGCCATGGTCTTTGTTGCCGGCAGCAACGACGCGACTGGAGGGAGCTCCAGCAACGCGAGCAGCCCCCAGGCTGCCAGCGGGACCCTTACCATCCAGCAGGGCGGCGGCTCGTTCACCGACCCGTCGGGCAATATCTTCCTGATCGGCGGCAACGATACAGCCGATATAAACGGTCAGCCGATAACCCCGAACGGAGAAAGCAGCCACACCGGTGTCCTGGAGCTGAGCAACGGCAGCGTCTATGGACAGGACGCGAACACCGGCCAGTGGTATCAGCTGGCCTCGAAGGGGGCACCGGGACTCTGGGAATGGCAGCCTGTCGCGGCGGTCCCGGCTTCCAATTGATCTGACGCGGGTGCAAGGCTGAAGGCGGCGCAAGCAACTCCAAGCCGTCCTAATCTCTCGATGACCACGCGCCTTGCAAAATCCGCGCACTTTTCATGTCGAACAAACACCTGCCTCTCCCCCGGGCGCCGACGCGCGTCCGGGGGTCCTCTTTGCGAGCCGCAAGAACGCGCCGCCTCGTTGCCCCATGCGGGAAATTCACAGTATGGCCCGAGCAGCAAGCAGTGCTTGCTTAAACTTCCTTGCCACCGTTGCGTTTGCGCCGCCTGCGCGACTTGGTCGCGTCGGCCTCGGCGCACTATAGAGTCATGCCGGGACCGGGGGACCAGGATCGGATCATGTGCCCATCGCTGAGGCGTGCGTGGCTCGCGATCGGCGTACTGAGCGTCGCGGGAACCGCACTCTCTGCGCCGAACAACGCCCAGGCAGGCTCGGCCCGGGATTACCTGAATGCGCCGATCGACAGCTGGTTCGCCTTCTACAATGTGGGTTATGCCGCCTCGGTGACGCCGGAGGATGGCCTGGATGTGTCGGCACGCATCCGCACCAACGTGGTTCCGCAATCGCTCGTCCTCACGCGGACCATGGACTACTGGGGGCGCACCGGCGGCATATCCATCGTCGTACCTTACCTCTACGTGGAATCGAGCTCAGGCTCCAACAATACCGCGGTCAGCGGTGTGTCCGATATCGGCTTCCTTTGGCAGATAAACATATTCGGCGGACCTGCACTGACCCGCGAGGAATTCACGAGCTTCGTGCCGCAGACCTTCGCGAGCTTCCACCTGTACGTGGGGACACCGCTGGGGGACTATCAATCAAGCCGCGCGCTCAACCCGTCGGCAAACCGATGGACCGTTCGTCCCACAGTCAACTTCAGCTACACGCCGGATCGCGGCTGGACATGGCTCGAAACCTACGTGTCAGTTGCCGCCTTCACTCCGAACAACGCGTTCCAGGCTGGAGGTGCAAGCCGCCTGACGCAGAATCCGCTGCTCATCGTCGAAGGCCATGCGAGCCGCAACATCACGCCTCGCATCTGGCTGTCAGCGGACACCTATTACAATGTCGGTGGCGAGACGAGCATCGACGGGGCGCGTCAGGACAACGCAGCCCACACGCTGCGACTGGGCGCCGGCATGGGCGCGCAGCTCTGGCGTGGCGGCGACATGGTCCTGAATGCCGAGTCCGTCGTCGCCAAGCCAGCGAGTGAGCCGAATGCCTGGGGCGTCCGGCTCACCCTCCGACAGTTCTGGTAGCCGTGCGCCGCGCCTTGCCGATCAGGACGGTCGGGCGAAGGTGATGTTGTCGTCGATGACAGCGTTCGGACCGATCGGCACCCGACGCGGGTTCGCCAGATTCAAACTGCGGAAGCTGATCTTGTCGCGCCACACCTTGCGCAGGAAGTCCTCGAACACCTGGATGGTGAGCTGCTCGCCCGGGCAGCGGCGGTACCCGAAGCCGAATGGCGCGAACCCGGCATAGTCGCAGACCGGCAGCGGCTTGCCGTCGACCACGCCAAACACCGTGCCGAACGCGCTGTTGGCCAACGCTGCGTTGCGCCCGTCGCTGACCTTCATCGTCGTGAGATCGAACGGGCATTTGGCGAAGCCGATCTGTTTGCTCCTCGCCTCGTCCACCTGGGCGCTGGTCGGCACATCGCGGTAGCGCCCCGGGTCGAATTGCTGCGGATTGGTCCAGTGCATCGGATCGAAGCTGGTCGAGGTGTGCGGCGAGATGATGTAGCCGCTGCGCTCATAGGGAAGACCGAAGCGCACGAAGGGCGAGACGCTGTCTCCATAATTGTCGCTCGAGCTTGCCTGCCGCGTATCCGAAATCGAGGAGATGCTCCCACCGTTGGGTGAGATCGTGCGGAACAGCTCCATGACGAACATCTCGAGCGGCGTGTAGGGCGCACCGTTCGCGGCATCCGGATTGCCCGACATCGTCTTCTGGAACGCGGCGCGGACTTCCGGATCACCGCCATCCTGGCTGAGCCGCGACATGATGCCGAAGATTGAGTTGCCCCATTGGCTGAGTGCCACGAAGTTATGGAAGCACTCGAAGACCACGTCTTTCTTGCTGAAATGCGCGCCGTCGCCGGCATTCTTGAGCCAGTACCAGGCGATCGTCCGCTCCGGGTTGGCGATACGTCCGCTGGCAACGTCGTCCAGACGTTCGTCGATCCAGTTCCGCAGGAAGTCCAGCAGCGCGCGCACCGTCATGTAGTTGTCGTACACGACAGGCTGGGTCGGATCGCGGAACGCCAGGACAGTGTTGAAACTCTCGCCGATCGTGCGGACCTGTGGGGGAATTGCGTCGCCCTTCACCCCGAGATGCAGGTCCCAGTAGATGTCCCAGTAATAGTCGAGATAATGCCGCATGAACGGTTTGCCGGCGAATTTCGGATCAAGCAGCCCATCGAAGAAGGCGACCACCTTGGCACTGTACATCGGTCGGTACAGGTCGGGCGTGACGGCCGACATGTAGATCCGCTTCCGCAGGTTGTTGTCGCCACGCTTCTCCAGGCCCTGGAGGAACACCGTGACGCCCTCCTCCGGCGTTGGCTTCCACCCTTGGTAGATCAGCCCCCAGAGATCGTGCGGCAGAGCGTTCTCCTTGGTAAGCGTCACGTCGATCATCGGCAATGCGGGACGCTCACCTTCATAGACGCTGGTGAGGAAGAACGGGACGACGGCGTTCTCCACGTAGGTCGGATCGAAATGCGCCGGGATGGAAGCGCGGAACCGGGCCAATGCCGCGGCGAGATCTGACGATGCGGGACTGGCCGGCGTGGCCGGCGGATTACCAGCGGCGGAAGCAGTGCCGGAAAAAAGACCCGCCGCGCTCGCAGCGGCCCCAGTAAGAACCGTCCGTCGTTCCATTGCTACCCTCCCCTTGCACGCAAATATTGCTGCGGCTTTATCGCCGATCAACCGGCCACGCGCAAAAGCGCGAACAGGATCGACATCGCGATCACCACCGCCCCAGTGGCAAAGACCAGTCGGTTGGCAAGCAGGCGACGCATCGTGGTTTCCCTATACGAAGCTATAACGCTCTGAGTGGTACTTCGCCAGCGGGACGTTCATATCGCTGAGAGTCCGCTCGATCGCATCCATCATCACGTTCGGCCCGCAGATGAAGTATTCATGCTCGCCGAAAGGCGGTGGCAGATGGCGCCTGAGCAACTCGGCGGTTATGAACCCTTGCTCGCCCGTCCAGTCGACCGGTGGATTTGACAGTACGTGGACAATCGTCAGATCGAGCCTCGCCTTCAATGCTTCCAGTTCCTCACGGAAGGTGATCGACTCCCAGTCCCTGCTGCCGTACAGCAGGATCACGGGCCGTTTGTCGCCCCGGTCCGCAAATGTGCGGATCAGGCTCATCATCGGCGTCACGCCGACGCCGCCGGCGATCAACACGTGCATATCCGTCGGATTGCCGGAGGTGAACGCACCGTACGGCCCATCGAGGTAGACGCGCTGCCCTACCGGCACTTGATGAATTTTGCTCGTAAAGTCGCCCAGCTCCCTGATCGACATCTCTACCCGCCCATCCGAAGCATTGGCGCTGGACGAGAAGGAGAACGGGTGCCCGGTAATTTTGAAGGGACTCCCCCACAGCGTCAGCCAGCCAAACTGGCCAGGACTGAAGCGGAAGCCGGCATGGCCATCCGGCTGCATCACCAGCGTCCAGGTATCACCACGTTCCTTGCGAACTTCAGCGACGCGGTACGGCCGGCGCAGCAGGAACAGCGGCTTGACGATACGCACGTAGAGCAGCAGCCCGATCCAGAAGAATGTCAGGCCAATCCACAACGCTCGCTTCCATGGGTCGATCAGATAGAAGCCCCATCCCACCATGTGCAGGATTCCCGCCGCGACGGCGACAACCGCGAGCAGGATGTGGGTGAGATGCCAGGTCTCGTACCTGGATTCTCAATTTCTGCCGCCACAGAGCCATCACCACCAGGGCGATCAGCGAGTAGGTCGACAGCGCAGCGAAGCGGGCACGCCAAGGCGCCTGCAGAGAATTCAGCAGCGCGAGCAATTCCGGCCGGACGATAAACAGGATGAGCGGGTGCGCTATGACGAGACCGACGGCTATCAGCGATATCTGACGGTGAAAGTGATAGATGACATCCTCACCCCAGGGCTCGGTGACATGGCGGAAACGTGCCGTGAGGCCGAATTGCAGGCCCATCATCGCCAGACCGGAGTAACCGATCGCGACCGAGAACTCCGTCCAGAAATCGCGCGCTGGTGGCAACGAACCTCCCAGGAGCGCGAACAATGGGGCGAGAATGAAGAGCAGATACACAAGCAGCCAAACAGCCCCTCGCGCCGTATAAGGAAGCATCGAGTGATCCACCCCCTGACAACACTCCAAACGCATTCACCATCATAGGATCGCAGGGGAGCTCAAGGAATGGCCCGCGCGGGCCGGAAGCGCCGTATTGTAGCGTGCGGGCGGTTCATCGCTTCAAGCGAGGTGAGATGCACGACGTTGTCATCATCGGCGGCGGCCACAACGGCCTTGTCTGCTCCGTCTATCTGGCGATGGCCGGGCTCAAGGTCGTCGTACTCGATCAGCGCAACGTGGTCGGAGGCGCCGCCGTCACGGAAGAGTTCAGCCCTGGCTTTGCCAATTCGATCGCATCCTACACCGTCTCTCTGCTGAACCCGAAGGTCATCCGGGACCTCGATCTCCACGCCCATGGATTGCGCATCGTCGAGCGTCCGATCGCCAACTTTTTGCCCTTGGATGACGGGCGCTTCCTGAAGGTCGGCGGCGGCCACACGAAACGCGAGGTCGCGAAATTCTCCATGCGGGATGCGGATCGTCTCGACGACTATCAAGCGCGCCTGGCGGCCGTCGCCGAGGTCTTGCGCGCCGTCGTCCTCGAGACGCCGCCGAATGTTGTCGAGGGAACCCCGCTCGCCGCCATCACCGAATTGATCAAGCTCGGCAGGTTGGGCAACAGAATTCGAGCCCTCGGACTCGATCTGCAGCGAGACCTTCTCGACCTGTTCACGGCATCCGCCGGCAACTTCCTCGACGGCTGGTTCGAAAGCGCGCCCATCAAGGCTGCTTTCGGCTTCGACAGCATCGTCGGCAATTATGCGAGCCCCTACACGCCGGGCTCGGCCTACGTTCTGTTGCATCATAACTTTGGCGAGGTGAACGGCAAGAAAGGTGTCTGGGGTCACGCCATCGGCGGCATGGGTGCCATCACCCAGGCCATGGCCAAGGCCGCCACAAATCACGGCGTGGACATCAGGCTTGCCACGCGGGTGCGCCGGGTCCTTGTCGAGAATGGTCGTGCCGTCGGCGTCGAGACGGACAAGGGCGAAACAATCCGTGGGGCCGCCGTCGCAGCAGGGATCAATCCCAAGCTCCTCTACCTCCACCTCATCGATCCGCCTGCCTTGCCGGAGAAGTTTCGCCGACGCATGGAAAACTGGCGCTGCGGCTCGGGAACGTTTCGCATGAACGTCGCCCTGTCCGAGCTGCCGGACTTCACCGCGTTGCCCGGTCGCATATGTGCCGAGCATCATGCTTCAGGCATCATCATCGCGCCCAGTCTCGCCTACATGGAGCGGGCCTGGTTCGACGCACGTTCCGTCGGCTGGTCGCGCAGCCCGATCGTTGAATTGGTCATTCCCTCAACGCTCGACGACACGCTCGCGCCGCACGGTCAGCACGTGGCAAGCCTGTTCTGCCAGCATGTCGCGCCGCAACTGCCCGACGGGTCGTCATGGGACGACCATCGCGAAACCGTCGCCGATCTCATGATCGAGACGGTTGATCGCTACGCGCCGAATTTCCGTCGCTCCGTGCTGGCGCGCCAGATCTTCTCGCCTCTCGACCTCGAAAGGACATTCGGCCTGATCGGTGGCGACATTTTCCATGGAGCGCTTGATCTGGGACAGATCTTCTCGGCGCGGCCGATGTTGGGCCACGCGGATTACCGCGGTCCGATCAAGGGGCTTTATCTGTGCGGCTCGGGAGGCCATCCCGGTGGCGGCGTCACGGGTGCGCCCGGCCACAACGCCGCTCGCGAGATCCTGCGCGACTTGAGGCGCCGGCAGCGTTGGCCGTTCTGGACGGCACGCCAAGGCTCCGGTTGACGCCCTTGGTCTCGATCGCAAAGCTGTAGCGAAGTCATGGAGGGCGGGTAATGCCATTCGACGGTGAAGTGCGGCCACACGTGCTGTCCGGAGGCCCGACCGCAGCGCAGTCGGCCGTCGTGCTCGACAGGGTGGAACTCCTTCTCGATGGCGGCGCGAAGTGGGCGCGGCGCGCTCTTGAGACGATCGATGGCAGGCATTGTCTCCTCGGGGCGATCCAGCATGTCCGGCACGAACTCGGAAACCAGGACGATCGCGCCGCCGAATACCTCGCGCGTGCGATTGAGCAGTGGCAGCTCTCCAAAGGTCTGCCGCCTCTCGGCGAAGGAGGCGATTGCAGCATCATGGGTTTCAATGACGCGCATCGGCGCGGCTTTGCCGACATTGCCGCCGTGCTGAGAGAGGCCCGCCAACTCGCCACATCCGATACCCTGGTTGCGGCTCAGGGAACCGGTTAGGCGACCTCTGCGGGCATGTCTCGCTGGGCGTCGGGCTGACCAGGCTGCTGTCGTGGTCGTATGACCACGCGCCAACCGGCACTTTGGCCGATCCTGTGCTATATTCACGGCCAACAAGACGTCAGCAGGTGGAGCATGCCCTGGTCCGGACGCACGCTGGTTCCAAACCCCAAAAAGCGGCGCGTGCTGGCCTGCCTGACGCTCGCTCTTGCGTACGTCGCCTCAGGCCGCCTGGGGCTGCTGCTGGCTGTACCGCCAGGATACGCGACGGCAATCTTTCCGCCCGCGGGCATTGCCATGGCCGCCGTGTTCATCGGCGGACGCGGGACGTTGCCGTGGATATTCGCCGGATCGTGTGCGCTCAATCTCTGGCTCGGCTCAACGATGGAGCAGGACAGCGAGGCGCTGGCCCTCGCGGTGGCCGTGGCGATCGCCGCGGCCACCGTCGCGCAAGCCGCGGGGGGCGGCTGGGTGCTACGCAAGCTCATCGGTTATCCAGCCACCCTGGACAACGTCAGGGATCTGGGGCGCTACCTGCTGATCACGCCGGTGTTGTGCCTGACCAGCGCCACACTGTCGCACTGCGCCATGGCGGCGCTTGGCGCAATCGACACATCTGAGGTCGCCTCGAGTTGGCTCTCCTGGTGGATTGGCGACACGCTCGGCGTTCTGCTGTTCCTGCCGCTGGTCATGGTTGCGGCAGGCGAGCCCCGTGCGCTCTGGCGCGGCCGCGCGCGATCCGTGGCGCTGCCGATGATTCTGTTCTTCGCGCTCTTCGTGGCGATCTTCGTTCGCACCAGGGCGTGGGAGCGCGATCAGTCCCTCGCGGAATTTCAGCTTCTGTCGCAGGGGTTCGCCGACAAGCTACAGTTCCAGTTGGAGGCACAAGAGGATTTTCTTCAGCAGCTCAGCGCGAGTTGGAAGGGTCCGTCGCCGCTGTCACCAAAGGACTTCGCCACGCTCACCAATCGGCTCTTGCAGCGATACCCCGCGATACAGGCGATCGAATGGGCTCCTGAGGTCGGGCGTTCAGCCCGCGACAAATTCGTGGCCACCCAGCAAGAGAGCAACCCCGGTTTCGCTATCCGCGAGCGCGATCAGGCCGGGGGAACACGCCAAGCCGCCGATCGAACTGAATTTTATCCCGTCACCTATGTCGAGCCCCAGCGGGGCAATGAAGCCGCGGTCGGCTTCGATCTCGCGTCTGATCCCGAGCGACGTGCAACGATACTCCGCACGATCGCAACCGGAACTGCGGCTGCCACAGCTCCAATCAGGCTGGTCCAGCAGCCTGGGGATCTCAGTGGTATTCTGTTGGCATTGTCTGTCCCGCAAAGCGCGAACGGGCCTGGCGTGTTGTTGGTCGTCCTTCACATGGACAAGTTCATCGCGGCCACGCTCGGTCCGGCAAGCCAGAATCTCGCTGCCGAGTTTGTCGATCAAGCGACAGGCCGGCCGCTGTTCGACACCCTCGCGGACGGCTTTGCGATAGCGGCGTATGACCATCCGATTACCTTCGGCGAAAGAAGTTACGCCATCAGGACAGCGCCCACGTCGCACTACTCCGCAGTACACCAGGGATGGCAGAGTTGGGCCGTGTTGGTCGCCGGGATATTGAGCACCAGCCTGCTTGGCGCATTCCTTTTGTTGAGCACCGGCGAGCGCCAGCGGTTCGCCCGCCTGCTGTCGGAAAGGACGCGGGAGCGTGACCGTATCTGGCAGGTATCCGAGGACCTGCTCGGTGTAAGCAATTTCGATGGCTACTTCACGAGCGTGAACCCTGCCTGGACGAAAACGCTCGGCTGGAGCGAGGACGAGATCAAGGCGCTGCACGTCAACGAATTGCGCCATCCTGACGATCTGCTGATCGGTACCGAAGGCCGACGACGACTTGCCGAGGGTGCTGGCACCGTGCGGATCGAGAACCGTTTTCGCCATCAGGATGGTTCATATCGCTGGATCTACTGGACGATGACCGCCCAGCAAGGCCTGATCTATTTGATCGGACGCAATGTCACCGCCGACAAGGCAGCGGCTCAGGCGCATCGGCAGACCGAGGACCAGTTGCGCCAGCTTCAGAAGATGGAGTCCGTCGGCCAGCTCACCGGCGGCATAGCGCACGACTTCAATAACCTCCTCACCGTCATCCTCGGCAATCTCGAGCTTCTTGAACGCTCGCTCGATGCCGCATCCAGCAGGGCGCTCAAAGCTGTCAGGGCAGCGATGACCGGCGCCACGCGGGCGGTGACCCTGACGCAGCGCCTGCTTGCCTACGCGCAGCGTCAGCCATTGCGGCCGCGCACGGTGGATGTGAATGAGCTGGTTGCCGGCATGGGCGATCTGATCAGCCGCACGCAGGGCGAGATGATCCGCTACGAGTTCGCGCTTGACGCACAGCCGCCATTTTGTGTCTGTGACGCCAACCAGCTCGAGACGGCTCTTCTCAATCTGGTAATCAATGCACGCGACGCGATGCCGCAGGGCGGCCGGTTGACGGTAGCGACTGCCAACGTCGCCTTCGACGACGTACGCGCAAGCCTCCGTCGCATTGCCGCGGGCTCATTCGTGATGCTCGCAGTCAGCGATACTGGGGTCGGCATGTCGCGCGAAACGGTCGAACGTGCATTTGAGCCGTTCTTCACCACGAAGGGTGCTGGGAAAGGGACCGGCCTCGGCCTCAGCATGGTGTATGGCTTCGTCAAGCAGTCAAACGGTCATACCGAGATCGAGAGTGAGCCCGGGTCCGGCACGACGCTGCGGATCTTCTTGCCGACCCCGGTGGCCGGCGCAACCGGGGGAGCGCATGGGACCGAGAGCCCACCGGTCGGCGCCAGCACGCGTGGGGCAGGCGAGACGATCCTGGTCACCGAGGACGATGCGGGTGTGCGCGGCTACGTTGTGGAAGCCCTGCGGGAGCTGAACTACGCCGTCATGGAGGCGGACGACGCCACCGCCGCGCTGGCGATCATCGCTCAGGCCGATCTGCGGATCGATCTGCTGCTGACCGATGTCGTCATGCCCGGAATGAATGGCCGCGAATTGGCCGACCGGGCAAGGCGGGTCATGCCAAACATCCGGGTTCTGTTCATGACCGGCTACTCGCAGGACGCCATTGTCCATCAGGGTCGGCTCGACCCCGACATCGAGCTGCTCGAAAAGCCGTTTCGCAGCGAAGGGCTGGCTATTCGGGTGCGCGCGCTGCTCGATGCCGGGGTCGATGCAGCCTGAGTGACCCAGCGCAAAGACCGCGCGCACAAGATCGAGGTGGGCAGCGTCGAGCTGATTGGGAATCCCGGCAACTACGTTGCCGAAATCGAGTAACTGGCGCGGAGCCCAGCGAATATCGTTCCGGGCATCGGGTTCAGCGGGGAGAAGATGCTGCCGGCGCGCATCGCGGCAGAGCAGGCGCTCCAGGCCGGTGACATGCTCCTGCATGTCATCCGACCAGCCTGCCAATCAGAATAGGCGACACCTTCGTCCGGTGGCAGTCGACACTCCGGGTGTTTGCCATCAGCGTCGCCAAGAGATCTTTTGACATGATCGTGGTCCGGACCGAAAGTGACGTCGCTCAACGAGAGTGCTGGAGCTCAAGCGGGGTAGCGATCATGGCCTCTGACACGATGACAGCACAGATGACTGGAAAGGGTGGCTTCATCGCTGCGCTTGACCAGAGCGGCGGATCGACACCCGGTGCGCTGCGGCTCTACGGCATTCCGGACAGCGCCTACAGCGGTGACGCCGAGATGTTCAGGATCATGCATGCCATGCGCGTGCGCATCATGACCGCGCCGGCCTTCACTGGCGCCAAGGTCATCGCCGCCATCCTGTTCGAGGCCACGATGGATGGCGAGGCACAGGGAAAGCCAGTGCCTACGTTCCTATGGCAGGATCGGGGCGTCGTGCCCTTCGTGAAGGTCGACAAGGGCCTCGAGCCTGAGAAGGACGGTGTCAGCCTGATGAGGCCCATCCCCTCGCTCGACGCGCTGCTTTCACGGGCGGTGAAGCTCGGCGTCTTTGGCACCAAGATGCGTTCCGTCATCAACCTGGCATCGAAAGACGGAATCGCTGCCGTGGTGGCACAACAGTTCGAGGTGGCAGCGCAAATCGCCGCGCACGGCCTCATGCCCATCATTGAGCCAGAGGTCTTGATCAAGAGCCCAGACAAGGCCGGCGCGGAGGCCATCCTGCTTGCGGAGCTAAGGCGGAAGCTTGACGCGTTGCGGGGCGACGGCCGGGTGATGCTCAAGCTTACGATCCCGAACGTTCCGGATTTCTATTCGGCCCTTATCAGCCATGAGCGCGTCGCCAGGGTTGTCGCACTTTCCGGCGGCTACGCGCGGGATGACGCCTGCAAACGGCTCGCCGCCAATCATGGCATGATCGCGAGCTTCTCGCGTGCCCTCACCGAAGGGCTGACACATTCGATGAGTGACGGCGAGTTCGACGCAGCGCTTGCCAGGTCCATCGACGAGATCTATCGGGCCTCGACCGTCAAGGTCTGATCTCCGGCGACAGCAGCGCGGAGCGGCTCCGCAGGGTGTGTGGGAATCAGCCGCCGGCGCGGATGATTGCGGCAACCTTTTCGGCAATCATCATCACCGGAATGTTGATGTTCGCGCACGGGATGGTGGGCATCAGCGATGCATCACATACGCGCAGGCCTTCGATGCCGATCACCCGCGCGTTGGCATCCGTGACCGCTGTTGGATCCGCAGGGTCGCCCATGCGGCAGGAGCCGCACGCATGCCAGTTGCCATTGATGCCTTGTCGTAGATAGGCCTCCAGCGAGCATTCGTCTGCGGCGAGGTCCGCCGGAGATTTACTTGTCCCGGAAACAAAATTCATGATTTTCTGTCTGATGTCCACGCTGCGATCCATGATGGGCCCTCCCAATGCGGTCAGCGCGGCATTACGACAACTCGGGCGAGTAAGTCCGCGAATGCGGGGCGAATATCCGACAGGAAACAGATTCGTTACGACACCTTCCTGCTCTGCCGCAGCCATTGCACGCGACATCAATCGAAACCCGTCTTTCAGGCGTACCATGTCACGCGGATCCGAAAGCATCCGGAAATCGATCTCGGGACGTGCGGTCTGCGAGTCGGCCAGACGCACACGTCCGGTCGAATATGACTTGTTCACCCAGCACCCGACCGCTCCGATACGCCATCCCACCGAGTGCCAACCGGTGCGCGCCAGAATCTCGATATGCATGTCGCCAGGGGGGGCTCCCTCTATTCCGGATGAGTATCGGACAGCCGCCTGCAGATGATGCCCCTTACGATCAAGCAGACGCGCTGACGGATGAAGATAGCCAGCGATGCGGGCCGCGGGATGCTCTTGCAAATTCTCACCCACGCCTGGTCGATTGGCCGCGACTGGAATGCCATGTTCGGCAATATGCGCGCCTGGCCCGATGCCGCTCTTCATGAGGATCACCGGGCTCTGGAGTGCGCCCGCAGAAATGACGACTTGGCGCGCCTTGATCGATGCGCACTCATTATCTCGTATCAGACGGCCACCGGCGATCCGTCCGTCCACGATGGTCAGTCCCTCGAACAGCGTATTTGTGAGAATGCTCAGATTTGGCCGACGACGAACCTCGGGTGATAGATACGCCAGGGCGGTACTGGCGCGGCGGCCATGTTGATCCAGGTTGATCGAGGTCGGGAATACGCCGTCCACCCAGGGCCCGTTCTGGTCGTCCTGCTGCGCATAGCCCATATCGGCGAAGATCTTCGCGATGGTGCGTGTGAACCCACTCCAGCCGACGCGGCGATGCCGCTGTATCGGCATGGGCCCCTCCCCTCCGTGGAATGGCTCGCCAAAATCGGCATCGGTTTCCAGCTTCTTGAAGAAGGGCAGAACATTGGACCAATTCCAGCCGGCGGCGCCCTTCGACGCCCATTCGTCGTAGTCGTACGGTGATCCTCGGTTGGCGCAGATCCCATTGATCGACGAACCGCCACCGAGGATTCGCGCCTGCTCATAGAGCCATGATTGGCCAGGTCGGTTCCCTCCATTATCGCCGCGCGATGCGAGCAAAGTCGGCCATAGCCAGTCGGGCTCAAAATGGGTGCGGCCCGGATAGGCCGCCGAAAGCTCGGGTGGCATTTCGGTTGCCGTGAGATCGCGTCCGGCCTCTACCAACAGTACGCGTGTCGCAGGATCTTCACTGAGCCGCGAGGCGAGGACGCAACCAGCCGAGCCGCCACCGACGATCAGGAAGTCTACTGGTTCGGAAGGTAGGCTCATCCGGTCAGGCCCCGTCGTTGTGACGCTGCAGCGACGGCTCCCCTTAGAGCACATGCAAAAACTGTCAACAGGATTGGACCCGGCAAGATTCCCGAAACCCTTTGAAACAAATGAGGTCGAACTCGTCAGCCTTGCGTCGGTAGCCTCAGAAGGCAAACGGGCCTGAATCAGTGTTCATCAATGGCAATCCGACGGGAAAGCGCCGCTCATCAGTAGGCGTTCTTATCATGCAACAAGACGCGAACTGTGCGCCATATGATTTGCAGGTCGAAAGCGAGCGACCAATTGCGAATGTAATGCAGGTCAAGCGTGACCCTTTCGCGGACGTCCTCCGCAGTGTGGAGCGCTCCCCGACTGCCGTTGATCTGCGCCCAGCCCGTCAGTCCGGGCTTGACGCGTTGCCGTATCCGGTATGCCGGCGCCGCCTGATCCAACGGCAGGCCCTCGACTGTCGTGCCGACGGCGTGGGGTCGAGGCCCGACCAAAGACATGTCGCCATGAAGGACATTCAGCAGCTGGGGCAGTTCATCGAGGCTCCTGCGTCTCAGCCACGCTCCAACCGGGGTGATTCGGTGATCGCCCCGTCGCGTTTGTGCGGCCCCCTCCGCATCCGAAAGATGCGTGAACATCGTTCTGAATTTCAGCGCCTCGAAGGCCTGGCCGTTATAGCCCACCCTCAGTTGTCGAAAGAGAATCGGGCCGGGTGAGCTCAGCTTGACCAGCACCGAGATGGCAATCATCGCGGGGGCTGCCAATAGGAGCAGGAGACCGGCGAAGAAGACATCTTGCGCCCGCTTCAGCGGAGCCTGCCAACCGAGCAGCGACGGATAACTGGCCCGCACGAATGGGATGCCACCTAGTTCGACGGTTATCGTCAGGGGCAATTCCAGGTTGTCCAGAGATGGCGCGTAAAGCACGTCCACCCGTGTGTTCTGAGCCAGCCTGGCGACGCTCCGTGCGTCGGCCGTCGCCAACCACGGTTCGGCGAGAATAACGACGTCGACCTCGCCTTTGCGGACCATGCCAGCGAATTCGTCATGATCTCCCAGCACGGGCAAGCCACAGACCGTTGTCGGCGTCCCACCCCCGTTCGCGGGATATGCGTCTTCGCAGTCAACGACGCCAACGATCCGTGTCGATGAAGGCAGCGCCCGGCGTAGGCTCTGAACCAGTCCGGAACAGCGTTCGGCCCTGCCAACAATCATGATGCGGCGCGGGACCGCGCAGGCGGCAAAAATCGGCCGGCCTAGAACGCGCACAAAGATCACCGCCAGATAACTGACGACCGGGAAGACAAACACCCATACGATCAGCCCAGCGGCATCGGTCCCGACAAACCTGAGCCGCTCAAGCGACTGATGCGGCAGCATGGATCCGGCGGGGACGATTGAGGCAAGCATCAGGAATAGCGCGGCTCCGATCGACTGCAGCCAGGCTGATGCGAGGCTCCATGGCCGAACACCCCTATCGAACAGAGCGCCCTGTTGGCCACGTAACGCAACGTGCGCTACCATCAATGAGCAGACGCATATTCCGAGCCATGGGTGGGGAGGGTGAAAGCCGGAGAAAAATGCCTTAGGTAATGCAAGTGACCCAAAGAAGATCGCGATAACGGCCAGCGCTTCGGCCAGACGTGCAGACACGGCTACGGGCATTAATGTTGGCCTTCTTTCTCCTGAGTCTCCGCGTCACGCACGAGCTATTTTTGACATCGTCCTAGGTCGGTGCTAGTGGCTTCTTGTGCCTCGTCTGACGCAGAGGCGCGTTATCCCATTTTTTGAAACTAAAAGTCGAGCGTCACAAACCTACAGCAGCGCAACATCCCGTGATCAGCATAACAACCCTTGCGTGCCTGCAAGAGAGTTGGTTGTGGCAAACTCATCGGGATAATTGCTTGAAACCGACCAAAGCGTGTATATGGACGCAAAGCACCCGCATAAGCTGTAGGATTGGCAAACCATCCCGGTGCCGTTGTCGTGCAGGCCGCGCGTGCCGGCGAGGGGCCTGTGGCGAACGCAGCCCCTATTCCGGCCGTCGCGAACAGGCCGCGGCGCGTGATCGTCCGGTTGATGAATGTCTCGCTCGTGTCATTCTTCGCACCAGCAAGGCGCCACCGAAGCAGCCATCGAGCCAACCCGTGGCGCCAACCGCCGCCGCCACCTAATCTTGCACGCAATCTCGGCACCAGAGCAGGAGAAACCATACCGATGCCGATCGACCCGGTGCACCTGCCGCTCGGCCATCTCCCCGACACCCGCTACCCCGATCCACGCGTCGAGCAACTGGACACGCGTTTCAGACGTCAGGGCAACGCGGCGATCGAGCGGGTAGCGCACGGCTTCCGCTGGGCGGAGGGACCGGTCTATTTCCGTGACGGTGGGTACCTGCTCTGGAGCGACATCCCGAACAATCGAATGATGCGCTGGCTGGAAGACGACGGCCACGTCAGCGTCTTCCGCGCCAGCGCCAATTACTCAAATGGCAACACGCGCGACCGCGAAGGCCGACTGGTGACCTGCGAGCACGATACGCGACGAGTGACGCGCACCGAACACGACGGACGCATCACCGTGCTGATCGAACGCTACGACGGCAAGAGGCTGAACGCGCCGAACGATGTCATCGTGGATTCCACCGGCGCCATCTGGTTCACCGATCCCGGCTACGGGATCGACGGCGAGTACGAAGGCCACAAGGACGAGGCTGAACTTCCAGGCCATGTCTACCGCCTGGATCCGGCGAAGGGGACGGCAGCCGTTGTCGTGGATGATTTCGTTCGCCCAAACGGACTTGCCTTGTCGCCGGACGAAAGCCTGCTCTATGTGGTGGACAGCGGCGCCACACACGGTGGTCCGGCGCACATACGGGTCTTTGCCGTGGCGGACGGCAAGTGTCGCCACGGCCGCGTATTTGCCGAGGATTTCGCGCCTGGCTTCACCGACGGCCTGCGCGTCGATGTCGACGGCAACGTCTGGTGCAGCATGGGCTGGGCCGACCCGGGTGAGGACGGTGTGCGCTGCTACGCGCCGGATGGCGACCTCATCGGCAAGATCCATCTGCCCGAGACCTGTGCAAACCTCTGCTTCGGCGGCAAGAAGCGCAACCGTTTGTTCATGTGCGCGAGCACGTCGATCTACTCCCTGTATGTTGACGTGCAAGGCGCCCAGCTACCCTAATCGCTGGAATTATAGACGGCGAAACATGCGGGCTGACAATGTCGGCGCGATGCCCTTGCCGCCGGAAAAGGAAATAACATGGCCGAGATCGAGATCTACACCCAGCCCTGGTGCCCCTTCTGCGCCCGCGCGATCAGCCTGTTCAGCAGCAAGGGCGCAGTGTTCCGCGAAATCGACGCACCACACGGCTCGGCGGCGCGTGAGGAGTCGATCCGCCGGTCCGGCGGACGCACCACGGTGCCACAGATCTTCATCGATGGTCGGCATATCGGCGGCTGCGATGATCTGCTGGCGCTGGACCGTTCGGGCCGGCTCGACCCGCTGCTGCACGCCGGATAACCAACCTATTGCCATCAGCCGTTGGCACTCCCTTGTCACGAATGCCGGAATTGGCCATCTAGGTTGTGCCATGATCCATTACGACCTGCGTTGCAGCCAGGACCACGCGTTCGATGGCTGGTTCAAGGACAGTGCCGCGTTCGACCGGTTGGCGAAGCGCGGCATGGTGGAATGCCCGCATTGCGGCGACACCAAGGTTGAGCGCGCTCTGATGCGGCCCGCGGTCGGCAAGCGCGAGTCGCTGCCCGCCGCGCCGATCCCCGCGCCGCAACCGCCTGCGCCACCCGACGCTGTTGCCGGAGGCCCGATGCCGGCACACATGCGTGCCATGTTGCAGCGCATGCGGTCCGAGGTGGAGAAGCACTGCGATTATGTCGGCCCGCAGTTCGCCGAGGAGGCCCGCAAGATGCAACGCGGCGAGAGCGAGAAGCGTGGCATCTACGGCGAGACCAGCCCCGAGCAGGCCGAGGCGCTGGCCGAAGAGGGCATCGAGATCTCGCGCATACCCTGGGTCCCCCGCGCCGACGGATAGGCAGACTCAGCCGCCAATATCGTCCGCCGCGCGCTGCAGTTCTCGCGCCAGCGGAGCTAGAAGATCGCGGCACCTGGCGCCGTCGCTGATTCGGGCGGCAGCCTCCATTGCACCGGCCGCCTGGGCCAGTGCATGGGCACCCACCGCCAGCGCGCCGCCCCGCAGGTTGTGCGACGGCATCACCGCCGCGGTTATCTCGTCCGAACCCAGCGCCGCTTCGATCTCGCGTTCATTCTGGCGCGCCGTGTTCAAAAACTCCGCCAGCAGCGACCGCAGTGTCGCCTCATCGTCGCCAAGCCAGCTCCGCAACATCGGGCGATCCACCACGCCGGCGGGCGGATCGACCGGCGGCGTCAGCGCAATCCAGCGACCGAGCGTTGCGCTGAGCCGCGCGATCGCTACCGGCTTGGCCAGATAGGCGTCCATGCCGCTCTCCAGGCATCGCTCCTCCTCGCCGCGCATGGCATTCGCGGTGACCGCGACGATGGGAGTTCTGACCCCGCCAACTGCTGCTTCCCGCGCGCGGATCTCGCGGGTCAGCGCGTACCCGTCCATCCGCGGCATGTGCATGTCAGCCAGCACGACGGCATAGCGACCAGGCTGCCAAAGCGACAGTGCCTCTACGCCATCGACCGCGACATCGACCAGCAGTCCCAGCAGGCTGAGCAGACCCATCATGACCTGGCGATTTACCGGATGGTCATCGACCACCAGCACGCGGCTGCCAGTCGCACAGACGGCAGGCAGCGGCTTCGGAGAATTGGTGGCCGAGAGCGCCAGCGCCTCAGGCGCGGCACGCAGCCGCAGCGTGACGCTGAACACCGAGCCGACGCCCGGTTTGCTCCGCACCTCCACGTCACCATCCATCAGTTGCGCGAGCCGCCGCACGATCGAGAGACCAAGGCCGCTGCCGCCGAACCGGCGCGTGGTCGAGCTGTCGGCCTGGGCGAATGGCTGGAACAGTCGCGCCCGTTCGTCTGCACTGATGCCGATTCCGGTATCGGTCACCTTCAGCGTCACGTCGTGCCGACCCTCGCCAACCGGCGCCGACGTCGCGCTGACATGGACGCGGCCGCTCTGCGTAAACTTCACCGCATTGCCGAGCAGATTGAACAGGATCTGGCGCACCCGCACCGGGTCGCCGATCAGTGCGTCGGCTGAACCTGGCGCAACCTCCAAGGTGAACCGCAGCCCTTTGGCCCTGGCCTGCGGCCGCATCGCCTCGACTGTCCCGCCGACCAGTTCCGACAGCGAGAACGGCGTCTCCTCCAGATCGATCCGACCGGCCTCGATCTTCGAGAAATCCAGCACGTCATCGATAATGCGCAGCAACGCCGATGCGGACGAGCGCATGGTCGCCACGATGGCACGCTGCTCGCTGCTGATGCTCTGGTGCTCCAGCATTTCGAGCATGCCGAGTACGCCGTTCATCGGCGTGCGGATCTCATGGCTCATCGTGGCCAGGAAGGTGGATTTCGCCTGGTTCGCCGCCTCTGCCTCGGCGCGTGCAGCCTCTGCGGCGTCGCGTTCAAGCGCCAGCTCTGTCTCGCGCAGCTTGAGTTCCGTGATGTCGCGCACCACCACCAGGCGGCTGTCGTCCGGCATGCGCAGGAAACAGCGCTCCACCCATGTGCCGTCCGGCC
This sequence comes from uncultured Alphaproteobacteria bacterium, assembly GCA_963812505.1. GTDB lineage: Bacteria > Pseudomonadota > Alphaproteobacteria > Acetobacterales > Acetobacteraceae > JAMXLO01. The sequence continues at coordinate 266,898 of CAWEVM010000027.1, forward strand.
GCTGGCGAACCTGCTGGCGACCGTCGGCACGGGTGAACAACGCGAACTGCGCCGCGACGTGTTCGTCGGCCGTGGCGGCAGTGCTAGGCACCAGATGGTTCTCGTACTGATACCGCCAGATGTTCTGCATCGTGCCCAGCGCGACAATGCGCTCATGCGGTATGCTCACCAGTTCGAACATGGCCTTGTTCGAGGCGATATAGGTGCCATCTGCCTCCGCCGAGCCCACGCCGTCGCGCATGTTGTCCAGCAGCGCCTGCATATGCCGGCGCGCACGTTCGGTCTCCGCACGCGCCGCCTGCAGTTCGGCGTCACGCTCCCTGCTTTCGGTGATGTCGGCGGTGGCGCCAACCAGGCGGTGGGCACGACCATCCGGGTGGCGCAGCGCTATGCCGTACTGGCGCACCCATCGCCACTCGCCCGCTGTGCCGAGATAGCGGTACTCGTGGTCGAGCCGCGGCGTTTCGCCTTTGATATGCGCCAGCAGCGCGGCTCGATGAGCCTCGAAATCGTCGGGGTGCACAACGTTCGCCCAGCCATCGGCGGTGTGCACCACTTCGGCCTGGAGGCGCCGCACTTCGTGGCCCAGCGGCGGTCGGTGAATCTCGCCGGTCTCCAGGTTCCAGTCGTAGACGGTGAGATTGATCGCCGCCAAGGCAAGCCGATGGCGCTCCCCATCCTCCGTGTCCATCAGCGGCTCCGGGCATCCAACTTGGTTATCAAGTTGTAATAAAGCTTATATGCCACAACTAAGTTGCAATCGAAACTCAGCCCTCGACGGCCACAAGGTAGTTGACCGAAAGATTGCGGCTGACGCCCCAGCGCCCGGTCAGCGGGTCGGCCACCAGGCCGGTGATGTCGGATACCCGCATCCCGACCCGCCGCAGCATGTCGTCGAGTTCAGCCGGTGTGACGAATTTGCGCCAGTCATGAGTGCCGATCGGTAACCAGCGCAGCACGTACTCAGCACCGACCTTGGCGGCGAGGAATGACTGCGGCGTGCGATTGAGGGTCGAGAGGAATAGCTTTCCGCCCGGCGCAAGCAGCGCGGCGAGTGTTGCCAGGAACGCCGCGGGATCGGGGACGTGCTCGATCACCTCCAGTGCCGTGATGATAGGGAAGCGCTCGGGCTCGGTCAGCAGATCCTCGGCCACTCCGGTCCGATAGGCCAACGGCAGGCCCTGGCCTTCCGCATGGGCACGCGCCGCCTCGATCGCCCCGCCAGCGGCATCCAGGCCCAGTACGTCAAAGCCAAGGCGAGCAAAGGCCTCGGCTGCCACTCCGGCGCCGCACCCGACATCAAGCAACCGTGGTCGGGTGGCAGCAGCGAAATACTCCCCTCCCGCAAGGGGAGGGGGAGTCAGTGTCCACCGCCCGTCCCGCCTGATCCGCGCGGCAATCCATGCCACCCGCGTCGGATTCATCCGGTGCAGCGGCCGCATCGGACCGTCCGGATCCCACCACCGCGCCGCGAGCGCGTCGAATTGTGCAACCTCCGCGGGCGAAACTGTCACGCTTGGCATTGTTGCCCCTGTCGCTCCACGCCAGTATGAACACCTGGGATCGATCACTGACAACTGGCTGGAATGTCGCGAATCGTGATGAAGTTTGGCGGCACCTCTGTCGCCGACCTCGACCGCATCCGCAATGCCGCGACTCGCGTCAAGCGCGAGGTCGATGCGGGGAACGAGGTCGCCGTCGTGGTGTCCGCCATGGCGGGTGTCACCAATCAACTCGTGTCGCACTGCCAGGGTCTGTCGCTGCTGCACGACGCGCGGGAATACGATACGGTGGTCGCGACCGGCGAACAGGTGACCACCGGCCTCCTGGCGATCGCGTTGCAGGAGATCGGTGTCGAGGCGCGCTCCTGGCAGGGCTGGCAAATTCCGATCCGCACCGACAACGCCCACGGCAAGGCACGCATCGCCGGCATCGAGGGCGCCGAGTTGATCCGTCGCATGAAAGCGGGCCAGGTCGCCGTCGTGTCCGGCTTCCAGGGCGTCGGCACCGACAATCGCATCACTACCCTCGGTCGTGGTGGATCAGACACGTCAGCGGTCGCCCTGGCCGCCGCATTGCATGCTGATCGCTGCGACATCTACACGGACGTCGACGGCGTCTACACCACCGATCCGCGCATCGTCCCGACAGCACGCAAGCTTGCGCGCATCAGCTACGAGGAAATGCTGGAACTGGCGTCTGTCGGCGCCAAGGTGCTGCAGACGCGCAGCGTCGAACTCGCGATGAACGAGCAGGTGCGGGTTCAGGTGTTGTCGAGTTTTGCCGACCTGCCGGGCACTCTGGTGGTGGACGAGGACGAGATCGTGGAAAAGCAGAATGTCTCCGGCATCGCCTATTCGCGCGACGACGCAAAGATCACGTTGCGGCGCGTGCCGGATCGGCCAGGCATCGCCGCCGCGGTGTTCGGCGCGCTCACCGACCACAACGTCAATGTCGACATGATCGTGCAGAACGTTTCGGCCGACGGCATGACCGACATGACATTCACGGTGAGCAAGTCCGACCTGCCGCGCGCTCAGGCGACATTGGCGGAGGCACAGCCGCAGATCGGCTTCTCCGAGGTCCTGGCGGACCCCAATGTCGCCAAGATCAGCGTCGTCGGCGTCGGCATGCGCAGCCATGCCGGCGTTGCCAACACGATGTTCCGCGCGCTCGCCGACAAGGCGATCAACATCCAGGTCATCTCCACCAGCGAGATCAAGGTCAGCGTCCTCGTCGCCGCCGAATACACCGAGCTGGCGGTGCGCGCCCTGCACACCGCCTATGGCCTCGATGCCGCCTGACATCGCCATCCCCGACGTCGCGCTGACCGCCGCCCGCGCGGAACTGGACCGCCTGTGGGCGCGCGGCACTGCATTTCTCGGCTGCGAGGTCGCCATCCTGGGCGGCGCCATGAGCTGGGTCAGCGAACGGCACCTGGTGGCGGCCATCTCCAACGCAGGCGGCTTCGGTGTGATCGCCTGCGGCGCCATGGAGCCGGATACGCTGGCGGCCGAAATCGCGGGAGCGCAGGCGCTCACGGCCCGACCGTTCGGCGTCAACCTGATCACCATGCATCCGCGGCTCGAAGCACTGATCCAGGTCTGTCTGGAGGCGGGCGTTGGACACATCGTGCTGGCCGGTGGGATTCCGCCTGGCGGTGCGGTGCGGGCGGTGAAGGATGGCGGCGCGAAGCTGATCGCCTTCACCCCGGCCCTGGTGCTGGCAAAGCGGCTTATCCGGTCGGGTGCCGACGCGCTGGTGATCGAGGGATCAGAGGCCGGTGGGCATATCGGTCCGGTGTCGCTGATGGTGCTGGCACAGGAGATCCTGCCGCATATCCAGGAGGTACCGGTCTTCGTTGCGGGTGGGCTGGCTCGCGGCGAGGCAATCCTCGCGTTGCTGGAGATGGGCGCCTCCGGAGCGCAGCTCGGCACCCGCTTCGCCGCCGCCACAGAGTCGATCGCGCATCCAAACTTCAAGCGTGCCTTCATCCGGGCCGCCGCGCGCGACGCGGTGCCTTCGGTGCAACTGGACGAGCGCTTTCCGGTGATCCCCGTGCGCGGTCTGGTCAACGAGGGGGGGAAGCGCTTCCTCCGCTTTCAGGCGGAAACGCGCGATCGCTTCGAGGCCGGTGAGCTGACCCGCGAGTCGGCGCAGCTTGCAATCGAACATTTCTGGGCCGGCGCGCTGCGGCGCGCGGTGATCGACGGCGATATCGAGACCGGCTCGGTGATGGCCGGCCAGTCCGTGGGCATGGTGACGGCAGAGCAGCCGACGACCGAGATCATCGCCACGCTGGTGGCGCAGGCCGTCGCCGCGCTGGTCGCGCGCAATCGCGCCATCTGATGCCCACTCCCCGCCGGCTGCTGGCCAGACTGCGTGAGACGATGGCGCACGGCACCGCGCCATTGCAGGAGCTTGTCCATTTAGCGGCCGCCGAACTGGTGAGCGAAGTGTGCTCGGTGTACGCCGCGCGGCCCGGCGAGATCCTGGAGCTGGTCGCGACCGAAGGACTCAACCCCAAAGCCGTCGGCCGCACCAGGCTTCGATTCGGCGAGGGCATTGTCGGCCTTTGCGCCGCCACCGCGCAGGTCATGAACCTGCCGGACGCGCAGAACCATCCAGCATTCGCGTATCGACCGGAAACCGACGAGGAACCTTTTGCGTCCATGCTGGCAGCGCCGGTGCGTCGTGCCGGTCGGACTTTGGGCGTGGTCGCGGTGCAAAACCGCAACCCGAGGGGCTACTCGGAGGAGGAGGTGGACGAGCTGGAGACGGTGGCGATGCTGCTGGCCGAGGTGCTGGCGTCTGCCGGCGCCGCCGACAGCGCTGAGGAAGGCGTCGCGGCGACCGTGCCGCGCGTGTTCGCCGGCTCGACCCTGGTCCCCGGCATCGCCATCGGCCCGGTCGTGATGCACGGCAACCGGCGACGCCCGGTCAGGTTGCTGGCTGACGATCCGGACGCCGAACTGGCGCGGCTGCATGAGGCCACGCAGCGTATGCAACAGGGCGTCGATGAGCTGATTGCCGGCGTGCCGGATGGCTTGGCGAATGGTGTGGACGGGACGGCATCGCGCGATGTGCTTCAGGCCTATCGCCTGATCGCGGCCGACGCCGGTTGGCTGAAACGGGTCGCGGAGGTGATCCACAGCGGACTGTCCGCCGAAGCGGCGGTGCAGCGCGTCGCCGGCGAGCTGCACGACCGCACGCGCCGCATAACCGACCCCTATCTGCGCGAACGGCTCGCCGATCTCGAGGATCTGGCGGGTCGGCTGCTTGGCGCGTTGGACGGCGACAAGCCGCGCCCCACCGTGCCGCACGGCGCCATCCTGCTCGCCCGCCGGCTCGGGCCGGCCGAGTTGCTCGAATGGCACGCTGCGGGCATCGCCGGTGTGGCGGTCGAGGAGGCGAGTCCCGCCGGCCATGCCGCAATCCTGGCGCGCGCGCTGGGTCTGCCGGCCGTGGGCGGCACCCGCGGCATGCTGGACTCCGCGGAGCCAGGTGACGAGGCGGTGGTGGATGCCGACGACGGCCAGCTCGTGCTCCGCCCGGAGGCCGAGGTGCGGTCGACGTATCTTCGCGAGCTGGAGGCGAGGACCGCGCTGGAGGCCGGTTGGGCGCCGCTACGGACGCGGCCGGGGCTCACCGCCGATGGCGTCAAGGTCAGCCTGATGCTCAATGTCGGCCTCACCATGGAGGTGGCGCAGCTCGACACCACAGGCGCCGAAGGTATCGGCCTGTACCGCACCGAGATCGGCATGCTGGCGCGTGGGGCGATCGCCGATGTCGCGGAGCAGGCGGCGAGCTATTCCCGCGTGCTCGACGCCGCCGGCGGCCGGCCGGTGCTGTTCCGCACCCTAGACCTGGGCGCCGACAAGCTGCTGCCCGGCGATGCGCCGGAGGAGGAGAACCCGGCGATGGGGTGGCGCTCGCTGCGCATCGGCCTGGACCGCCCGGCACTGCTGCGCCGGCAGTTGCGCGCCCTGCTGCTGGCGGCCGGCGGCCGGCCGCTGTCGGTGATGTTTCCTATGGTCGCGACGGTGGCGGAATTCCGCGCCGCTCGCGCGCTAATGCTGGCGGAGGCGCGGCGCGTCCGCCCGGCCCCGGAGCGGCTCGATATTGGCACCATGCTCGAAGTACCGGCGCTGATGTGGCAGTTGGACGAACTGCTGCGTGAGGTGGACTTCGTATCCGTCGGCTCGAATGACCTGCTGCAGTTTCTGTTCGCGGCCGATCGCGGCACGCCAGCCCTGTTCAGCCGCTACGACCTGCTGTCGGCTCCGGTGCTGAGCCTGCTCGAGTTCCTGCTTGAGAAGGCCGGCATGGCCAAAGGCGGCAAGGGTGTCCCCGTCTCGCTGTGCGGTGAGGCGGCATCGCGGCCGCTGGAGGCGATGGCCCTTGTCGGGCTTGGCTTCAAGAGCCTGTCGATGCCGGCCTCCGGCATCATGCCGATCAAGGCGCTGCTGGCTGACCTCGATCTTGGCGCATTCCGCCCCGTGCTGACGGCAATCAGACGCAATACCTCGGGGGCCGCCAGTCTCCGCGAACCGATCAGCGTCTGGGCACGCGAACATGGTTTGGGCGTCTGACAGACAGTCAATTTTAACGATTTAATTGCGCATGCTCCAGTAAAGACCATTCGACGGCGACCGCAAACAGAGTCACTGTAAATACGTTGATAGACAACAAGCTCGCATATGCGGGCCCACCATGATGCAGGACCGCAAATCCGCGTTGGCGGCATGTCGAAGCACTGCGTCGGCGATCGATCGGGATGCGACGCCTCCCGATGCGCCGAGAGCGGGGGCCGGTTTGCGTTTAGCGCGCGAGCGGGTCGGCTGGTCGATACAGGAAATGGCCTCCGCGCTGCACATTCGGCAACAGTACATTGAGGCGCTGGAAGCCGGGCGCATCAGCGACCTCCCGGGCAATGCCTATGCGCTCAACTTCCTCCGCACCTATGCCGGCGCGCTCGGTCTCGACCCGAACGAGACCGCCAGACGCTTCAGGGCTGAAGCGGCGGGAGTGGACGAGAAGACCGAGCTGACCTTTCCTGTCCCGGCACCAGAACGTGGCCTGCCCGCCGGTGCGGTGGCGCTGCTCGGCGTGCTGTTGGCCGTTGGAGCCTATGCAGGCTGGTACCGCCTGTCAGGCGAGGGCAGGTTGCCGGCCGAGACCAGCATGCAGATCCCGCTACGCCTTGCCCCGCTTGCCGAACAGGCGGTCCGGCCGGATGCAACCCCGGTCGTCGCGTCGGTGCCCGCGCCGGTCGCGCCGGCGCCGGTCCGGCAGGCCGAGGCGCCCCCGGTTCCGGCAATTTCTCCCAGTTCGGCCGCAGCTGCCGCGTTGGAGCCGTCGCCGGCTGCCAATGAACCGTCCGACCAGCCGCGCATTGTGCTCCGGGCCAGCGCCGATGCCTGGGTGCAGGTACGTGACCGGGCCGGCCCGGTGCTGCTGACCCGCATCATGCATCCTGGAGAGACCTGGGATGTACCGCCGAAGCCAAACCTGCTGCTGACGACCGGGAATGCGGGTGGCACCGACCTTGTCGTGGACGGCCAGACCAGCCCGTCGCTCGGCGGCAGCGGCGCGGTGCGGCGCGACCTGCCGCTTGACCCGGACCTGATCAAAAGTGGCAGTTTGGTGACGGCGAGCCCGCGACCCAATCCCCAGTAGCGGTCCGGCAGCAGAACCCCCATTCTATCGGCGAGCATCGCGCCGCAACATACGGAGAGGGAAAGTATGAGCTACCGGCCGTACCAGGAGATTGTCCGGCGGAAGTCGCGCCGTGTGTATGTCGGCCGCGTGCCGGTGGGCGATGGCGCGCCAATCACCGTGCAGACGATGACCAACACGCTGACCACGGATGTTGCGGGCACGGTGGCGCAGATCCGGCGCGCGGAGCTGGCTGGGGTGGATATCGTCCGCGTCTCATGTCCCGATCAGGAGAGTGCGCTCGCGCTTAAGGATATCGTGCACGAGGTGAACGTGCCGATCGTCGCCGACATCCACTTCCACTACAAACGCGCAATCGAGGCGGCGGACAGCGGTGCAGCGTGCCTGCGCATCAACCCAGGCAACATCGGCAGCCAGGAGCGCGTGAAGGAGGTGATCCGGGCGGCGCGCGATCATGGCTGCTCGATGCGGATCGGCGTGAACGCCGGCTCGCTGGAGCGGCATCTGCTGGAAAAATACGGTGAGCCGAACCCCGAGGCGCTGGTGGAGAGCGCGCTGTACCACGCCGACATCCTCCAGCAGCACGATTTCCACGACTTCAAGATCAGCGTGAAGGCATCCGACGTGTTCCTTGCGGTGGCGGCGTATCAGCAGCTCGCGGAGGTGTGCGACCACCCGCTGCATATCGGCATCACCGAGGCCGGCGGCCGGCGCATGGGCACGGTGAAGTCCGCCGTGGGGTTGGGCTCGCTCCTCTGGGCCGGCATCGGCGATACGCTACGGGTGTCGCTCTCCGACGAACCTGAGGAGGAGGTGCGGGTCGGCTGGGACCTTTTGAAGGCCCTCGGCATCCGCCATCGCGGCGTGAAGGTCGTGTCCTGCCCGTCCTGCGCGCGACAGGGCTTCAACGTGATCCAGACGGTGCAGACACTGGAGGAGCGGCTTGCGCATATTGAGACGCCGATCACGCTGTCCATCATCGGCTGCGTCGTGAACGGCCCGGGCGAGGCGCTGATGACGGATATCGGCCTGACCGGCGGCGGCAACGGGCGGCACATGATCTACCGCGCCGGCAAGACGGACCACACGATCGATGGGGGCTCGATGGTGGATCACATCGTCGAACTGGTGGAGGCGAAGGCCGAGGAGCTGAAGGCGGCGAAGGAGGCCGAGAAGTTGGCGGCCGAATGAATACATGAGTGATCCCGGCGCGCCACTCGACATTGGCCCGTTCGTGAACGCGGTCGCGAGGCTGCGAGAGGGGCTCGATCGACATCGCCGGGAACCAAACGACGAGCAGTTGCGCGATGGGCTGATTCAGCGGTTCGAGTACACCTATGAGCTCAGCCATCGGATGCTGCGACGCTATCTGCGGGTGATCGCGCCTTCGCCGGACATCTACGGCCAGATGCCGTTCCAGGACCTGATCCGCACTGGCAATGAGCACGGTCTCCTGCGAGGCGATTGGCCTGCGTGGCGCCGCTATCGCGACATGCGGGCACGGACAAGTCACACCTATGCGGCCGCCATCGCCGCGCAGGTTGCCGCAGGGATTCCGGAGTTCCTGGCCGAAGCAGATTATTTGCGGGACCAATTGCAACAGCGCCTGCGATGACCGCCGCAATGGACCTGCGCGAAGACCATGCCGCCATCGTCCGCAACGTGCTGCGCGCGTACCTACCCCGCGGCGCGCGGGCCTACGTTTTCGGATCGCGCGCTCATGGCGGGGCTCGACAGTATTCCGACCTCGATCTGGCGCTTGAATGGGACCGCCCGTTCGGACTGGACATAATTGGTCAGATCGCTGAGGCGCTGTCCGAATCCGATCTGCCGTTCAAGGTCGATATCATTGATCTGTCGCTGGTCGATCCAGCTTTCAAAGCGCGCATCGCGGCGAACTGGATTGCTCTGCCGGCGGAGGGCGCGCGGTAATCCATCGCTGGGCCAGACGAAGCAATCCCACTACCGGCCGTCCACCGATGGACATGACCCGTGGCCGCTGAGCGCGTCGTGGAACGCCTTGTCCGCCTCCAACCCGGTCGTCGATGCCCGCGACATCACGCGATCCTTTAAGGGGCGCAGGCGCTGGTGCAGCGGCACTTTCTGTTCGAGGCGGTCGAGTTCGTTGCGCACGACGCGATCCTGTGTAGACATCAACACGGTAGTGTACACTAATCTCAACGCCGTGCTTGCGTTCAGACGGCTTCCGGCTAGCTTGCCGCACCCACCACAGGCGACCACATCAGCCGGACGCACATGGCCACCGAACTCCAACCCGCCCGCGGCACCCACGACCTGATCGGCGAGGACCTGCGCCGCCATCAGCACGTGATCGACACCGCCCGCCGCGTCGCCGCCACCTACGGCTTCGACGAGTGGTCCACGCCGATCTTCGAGGACACCCGCGTGTTCTCTCGCACCCTCGGCGAGACCTCCGACGTCGTGATGAAGGAGATGTATTCGTTCGCAGGACCGCGGCGGCGACCACGTCACCCTCCGCCCGGAGGCCACTGCCGGCCTCTGCCGCGCCCTGGTGACCAATGGCCTCACCCAGTCGCTGCCGCAGAAAATCTTCTGCGCCGGTCCGATGTTCCGCTACGAGCGCCCCCAAAAGGGCCGCTACCGCCAGTTCCACCAGATCGACATCGAGCTGATCGGCTCGGCCGAACCGCTCGCCGACGCCGAGGTCATCGCCTGCGGCTGGGACATCCTGAAAGCCCTCGGCGTCGCCGGCGAGACCGTCCTGGAGATCAACACGCTCGGCGACAAGGAAAGCCGCCAGGCCTACCGCGATGCCCTCGTGGAGTACTTCACCGAACACCAGGGATCGCTGTCCGCCGACAGCCTGGCGCGGCTCGAGCGCAACCCGCTGCGCATCCTCGACTCCAAGGACGAGAAAGACCGCCGGATCGTGGCCAACGCGCCGACCATCGCCGGCTACCTCACCGAGGCCGCCGCCACGTTCTACGCGCGGCTGCAGACGTATCTCGATCGCTTCGGCGTGCCGTTCCGCGAGAACCCGCGCATCGTGCGCGGCCTCGACTACTACGGCCACACCGCCTTCGAGTTCGTCACCGACAAGCTGGGCGCGCAAGGCACGGTGATGGGTGGTGGCCGCTACGACGGTCTGGTCGAGGAAATGGGCGGCCCGCCCACACCGGCCGTCGGCTGGGCGGCCGGTATCGAGCGCCTCGCCATGCTGTTGGAAGACCCACCGCCAGCCCCGGCAGCTGTCGCGGTAGTACCGGTCGGTGACAGCGCGGAAGTGGCAGCGCTCGACGTGCTGCAGACGCTCCGCCAAGCCGGCATCCGTGCCGAAATGGCCTATCGCGGCAACCTGCGGCGGCGGATGGAACGCGCCAACCGGATCGGCGCGCGAGCGGCGGTCATCATCGGCGAGGACGACATCGCGCATGGCGTCGCCCAGGTGAAGGACCTTGCAACCGGCGAACAGGAGGCGGTGGCGCTGGCGGAGCTCGCCGCTCGACTGCGATGACCCTGGCACCCAAGCTGGACCGCATCGCCGCGCGCGCCGAGGAATTGCGTGACATGCTGACCCATGGCCTGTCCGGCGAGGCCTATGTAAAGGCCTCCAGGGAGCTCGCCGACATCGAGCCCGTAGTCGCGCGCATTGGCGACCTGCGTGCCGCCGAGCGCGCCCAGGACGATGCAGAGTCACTGCTCACCGACCCCGAGATGCGCGAACTGGCGGAAGCCGAACTGCGCGAGTTGAAGGAGCGCATTCCGACCCTGCAGCACGAGATCCGCATCGCGCTGCTGCCGAAGGATGCCGCCGATGAACGCGCCGCCATCCTGGAGGTGCGACCTGCCGCCGGCGGCGACGAGGCGGCATTGTTCGCGACCGAGCTGTTCGGGATGTACCAGCGCTATGCGGAGGCCAAAGGCTGGCGCTGGGAAATCCTGGAATACAACGACACCGAGCTGGGCGGTCTGAAGGAAGGCATCGCCGAGATCACCGGCCGCGGCGTGTTCGCCCGCCTCAAATACGAATCAGGCGTCCATCGCGTGCAGCGCGTGCCGACGACGGAGAGCCAGGGCCGCATCCACACCTCCACCGTCACCGTCGCCGTGCTGCCCGAGGCAGAAGAGGTCGATGTGCAGGTCGACGAGACCGATCTGCGCATCGACGTGTACCGCGCGTCGGGCGCTGGCGGCCAGCACGTCAACAAGACGGAGAGTGCTGTGCGTATCACGCACATCCCCTCCGGCATCGTGGTCGCGATGCAGGAGGAGAAGAGCCAGCACAAGAACCGCGCCAAGGCGATGAAGATCCTGCGGGCGCGACTCTATGAGCAGCAGCGCGCCGCGGCGCACGCCACACGCGCCGCCGACCGCAAGGCTCAGGTTGGCACCGGCGATCGCTCAGAGCGCATCCGCACCTACAACTTTCCGCAGGGCCGCGTGTCCGATCACCGCATCAATCTGACGCTGTACAAGATCGACCGCGTCATCATGGGCGAACTCGACGAGTTCATCGATGCGCTGACGGCGGAGGATCAGGCGGCGCGGCTGGCGGCCGAGGACTGACCGGCGCCTTCCCCCGCGACGCGTGCGATCAGCGCCTCGTACGCCGCGAGATAGTCCGTCATCGCCAGGTGCTTCTCGGCATAACGCCGCGCGTTCTCCCGCAGCCCACGTGCGAGTGTCGTATCCTCCAGCGACCGCAATACCGCCTGCGCCAGTCCCTTCGGATCGAAGAACGGCACCAGCAGCCCGTTCTGCTCGTGCGCCACGAACTCGCTCACCGTCGGTGTGTCGCTGCCGATCACGACGCAGCCCGCGGACAGCGCCTCGCGCAGCGACCATGACGCAACGAACGGGTAGGTCAGATACACGTGCGCGTCCGAGCGCTGCAGCATCGCGACATAGGTCGGGTAATCGACGCGACCGGGAAACACCACCCGTTGTGGGTCGATGCTGTTGCCTAGCTCCGCCAGCATCTTCTGCCGCCAGGTGCCTTCCGCCGGCGGCATGCCATAGCTGATGCCGTCGCCACCGACCATCACCACCCGAATGTCCTCGCGTGCACGCAGCAGGTGCGGCACTGCCCGCATCATCACATGGAAGCCGCGATACGGTTCAAGGTCGCGCGCCACATAGGTGACCAGCTTCTCGTTCGGCCTGATGACGGCATCGCCGATCCTGAGATTGCGCCGCCGCACCTGCGGATTGGGCTTGCATATATCGAGATTGACGCCTTCCGGCAGCAGCGTGATGGATTTCCGCGCCCACTCCGGATAGGTCGAGAGCTGCCATCTGGTCGGCGTCTGCGCATGCGCCTCGAGGTTGAGCGCCAGCAGGTTGACCGCATTCTTCGCCCGTATGCGTGGGTGGTCCGCGATCTGCGTCGGGAATTCCGGATCGAACCCGACATCGATGCCGTTGATGCAATAGTAGAATTCCAGATAGCCGAGCAGCGGCGTGTCGGGCCAGACGTCGCGGATGTTGAGCAGTTCGCCCCATCCGTGGTGCCCGATGATGATGTCCGGCTGGAAGCCGAGCTGCTTCAGAGTGGCCGCCGTATGCGCCACGATCTCCGCGCGCCGCACCGCCGCGTCCAGTTCGCGCGCCGCGACATGAGCCTGTGCCGCCGCGCCCTTCGGCTTCGCATACGGCACCGTTCGCACACCGGGAATCCGATTGGCGTTTGGCTCGGTGATGAACACGAGGTCGTGCTGCTTGGACGCGACGAGGTGTCGGACGAGGTGCAGGTACTGACCAGGAAAGTTCTGGTGGACGAACAGGTATTTCACGGACCGTGGCTGGGCCGTCTGGGTCAGCGCGATTTGCGACTGGCGCCGGTTGGCCTGGACTTGCGGGTGGCCGGCTTCGTCAGTGCCAGTGCAGGCTGCGTCTCCTGTTCAGCCGGCTGGCTCGCTCGTCCTCGTGGAGTGCGTGCCGCCGCCGAGCCGCCGCGGCGGGGGCTGATCGTCACCTGAAACGCCTCGAGCGCGGCCAGGCTCTCGGCCTCGCAGGTCTCGCCTCCCGGAACCGGTCCCACCGAACTGCCGTCGACAAACGTGGCGGCGTAGCTGCACTCATGCGTCTTCGCCGCGCCGCCCTTCAGCCGGATCTTGAGTCCGAGCAGGGGCAGCGCCATGCCGCGGCTGCCGCAGAACTTGCCGCCCTCGATCCAGGGCGACAGCCAGCCTCGTCCCAGCACCGCCTGATACTCGATGTCGGCGGTCTTGATGCCGTCGCGCGGGGTCAGGCTGAATCCTTCAATCCACTGACGGCTGCCACGGACGCCGGCCCAGTCGCCCATCTTGCCTCCGACGTCGCCGGCGCGCTGCACGTGCACGACCGTATCGGCGTCCTCTGGCGCCACCCCAGCGGCCAGTGCCTGTCCCACACCCCCAGCCGCCTGGGTCTCCGTGCCAGGCTCGGCGCCCAACCGCATCACCTGCAGTCGAGGCGCGGTGTCGGGGGGTGCCGACGGCGCCTGATATACCGTCACCAGCACCTGTGCCGGCCCTTCGGCCACACGGATCAGTGCCGCGGTATCGCTGCCATTCATCCAGCCGTCGTCGCGGAATGTGCTGATGCTCACCGCATCCGGCCGCCCGGTGGGACCCGGTGGCAGCGAGATTCGCACCCCAGGGAGCCCCGATTGTTCATTCGCCGCCGGCGAACCCGGCGCCTGAAACACGCAGAACAGACCGGTGTCCAGCGTCATCAGGTGGCCGGAGACCTTCAACTCGGCGACGCGATGCTGTGCTGCGCTCTCGCGGGGAGCGGCCTGGGCTGCGGAAGGTCTGCGAATGGCAGTTGCGGCTTCGGACATTCGGGATCTCGCTTTCTTGGTCATGGCAGCCCAACGTGATTGGACCGCTCAAGCGACGAATGGAGGGCGTTGCAATGCAAGCGATACTGTTGCCAGACGCATTATTGTCGAGACAGCCCGCTCGCTGCAATCAAAGCGTTATTAATTGCGTGCGCCGGCAATCCGAGCGGCAGCAGAAATCCGCGCCCGGTGCGTCGGATGCGCTCAGCCTGAGCGCCGATGTCGAACGCCGCCACGCGCAGGCCGGCGCGCCACGCCTCGCCAAGGCCAAAGCACCAGGTCTCCGGCCAGATGGATGGCAGCAGCGCAAGTGACGCATCCTGTGCCCGGATCAGGCTGACCACCTCGTCCGGCGCATAGCTTCCAGTGATGAAGACGCGCCCTGTCGCGAGCAGCCTTCGATCGTCGATCGTGTGTCCGACCACGACAAATTCCAGAGGCAGCCGCCGATCCGCGGCATCCTGCGCACAGTCAAGGATCACCCGGTAGCCCTTCTGGACACCAATCGCGCCAACTACGCAGATACGGCTCGCATTCGCCGAATTCGAGAACTGCGGCTTGCCAAGCGCCGCATCGTCCTCATGCGGCTGTACCGTCGGACGCACGGCCGGGAAGTGCCGACGGATGCGAGCGGCGGCGTCTTCGGATGGAGCGATGACACGTCGCGCGCCGGCCATCAGCCTCGCCGACCGCCGGCGCAGCGCCGCAACCGAGATGTCCTCGTCGATCAGGTTGCCCGCATTGGCGACGCACACTTCGCATTGTGCGACGTCAGGCTCGCCACAGTAGCGCTCAGCCGCGCCGACCAACGCGACGCGGCCGCATAGCCAGGCATAGTCGTGTACATGCAGGTCGTATGGCACCTGAAGGTACGCGATTACCTCGAGCACCGAGGGGTGATGACCGACCAGATGGTGCAACTCGATGGCGCGCACGCGTTCACGCGCGAGCAGGCGCTGCACTTGGCCCAGTTCGCTCGGCATCGCGAAACGCAGATTGGGGTATGCGTTCGCGGTGCCGTCGCAGATAGTGACGCATCGTCCACCGTCCGGAGCCCGCGAGGGGCGCAGCACGATCGCACGGTATCCGCCATCGCGATGGGCTTCGACCGATGCTGCGATCCGGCGCTCGACTCCGCCGCCCGCAGCGTGCGTGATCAGCACCAGCGCCTCACCGCCGCGTCGCCGCGCCGCGCGCCAGCGTGCGAGGTCCAGGCGCCTCCGTGCCTCCGCCAGCGGGTCCGCTTCCGCGTGCGCCGTGATCAATTCGGCGTAACCGGGATGCAGCCGCTCCAGCAGAGCTGCGTTGCGCGCCCGCAGATGCCGCGCCGCCGTGCCGAACGAATGTCCGCCGACATGCGCGACGAATACCCCCGGTGCGGCCACGTTCCGCCAGCCGAGGTGGCGGGCGCGCAGGCAAAAGTCGTTCTCCTCGCCATAACCCTGGGCGAACATGTCGGCGCGCAACAGCCCGACTGCGTCCAGGCACGCCCGGCGAATATACAGGCAGAACCCAACTCCCACGGGGATGTCGATCGCGCAGCCGCCGTTCACTCGTCGTGCCAGGGTGTCAACGCGCGCCGTCTCGGCAAGGTCCGGCACGTCGTTGCCGCCTCCTCGATCGGGATAGTTCAAAATCGTCCCGTCGTTCGACAGCGGTGTCACGGTGCCGATATCGCCCGCGCCATAAGCGACGCCGCGCAGTTCCTCCAGCCAGCCGGCGCCGACCAGTGTGTCGCTGTTCAGCAGCACCACATCGCGTCCTGCCGCCGCGCGCACGCCGATGTTCGCGCTGGCGGCAAATCCGAGGTTCCGCGTGTTGCGGATCAGGGTGATGCGTCGCCGCCGCGCCAGCGTATCGAGCGACGCAAGCAGCTCGGTCTCAGGCGAGGCATCATCGATCACGATCAGCCGGCTTGGCCGCGACAAACTCGCGAGCACGCTATCTAGGCAGGCGATTGTGTGGGCCATCCCGCCATGCACCGCCACCACGACGTCCACCGGCGGCCGCTTTCGCGGTGTCGTCGCGATGTGAGCGACGACCGGGACAGCGAACTCGGCACGCGGATCGAGTGGACTGCCTAACAGGTCCTTGCCGTCACGACCGCGCACGTGCAGCAACCCCGGCAGACCCTTCAGCGCGTCCGCCGGCACGGTGAAGCCCCGCGGCCGCGCCAGCAGACCGCTATCATCGATCCTTGCCTCAGTGTCGGTCGCCGTGACCCTGATCTGTCCGCGTCCCTTCGCCCGGCTGATGGTCAACACCGGATCGACCCCGGGGTCGCCGGGATGCCAGGCCCAGCCGGTCAGGCCACCATCGCTGCAGCTCACACATCCGACAGTTGCCGCAATCGCCGCGACATCGAGCGGGCTACCGAGAAGCTCGCGCCCATCGGCAGCCACCACGCACACCCTCCCCCTCCCCTTGCGGGAAGGGGCCCGGGGGAGGGGGCCATGGTCAATCCCGGGACCCCCACACGTCGCCCGCATAGTGAACGCACCGTCTCCCGACACGCCGCACCAACCCGGCGCTCCGGCGTCGCGCGCGATGAGGTCGGCCAGTGCTGCAAATCCCGGGTCCGGTACGTGGCGGCGCAGCGCAGTAGCGAGCGCCTCGGCCGCCCCTGCGGCGTCGCCAAGCCTACGCCGCGCCGTCGCCAGTCCCAGCCATGCCTCCCGCACGTCGCTCGTGCCGCAGATCGTCGCGAACAGCGCCGATGCACGCATGTCGTCATGCCCGAGACACGCAGTCGCCAGCGCCAGTGCCAGCGTCTGATCGTGTGGTGCCAGACGGTAGGCGCGCTCCAGCCAACGGCGCCCTTCGACCACATTGCCATCGGCGAGTTCGTTCCGGCCGCGCTCGAACGCCTCGAGCGCAAGCGCAGCACTCTCAGCCGGTTCTGTCAGCGTGCGACTGCTTGTTGTGCGGGCACCGGCTCCGGATTGGGCGGCGCCAGTTTGGGCAAGGCCAGTTTAGCTGCCTCCGGGTTGGCCGCCTCTGGTTCGGACAATTCCAGTTTAGCCGGCTGCGGTCTGGCCGCCTCCGGTTGCGGTGCCTCCGGTTCAGCCGAAGCTTCCGGATTTGCCGGCCCTTGCTCGGGCGATCCCCGATTGTACACCTGGGGTCTCGGTGATCCAGGTCTGAACGACTCCGCCGGCTTGGCCGGCTCGGCCGGGGCCGGGGGCAAAGCCGCCAGATCACCGCGCGCCTCCTGCAGGCCTTGCGCCAGCGCCCGCTCCAGCCATACCCGGGCGCGTTCCGGGTCACGCTCGCCGGCGAGGCCGCGTGCAAGATAGCGGCCCAGCATCATCTGGGCGTGCGGGTGCCCACGTTCTGCCGCGGCCCGGAAGCAGCGCTGCGCGGTGGGCCGATCGGTCGGCACCTCGTGCCCGCCGCCATGCATCGCGCCCATCGCGAACATCGCGCCCACATGGCCTCGGCCGGCCGCCTTCTCGAACAACGCCAGGGCTGCCGGATGGTCCTTCGGGCCGCCACGACCCGTCAGCATCAATTCCGCGAGCTGGACCTCGGCTTCCATCATGCCGACATCCGCGGCGCGCTTGACCCAGTTGCGACCTTCCTCCGCATTGGGGTCCATACCGCGCCCTTCGACCAGCATCCGGCCGTACCAATATTGCGCGTTCACCACGCCATCGGCGGCGCGGCGCAGCCATTGCGCGGCCTTCCTGTCGTCGCGCTCCACGCCGACACCCTCGGCCAGGCACACGCCGAAATTGAACGCCGCCACCAGGTCGCCGGACGCCGCCGCCTTCTCAAACCACTCGCGGGTGCGGATCGCGTCGTCGGTGCCGCCTTGTCCGTGCAGCAGCAGGTTGGCCAGATCGACCCGCGCCGTCGGGTCCCCCGCTTCCGCCGAGAAGCGGAACCAGCGCGCCGCCTCCTCGGAGTCTCGCACCACGCCAGCACCGGTCAGATGCAGCATTCCCAGCGCGCGCGCGCCGCCACGGTGGCCTGCCTCCGCGGCGCGGCGGAACCACATCGCCGCCTCGGCATAATTCGGCGGCAGCTTGCCGCCCTTGGCGTAAAGATCGCCCACCACCGCCGCCGCCTCCGGATCGCCGTCGAGTGCCGCACGGCGCAGCCAGGACTCACCCCCGGTCGGGTTCGCCGGCACTGTCACGCCCTGCATCAACGCCATGCCCCAGCGGGCTTGGCTCGGCCGATTGCCCTTCTCTGCCGCCTGGCGGAACAACTGGATCGCCGCCGCACGGTCCGCCGGCATACCCATGCCGCGTTCCGTCATCAGCGCGAGCAAATACAATGCGGTCGGCAACCCTGCGTCTGCGGCACGGCGCAGGTGCTCCGCCACCTGCGTCTGCTGCTCCGCGCCGGCAGCACTACGTGCCAGCGACAGGGCATAGCCGAGGGCACCCTGTGGAGAGCCGGCGGCCGCCGAGCGCTCGTAACAGCGATGCGCCTCCTCCAGGTCGCGCATCGGCTCCGGCCCGGAGGTCAGGATATAGCCAAGCACCGCCTGACCATCCGCGGAGCCGCCTTCAGCTGCCTTGCGCGCCCAACGAAGGCTGGTCTCAAAATCAGGCTCGCTCGCCTCGGTCGACGCGAACAGCCTGGTTCCCGGTGCGTCGTCCGCACGCGCGATCAGACCATGGATCGCCAGCGTGGCAAGCTGTGCCTGCGCCTCGACGTAGCCCTGATTGGCCGCGCGTTCGAGCCAGCGTGCGCCTTCGGCCCGGCTGGGCGGCACGCCGGTGCCTTCAAGGTAGCACCGACCCACCCGGTATTCCGCCTCGGCAATCCCTGCCCGTGCGGCACGGGACAGCAGCGGGAAGGCCTGCTTGACGTCACCCTGTTCGGCAAGCCGTAACGCCCGCCGCAACGCCGCGGTAGGAGAGACCGGGGCCAGTAGCCGAACGAGGAATGACATGCCTTACACCTGTCCCGTTCGCGGGAGAGGCATGATCACTGCTCTCACGGCTCGCGCATCCCCTCGGAAGTTACCGGCAAGGCCCGGCCCAGCAGATACTGCAGCACCGTCCGCTTGCCGACCTTGATGTCGGCCGTCACCGGCATGCCGGGCACGATGCGGAACCCTTGCGGTGTGCCATGCAACTCGACCCGGTCGATTGCAACGCGCGCCCGGTAGAACGGCTCCATGGAGTTGCCAGGCAGCGGCACTGCACCGGTTGGATTCCGCTGGTCGTCCTGCGCGGTGAAACTATCCGCGCTGATCGTCCGCACCGTGCCATAGGCCAGGCCATATTGGATGAACGGGAAGGTGTCGAACTTGATCGACACCGGATCACCGACATGCACGAAGCCGTCGTCGCGTCCCGAGATGTTCGCCTCGACTTCCAGCGGGGCATCCGCCGGCACCAGCGAAATGAACTCCTGGCCCGACTGCAGCACCGAGCCGACCGACACCTTGGCCACCGTCAACACCGTGGCGTCGCGCTCCGCACGCAATTCGACCAACTGCTTGCGAAGCTGCGCCTTGTTCAGCGACTCGCGTGCGTCCGACAGCTTGCCGATCGCATCTGCCAGCTTTTCCGCAATGTCGGCGTGCCAGGATTGCACATAGCCATCGCGCTCGGCGACCAGCGCGGCGAGGTCGCGCTGCGCGCTGCGCACCGTATCTTCCGAGCTGTGCAGGTTGCGCTCCATCTCCTCGCGGTTGTCCATGGCGGCCAGGGTGTTCAGCTTGCTGCCGACCTGCAGTTTTTCCAGGTCACGCCGCATCTGCTCGACACTGCTGGCGACCTGCAGGCGGTTGCGGTATCCGGCAGCATCGGAATTCGCCTTGGCGATGGCAGACACCAGGCCATTGATCTTCTGCGTGTAGTTCTCAAGCTTGAAATTGTACTCGGCCTGGCGCTGACCGAAGATTGCCGCCTGTAAGGCCAGACTGGGGTCGATCCCTGAATAGCTGAACGGCTGGCCGTCGCTCTCCGCCTGCAACCGTGACACCTGCGCCTGCAGGCTGGACACCTGGGCTGCCAGCGCGCCGACATCGGCCGCGGCGAAAGTTGGATCCAGCCGCGCCAGCACCTGGCCCGCCTGCACCGTCTCTCCTTCATGCACATCGATCGAGCGCACAATCGCGGCCTCGAGCGGTTGCAGCACCATCGTCGCCGAGCGCGACACCACCCGACCCTGCGCGGTCACCACGCGATCGACCGGGATCAGACCCAGCGCCAGCAGGACCGCGATGAGCATGCTGCCGACAATCCACACGATCCCGCGCGCCGACCGCGGCACCGGCGCCGTGGTGATCGTCGTGGACGGCATCTGGAATTCGAGGATGACCGGCAGCGTCGGATCGCCCCGGTCCTCGACGACGGTGCTAATCGCCTTGGACGAGTGTCGGGGCGAGCGTGGCATGGCGTGGACCTTGACTGTCAAGATGGCGATTCTGCTGGGCCCAGAGCTGGCGGTACACCGCACAGCGTTCGAGCAGGACGCGATGTGGCGCGATGTCCATCACCTGACCCTTCTCCAGCACCAATATCTGGTCGCATTCGGTCAGCGACGACAGCCGATGCGACACGATGACCATTGTTCGGCCGCGCGCGATACGCAGCAGGTTGGCATTGACCAGCGCCTCGCTTTCCGGATCGAGCGCACTGGTGGCTTCGTCGAGGATCAGGATGCGCGGATCGGAGATCAGCGCGCGCGCAATCGCCAGCCGCTGCTTCTGGCCGCCTGACAGGTTGGGCGAACCTTCCTCGATGTACGTCTCATAGCCGTTCGCCATGCGCTCGATGAATTCCTCGGCGCCAGCCAGCCTCGCCGCCCCGACCGCGTCCTCGAGCGTCAGGCCCGGGCGGCCAGCCAGGATGTTGTCGCGGATCGAGCCGCGGAACAGGAAGTTGTCCTGCAGCACGACCCCGAAACTCTGCCGCAGATGCCGCAGATTGATCTCGCGCAGGTCGGAACCGTCGATCTTCAGGAAGCCGGAGTAGTCGCGGTTGATACCTTGCAGCAGGCGGGTGATCGTCGACTTGCCCGAGCCTGATCGGCCCACGATGCCGAGCATCGTTCCGGCCGGGATCGAGAAGGTGATGCGATCCAGTGCCGGCGTCTTGGTGCCGCCGTAGGTGAAGGTCACATCGTCGAAGGTGATCGCCCCGGCGAAGCGTGGCCGCAGCCCGCCCGACGCGGCATCGGCCTCGAGCGGACGGTTCAGCACGGAAGCCGCTTGTTCAATCGCCGCCGCGACATCCTGGTACTCATCCGTGAGACGCGCCAGTTGCACCAGCGGTTGCGCGACACGCTGCGACAGCATCATGAACGCGAACAGCGCGCCGGCGCCCGTGCCGCTGGTGTCCGACAACGCCCAGTAGACACCCAGCAGGATCGCGCCCATCCACATGAAACGCTCGACCGGCGTGATCAGCGTCTGCGGCCAGTTGCCGAGCTTGCCGTAGGCCATGCGCCATTTGCCGGCCTCCGCGATCCTCTCGTCCCACAGCGCCTTGCGCTGCGGCTCGAGTGCCAGTGACTTCACGGTGCGGATACCGAACACGGTCTCGCCCAGCGCTGACTGCTTGTCGGTCTCCGCTCGCACGACCCGTGAGAACAGCACCGCGAGCGGCCGCAGGAACACCAGGATGATCATGGTGATCACACAGGCGCAGGCCAGCACGATCCAGGCCAGCGGCGCATTCAGCCAGAACAGGAACGGCAGCAGGACGCACAGCGTCATCAGGTCGAGGAACGCCGTGAGCAGCCGGCCGGTGATGAACTCCCGGATGCGGTGGATCTGGCTGATCTTGTACATCGTCTCGCCGGCCGGGTGGCGCTCGAAGTAGTCGAGCGGCAGGCGCAACAGGCGATTGAATACGTGCAGGTTGATCCGGGCGTCGATCCTGGTGCCGACGACAAGCACGATCAGCCGCCGTGCATAGCCGAGCAAGGTCTCGTACACGATGGCGACGCCAACGATGACGGCGATCAGGGCCAGGGTCGAGTACGAGCTGTGGGTCAGCACCTTGTCGACCACCGTCATCACCAGGAAGGGTGGGAAGATGGTCAGTATGCTCAGCGAGAATGAAGCGAGGCCGATCTCGCGCAGCGAGCGCTTCTCCTCCATCACCAGGCTGAGCAGCCAGCGCAGGGAGAACGGCGTATCGGCCTCGGCGTACCCCCGGCTGGCCCGCAGCAGCACCGCCTCACCAGCCCAATCCTGGCTCAGCCGCAGCTCGTCCACCGCAACCGGTGCATCGGACGCGGGACTGGTCGGGTCCTTGACGAACACCACCTTGTGCTCGGCGTTGATGCCGGTGAGCAGGCCCGCCGTGCCGTCGGTGAACAGCAGCACCACCGGGCCGGTATCGCGGAAACGCATCAGGTGGCGCCAGCGCAGCCGCACCGCGCGCGACCACATGCCCGTGTTCTGTGCCCAGGTCGACAGCGAGGCGGCCGACGGCACTTCGTCGCCCGCCGTGCCGCGGAATTCGCTCGGATCGAGTTCCAGCCCGTGGTAGCGGCCGGCGACGATCATGGCCAGCAGCCGGGGATGAATCTGCGGCTCTTCGGCGGAGTCCAGAGCGAGCGGCGTACCGGCGTCGGCGCCGCCACCCGTGTCGGCTACAGACTGCGGCCCCTGCCCCGAAGGACCGGAGATGTGTCCGTCATTTGCATCCACGAGCAGTCCCCCTCAGAGGCGTGTCCGATACACGGACGGTTTTCCTGTGCGTGCCGGACCGCTTCCGCCGCACTCAAGCCCGGCGGTTCCGCCGATTATCTGTTCGTCGGCGGCAGAAACGCCGTTGGGAAGTATGCCCCATCAAGTGTACAATTTACCAACAAATCCTTGCGCCGGGGTATCGATGACCCGGCGGGAACCGCCTAGGCCTTATGCCACAGTCGGAGGTGAGGACAAAGCAAATGGTCGCTCTGGACGACACGGTGGGAGCCTTCGTGCCTGGGCCGCGCTTGGAGCGCCAGCCCCTTGGTAGCGGTCGCCTGTCAGGCCTCAACTTCGCCGTGAAGGACCTGTTCGACATCGCGGGAAGCTTGACGACTTACGGCAACCCGCGTTGGGCAGAAACCCACCCCAAGGCGATTGCAACCGCTCCCGTGGTGACGACGCTGCTTCAGGCCGGCGCCAGGTTGGTCGGCAAGACCAAGACAATGGAACTGGCCTTCGGTCTGACCGGCGAGAATGTCTGGCAGGGCACCCCGATCAACCCGAATTGTCCAGACCGCTTCCCTGGCGGGTCGAGTTGTGGTTCGGCCGCCGCGGTCGCCGCCAGCCTGGTCGACTTCGCCCTCGGCTCCGACACCGGCGGCTCGGTGCGCATCCCAGCGAGCTATTGCGGCCTGTTCGGCATCCGTCCCAGCCACGGCTCGGTCAGCCTCGCCGGCGCCTGCCCGCTGGCGCCGAGCTTCGACACCTGTGGCTGGTTCGCCCGCAGCGCGTCGTTGTTGTCCGAAGTTGGCGACGTGCTGTTGCCGAGCGGACGCCAGTCGTTGGACGGCCCCGTGCTGCGGGTCGAGGAGGCCTGGGTCAACGCCCAGCCGGAGGTAGCCGAGGCGCTGCGGCCCGCATTGGAGAAGCTGGAGAGATTACGCGGAAGGGCCGTCGGCATTCGCCTGGTTCCCGAGGGCATCGACAGCGTCTTCGATCATTTCCGCACGGTGCAGGCGGAAGAGGCCTGGGCCTGCCTGGGCGGCTGGGTCGAAGCTGCGAAGCCGCGGTTCGGCCCCGGCATCGGCGAACGCTTCGCCGCCGCCAAAGCGACTGACGCGGCCGTCGCAGGGCCAGGGCGCGCCTTCCGACGGGTGATGCAGGCCCGCGTCCGCCCGGTGCTCGCCGGCGGTGCTGTGCTGGTCTACCCGACCAGCCCCTGCCCGGCGCCGTTGCTCACCGCCAGCCAGGAAGAGCAGAATTTAGTCCGGCAGGCGACGATCGGAGTGACGGCGATCGCCGGGCTTTGCGGACTGCCCGAGGTAACGCTGCCGGCGGGAAAAGTGAATGGCGCGCCAGTGGGCATTTCGCTGGTAGCTGGCCCTGGGCTGGATCAGGCACTGCTGACGTTTGCCTGCGACGCGGCGAACGTGCTTGGACTGCCGGTCTGAGGGCAGAAGGCGAGGCACGATGGAGATAAGGCCGGCGAACGAGACGGACATTCCGGAGATCCAGTCGATCTACGCGTACCATGTGCTGACCGGCACCGGGACGTTCGAGGAAGAGCCGCCGTCGGTCGAAGAGATGGCGGACCGGTTCGCCAAGGTCGTCGAGCACGGTTGGTCATGGCTCGTGGCCGCCGACGCAACCGGCGTGCTGGGATACGCGTATTACACGCAGTTCCGCGACCGCTCGGCGTATCGGTTCTGCGTCGAGGACAGCGTGTATGTGCGCGAGGACGTACGCGGCCAGGGTGTCGGCAAGGCGCTGGTGGTGCGACTGATCGAGGACGCCACGGCGCGCGGCATGCGCCAGATGATCGCGGTCATCGGCGATTCGGAGAATACCGGCTCAATCGGCGTGCACGCGAGCCTGGGGTTTCAGATGGTCGGCACCTTGCGGGCGGTCGGCGTGAAGTTCGGCCGCTGGCTGGACGTGGTGTCGATGCAGCGATCCCTGGGCCAGGGTGACGCCGACGTCCCTTAAGCCCGCCCAAATTCTCCCCCACCCCTCGCGGGAAGGGGTCGGGGGGAGGGGGCGAGCCGACAACCCCGCGCTCTGGCTCATGGCCGCCTACGGCTTCGTCGCCGCCCTCCCTCTGCCCCTGTCCGGCTTCACCCTCCGCCTGTGGCTCTCCGAGGGCGGCGTCTCCCTCGGGCTGATCGGTCTGACCGCGAATATCGGCCTCGCCTATTCGCTGAAGTTCCTCTGGTCGCCAATCCTCGACAACGCCTCGCCGCCGGGCCTGCTCCGCCGCCTCGGCCGTCGCCGCGGCTGGCTGGCCACGATCCAGCCCGCATTAACCGCCGCCGCCGCTCTGCTGGCCCTGTCCGACCCGGCCCGCCTGCCGTTCGTCTCCCTCGCCCTCGCTGCCCTCGTCGCATTCCTGTCCGCCAGCCAGGATATCGTCGTGGACGCCTGGCGCATCGAGTCCTTTGCCCAGCACCGACAGGGCGCCGCGATGGCCGCCTACATCTGGGGCTATCGCGTAGCACTGCTGATCGCGACCACCGGCGTGATCTCCGCCGTCAGCGTCGTCGGCTGGCACGTCGCGCTGCTCGGCGTGGCGGCGCTCATCGCCTGCGGACTGATCGTCACCCTGATGGCCCCGGAGCCGCCGCCAACCGAGCGCCCCCTCCTCGCGACCCGCTTCGGCTCCCGCCTCGCCCACGCGGTGATCGCGCCGCTCCGCGACTTCCTCGCCCGCCGCGGCGCCGCACTGATCCTGGCCTTCGTCGCGCTGTTCAAGCTGGGCGAGGCCATGGCCGGCATCATGACCGCGCCCTTCTACCGCGCTCTCGGCTTCTCGCGCGAGGCGATCGCGGCGACCGGCTGGTTCTCGCTGGGCGGCACTCTGGCCGGCATTGCACTTGGCGGCTGGCTGGTGGCGCATCTCGGCACCGGGCGGGCATTGCTGCGCACCGGCTGGGCGCAGACATTCGCCATGGCAATGTATCTGCTGCTCGCGGTCTCTGCGGGCGAGCACCACGTACTCTACGCCACCGTAGCCACCGAGGCCTTTGCCCAAGGCATGGCCGACGCTGCATTCATCACCTACCTGTCCGGCCTCTGCTCACGCGAATTCACCGCCACCCACTATGCCCTGCTGTCATCCCTCGCGTTGATCTCGGTGCATACGATCGGAGGCGCCTCTGGCGTACTGGCCGCGCAGGTGGGATGGGTCGCATTCTACGCGCTGTGCATGTTCGCCGCCCTGCCATCGATGGGTTTGATGCTGGTGTTGCTGCGACGCTATCCCCCCGACGCGCCGAAACTCGTGGGTTAGCAAAATTATCTCTTGAAGTTATCCTGGCTACAGACCATCTCCGTCGCTTGCCTCAACCAATCGGCGGCCACTGAACGTGCACACCCTTCCCAACCTGCCTCCCGCTGTCGCCGGCCAGGTGCAAGATTGTCGACATCGCCCCCGCCTGATCCAAATCCTCCCTCTCCGCTTGCGGGAGGGGGTAAGGCTGGGCCGCCCGCGAAATTGAAGGTCGCCAGCGATATGGATCACCATCCCAGATGATCACCACCGCCATCGACCGGCGGCGCGCGCTCTCGCTAGCCGGCGTCGCCTGGCTCGGCAGCGGCCCCGTCGCCGTCGCGCAGAACGCCAGCCCAAGACTACCCCCCTCGGACACAAAGCCGGAAGACGAACCGCACCGGCTCCCGGCTGACGTCACCACCCACCATGCGATCGACCTGCCCGGCCGCACTCTGCATTTCGACGCGACCGCCGGCTCCATTCGCCTCACCGGCGCGGACCTTGCCTTCGTCGCCTATCAGTTGTCAGGCGCCGAGAGGGCCCACCGCCCGGTCACCTTCGCGTTCAACGGCGGCCCAGGCTTCGCCTCCGCCTGGCTCAACGTCGGCGCCGTGGGACCATGGCGCATTCCGCTCAGCGGCGAAGTCGCGGGTCCATCGTCATCTCCTGAACCGATGCCCAACGCGGAAACCTGGCTCGACTTCACCGACCTTGTGTTTATCGACCCGGCCGGCACCGGCTACTCCCGCGTGCTGGCGCGCGACCATGACGCGCGGCGCAGGCTCTGGTCGGTAGCCGGCGACATCGAATACCTCGCCGAGGCGGTCCGCCGCTGGCTCGACCGGTTCGACCGCGACGTCTCACCCAAATACCTGCTGGGCGAAAGCTACGGCGGCTTCCGCGTCCCGCGCCTGGCGCGCGAGCTCGCCACCAGCCAGGGCACCGGCGTCTCCGGCATGGTGATGGTGTCCCCGGCGCTCGACTTCGGCGGCCGCAGCTCGGCTTTCGACCCGATCTCCTACGCGACGCGTCTGCCGACGATGACGGCCGCCGCGCGTGCGGCCCGCGGGCCGGTGACGCGCGCCGGGCTCGCGGATGTGGAACGCTACGCCGTGACGGATTTCCTGCGCGACGCGATACGCGGCGAACGCGATGCGGATGCGATCGCGCGGCGCAGCGCGCGTGTCGCGGAATTCACCGGTCTCGATCCCGCGCTGGTACGGCGTTACCACGGGCTTCTCAGCAACGACGTGTTCCTGCACGAACTCGATCGCGCGCGGGGTCGCCTCGGCAGCATCTACGACGCGACTGTCACCACCGCCGATCCATTCCCGCTCGACGCGATGGGCGACTATCCCGACCCTGTGCTGGAGGCGCTGAAGGCCCCCGTGAGCAGCGCGATGGTCGAGATCTACCAGAACAGGCTCAACTGGCGGCCGGACAGCGACTACCGGTTGGGCAACGCCGAGGTCAACCACCAATGGGACTGGGGACGCGGCATTTGGAACTCGCCGCAGTCAATGGATGCCATGCGCACCGCGCTGGCGCTCGATCCGCGTGTCTCGGTGCTGATCATGCACGGCCTGTTCGATCTGATTACACCGTATTTCGGCACGCAGTTGCTGCTCGATCAGTTGCCGGAGTCAGACATTGCCGCACGTATACGCCTATCGGTCCTGCAAGGCGGCCACATGCTTTACACCGACGACACCTCGCGTGCGGCACTGCGCGACGAGGCCGCCGCGCTGTTCGGCAGACGCTGACCCGTCCGGCGCATCCATCGAAGCTTAACCTATCGGCTCGCTAACCTACGGAGAATCCCGATGAATTTCAGAACACTCACAGCAGCCGCAGCGATCGCATTGGCATTGACGGGGATAAGCTATGCGGCCTGCCGGGTCGACCGCGCAAGCTATGAGTTCGCCTCACCCAACCAGAACCAGGGCACAAACAGCGTCGCGTCGAAAAATCAGTTCGCGCCACCGAATGAGAACCAGGGCTCCAACAGCGTGGCATCGCGGCACCAGTTCGCACCACCAAATCAGAATCAAGGCTCCAACAGCGTGGCGTCGCGACAACGCGTTCGCACCGCCGCATGATGAACCATCTGCTGCCAGCGACGCCATCGGCTGTGTATCGGCCGCAGACATAGTTACGGGAATGCAAACATTATGCTTGACGAAAACCCCCCGGGACAAGGTCTCATACAAGCACTTTTTTGCCTCAGACGCCTCCGGCGATTGTCGACCAGACGAATTTCCCTGGACGCAGCGAGCTCTGCCTCATTGCTATAAGGTCGACTAAGCTTGGCCTCCATTTGCCCCTGATCCATATGCGACAATAACTTTGATAACCGGGCATGCATCGCCTGGCCGACGACCGACGGATTCAAAAGCCGCGCGATCTCCGCCTTACCGCGCTTCCCTATGCGGCGGGCACTTTCTGGCTGCTCATAAATGGTGCGCATATGGCGAGCCGCGGTGGCAACGTTGGCGTCTGCCCAGTTCTGGCCGTCGACGCCAATATACTCTCCGGCCAGGACCGGAACGAGCGCATGATCCACAAGATAAGCGCATTTGCTCGTCGCGAAATCGCTTGTTCCGGAGTAGGCAGTCAGGATCGTCGGGCGGCCGAGCAGCATGGCCTCGGCCGGCCCGCGACCAAATCCCTCGGAGCGGTGCAGTGAAACGAAAGCGTCAGAGGCCTTGATGAGACCAATCAGCTCGTCACGGGCCATCCTGATGTCCCGCAGCGAAATTCGAGGGTCGGTACACAGCTCGCGCAGCTGCTCGTGACGTTCGTAGTTATCCTCAGCGCCCATCGTCTTGATGACCAGGAAGACCTGTTCGTTACCCGACGGGAAGGCCTGCAGAAAGGCACGCACTACCGCCTCAGGATTCTTCCGACTGATAAATGACCCGAAATGGAAAACGAAGAGAAACACTGTGGCATCCGCGGGCAGGCCCAATTCACGACGCCCGCACTCTCGCTGCGTTTCCGGGACAAATACCGCCATGGGCATCAGGCGAACCGGGCGCAGTTGTTCGCGCGAAAATGCAGCCTTCGCAAAACGCGTCGACGCCCAGATCTCGTCAAAGAACGAAAATGAGTGTCGCCAGAAACCAGGCAAACGTTCGAGTTCCCACGCCCAAAACCCAATGCTCGTCTTGGCGAACACTCGTAATCTCTGCATGAGCCGCCAGTCCGCATAGGCGGTATCCGCGTTGAGGTGCAGAATATTGATCTCGACCTGCACCTCGCAGGAAGTCGACAGCACCGATCCGTCAGGCCGCAAGACTTGATGTGTGTCGGAATCAATGATGAGAAAATCGGAGAAACCAGCCATTTGCAGGGAAACGGCGGAACAGCGCACGTCCTCACCCCGTCCGGTCGGGGCAGACCATTGTCCTGTCAGTGCGACCTTCGCCGTATACGTCGGCCGTCCCTGTTCGGTCTCGGTTACGTTGGTAAGGCTAGAGTGAGCGGCTGCAGCTGATTTATCATGGGACCCGGTTGCATTGTTCCACCACCAGGTCCTGAGCGCAGCTCGTCCAGCCGCGGTGGTGATGTCGAATTGCTGCTGTAGATCCGCGCGCGTCTCGTGCAAATCAAGTACCCGCTCCAAGAGCGGCTGCCATGGCGACTCCGACCGCAAATAGCTCTGCAGCCCGTCACCAAGTTGATCCACGGAGATCTCCATCTCCCGCAGCCCGAAGGTCAACAGCCAGACGACATAGCTCCTCACCGAAACGTCGGTGTCCAGCGCGAAAATCTTCTGCACGTCATCGCGAAGGCTCCAGATCGCCAGCATGGCATTTGTCAGCCGGAGTCCATCGACCTCGACATCACCGGGCGCCTCGAAATGGGCACGCAGCGGCGCCACGAGCGGTTGCGGCCAATTGAATCGCCTTGCGGCGACATACGCGAACCAGAGACCGTGAGCCAGTCGGCCAGCCCGTTCGACCGGGAACCGACGCCTGGGGTCGTAGCACTTGTTGTCTGACTCAACGAACCTGGTTGCGACCAGGCCGGCCGTTATCGGAACGTCGCTGTAGTAGCTCGAGGTGGACGACTCATGCGCCATCTGCTGCAGGAATTGCGGCGAAAACTCCTGACAGTCCACCACGCCTTCCTCGACCCCGCTGGTCAGCGCCCACCCGAGGAAACGATAAAGGTTATCGGCCGTCTCAAGCCTGAAATGTTCGCGCAGGTCCGAACGGAGCTCCCAGCTCAGGGCAACCTGGACCGGCACGAGGATCCGCTTGGCGTCCAGCTGTGCCGTGACGTCGCCTTCAAGGAACCGGGCCGCTTCGCGTGCTGGCCCCTGCCAGGCGGAGCGGCTCACCGATGGCCACGGCGGCGCGACATCGTCGACCGAGGCCGGACGGGCCTCCGGCTCGTTCCTGATCCGGCGAGCAGCCGCTATGCTGCGTCCGTCGACACCCTGACTGCGCGCCTCGCCATTGAGGAACCATTCGAGGTAGCCGCTGCTGCCCCGCGGCGTGAAAATATCGAATGCCTCCTGCAGGTCCCGACGGTTCAGCCAGAACTCGTACATGAAGCGTGTGACAGTGACGCCCTTCTCGGCAGCTTCCTCGTCCGGCTGATCGAAGAAGTTCGGCTCCGCCACCACACGCGACATGGCGTCCATGCGTCCGTTGTCGACCGCGCGCCGCAACCACTGGCGCATGGCGTCCTCGATCGGGCGGCCGTTGGGGAACGCCGCGAATCCATAGCGAAGTCGCGAGTACTTCTCCCAGCCGTTCGCGATCACACGCCGGCGGTAGAGTTCGCAAAGCGCCGACACCGGCCCCAGCGTCTCCGCCGTGAAGCGGTTCTGATGCTTGGAGAAGACCGTCGGGTCCTCGGGACTGATGCCACTGAAATGGAAGAAGACCAGCGGGCCGCCATTGACCAGCCAGGTGCCGTCCCCATCCTGCTCGATGCGGCGGTGAGCGAGATTCCAATAGGCCACGTTATAGCCCGGGTGGCGCAGGATCAACGGGTTGGGCACGAAGGTGGGGGCCAGGTCCATCCAGCGCTGGTCGGTGAACATGTGACCGGCGACGTCCACGCGACAGTGCAGATAGCACCGTTCGCCCCACCAGGCGATCAGGGCGCGAGCCTCCGGATCGTTGCGCACGCCGAGAAAGCCCAGGTTGTAGACGCCGGACTTCATGATGCTGAGGTCTGACGGCTCCTTGCCGTCCTGCAGCGGCTCCATGATGTGCGGGATCAGCACGATGTTGTGCGCGCCAAGCCCGTCGAAGACTTCCGCCATGGGGCGGAACAGCAGGATGTCGGGATCGAGATAGACCACCTCGTCATAGGCGAAGCGGTCGAACAGGTGGCGGAAGACGAACGGTTTGATGGCAGTGTTGAACTCGATGACCGAGTACCAAAGCTGCATGTTCGAGATCAGCTCGATACCGATCTCGTCGCAGAAGATCAGCTCGGCCGCGGCGTCCAGGCCAGGGAACTCCCGGTAGCTGTCTGCCAGAACGATGAAGCGGTCCGCCTCCGGGTGGAATTCGCGGACCGACTGCATGAGGGTGACCGCGTAGGCGATGTAGTTGCAGGAGACGATGGTGAAGATGGCGCGCCGACGCGGAGTTGCGGCCCGCGGCGCGGATTGGCGCCGACGCGTCGCCGCTGAGCGGCTCGTTGCGACAGGGCACCGGGCTTGCGGCGGCGTCCCAATGTCAGTTTCTCGTCGTGATGGCGCTCCCCATCGGGCGGCTCATTCCTTTGCCATGGCCTGCCAGTCCTCCAACTCGGCGAGCATCTCTGCCGTGCCGGCACGACCTTCGAAATAGCCTGCTGTCAGGAAGTGAGCTCGCATGCCTTCGGGGTCAGATGCCGGGAAAGACTCGGCGATATCCCTGTAGTGCCTGCGATAAAATTGCGGATCGAACGGAAGCTCAGCCGGAAGCCTGCCTTCGAAGTAACCTGACTGGACAAAGTGCCCGCGCAGCGACTCGATATCACCGGCAAGGCGAGCGCCCTCGACGTCCGGGTAGGTTTCAGCGTACCAGCCTTCGTCCACCCGCATACGACGCGCGAGCGCGCCGATCAGCACACGCAAAAATTTACGCGTCACGGTGATGGTGCCATTGCCCGTCAATTGCGTCGCTGAAATACCCAGGCCTTCCAGTAATAGCGCGCAGGGAGGCAAGTATTCGTAATTTTCCGTTAATTCGCCGTTATCTATCCGTTTAGTGGTTTGCTGCCTCTGCTGTGCTCGGGTTCCCGACATCTGAAAAGGCCTTCTTTCCTGCGACGAATGGCACCCTGAACCACGATTCGGCATCATGGCCGGGCACGACTCGAATAATGCAAGCCGCAGCCAAATGAAAGATGGATTTGCGTGGATGAAGGAGTATCGTTGGCTAACGGCCGCAGCCTCGCAGGGGAGGGACATCGGGCCGGTGCCATAGGACGCGTAAGATGATCCGGGAGTCGGAAGGAAGTTGTTTGGCCGCTGACTGGACGCGTCGCCGTCCATCCGTTGTCGGCCGTTTGAGGCGCGGTAAACTTTCAGGTCTGGGTTGCTATTAGCACGCAATGGGCCGCTGCATCCTTCATGTTGGGCATCCGAAGACCGGGAGCACCTATCTGCAGACCGCCCTGCATTTGAATGAAGAGGCGCTGCAGCAGGCAGGATTTTGGGTACCGTCTGATTTCACGCAGTTCGATTCGTACAACTGTCGGGAACTGGCCGAGCGAGGGGAGATCTTCTCGGGCAACATGCAAGCTGTGTTCGAAGCGTCCGAAGCGCACCAACACGAGCGGGTCGACGCACTGCTGCACCATATCCTGTACAGGGGCGCCGAAAATCTGATCCTGAGCAGCGAACTGTTGTTCTATTACATTTACGTGGTCTGGGACATCGCGCGCCGTGCCGCGAAGGCCGGCTATCAGGTGTTGGTGATTGCCTACCTGGCGCGGCAGGATCGGGCGGCGATCTCGGATTACGTTCAGAACCTTCGCAATCACGGATATCACGGCACTGTCCTGGCATTCCTGGAGAGCAAGCGGCACGAGGGCCACCTGCAGTACGCGAAGGTTCTCAAGGGTTACAATCTGGACGCCGCCGGCCGCGCGGTGGTGAGGACTTTCGACAGGCAGTTCCTGCTCGGCGGAGACCTGCTGTCGGATTTCCTTGCCGTTTCACGCTGCCCGCTCAAGGCCTCCGACCTGCGCTTGCCCGAAGGCAGTCTGAATACGGGCCTCCCACTCGAGTGGTGCGAGGTCTTGCGCGGACTGAATGCGAGTGGCGATCCAGCGGTGGCGGCATTCCGTGATGCCATGCCG
This sequence comes from uncultured Alphaproteobacteria bacterium, assembly GCA_963812505.1. Lineage (GTDB taxonomy): Bacteria > Pseudomonadota > Alphaproteobacteria > Acetobacterales > Acetobacteraceae > JAMXLO01. The sequence continues at coordinate 300,075 of CAWEVM010000027.1, forward strand.
GCATTCGGCTCGGCGGAGCGCGCACGCCTCATGGAGCACTATTTCCGGGACGATGTGCGTGACTTCGTGCTGTCTGAGTATATGTCGGGAAATCATGATCTGATCGAGACGTATCTGGCCGATCGCTCGGAGCAGGAGAAGGCCTACTGGTTGCGAGGCGCACCAGCGGGGCGAGGCGTTGAATTGGACGCCAACCAGA
>CAWEVM010000028.1:0-84835 GCA_963812505.1 uncultured Alphaproteobacteria bacterium
CTGTGTGAAGCGATGCAATATGAATCGGGTCGGCCGGGGTGATGGCACCCCTTTTGCCACCCAACGCAGTGGCCTTAAAAACACGCTTCGAGATGGCGCCGATCAAGGTCCGAAATGGCGCTGGCCCGTGCTATTTACTGGGCGTGCCGAACATTGCGCTCAGCCTTGGCAACGCCCAGTGGTCGCTACCTACACGGGCCGGCGGTTTGAACCGCGCGTCCCTGGGTTACGTTACAATCCGAGTTGAGTTGCCTCCTCTTGCTGTCCGGCGGCCAGTGCACGCTTCATTGCAGCCTGCAAGTTCTTCCAAGCCCGATAGTCTGACGGAGTGCTCGCCGTGTAGACGTAATGGGCAGCGCGGGGATGGGCGCAGCGCAAGTGACCGCCGCGGGTGCGTTCGGTCCGCCAACCAAGACGAGCGATTTCGCGGCGCATCTTACCGATGCTATCGACCATTCGTGCAATCCTTAATGTATGCGATGTGGGTGAATATGCCGAGGTATGGGCCTCGGCACAGTTTGGCGAAGCAACAGTCTCGCGGCGCTCAAAGGTCTTAATGCCCCAACGCCGTGACATCTCCAACGTAGCGATGCAGCGGCGCGAATTGCAAAATGATTATGCGCGCCAAATCAGATTGTCTAAATGCGATAGTGGGGCTTTGTCTTGCCGTGATGCTTCTGCTTCAAGGTTGCGCAATCCATCCGCTGCATCGCCCGACGGACCCACGATCTGATGCAGCGGACATTCGTCTTCGAGACGCTCAGGGATCAGATCAACGGCTTGGTCCGACAATCGTGACGAATCTTGCCAGCATGAACTTTGGCCGCTCGTGTGCAGACGCTCGCCATGTTGGCGACGGTGGCATTAGGGCGATCGGACGCACAGCATTCGGGGGAAGCCGAGTTCGATTTGGCGAGGCGAGGTGGGGGAGTACCGGATGTCGAACCGGCAGAGAACTGCCGATCTGGGTGGCCCTCAATAGGCAAACCGAAACCACCCACCTGATCGAATGGCTAATTGCCACATGGGATAAACCATGGTCTGGCAAAGTGCATGCCACGATTGTCGGCCTCGACGAAGCGACGCAAGCCGAGTATTCCGGAATCCGGAAACTCCCGACGTTGGAGCAGATGATCCGAGATGCGCGGGGCGATCAGCAGGTGATCCGACGAGCGATGCAGCCGGCACTGTACGCATGGCTCCCGCCAATCCGAGCGGCTCAATATCGCACGGCGCCAGTATCGGTTGCATGGACCTCGATTTACCGACTGCGCCGAACGAATTGTCACGGCGCGGCGGCGGGTTGACTGTCCAAGTGCAGCATGTCGTAGGCGTCTGTGCGACTTTGGAAGCCGGCTGGTCTGGCGCGGCACACCGACCTTAATCTGGACCTGCTTTGCGCATCATCTCAGCCGCACGGCCGAGAATGCCTCGCGCGTTCATAAAGCCGAACAAGCGGCGTGTTTGGTCGGGATCGTGGGTGAGGATTTCGCGGATAAAGGGCAATAGTGCCGCTAGATCATCCGGCAGAACTCCCTTGTCGGCCGCTGCCTGCATCGCCGAAAAGAACGCACCCTTGCGGGTCTCGACATCGCGACCAAGGTCAACAGCTAAGATCGCGTCAAAGATCGCGTCCGCCGATGACGCGGGATCATCATTTGTGGGTGCCGCGTCTGGCTCAATGAGTTCACCGGGGGGCGGCTGATCTGATCCTGATGGCGCCGGTGGTTGGGGTTCCGGTGGAGCGGTGATCTCGGCAGCCTTGTTCATGTAGTCCTCGAATGTTCTGCACTCGGCGAACCTCTCATCGTCTTTCGACATACCACGGATTAAGGCGAATCCCCGCTCTACGTCCGGTCTGATCGTCGTCGGCTGCAAGGCCATGATCTCTAGCAACAGGGCCTTCATCGCCTTCAGCTTGCGCTTGGGCGGGAGCTTCGTGCGCATGATCCTCTGGCCTGCCTCCTGGCGTCGCTTTAACTCGCGCTCACGTTCGGCCTCCTCTACCTTCGGCGCGATGCGTTCCATCGCCTGCGGCCACGTTAGGATTTGCAGGCCGTTCTCGTAGATCAAGACGCCGGATGCTGGTGCCGAACAGGATCGGCGCAGTCTCAAAACGAAAGAGGGTATGCGACATCTCATTGTGATCGCCGTACCAGTCGGCCACGCCGTCCAACGCTTCCTTCAGTCGGTCGAACTCTTCCGGCTCCCAATCCTGCATCGGCACCGAGTGCAACGCTTCGGCGACGCTCTCGCAGGTCTCCGCCTGCCTGCGTCCATAAAGTAGATTGATGGCTTCCTCGACGGTGCGTGGCGGCTCGGGATCGGCGACGGCTTGCTCATCGATCGGCTTCGGCTCTGGATCGGCGACGACTGGCTCATCGATCGGCTTCGGCTCTGGATCGGCGACGACTGGCTCATCGATGATCGGCTCCGGCGTTAGCTCTCGCGCGGCTGTAGCCTGCTGTGGCGCGCGCGGCGGGGCATACTGGGGCCGTGCTGGCCTTGGCCCCCGCTTCGGTGGTCGGCGCGGCCACAACAAGACCTGAACCAATGATGATTGCAGGCCGAGATCGCGCTGATCCGTCACGGACAACATCCGATCGAGCATCTCGGCGTCTTTTGGATAGTCGCGGATGATTTCGGCAATCCGTACCAGTCGGCCGGGGGAAAGTTCCGGCAGGCGGTTGACGTTCTGCACATAGAACGCGATGGCGTCCCTGCTGGTCGGATAGTCGAATTGCAGGTTGTTGAGCATGCGGCCTTCACCGCCCCGCCACACGACATACTCGAACAAAGCGCGATCCGGCGTCGGGATGAACACCGGATCGAGGCCGCGCCTGAGCAGGGCCGTCCAATGCTCCTGCGGCAACAGCCGTGTCACTTCAGGGTCGGTGTAATTCAGATTTAGCGTGAACAACTGCCGGGCGTTCCTGGTCCGCTTGGCCGGATCGTCGAGCGCAAACGAGGTTGGCGCTATGCTTTCGCGATACTGCCGCGATCCACTCTCCAGGTAATCTTCGTTCCTGCGTGCCTCATTGGTGTAGTGAGCGCAGCGCCGTGGTGTTTCGTGCATCAATTTGATGATGTTCATCGCCATGCGGATCGCGCAGCAGGTGGTCACATTCATTCAAGACATGCAACGGATACATGATGTTCCGCCACGTGCATGACACCAGCGCTGCCGCATTGTCCGGACGATCTTCCGGGACGTACGCGATGAGGTGCTGTTTGGCGATCTGCCGCGTCAGGGTGTTCTTACCGATGCCGGCACCGCCGCAGATCAGGCCGATGGTTTTTCGATTGGCGGCGAGGTCGCGGATGCTGGCCTTAGCTCGCTCAACTCCTATCCAGGTGGGATTTCTACGCACGTCATAGGGCAGAGTCATGGAAACTCCGTGCTGGCGCCAGCTAACAACAAAGCAAGCTTACTCCGAGGCCGTGGACCTCACTTTGAATCACAGCCACACCGCCCAAGCGGTGCTGTCGGCGAAGGCACGTCCAGTCTTTTATCTATCAGCCCGAAGGCGAAGACGCAGACTGCAAGGCAAGGGCGTGGAACCCTCCGAGAAAATGCGCCACGAAACCCGGCACCCGGCTTTGATATGAGACCTATGCTAGGCTGCGGCGGAGAACCGCACCGGCCTCGTACATCCCGACGTGGTGGCCACCAGACCGTCGGGATGCTCGCATCCCTCACAGGATTGCGAGGCGCCGGGATAGTGACCGAAGCCTGCGTGGTCAAGCGGAATCCAGGGCAATCCACTGCCAAAATCCGCAGTATGGAACAGGCGATTTTAACAGCGCGTAAAAACCCTTGCGTGGGCGCTGCGCTTTCGGGACGGAATTGCCGTCGTTGGGGATGCGGATTTTTCACCCTGAACTTTTGTCAGGCGGGAATCGCGCCTGTCCCAGCCCTAGCATGATGATTCTTTTTGGCACGGGCGGCCAGCGTTTCGCTATTGTCGTGGGCTTCGGCGGCGTTTCGCCGCGGCACGTCATTTCAGACGGATTGGTTTCATGGAACTTCTCACTGCACCGGCCACGGTGCTGCTGGCCCGCGTTTATCAGCCGGTCATCGTGCACCACTATAGGCTCTACTGGATCAGTCTCGACCTCACCGACCCGGAACACTTCGTCTCAGCGAACTGCCCGGTGATCCTCGACCTGTCGGGTGAGCCGATCGTACTGGCCGCCGAGGCCCGGCGGCACGCCCAGCTTCCGCAAGATAGCCAGCAACGAGCCGAACGAGCGATGATGCTTTCGGAGGTTCTGCACCTTGCCACCCTGCCGGCCGCTTCCCTAACAGTGGAAACGTAATCGTCGTCCTCCGGTATGCAGCCATCGGCCGGCACCCGAGTTATCCGTCTGCACGCGCCAGCGGCCTGCCTGCCTTGGCGTTGCCGTCAGGAGTTGGCCCCGGCAATCGTCACTTCGGCGCCGCGGTTCTGCGACGGCCCTGCGGATGTCCGTGTCGACGATCTGCTCTAGATCGCTCGGAGGCTGCCGGTGTTCGGCCAGTGCCTCGCGCAGCGGCGCCGCCTGCTCGGTGACATCGATCAGGCATTCCCCAACAAAAACCTCCTTGCTCTGCTGGGAGTCCGACGGGGGTTCCGACCCCGGTGTCGATGTCGGCCAGACGCAACCCAACGTGAGACAGTTCTTCGCCACCGCGCACCCGCTCGTGGGACGGTCGGAACTCACACCAGTCCAGCCGCCGCATCCTCTACTCTCGTCTGTAGTGCGGTGTCGCGCTGCATGAGTTCATCGCGGTGGGCGTCGAGCCATTCTCGGTCCGTGGGCACGGCTCTCCCTCATCGATCAGGCGCACGGTAATCCATGCTGGGTAAACCCGGTTAAGCTCGACTGAGGTGAAGCCGACTAAAACTCTAGCGATGGCGCCATCGCCACGAAAGCAAGGCACGGCGTAGGCACGTCACGTGACCGAGTTGCCTCGGCCGGCGATTGGGCTGCCGCTATCGCCCAGCGGTTTAGGCGGGGTGATCCTCTGGCGTCGGCCGACGGTGCTGGTCACGCTGTGGCCTATGTGGGAGACCATAGTAGGCTGTCAAGCGTGACGCAAGCGTCGTGTCAGCTTGACATTTGACGGTGGGGAGTCAAGGTATGGTGCGCAAGAGCAAGAAGGGCAAGAAGGCGAGCGCCCTCGACAAAGCGGTCAAGACGGGGCCGCCGCCGAGACGCGAGCGGAAGATGGAGCGGGGCATCAAGGTGCCCCCGAAGCGGCAATACGAGGTCTATAGCTGGTCATCCATGCGGATCGGGGATTTGTTCACGGTGCCCATCGATCTAGAGACCCGGCGGCGGGTCCAGATCGCCGCTTCGACGTACAAACGTAGGCACCCTGGCTGGCGGTACGCCACGCGACTGGAGCATGAGAACGGGGTAATGAGAGTATGGAAAATCGCGTGATGGCCGTCATCCCGCTGCGCAAGGATCAGCCACCGGAGCCGCTGCGCAAGCGGCGCGTCACTACGATGACCGGCTTCGAGGATCATTGCGCAGGCCCTATTGAGATGATCGCGGCGTCCGATGGCTCGGTGGAGCTACTCTGCCGCAAGAAGGCGATCTGCGTCGAAGGTCAGAAGCTGAACATCGATACCGAACGCGGCTGCGAGATCACTGCGCTCGCGCGGGCGTATGCCGTCAAGATCGAGTTCGTCTGTTCGGAGCGGAGCCAATAATGAGTGACGTTGAGAAGGACGATCCGGCGCGTCGCGCGTTGGTAAACGAGATCGTGGGAACCACGGAGGAACTACCAAAGACTATCGGTGAACCCGGCTATCGCGCTTTGGCATGGTTCCACGGTGTGGACGTACCGTGTGTGCAGGTGTTCACCGACGATCCTGATGTCTCATGCGAGGTCAATCTGGACGCGCGCCCAGATTGGGCGAGTTCCTACTTGTCGATTCCTCTCTGGTGCTGGCTGCACGACATCCCATGCTTCGTGGTGACAGACGGCCAGCGGTTCCTGATCGACATGCGTCCAGTAGGCTGACCGATGGCGCGCAAACCGAGGCCGCCCTCAGACAACATGGACAACATCGCGACGGTGCTGGCAGCCGGCCCGATGACGTGGCAGCAGATTCAGGCCGGGCTGGAGCGGGACTTCGGCTGGATGCACGGCGCCGTGCTGATCGGCGTGCTGAACGCCATGATCCGGCGCAATCCTGATCGTGCAGGAGGGTGGCACTGCGGTCTGGCGGAACACCTGGAAAGACTGCCGAGCGATGCCAGACCTTCACAACCGTATTTGAGGCACATGTCCCAGACGCCTACCAGATTGTCCCGTCTGAAACTTCCCCCCGCGAGCCATCAAGGAACCGAAACAAGTGTGAAGCATTCCTGAGGGACAGCCCTTGGGAAAAGGATATTCTCTATGTGGAAATCGTCTTTTGTTGTTGGTTTGGCGGTCGGCCTGTCGGTTGTGGCGACGACCTGTATGGCGCAGGACAGCGGCGGCAATGAGGGTCACCGGCACAAAGACGGGCAGTGCGCAGGTGGCGAACCCGGCAACGGGGAAGAAAAGCTCGACCTCGACAGCTAGCCAAGCGAACCAAGCTCCGACCGGCGCGCCACAGCCTGATGCGACGAACCCTAACCTCAATCAGCTATCGGGTGGCAGCAAAAATTGACGCCACGGGCACTACGGCGACCCACGACGTTGTGATGCCCCGCCGCTGAACCTGACCGGCGAACGACCCGTCCCCTCTTGACGCATGATTTGAGTCTTCACAGACGCTACCTTCGAGCCCCGGCAGACCGCCGGGGCTTCTTCTTTGGCCGTGTACTCAGCCATCGGGAACATCGGGCAGGCCGTGACGTTCTGGCGAGATGAGACGGACCAGAAGGTTGCTGTTTGGACTTTCGGCCTGCTTGGCGTCTCCTTGCGTTGCCGTTGCGCAGAACCCTCCAGGCAGCGCCCCCGCAGGAGGCGCCCCCGCCAGTCGCGCCGCCCAACGTGTCGCAGCCGCCGCCGGAGCAGATTGCGCCGGGTGGCCGAGCGGGCGGGACATCGGGCAATACGACCCTCAGCGATAAGCTTTCGTGGCAGAAGGGCACGGTGCAGCCACCGGCGGTAGACCCCGCTATCCGCGTTCCCACGCCGCAGTCGCAAGGCACCATGCCCATAATCCGTCCGCCGGGCACGACGGGCGGTGACCAGACGGTCGTGCCGAAGTAATCAGGCGCGACAAAGCGGCTTCGCTGAGGGCGGCGAGATCACCGCGATCGCGCTCAAAGTCGAGTTCGTCTCGCCAGAATGGAAGCAGTCATGAGATGATGACCGCTCTCAGCGCTCTACCAACCTGCCGAATTCGCGCCACTGGGCCGGCGTCATCACACCGGCTTGCCGGAGAAATTGCAGGCGGCATCTCGGTCCCAGAAGTCGCCAAGGAGGACATCATCGGGATCGTCGCTCATCGCATTGGCGACGCCGCTGTGATCCGGTCAGATCACCAAATTGACCTCCGTTCTGACCACATCAGGCGGCGAAAACTGGCGAAATCGCTGGGGTTTCAGGGCTGAAAGTTCGGGTAATGTCATCTGGCGCATGGGCCACGAGGTGTTCGCCCCACGCATGATGCAGGCGGCGTTGGACGCCTTGATGAACGCGCTGGGCGCGGAGGGTGCCGCGGTAATAGAGCTGCGCAGCGAGGAAGGCGCAGTTATGGTCCATCGCGCCGGCGGGGGCGGAGATGAACTCCTGACAGACGCGGCGGATTTGCTCGCAACGGCGAGCGGAACGATGATCGGCGCTGCCAAGAATGGACGGCCGATCCTGGCGGCGGCCTGCCGCACACGGCTTGGCGCCAATGCAGGGGTTGCGCTGTGGCGTTCACCCGGTTCGCGCGGCTGGGACGCCGAAGACATGCTGCTGATCAACGCCGCGGCTGCCCTCATTCGGATGGTGTTGGAACATGAAGCCATCCAGCAGGAGATGGCGCGCCAGGCCCGAACCGATCCGTTGACCGGATTGCTGAATCGTCGCGCCTTCCTCGAAGAGTTGAGCCGCCACATCGACCGACTCGACCGCGAGGAGCAGCCCGGAACGCTGCTGTTCGCCGACCTCGACTACTTCAAGCCGGTGAACGATCGCCTCGGTCACGAGGTGGGCGACCAGGTTCTGGTGCGGACTGCCAACGTCCTGCGCAACACCGTGCGACCGACTGACCTCGTCGCGCGGCTCGGCGGCGACGAATTCGCTCTGTGGTTGAATGGTGCGGATCATCTGACCGCGGCCGAGCGCGCCGACCACCTCTGCACCGAGGTGCCGAACCAGTTGCTGGAGATCGCCTGCGACGGCGGACCAACGCCCACCGTGTCGATCGGCATCGCCACGCGCGAACCCGCCAGCCACGAACCGGTGGACAGCCTGCTGCGCCGCGCGGACCAGGCGATGTACGAGGTCAAGCGCAGTGGCCGTGGCAACTGGCGTGTCGCACGCGAGGCGAACGCCTGATATGGATCAACCCTACGCAGCGCCAAAAGATGAAGCGGCCCGAGTCCGCCTCGGCGCCGGCACGGCTACCAAGGCCGATGTCCTGATCGATCTGTCGAACGACACCTCCGTCACCGTCCGCGCAGCGCTCGCGCTCAACACCGCCGCGCCGTCCCGGGTGAACGAGGTGCTCGCCGGCGACAGCGATGAACGGGTTCGCATTTTGCTGGCGCGCAAGCTGACGGCACTCGTTCCTGGGCTGTCGGCCACCGAACATGCGCGTCTGCATCAGGAAACCTGGGACACATTGAAGGCACTCGTCGCCGACGAGGCCGTGCGCGTGCGCGCAATCATCGCGGAAGCTGTCAAGGAACTGCCGGATGCACCGCGTGGGCTGATCCGCCAGCTCGCGCATGATACCGAAATATCGGTGTTCGAGCCGGTCATTCGACTGTCGCCACTGTTGACGACCGAGGATCTCCTGACCTTGGTGGCCAGGGCGCCGGCCGCTGGCACCGTTCTCGCGGTGGCGCATCGCGCGGAACTGGAGCCAGCGGTATCCGATGCAATCGCGGCGAGCGCCGACGGCACGGCCATCCGCGCACTGCTCGCAAACCCGTCGGCGCAAATTCGCGAGGCTACACTCGACGTTTTGGTGGCGCGATCGGTCAACCACCCGGACTGGCATGAGCCGCTCGTGCGGCGCCCCTCGCTGCCGCCACGCGCCGCGCATATGCTCTCCGAGCTCCTGGCAACCCATCTTCTGGCCGAACTCGCCACGCGCGCCGATCTCGCGCCACCTCTGGCCGAGGAACTGCGCCGACGTATCGCGGTTCGCCTGGCTTCAGATGCAGCCGAGGCGCCGGTGACGCCATTGGAAATAACGGCCGAGGCCGCCCTCGCGCAGGCACGCGCGACAGCGGCGCGTGGCGAGTTGGTTGAGGCAACCTTGCTGGCGGCGGCGCGGCGGGGCGAGACACGCTATGCGACCGCGCTCCTGGCCCTGGCCGCGGATACGCCGGTTTCGGTGGTGGATCGCGCATCGTCATTGCGCAGCGCCAAGGGGCTGGTCAGCCTCGTCTGGAAGGCGGGTTTCACCATGCAGGTCGCTGTGGCGCTGCAAACTTTGCTGGCGCGGCTGGCACCCGAAGCGGCGCTGATCGCCGGACAGTCAGGCGGCTTCCCCCTGGCCGTCGAGGAAATGCGCTGGCAGCTCGATTTTCTCGGGCGCATGGGGCGATGAGCCGCGAGACTGCGCAGCGGATATCTGAGGTCGCTCATTCTTTTCGCGCATAAGCACCGGATTCCCGGCCCGGCATTGATTTGGGTCAAAGCGGCAATGGCCATTCGGCGCCTAACCTGATTCGTCAGGCGTTGGAGGGTCAAATGGCCAAAGCTAATCAAGAACATGACAGGGACATTCGCACGCGTGCACGGCGCATGTGGCGCGAAGCCGGCAGCCCCAAAGGCCGCCAACCGGAATATCTGGAACGAGCGCGCGAATTGCAGGTATTCGTCGATCACCCCGACGCGGGGTTGCTGCCCAACCCGGTGGTGCAGAATCCCCAGCCGGAGGCAAACGAAGAGCCCATCGAGGAAGCCGAACTGCTCGAGAACCTCGGCGAGTTCCCGGGGCGGACGGATCAGGGCGACCGGGTGCCGGCACCGATGACCAAGCGGAAGGCCCGTGCCTACCTGCGCCGCGGGTGAAGCCTATGGCCGCGCGGGGCTTGGCCAGTTTGGTCGGTCCAGCGGGTCGATCACCCGGGGGCGGTCCATATGGTCCTCCACCGCCCGGACACCCGGAACGTTCTCGGCCGCCACCACCAGCGCCTGACGCAATGTTTCGTCCGGCGCAACGCCCCACAGATGCAAGGCGCCGTCGCACACCACGGCATTGATTGCGCCTGCGCCACCGGCCCATGCCTGACGGCGCAACTCGGCATAGAACGCATCGCGGATCGCCCTGTCGTCGGGCGTGACCGCGGCCACAGACAGAGTGGTAGCCAGCGCCTGCAGCAGGTTGCGCCGGCTGACGATGCCGACCAGCCTGCCCTCACGCGTCACCGGCACACGCTTGATGTGCCTTGTCTCCATAAGGTGTGCAACCGCAGCGATCGGCGTGGTGTCGGTCACGGTCACCACGTCGACTGTCATGATCTCGGCGGCCTTGCGTCCATGCGAGCGGGTGTAGTCCGCCGCCAACCGATCAGTGGAGGTCACCAGCTCCAGCCAACGCGACGGAGACGGCTCGGTCCCGGTCTCCACCCGGCGCAGCAGGTCGCCTTCGCTGATGATCCCGACGATGTGGCCGCCATCGACGACCGGCAGGGCGCTGATCCGGTAGTCCAACATCAGGCGCACCAGCTCAGGCAGCGGCGTCTCAGGGCTGGCAAAGATCACGTCCGGCGTCATGACATCGGCTGCGTGCATCGTGCTGTTCCTCGGCGACATGTGCTGCATTAGGCGGTGGAGCCTGCCGCGCGCATTGACCCAGATCAATCTGCGCAGCGACTGTGACGGCACCCGCGGCTTGAACCTCATCTGGCTTCGTGCCGATACTGTCTCGATAAACCGGGAGAGAAGCATGGCCAGGGCCATCGTCACACCGTTCACACGCCGCACCGTCATGCGCGTGGGTCTCGCCGCCGTGGCCGCGCCCACCGTACTGCGGCATGCACGCGGTGAGACGCCGATCCGCATCGGCATGCCGCTCGCCCTCACCGGACCCGCTGCCGAAATCGGCCAGCAGATGCGCCACGGGGCGGAGTTCTGGGCCAAACAGGTGAACGCCAAGGGCGGACTACTCGGACGGCAGATCGAACTGCACGTCGAGGACACCACCGGCGATCCCGCCACCTGCGTGCGCAAGGCGCAGCTCGTCGTCGAGCGCGATGACTGCCACCTGCTGTTCGGCATGGTCCTGTCGTCCGAGGCGTTGGCAGTAGTGCCGAAGCTCGCCGAGTGGAATGCGATCTTCGTGTCGTCGGACAATGGCGATGGGCGATTGACCGGTTCGTCGTTCGTGCCCAACTTTTTCCGAGCCAACATCTCCGGACCGATGGAGACGCGCGTGATCTCCCTGTGGCTGCGCCGCGGCGAGATGGAGAACTTCTACGCGATCGGCATGGACTATGCCTGGGGACACAACAGCATCGACGTGTTCCAGGATGAGGTGAAGAAGGCCAAGAAGAATTTTGTCGGTGCCGTGTTTTCGCCGATCGGCACGAAGGACTTTTCGACCTACATAACCAAGATCCGCCAGGCAGGCGCCGATGCCTGTTTCATCGTGATGCAAGGGGCCGACAACAACGCGTTCCTGTCGCAGGCGCGCGAGTATCGCCTGGCCGACAAGGTGCAGCTGCTCACCTCGATCGTCGACCTGAACAGCATCCATGCGGTTGGCGACGCGGCACTCGGGCTGGTCGGTTCGACACGCTACGTCTTCACCATCGACAATCCAGCGAACAAGGCCTTCGTCGAGGCGTGGCGCAAGGAATACGGAGCCGAACCCGACGTGTTCGAGGGCGAGCAGTGGCAGGCGTGCCAACTGCTGCAGGCTGGTATCGAGCAGGCCAAGAGCATTGAGGCCGACAAGCTTCGCACCGCGCTCGAGACAGTGGCTGTGGATTCCATCAAGGGCCACGTCGCCATCCGCGCCTGCGACCACCAGGCCGTGCAAGGCGGCTACATGGTGAAGGTCGTGAAGCAGGAGGGCTTCAAGACTCCCGTGCCGGAGATCATTGCGACCTATCCAGGCGACGAAGTCACACCAGCCTGCCGGCAGATGACCTTCGATAGCTGAGCGTGCCGCCCAACCAATCCTCCCCCTCCCCTCGCGGGATGGGGCTATTCCGTGGTCCCGCTGCACACTGATGGACTTCCTCGGCTTCCTCATCACCCAGTGCCTCAATGCCCTGTCGCAAGCAGCATTGCTGTTCTTCCTCGGCGTCGGCCTGACGCTGATCTTCGGCATCATGCGCATCGTGAACTTCGCGCACGGCGCGTTCTTCATGCTGGGCGCCTATGTCGGCTATTCCTCGCTCAACATCGTCGGGAACTTCTGGGCAGCCCTCATCATCGCACCACTGCTGGTCGGCGCCTTCGGTGCCATATTCGAACTCGGCATTCTCCGCCAACTCTACCGCCGCGATCACAGCGCCTTTCTGATGGTGACATTCGGCCTCACCCTCATAATGGGCGAGGCAATCCGCCTGATTTGGGGCGTCAACGCGCTCGAAGTCCCCGCGCCATCGGCGCTTTCGGGCATCGTCTTCATCCTCGACGAACCGTTCCCGATCTACCGCCTGTTCCTCGCCGGTGCGGGCATCGTGGTGGCGATCGCGATGTGGCAGTTCCTTGAGCGTACGCGACTGGGTCTGCTCATCCGCGCCACGTCGCAGAACGCCGAGATGGTGCACGCTCTCGGCACCGACGTGCGCCTGGTGCGCTCCGCCGTGTTCGGCATAGGCTGTGGCCTGGCGGGCATCGGCGGCGTGCTTGCGGCACCTCTGGTAACCGCCTCGCTCGCCATGGCACCGAACGCTGTCATCGACACCTTCGTCATCGTCATCATCGGCGGCATGGGAAGCTTCCTTGGATCGGCGATCGGTGCACTGCTCGTGGCGTTCGTCCAGGTGTTCGGCACCTACTACTTCCCCGACCTCGCACTTGCCCTGATGTATCTCGTCATGCTCACCGTACTCGTCGTTCGCCCCGGCGGCCTGCTCGGCAAAGAATCGTAATGCGATTCTGGAGCGGACTCGTTGCCGTCGCATGCCTGCTCGCACTCGCGCCCGCCAGCCTGCCGCCCTATGCAATGACGCTGCTGACCGAGGCGCTGATCCTCGGCTTGTGCGCCATGAGCCTCGACCTCATGGTGGGCTACACACGGCTGCTGTCGTTCGGTCACGCCGCCGCGTACGGACTGGGCGCGTACACCTGCGGCAACCTGCTGCTGCACACCACCATCCCGCTGGTATTCGCTGTGCCTATCGCCGCGGCGTTCAGCGGCATCGTGGCGATCGGCGTCGCCTGGGTCTGCACACTTGCGTCCGGCGTGTCGTTCTCGATGCTGACGCTTGCCTTCGCGCAACTGCTCTACGCGGTGGCCTTCAAGTGGACATCGGTCACCGGCGCCTCCGACGGATTGGCAGGCATTCCCCGCAGCCCGGGTCCTTTCGGCATCACCTTCTTCGGCGGCAAAGCTGGCTTCTACTATTTCGTGCTTGCGTGCCTGTTCGGCGCCTTCGTGTTCTGCCGCGCACTGGTGCGTTCACCATTCGGCGCAGTACTGCGCGGCATCCGTGAAAACGAGGCGAAAACCCTGTCGCTCGGCTATAACGCGCGCCACTACAAGATTGCCGCGGTGGCGATCTCGTTCGCATTCGGTGGGCTCGCCGGCGCGCTCTACGCGCCATTCGCCGGCTTCGCCAACACCGAGCTGCTGTTCTGGCTGTTCTCCGGCCAGGTATTGATCATGGTGATCGTCGGCGGCGCCGGCACATTGATCGGACCGATCATCGGCGCGGCTTTCTTCATGCTGGTGTCCAACCTGCTCAGCTCGTGGACCAACTCCTGGGCATTGTTCTTCGGCCTGATCTTCATTCTGTTCGTGCTGTTTGCCCCGCAGGGTATCTGGGGTCTGGCGACGCGCGCGTTCGCCGGCGAGCCGTCAACCGCGAGACGAGGGCGATGGCGCTCCTTGAACTGGACGGGCTGACGCGCCGCTTCGGCGGTATCATCGCCGTCGATCGCGTGACAATGCGTGTCGAGGCGGGCGAGGTGCGCGCGGTGATCGGCCCGAATGGTGCCGGCAAATCGACGCTGTTCAATCTCATCACCGGCGTGGTGCAGTCGTCCGAAGGCAACGTGCGATTCGACGACGAGACGTTGACCGGCCTGTCGCCCTACAGCATCTGTCAGCGGGGCATATCGCGAACATTCCAGATCACCGCGTTGTTTCCCGAGATGACCGTGCGCGAGAATGCGCGTCTCGCGGCCCAGGCGCGGCATGCGCGGCGCTGGCAGCCCTATGGTGGCGGCGCGATCTTCGGCGATGCCCAGCGACGCGGCGATGCGGCACTCGAACGGCTGGGGCTGACACATGTCGCAACCCGGCAGGCCGGGTTGCTGTCGCATGGCGACCAGCGGTTGCTCGAAGTCGCGATGGCCCTGGCGCAGCAGCCGCGTCTGCTGCTGCTCGATGAGCCGACGCAGGGTCTTTCGGTGGAGGAGACGGCACAGGCTGTAGATACCCTCGCCGGACTGCTGTCGGAAGGTGCGATGACTGTACTGCTGGTCGAGCACGATATGGAGGTGGTGTTCCGCCTCGCCGGCATGATCACCGTGCTGCATCGCGGCTCAGTGATCGCCGACGGGTCGCCGGAGCAGATCAAGACGAATGCCGAGGTGCAGCGTGCGTATCTCGGAGGTCTCGCCTGATGCTGACGATCAAGGACCTCAACACGCACTATGGCGCGAGCCACGTGTTGCAGGGCGTCGATCTGATCGTGCCAGAGGGCCGCATCTGTTCCGTGCTGGGCCGCAACGGCGTCGGCAAGACGACGACACTTCGCACGGTGATGGGACTGGTGCCACCGAGTGGTGGCGGCGTGCTGCTGGATGGCACGGACATTACTGGCTGGCCGCCGCATCGTGTCGCACGCGCAGGCGTCGCGTATGTGCCGGAGGGTCGGCTGATCTTTCCCGACCTCACAGTTGTTGAGAACATCCGTGTCGCGGAGCGACGCGCGGCGCGGTCGTGGCCGATACCTCGGCTGATGGAGCTGTTCCCGCCGCTGCGGGAGCGTGCATCGAGCCGTGGCGGCACGCTGTCGGGCGGCGAACAGCAGATGCTGGCGATCGCGCGTGCGCTGGTGAGCGATCCCAAGGTGATGCTGCTGGATGAGCCGAGCCAGGGCCTGGCGCCGCTGGTGGTGCGCGAACTGGCCGAAGTGATCCGCGGCCTGCCGGGCCAGGGCGTGACGGTACTGCTGATCGAGCAGAACATGCGTTTGGCCGAGGCGGTGGCGGACGAAATCCACATCATGGTGAAAGGGCGCATCGTCTATGCCGCATCGCCCGAACGGTTTCGCGCCGAAGAAGCGGAAATCCGTAGTCGCTACCTAACAGTTTGATAACGGGAGAAAGCCATGGACCTGAACCTGCGCGGCAGGACCGCGCTGATAACCGGCGCATCCAAGGGCATCGGCCGTGGTTCTGCCGAAGTCCTGGCAGAGGAAGGTGTCAACGTCATCCTGGTCGCGCGCACGAAGACCGACCTCGATGCGGTGCGCGACACGATTGCGTCGCGCTGGAATGTGCGGGCAGATGTGCACGCGCTCGACATCTCGGACAGCGCGAACGTGGACAGGCTCGCCGCGCTGCATCCCGAGATCGACATCCTGGTGAACAACGCAGGCGCAATTCCCGGCGGCAACCTGCAGGAGATCGACGAAGCGCGCTGGCGCGAGGCCTGGGACCTGAAGGTGTTCGGCTACATCAACATGTGCCGCCGCTTCTACGCCTTGATGCAGCAGCGCCGACACGGCGTCATCATCAACATCCTCGGCATGGCCGGCGAGCGGATGGATGCCGGCTATATCGCGGGATCCGCCGGCAATGCCGGATTGATGGCGTTCACCAAAACATTGGGTGGCGCCGCATCCGCCGACAATCTGCGTGTCGTCGGCATCAACCCCGGCGCCATCGCGACCGACCGGCTGGTGACGATCATGAAGCAGCGTGCGCAGGACCGGCTAGGAAACGCCAACCGCTGGGAGGAGCTGAAGAGCCCCCTGCCCTACGGCCGCGCCGGCACGTCGGAGGAAATCGGCTGGATGGTGGCCTTTCTCGCGTCAGACAAGTCGGCCTATACCAGCGGCACAATCATCACCATCGACGGCGGCGCCGCCAATCGCGGTCCGATGTTCTGAGACGAGGAGCAGCGCATGAACCTGCAAGACAAGGTCGCCGTCGTCACCGGAGCCAGCGGAGGCATCGGCTCTGCGACCGCGCGTCGGTTCGCCGAGGCAGGCTGCCGGGTTGTCGTTGGCTACAACAGTCGTGCAGCCGAGGCCGATAAGGTGGCGGCGGACCTGCCGGGCAGCGGTCATCGCACGGCGCGCATGCCGATGGAAGACACCGCCGCGCTGCGCGATGTCGCGGCGATGGTCGAACGCGAATACGGAAGCTGCGACGTGCTGGTGAACTCCGCCGGATTTACGCGGATGATCGCGCACGCCGACCTCGAGGCACTGACCGATGAGCTGATCGATGCGATCTTCGTTGCCAATGTGCGCGGGCCATTCGCCACCATCCGTGCCTTCGCGCCGCTGATGAAGCGGTCCGACAATGCCGTGATCGTCAACATCTCCTCGGGCGCGGCGATTTCCGGCGGTGGCAGCAATATCGCGTATGGCGCATCCAAGGCGGCGATCGACACGATGACAAAGTCGCTGGCGCGCGTGCTGGGACCGAACGTCCGCGTGCTCTCGGTGTCGCCCGGCGCGGTGGATACCGGCTTCGTACCTGGCCGTACCACGGAGATGGTGGAGCGCGCGGCGCAGCGCACGCCGCTGAAGCGCGTGGTTCAGGCAGACGAAGTGGCGCAAACGGTGATGGCGGCGGTCACGCTGATGACCGCGACGACAGGAAGCATCCTGCTGGTCGAGGCCGGGTCACTGCTGTAGCAACCTGTCATTGCGAGAAGCGTAAGCGACGAAGCAATCCCCAGCATCACTTTGCCTGGAGATTGCCGCGTCGCTCTGCTCCTAGTGATGACCGAGGTCTAAGCTTGCTGCCCGCGCACCAACCGACCCGGAAATTCGCCCGTCGGCTCCCCACCGCGATACGTCACGCGCCCCGACACGATCGTGGCGTCATACCCGTGCACCTTCTGCATCAGCCGCTTACCGCCCGCCGGCAGGTCATGCACCACGTACGGCTTGTCGCAGCCAAGTCGGTCCCAATCGATGACGTTGACATCTGCCTTCTTGCCCACCGCCAGCACACCGCGGTCGAACAGCCCGGCGGCATGCGCCGTATCCGACGTCACCCGGCGTACCAGCTCCGGCATCTCCCAACGCTTCATTGTCCGGCCCCAGTGCGTCAGCAGCCAGGTCTGATATCCGGCGTCGAGAATGAACGCGACATGCGCGCCACCATCGCCCAGGCCCATGAGCGTATTGCGATCCGCCAACGTGGTCTCGCTCACCGACAGATCGTAGTCCGCGTAGTTGCCGAGCGGCGTATAGATGAACGCGTTGCCGTCATCCTCCAGCAGCACGTCGTAGGCCATGTCCTGCGGCGTCCGCCCCTCGCGCAGGGCGATCGCCTCGAGCGAATCCTCCTGCCGCGGCTGATAGTTCGGGGGATTGCCGAAGCGGAACATCTGGCCGAATGACAGCCGGTGGAACAGCGGGAATGTGCTGTCCTTCTTGGGATCCTCCGACAACATCTGCCGGCGGAACTCAGGATCGCGCATGCGCCGCACGCGCTCGGCCAGCGGCAGATGCGCGATCGACCGATACGAAGGCGTGGCGGAGAACGGGTTCTGGCTTCCCTCGAGACCGAGCAGCACGCCAATCGCGCGCGGCGCCACGACAGGGCGGATCGGCACGCCGGCAGCCGCCGCCTCATCGGCATAACCGAGCAGCTCGCGCCACACGGTCGGCCGCGTATGGCGCTGCGTCAGCGTGAACACGCAAGGTCTGCCGCACGACTCCACGACGCGGCGGATCATGGCAAACTCGGCCTTCGGGTCAGGCGCCCATTCCGACACGATCTCCAGGAAACCCGAACCTGCGTCGCGCATGCCCATCGCGATCCCGGTCAGCTCGTCCTCCTGCGCCCGCAATGTCGGCGTTGGATCACCCTTCAGGCTCTTATGGCTCAGGCTGCGCGACGTGGAGAAACCGAATGCGCCAGCGCGCATCGCATCGGCGGCGATCTCGCGCATCTGGGCGATGTCGGCCTGATTGGCGTTCTCCAGAGCGACCGCACGCTCGCCCATGACAAAGACGCGCACCGCGGCGTGCGGCAGCAGCGCGCACAGATCGATGTCGCGGTTGCGCCGTTCCAACGCTGCCAGATACTCGGCGAACGATTCCCATTCCCACTTCAGACCCTCGTGCATCACGGGACCAGGGATGTCCTCAACGCCTTCCATCAATTCAACCAGCTTCTCGCGATCGGCCGGCTTGCACGGCGCGAAGCCGACGCCGCAATTACCCATCACCGCGGTGGTGACACCATGCATCGACGACGGCGTCATCCGGCTGTCCCACACCGCCTGGCCGTCATAATGGGTATGGATATCGACGAAGCCCGGCGTCACCAACCTGCCCTTGGCGTCGATCTCCTCGGCACCATTTTTCGCGAGCGTGCCGATGGCTGCGATGCGGTTGCCCTTGATACCGACATCCGCCTCGATCGGTGCGCGCCCGGTGCCGTCGACGACGGTGCCACCGCGGATGACCAGGTCGAATTCTGCTGCCATTGGACTTATCTCCGTGGACTGGTCGAATATTGTGCTCCGACCTGCCGAAAGAGCAAGCTGCGCAGCGAAGCCTGAGGATCCAGCATATGATGCCGCTCGACGTGAGTTCCGCTCCGCCCCAGACCACCCCGCGTGAGACCCGGCTGGCCGACTATCGACCGCCCGGGTTCCTGGTCGAGACCGTCGATCTCGCATTCGACCTCGATGAAGCGGCGACGCGCGTGCGCTCGCGACTGGTGGTGCGGCGCAACCCTGCCGCAGCGGATGCGGATGCTCCGCTGTCGCTGGATGGCGAGGCGCTGACTCTGGTGCGCATTGCGCTGAATGGCGAGGAACTCGGGGCCAACCGATACCACCTCGAGGACGGCAAACTGCTGATCCCGGACATGCCGGATACCGGCTCGCTGGAAATCGAGACGCTCATTGCGCCGAAGGACAATACAGAGCTCTCCGGCCTGTACACCTCGAACGGCAGCTTCTTCACGCAGTGCGAGGCCGAGGGCTTCCGTCGCATCACTTACTTTCCTGATCGACCCGACGTCATGGCACGCTTCACCACAACGATCACAGCCGACAAGTCGCGTGTGCCCGTCATGCTGTCGAACGGCAACCCTGGCAGCGTTGAGGATACAGGCAACGGCCGCCATCGCGTGACATGGACCGATCCGCATCCCAAACCCTGCTATCTGTTCGCTCTCGTCGCCGGCGATCTGCTCGCGGTGAAGGACCATTTCATCACACGCTCCGGCCGTCGTGTCGAACTCGGCATCTGGGTGCGCCGTGGCGACGAGGATCGCTGCGCGCACGCAATGCGCTCGCTGAAGACGTCGATGAAGTGGGACGAGGACGTGTTCGGTCTCGAGTACGACCTTGATGTGTTCAACATCGCCGCGGTGTCCGACTTCAACATGGGCGCCATGGAGAATAAGGGGCTGAACGTCTTCAATACGAAATACGTGCTGGCGAAGCCGGAGACCGCGACAGACAACGACTATCAGGGCATCGAGACGGTCATCGCCCACGAGTATTTCCACAACTGGACCGGCAACCGTGTCACCTGCCGCGACTGGTTCCAGCTTTCGCTCAAGGAAGGGCTGACAGTCTATCGCGACCAGGAGTTCTCGGCCGATCAGGGCAGCCGCGTGGTGAAGCGCATCGGCGACGTGCGGGCATTGCGCGCGGCGCAGTTCCGCGAGGATGCCGGCCCGTTGGCGCATCCGGTGCAGCCGGACAGCTATATCACAATCGATAATTTCTACACCGCGACGGTCTACAACAAGGGCGCCGAGGTGATCCGCATGATGGCAACCATCATCGGTCGTGAGGCATTCCGTCGCGGCATGGACTTATATTTTGAACGCCACGACAACCAGGCGGCCACCATCGACGATTTCGCCCAGGCGATGCAGGACGCGTCCGGCGTCGATCTCACGCGCTTCAAGCGCTGGTATCACCAGGCAGGCACGCCGGAGATCACGGTTTCCGATGGCTATGATGGCAGTGCGCGTCGCTACACGCTGACACTGAAGCAGCGCACGCTGGCGACGCCAGGCCAGCCGGACAAGCAGCCTCTCGTGGTGCCGGTTGCGATGGGGCTGCTGGACAGTGCCGGCCACGAAATTGTCGAACGCACGCTGCTGTTCGGCGAGACGGAGCAAACCTTCGCATTTGACGGTGTGCCCGAGCGGCCCGTGCCGTCGCTGCTGCGCGGGTTTTCCGCACCGGTTAAGTTATCCGACGTGCCGGTTGCCCAACTGCAGTTCCTCGCCGCGCACGACACCGACCCCTTCGTCCGCTGGGAATCCGCCCAGCAATATGCGACGCATCTGCTGCTGGCGATGGCGGCTGCGTGGCGGCGCGGTGAGACACCGGTGGTCGATCAGGGACTGATCGATGCACTGACTGCCACATTGCGCGATGCCGACAAGGATCCTGCATTCGCGGCCGAAGCGCTGACCCTGCCTGGCGAAGCTTTCCTGGCGGATCAGATGGTAGTTGCGGATGTCGATGCGATCCATGCGGCACGTGACAGCGCACGGACTGCGGTCGGCCGCGCACTGAGTGCCGCCCTGCGAGCCACCTATGAGAGGCTGACAGACAACGGTCCGTATCAGATCGATGGCACCTCGATCGGCCGGCGTGCGCTGCGCAATGCGTGCCTTGCCTATCTCGCGGCGGATGGCAGCGCCGACGGCATCGCGCGGGCGAAGGCGCAGTTCGATGCGGGACAGAACATGACCGACGTGCTGGCGGCTCTCGCAGTGCTGTCGGCGATCGACTGTCCCGAGCGGCGCGCGGCACTCGACGCTTTCCATGCGCGCTGGCATGGCGATGATCTGGTGCTAGACAAGTGGTTCGCCATTCAGGCCATGTCGCCGCTGCCTGATACTATGGATGCGGTGCGCGCGCTGGCGAAGCACGCTGACTTCGATCTGCGAAACCCGAACCGCGTGCGCGCGCTGGTCGCCAGTTTTGCCTCCGGCAATCAGGTGCGCTTCCACGATCCCTCGGGCAGCGGCTATGGCTTCCTGGCCGACACCATCATTGCACTGGATCCGATGAACAGCCAGGTTGCCGCGCGTTTTGTGCCGCCGCTTGGCCAGTGGCGCCGCGTCGAGGCCGCCCGCCAGACGCTGATGAAGCAGGAGCTGCAGCGGATCCTCGACGTGCCGAACCTCAGCAAAGGCACATTCGAAATGGCGACCCGCAGTATCGCCTAGGCGCGGGCCGCAGCAATCAATTCGCCTCCCAAACGGGCCTGACGTGCTGTCCGCGGGCCGCGCGCGACGGACAGCGAGACGTCGAGATCGCCGAATGTGCGCTCGAGCGCCGCATCACCGTCGGGGCCGAATGCATCCCGATGCGCGCGCGCCCGCTGCAACATGTCTGTCGCCAGCACGCGCAGCCCGACGAGCGCGGCCGCGCGGCGAGGCAGCTCTCCAGCGTCCAACGCGTCGACGACTGCTTCGGCTGTTTCGGCAAATACCGCGGTCAACGCCGCCAGCCTGCCCAATGACAGCACCGCTTCGTCGCTCGCGCCGCACTGCTGCGCAAGCCGCGACAGAACGAAGCGAAATGCGCCCAGCAGACCGAACGTGCCGACTGCATCCTCGACGTCGCGGAACGGCAACGCCATCGTCTCGTACGCGGTGCCGGGCGGTCCCAACATCGCGGAACGCGAAACGCGGCAGCCCTCTAATCTGAGGCCGCAATGGCGTGACGGCGCGAGCGCCCGGTATTCCGCTGCTTCGTTGATCGACAGACCAGGGGTGTCGCGCGGCACCAGAAACGCGCTGTAGCGCTTACGGCCCTCCACGACCGCCGTCACCGCGAAAACAATGAACACTTCGGCCAACGGCCCGTTGCTCACCCAGGCCTTCTCGCCGAAGATGCAATACCCGTCTCCATCTTCCTCGGCTCGGGTGGTCAGCAGTTTTGGATGCGCGCCGACGCGGGGCTCGGAAATCGCCACCGACGCCAGGCGCGACAGCCAGGCGGTACGCTGTTCCGCATTGCCAAAGCCCGCGATGAAGAAGCGCGCAATCACATGGCGTCCGGCCCACGCGCCGCCCTCGCCCAACAGGCCGCTGCGCTCGACAACGGCGGCTTCCTCGCGTGCAATGGCGACATAGGACATGGCAGGAGGCAACTTAGCATGAGCGAACTCATAGAGAAGGATGCAATCCGCGAAGTCATGGCGGAATACTGCTTCCGGTTGGATAACGACCGCTTCGCCGACATGGCAGCTCTCTTCACCGAGGACGGCACATGGGACACCGCGTTCGGCAAGGGCACCGGACGAGCGGAAGTTGAGGCACTGGTGCGCGGCATGCGCCAGTCGGCGAACCCCCGGCCGCGGGCAATCCATCACGTCACCAATGTTGTGATCAAGGTGGAGGGGACCACGGCGAAGTGCTTCTCGAATTGGGTGACAGTGCAGAACAGCGCGCAGGGGCCGAAGATCGGCTCAGCCGGAAGCTACACGGATGACATGGTGAAGCAGGACGGGCGATGGCTATTCCACTATCGCAAGATCGACCGGTTCATCCACGACAAGGCGTAAGGCTGTCGTTGCGAGCGAAGCGAAGCAATCTCCATCGTCAGTGCGTACCTCGATGGAGGTTTGCTCTGTCGCCGCGCTCCTCGCGCTGACAGGGTCGGGCGGCGCTATTCCGCAGCTATTGCTGCGGTCTGCGCGCTCAACGCGAAGCCACGATAGCCTTCCGCGGCGATCTCGTCGCATATCTGCCGGTAGCTCCCGACGCCGCCGATATACGGCATGAACACCTGCGGCTTGCCTGGGATATTGACGCCCATGTACCACGAGTTCGCCAGCGGGTACAGCGTCCCATTGGCCACCTCGTTGCCATGCGCGACCCACGCATCCTCCGCAGCCGGGGTGGCCTCGATGCAGTCCAGCCCGTGCGAGCGAAGATACGCCACGCAATCGGCGATCCAGTCGACATGCTGCTCGATCGACACCATCATATTGCTGAGCACCGACGGACTGCCAGGCCCGGTGATCATGAACATGTTGGGAAACCCCGCCGTCATCAGACCGAGATAGGTTCGCGGCCCTGCCTCCCATTTGTCCCGCAGCGCCTGTCCGTCTGCTTCAATGTCGATCTTCAGCAGCGCCCCAGTCATCGCATCAAAACCGGTCGCAAACACAATGCTGTCGAACGCGTATTCGACGTCGCCGGCACGCACGCCATTCGCGGTGATCTCGGTGATCGGTGTCGCGCGCACATCCACCAGCGTGACGTTGTCGCGGTTGTAAGTCCCGTAGTAATCAGTATCGACGCATATGCGCTTCGTGCCGATCGGGTGGTTCTTCGGCGCCAGCAATTCCGCCACCGCCTGATTGCGTACAGTCTCCCTGATCCTATCTCGCACGAAATCGGCTGCGGTATCGTTGGCCTGCTGGCTGACGATCAGGTCATTGAACGCCGCCATGAAGTTGGTACCGCCGGATGCCCAACGCTCCTCGTAAATGCGCCGCCGCTCCTCATCAGAAACCTCGAGCGCGGACACGTTGTTCGGATTGTTGAGGATGCCGGTGCGCATGTGGCGCGCCTTCTCGCGCAGCGCGGGATAGTCAGCCTTCCACGTCTGCGCGTATGCCTCGCTCATCGGCCCATTGCGTGACGGGATACTGAAGTTCGGCGTGCGCTGAAACACGGTGAGCTGCGCCGCCCGCTGGGCGATCACCGGCACCGCCTGGATCGCCGACGAGCCGGTACCGATCACGCCGACGCGCTGGCCGGTGAAATCGACGCCTTCCTGCGGCCAATGGCCGGTATGATAGGTCTTGCCGGTGAAGCGCTCCATGCCAGCAAAGTCAGGCATGCGCGCGGTGGACAGGCAGCCGGTCGCCATCACACAGTGCCGCGCCGAAACACGATCGCCACGGTCGGTGCCCACATCCCAGCGATGCGTCGCGCGGTCGAAGCGAGCCCCGGTCACCCGCGTGTCGAACTGGATGTCGCGACGCAGGTCGAAGCTGTCGGCAACGTGGTTGGCGTAGCGCAGGATCTCGGGTTGCGAGGCGAACAGTTCGCTCCACTGCCATTCCCGCTCCAACTCCGGCGAGAACGAATAGGAGTACTGCATGCTCTCCACGTCACAGCGCGCGCCGGGATAGCGGTTCCAATACCAGGTGCCGCCGACGCCGCTGCCCGCCTCGAACACGCGTGCCGACACGCCGAGACCGCGCAGGCGGTGCAGCATGTACATGCCGGCGAAGCCCGCGCCGACAATGACGACATCGACAACGCTCGGGGCTTTGGCAGGAGGCATGGGGGCGGCTCCAGGAAAATTACTCATTGGTAGTATTTCGTACGGCCAAGTATGTCAACGCCCCCGGAACACCGGCGGGCGCTTCTCGACGAAGGCCCGCGCCGCCTCCTTGTGATCCTCACTGGCACGGGAGCGCAACATCCCGTACGCCTCGCTGTCCAGCCCTGCAGCGAGATCTCCAGACACCGCCGCGTTCAGGTTCCGCTTCATGTAGCGCAGCGCCACGCTCGGCCCGTTCGCCAGCTTCGCCGCCAGCGCCATCGTCTCCGACACAAGCTCCGCATCCGCCACCACACGATTGGCCAGTCCTAACCCCTCGATCCGCGCCGCATCCAGCACATCGGACAGGAAATACAGTTCGCGTGCCTTCGCCGTGCCGACAAGCTGCGTCAGAAACCACGTCCCGCCGTAATCACCCGAAAGGCCGACCTTCGCGAACGCCGTCGTCATCCGCGCACTCCGTCCCGCGATTCGCAGATCGCATGCCAATGCCAACGACAGCCCTGCTCCAGCGGCGACACCATTCAGCATCGCAATCGTCGGCTTCGGCATCTCGTGCAGCAGCCGCGATGCCTCCATCGAGGCACGCAGCAAATCGGTCCGGCGCTCCGGAGTCTCTGGACTTCCCTCCGCCGCAACCTGCGCCTGCACCCGCACATCGCCACCGGCACAGAACGCGCTCCCGGCACCCGTCAGCACAACGCAACCGATCGCTTCATCTACAGCACACTCCGCGAGCCGCATGCGCAGCGCCTGCATCATGTCCTTGGTCAGCGCGTTCAAGCGCTCCGGCCGATTCAACGTGATGACCGCGACGCGGTTCTCCAGCCGATACAGCAGTTCGTCGCTCATCATGCCGACATCCATCCTTGCCTCCTGCGGCGCGCTACCGAGAGGTACCGTGTCATGCTATGCGGTAACAGGCAACGCCACGGGGAGAGAATGCTCATGCCAAGATTGACCGGCCGCAAGATCATGATCACCGGCGGCGCATCCGGTATCGGCCGCGCGACATGCGAGCTGTTCGTGCGCGAGGGCGCCGCGATCGCCGTACTCGATCGCGATGTCGCGCGCGTTGCCGGCGCCCATGCGATCGCCGCCGACGTATCGAACGCCGACGCCGTTTCTCGGGCGATGCAGGAAGCGGCACAGGCCCTCGGCGGGCTTGACGGGCTGGTCAACGCCGCCGGCGTTTTCATCAATCGCGGGCTGAGCGACACCACTTCCGACGTCTGGAACACGACGATAGCGGTCAACCTGACGGGCACATTCCTGTGCGTGCAGGCCGCCGTTCCGTTGCTTCGTCAGGCCGAGCGCGCGACGGTGGTCAACATCGCGTCGGGCGTCGGACTGCTGCCGACCGGTGGTGGCAGCACCGCCTATGTTGCGTCGAAAGGCGGCGTGATCGCCATGACCCGCACTCTGGCAGCGGAACTCGCACCGACGATCCGCGTCAACGCGGTATGCCCTGGCGCTGTCGAGACGCCAATGACCGACGGCACGTTGCGCAACTCATCCGGCGCGAGTGATTCCGGCCATCGTGAACCGCTACGCTCTTGGCCGTCCCGCCGCGCCCGAGGAGATCGCCGCCGCAATCCTGTTTTTGACCTCGCACGAAAGCTCGTTCGTGACGGGCGTCAACCTGGCCGTGGATGGCGGTCGGACATACCACTGACGGCACGGCCGCGAACAAATCACTGTGCCGCCCTAATCCGGCCACGACCGGTCACCAGCTTCCTTGGCACTCGTTCAGGATAAGGATCGTGCCATGCGAATCTGGTCCACACTACTGATCGCTGCCCCCGTCGCGGCCGGCCTGCTGGCTGCTCCCTCGGCATACGCCGACTCGCGCGATCATCGCGACTGGCACGGCGAGTGGCACGGAGATCGGGACTGGCACCACCACGACCACGACAACGGTGGTGCGGCCGCCGCAGCGGTTCTCGGGCTTGGCGCCGCGGCAATCGTCGGTGGCGTGATAGCCTCGCAGCAGCAGCAGTACTACGCGCCGCCACCCCCAGTGGTCTACGCGCCACCCCCGGGGTACTATCCCGGATACCCGCAGTACTAGAATTGCGCGCTAATCGCGCACTACCCAGTGCGGAGAACGGCAGGCCCAACCGCCATGGCGATATCCGATGGTGTCGCGCCCCGCGCGGCGCAAACCTCGGCCAGGCTGATCTGCGCGCCGCCTTGACGGCCGATCAGCACCACCTCGTCGTCCTCCTCCGCATCATCGATCGCTGACAGGTCGAGCCGCATATACTCCAGCGACGGCGTGCCAAGAACAGGCACGCGCCGACCGCGCACAAGAACGTCAGAAGCGTGGCAGCGCCCGCCGCCATCGACCTTGCCGAACGGAATTACGCCGACACGCCGCACTTTGCCGATGTCGAACGGCGCGTGCTCGAGTGCGAAGTCGCGCGTCACCGAACGTACCTGGATCAGCACCGTTCGTAGCGAGCGAATGATCGGCCGCTCGGTGGCATCGGCGAACAGGTATTGGCCGGGGTCAATTGCGTCGAGTTCCATTCCGGAAAATCGATCCAGCGTCTTCGACGACGCGAACAAGCGCATCGGCATCGCCACGCGGGCTTTCTGAAGCCCAACCAATGCCGCAACAAAGCGGCGGAACTGTTCCTGCACCACGCTATCCGGCGTTTCGTCACGGAACGTCGGATGCGCATTGACGATCGCGAGTGACAGATTGCCGTCATGCCCGATGCGATCGGCCATGGCGATCAGCTGCGCGGGCAACACGCCGATCCGTTCCGGGCCGACCTCCAGCTTGATGGCAAGCTCGATCGGCATGCGCGCGTGGCGCGCCACGACGTCGATCTGCCGCGCGGTCAGCACTGTCAGAATGAGACGGAACGTCTCCGCTGCGGCAACCGCGTCCGCATCGATTGGCGCGCCGGCGTATAGCAGGATCGGCGCATCGACGCCGGCCTGCCGCAGCCTGATCGCCTCGGCGCGATCGATCAGCGACAGAGCATCGGCACCACCGGCCAGCGCCGCGCGAGCCATGGGCAACGTGCCGAAACCGTAACCATCGGCCTTCAATGCGGCGAAGATCTTCACCCGCGATCTGACGCGGCGACGCAGTTCGGCCACGCGGCCGGTCACCGAACCGCTGTCGATCTCCAGGCGGTTCGGTCGGCGATGTTGGCTGAACATGGCGTCGTCCTCCATCGCCAACTGTGGGCATGCGACGCGCCGCGGAGCTAGTGTCCGCTGCCGATGAATGGGACTGTCGCTGTGTCGCACCCGCGCCTGCTGCCAATGGCCACGCCGTTCAATCCGACGCCCATCGCCGGCGCGGTCCGCTGCGGTTCGCGGGTGTTCCTGAGCGGACGGAGCGCGTTGCAGCCCGATGGTTCGGTGGCCGGCCTTGGAGATGCAGCGGCGCAGACCCATGCCGCACTCGACAGCATTGCGGCGGCATTGCAGGCAGCCGGCGGGTCGCTGCGCGACATCACGAAACTGACGACATCGCTGGTCGACCGCGCACACCGCAAGCCGGTGTACGAGGCGATCGGCAGCCGTTTGCGCGACGTGTTCCCGGTCGGCACCGGCCTGCTGGTCGCCGGACTGCCGCTGCCCGAACTGATGGTGCAGATCGATGCAGAGGCAGTGATCGGCTCACCGGTCCAGCGCCTGCGGACATTCGCGATGAAGGACTGGTTTGGCCAGGACATCGCCTGGCAGGGCGCGATGATCGCCGCAAGCGAGACCGAGCTGTTCGTGCGCGGTCAGACCGGCGCATCGCTCGACGGCAGCTTCATGGCAGGTCTCGGACGGCAGCCCGAGGATGCCGCCGCACAGGCCGATCTCGCGCTGAGCAATCTCGCCACGCTGCTGCGCGAGGCAGGATCCGGCATGGACGAGGTGTGCAAGATCACGGTCTATATCGGCGACCGCGCCTATCGCACCGCGGTGTATCCGGTGATCGGCCGGCACTTCCGGAACATTCATCCGGTGTCCACCGGCCTGATCGTGACCGGGTTCGCTCGCCCGGAGATTCTGTTCGAGATCGACGCCTACGTAATGCGCAAGCAAGGCGCGCCGCACCAACGGCTGCGTCCCTATCATTCGAACGCCGTGCGCTATGGTTTCGCGCAGCAGGCGCTGGATTGCGACTTCTGCATGGCCGTGCACGCCGGCGCTCAGGTCATTTTGCGCGGCCAGACCGGCACCGATCTCAACGAGGTCATGCACGGCACCGGCGATCCCGTCGCTCAGGCCGAGCAGGCGATGGACAACGTCGCCTTGCTGCTGGGCGAGGCAGGCGCCGGACTGGCCGATGTGGTCAAGGCGACAGTGTTCGTCACTGACCGGGCATTTCTGCCCGGCGTGACAAAGGTCGTGCTTCGTCGACTGAACGGCGTGACGCCATGCTTCAGCGCGCTGGTGGTGAAGGGGCTGGCCAGCCCCGAACTGTTGATGGAGGTCGATATTACCGCCGTAACATCAGGCTGACGCCTCCGCCGGCTGCGCCGGCATGTCGCCGACCTCGCTCTGAAGCCCGCGCTGCGCCACGATCTCCTGCCACAGCCGCAGGATGCTGTGCATCGTCGCCTCCGCCACCAGGCAATGCCCTTGGTCGTCCATCGCAAAGAATGCCGCCGTGGCGTCGCCACGCGCGCGCCGCAGGGCCTGGGTGAGAACGTTCAGGCATTGGACCACCTGATCGGGCGATTGCAGCCGCGCGTGGCGCAGGATGTCGGTGATGCGGAACGCGCGCAGGCCATGCGCGGCGACGCTGGTGGCTTCGCGGCCCAGTTCGAAGAACACGCTGACCACCGGAAGCATGCCCTGCACGAGTGCCAGCATGTCTCGCGCCTCTTCAATGTTGCAGCCGATCAGCGTCGGTGCCTCGGGGGAGGCCGGTGCCGGCTGAATACCGAACGCACGAACCATCTCCTGCTCGAGCCAGCGTCGCACCTCGGGTGGCGCCGCCTTAATCTCGTCTACGGACAAACTAATACCGGTCATCCTTGCTCTCCTCGGGCTGTCATCGCGTCATGGCGAATCCTGCGACAGCGCGCATTGATCAGGATCAACCGAAGCTGTCCTATTGCAGGCCGAGATTTCACCCGTTGCGGCGACTTCGGCGGCACCGGCGAGCCGAGGGCGGGCTGATATATCGCAGCGGTCCGGCACGACCAACGCGACGGTCGGACGGATGACCGACAATCTCTGTGGCCGTGATCGTTGCCAAGGAACCTGCACACACGAGACCGCCCGCAATGTGCGAAGCTCTGCGGCGATCTGACTTGAGCGAAGACCGCTTCAACGAGCGACCGAAGCATCCGCTGGAACTGATAGCGGCGATCAAGCCGAACGACGCCAAGACATGTCTGTTCACCGAAATGGCACCGCTCGGCGATCGCGTCGTCTCAGTGCCGGGATCGACGGTTGGCGCATAGACGGCATCGTTCCTCTGGTAGCTGGCCTCGTCGGCATGCAGCAGCGCACGCGCGACTGTGCTGCGGTACGTGGCGAAGCTGGTCCGCATTTCGTCCAAATCGAAGCGGGCAGGAAAGCGGGTGCCTGCGCAATGCCAAATCCGGGCGGCCGCTACACCTTACCTGGGCCGGGCTTCCCCCGGCTGGAACTCGCCAGCTTCCTGGCGCACCCATCCATGTCCTGCTTTGATGCCGTTGCGACGTGACTGAGTCCTTGCCCCAAACAGTCAAGTTACGTGGGATCAGCCCCCACCCGCACCAGCAGTTTGCCGAAATTGCGCCCGCCCAGGATGCCGGCAAGTGCATCTGGGGCATGTTCCAGTCCGTCCACCTCGTCCTCCCGGTAGATCAAACTGCCATCCGCCACCCAGGGCGTCGCCAGCTTGCGCCACTCGGCGAGCTTCTCCGGCTTATCAGACACGATGAAGCCCTGAATCAGCACCCGCTTCCCAACGACAAAGCCGAGATTGGGACCGGGCGGGAATTCGGCCTCGTTGTATTGCGACACCATGCCGCACATCGCCACCCGGGCGAATGGATTGAGCAGATCGAACACCGCCGCCTGCACCGCACCGCCGACATTCTCGAAATACGCGTCGATGCCGTTCGGGCACGATGCCGCCAGTTCAGCATGCAGGTCGAGCGAACGATGGTCGACGCAGTCGTCGAACCCAAGGCTGTCCTGCACCCACAGGCACTTTTCGGCGCCACCGGCAACGCCGACGACGCGTGCGCCGGCACGACGTGCGAGTTGCCCGGCCACCGAACCGACAGCGCCTGACGCTGCGGAAACCACCACCGTCTCGCCCTTTTTCGGCTGGCATATCTCAGTGATCCCGCGATATGCGGTCGCGCCCGGCATACCAAGCACGCCGAGATAGGCCGACAGCGGCACCCCATGCCGTGGGAGCTTCACCAGCCTATCGCCCGGCGTGACCGAGTGCGTCTGCCAGCCGCGCGCGCCCACCGCCACGTCACCGGGCACGAAGTCCCCATGCGCCGAGGCGATCACTTCGCCTACGGTCTCACCGGTCATCACGTCGCCGGGGTTCACCGCCTGTGCGTAGGTCTGCTGCTCGCGCAACCGCCCTCGCATATAGGGGTCGATCGACAGCCAGATGGTACGCGTCACCACCTCACCAGCGGCGGCTTGCGGTATGGCGTCCTCACGGATCTCGAAATTCTGCCGGCGCGGCTCGCCGTCCGGGCGGTGCTTCAGTACGATCGAGCGGCGGATCGACGCATTCTGGCTCATCGCTGGCTCCATGAGGTAGGCAGAGGGTAACGTCCCAGCCTGGATTTGACGGCGACCCTACTACCCTGAATCACCAGCCAGCGAAACGTACTCTCATTGCGAGTTCCCCACCCGCCTGGCGGCGGACCTGCGCTGGATGAACCGGTACTCGTCGTGGCCGGCGAAAGCCAGCCAGCCACCTCTTCCCTTGATGCGCACGCCACAGTCCGCTCATGGTTTCTTGTTAGAAGCGTAGCGGTCCCGGACATGGTCCGGGAAGCAACCCCCATCGATATGCGCGCCTTGCTGGGGATTGCTTGCTGCACGCTTGGCACCGCCACAGTCAATGCCCGTACGGGGATTTCCGAATTTCGCCGCACACCCGTCCTGTGGTGCCCTCCCGCCGTGCCTCGGAACGGAGTTTGCAAAATGCCCCACCCCAACACCGCACGCTCCATCGCCATCGCCCGTCGCCGATCGGACGACATTCAGCCGACCGCCATCCTCGGCACGATAGGGATGATCGCGATGCTGATGCTGCTGTGGATCGGCATGGTCCTGTAGGAGGTCAGGTCGCCTCGGATCGCCGCTCACACCGCCGGGCGTGCTTCCAAAACGAAATGCCCGACCGGGGTTGGGATGACCTTGCTCAGGCTGAACCCCGCCATCGCAAACAGCGCGGCACATTCGCCCTCGGTGCGGATCTGCCCACCGGTGACCGCCAAGGCCATCACGTCGTTGAAATGAGCAAGTGACGGCGCACTGTCTGCGGGAATGACCCGCTCCACCACGAGCAGCCTGCCGGTCGGCACCATTGCGACGCGGCAGTTGCCCAGCAAGGTAATCGCGACTGCATCGTCGCAATCCATCAAGACATTCGACACGACATAAGCGTCAGCCCCTGTCGGAACCGAGGCGAGAAAGTCCCCGGGAACGATACGGCAGCGGTCCGCAACACCCGCCGCGCGAAACACCTCCTCGGCCGCCGCAACGACAGCAGCAGCGTCGAGCAGAACACCGCGCATGTCGGGATGCTTCGTCAGGACCGCCGCAAGCAGCCGACCGTTGCCGCCGCCCACGTCGACGATTTCGCTGACCCCTGAGAGATCGCAGACATCGGCAAGCACGGCGTGC
Organism: uncultured Alphaproteobacteria bacterium; assembly: GCA_963812505.1. Taxonomy (GTDB): domain Bacteria; phylum Pseudomonadota; class Alphaproteobacteria; order Acetobacterales; family Acetobacteraceae; genus JAMXLO01. Next base: position 32,595 of record CAWEVM010000028.1, read on the forward strand.
GTCTGGTTGGCGGCCATTCCGGCACGAAACATCGCGCCATCCTCCGGATCAGTCGCCAGATGCGCATAATGGCTCTTGCCATAAATCCAATCGAACGCTGGCCTCCCGGTGCGCACGCTGTCCAGTAGCCTTCCCCACGCCTGCCATTGCGTAGGGTGACCCCAGACGATCACCAGATCGCGGACCGAGCCGGGCACGCCGCCCCGCAGAACTTCCGACAGCGGCGTTTGTGCGAACTGTCCCGCCTCGAGCTCAGCAAACACACCGCGGCTCGCCAGCAGCCGCAACACCCGATACAGCTATCTGGCGTGCGTCCCCGTGTCGCGCGCAAGCTCCTCGTAGGAGCGTGGGCCGTCAGCCAGCCGATCGGCGATGCAGAGGCTGGCCGCAACGTAGATCGGCTGCGAGAGCTGATACGCGCGGGCCAATTCCACCAAGGTCGTCCCGACATCGGTGGAACCGAGAGCCATGGCGCCTTCAGGCCGCGTCGCTGCGCAACACCAGCCGTCCCGTCACACGGCCGTCACGCAGACGCATGAGCGCATCATTGGCCTGGCTCTGCGGCACGGTCGCAACCGGCAACGCGGGCAGCGTTCCCTCCTGCGCCAGTTTCACCAGCTCCCGCAGCTCCTTGGGATTGCCGACATAGGTCCCCTGCACGGTCAGTGCGCGGATCGCCATCAGTGGCAGTGGCACAGTCAATTCGCCGCCGAACAGGCCGACCTGGATCAGCTTGCCACCCTTGCGCAGAGCGTCGAACGCAAAACGCGCGGTCTGCGTGCCGTTCACCAGATCGATCACCGCGAGCACAGGGCCGCCGGCGGTCTCGATGATGCGCTGCGTCACGCCATCCCCACTGCCGTCCACCACCTTGTGCGCACCGGCCTTCATCGCGGCCTCGCGCTTCTCCGCGCTGATATCCACCACCACGATGTTCTGGTGCTTCATCGCGCGCAGCACGGCGATGGCGTTCAGCCCCAGACCGCCCGCCCCCACAACCACGATCGCCTCACTGGGCGCGATCGGCATCGCCTTGCGGATCGCCGAATAGACGGTGATGCCCGAGCAGGCATAGGTCGCGGCCACCGCCGGATCGAGCGTGCCGGGATCGACCAGATGTCGCGGATGCGGTGCGATCACGTGTGTGCCGTAGCCGCCATTGGCATACACGCCGAGACTGCGCGGCGTCAGACACATGTTGTCCTCCTCCGCCAGGCATTTGTCGCAGGTGCCGCAGCCGAGCCAGGGAAACACGATGCGCAGGTCACCGACATTCACGCCCTTGGCATCAGGGCCAAGCTTCGCGACACGCCCCACGATTTCGTGCCCCATCGCGAGCGGCAACACCACACCGCGGTCCTTCAGCGACATCTTCTTGCCGCCGCCGATGTCGTAGTAGCCCTCCCAGATATGCAGGTCCGAGTGACAGACGCCGCAATGCGTCACCTCGACCAAAACCTCGGTGCCCTTCGGCTCCGGCGTCGGCAGTTCGAGTTCCTGCAACGGCTTGCCATTCTCGACCACGGCCCAGGCGCGCATGAGAAGGTCTCCTGTGTTTGTGCGGCAGATGGATAACCGGAGGCGAGGCGGGGTCAAGGGCAGTGGTTGCGGCCTGCCCGGGTGAGACCATATTAGGTACCAATTGATTGTGGAATGGTCGATGTCAGCCGGTGTCGCTACCTCGGTTCCCGAACTTCTCGGCTTGCGGAAACATTCCGCGCGATCCGGGTCCGCGCTGGGCCTGATGAGCGATGTGGAGAAGGGTCTGCCGCTCTCGGCCTTGGATCGGATTGTCCATTTTGTGGCGCCCGACGATGCCGGCTTCGTCTATCGTCTGGTGCCGCGTGCGACCCTGGCGCGCCGGCGCGGACAGCACACGCCGCGCCTGACCGCCGAGGAGAGCGCCAGGGTCGCCAGACTCGCCTCGGTCTGGGCGTTCGCCAAGGACGTATGGAAGACCGACGAAGCGGCGCGGCGCTGGCTGTTTCATCCGCATATGATGCTGGAGGACCGTCGCCCGATCGATGTCGTGCTTGCCAGCGAATTCGGGCGGCCGCTCGTTGAAAGTATTCTCGGCCGGCTGAAATACAGCACTGGCGTGTGACGGCACAGCGTCTCGACCGCGTCTTGACGACGTTTCGGATCGGCGATCCCGACGGCGTGTACCCCATCTTCGACGCAACCGGATCCCGGCTCGCGCCAGGACGCTGGAATACCGGGAGCAGCCCGCTGATCTACACCTCGGAGCACTACTCGACTGCCATGCTCGAGATACTTGCGAATGGCGCGGGTCGATTTCCTGACAACCAGCACTTCATCCAGATCACTATCCCGAATGGCGTCAGCTATGAGTTGCTGAATCCCGCTTATCTGCCGGGATGGGATGCCAACAGCGCCGGTGTGTCGCAGGTTTACGGCGAGGCCTGGCAGATTTCCCGCCGTTCGCTTTTGCTCCTGGTGCCCAGTGTCGTCGCACGAATGGAACTCAACGTGCTGATCAATCCCGAGCACGCGGAGTTCCTCCGCATCACCCACAGCCTGCACCAGTCGGTGTGGTGGGATCGGCGCCTGTTCGGCTCCGCCGGCTAGGCCAGCTTGACGCAGACAAATCGCCATCCCCACTCGCCCGCCAGTGTGGCGGTTCCCTATCGTGGTGTGCCGAGTGATTGTTCCATACTGAGCCTTCGCCTCTCATCGACGGATCTTGACGTCTACAACTACGGCAGGATGCTTCTTGTCGTACACAGCAATGTCGGCACGTTGGCCGCCGAATTTTGGCGTTGCATCAGAACCTGTGATGCCGATCAGAGCTGGCTCGCTGCGAGCGCTAAAACGTCCCCGTGTCTATTCAACCCGTCTTCGCCAGCACCTCAGGGTTGGTGACCCGCACCGGCTTGCCATCGAGAAACGCCAGCGCGTTCTCCACGCTCTGCGGATAAAAACCCACCCACGTCTCCTGCACGCCATAGCCAAGATGCGGCGTCATCACCACGTTGGCCGCGCTGCGCAGCGGATGATTCGCCGGCAGCGGTTCGCGGTCGAACACATCGAGCGCGGCCACGATGCGACGTGCCTGCACCGCCTCGATCAGCGCCTTCTCATCGACGATCGGACCACGCGACGTATTGACCAAAATCGCTCCCGGCTTCATGCGCGCGATATCCGCCGCGCCGATCAGTCCGCGCGTGCGATCCGACAGCACCAGATGGATGCTGACCGCGTCGGAACGTGACAGCAGCTCCTCCTTGGACACCATTGTCGCACCCGACGCCTGCGCGCGATCCGCCGTCATGTTCTGGCTCCAGGCGAGCACGTTCATGTTCAGTGCCTTGCAGTAGCGCGCCATATGCGAGCCCAGACGCCCCAGCCCGATCACCCCAATCGTCTTGCCCTGCAGCGCGTAACCGATCGGCACGCCCTCCTGGAATTTCCCGCTGCGGATGTTCGCATCTCCGGCAGGGATCGCGCGCGCCGCGCTGATCAGCAGGCCGAGCGCCAGCTCTGCGGTGGCGGCCTCGCTGCCACCGCCGCCAGTGGTATTGCAGACCACGACCCCGCGCGCCGTGCAGGCCGGCGTATCCAGCGAGGCATTGCGCGCCCCCGTCATCCCCAGCATGCGTAGCTTCGGCAGCCGGTTGATCAGCGAACCCGGCAGCGGCGTGCGCTCGCGCATCGACAGCACGATATCGAAATCGGCGAGCTGGCGCGCCGCATCGTCCTCGCCGTCGAACGCCTTCGCGAAAAACACCACCTCGGCGCGAGCCTGCAATGGCCCCCAGTCGGCGCTGGTCTTCGCCACACCCTGCCAGTCGTCGAGCACGGCTACCTTGGTCATGCTTCATCTCCCCTTTATCAGATGACGCCCTGTTGCTTCAGCGCCACTATCTCATCAGCCGGCAACCCTAGCCAGCCGCCGTACACCTCCTCGTTGTGCTGGCCGATCGTCGGGCTCGGCACCGTCGCCACCTTCTCGGCGCCATGCAGCCGCAATGGCGTGGTCGGCACCACGATATTGCCAAGCTCCGGATGATCGATGCGCTCCAGCATGCCGCGGCCGTGCATGTGCGGATCGTTCATCACCTCCGGCACGGTACGCACCGGCGCGCACGGAATGCGGTAGCGCTTCGCCGCGGCGAACACCTCCATCTTGCCAAGCGTCCGGGTCCACGCCGCCACGACATCATCAGTCGCCTCGAGATTGGCCGTGCGCGCCGCGTTGTTGGCAAAGCGCGGATCATCCGCCAGCTCCGCGCGCCCCATCGCCTTTGCCAAATTCTTCCAGTGCGCTTCCGTCACCACGTGTATGGCGACCCAACCGTCGGCAGTGGGGAATGCGTTATACGGCGCGCTGGCCAGGGCCGATTGTCGATTGCCGGTGCGCGGCGGCAGCTCACCGGTCCTCACATGATACTCCATGCTGGACGCGAGCGACGAGTACACCGTCTCCTGCATCGCCACTTCGACAAGCTGCCCCATCCCGGTACGCTCGCGCTGGAACAGCGCGGTGACGACGGCCGCATAGAGGTGAATGCCGCCCATGAAATCGACCAGCGTCGGGCCCGCCTTCACCGGCGGACCATCGGGAAAGCCGGTGACGCTCATGATGCCTGACTGCGCCTGAATGGTGAAATCCATCGCCAGGTTGTCGCGATCCGGCCCCGTGATGCCGAAGCCGGAACCGGTCGCATAGACCAGCCGCGGATTGATCGCCTTCAGCACCTCGTAGCCGACGCCCAGCTCGTCCAATGTGCCCGGCGAGAAATTCTCCAGCAGCACGTCCGCGCGTTCGACCATCTGTCGCAGCAGCGCACGTCCGCGCTCCGACTTCAGGTTGAGCGTGATCGCCCGCTTGTTGGCATTCAGCATCGCCACCGGCAGCGTCGTGCTCTTGCCCGCCTCGGCGCGTCTCCGGCCTGGCTCGCCGTGCGGCGGTTCGATCTTGATCACGTTGGCACCAGCCTTGGCCATCAGCAGCGTGGCATAGGGTCCTTGGAAGATTTGGCCGAAATCCAGCACAGTGATGCCTGCCAGCGGGGTGTTCATGCGCGTGTCTCCGAAACCGTTCCTGTCAGGATAGGGCAGACTGCGCGCGACTGGCGACAGAGGGGACTGCCATGCGAAGGCTGCGCGTTCTGCGGAAGGCGGAAACGGTCGATGACATCGACCTGCGGATCGAAACCTGCGATGCGCTGCCACGCGCTGCCGACGAAGTGCTGGTAGAAATACGAGCCGCCGGCGTGAACCGCAGCGATGTGGCCGCGGCGATAGGGCGCATGCCGCAGGCAATGTGGCCACGCACGCCGGGCCGCGATTGGTCGGGCATCGTGGCGGAGGGACCGTCGGATCTGATCGGCCGCGAGGTATTCGGTGCAGGTGGCGATCTGGGCATCACCCGTGACGGCACCCACGCCACCCACCTTGTTCTGCCCAGCGACGCCATGGTGGAAAAGCCCCCAACACTGACGCTGGAGGAAGCCGGCGCGCTCGGCGTGCCGTTCGTCACCGCTCAGCAGGGCTTCCATCGCGCCGGCATGACCCAGCCGGGCGACGTCGTGCTGGTCACCGCTGTGAACGGCATGGTCGGTCAGGCGGCCGCACAAATCGCGGCGATGCTCGGCGCACGCGTGTTCGGCGTGAGCCGCCGCACCGAGGCGTTCGTCCAGCCGCACTGCCCGGTCCGCATGATCGATGCATCGAGCACCGATATCGCGGCCGTGCTGCGCGACGAGACCGGCGGCCACGGCGCCGACATCGTCTACAACACGGTCGGCAGCCCGTATTTCGCCGCCGCCAATCAGGCGATGGCGCATGGCGGACGGCACATCCTGATATCCACGGTCGAACGACCGGTGCCGTTCGACATCTTCACGTTCTACCGCGGCGAGCACTCATTCTTCGGCGTCAACTCACTGGCAATGGACGCCCGCGCCTCGGCCGCGCTGCTGCGCGAACTGCTGCCAGGCTTTGCCAATGGACAGCTCAGGCCAATGGCGATGGTGGATAGCGCCTGTTACCCGCTGGAACACGCGCTGGATGCCTACCGGACAGTCCACGCGATCGCGCGCAACCGCATCACGCTGCTGCCGTAATCAAATAATCGGGTCGGGGCCACCGCTCAGCTCAGCGCTCGACGCACATCGCAACGCCCATGCCGCCACCGATGCACAGCGTCGCCAGCCCCTTCTTTGCGTCCCGCTTCTGCATCTCGTGCAGCAGCGTGATCAGCACGCGCGCACCAGACGCCCCGATCGGATGACCGATGGCGATCGCGCCGCCGTTCACGTTCACCCTGTCGGTGTCCCAGCCGAGGTCCTTGTTCACCGCAAGCGCCTGCGCGGCGAACGCCTCGTTGGCCTCGATGAGGTCAAGGTCATCGACCTTCCACCCCGCCCGCGCCAGCACCTTACGGGTTGCCGGGATCGGACCGGTGCCCATCACCGCCGGATCGACCCCCGCCGTCGCGAACGCCGCGATCCGGGCCAGCGGCTTCAGGCCACGCTTCGCTGCCTCCGACGCGCTCATCAGCACCAGCGCCGCCGCGCCATCGTTGATGCCGGAGGCATTGCCGGCCGTCACCGTGCCGTCCTTGCTGAACGCCGGCCGCAGCCTGGCTATCGTCTCCATGCTCGCGTCATGGCGGATGTACTCGTCATCGGCGACCACCACATCACCCTTGCGCGTCTTCACTGTCACCGGCGCGATCTCGTCCTTGAAGCGGCCGGCCTTCTGCGCGGCGCTCGCCTTCTGCTGCGAGCCGAGGGCGAACTGATCCTGCTGCTCACGGGTGATCTGATACTTGCTGGCAACGTTCTCCGCCGTGTTGCCCATGTGGTAGCCGTGGAATGCGTCCCACAACCCGTCCTTCAGCATCGTGTCGATGAACTCGACGCCTCCCATCTTCTGTCCCGCGCGCAGATACGCCGAGTGCTGCGACGTGCTCATACTCTCCATGCCGCCGGCGGCCACGATGGCGCTTTCACCGGTGCGGATCTGCTGCGCGGCGAGCGCCACGGCGCGCAGGCCGGAGCCACACACCTGGTTGATGCCGAACGCGGTCTTGGCATCGGGCAATCCGGCGGCGCGGGCGGCCTGGCGTGCGGGATTCTGTCCCTCGCCCGCGGCCAGTACCTGACCGAGGATCACTTCATCCACGTCGCCTGCCTCGACCCCGGCCCGCTCGAAGGCCGCTCGCAACGCAACCGTGCCAAGTTCGTGTGCGGACAGCGTGCCCAGCGCGCCGCTGAAACTGCCCACCGGAGTGCGGGCGGCGGAGACGATGACGATGTCGTCCATGTCTGGCTCTCCTGATTTGGGGCGGCAGACTATCGCCGCCAGACGGCTCTGGCCATGTGGGCGCGAAACGGGACAATATCACCATGACAAGATCGCATGGGAGCACGTCTATGTCTGAGGCCGCGCCAAGCTATGCGCATGGCACCAGCAGCATCGCCCTGATCGGCGAAACGATCGGCCGTCATTTCGACCGGACCGTTGCGCGCTGGGGAGACCGGCCTGGGTTGATTGCGTGCCAGCAAGGCGTCCGCTGGAGCTGGCGCGAGCTCGGTGAGAAGGTCGATTCGTTCGCCGCCGGACTGATCGCGCTGGGGCTGAAGCCGGGCGAGCGCATCGGCATCTGGTCGCCGAACAATGCCCAATGGGTGGTAACGCAGTTCGCCACCGCGAAGGCCGGACTGATCCTGGTGAACATCAACCCAGCCTACCGGCTGGCGGAGTTGGAATACGCGCTCAACAAGGTTGGCTGTCGCGCGCTCGTCACGGCGACATCTTTCAAGACCAGCGACTATGTCGGGATGATCAACACGCTGGCGCCGGAACTGCGGCACGCGCGTCCAGGCCATCTGGACGCGGCAAAGCTGCCGTCGCTGCGCATCGTCATCCAGATCGGCAGCGATACCGTGCCGGGCGCCATCCCGTTCGACAATGTGTACGAAATGGACGGCGCCGCGGAGCGGGCGCGCCTGACGGAACTGGCCGGCATTCTCCAGTTCGATGAGCCGATCAACATCCAGTTCACCTCCGGCACCACCGGGCTGCCAAAGGGTGCCACCCTCACCCACCACAATATCCTCAACAACGGCTACTTCCTCGGCCAGGCGATGGCATACACCGAGCAGGACAAGGTGTGCATACCGGTGCCGCTGTATCACTGCTTCGGTATGGTGATCGGCAATCTGGCGTGCATCACGCATGGCGCGGCGATGGTGCTGCCCGGCGAGGGCTTCGATCCGCTCGCGACATTGCAGGCGGTGGCAGACGAGCACTGCACGTCGCTGTACGGCGTGCCGACGATGTTCATTGCCGAACTCGACCATCCCGACTTCAAGAAATTCGACCTGAGCAGCCTGCGCACCGGCATGATGGCCGGCGCCCCCTGCCCTATCGAAGTGATGCGCCGCTGTATCCGCGACATGCACCTGACCGAGATGACCATCGGCTACGGCATGACCGAGACCAGCCCGGTCAGCACGCAGACGGCGCTGGACGATCCGCTGGAGCGGCGCGTCTCGACCGTCGGACGCGCGCATCCGCACGTCGAGATCAAGATCATCGACAGCGAAGGCCGCATCCTGCCCCGCGACACGCCAGGCGAGTTCTGCACCCGCGGCTATTCGGTGATGCTCGGCTACTGGGACGACGAGGAACGAACGTCCCAGGCAATCGACGCGGCCGGCTGGATGCACACCGGCGATCTCGCCACGATGGACACCGATGGCTACTGCAACATTGTCGGCCGTATCAAGGACATGGTGATCCGCGGCGGCGAGAACGTATACCCCCGTGAGATCGAGGAATTCCTGTACCGTCATCCGAAGATCCAGGACGTGCAGGTGTTCGGCATCCCGGACGCACGCTACGGCGAGGAGCTGTGCGCCTGGATCAGGCTGCGTGCCGGCGAGACGCTGACCGCGGAGGACGTGCGCGACTTCTGTCGCGACCAGATCGCCCACTACAAGGTGCCGCGGCACATCCGCTTCGTCGATGAATTTCCGATGACCGTCACCGGCAAGATCCAGAAGTTCATCATGCGCGAACGGATGACGACGGAGCTGGGTGTCAAGGAAGACGCAACGGCCTGACCTTCCGCTTTTCCGGACCGGCACCACATCTGCGGCGCAACGCCAGCCGCAGGAGAATACGCATGCCGCATCCGCCATCCGCTCGCCGCCGCCTGGGGAGGTTTATCGCCTGGGCCGTCCTGCTCGTGACAATCGGCGCCGCAGCGGGACAGGCACAGCCGGTTGCGCGGGTTCGCGCCACGATCGACGCGGTCAATGGCAACAGCCTTCGCCTGACCACGCGGACGGGCGACAAGCTGATGGTCTCGCTCGCGCCCGATGTGGCTGTTGTCGCAATCGTCCCGGTTCGGTTGGAGGACATCAAGCCCGGCTCCTTCATCGGTTCCGCCGCGATGCCGCAACCGGATGGCACGGAGCGCGCCCTCGAGGTGCACGTGTTTCCGGAAAGCATGCGTGGCACCGGCGAAGGATACCGGCCATTCGACCTGAAGCCGCAGAGCACGATGACCAACGGCACAGTAGGTGCGTTGACCGGGACCGTCGGTCGCACTCTGACGGTCACCTACCAAGGCGGCAAGCAGACCATCGTCGTGCCGCCCGATACACCGGTGGTGACCTACGAGCCGGGCTCACCGGCGTTGCTGGTGCCAAACGCACATGTCATCGTGATGGGGAGACGAACGCCTGACGGCACTATGACGGCAACGCGGATCTCGGTTGGCAAGGATGGCCTTGTGCCTCCGATGTAACTTAGACGCCCTTGCGCCCCTTTGTGACAAAGAGAGTGCGCGCGTGTATGGTGTCCCCTTCGCTGGGAGGGACACCTGCACATGCGCTGGGCACGCTTTGAGCAGAACGGAACGCCGACCTACGGCGTGGTCGAAGGCGAAGAGATCATCCCGGTGCGCGGCTCGCCGTTCGACATGTGGGAGCGCACGTCCGCGCACCTGCCGCTGGCCAATGTGAAGCTGCTGCTGCCGGTGGTCCCGCCCACCTTCTATGCCGCGGGCCTGAACTATGCCGAGCATGTGCGCGAGGCCGCCGAGAAGATCGGCCTGAAGGTGGAACTGCCGAAGCAGGCGGATGCCGGGTATCGCGCCAACAATGCGCTGATCGCGCACAACGAAGCGATCGTCATCCCGAAGGACGCCACCGACCAGGTGCAGTACGAAGGCGAACTCGTCGCCGTGATCGGCCGCAAGTGCAAGCACCTGACGCGTGACAACGCTTTGTCGGCGGTACTCGGCTACACGATCGGCAACGACGTGAGCGAGCGCACCTGGCAGAAGAGCGACCGCACGCTGTGGCGCGCAAAAAATAGCGACACGTTCAAGCCCATGGGCCCGTGGATCGAGACCAACGTGAAGCTGGACGACCTGGTCACCAAGGTGCGGCTGAACGGCAAGGAGCTGATCGCGTTCCAGACCAACCATATGGTATTCGGCGTGGTCGACTTCCTGGTGGCGATGACGCAGTACCTGACGCTGTATCCCGGCGACGTGCTGTGGATGGGCACCGAGGGCGCCACCGAGAACATGAAGCACGGCGATGTCTGCGAGATCGAGATCAGCGGCATCGGCACATTGCGCAATCCGGTTGTGCGGGAGCACTGACATGAATACACAGCGCGAGGTCGTCATCGTATCCGGCGTGCGCACCGCGGTTGGCGATTTCGGCGGCGGCCTCAAGGACGTGGCGCCAACCGAGCTCGGTGCGCAGGTTGTGCATGAGGCGTTGGCGCGCGCCCGAGTTGCCGGCGACGAGGTGGGACAGGTCGTCTTCGGCAACGTGATCCACACCGAACCGAAGGACATGTACCTCGCGCGCGTCGCAGCAATGAATGCCGGCGTCGCGAAGGAGACGCCGGCGCTGACCTTGAACCGGCTGTGCGGTTCAGGCCTGCAGGCGATCGTCTCGGCGGCACAGACCATCATGCTTGGCGACACCGACATCGCCGTCGGCGGCGGCGCGGAGAGCATGAGTCGCGCGCCGTACATCGCTCAGGGCGTGCGCTGGGGCGCGCGCATGGGCGACGCGACGATGGTGGACATGATGCTGGCCGCGCTGCACGACCCGTTCGACAACATCCATATGGGCGAAACCGCCGAGAACCTGGCGGAGAGCCATCAGATCACTCGCGGCGATCAGGACGCGCTGGCGCTGGAATCGCATCGCCGCGCCTCGCGCGCGATCTCCGAGGGGCGCTTCAAGCAGCAGATCCTGCCGGTGAAGCTGAAGACACGCCGCGGCGAGACGGTGTTCGACACCGACGAACATCCGCGCGCCGATGCCACAGTCGATGATCTCGCGAAGCTTCGGCCGGTCTTCCGCAAGAACGGCACGGTAACGGCCGGCAACGCATCGGGCATCAACGATGGTGCCGCCGCAGTGGTATTGATGGAACGCAAGACGGCGGAAACGCGTGGCGCCAAGCCGATGGGACGGTTGGTGTCCTACGCACACGCCGGGGTCGATCCGAAGATCATGGGCATCGGCCCTGTGCCCGCGACGCGTCTCGCATTGCAGCGCGCAGGTCTGGCACTCGCCGATATCGACGTCATCGAGAGCAACGAAGCATTCGCGGCGCAGGCCTGTGCGGTGGCCAAGGACCTCGGCTTCGATCCGGAAAAGACCAATCCAAACGGGTCAGGCATTGCGCTCGGCCATCCGGTCGGCGCGACAGGAACGATCCTCACGGTCAAGGCGCTCTACGAGTTGGAGCGTACCGGCGGCCGCTACGCGCTCGTCACCATGTGCATCGGCGGCGGCCAGGGCATCGCGGCAATATTCGAACGCGTGTAGTCACTGTACCAGCAGCCACACGCCAAACGCCGCCATCGCGCCGCCGCCGACCCGGCCGACCCATGCGCCGCCGGGCAACAGCTTTTCGGCGAACACGAACGCCGCGATCACTGCCACCCAGATCAGGTTCATCACGCCAACTGCGAACAGCAGAGCCATCAGCACCCAGCAGCAGCCGAGACAATAGGTGCCGTGACTGGCGCCCATCCGGAGCGCGCCGCCCCAACCGTCTCGCCAGTGGTTCAGTATAAAGGCGAACGGTGAACGACACTGCCGCAGGCAGGCATTCTTGAATGGCGTGAACTGATAGATCCCGGCCAGTATGAACAATACGCCACCAACCATCGGACTGACGAGCGCGAGCATCGGCGACAGCAGAGCGCTCTGTTGCAATCTCCACTGCGCGGCGGTCGCCGCCACGCAGAATGCGCCCCACACGATCAGGTAGCCCGCGACGAACATCGCCGTCGGCACATAGGGTTCATCGCGGTCGCGCTTTCGTCGCTGCAACGCCGCAAACGTCAGGATCATCGGTGCGGCACTCGGCAGCATCATGCCCGCCATCATCACCCACCACATGGCGAAGACCCATGGTGCGGCGAACGGCATTGGCATGTCGGGCATATCGCCCATCGTCTGCACCGACATGTCCATGCCCTGACGGGCCACCACCAGATACAGCCACGCGATCGCCGTGACGCCGGCAAGCGCCAGAACGATAACGACACGCTCGCGCCGCAGAAACTGTGCCGGCGCCAAACTCATGCGCGCCCTACGCCGCCCAGGCAAACGGCGCGAAGTGCCCGTTGTTGCCGTTGCCGACCATGTCCAGATCGAGGCCGAAGCCGTGCATATGGAACTGCGCCGCTCGTGCCAGCGCGAGGCGGCTGCCGGCGGGATGCGACGTGTTGTCGATATAGAACGGCTCGCCGCTGCGGTTGCGTGACGCGACGCCTTCAATGTCAAACGACAGCACATCGGGAATCGAGACCGAACGCTTCAACCCTTCGACCTTGAACTCGATTGGCTTGAATACGACACCACGGAAGTCGCTCACCAGGTTGCTGCGGATCATGCCTGGAGTGCCGCCTGCGTCACCGCTGACGATCGCCGATAAGGCCGCGCGCTGCGCCGCATCAGCACGCTCGTCCACCACACCGGCAAATATCCAGTTGCCGTCGGCCATGACCTTGCCGGAGCGGATCACCAGCGCGAAGCTCAGTCCTGACAGATCGGTATTGCCGCGCTGCCCCTTGTCGACGCGGAAGATCAGCGCGGCCGTGCAGTGATCATGCGTCACTTCGCCCTGCGGATTGGTGTAGATGCAAGGACACAGATAATCGCAGTTGCAGCTTTCCATGTATTCGCCGCTGATCTGCCAGTCCGTTCCGGCCATCGACTGTCTCCTACTTTGCCGCCTTCCACCAGCCACGCTGCGGCCACGGCAATCCCAAATTCTCCCGCAACGTTGCTCCCTTGTAGTCTTTCTGGAAGATGCCGCGTCGCTGCAGCTCCGGCACAACGAACTTCACGAAATCCTCGAACGTGCCCGGCGTGTGCGTGCCGCCAACCACATAACCGTCGCAGGCACGCTCGACGAACCACTTCTCCAGCCGATCTGCGATCTCCTTCGGGCCGCCGACAATCGCCTCGCGTGGGCGACCGCGCCGCGTGACATTCAGAAAATCCCGCACCGTCGGATTGCGGCCGATAACCCGCATCACGCGGTCCCGCATTGCCTGCATGCCCGACATGCCTTCCAGTTCCTCGTCGGTGAACGCCTCGTCCATGCCCTTCTTCGCAAAGTCGAAGTTCAGCGCCTCGGACAGCAACGATAACCCATCGACCTCGCGGTAGCCCTTCTCGACGATCGCCATCTTGTCCTCGGCCTCGGCCTTCGTCGCAGCCGCAACCGGATATGCAATCGTATTGACGGTCACCAGGTCCGGATCGCGTCCATGCCGCGCCACGCCCTGCTTGAATGCAGCGTAGCGCCGCTTGCCCTCCTCGAAGTCCGGGTAGCCGACGAACACGGTCTCCGCCCATCGCTCGGAGAACCGCATGCCGCGATCCGACGATCCCGCCTGAATGACCACCGGATGACCCTGCGGTGAACGCGGCACTGTGAAGGTGCCGCGCGAGGTCAGATATTTCCCGCGATATTCCAGCCGGTGCACCTTGGCGGGATCAGCGAACAGCCCGCTTTCCTTGTCGACGACCAGCGCATCGTCCTCCCAGCCATCCCAGCAGTTCAGCACGATTTCCATGAACTCGTCAGCACGGTCGTAGCGCAGGTCGTGCGCGAGATGCACCTCCCGCCCCATGTTCTGCGCTTCGCCGTCGTTGACCGACGTCACCACGTTCCATGCCGCGCGCCCACCCAGCATGTGATCGACCGTCTGGAAGCGGCGCGCCACATCGAACGGTTCGTAATAGGTGGTCGACGCGGTCGAACCGATGCCAAGCCGCCGCGTGCCGAAACCCATTGCCAGCAACGTCGCCACCGGGTCCATCTTCACGACGCGCACGCCGTTTGCCACCACCGCTCCTGGGTTGCCGCCGTCATAGATGTCCGGCATCGCCAACCTGTCATCGAAGAACGCAAGCTGGAATTTTCCCTCTTCCAGCACCTGGCCGATCTTCTGGTAATACGCGGCCGTCGTGAAATCGGTGCGTGACTCTGGATGGCGCCACGCGCTCGCCAGCGTCGTACAGTTCTGCGCTTGCAGGAAACCCACCAGGACCATCTGACGCACAGCCTATCCTTTCAAAACTGATAGCGACGCAGTCCGCCACGCCGCGCCGTGCCGCCTATCGCCCACTATCACAAACATACGCGTGGCCGGCACGAGGCCGGCCACGACAATGGAAGCTGCTTTGCACGGCCCAGCTACTGGGCCGTCCTCTCCTGGTCCTACTCCGCCGCCGCCTTCTGCACCGGGATGTCGGTCGAGTACCGCAGATGAACCGGCGCATTTGCCTCCCACGGATCCTTCAGACCCAGCGACTTGCCGTGTTCCTTCACCGCCGGCATGACCTCCTTCACCAGCAGCTCGATGCAGCGGCGACGGTCGGTTGCCGACACCGTCCCGTCGTTGCCCCACAGACCCATGATGCCGGGACGCGTGTGCTCGATCAGGTACTTCAGCCGCTCGATCACCTGGTCTGGCGTGCCGGCGACGATCATCGTGTCGGCGACCTGCTCCTCGAACGTCGGCTGACCGCGCGGGTTCTTGGCGCGCCCCACCGCGAACTCGACAAAACCGCGCCGGCCGGACGGTGAGAAGTAGCCCGACGGGTTGGCCCACACAGGATGTGCGAGGCCGGTGAACTCGCCCTGCATCCACATGAACTGCCGCGCGTTCTGCAGCGCCTTCTCTTCGGTGTCCTGCACATGCACGCGGATCAGGTAGCCGAAATTCTCCGGACCGGCGGTGTAGCCGACCTCGGCCGCCGCCTTTGAATACGTGTCCCAGATCGTCTTGGTCGCATCGATCGCGGTGTTCAGCGCGATGTACGGATAGCGCTGCTGCGCGGTCCAGATGACGGTCTCCCGCGACAGCACGCCAGGTATCCACACGCGTGGATACGGCTTCTGGAACGGCACCGCCCACGGATTCACCACGCGATGCTGGTAGTGCGTGCCTTCCCAGCGGAACGGCCCCGGCGTGGTCCAGGTCTTCTGGATCAGGTCATGCGCCTCGACGAAGCGTTCGCGGTTGTACGCCGGATTGACCCCATTGGCCAACTGCTCCTGACCGCCGCCGCGCACGAAGCCCGACACCACGCGGCCTTTCGAGACCATGTCGATCATCGCGATCTCTTCTGCGAGCTGCACCGGATTGTCCGACAGCGGCAGCGGATTGCCGAGGAAGACGATCTTCGCGCGCTTCGTCACCGCGGCGAGGATCGCGCCGAACATGTTGGTCCGGGCCTGCATGCAGAACGGCGCATTGTGATGCTCGTTCAGCATGATGCCGTCGACGCCCCACTCGTCGGCCATGATGTATTCTTCGAGGTACTCGTTGTACAGCCGGCTGGCCTGCACCGGATCGTAGTGGCTGTTCGAGAAGGTCAGCGCGGTCGCGCCGTATTTCAGCCCCTCCTTCGCATCGTAGGCGGCCATCGGCTGTTCGGTGAAATACATCAGGTGCATGGCGTGCTCCCTTCAGTTTGCGTTGACGAACGCCGAGACGAGCCTGGCCAGCTCATCTGGCTTCTCCATGTCCACATAGTGCCCGCAGCCGGCTACCGTTTCCAACCGCGCATTGCGGAGCGCCTTCACATAGACGTCGCCCGCGCTCTTCGGTACGTGCCGGTCATCGTCCCCCCACACCACCAGCGCCGGCGCCTTCACGCCGCCCAGCAGATGCGGCAGCGTCTGGCTGTACATGTACGGCTTCCAGGCGGTACGGAACACCATCTCGCGGCAGATGTCCCACTGCTCGAGCTGGTCCGTTGTCACATCGCCATAGACGCGCGCAAACGCGGCCTCGTCGTGGAACCCCGCCTTCGGATAGTCGAGGTACGACACGATCGCCTGGTCGGCGATGTAGCCGCCCGGCGGATTGATGCCCATCGCGCCGACCAGCACCAGCTTGCGATACGCGGTCGGCGACTGGCTGGCCATCTCGGCCGCGATCCATCCGCCGAATCCCAGCCCAACCAGTGAAGCGTCGCTCAACCCGAGCTCGCTCAGCAGCCAGCTATGAATAGCGGCGATATCGCGCACGCTGCGCAGCCATTGCGGCCGCTCCGACTTACCCCAACCGGGGTGATGCGGCACCACCACGTCAAAATTTTGCGCCAGCGCATCGTAGAACGGCAGCCGATCGACCGTGCCTATATCATGATGCAGCACAAGCATCGGTCGCCCGCTGCCTCCGCGCATCAGGTGCACGCTGCTCCCGGCGATCGTCATCGCGCTTTCTTTCCAGGTCACGCTGCTTGGCATCAGGCCCCCCTCCGGCACTTGCGTCGTGCTCAGGATACTCGCCGGTAGCCTCGCTTGTCCAATTGTCCGGGTGTGCCATAAGAACGGCGAGAACAGTGGAGGTTCGGCGATGCCAGCTCTCACCGGAAAAGTTGCAATCGTAACGGGTGCGAGCCGAGGTATTGGCGCGGCCGCCGCGCTGGCGCTGGCACAGGCGGGTGCGTCGGTTGTACTTGCAGCCCGCACCATGGCGCAGGCGGAAACGAACGCGCAGCAGATCGCCGCGGCCGGCGGCAAGGCCGCGGCAATTGCCTGCGATGTGTCGGATTATGCCGCGTGCCAGCGTCTGGTGGAGGAAACCACGCAGCGTTTCGGTCCGCCCGACGTGCTGGTGAACAACGCCGGCGTCATCGAACCAATCGGCATGGTCGCCGAGGCCGATCCGACCGAGTGGGCGCGCAGCATCCAGATCAATCTGATCGGCGCTTACTACGCCATCCGCGCGGTGCTGCCTGGCATGATCGAGCGCGGCCGTGGCGACATCATCAACGTGTCGTCCGGCGCCGCGATGCGGCCGCTCGAAGGCTGGAGCGCCTATTGCACCGGCAAGGCCGGCCTCGCGATGCTGACTCGCGCCATCGATCTGGAGCATCGCAATGCCGGAATCCGCGTATTCGGCTTCCAGCCCGGCACGACGGATACCGACATGCAGGTGACGATCCGTGCCTCAGGCATCAACATGATCAGCAGGATCCCGCGCGAGCAGCTCACGCCGGTTGCGCATCCCGCGCGTGCCATCGTGTATCTGTGCACCAAGGAGGCGGACGAATTTTCCGGCAAGGAGTTCTCCCTGCGCGACGACGATTTCCGCCGCCGCATCGGGCTCGACTAGTTGAGCTGCGCGCCTGGTTTGATCTCGGCCAGTGTGTGCACCATGATCGGGGGATAGCAGCGCCGTGTCCGCTGTCCAAATTAGGGAATTCTCGAAATGATGACATCGTGCCCCTGCGTAATGTCCGCACATTTCAGTCTCAACGGACGCAGGCGGCAAGATCGAGCCGCTCGGCTGTTCTGGGGATTGATGCTGGTTGCCAGCCTGAGCATGGCGCTGACGCACGCAGCACGCGCCCAACTCACCCCGTTCTATACAATTGGCGCTGGTGGGGTTTCGTTGAACGATGCCGACTTTGCGATGTTGGTCGATGCAGCCAACGGTCTTTTGAGGCGGCCCCGTCTCGCCGATGGGGCGACCGCGAACTGGCAAAACGCTCAGAGCGGCTCCCATGGGACAATCAGCGTGACGAAGACATTCCATCGGGAGTCCATGCTCTGTCACACCTTGTCATATGAGACAGTCCCGATGGCGACGACTTCTCAAGCAAGTACAACGGTTCTCAATTGGTGCAAAACAGGCGACGGCAGCTGGAAGATATTGACATTATGACCGTCAGGCGAGGTCGCTGTTCGCCTCGCAATCACAGTACACAAGTCGCGGACTACACCATCGTCAGGCCGCCGGACACGCTGATCGTCTGGCCTGTCATGTACTCCGCATCATCGGACAACAGGAACGCGATCATCCCGGCGTAGTCGTCCGGCTTGCCCAGCCGCCGCAACGGAATGGCCCGCGCCAATGCATCGCCGATAGAAGGCGACGCCGCACGGAAGTTCTCGAACAGCGGCGTGTCAGTCGGCCCGGGGCACACCACGTTCAACGTGACGCCCTTGCGCGCCAGCTCACGTGCCAGCGTCTTGGTGAACGCGATGATGCCGCCCTTGCACGCCGCATACACCGCCTCGCCTGACGAACCCACCCGCCCTGCATCCGACGCCACGCTCACCACGCGCCCGAAGCCGCGCTCCGCCATACCGCGAGCAACAACGTGGTGCATGTTCAGCGCGCCATACAGATTGATCTGCACCACCTTGTCCCACAGCGCGCGGTCGGTATCGAGGAAGGCGATCGGCGTGTCCCAACCGGCGACATTCGCCAACCCCTGAACCGGCCCGGACGCAGCCTCGAACTCCGCCACCGCGGCGACGATCTGATCGCGGTCGGTGATATCGACGCGATAACCCCGCGCTTCCCTGCACTGAGCGGCAGTCTCCCGTGCGCCGGCTTCGTTGAGATCGAAGATCCCCAGCACGCAGCCTTCCGCAGCCAGCCGCAACGCAGCCGCTCTCCCAATGCCGCTCGCGCCGCCCGTCAGAATCACCCGCCTGCCGTCTAGCCCACGCATGGTCGCTGCATCTGGTAGATCTCACCTTTCCGGTCGCGACATTCACCAGGGGCGCGGCCCCCACCCCCACCCCGGCGGCGGAGGCGGTGCCCACCACCACGGTGGAGGCGGCGGCGGTGCCCAACCCCACCAGGGCCAAGGCGCGAAGCCAGGACCAACAAAGACACGCGGTCCAATGAAGCCCCGGTTGAAGCCCGGCCGAACGAAGACGCCGCCACGCGGCCCAACAAATCCGAAGCCACCACGCGGCCCTACAAAACCACCGCGGAAGCCAGGGGCCACAAAGCCACCCCGGAAGCCAGGCCCTCCGACGAATCCGCCCCGCCCGCCACGCTGGGCCGAAGCGGAGTGTGTTCCCAGGGCCACCACCAACGCCACGGCGACCATAGCGAAGCGGAAGGAAAACACGGGTTACCTCACATGATTGCCGTCGCCCAGAGATGGTGCGCCGCCGAGTACACTCGCGCAAACCCCGCTCAACAGCTCGGGATCACCTTGAACTCGACCCTGCGATCCAGCGCATCTGACAGATCATCTGCCCCAGTGCCGATCAGGCTGTTCTTCGATCCGACGCCCGTGGCGATGAGGTGACCCTGCAGACCTGGCGCGTCCGTCTCCAGCCGGCCTTTTACGTATTCGGCGCGCAACTGCGACAACTGGTCGTTCAGCGCGGCAGACCCCGTCGGACTGCTGTTGCCGGTGACCTGAATGCAGGCCCCTCGGCTCGCACTGCGCCCGGCGATCTGCCGCAGCCACATGTCGTAAGGCCCGGTCGTCTCTTGTCCCGTATCGAACGAGGTCGTTCCCGGACGAAACAGGATCTTCACCCCCAGCGCATTGTTGTCCAGCCCGTAATCCACCACGTGGCCGAATGCATCCTCCGCCTGGTCACGATGGCCAAGTTTCCAGTTGGTCAGATAAAGACCGTTGAACACCCGAAGCTGATTGCCGGCCGGCGTCTTCTCCGCCGTCACGTAGAGATCCAGCGCCTCAGGATAGCGGCTCGCGTCGTAGGCATTGATCGCCTCGCTGACGAGCG
Organism: uncultured Alphaproteobacteria bacterium; assembly: GCA_963812505.1. Classification (GTDB taxonomy): domain Bacteria; phylum Pseudomonadota; class Alphaproteobacteria; order Acetobacterales; family Acetobacteraceae; genus JAMXLO01. The sequence goes on from CAWEVM010000028.1 coordinate 52,647, forward strand.
ACGCCGTCAGGATGCCGTTCAGGTAGGTCTTGCTGATCGGATCGCCGACCTTCGTGGCCTGACACGTGTCAATATAGCTCTTTACGCTGGCGTCGTTGGTCCAGGCAGGGCTGTCGCGGAAAAAGCCGATCGGTGTCGCATCGACGCCGTCCAGGCGGGCACGCGCAACACCCTTGGCGACCGTCTTGCCCGCGCTCAGGTCGACCATGACCAGACAGAACCTGTACCCCTCGCGCGTACCGGCGGTCTGGCCTTTCGCATTCACCGGGGTGAACGTCCCGACCATCACGTCGGGCCCCTTGCTGACGACTGCCGCAGAGAAGGGCTCGATGTCGAACTGCGGATACTTCGCCTGTGCCAGCGCGATGATCTGTTCCTGGATCTGCTGCGTCGCCACCGACTGTTCGCCGGTCACGCCGTTGACCAGCGGATCGATCACTACGACCTGCCGCTGGTTGGGACTGATGGGCGCGCTGGAGAAAACCGCGTTGGCGGCATTCGCCACGGCCTGAGGCAGCGGCACTGGCTGCACCGGCGGTGGCGTCGGCGGTGCCGTCGCCGCGACCGGCGGCGGAGCTTGAACCGCCGGCGCACAACCAGCGAGCAAAGCTATGACGAGGCCGCTCAACCACGCGCGACAGCGCGGCGCGCCTGGCATGGTTGCAAGGTCAGGACCGGCACTCGGTCCGCAGTACGGCGAGTTCAGCATCGGACAGTGTTTCCCCCAATTGAGCGCGGCTCACGATATTGGCACATTTTTGCGATCGCACAGGGGCCGAATGAAGTTGCGGCACTTTAACAACCGCTGGCTCGGCCGCACGCACGATGACCATCGCGAGATCAGCGGCGAGCGGCGCCTTTGCCCCATCGAGCCGCGCCCTCAGCGCATCAAGATAGTTGGCTGCCGGTTCAACCTCCGGCCGCTGACCCTGTTCGAGCGACGTGGCCGCGGCGAAGGCAATGATCAGGCGTGCACCAGGCGGCGGCGCGGCGGTCCACTCCGCGGTTCTGCGGCCGGTGGCACCCGATGGGCCAGGGCGTAGCAGGTGACGGACTGAACCATCGCCGTCGTAGAGATCGACGTAGAGTGCCGCCAGCGTCGTCGTGACACCGATCGCGACGCGCGCACCCGCCGCCACGCTCGGCTGATCGAGCCGGACCGCGAGAACCGGCGGCACGCCATTCCACGTGCCGCGGACTACTGGCGCCGCAGTCGCAAGCACAGGACAGGCGGAGCGATCGACGCGCGTGACGTCATCGGCGACGCGGCCCACATTGCGCAGATCGGCCAGAAACCGATCCAGATCCTGTCCTGCCGCGGCGAAGCCCGACGCGCGCACGCCGTCGCGCTCGGCGGTCAGGCGCAGAACAGAACAAGGCAGTGATTTGGCGCCAGCGACCGCTTGTTCGAACGGCGATGGCACAGCCGGAGCCTGAGGTTCCGGCGCGGGTACGGGCTCCTGCGGCGGCGGCGGTACCGCGATCGCTTCCTGCTGCGGCGGCGGTTGTGTCGGGTGTGCAGGCGCGGGCGTCGCGGTCGAGGAAACCTGAGACTGATCGGGCGCTGCCGCAATCTCCGTCGAGACACTGACGGGCTCAGCCGGCGGCGCGACAGAGCGGTTCAGCATGAAATATGCAGCCCCAGCCAACACCACGGCGCCCACCCCGACTGTCGCGACCCACGCTCCACGTCGCTTACGGGGCGCCGCCCGCGAAATCCGACCCGCCGTGCCAGCGCTAGGCATGTCGACCGGCTGATCGGGTCCGAGCAATTCAAGCATCGCATCGGCAGTCTGCGGCCGCAGCGCAGGATCCACCGCGAGTGCTGCATCAATCGCTGCCAGCAATGATCTGGGATAGCGTCCCGCACCAATCGAGACAGCCGACGGCTGCGGGTCTGATCGGCCCGCCGCCAGCGAGTTCTGTCGTGCCAACGCGTCCACCACGCTGCCGCCGATCGCCCGGTAGCACACCGCCCCGATCGCGTAGATGTCGGAGAACTCACCCTGGCGCAGACCAATCATCTGCTCGGGCGGTCCGTAACCGCCCGAATAGATCTGGGTAAAGCTCGTGTTCTCGCTGGGCATCGCCTGGCGGGTCGAACCGAAATCGATCAGCACCAGCCGATCATCCTCGCGCAGGATCACGTTGGCCGGCTTGATATCGCGATGCACAAGACCGGCCCGATGCACCACCCGGATGCTCGACAGCAACTGCGTCAGCAGCGACCGCACGCGCGCTGGCGAAAGCCCGCCCGGCTCGTCGCGAAACACCCCCGCGAGGTTGTTCCCCTCGACGTAGTCCATCACCAGGAAGCAGGTGCCGAGAGCCTCGAAATACGTCTTCACGCGGACGATGCCGTCGCTCGCGTCGGCGACACGACCGAGATGCACGAGGGCCTGCGCCTCGCGCAGGAAGCGCTCGCGGCATTCCTCGAACAGCTTCGCATCCTCGCGCGTGGTCGGGTGCACGGTCATGTGCTGGCGCGTGGCGAACTGCCGCGGGTAGTACTCCTTGATTGCAAAGCGCTGCTGCAACAGATCGAACGCGAGATAGGTGACACCGAAGCCACCGCTGCCCAGGACCCGCTCGATCCTATAGCCGTTGACGACTGTGCCATGCGGCAGCGCGAAACTGGGCCACGGCCCGTCCGACTCGATGCCGCGCTCTATCCGAGTCCCGTCGCTCATGTGCCTAAGCTTGCGGCAAGCTGACGCACGACGCCACTGGTATCCGGAACGATCTCCGAAAAACGAGGAGCCAGACAACCATGACATCCGCGCTCAGAGTGCTGCTCATCTCGGCCCTGTCGAGCCTTGCCTTTTTCGGCCTCGCCATCCTCGGCTGGGGCGGGTTCGCCGCGTTCTTCTCCCACCCACCACTGACCGTCCTTGTGATCGCAGGACTGGTGATGGTGGTCGTCGGACTGCTCAGCGCCGGCAATCTCAGCCCGGGCGAGCGTGAGGATCGCAGCAACCGCTGGGTCCTGGCGGCTTTCGGCGTGATCGGTCTGCTGGCGGCCTATCTGCCCCCGCTGACGGACCGCCTGGACTTCTGGACGTTCGACGGCGATGCCGTCCGCTGGCTGGGCGTCGTGCTGTTCGCTGTCGGCGGCGCGCTGCGCATCTGGCCGGTCTTTGTCCTGGGTCGCCGGTTCAGCGGGCTGGTCGCCATCCAGCCTGGGCACACGCTGGTCACCACCGGCATCTACAGTGTCATCCGCAACCCAAGTTATTTGGGAATGATGATCCTCTCCCTCGGCTGGGCGCTCGCGTTTCGGTCAGCCATCGGTATCCTGCTCGCGGCAGCCAACCTCGTGCCTCTCGTCGCCCGCATCCGCGCAGAGGAGGCGCTGCTCCTCTCGCAGTTCGGCGCGGAGTACGACGCCTACCGCCGACGCACGTCGCGGCTGATCCCCGGCCTCTATTGACACACGATCGGTGCAGCAGCGGATGCTGGGATCACTTTCGCTGCGAAACGCTGACGACGGCGTGTGGTCCAATTACGCGCGGCATCAGAGCACCCTAGGGTCCCAGGTCGCACACTGCCAACGGAGCGCTGCGATGCCGGATGCGGCAACTTCTGTCGGACTGTCCCACGAAATCACCGATCTCGAACGCCAGACGATGGCACGCGTCGCGCGCCGGCTGCTGCCGCTGCTGATTGCCTGCTACTTCATCGCCTATCTCGACCGCGTGAACGTCGGCTTCGCCTCGTTGACGATGAACAAGGCGCTGGGGTTCTCGGCGGCTGTTTACGGCTTTGGCGGCGGCATCTTCTTTCTCGGCTACTTCATCTTCGAAGTCCCCAGCAACGTGCTGCTGAGCAAGGTGGGCGCACGGATTTGGATCGCACGGATCCTGATCACCTGGGGCATCATCTCCGGCTGTACTGCCTTCATCACCGGCCCGCTGTCGTTCTATTCTGTTCGCTTTCTGCTGGGCGTCGCCGAGGCCGGCTTCTTTCCTGGCATCATTCTGTATTTGACTTGGTGGTTCCCGTCCTACTACCGCTCGCGCATCGTCGGCGTGTTCATGGCCGCCATCCCTCTGTCCAACATCCTCGGTTCGCTGGTCTCCGGCGTCCTGCTCAATCTGGACGGCTGGCTCGGCTTCGCCGGCTGGCAATGGCTGTTCATCCTGGAGGCGGTCCCTGCGGTCATCCTGGGCGTGGCCTTTTGGCTGTATATGACCGACTGGCCATCGGAAGCGCATTGGCTGGCGCCCGCACAGCGGGACTGGCTGATCGCCAGGCTGGACGCGGAAAAGGCGCGCCGCGAGGCCATCCGCAGCTACAGCCTGTGGCAGGCGCTGCTGGACCGGCGCGTGCTGCTGCTCAGCCTGGTGTATTTCGGCGGCACCTTCGCCGGCTATGGCATCGTACTGTTCCAGCCGCAGATCGTGCACCGCCTGTCCGAGGGTTTCGGAATGACCGGGGTGATCAACGCCATCCCGTATGTGTTCGGTGCCTGTGCGATGGTGCTGTGGGGTCGCCACTCCGACCACACCGGCGAGCGGCCGCGTCATGTTGCCATCGCCTACGCGGTCTCCGCCGCCGGACTGATCGCCACCGCGCTGATGGCCGATCCGGTGCTGACCATGGTCATGCTGGTGATCGCATCGATCGGCGGGTCCTCCACGGGGCCGACATTCTGGACCCTGCCCACCGCGATGCTCTCAGGCACGGCGGCGGCCGGCGGCATCGCCTTGATCAATGCGCTGGGCAACCTGGGCGGGTTTTTCGGCCCTTACCTTTTCGGGCTGATCAAGGACGCCACCGGCGGCAGCTTCACCTTCGGACTGATCGCGCTCGCGCTGGGGCCGATCATGTCGGCTGCTATCGTCCTGGCGCTGGGGCATGACCGCCGGCTGGAGCACATCCCATCGACGCAGGGCGTCGCCGAACGATAGGGCTGGAAGGCGAGCAGCGTATCGAAAAGGGGGCAGCGGCTGTGCCGCTGCCCCCTCTGGTAGGCGAACCTGCCCCACGGCGCGGGTCCGTGGGGCGCTTGTCCTACGCGGCGTGCATCAGCTCCAGCGCATCCTCGTAGACCGTCATGTTCTTGCCGTACGAGACAGCCGCGGCCTGGCAACCACACACCAGGTGCATCCAGCGCCACGGCTCACGCGTGTTGTGGAACTCCTCGACGACCGCCTGGTGGTGCTTGAAGGCGTGCATCTCGGTGAAGTTGTCGTGGCAGACGATCTCGGCGAGGCGCATGATCATCACCTGCGGGTCATAACGCAGGTTCACGTATTGCTGCGCCAGGTTCACCGTGGCCTTCACCTCCGGCACCGCGCGCATCATGCCCAGGTTGCTGACCTTGGCCCAATCCGTCGGCGGCTGGTTGAAGATGCTCTGGGTGATCGCCTCCAGCAGCTCCTCCTGGGAGCGATGCGGCAGAGCGGCGACCGCGTCCATGTCCGGCTGGAGCGTCGCCTCCATGCGGTACTGAGTGGACTTAACCTCCGGCCCGGTGTGCCACAGCAGCAGGGTCAGCAGCTTGTTCTTCATGCTGAAGCCGTCGAGCCGAAGCAGGTAACGGCGCAGGTTGGCGCTGGTGTGCAGGTGCACGTCCATCGGGTTGCCGGTCAGCGAGCGCAGGAACAGGCCGGCTGCGCCGATCGACAGCCCCTCGCCGGCGCCTTCCAGCGACAGGCCGTCGGCCAGCGCCTGGGCGATCAGCTTGGGGATCTCCGAATAGACCTTGCAGCCACGGATGCCCTCGCCGAGCTCGCCGATCTTTGCCGTCTCGTCGTCACCGCTCCGCTGACGAAGCACACGGCCCAGCAGGTTGTGCTCCTCGATCAGCGCATCGGCCTCGGGAACCAGCCGCTGCGCGGGGAAGCGGGCGACGTAGCGCACCGCCGGCCGGAACAGGACCTTGAGATGCTCCTTGCCGAGCGCCTCGAGGCCGCGCCAGAGGTAGCCGGGGAACAGGAAGTAGTGGTCGTCCAGCGCGTTCTTCGGCAGGGCCACACTCATCAGCAGGTCGAACGCCTCGATTGCCGGAACGTGGTCCCAGAGCCACAGGAAGATGTGGTCCGCCTTCAGGGCCTCGCCGCGGCTGCAGGCCTTGAGGAACGCCTCCTTGGCGGCCTCGATGCCTTCCGCGGTGATGATCTCGCCGCCGCCGTCATTGGCCAGATCGGCGCTCCGGCTTGTGTCGGTGCCGGTCGGATCGAGCGGGGCGAACTCCAGCAGGCTGTACGGCGAGGTAACCGGATCGTTGATGTGCTTGTTGGACAGCGCGACGTGCTGCAGGACCGGGAGGAACTTGTCCTCACCCTCCATGCGGTTCACCAGGTTGGTGATCGCGTGCAGGCCGGCGAGAGGGTGCAGCGGGCCGCCGTGATGGCCGGGAGGCAGATCGGCGGAGCGCACCACCGCCAGCGCGGAGGCGGTCAGCATGGTCTTGGTGGGGGTGCCGGCGCGCAGCTTCTCCAGCGTGCGGTCGAGGATTTCGTCGGGCGGCGTCTGCTCGATGAACTGGACCAACGGTTCGATTGTTTCGGGATACTGGACGCGTGCGTGCATTACGGACTCCTCGTTTCGTGCGTCTGCGCAGAGCAGGCGGCGGTGTGGTTCTCGCCTTGCCGGGTCTCGCTCAGCCGTCGCCGGGGGAGGGGCAACACGAGGGACGCTTTGGTTTCTCGCGTAATCGTCGGACCAGAACGCCGATGTGTCAATGTTGGTCATCGAAAGCAGCGCTCATCAGGTATATAAATTCGGCTTTAAGGTCATCAATCTGGCATTGCGCCGAACGATCACGGATTTGGTGGCGCACCGAACGGCACGACTCGCCTCGCCTCGCGCGGGTTAACCCGCGATTCATTGCTCACTCGGATTATGTCAATCGACATTGGGGTAGCGCGATGAAGGCCAACGTCTCGCACATGACCGCAGGCCGGCGCCTGTTCGGCACCGACGGTATCCGCGGCAAGGCCAACAGCGACCCAATGACGGCAGGCATGGCACTGCGCCTTGGGCAGGCCGCCGGCCTGTGGTTCACCCGTGACAATCATGGCCGTCGCGCTGTGATCGGCAAGGACACGCGGCTGTCCGGTTACATGATCGAACCGGCGCTGACCGCCGGCCTGATCGGTGCCGGCATGAACGTGACCCTTCTCGGGCCGATCCCGACGCCTGCGGTCGCCATGCTCACCCGATCTCTGCGTGCCGATCTCGGCGTGATGATCTCGGCTTCCCACAATCCGTACGAGGACAACGGCATCAAGCTGTTCGGACCCGATGGCGCCAAGCTCTCCGACGAGACCGAGCTGGAAATCGAGCGCCTGATGGACAGCCGGTTTGCAAACCGACTGGCGGCACCCGAGGCGCTTGGTCGCGCGGCGCAACTCAACGACGCCGCTGGGCGGTACATCGAAGCAGCCAAGGCGAGCTTTCCGCGCGGACGACGCCTGGACGGATTGAAGATCGTCATCGATTGCGCACACGGCGCGGCGTACCGTGTTGCCCCGACCGTGCTTTGGGAATTGGGTGCGAACGTGATCTCCCTGGGAATCGCACCGGACGGTTTCAACATCAACAAGGGCTGCGGTTCGACTGTGCCCGAATATCTCTGCGCCCAGGTCGTTGCGCACGGCGCCGACTTCGGCATCGCGCTGGACGGCGACGCGGACCGGGTATTGATCGCTGATGAAGCCGGCCGATTGATCGATGGCGATCAGATGCTGGCATTGATCGCCTCATCCTGGGCAGCCACGGGACGACTGGCCGGCAACGCAGTGGTTGCGACCGTCATGTCGAACCTGGGACTTGAACGCTACCTCGCTGCCGCAGGGCTTGCGCTGCACCGTACCAAGGTGGGCGACCGCTACGTCGCGGAGCGCATGCGTGCGATCGGACTGAATGTCGGCGGCGAACAGTCCGGCCACATCATCCTGTCCGATTTCGCGACCACGGGCGACGGACTGATCGCGGCGCTGCAGGTCCTTGCCGTGATCGTCGAACGTGGCAGACCCCCGAGCGAGGTCTGCCGGCTGTTCACGCCAGTGCCACAGCTTTTGCGCAGCATCCGTTTCCAAGGCCCCTCACCGCTTCGCAATTCACGCATGAAGTCCGCGGTCGCGGCGGCGGAAGCCGCATTGAATGGTTCTGGCCGCCTGCTGCTGCGCGAGAGCGGCACTGAGCCGGTGATCCGGCTGATGGCAGAGGCCGAGGACGAGGCACTGCTCGTCCGCGTGGTGGACGCGCTGTGTCAAACCATCACGGACATCGTGCAATCGGCGTGAGCGGCTACGTCACGATGATCCGGATTTTGCGCGACACGACCGGCGGGTCGAACGGGATGTGATTCGCGTCGCCCAGCACAAGCTGGAGCGTGTGGGGACCGGGCGGCAGCTCCAGCCGCGCCTCGGTCTGGCCCGCACCGAAATGTACATGCTTCTTGTCCGACGGGATGGGCTGATTGGGATCAAGCGGCTCATCAACATCGATAAACAGATGGTGGTGCCCCATGTTCGCCGTCGTATCGCCGGCATGCGTCACGCCCATGTTGCGCAGCCCGAAGCGACACCAGAATGGGCTCCTCACCCGCTCACCGTCACCCGGCCAGATAATGTAAAGATACGCGTCCTTGGGTGAAGGCGTCGGACCCGCGAAGGCCCCGGTCGATGCAACCGGCAGAAGCAACGAGATCATCAGGCGCCGTGTCAGCATTTTGGCTTCCTTCGCGATCATGGCGAGCGTGCCACGCGGACTCCGTGAGTGGGATAGCGCACGGATGCGTCGTACAAATCACGGCTTGACGTGCGCACGTAGCTTGCATCGTTCCGCCAGGAACCCCCGCGCAGGACGCGCTCGCGACAATCCACGCCGGAACGCGATGAACCATCGGCTGGCGCACCGCGGTAGTCTTTGTACCAACAGTCCTCAACCCACTCGGTGAGACCGCCGCTGATATCGTACAGGCCGTACGGATTCGCAGTGCGCGTGCCGACTTTCTCCGGCTGAACGGGATCGCCGCATCCCTTGCAATCCGCGAGACCCGGCTTCATCGCATTGCCCCACCAATAGCGCGTCTCGGTGCCCCCGCGCGCCGCGTATTCCCACTCGGCTTCGCTGGGGAGGCGATAGGCATGTTTCGTCGCACGCGAGAGCCAGGCGACGAACTGCTTCGCGTCGTCCCAACTCACGTTGCTCACCGGCGCGTCGTCACCACCGTTCGGAACATAGCTGCAAGCCCTCGCATTCACGCACTCGCGCCATTGCCGATTGGTGATCGGGTACTTCGCGATCAGGAACGGCGCTACCGTCACATTGTGCGCCGGCTCTTCCGACGCATCCTCGGCGCTGCCCATCCGGAATGTCCCGCCGGCAATGGGGATCATCTCCGGCTCGGTAACCGTCGCTTTGGCATCGGGCTGGTTGATCTGGACGCGCGGCGGAATGACGGCGGCCTGCATCTGTGCGGCGGGCGCTGCGGTGGTGGACGGCGCCGACTGAGCCGGGGCGGCGCTCGCCGGAGCTGGCGGCGCCGATGCAGATTGCGATGTCGCGGTGACCGGAAGAGTCGAGGCAACCGGTGGCGCTGGCTGGACCGCGGGCTGCGTCGCGGCGGCTTCCGCCTCTGTGTGTCGCTCCCACGCGCGCTCCCAAAAATACCATCCGCCGCCGCCGATCCCGACCGCGACCAGCGTGCCTACACCAAGCAAGGCGAGGCGGACCTTGCGGCTCCGCGCCGCCCTGGCCACTGCCGCAGGATCCGGCAGGACGCGGTAGATCGGCACCGGATCGAGGATGTTCTTGACCTTGCGGTCGCCCAGCGACTGATAGCCACAGACCAGCTTGTAGCGGATCTGCTCGTATACGCCGCCCGAGATATAGATATTGCCAGGCTCGGCCAGCTGCTCGAGCCTGGCCGCCACGTTGACCCCCTCGCCGTAGATGTCGTCCGGTTCGACGATGACGTCCCCGAGATTGACGCCGATACGGAACCGGATCCACTGAGTACTGGGCAGCTCAAGATTGCGGCCGACCATGCTCTGCTGGATGACGATCGCGCAGCGTACCGCCTCGACCGGGCTGTCGAACATGGCAAGAAAGCCGTCGCCCCGTGTCCGGAGCACTCGCCCTCGGTGTTCCGCGATCGTCGGGTCGATCAGCTCGCGCAACAGCAGCTGCACCCGCGCATGGGTGCCTCTTTCGTCCGCCCCCATCAGGCGCGAATAGCCCGCGATGTCGCCCATCATGATCGCGGCAAGTCGGCGCGTTGTTTCCTCCGGCATGGCAGGCTCCGGTAACCCCCCTGGCGCCACTATACTGATGCCTCAGGATTTGCGCCAACGCCTCCCGGGGATCTGCCAGGGGGCGCATTTGACACTTGTCGGGTGAGGAGGGGTTGCGGCGCGGCCTGAGATCGATGCGAACCATGAATTCCGCTGTCGGGGGGTGCCATGGAGGGGTTTGCGGCCTGCTTCGCCAAGCGCGCCATTGCCGCACACGCCGTCGCGCAAGGTGGCGATTGTGTCCTGGCACACGAGGCCTGCACCGGCGAAGGCCTCAACGCCGCCGCAGGTTTGCAAAAAAACTTAACAACTATCCACCAAATTGCAGCGCGCCACCCAGACCAGCCCCCGCCAACCTTTGATGCTGTCGTAGTCTGCCGTGAAATCGCGCGACGGATCGCGGTGCAATTGCAATCGGCCCATCACCGCTTGCGACCTCAGATTATCGGAGGCGGTGTAGGCGACCACTTCGGCCAGTCCCACGCGGATGAAACCATCGGCCAGCGCCGCCCGTGCAGCTTCTGTGGCATACCCGTGCCCCCAGGCGTGCCGAACCAGACGCCAGCCAATTTCGAAATGCGAGCCGAGTGGATGGCCGGGCCGCGAGGGCATAATGCCAGCGTAGCCGAGAAGAGCACCGTCTCGGTCTTCGACGGCCCAACGGCAAAAGCCATGTTGACGATATGTCGCTGCGTAGCGATCTAGCTTTGCGTCGCTTTCTCTCCGACTGATCGGCCCGCCGTAATCATGCATCACCTCAGGGTCCGCGTGCATGGCGGCGAGTGCGTCCCGGTCAGTTTGCTCCCAACACCGCAGCCGCGTGCGCGGCGTATCGATTACCATTCCGCATCCTCCACCCCCAGTCGCTGTGAGGCGAGTGCATCCCTCAACAATGTCGTGGTGCGAGCCAGGCGACCCGCCGCGCCGCCTCGGCCACGGCGTCGCCTTTCGAGGCATGGCGCAGTCCGGAGAAGTAGCTGACCGGCGTCCACGCCCCAGCGTCCTCTGCGTCGCGGCGGAACTCCTCAAATCCGAAGCTCCTGTCCGGGCGCACGAACACATCCACGCAGCGGTCGTGCTGGGAGTTCTCGATGCTCTCCATCACAACCCATGACGGGTCCAGTCGTTTCGACATGTTCAGTTCTCCGGGGCGGCAGATTAGCGCAAGATTAGCGCGCCGCTTGAGTGCCGCAACAGTCTTCGACAACTACGACTAAAGCATCAAAGCTGCCGGGCCGAAGAGATTGCGCTCTTTCTTGACGCGTAACTCAGGCGCATAATGCAACCGATGATCTATGGGTATGCGCGGGTATCAACGGACGGCCAGAGCATTGACGCACAGGTGCGCCAAATGACCCAACATCAGTCATCCGACGATTTTGAGGGTTTCTCTTTGACAATACGACCATTTGACGCGGCTGCGCTTGGGGTTGAGCATCTATACCATTTCCAGTCCTATAAACCGGAATGGCTTGAGCAGATTCTGATCGACAACACGCTGTATTTTTCTAACCCTAAGAACTTTGATGATCCGTGGGCCATGCACGAAGGCATGGTCCTGGTGTCGAATGAGGCCAGCTTCGGTGCCTACTGCGTTCGCCGCCTCTGGTAATGTTTCAGTACATCACGTCCCCGCCGTTCGGCGACAGCGTCGCACCGACATAGAAACCACCGTCCGGACCGGCCAGCAGCAACGCGGTCGCGGCGATCTCCTCGGGACGGCCGAAGCGATGCACCGGCAGCGCGTCGATGAACGCCTGGCGGTCAGCGGGCGCCATCGTCGCGGTCAGATCGGTGACGATCGGACCGGGCGCGATCGCATTCACGCGCACGCCGCGTAGCGTCGCCTCGCATGCCAGCGCGCGGGTGAAGCCGATGATCGCCGCCTTCGCCGCGCAATATGGCGTTGAGTTCACCGCACCCTTCAGCCCGCGCTGTGAGGCCACGTTGATGATGCAACCGCTCCCGCGCCCCGCCATCGCCGGATACACAGCCTGCGCCATGAAGAACATGCCCTTCATGTGCACATCCAGGATCCGATCGTAGTCCGCCTCTGTGTAGTCCTCGAACCGCTTGCGGATGTTCATGCCCGCATTGTTGAACAGGATGTCGATCGGGCCGAACGTCGCAGCAGCCTCCTGCGCAAAGGCACGGGTCGCAGCGATGTCGACCACGTCGAGCGATCGATGCATCGCACGCCGCCCAAGCGCACGAATCTCATTCGCCGTCTCCTCGGCTTTAGGCCCATCTTCGAGATGGCAGAACGCGACGTCCGCGCCTTCTGCCGCGAAAGCGAGCGCCGTTGCCCGGCCGATGCCGCGCGACCCACCCGTGATCAGCGCAACCTGTCCTGCTAGCTTCATCAACATCTCTCCTCAGCAATCCATTCGATCCACCCGCCATGCGGGTCGGTCCATGCGACCGGCGTGCCATTCACCGCAAGAAGGAACGCCCCACGCGGACCGGGCCGGGTAAGCCTCTCGCGAACTGACGGAAACACCCCGGGCACTTCGTTGCTGACCCAAATGGCGCCCAGTTCGCGCACAGTCCGTATGAATTCCTCACGCAACGCGGGTTCCGCCACATAGGCGACGACCGCCGAATGAAACACCACAAGCGTTGCCTCCGATGGAGCCTGTCGCGCACCTGCTTCCAGGTGTTTCAGCAGATCGCCCTGAACGACACGAGGCGGATCTTGTCTTGCCACTGCGATGGCCGCGCGCAGGCGATCCAGACGATCGGATTGCTCGGGCCACACCAGCGTTTCCAGCCAGGCGCAATCCGCCGCATCCGCGACATCCACCGGATGCAGGTCAAGGCCAAGCCGCCACACGACACGCGGATGCGCCGCAGGCACCGGCGTCGCTGCGCTGGCGCGGCAAGGAAATATCGGTGCATTCGCGGACCCAGGCGCCAGTCGCGATGCCCCATAGTCGTAGCCGTATCGATCGGGGAGGAGACACAGACCAGCCGACGCACCCACTTCCAGCAGCGCCAGCGGTTGCGGCAGCCGCGCCAGTACAGGCAGAAGCGTGGCGCAACGGCCGGCCTCATTGGTCTGCGTGCGGCGTGCCAGCATGGTCGCGCGTACGGCTGGCGCATTGTCGCACAGCATCGTGCGGAACGCCGGCCAATCGCGTGGCGTGCCGCACACGTGGCGCAACGCTGCGAACAGCAGGTTGGGCTGCTGCTTGGCCTCGGGCAGTGCTGCGAGAAGCTCGAGCGTGAACGCATCACCGGCGACACCAAGGGCGCACGCCTCGTACAAGGGCGAGCGCCCACGCGCCTCCACCTCGGCAAATCGCCTGAACCGCGCTGCGATGTGTTCGTTCACAGCATTCCTCGATACTGGCCACATGTTGCGCCACAGCGGCTGCGAGGCCAAATTGTGCGCATGGAGCAGGCGCGCACGATTGCCGAGCTGCATGCTGGATGCAGGACGTTGCGGGACGAGTGCGGCGCGCTCGCACTGGTGCCGACGATGGGAGCGCTGCACAACGGTCATCGTGCGTTGGTGCGCGAAGCTGCGGCAAACGGTACGGCCGTCGTCGCCTCGATCTTCGTCAATCCACTGCAATTCGGCGCGAACGAGGATCTGTCGCGGTATCCACGCGATGAGGCGGGCGACCTGGCCGCACTGGAGGCGTCAGGCTGTCAGCTCGTCTGGCTGCCGGATGTCGCCACGATGTACCCGGCCGGCGATGCCACGACGATTGACGTGGCCGGACCGGCGGAACAGTGGGAAGGCACGGCCCGGCCTGGACATTTCCGGGGTGTCGCCACGGTGTGCGCCAAGTTGTTCGGCCAGGTGCGCCCCGATCGCGCGTATTTCGGCGAGAAGGACTGGCAGCAGTTGCAGGTGGTGCACCGCTTGGTCGCCGATCTTCATCTGCCTCTGGAGATCATCGGCGTCCCGACGGTGCGCGAGCCCGATGGATTGGCATTGTCCTCACGCAACCGGTTCCTGACGGAGCAGGAGCGCGCGACCGCACCGCTCCTCTATGGGGTATTGAACGCGCTGGCACGCGCGCTGGCGACGGGCAGTCAAGCCGATGCTGCGCTCGCCGATGCCCGAGCCGAGCTGCGCAATGCAGGCTTCGCGATCGACTATCTCGCGTTGGTCGATGGCGTCACGATGCGCACGCTGCAAATGGTGCGGCCTGGGTCTCGCCTGATCGCGGCTGCGCGGCTCGGTTCCGTGCGGCTGATCGACAACCTGGGACCGTAGACCGAGCTGGCGTCAGGTTTTCGCTCGCCCCCGGCGCAGCGCCTCATCCACAGTCTTCCGCTCCGCGGCGGGTGATGGCTCGTCCGCCAGTTTCTCCGCGAGCGCGCGCACGAGGTCCGACCGCGCGACGATGCCGACCAGCTTGCCATCGCGCACCACCGGGACTCGCTTGATGCTCTTGTCGTACATCAGACGCGCCACCTCGCGCGCGGCCGTCTCCTCGGTGACGGTCATGGCACCCGGCGACATGACGGATTTCACCTTGTGACGCTGCTGCCGGATGCCTTCCACGAAGGCTGGCGCGAGCTCGAAACCTTCGGCCAGCATATCCAGCCATCGCGCCTCCCTGGCAGTGTACCCCTCGTGCCAGCGCACCAGATCGCCTTCGCTGATCATGCCAACGATCGCCCCGGCATCGTCCACCACCGGCATGCCGCTGATCCGACGCCGTGCCATCAGCTTCACTGCGTCCAGCAAACTCGTCTCCGGGTGCACCACCGCCACATCGCGGGTCATCAGTTCGCCTGCGGTAACCACTGCTTCGTCGAGCATATTGTTCCCCTTTCTTCCGTCCGCGCCAGAGCCCCCAGGACTGGCGACCTTCGCTTTGCGGCGCTTCTAGCACACGCCCGTGGGGCTGCATTTGACCCAGATCAAGCCAGTCCCGAGCGGATCATGGTAAAAACCGCCAGCCGAAAGTCCGGCGCACACACCGGGGGAAGGACTACCATGCCTGCTGAGGATACCAGTACATCGCCAATCGAGGAATCTGCGTCCACCGGCGGGTTGAAACGGAAGGACTACGAGCGCGAACTGGCCAGGCTGCATGTGGAGCTGGTCAAGCTGCAGCTGTGGGTCCAGCACCAGGGACTCAAGGTCTGCATCGTATTCGAGGGCCGCGACGGCGCCGGCAAGGGTGGCACCATCAAAGCCATCACGGAACGTGTCAGTCCGCGCATCTTTCGTGTCGTCGCCCTCCCCGCCCCGACCGAGCGCGAGAAATCGCAGATGTACGCCCAGCGATACATCCAGCATCTGCCCGCGGCGGGCGAGATCGTGATCTTCGACCGGAGCTGGTACAACCGTGCGGGCGTCGAGCGTGTGATGGGCTTCTGCTCCGAGGAGCAGGCAAAGCAATTCCTGCTGATGACGCCGATGACGGAGCGGGCATTCGTCGATTCCGGCATCATCCTGCTGAAATACTGGCTCGAGGTCAGTGAGGCCGAGCAGACACGCCGTTTGCAGGCGCGCATCGACGACGGCCGCAAGATCTGGAAGCTCTCGCCGATGGATCTCAAGTCATACAGCCGCTGGCACGACTATACCCGTGCCCGCGACGAGATGTTCAAGGCGACTGATACGCCCTGGGCCCCGTGGTTCGTAATCCGTTCGGACGACAAGAAGCGGGCGCGGCTGAACGCCATATCGCACCTGCTTCGCCAGATCCCCTATGAGGATGTTACGCGAGGGAAGGTAAAGTTGCCAAAGCGGCAACATCATCACGGCTATCGCGAGCAGGACTATCCATACAAGTTTGTCCCGGAGCTCACCTGGCCATCCAACAAACGCCCGCGACAGTGAGCCGCCGCGCTCAACTCCCCAACGCGCGCCTGGCTATACTCGCAAGATAGCCTGCCGCGGCGGGCAGAATCGCGTCGTTGTAGTCGTAGCTCGAGCTGTGCAGCCCGCGCCCGTTGTCGGCCGGGCCATTGCCGATCCAGACGAAGGCACCGGGTCGCTGCTGCAGATACCATGCGAAGTCCTCGCCGGTCATCGCGGGGGGCAGATCGCGCCGCAGTGGCAGGCCGGCCGCTACCACCGCCTCAGCCGCCAGGTCACGCTCCGCTGTGGTGTTCACCGTCACCGGATTGCCGCGAAGCAACGCCACCTCGATCTGCACGTCGCAGCTTTGCGCCACACCGGCCGCGACGCGATGGATCGCCACCTCCACCGCATCGCACACCTCGTCGCGGAAGGTGCGCATCGTCCCGCGCATGAAAGCTTCGCCGGCTATCTGATTGGCAGCACTCCCTGCCTCCATGGTGGCGACAGTGATCACGACCGCGTCGAGCGGATCGACGTTGCGCGAAACAATCGTCTGCAGCGCCAACAGCAGGTGTGCCGAGGCCACCATCGGGTCGCGCGTCAGATGTGGCAGAGCGGCGTGGCCGGAGCGTCCCTTCACGCGGAACTCGATGCGTCCGCCCGAAGCCATCACAGCAGCATCGTGCACCGCCACGGTGCCGGCTTCGAGGCCCGGCCAGTTGTGATAGCCAAAGATCCGCTCCATCGGGAAGCGCTCGAACAGCCCGTCGGCGATCATGCTCTTGGCGCCACCGCCGCCTTCTTCCGCAGGCTGGAACACGAGATGCACCGTGCCGGTCCACGAGGGGTCCTGCTGCAGCAGCGCCGCAGCACCGAGCAGCGAGGTGGTGTGACCGTCATGGCCGCAGGCGTGCATCACGCCCGCATTGCCCGAGGCGTAGCCAAGGCCGGTGGTCTCGGCGATCGGCAGCGCATCCATATCGGCACGCACCCCCACGCTGCGATTGGACTGGCCACGCGAAATCGTCGCGACGACGCCGTGTCCGCCGACCCCGGCGACAAAGGGAATGCCAAGTTCCTGGAGCTTCGCACAGACGAAAGCCGCGGTTTCCGTCTCGTGCAGCGTCAGTTCCGGGTGCGCATGCAGGTGGTGGCGCCAGGCGGTCAGGGTGTCGACAAGCTTCTGGTCCATCCTGTAGGCGGTAGCGGATTTCCCCGTGCTCGGCAAATGGAACGTTGCAATTCCATCCGATTTGCCCCCGGCTCCCGCTCACATCGATGCCGGCAAGCCCCGACAGAGCCATGTCCCTATGAGGGCGAAGAGCGCGATGAGCCCCAGCGCCGCCGACAGCCCGCCCAGCGCGAAGGCAACCGCCCCGGCCGCCACACCAATGCTTCCAGCGAGGAAGGTGCAGGCGTTGATGATGCCGGACCCGGCCCCAGCCCGGGTGGATGGGAGCGTCGCAAGGGCCAGACGCGGCGCCGCAGCGTAAGGCAATGCCAGCCCCGCGCCGATCGCAAAAAAGCCGACAGCGAGCGCTGCCCAAATCCGCTCGGCCGCCCCGACGGCAATCACCACGCCGGCCACGGCGATCAACAGCATGCCGCCGGCAAGGGCACGCCGCGGGCCGAAGCGGCGCATGAGCCACGGCGCGGAGAACGCGAAGATCAGCAGCCCGGAGCTCATCGGCAGGAGCGACAGACCGGCGCCGACCGGCGTCAGCGACAGGCCCGTCGGGCTCTGCGCGTCCAGATTGTAGAACAACAAAAGTGCCAGGATGCACGACATCGCAATCGAACCCACCGCTATGGCGCGCACGAAGGCGGCTCCGGCGAACAGGCTCAGGTCGATAAGAGGCTCGCGGACGCGGCGCTCCACCGCCAGCAGCCCGACGAACGCCGCGATCGCCAATGCGGCAAAGCCCAGGAAGTCGAGCGGCGCCCGTGTCATGGCCGGCAACGCGTGCAGCGCCGAAACCAACGCCGACATGAAGATTGCCAGCAGCACAAAGCCCACCCAATCGAATCGGCCGGCACGCCTTAGGCTTGGCGTCCGGGCCTCGCTCCCTTTGACAACGAAGCCGCTGGCGGCAACGACCATGCTGACACCGCTGGCCCAGAAGATCACCCGCCAGTCGACGTAATGGGTGAGCGCCCCGCCGATCAACGGACCCAGGCTGAAGCCCAGCATCAGGAAGCCGGCCCAGGCGCCGATCGCCGATGCGCGGCGCTCAGGCGAGCTGACCGCACTGATTGCGGCCAGCGTCCCCGGCACAGCCGCCGCTGCCGCCAACCCTTGAAGCGCGCGGCCGGCGAGAAGGAATGCAGGTTCCTGTGCCGTTGCGACGATGACCGACGCAACCGCGAACAGCGCAAGACCTGCCATCGATACCCGTCGCGCACCCGCCTGGTCGCACGCCTTGCCGCCGGGAATGATGCAGGCCGCCGATACAATCAGATAGGCGTTGATCGCCCATTCAAGCTCTCCGCCATCCAGCCCAAGTTCGGAACGCATGGTCGGAAGTGCCGCCATGATCGCGGTGCCGTTGACGCCCAGCATCAGCATGCCAAGACAGCTTGCCGCCAAGGTCAGCCTCGCACGCGGATCGGCGACGGCCGCCTGCTGCACGCCGCTCACGACAAACTACGGATAAAAGCGCCGACGGCGGCGAGCGCGCGGCGCCCCTCCGCGAGCTGCGGATAAAACAGGTGCCAGGCGTGAATCATCCCCGGCCAGACCTGCAGGGTCACGTCGACATCGGCCTCACCGGAGACGGCCGCCAGCCTGATCGAATCACTCAGCAGCGTCTCGGCCGACCCGACCTGGATCAGCATCCTCGGCAGCCCGCGCAGATCGCCGTGGATCGGCGAGACAAGAGGAGAACGCGGATCGGTGCCGTGTAGATACGCTGCCGCGGTCTCGACCAGGTACGGTTTTTGAATCAACGGATCGACCGCCGCCTTGCTCGCCATGCTCGCCCCGTTCATCTCGAGATCGACCCATGGCGAACTGCACCAGACAGATCCCGGCAACGTCACACCGGCATCGCGCAGCGAGAGCAGCGTCGCGATCGCGAGCCCACCACCCGCGCTTTCCCCGGCAAGCGTGATGCGCGCAGGGTCGAAGCCGGACGACAGCAGGAAACGATACCCGGCGAGCGCGTCGTCGAGTGCCGCAGGGAATGGGTGCTCCGGCGCCAACCGGTAGCCGAGAGCCAGCGTGCGCGCTCCGGCATGTCGGCCCAGTTCGGCCATGACATGGCGATGGCTCGCAATCGAACCAGATATGTAGGCGCCCCCATGCAGGAACATGATGACGCGGTCCGCATCAGCGGACGGTGTTGCAGTCCACTCCGCGGGCACACCATTGGCGTCAACCTCTTCGGTCCGCACGTCCGCCGGCAGCGTGTACCTTGCGCCCAATGCGTCCAGACGCGCCCGCCGTTCGACCAGTCCAACAGGTCGCGGCGTCGCTTTCAGAGCTCCCCTGATGGCCTCGATCTCTGGATTTTCCACCGCCGTTCCTTTCGGCCACCCGCCGCTTCCCGTGCGATCCGATCGCAAGCAATCTAACCATTGCGAATCAATCGGCGCCATAGCGGCGCTCCCACCAGCGCCACGGGAAATCAACATGACCCTCGACACCGCACTCCGCGTCGCTTGCATCCTCGGCTGCGCCTGCGTGCTCTCTGTCGCGCCACTCAGCGCGTCAGCCGACGTCTCTGTGGCGGCGCCAGCGACCCAAGCGGCGATTGTCGCCGCCGTCGAAAAACAGCGGAAAACCTATGGCGGAAAGACCCCGGTTCCAGGCGTGCTGATCGGCGTGTGGGACGGCTCCGGCGGAAGCTACGTGCACGGCTTCGGCGACGCGGACCTCGCGGCGCACAGGCCCCTGACGGCAGCAGATCACTTCCGTGTCGGCAGCAACACCAAGACATTCGTCATCAGCGTGCTTCTGCAACTCGTGGACGAAGGCAAGCTCGGCCTGAACGATCCGATCAGCCACTTCTCACTCGGCGTCACGATCCCGAACGCCGAGAACATCACGGTCGCAGAGCTTTGCCAGATGCGCAGCGGCCTGTTCGAGGCATTCAACTCGCCCGAATTCGACAACTTGAAGCTTGAACCCGACATGAAATTCGATCCGCGGACGATCATCGGATGGGCGATGAAGCAGAAGCCGTATTTCGCGCCCGGCAAAGGCTATCGCTACAGCAACACCAACTACCTGATTCTCGGATTGCTGATCGAGAGCATCACCAAGGAACCGGTAGGCGAGCAGATCCGCAAGCGCATCCTGGAGCCCTTCCACCTGACCCAGACGAGCTATCCCGACACCCAGGCAATGCCTAACCCATGGGCGCACGGCTATTCACTTCGCAAGGACGGCACATGGGAGGATGTCAGCAACACGATACCGGTCTCGCTGATGGGTGCTGCCGGCGCAATCATCTCGGACATGGACGACATGAAGCGCTGGGTGAAGCTGTATGTCAGCGGCAAGACCAACGGGCCGGCGACGCAGCGCGCGCGTCTGACCTGCATCCCCATCGGTAAGGGAAACCTGGCATTTGGTCTTGGCATCGGCTGCAGCGCCGGCTGGTACGGCTACACCGGCGGACTGCCAGGCTACAACACGGCCGGCTATTACTTCCCCGCGGGAGATATCACCATCATCGCCTGGGTGACGTTGCAGGCGGAAAAGCCATTCCCCGGCGTCGCCAATTCGATATTCCGCGATATCGCACGCATCATGACGCCGGCGAATGCACCCTTCGTGATGGGTACGCCCGCGCAGAGCCAGCACTGAGCGCCTGCTGGAAATAAGTGCTGCGACTCACGTGCGGGCCCCCCGCCGTCACGGCCGGCTCCGGCCGGATTGCGGGGGCGCACATTACTGCGTGCCCCCCGCACACAACGTGGGGAGCCAGTCGTTCACCAGCCCAGCCATCCGATCCCACGATGTGCGGTCCTGCTGACTACGCCGCCGCAGTTTTCCAACAGCTTCGCCGTCCTGCGGTCACGCCGGGCTGAACGGCGGTCCCACCTTGCCGACACGGCTGCCCGGCAGCAGGCTGCCCGGAACCGGCACCGAGGACCGCGTCCATGCTGTTCGAGCTTCCGTCCGCTGCACAGGACCTGCAGTCCGTTGCACGCCGCCTCGCCGACTCTGCCATCGCGCCACGCGCGGCAGAGGTGGATCGCGCCGAAGCCTACCCATGGGACAACGTTGCCGCCCTGCGCGATGCGGGCCTTCTGGGCTACACCATCCCGCGCGAGTACGGGGGCGCCGGCGGCAGTTTCCTCGACGCCGTCGTCATCATCGAGGAGATGGCGCGGGTTTGCGGCGTCACCGGCCGCATCGCGGTCGAGACCAACATGGGCGCGATCTCCGCCGTCATGCAGTATGGCAGCGAGGCACAGAAGCGTCTCGCCGCGCGCCTCGTGCTGGACGGCGACAAGCCGGCGATCTGCATCACCGAACCCGACGCCGGTTCCGCCGCCACCGACATGACCACCCGCGCCGATCGCCGCAACGGCCACTGGCTGCTCAACGGCCGCAAGCACTGGATCACCGGCGGCGGCGTCTCGAAGCTGCACCTGATCTTCGCCCGTGTGTTCGACGAGAACGGACACAGGCGAGGCATCGGTGGATTCCTCGCCATACGCGATGAAGCAAACGGCCTCATCATCGGCAAGCGCGAGCCCACCATGGGCCTGCGCGGCATTCCGGAAACGGAGATCCGCTTCGAGAACCTCGAAATTCCTGACGAGATGGTGTTGCAGTCACCGGAAGGCCGGCTGCACGGCTTCGCCGACCTGATGAACGCCTACAACAGCCAGCGCGTCGGTGCCGCGACGGTGGCACTCGGTCTCGCCCAGGGCGCCTTCGAGGCCGCCACCGCCTTCGCCAGGGAACGCCACCAGTTCGGCCGGCCGATCGGCGAATTCCAGGGCCTGCAATGGATGCTGGCCGACATGGCGATCCAGCTCAACGCGGCGCGCCTCGCGGTGTATCGCGCCGCCGCCAGCGCCGACCCGTTCCCCGATCCCTTGCTCGCCGCGCAGGCGAAGGTGTTCGCCTCCGAGATGGCGATCAAGGTCACCAACGACGCGCTCCAGATGTTCGGTGCGCGCGGCTACTCGCGCGACTACCCGATGGAACGCATGGCACGCGATGCCCGCATGTTCACCATCGGCGGCGGCACCGCGCAGGTACTGCGCAACTTTGTCGCCAGCCGTGTGCTCGGCTGGAAGCTGCCGCAGACCCGCGACGGCTACGTGGAGCGGGAACGCTAATTCGGCAACGCGAGCCGCGCGCGCAGCGCCTGCATGATCGCGCCATGCACAGCATCGATGGGACCGTCCGCGGCAATCACCACACAGCGCTCCGGCGCCGCCGCGGCAATATCGCGAAAACCCTGGTTCACCCGGGCATGAAACAGCGCATCGAGCTTCTCATACCGATCGGCATCGGCGCCGCGCTCCAACTGCCGCGCGACCGCCACCGCATCGCTCACATCCAGCACCAGTGTCACGTCGGGCGTGATGCCGAGCAGCCCGGTCAGCGTCGCGATCGCGGCGCGCTCAGCACCAAGGCCATAGCCCTGATACGCCATTGTCGAATCAAAGAACCGGTCGCAGACCACCCACATCCCGGCCGCCAGCGCCGGCCCGATCGTCTTCTCCACATGTTCGGCCCGAGCGGCGAAGTGCAGCAGCATCTCAGCCGATGCGGACCAGTCCACCGCATCACCCAGCAACAGATTGCGCAGAATCTCCGCACCCGGCGCACCGCCAGGCTCGCGCGTCCGCAGCACCGGCAGACCAAGCCGCACAAGCGCATCAGCCAGCAGCCGCGCCTGCGTCGACTTGCCGGCGCCCTCACCGCCCTCCAGCGTTATGAACCGTCCCGAGGCCATCCAGCCTTGCTTCTGTCATTGCGAGGAGCGAAGCGACGAAGCAATCTCCATCGAGATCGCTCCACTACCCGCCCGTCACATAATGCGACAGCACAGCGATGGCGCGTCCCGGCAGACTGAGTTTTGCGACATCGTCGCCAGCCAGCAGCGGCACCTCCATATTCGGCACACCTTGCCCCGCCACCACCAGCTTCCCCAGAGTCGTGCCCTTCGCGACAGGCGCGCGGATCGGCGAGTCGTAACTCACCTTCACCGACGCATTCTTCCGCCAGTTGCGCGGCATCGTGACGATGAGGTCTCGCCCACCGACCAACGGCACAGTCGGTCTCGAACCAAGCCACACCGGCACACGCTCGATCACGTCGCCCGCGGCAAACAGCGTCACGTCCTCGAAGTTCGCGAACGCCCAGTCCATCAACCGCTCGCCCTCCTCGGCCCGCTGGTGCATCAACTCCAGCCCGTTCAGCACCACAATGACCCGCCGGTCGCCACGCTTGCTGCTTGCCGCCAGACCATACCCGCCCGCCTCGGTGTGGCCGGTCTTCAGTCCGTCGGCCGTCCCCTTCTGCACCAGCGGATTGCGGTTCCCTTGCTCGATATTATTGTACTTGAACGTCTTCTCCGCGTCGTAGTGATAGTATTCGGGGAAGTCGAGAATGATGCGCCGCGCCAGCGTGGCAATGTCGCGGCAGCTCATGTGCTGCTCCGGATCAGGCCAGCCGGTGGCATTCTTGAAATACGAATTGGTCAGCCCGAGTTCCTTCGCCTTCTGGTTCATCAGGTCGGCAAACTGCTCTTCCGATCCCGCGATCGCCTCGGCAAACACGATGCAGGCGTCGTTGCCCGACTGCACGATCACGCCGCGGATCAGGTCCTCCACCCGCACCTGCGTGCCGAGCTGAACGAACATCTTTGATCCGCCCATCCGCCATGCCCGCTCGCTCACCGCCAGCTCGTCGTCGAGCTTCATCTTCCCTTGCTTCAGCCGTTCGTAGACCAGGTAGATCGTCATCAGCTTGGTCATCGACGAAGGCGGCATCTGGGTATCCGCGTCCTTCTCCAGCAGCGTGGCACCGGTTGCGAAATCCATGATGAACGCCCAGCGCGCCGCGGTATCCACCGGGCCGAGCGGCGTGTCGGCCGGGCTGCCAGCCGCCATATCCTTCTTCCCGCCGTGCGCGCCCGCCTTCTGCTGCCCTGGGTGATGTGGCTGCGCGGCCGCGGGAAGTGCGCCACCGACCAAGATCGCTGATGCCAACAGGGCTTCCCGGCGCGTGAACATGGCGACTCAACTCCTATTCCACCACGATCCGCGCATCGGTTACTCCCGACTCGAGCGCCTGGTCCAGCACCATATCGGCCTGCTGGACGGTCGATAGCGGCCCGACGATCACCAGATGCGTCTGCACCCGCCCCTCGCGCGTGCTCACGATGCGTGCGCCAAGTCCGGCAACACGCTGGCGTTGCATATTGGCGTTTGCGTAGCTCTGGAATTTACCGAGTCGCACGAACAGTTCGCCGGGATCGGGCGCTCCCTGCTCCACCGCCTCGGGCAGCCGCAACGCCGGAGCGGTGCCGGATTGCTCATTCTGCTGCGATGCAACGTCGGTCGGAGCACCAATCGACGCGACGCTGCCGATCGGCGGCAGATCGCTCTGTCTCACCTCGCCGAGTGGCGCCGTCACAATTTCCAATTTCGGCGTTCCCGGCACAGCATCAACCGCGGCATAACTCTCGGCGGCCAGCACCTCGAGGCGCACGCGCACCGCGTTGTCATCGGCGAAGCGCAGCAGCGACGCGGTACGACGCGTCACCTCGATCAGCCGATGCGGTGTTGCCGGTCCGCGATCATTGATGCGCACCACCACCGCCAGGCCGTTTTCCAGGTTGGTCAGCCGCGCGATCGCGGGCAGCTGCAGCGTCTGGTGCGCCGCGGCCAGCGTCGTCTGGTCGAACGCCTCGCCATCCGTGGTCAGATCCGCATGGCCGCCCGGCGGATACACCATGGCAAGCCCGGTCTGCTGACCTTCGTAACTCTCGCGCGGATAATACCAGGCGCCGCCAGCCTGATATGGCGCACCAAGCACATAGTGTGGACTGACCGGAATTGGCTTCTGGCAGGACCCCGCAAGCAGTGCCAGCGGCAGAGCGAATGCCAGCCTCACGCGACCACAGCATCCCCGAGCAGCCCAACCACCAGCGCATAGTAGTCGGACGGATTGTAGCGACGGATCGCGGCGAAGTTCGCGTAGACTAAGAAGGCCTCACCGCCGGCCCCGTCCGGCAGCAGCACGGCCCCCGGTACATCGCCGCGCGGCAACGGCCGGCCACCCGCCGCGCGCACGCCGAGCCGCGCCCATTCGCCGACCAGCCTGCGGTTTTCCCGCCCGGCCGAGGACTGGTCAAAATTCGCCGGCACGGTGATCGCCTGGCCCCACGGCTCGCCGCCACGCCAGCCCGACTGTGCGAGGTAATTGGCGATCGATCCGAGTACGTCAGGCCTGCTGGTCCAGATGTCGCGCCGTCCGTGACCCTCGAAATCCACCGCATAGCGCAGGTAGGAAGACGGCATGAACTGCGGCTGCCCCATCGCGCCGGCGTATGAGCCAAGCATGTGCGCCGGTGTGACATCGCCATGATCGAGAATGTGCAGCGCGGCAATCAGCTCACCGCGGAAGAAGCCGGCTCGACGGCCTTCCCACCCGAGCGTCGCCAAAGCCTCGACAACATGGAAGTCGCCCATCCCGGTGCCAAAACTCGATTCGAGTCCCCAGATGCCGGTGATCACGCCGGGATCGACCGCGAATCGGTCGCGCACACGCACCAGCAACGCGCGGTTCTGCTGGAATGCGGCGCGACCATTGCTGATGCGCTGGTCGTTGATCAGCAGCGCGCGATACTGCGCCCAGGTCATGGTGAATTCTGGCTGATGCCGATCGCGCTCCAGCACCTTCTGGTTCGGCTGCACCCCAGCAAATGCACGCTCCAGCGTCGCCGACGATATGCCCGCACGGCGTGCCTCGGCGCGAAAGCCGGCGAGGAAACCCTGGAAGCTATCCGGCGCGGCAATGGCGGGCGCGGCAAAGACGGCGGGAATCGAAGCAGCCAATAGCGATCGTCGGCTCAGCATGCGATTCTGTCTGCCACGGCCGCACGCGCCGACGCAACAAACTCAGCAGAAGGGAAACGTTAAATGCCGATAACCACACGCCTGACCGAGCGCCTCGGCGTGCGCCACCCGATCCTGCTGGCCCCGATGGACGTCGTGGCGGATGGGCGCCTCGCCGCCGCCGTCAGCCACACCGGCGGCTTCGGCATCATCGGCGGCGGCTACGGTGACGCGGCGTGGCTGACGCGCGAGATGGACGCGGCAGGCGACGCGCGGGTCGGCGTCGGCTTCATCACCTGGAGCCTGTCCCGCCAACCACACTTGCTCGACCTTGTGCTGGAGCGCCGCCCACCCGCCGTCATGCTCTCGTTCGGCGATGTCCAGCCGCACGCGGACAGGATCAAGGCGGCCGGCGCGTTGCTGCTGTGCCAGGTGCAGACGGTCGATCAGGCGCGTCAGGCGATCGCGCACGGTGCCGATGTGCTGATCGCACAGGGCGCGGAGGCAGGCGGCCACGGCATGTCGCGCGGCACGCTGGCGCTGGTGCCGGCGGTGGTCGATGCCGCTGGCGACATCCCGGTCGCCGCTGCGGGTGGCATTGCGGACGGCCGCGGGCTCGCGGCAGCGCTGATGCTGGGTGCCGATGGCGTTCTCATGGGCAGCCGGTTCTACGCCTCGCAGGAGGCCGCAGCGTTGTCCGGCGCGAAGGACCGTCTCGTGGCGGCAAGCGGCGATGCAACGATCCGCAGCGTCCTGTTCGACATCGTCCGTCGCAATGTCTGGCCCGCGCCCTATACCGGCCGCGTGCTGGCGAACCGCTTCACCGAGCGTTGGCGCGGTCGCGAGCTCGATCTGCTGCAGCGTCAGACCGAAGAGGCGGCGCGCTACGACACAGCCCGTGCGACCGGTGACTTCGACACCGCGGCGGTGATCGCCGGCGAGGCGGTAGACCTGATCAGCGACATCCCACCCGCCGGCGAAATCGTGGAGCGTGTCGCGACGGAGGCCGAGGCACTGTTGGTGCGCGCCTCCAATCGGTATCAGATAACGCGGCGGGCGTGAGGATGCGTGCGCCCACGGTCGTCGATCGCGGCACCCAGGCGCGCTCTGGATCGGCGCTGGACAGTTGATCTAGATCAAGGCAAACGTTCCCGCCCGCCTTATAGCCGACGAGCAATTCTGCCAGTCAGGTTGGACCCCAACGCCCCTGCATGCAGCCGCTCCGGTTGCTCGCGGGAGCGTCGATCCCACGATCAATGAGGAGACGCAACACGATGCAGCAAAAATCCTGGTCCCGGCTACTTGGCTCGCTCGCCGCCGGTACCTTGTTGGGCGCCACAGCATTGGTCAGCCCTCCCGCGCACGCTCAGGCCCCTGCACGACAACCCAACATCCTCGTCATCATGGGCGATGACGTGGGCTGGTTCAACGTTGGCGCCTACAACCATGGCATCATGTCCGGCAGGACCCCGAACCTCGACAAGCTGGCGGCCGAGGGCATGATGTTCACCGACTACTACGCTGAGGCAAGCTGCACGGCAGGACGCGCGAACTTCATCACCGGCGAGATCCCCCTGCGTACAGGCCTGACCACGGTCGGGCAGGCCGGAGCCGACGTCGGCCTGCCAGATCAGGCCGTGACGCTCGCCACCGTGCTGAAGACGCAGGGCTACGAGACCGGGCAGTTCGGCAAGAACCATCTCGGTGACCTGAACAAGTATCTCCCAACGGTGCACGGGTTCGACGAGTTCTTCGGCTACCTCTACCATCTCGACGCAATGTCCGATCCGTATTGGTTCGACTACCCGCAGGATTGGATTGACAAGACAGGCCCGCGCAACCTCGTGCATACCTACGCGACCAACACGGACGATCCCACGGTCCAGCCGCGCTGGGGCAAGGTCGGCAAGCAGCGAATCGTCGACGAAGGGCCGCTCGCACCGTTCCCGAACATGACCGGCCTGCAGAACTGGCAGGAAGGCCGCAAGGCCAAGTACAACATGGAGACCTTCGACGATGTGCTGGTCAAGGCCAGCGAAGGTTTCATGGACAAGGCGAAAAGCGACGGCAAGCCGTTCTTCGTCTGGCACAACACCACGCGCATGCACGTGTTCACCTACATC
The DNA here is from genome assembly GCA_963812505.1 of uncultured Alphaproteobacteria bacterium. Classification (GTDB taxonomy): domain Bacteria; phylum Pseudomonadota; class Alphaproteobacteria; order Acetobacterales; family Acetobacteraceae; genus JAMXLO01. Next base: position 80,825 of record CAWEVM010000028.1, read on the forward strand.
CCGCCAAAGTATCAGGCGATGATGAACCCCACGAGCAACTACAACATCGAAGAAGCCGGCATGGCGCAGATGGATGACAGCATCGGCGACCTGCTCAAGCACATTCAGGACATGGGCGAGGCTGACAACACCATCGTCATCTTCACCACCGACAACGGTGCGGAGGTCTTCACCTGGCCGGATGGCGGCATGACACCGTTCAAGGCTACCAAGGGCACCTCGTTTGAGGGCGGCTTCCGCGTGCCGTGCATCATTCGCTGGCCGGGCAAGGTCAAGCCGGGTTCGGTCGAGAACGGCATCTTCTCTGGCCTGGACTGGCTGCCTACACTCGCCGATGCGGCAGGCAATCCAAACATCACTGACCAGCTTCTGAAAGGCGTGAAGCTGGGTGACAACACCTACAAGAACCACCTTGACGGCTACGACCAGATGAACCTGCTACTGGGCAAGGGACCGTCGGCACGTCACGAGTTGTTCTACTTCGCCGGCCCCAAACTGGGCGCCCTGCGGATTGACGACTTCAAGTACCAGTTCCTCCAACAACCCTATGGCTGGCCTGGCGAAAAGCTCGCAACCGACATGCCGACCATCACGAACCTCCGCCAGGATCCGTTCGAGCGAACCTCGTCGATCCGCGGCGAAACCCTCAACAACATGGGAGGGGGTTATATGAACGACTTCATGGCGCGCGAGTTCTGGCGCTTTGTCGTCGTGCAGCAAGAAGTTGGAAAGTTGGCGATGACCGCGATTGACTATCCACCGATGCAGGCGCCAGCCTCCTTCAACCTCGAGGCAGTCAAGGCGCAGGTCGACGAAATGATGAAGGCGCACGAAGGACAGTAGCTTGACCGACAGTACAGCGGGCGATCCGGTAGGATCGCCCGCCTTGAATTGCGCCAGTCTGACCAACAAGCAGAACGAGAAGGAGAAAACGATGCTTCGGATTAGGACGGCCCTGGTTCTTCTGGCTGCGTCCGCAGCAGCGTCGGCGTGCGCCGCGCAAGTGCAGAACAAGGAGGACATGCTGGCGGCCGCCGGCTTCACGCTCGTGCCGGCGAACACGCCTGCGCGTCAGGCTTCGCTGTCGTCGCTGCCGCCGCATAAATTCGTCCATCAGGTGCGCAACAACGTCGTGGTTTATACCTACGCCGACCCGACAATCTGCGACTGCCTGTACGTTGGCAATCAGGCTGCATACGACCGCTACCGTCAGGATGTGTTCGTGAAGCACATAGCCGACGAGCAGCAGATGACCGCCCAGATCAACGAGATGAATTGGGGCGCTTGGGGGCCGGGCTGGTACTACTAGAAGCATGGAACAGCGAGACATGTGTCCCGTCATTGCGAGTTCCACACCCGCCTGGCGGCGGACCCGCGCTGGATGAACCAGTACTCGTCATGGCCGGCCTTGTGCCGGCCATCCACGTCTTCCCTTGATGCGCACCCCTCATGGTTTCTTGTTAGAAGCACAGCGGTCCCGGAAGCAAACCCCACCATAAGTTCACCTGAACGAACGAGGTTGCTTCCCGGACGCGATCCGAGACCGCTTCGCTTCTCGCAATGACAATGCCGGCATGACTCGCGCTTCAAGGATAATGGGTACTAGCGAAAGACATGCGGGAGGATAAACTCATGCCACGTTCAGCTCCCACCCCCCTCGATCGGCGCAGCCTCCTCGCCTCGCTCGCGACGCTGCCGGCGTGGCCCAACCTGATCGGCACCGCGGCGGCACAAGCACAGACCGGCCCGCTCGCCTCCTGGAATGACGGACCGGCGCGTCGCGCGATCCTCGAATTCGTCCGAATAACAACCGACCAGGCGAGCCCCGGCGTCGTACCGCCGGAAGAGCGCATCGCGACGTTCGATCAGGACGGAACGCTTTGGGTCGAGCAACCGGCATACGCGCAACTGATCTACTGCTTCGATCGGGTACCGGCGCTGGTCAAGGCGAAACCCGAGCTGGCCAATGTCGAGCCGTTCAAGACCGTGCTGTCCGGCAACCGGAACGCAATCGCAAAACTCCCGATGTCCGACCTCGAGAAGATCGCTGTCGCGACTCTCACCGGGATGTCGGTGGGCGAATTCGAAGCACAGGTGAAGGCATGGCTCGCGACCGCTCGACATCCTCGCTGGCAGCGACCCTACACCGATCTCAGCTACCAGCCGATGCAGGAGGTGCTGCAATACCTGCGCGCCAATGGCTACAAGACCTACATCGTCACCGGCGGCGGCCAGGCCTTCGTGCGGGTGTTCGCGGAACAGCTCTACGGCATCCCGCCCGAGCAGGTCGTCGGCACCATGGCAGGCGTCTCCTTTGGCTACGGCAAAGATGGCAAGCCGGTCCTGACCAAGGATCCAAAATTGCTGCTGAACGACGATCACGCCGGCAAGCCCGAGGGCATTTACCTCATGATCGGTCGCCGGCCCCATGCGGCGTTCGGCAACTCGATCGGCGACCAGCAGATGCTTGAGTACACCAAGGCCGGCGATGGTGCGCGGCTTTCCATGCTCGTGCTTCACGACGACGCGCAGCGCGAATACGCCTACGGGCCAGCCAACGGCCTGCCGGACAGCAAGATCGGAACCTTCACCCAGGCGCTCTACGACGAGGCGAAGAGCCAGGGCTGGCCGGTCATCAGCATGAAGAACGACTGGAAGCGGATATTCTCGTTCGAACCGTGACGCCAGTACGCCGGTCATGCGGTCGGCCACTGAGCCAATTCAGCACCGCCACGCATCCAATGCCAAATGACCCGCTCCTCATATTTCGCGGCCGGCCGTGCCGTCAAAACACGATAGTATGCAGCGAAGTTGCCCGCGGCCACATGCACCCTTCGCTGTCAGGCGCGCCGGGACACCCCGCTGGACGAAGCCCCGTCACGTGCTGCTTCACTGGCGGTTTAATCGTTCGCTAATCGTCCAATCCTACACATCGTCGCATGCACATCCTGAGCCGCTTCAAACTGCGCACCAAGCTGACCCTCCTCCTCGGCCTCTCAGCACTGGCCATCGTGATCTCCATTGGCGCAGCAGCGTGGCTGTCTCAAGAACGGATGTTCGGTGACCGTATCGACAAGCTGCGCGCTGTCGTGCAATCGACGATCAGCATTGCTCAGTCGCTGGAAACGCGCGTGGCGGCGCATCAACTTACCCGCGAGCAGGCGCTCGCACTGCTGCGCGACGACGTCCATGCCTTGCGGTTCGATAATGGTGCCGGCTACGTATTTGCCCAGACCTTGGACGATGTCCTCGTGCTGCACGGCACCGTTCCGGCTCTGGAGGGCAAACCCTCGCCGCCAGCCAAGAACGAGAACGGCCGGCTGGTCACAGACTTAATTCATGACGCCGTGCGGAACAGCACCGAGGGCACCATTGCATACATGTTTGCCAGGCCCGGTCAGTCCGGATTGCAGCCGAAGGTCACCTACGTCGCCCGTTTCGTGCCCTGGGACCTGGTGTTCGGCGCCGGCGCTTATGTGGATGATCTTGATGCCGCGTTTCGCGCCGTCTTGTTTCGGCTGGCGTTGATCGGCGGTGTTGTTCTGTCCGTCACACTGCTCGCCGCATATCTGGTCAATCGGGATATTACCCTATCGCTCGGCGCCTTGAAGACAGCCATGGAGCGGCTCGCAAGAGGCGACCTGGAGACAGCGATTCCCGGCACCGACCGGCGCGACGAGGTCGGCGGTATGGCCGGCGCAGTGTTGGTGTTCAAAGAGAGCATGAGCGAGAGCGTGCGTCTGCGGGCCGACGAGACCGAAAACAAGCGTCAGGCGGCGGCAGGTCAAAAGGCCACGCTGAACCTGATGGCCGACGGTTTCGAGAGCAAGGTCGGTCGTTTGGTCGGAATGCTTTCGTCGAGTTCGACGGAGTTGGAAGCCACCGCGCAGTCGATGACCGGCACGGCAGAACAGAGCAACCAGCAAGCCACTGCTGTCGCGTCGGCGGCCACGGAGGCAAGCACAGGCATGCAGACCGTGGCAGCAGCCGCCGAGGAACTGACAGCATCCA
>CAWEVM010000029.1:0-144656 GCA_963812505.1 uncultured Alphaproteobacteria bacterium
AGAAATCCGTCGTGTCATGAAGGCCGACGCCTCGTTCTTCCTCAACATCTCCGGCTCGTCGAGTGCACCCTGGCTGCCATTTGAACTGGTTGTCCGACTGCGGCCTTTGTTCGTGCTGCAGAACCACATAACCTGGATCAAGTCGATAGCCACCAAGGGCGATGCGGTCGGTCACTTCAAGCCGGTGGGTGGGCAACGTTTTCTGCACCACAACCACGAGCACATCTTTCACCTGACCTTATCTGGCGACGTGAAGCTCGACCGACTGGCGATCGGCGTGCCGTTCAAGGACAAATCGAACATAGCGCGCCGCAATCACGCCAAGGACCTGCGATGTCGAGGGAACACATGGTTCATCCCATACGACACGGTGCAGAGCAAAGCCGCAAAGTTCCATCATCCGGGCACATTTCCCTTGTCGCTCCCACGTTGGTGCATTCGTCTGCACGGCCGTAGCAATGCTGTCGTGCTGGACCCGTTCATGGGAACCGGGACTACGTTGGTCGCTGCCGAGTTGGAGGGGGCAAGCGGCATCGGCATCGACATTGATCCGAGCTATGTGGCGATTGGCCGACGCCGCCTCATCGAGGCGAACCATGTGCAACTCGACCTGGCAGACGTCTAATGCCTTCCGATCGACCGCGCGTCGCACTGTTTGTCACCTGCCTGGTCGATCTCTATCGTCCGACAGTCGGCTTCGCGGCGCTACAGTTACTGGAGCAGGCTGGCTGCCAAGTCGAATTGCCGCGTGCGCAGACCTGCTGTGGTCAACCAGCCTATAATTCCGGTGATCGGGACACGGCGCGTGACCTTGGCGAAGCCATCCTCGACGCATTCGGTGGCTACGACTACGTGGTTGTGCCGTCGGGTTCCTGTGGCGGGATGTTGAAGCATCACCTGCCGCACCTGTTCGATGACGACCCCAATCTGCGGGCGCGTGCCGATGCACTCGCAGAGCGTACATTCGAACTCGTGAGTTTCCTGGCAGATGTCATGGGTGTCGCGCGCCTGCATACTCGGCATATTGGCGGACCTGTGACCTATCACGACGGCTGTTCAGGCTTGCGGGAACTGGGGGTCAGGGAGCAGCCGCGTCGCCTGCTGCAGGCGATTGGGGCCACTGTCACCGAGATGGTGGATGCGGACGTTTGTTGCGGATTTGGTGGCACGTTCTGCGTGAAATATCCCGACATCTCCACGCGGATGGTGTCTGACAAGGTACGGGACGTCGTCGCAACAGGTGCTGAGACGGTGCTTGCCGGCGATCTCGGCTGTCTGCTGAACATTGCGGGGCGCCTGCAGCGCGAGGGACACCGCACAAAGGTGCGCCACGTCGCCGAAGTCCTTGCCGGGATGACCGGAAAAGTTCCACCAATTGGCGAGAGCCGGCAGTAGCCTCCAGCCGCCGCGCTCCGTCAGTGACCTCGGAGTATCTGGCTGAGGAACAGCTTCAGTCGATCGGTCTGGGGGCCTTCGAACATGCGCTTTGGCGAGCCGCTTTCGACAATCTCGCCGCGGTCCATGAACATGACACGGTCGGCGACCTGGCGCGCGAATCCCATCTCGTGCGTTACGCAGACCATGGTCATGCCGGATTCGGCCAGCTCGATCATCACATCGAGCACCTCCTTGATCATCTCAGGATCGAGCGCTGAGGTTGGCTCATCGAACAACATCATCTTGGGGCGCATACACAGGGCGCGTGCAATAGCGACGCGCTGCTGTTGCCCTCCCGACAGCTGTCCGGGATATTTCCTTGCCTGCTCGGGGATCCTGACGCGGGTGAGGAAGCTCATCGCTAGTTCCTCGGCGTCGGCCTTTGGCATCTTACGGACCCAGATCGGAGCCAGCGTGCAGTTCTCCAGGATGGTGAGATGCGGGAACAGGTTGAAGGACTGAAATACCATGCCGACCTCGCGCCGGATCGTATCGAGCGCGCGCAGATCATCTGTCAGCTCTATGCCATCGACAACGATCGTGCCTTCCTGATGCGATTCCAGGCGATTGATGCACCGGATCATCGTGGACTTGCCCGAACCGGACGGACCGCACACCACGACGCGCTCCCCCTCGGCCACCGCCAAGGACACGTCGCGCAGTACGTGCAGCGAACCAAACCACTTGTTCACCTTGTTCATGACGATGATCGGGGGAGCCTTTGCCAAATGCGCAATGGCGTGATCTGGCAATGCGGTCTGACTCATCGTGAAGTCCTTATCCAGGCGCCACCACGCAATCGGCGGCTCGGCACTCATCAGCCGCGATCCCGCGCCGATCGATCAGCACACTTTCCGATGGGTAGGAGCTTTTTTCAATATCGGCCGAGCCGAGGCTCAACTTTCCGGCAGACCTCCACGCCGCAATCCTTCTGCATAGAAATCCAGATCTGCCTGTTGTTTAATCGGAGACCGTTCGAGCGCGCTCCTGACGCAAAACCGTGGCTCGAGCATTAGCAGGCGTGCCAAGACTCGCGCAGCCTCCTGATCACGACCAAGGTGACCCAGCGTTGCCAGGTAACCCTTATATGTGGACGTAAATCCTGGATTGAGTTCAATTGATCGACGTCCAAGCGCCAATGCTTCTTCAAAATGACCTTGGAGAAGGTGCGGCATCAGCAGCGCCATGTCGAAAAAGAAAGCGTGGGGGTCATACGGCGAAAGATGCCGAGCGCGTTCGATTTGTTCGATCGCCGTTGCGTGGTGGCCGAGATAACAGTGTGCGAGCCCTGATAAGCACCATGCCAGAGACAGGTTCGGGTTCAACGAAATCGCACGCTCGTGCAGAGCGCATGCCTCCTCGGCGCGTCGGTGAAGGAAGCCACGGAGATGACCAACCAGCGTCAAAGTGCGGGCGTCACTGGGGTCGAGTGTGACAGCCCGCTCGGCCAGCTCGCTCGCATGCATCATCGCTTCGACCGGATCCCGCGCCCAGGCCTGTCCGACCAGGAGCAGGTGCCAATAGACACACCACGAAAGCGCTGTCACGTTGCCAGGGTCCATAGCCACCGCAGCCGAGAGCAGTTCTCCTGCGGCAAAGAATCCGGAAGCTTCAAGTCGGTATATTGCGGGAATAGCACGCAATGTGAGGTCAAACGCCGATGCTTCTCCTGGTTCACGCAACATTCGACGCTTGCCTTCGTGCAGGAGCAGTTCGGGGTCGATCTGGGCCGCTGCCTTGCCAGCAATCTCGCTCTGGACCGCCAGGACATCATCCACTTCCCGGTCGCAATGAAGCGCCCAGATCACCTTGCCACCGGTATGAAGGTCCAATAGGCGTAGGATAATGCGGGTGCGCTTCCCAAAGCGCTGCAGCGTGCTATCGAGAAGATAGTCTGCATCAAGATCAGACAAGGGCGTCTCACTCCGCCGCCGTTGTGGCACGGCTGCGACGCAGGAAACCCAGCGGAAGCGCGACACCGCAGCCGTAATCTCCTCGGCTAGACCTGGCAGCGACCCATCCTGCCGTGAGCCTTCCAATGAACGCGACGGCAGCACGCACAGGCGGAACTCCGTCATTGACATGATCAATCTTCGTAACAACTGGTGGCGAGAGCCGTGTGTATGGTGTGCCGCGGATCAACGCTGCTGTTTCGGGCGACGGGGCACGGCCGACATGCAACAGGGCGCTGGAGTATCGCCCGAAAGCCAACTGGGCTGCAGCCCGGTCTCCTTGTTCCAGCTGCGCCCGGATCAGGGCTTGCCACGCAGGTTCGTGCATACGGTCGATCGCCAGCAACCGTTCAGCCGCCGCGATTCGCGGCTCAGTCTCCCGCTCGGAACGAAGCAGTTCCTCCGCCACTGAAAGCGCATGTTGCGCTACCCGCTGACGCTGTTCCGCGAGCCAACTGTCAAATGCGGGATCAAGCCCCTCGAGATCGTCGAGCAGGCTGGGCCGAAACACCTCCAGGCCTTGCGGGTCCACGGCAGTTGCCCCCGCCGTCACACGCACATCGAGCCAGAGACCATCTTCTAATAAAATCAGACTGTTGCGGTCCGCATGCAACAAGGCTTGGGTGTCGTGTCCCAACGCGCGCTGCAATTCATGCACCGACTGCCGCAGGGATCCTCTCGCTTGCTCCTTGGCGCGCTGGCTCCACAGAAGCCCGGTCAGCTTGCTCCGCAATACCGGCTTGGGCGATGCCAGTGCGAGGATAGCCAGCACCGCCCGGGTCTTTCGCGATCGCGGCAGAACACAGCGGCCCGATGCGCCAACAGCGCGCATTTGACCGAACAGCGACAGCCGCAACAGCGGTTCGCCAGGAACCGCAGGCTGGACATCGCTCGAACTCATCCGCGTGTAGAACAGTGATATAGCGCCTCGCTGCTTGGGAAAATCAGCAGAATCCACAACCATTGGTCGAGTTCATTGCCAAATATGCTAGCCAAAATGGCGCCGCGATGCAAGGACCCGCAATCCCGGGTTGGGGTTCTGGAACCGGGGAAACTTCGGCTAGGTTACGCACTTGAGGCAGCAGGCAGCGGGAGAGGTCAGCTCATGGCGATACAGCAGGATTTGGCAGTTTCGTCGGCGCCGCGTATCGCATCAGCACCCTGGGCGCGGTTGGCGGCCGGATTCTCTCTGTGCGTTGCGATCGCCGCTGCCGCTGTTGCTGCTGCGGACTTTGCGCCGATTATCGGTGCGCCGGTGATCGCGATCGCGATGGGCGTCATCGTTACCAATACGCTGCGCGGGCCGCTCCACATCGGCATTTTGCGCGTCGGTGATGTCAGTAAACTGTGTTTGAAGGGCGGTATCATCCTACTCGGCGCCAGCCTGGATTTGGGTGTCATCCTGCGAACTGGCGCCGAATCGCTTCCGGTACTTCTGCTGACGATTGGGGCAGGACTGGTTTGTGCCTTGCTGATCGGTCGAACGATGAGCGTCCATTGGCGTATGCGATGCCTGATAGGTATCGGCACGACGATATGTGGCGCGTCGGCGATTGCAGCATTGGCGCCTGTGGTGCGCGCCAAGGCAGAAGAGATAGCCTATGCGATCTCGGTCATTTTCTTCTTCAACATGCTCGCAGTCTTCGCCTTTCCGACAATCGGCCATTTGATGGGCCTCAGCGATTCTGGCTTCGGCTTATGGGCAGGGACTGCGGTGAACGACACGTCAGCGGTCGTCGCAGCGGGTTTCGCCTACAGCCACGATGCGGGAACGATTGCGACGATCGTCAAGCTTACACGCACCACGTTGATCATCCCGCTAGTTATAGGCTTTGGACTGGCGATGCCTTGGTTTGAGCCGCGGCCTGAGGGGGAGAGCGGCTCGCTGGCGCAGCGTGTCTATCAGGCAGTGCCGGTCTTCATCATCCTATTCGTACTGGCATCGCTCCTGAACACACTAGGTCTGATGGGGCAGTTCGGACCAAGCGTGCAGCTAATTGGACGCTGGGTTCTGGTCGTTGCGCTTGCGGCCGTCGGGCTACAGGGCCACTGGCGAGCCTTTACCGGTGCGGGTGCGCGTCCCGTGCTGCTTGGCCTGGTCACCTGGATTGTCGTCGCCCTGGCCAGCCTTGCCATCCAGACGTGGACGAATACGCTGTAGCATCTATGAAAAAATTCCTTGACAGCTGGCTTCCGACGAGTTATCCGACGCACGTCAACGGGCGTACCATGTCCGTTTAGTTTCCCGATCATATCAGGCCACCCGACGCGCCGCCTCCATGGTGCGATCGGGAGCGCCTGCGTACGGGATGCCGCCTTGCGCCCGGGATGACGCCACCGCAGAGAAAGGATATCTCACCATGAAGTCGTCCTCTTCGATCGCTTTGCCCGCGACCACCGACACCGGCCGCATTCGCTTCGGCGCCGGCTTCCGGCTCCCGTCCGCCAAGCCGACCCGCTGATCTCACTTCGATACTGATTGCCCCGCGGCCGTCGAGTTCCGGCCGCGGGGCGCGTCCGTTTTGCGCATTTGGCCACCAACAGTATGGGAGGTGAGTCGTCGCCATGAAAAATTCCGGAAAACCGATCGCTCATTTCTACCGCGTTATCGATGAGGCTCGGCTGCCGCAGCGCGCCGATCGCTCGGCCGCAGGAACCCTGCCGACGCGTGCCTACCGCTATTGCGATGCGGTCACCACTGCCGCCGGGTTTGGCTGGTGGCTATTTCCGCCGACAGATCTGCAGTTCATGTGGGACGGTCACGATATCTTCTGGCAATGCACCGGCTGGGAGGATTGGTTGCCGCTGATGCCCTCAGCACAATTCCCAAACCTTTCCGCCCGCTTCGACACGGCTGCGCCCGCTTCGCTTGCTGGATGTTCGCCACCATTCCTGACCGCGCTTCCTGAGCCTGGCACACTGCAGATCTGGACCGGCCTGATGGCGCGCACCGCGGCGGACTGGAGCCTGTTGATCCGTGCCCCGGCCAATCTGCCATCGCCCGGCGGATTCAGTTTGTACGAGGGGATCGTTGAGACTGATCGCTGGTTCGGACCGCTATTCACGAATTTGCGTTTTACCCGGAGCCATGCGCCAGTCCGACTGCGCGCAGACTTTCCGCTGGCCCAGGTTCAACCATTGCCACGTGTGGCTTATGCCGATGTGACACTTGGCGCAATCGACACCACTGCCGACATGGCGGGATTCGGAGCGCAGGAATGGGCCGACTACGAGGCAACGATCGCCATTCCCAGTGACACTCCTAACCGTAACTTCGGCGGCTACGCTGTTGCTACGCGCAAACGTGCGCGGGGTGGCTGCCCATTGTCCGCCACCCCCCAGTGATGACGCCGGTCATACTGACATCAACTGCATGCAATCACCCTTGCGACCGGCACGAAACAGGAAATCGACGAGGGCGCCGATACCAAGCAGTCTCTGCCATTTATCGACCGAAGTGAGCTGCCAGATCTCCTCGACAGCATCTATCGCACCTATCAGAGCGGGATCATCGCCGGTAATCAGCAGAACCGGCAGATCGCGATCATGAGCGGCGACTGTCATGAGCACGTGGCAGCCGTCCTGCCCGGCTGCGTCCATCTCGGCAACGACTGCCATGGGGCGGCGCAGACGCAATATTGATGCAAGATCATCATGGGTCGGCATTCTCACGACGGTAACGTTCAGGCAATCGCATACGCTGCGAAACGCGCTCGACATGCTTGTTTCGTCCTCGATCACCAACACCAGCGGCTCTCTGGTCGCCTTCCCCGCATCGCTGCCATTATCCTGTGCGGCAACATGCAAACCGAACTTCCTGTCCATGTAGGTCATTGCGACTCCGGCAAAAAAGTGCTCGGCAATTCGGTTGTCCCCCGTGAAGACAACACCTGATCAATGTGCCTCGACAGTCAGTCCGGTTGAAGTGGCTGAACGGTTAGTAAACCGTCAAAGTGCGGCATTACACCGTTAACGCATGGCCTTTCGCCGTCAGCCGCGGTGCAAAGTCACCATCCAATGACATCTGCCAGATTGCAGCGTACCAGTGATCGCATCATTTCCCGCGGCCATCGCCTCGAAGCTGATCGATAGATCCTGGTGATCAGGACCCTCACGGATCAGTTTGCCGTTGAGATGGCCGCCATTGCGGACCTCGCCACGGACCACCGTCGTGCTCTGGAATGGGTCAAGGGCAAACCCCTTGTCCCCGATCGACATCAGCCCCTGTGCCGTGGCGCCACAGGCATGCTCGGTCGGGACGACCGGACCCACCCACCGTCCCTGCACGCCCTGCCAGGCGAGAACCTGACCGGACTGCAAACGTCCGCCCAGATCCTCCCTGCACCCGGTGATCAGAGCAAGAAGGAGCGGCGCCCAAACAGCCGGACAAGGCAGGCGTAGCGGCTCGCCTAGGATTATTTTCAATTTCCTCTTGCCCACATGCCCCAGTTCCTGGTATACATTCTTCCATGATGGGGGTTCGCACACGCGACACGCCCTTCCGATAAACTTCGCTGATTTCGGTTGCCGCGGCGGCGGCAGGAATTGTTCGGAGCGTGCCGCGCACCCGCGGCCCGCCTCTGCCGTTTGTCGCTGCAAGCAACACTGGAACTCCATCAGCTAGAGATGCCGGGTTCCTCGCACGACTCGCAGAACCGGGCCGAAGAGTCCAGTCAGGATCGAGCAGTCGGTTCCGACCTCCTCACCTGGGCATCCTGGGTGATGGCAAGAAATGGTCAAAGCCCAGCCCCGCATCATCGTCTCTTGCTCAAGCAACTCGATCTGATGTCTCGAGGCGAGATGGATCGCCTGATGGTTCTGATGCCGCCAGGGTCGGCGAAGTCAACCTATGCGTATGTAAACACCGACCTGTGGGGCGCCTATGTCTCGACGCCGGCTTCGGCCGGAACGTGGTACGCCTGGGTTGAGGGCACCGATGGCAGCACGCCAACGGTATATCCGACGCCGTTCACGGTAACCTGACATGAACGTTGCGTTCGTCGCCTCGGGCCGGCCGATGAGTATCGGTGGCGCACGTGTGGCGCTTTGGAGGTCTCTCCGCGACAGTTCGTCCTCATCGGGCAATGGCACCGTAAGCGGGCCCCGGCCGAACGCGATCAGCGATCTGTCCGGCTGGTGGGATGCGAGCGATACATCAGCGGCTCTTGGCCTCACCGGCACGCCGATTTCCGGTTGGAACAGCGCCGTCGCCAGCCTGTCGGATAAGTCTGGACATGGCACCGCGATGGCTCCGTATTCATTCGGTACCGCGGCCGGACTACCAGCGGCCACACCTCGACTGTCCGGTCTGCTTGGCGGACTGGGGCGCGTCGCTGGCGGATCCGGAACGCTGGCTCCGGCACTCGACGCGAACCTGGGCCTTCAGGTCGCCGATGTGCCATTCCAGTCGAGCACAGCCTGGACCCGTTACCTTGTGTGGTCCAGGCCGAACTGGCGGCAGAACTCCGGCCGCGACACCAATCCGATCGCACTGTTGACGTCCGGCGACACGTGCGTTTTGCAGGCCGACAGCGCGTCCGGGTCGAACCGGCTACTGCTGTTCCCCGGTATTGCCCAGACCGTAATCACCACAACACTTACCCGGCGCCACACCCATTCGATCATCCTGCGCAACCGCCCCGGCATCGGCGTTGATGTTTGGCTGGACGGCACGTTCGTGGTGGGCGGTGTCGGCAACCCGATATCGTCCAGCACAGCGGCGCCGATGGTGCTGTTGCACGACACGACCGTGTTGGGCGGCGCGCAATGCTGGCTCCATGAAGCCGCGACGTGGGAACGCGCGCTCGCTGATGCGGAAGTGACAACCTTGCTGCAATGCGCCGCGTGCTGGGTGCGCGGTCCGCGCCGAGGGGTGAGCCTGTTGGTCAACGGTCAGTCGAACGCCATCAACTACGTAATCAATGACGGCGCCGCACAGCTTGTTGTTCAGGGTATTGCCTGGTATCTGGGTGCGCTGGCCTATAATGTTGTGGCGAATGCCAACTCGACCGGCTACACTATGATGGCCGGCCATGGTCTCTATCCCGCAGTGGATGGGATCTATATTGGCAGTTTCCTCAACAATCCAAATGATGGATCGAATCCTGCCACCTGGCAGCTTGGTGCCGACGGCCTCGCGACGCAGTCAGCAATCAATGCACTCGCTGAGGAAGACCAACAGGACATCTGTGCACTGCTGTGGCCATGGAGTGAAACGGACAGCCTGCGTGACTACAGCGAGAAGGCTACGTTCCTGGCAGCCGCCGAACGTTTCCTGTCGCTCGAACGCGGCATGCTTGGACGCTCCGCGGACAATCTTCCGCTGATCTGGTGGAATGCGATTCCATACGGCATCGCCGGTGGGATGCAGATGCATCGCGAGGTTGTGGCGGCAATAGCAGCCGATGCGACACAAAGCGTCGTCATCGGCAATCCGCAAACAAGCGATAGCAATCCCCGAGGATCCTCCTGGGACCCGACAACAGGTATCGCCACCGGCGGCGACTCAGCGCATCGCGACAGCACGGACAATCAGCGCTTCGCACAACTGGCCGTGCCGGTAGCGGCACGCGCCATCCTGGCGAGCAGCGGAGGAGACTCGCTGAATGCGATACCAACCGGTTTGCCGGTCAATGGTGGTCCCAAGATCGTGTATGCATATCGACAAAGCAGCACCATAGTGGTTCTGACGATCCAGCACGACGCCGGCAACGATCTGATCGTGCCATTGCAGGCAGTGACTGGAGTAGGTTTCTGCGTGATGGACGGTGGTTCAGTCGCAAGTCCGGGAACGGTCGTGCCGGCCACCGCCTGCGCGCGCATCGATGCCACACATCTGACGATCACGCTCGCGCAGCCGCTTCAGAATCTCAGCGCGTCCTGCAACCTCTACTATCCGTATGGCAATGTTACGATTGGCCGCGGCAATGCAGTAACAGACAATTTCTCGACGATGGTCCCCCCGCCCGGATGGGACATCGCCGGCGATCTCGGTAGCAACTGGCGCTGGTCCTTCCCGCTGGCAGCGACGACAACTCCTGTCACGCTCAGTGACACCCCCGGTTGAACGTCATGAGCAACTTTGATCGAATGTTCGACATTGTGGCCGGCCACGAGGGAGACTTCACTGCCGACCCCGCCGACCCAGGCAACTGGACAGGTGGAGCGGTCGGCGCCGGAACCTGTCGAGGAACCAGGTTCGGTATCAGCGCCGCGGCGTATCCCGACCTGGATATTGCCGCTCTCTCTCTCGATGCTGCCAAGGCTCTTTACCAACGCGACTATTGGCAACGGATCGCAGGGGATCTCTTGCCAGCCCCGCTCGCTCTGCTGGTGTTCGACGCTGCAGTCAACAATGGCACCAGTCGAGCGGCACACTGGCTGCAACTGGTCGCTCAAGTGCCGCAGGATGGCGTGATCGGTGAGCAGACCGTGCACGCGATCGATCGGACTGTCGCAAGACAAGGTGGGATCGTCGACCTCTGTTCCGAGTTCCTAGCGTTGCGGCTCGTCTTCATGACGTCGCTGCCGACCTGGAAGACCTTCGGCATCGGCTGGGCTCGGCGCCTTTGCAGGCTGCCATACGAGGCGGCGGGCGCGGGCTATCTTGACCGATAAATCCGGCCGGCCCCAGTCGGGAAGCGGGCTCAGTGGAAGTCGCGGGATCGGGGAAAAATCCGCTCTTGACGTGGATGCCCGGGACTTCGCATCGGTAGCGTCCCAGCAGTCTCTGGTGCCTCGGCGATCCGGGTCATCATGGCGCTGCGGTCGTCCAACCGTTCGGCAATGACATGGATGATGCCCTCCGGGCTGCGTTGAAGACGACCGGTCACCTGCAGCAGGCTGCTGCCCATCACGGCGCGGCGGAACCGATCCAACATGCTGGACCAGACCACGATGTTCGCGATGCCGGTCTCATCCTCGATGGTGCAGAACACGACATTGCCATTGCCCGGCCGCTGACGCACCAGCACCACGCCGGCGACGGAGAGCCGGGTACCATCGGCCAGCACCGCGGCCTGAGCACAGCTCAGCACACCTTCGCCGCTGAACAACGTGCGCAGGAAACGCATCGGGTGTGACTTCAGCGACAGACCGACGGTCTGATAGTCGGTGATGACGTGCTCGCCCGTCATCATGACGGGCAGCGGCACATGATGAATCGCAATCGGCTGGTGGGCAAACAGAGGCAGCTCCGCCAAGTCCGACAGGCCACGCACCTGCCACAGTGCGGCGCGTCGATCGAGTTTTTGACTCCGCAGCGCGTCTGCTTCCGCCAGCAGCACCAGAGCGGCACGGGGAAGTCCAACGCGCACCAGTGCAGAAAATCCCATAGAAGAATTCTCCCCCTCCCCTCGCGGGAGGGGGCTGGGGGGAGGGGGCTGTGCCCATTTCCTCTTCTCGCGCGCCTCCACAAGCCGTTCCGCCCATTCCTGCGAAAAGCCAGTGATCAGGCGGAAACCAAGACGCAGCGCCCCCTCTTCCAGCGTACAGTCCCATGCGCTGGCAGCCACATCGATTGGCCTTACCTCCACGCCGTGCTCGCGAGCATCACGCACGATCTGCGCCGGCGCATAGAACCCCATCGGCTGCGAATTCAGCAGCGCGCAGGCAAACGCCGCCGGATGGTGGCACTTCAGCCAAGCCGAAACATAAACCAGCAGAGCGAAGCTGGCAGCATGGCTTTCCGGGAAACCGTAAGTGCCGAAGCCTTCGATCTGGTGGAAGCAGCGCTCAGAAAAATCCTGCGCATAGCCGCGCGCCGTCATCCCGGTGACCATCTTCTCAAAGAAGCGATGGATGGTCCCTGCATTGCGGAACGTCGCCATCGAGCGGCGAAGCTGATTGGCCTCCTCCGGAGTGAACTTCGCCGCGTCGATGGCAATGCGCATCGCCTGTTCCTGGAACAGCGGCACGCCCAACGTCCTGCCCAGCACCTGATCCAGTTCATCGGCCGGACCGTGTTCAGGCGAAGGCGACGGCAGATCCGGCTGTTCCAATCCCTGCCGCCGACGCAGATACGGATGCACCATATCGCCCTGGATTGGCCCAGGACGAACAATCGCCACCTCGATCACCAGATCATAGAATTTGCGCGGTCGCAGCCGCGGCAGCATGTTGATCTGCGCGCGTGATTCCACCTGGAACACGCCAATCGAATCCCCTCGGCACAGCATGTCATAGACTGCGCTGTCTTCCGTCGGTACCTCGGCCAGGTTCTTGATTCCCAGCAGCTCGAACGCCTTCCTGATGCAGGTCAGCATCCCAAGCGCCAGGACATCAACCTTCATGATCCCCAGCCGGTCGATGTCGTCCTTGTCCCATTCGATGAAGGTGCGCTGATCCATCGCGGCGCGGCCGATCGGCACGGTCTCGTCCAACCTGCCACGCGTAAGCACAAACCCACCGACATGCTGCGACAGATGACGCGGCAGTCCCACCAATTGTCGCGCCAGTTCGATCGAGCGGCGAACCACAAAGCTCTGCGGATCGAGGCCGATCTCGGTCAGACAATCATCCGACCACAATCCTTCCCCCGCATGCCATGACTGCGATGACAGCGCGGCCGTGGCGTCCTCCGACAGCCCCATCACCTTGCCCACCTCGCGGATCGCCCGCTTCGGTCGGTAGTGAATTACCGTCGCTGCAATGCCGGCGCGCTCGCGGCCATAGCGCTCATAGATGTACTGGATGACCTCCTCGCGCCGCTCGTGTTCGAAATCCACGTCGATGTCCGGTGGCTCACGGCGCTCCGTGGAAATGAAGCGCTCGAACAGCAGGTTGATCTGCGCCGGATCGACCGCGGTGATGTGCAGGCAATAGCACACCGCGGAATTGGCAGCCGAACCGCGGCCCTGGCAAAGAATGCCGCGGCTGACAGCGTAGCGCACGATATCATGCACCGTCAGGAAATACCGCGCGTAGTTGAGCTGCGCGATGATGCGCAATTCTTTTTCGATGGCATCGCGCACGTGCGGCGGAATACCATCGGGATAGCGCACCGCAGCGCCTTGCCAGGTCAGGTTGGCAAGATGCTCGTCAGGTGTCAGGCCGCGCGGAATTGGTTCGTCGGGGTATTCATAGGCGAGTTCCCCGAGCGAGAAGCCGCAGTGCTCAACGATGTCTTCCGTGCGCCGCACCGCCTCGGGGTATTCGCGAAACAGACGCTCCATCTCCCGCGGCGATTTAAGATGCCTCTCCGCGTTGGGTTGCAGCGCGAGACCCGCCTGATCGATGCGGCATCCGAGCCGGATGGAGGTCATCACATCCTGCAACGGACGCCGGTCAGGCAGGTGATAGAGAACGTCGTTGGTCGCCACCATGGGCAACGGCAATTCATCCATTGCGCGCAGACGGCTGGCATCATCGCCGCGATAGCGTCGGCTGGCGGTGAGATATGAACTGCCGGGAAAATCCGCTTTAAGGCGCTGAAGATTTTCCCGGAATGCGCCATCCAGCCGCTCCGGTGCGACAGCGAGCAGAATTTGTCCTTCGCCATGCTCCAGCAGATCGGCGTAATGCAGGAAGCAGCGATTGGTAGCCTTCGCGACATGGCCGGTATCGCCATGCGGCACACGCCCCTTGCCGACGGTGAGCAGCCGAGTCAGCCGTCCCCACGCGGCGCGGTCCCGCGGATAGCACAGCAGATCCGGCGTGCCGTCGCGGAATGTCAGCCGCGCGCCCACCACCAGGCGGATGCCGACATCCTTCGCCGCATCCCACATCCGCACCACCCCAGCGACGCTGTTGAGATCGGTGATGCCGATGGCGGAAATCCCCAACACCGACGCGGTGGCCGCCAGTTCCTCCGGCGACGAAGCCCCGCGCAGGAAGGAGAACGCGCTCGCCACCTGAAGCTCGGCATAAATTCTCCCTCTCCCCTCACCCAAACAGCCCATGCAGGTACCACCGCGGCATTCGCTCCTCGGCATGCAGACCGGCGCGGAAGATCCAGAATCTCGCACCATCGGAATCCTCCACCCGATAGTAGTCGCGGATCAGGTCGGTCTCTGGCCGCCTGCCGGTTGGCTTGCCACGCCACCATTCGGCGGCAATCCGTTCGGGACCCGCTGCGGCGCGCACGCGATGTGCCACACCACGCCAATTGAACCGGATGGGCGGATCGTCCGGCACCGGAGCGATCACCGCGATCTCTTCCGGCCGATGCAGCAGCCGGATCGGCCGAGGCGCGGCGGGATCGTTCACCCAGGACGGTTGCCTGAGCGGTAGAGGCGGCACGCGCTGCACCGCACGCTCCGGCACATGGCTCGCAAATGGCGCAATACGGGAAACGCGATCCGAACCTAGACGGTTGGTCAGTGTGTCCACCACGCCGGCGAGACGATCGGCCGCATCCTGCGCAGCGACTTCAGCCAACTGAGCCTGTGGCATCGACAGCGGCGCCACGGTCTCGGCCTCCAGTGCGACCACCTCGATGCCGAAGCCAGGATCGACGGTGTCCAGCTTCTCGCGCAGCAGTTTGGTCAGATACGCCGGATCGCGCACCGGCAGTGCGGTGCTCACCGCGATCTGCGGCACGACGTCATCGACCCGGAAGAACCGCGCGACAAAGCGCCGGGCGCCTTTGTTCTGCTCCGCCAGGCGCCGGCACAACCCTTCGGCAAGCTGCGAAAGCGAGCGCGCCAGGTCCTCCGGCGTGCCGATCGGTTCGGCGAAGGCCATGCGTTCATGCCACTCGATCGGCGACCGCGGCCAATCGATCGCCTCCTCGACCGTCCCGAGCGCCTGATCCAGCCTCAGCACCGGCATGGCGCCGAACCGAGCAGTGATCTGTGCCCGCGGAATGCGCAGCAGATCCCGTACCGCCCGCAGGCCAAGCCGGCGCAGCCCTGTCACCGTGCCCGCATCGAGCCGCAGGCTGGCGATCGGCAGCTCGATCAGTGCCGCCTTTTCTTCCCCCGGCGGCAGAACAATCCGATCCGCCCCGGCATGCGCCAGCGCCCAGGCCGCCCCGGTGGTGCCGGCAACCGCCAAGCGGCAGGGAACGGCATTCCGCCCCAACCGGGTAGCGAGGTCCTGCACCAACTCCGCTTCCGTCGCGAACACCGCAGTGCAACCGGTGATGTCCAGCCACAATCCATCCGGGGGATCGGACCCCGCCATCGGCGTATAACGCTCGCACCAGGCGGCGAGCCTGGCCAGCGCCGCCTCATCCGCCACCGGGTCGGCATCGAGGGGAACCAGTGTCGGGCAGACGGCGCGCGCATCGGTCAGCGTCTGCCCTGGACGCAGCCCCTGCGCCTCGCCATGCTCGCCCACCGCCACCAGATGACGCACGCTGCGGACGGCCTCGACGGTGACCAGCGGCCTATCCGGCGATACGGAAACGCTGCGATTCAGACGCGTGATCGACCAGTGCGGCAACCACACGGAGAGGATGCGTCGCATCATCCGAAGCCTCCATGATCCATTCCCCCGGCCGGCCGCCACGGGCATGCGTCAGCGCCACGTGCCAGCGCGGCAGTCCCGGTTCCTTGCCGTCCTTCACGCTGGGCACCGGCGTGAGATGCCAGCGGGTGACGGCGACGCTGGCCTCCCGGTCTGCGGTCCTGTGACCATGCGGCCAGCGGCGCAGTACAAAAGCGGTGGAGCGGTGGCGCAGGCAGGCAAGCTGCAAGCGGCGCGAGGCGGTGCGGTCGAACTGTGCCACCTCGCCAACCACCGCAGCCGCGACACCCTCCCGCAGCGTCACCTCCATGGCGGCGAGCGTCTCGACATCCTTTGCAGGCTGCACAAGCACCAGCCGGTTGGGATCGAAGCCATAGGGCAACAGACCAGGCGGATGCAGGTCGCCCTCAGAGCCGATCCAGAACACCGGACGAGCGGGAACGATGCGGGCCAGCAGAGCGGCGATAAACCCCGTGGGCAGCGCGGCGGTCTCCCCGTCCAGCCCGGCCGCACTGATCTCGTGCAACTGGCCCAGCGGCAGGCCACCGCCCAGGCAGCCATCCACCCGAGGATCGCCGAATGGCAGGAGGACGCCAGGCGTCTTTCCCGGCCCCAGCAAGCCAGCCAGATGAGCCGGCAAGGCTTTCGGCCGGCTGAACCTGCCCATCCGGACGGTGCCCTCGGCCTTGGCGACAGCCGGAGATTCGTCAGCAGGCCGTTCCGTGATGCAGGATGTCGTGGGCATGGCTGTGTTCCGTATTTGTTCCCAGCCAGCGTTCAGAGTCTAACGACTCGAATCGAGAACTCCGATTCGTCAGTCCTGCACGGATCAGGAACTCGCGCGCCGGTGGCACCAGCCCCTCCCCAACTGTGGCCAGAAATGCCGAAAGCCGCCCCTCCGGCACCACCAGCATCTGCTCGTATTCGCCATTGCCGTGCATCCGATGCGCCGCCAGCAACGCCTTGGCGCTCAGCTTCGTGACCAGTGCCATCCCGAGATCAGAGACGTGACTGCCCGGATGCTCCACGACGCAGAGCGGCCGCGGCTCCCCCACCACCGCATCGGGAGAAAGCCCCAGCTCCTCCCGCAATTCCCTCAGCAACTGGCGGCGAAGATCGGCAGTGCCATCCGCGGCCATGGCAGCTGCATCCACGCTGCCGGCCGGCGGCAATTGCCACATGCCGGCCTGGTAGATCGCCGCCCGGTGTCGCCGCCCCACCACCACACCACCCGCACAGTGCAGCACCCCGCACACCGCGAATGACCGCACGCCCAGCTCGGCGAACAGCTCGGGCAGCTCCATCTGCGCGACGACGCGGCGGTATTCGGTCAGATGGCCGGAGATCAGGCGCGGGGTGATGGTATCAGCGCTGAATACAAGGCCATTGAACATGCGCCCTGCCCCGCCGGCAGCCACCCGCTGCATCGCCATCTGCCACAGACGTTCAACTTCCCGATCCACCACGGGAGGCAGCTCCGGCATGGCGCGCTCGACCCGCACCACGACGTCCGGCGCCACCTCATGCACGACAAATCCGTCCACCGCCTTCCCTTCCCGCGCCAGCATCCCGATAGTAAGTCCGGATCAGCCGAAGGAAGCAGCGCGATGAGCCACCACGACCATCATCATGAGGCACCGGCACCCGGCACCGTGGACTGGCGCCATAACGGCGTGCGGGTCATCAAGGGCAACCAGCTCGACCCCAACACTGCGCAGACGCCCGGCATGAACCGCGCCGCTGCGATCAACGCTGCCCGCGTCGGTGCCCAGAAGATCTGGGCCGGCACCGTCAGCATCCACGCCAACGCCAAGACCGGCGCCCACCATCACGGCGCGCTTGAAAGCGTGATCTACGTCGTGCGCGGCAAGGCCCGCATGCGGTGGGGCGAACAACTCGAGTTCGTCGCAGAGGCCGACGCGGGCGACTTCATCTTCGTGCCCCCCTACGTGCCGCACCAGGAGATCAACGCCAGTTCCGACGAGACGCTGGAATGCGTGCTGGTGCGCAGCGACAACGAGGCCGTGGTCGTCAATCTCGACATTGAGCCGGTCGAGAAGCCCGAGGCCGTCTACTGGGTGGACCCCATCCACAAGCATCCTTGACCGTTCACATCACCCGCTTTTCGTAGACCGTGGTGATCGCCAATCCGTCCCACACATAGCACAGGTGCCGTTCCTGCCTGGGGTTGCTCAGGCAACGCGGCCTGAACACTGCGGCGCAGATGCCGCCGATGTGCCGGACGCTGTCGTAGACGATACCGGACGAACCCTTGGCGCGAAGCCGGACCGCCAACGCCTGACCGGCCGCGTAGTTGTCCGGATGGTAAACCAGCGCCAGTGCTGGCTGCTTGCCACTGATGTCGTGCAGCTCGCCATCGAGCTCCACGGCATAGACGCGCATGTCCAGCTCCATGCGTGGTTGACCGGTGGCCTGCATGAAGCGCGCCCGGTGATACCTCGTTTCACTGATGGCCGTACCCAGGGTCTCCCCCGCATAGAACACGCCGTAACTGCCGTCGCTGAAGCGGCTGCCGTCCGGGTTCGGGTGAGTGAACGCCGCCATGATGACCGAGCTGCCGGGTCCACTGACGCGTTCCGCCGCCGGGACAAGTGCTATGTTCCCCACTTCGTCCCTGATCCGATCGTTCGTCAGGGATTCCAGGGCGATCAGCACCTCCCAATCGGCCGGATCGGCGATCCGCTCAAACAGGTCGATCGGTGGAAATCTGCTCGGAACGATGCGCCAGCAGGGCTGCCAGACGACGTGCCGTTTGTCGATCGTTACGCCCATCCGCCCCGCTGCGCGTCGAGATAGCGGCGGACGACGAACAGGTCGGCGACGTGGCCGGACAGCATCCGCTCCAAGGCGGATCGGCCACCAAACACTGGTGCCTGATTGGGCCGGCGCACCCAGGCGTCCGCGGCGTGAGGGTCAGGCAGGAGGATCTGCAGAGCCTTGTAGATACCCAGGAGGTAGGAGATCCGTTCCAGCGTATCTCTCGACAACTCGACATCGGCATTCTTCTTCCATTTGAAGAAGGTGGACCGCGCGGTGACCCCGAGCAGGGTCATCTGCTCCGCAATGCTAAGCTGCCAAAGCTCGGCAATCCGGAAAAACGCCCGCAACGCAGGCGGTGAAAGTAGCCTCCTGGATCCCTCTTGTGGTTCTGCGGCCGAGGTCATGATGCATATTTGGACTTGAGGAACGATTTGTCCAGCATTGGACTACGTCTCTGCGCCGCGCCCGTTCAATGCGGACACGATCAGGGCGATTCCCTGTGCGTGCCAGCGCTGCACCGCCTTATGGTCGGCGCCGATCGCGGCAGCCAGCCGGCGCCATGGGTAAAGGTTACGCTCGGTGATCGGGTGAACCAAGGCCCGGGCACCGACGATCCGCCGCAGCACGTAGCGGTCCACCGGGATCAGCGGAATCCAGCCCATCGCCTCGTCCATGCGCGTGATCCGTCCAGCCGGAGGAATCGGCGGACGGATGGTCTTCGAGGTCCAGCCATAGCTTTCGACGGCTGTGCGTACGATCTCGAGCGACGAACTGCGCAGCCTGGTCGACCAGCCTGTACCTGGCAGAGCCAGCAGCGTCGCGCCTGCCTCTTCCAGCCGGTGGATCACCGAATCGGCGTCGAATGGCCGCGCTTCTGTGCCGTGGGCCTCGCTCATCGGTCGAGTTCCTTGCGTGGCATTACCGCGGAAACACCGGCAGCGGGTAAGGCGTGTTCTCCAACACGGTGCCCGCGGTGATCACGCCCCAGCTTCGCGGATGCCCTGCCGGTAGCGGATCACGTGAAGGATCCTCCGCTGGTGGCACGAATTCGCGCGGTGGCGGTCGGGCCCCGATCCGACGGCCACGCTCGATGACCGACCAACGGTTGAAGCCGAGGATGGCAGCGATCGTGTCCCAGCACGCGCCTTCTCGCCTCAGTCGCCTGATCTGCATGTCCTGCGCCTCGGTCCAGACAAGTTTCTTTGGCATGCCACCTCCGAACAAAGCAGGAACTGTGGCAAGTTAGTAAAACAGTCCAGATTATGTCAATATAAATAACAGATGGCTTCGTTAGCAAAACTGACGTAGGCTGCCGCGATGACGAATCCGCAGGACATTGGCGCCCGCATTCGCGCCTCGCGCGAAGATCAGGGCTGGACGCAGGATCAGTTGGCTGCCGCGGTCGGCGTGTCACGCAGCGCGGTCGCGCAATGGGAAACCGGGCGCGCCGGTCAGGTCACGACGAACCTGACGCGGGTCGCGGCGGCGCTGGGCATCGGCGTTGAATATCTGATGTATGGCCGCGACCCGCGAGCCGCCGGGCAGGCCTACAGCGGCGACGAACTTGCAATGCTGCGGCTGTACCGCGAGTGCTTGGCGGAAGACCGGCAGCTTCTGCTGCGCACCGCCCGCCGATTGGCTAAGTCCGCGGCTAAGTAGCCGCCGTCCGCCTCAGCCGCGCCGCCGCCACCATCGAGGCGATCGCGCACGACGCCTGCCGCGCCAAGAGCGAGTCCGCCCGGCTGGTCAGAATGATCGGCACCCGTGCGCCGAGGACGATACCCGCCGTGTCGGCACCGGCTAGGAACGACAGGCTCTTGGCCAGCATGTTGCCCGCCTCGAGGTCAGGGACCACCAACAGATTGGCCCTGCCCGCGACCGGCGAGACAATGTGCTTGATCGCAGCCGCTTCGGGACAGATCGCATTGTCGAGCGCCAGAGGGCCATCCAGCACCGCGCCGGTGATCTGCCCGCGATCCGCCATCTTGCACAGCGCCGCCGCCTCGATCGTTGAGAGAATTTTAGGATTGACCGTTTCCATCGCCGACAGGATCGCGACGCGGACTTCCGGATAGCCAACGGCGTGCGCGAGGTCGATGGCGTTCTGCACAATGTCGATCTTGTCCTCCAGCGTTGGCGCGATGTTCACCGCGGCATCGGTGATGATCAGCGGGTCGAGATGACCGGGGACGTCCATGACGAAGCAATGGCTGATCCGCCGCTCGGTACGGATGCCGGTATCGCGGGCAATCACTGCGGCCATCAGCTCATCGGTGTGCAGGCTGCCCTTCATCAATGCGCCGGCTTTGGCTTCCCGCACCAGGGCAACCGCCTTCGTCGCCGAATCGTGGCTGTGCGCAGATTCAACGATCGGCAGATCGGTGATGTCTAACCCATATCGCGCCGCCACATCGCGAATGCGTGCCGGCGGCCCCACCAGGATGGGCTCGATCAGACCCAGCTTGCGCGCCTCGATCGCGCCCCCGAGCGACACTTCATCACACGGATGCGCAACCGCTGTCGTGACCGGCGGAAGCTTCTTTGCCGTCTCTATCAGGCGCAGATACTTGTCGTGCGCGCGCGGACGAACATGCAGGGAATGGGAATACTGATTGTCCATGTCCGTTGCACTATGTTGCATCACAACGCACGGCGCATTGACCTGGATCAAACAGGTCCAGGCGTTAATTCAGTGTAGAATGAACTGTTAACTCGCAGGTCACCAAAGGAATTAATTGGATGCGCCGCATCGTCACTCTTATCATTCCCACCACCGCGCTGGCGCTTAGCGCATGTACTGCCGCTCCACCACCCGGCCCTTCGGTGATGGCGCTCCCAGCCCAGGGCAAGAATTTTCAGGCCTTCCAACAGGATGATTTCGCCTGCCGGCAATATGCATCGCAGCAAACCGGTGGAGCTTCGCCTGGTGTGGCGGCCACCAACAGCGCGGTCGGCAGCGCGGTCGTGGGTACTGCGCTGGGCGCCGCAGCGGGCGCCGCGATCGGCTCCGTGGGCGGCGCCGCCGGCGCAGGCGCAGCTATCGGCGGTGCGACCGGTCTGCTGGCCGGCAGCGCCATCGGCGCCAACAATGCCGCCGCGGCGTATGGCAGCGTACAGCAAGCCTACGATGTCAGCTACACACAGTGCATGACCGCGCACGGAAATACCGTGCAGGCGCCACCTACTGGTTTTGCCGCTTACCCGTACCCCTACGCTTACCCCGCCTATCCATACGGCTACGGATGGCCAGGCTTTTATGGAGCACCCTTCTACGCCCCGTCAGTCGTCGTCGGCTTTGGCGGCGGTTGGGGCTGGGGCGGCGGCTGGGGGTGGCGTGGCGGCGGCTGGGGATGGCGCGGCGGTGGGTGGCGCCGCTGATCTTGTCATCAGCGGCTTAGATTGGCGGCGGCCGCATCACGACATTAGCCGGCCGAGATCGGCCGCGATATGCGCACCGTCCTCGTCCGCCTGGATCGGTGCGATGAATTTGCCGTCAGGCCCCATCAGGTAAAGCACCGAGCTATGGTCCATCGCGTAGTCGCCCGGTCCAGGACCAGTGCGATGCTCGGCATAGTAGACCCGATATTCCCGCGCCACATCGGCAATCTGCTCCTGCGAGCCGGTCAGGCCGATCAGCCGTGGCGTGAAGGAAGCAGTGTATTGCTTCATCACCACGGTTGTGTCGCGCTTTGGATCGACCGTTATGAAGATCGGCTGCAGCCGATCGGCCTTGGCGCCCAACCGGTCCAGCGCGTCGGCCACGTCGCTCAGCGTGGTGGGACAGACATCCGGGCAGTAGGTATAGCCGAAGTAGACCAGCATGTACTTGCCACGAAAATCGCGGTCGCTGACCGGTTTCCCGTTGCCGTCCTCGAGCGCAAACGGACCGCCGACCAACGACGCCGTGCCGCCTTGGTTCAACCACAAGAACGCGCCGGTGCCCAGAATAAGCACCGCAACCACCAATCCGATGATGCCATAGATGAACGCGGCCGATCTGGTCGAACGCGGCGGAGGATCCATTGAGGCGCTCATGACGGGCCGGACCCTAGACCAGTCCCTCTGCGCCAGGTAGTCCCAAGCTCGGCAGCAGGCGAATGCCAAATATGCGCGGATCGTGCATCCGCAGGGGCTACAGTGGACGAGATCAAGTCATCCAAGCTGTCCGACGCGGGCACCAAGTGTTAGATTCGCTCCGCTAGCGTCTTCTGAGGCCGCAATAGCCTGCAACAGAGGAAACCCCAATGCACCGACTTCCTTCGATGTCCGCTGCGCTTCTGCTCGCGGCGGTATCAAGGTGACTGGACAGTCGGACCGGCATATTTGGGGCCGCGTGATCATATCCGGCAAAGGCCAGAAGACCGAGGAACCTTTTGTCGGCGAACTGACTGGAAAAGACCACCGGCACTTCGTCACGGCCGACACAGACGGCTATGTCGTCGGCGACATCAGCGACGATAACGTTCTGAGCTTTGCTACATGCAGGCTGGCGGCGCCTCCCATTCAAGCGTGGTGAGCTGCACCGACGTGAAGCTGCGAGGTCGTTGAATATAGGCAACTATACGCGCAACCGATTGGCAACTTCGCTCACCTGGCGTCTTCGTAATCCGGCAGCAGCCATTCGGCAGGTTCCGCTTTGGCGCCGGCATACCATTCGCTCACCAACGGATGTGCCCTTACCGCGTCGCAATAGGCGCGTGTCGCGGCACCGATCTCCGGCCGCCAGGTGAGGAACCGTGTAACCACCGGCGCGTACATCGCATCGGCCATTGTGAACACGGCACCGAACAGGAACGGCCCGCCGGCGCCGAAACGCTGGCGCGCGTCAGCCCACATCGCCTCGATGCGGGCAATGTCGGCCAGTGCCTCCGCCGTGCGACCCAGCCCCGCAAAGTCTCGCCCGAGATTCATCCACATCGACTGCCGCAACCCGGTGAATCCGGCGTGTATCTCCGCGCTGATGGCACGCGCGTGAGCCCGCGCAACTGGGTCTGCCGGCCACAACGATGGCGTGATCTCCGCGCAGTACCTCGCACACCGCGAGTGACTCCCACACGCGCGCACCGCGATGCTCCAGGTACGGCACAAGCCCATTGGGAGACAGCTTCCCGATCGCCGCGGTTGGCCCCGGACGGCTGAAATAAATCATCACCTCCTCGACATCGAGCCCCGCCAGCTTCACCGCAAGCCAGCCGCGCATCGACCACGACGAATAGCGGCGATTGCCGATATACAGACGACCCTCAGGCATCGACATTCATCCTCAATCGAACAGTTGCTGTGGCGCCGGAGTATCGCGTGAATAGTCGAGCGAGCAGAACCCGCCGCCCATGTAGCGCTCCTCTACCGGATCACCGCTGACCTTGCCGGCGAGCTGCCCGGCGAACGGATCGGCGCTATCGATCGGCTGCCAACCGATCTTCGGGCGTGCGTCATCCTTCCACCACGTCATGCGCTGGTTGCCGGATGCGCCCCAGATCACACTGCATCCTACATGCTCGGCGATCACGCAGCGCACCACCAGTCGGGACAGGTCAGGGTACGACAGCCAGGTGGCAAGCATCCGCGCATTCGTCGGCTCGGGAAAACACGAACCGATGCGCACGAACACGCTCTCCACGCCATGCTTGAACCAGTAGAGCCGTCCCATCAGCTCACCGTACGCCTTGGATAATCCATAGAACCCATCAGGCAGAAACTGCGTATCGGCACCAATTGTTTCTGCGCGTTCGTGAAACCCGATCGAATGATTGGACGAGGCGAAGATTACCCGAGCCTGCTCACGCCGCGCTGCCTCATAGATGTGATATAGGCCGCGTATGTTCGGCCCGAGTACCTCCTCGAACGGACGCTCCACCGATACGCCGCCCAGATGCACGATGGCCCCGCAACCTTCCGCCAGCCGCAGAATTGCCACGCCGTCGTTCAGGTCAATTTTGGTGAAGCTGGCACCCGCCGGCACAACATCCGGAAATGGCGCAATATCGGTCAGCCGCAGCGTCCAGCCCTCCGCCGCCAGCGACTTCGTCAGCACACGGCCGAGCGCGCCGGATGCGCCAGTCAGCAGCACGGGCTTTGCGGGCTTATCGCTCATTGTGCATCCTTTCGTCGGAACGGAGAGGCTGCATCATGCGCACGATCGAACAACATGCCCAAGCCCTGGCCGAAGGCAGCACGACCAGCCGCGCGCTGGTGGAACAATGTCTCGCCCGCATCGCCGATCCGCACGGCGAAGGCGCGCGCGCCTTCATCAAGGTTCACACCGAGCAGGCGCGCGCGATGGCGGACGCTATGGACACGCTGCGTCGCGTTGGGCGCGAACCGAGCCGCTATGCGGGCATCCCGGTCAGCCTGAAGGACCTGTTCGATATCGCGGGCGAGCCGACACCAGCTGGTTCACGCGTGCTGGCCAACGCGCCGGCGGCAACAGCGCACGCGCCGGTCGTCCAACGCATGCTCGCCGCAGGCTTCGTCCCCGTGGGCCGCACCAACATGACCGAGTTCGCCTTCTCCGGCCTCGGCATCAATCCGCATTACGGCACACCGTGCTCGCCCTGGGATCGCGCGGCAGGGAGGATTCCGGGCGGCAGTTCCTCGGGCACCGCGGTGTCGGTCTCCGACGGCATGGCCATCGCCGGTCTCGGCACCGACACCGGCGGATCATGCCGCATTCCCGCAGCGTTCTGCGGCATCGTCGGCTATAAGCCAACGGCGCGGCGTGTGCCGATCACCGGCGTGTTGCCGTTGGCACCGAGTTTGGACTCGGTCGGACCATTGGCCCCGAGCGTTGCATGCTGTGCTGTCATCGATGCAGTCCTGGCAGGCGAAGCGCCGGCCCTGCCGGTGGCAGCCAGTCTGAACGCTTTGCGCCTCGCAATTCCAACCAACGTCGTGCTCGACGGCATTGACGTGACAGTCAGCAGCGCATTCGACCGTGCTCTCGCCGCACTATCGCAGAGCGGCGCGCGGATCTCGCACATTTCCTTCCCTGAGTTCGATGAAGTCTCCGCGGTGAACGCCAAGGGTGGCTTCGCCGCTTCCGAGGCTTACGCGTGGCATCACGACCTGCTTGCGAGAAGCGGCGAGGGCTACGACCCGCGCATCCGCGCGCGCATCGCACGCGGCGAGCGGATGACCGCGGTCGATTACCTGGAACTTCCAGCCGCCCGCGCACGGCTGATCGCCGCCTTCGACGCACGCACGCGCGAGTTCGACGCACTGATCATGCCTACCGTGCCGATCGTGCCCCCCCGCATCGCCGACCTGGACGACGAGCGCGAATACAACCGGGTCAACATGCTGACACTGCGCAACACCGCATTCGGCAACTTCTTCGATCGCTGCTCGATCAGCCTGCCGTGCCACCGCGAAGGCGAGCCGCCGGTCGGTTTGATGCTGATGGGCGAAACACTGGGCGATGCCAGACTGTTCAGAATCGCCGCGTCGGTCGAGGCGGCGCTGTAGCCGCCTCGGTCACGCCAGCAGCATAACCTGCCGTGTCAACTCCCCATCCGCGTCGCGTAGCTCATGCATGATGGTGAAGTGGTTCGCGCCCGCCACCGGGATCAGCACACCCGGCGCATGCGCCGCGGCTCGCACAGCGTGCAGATCGCGACTGTCAGATACCAGCGGTTGCAGTTCCGCCGTGCCATACGTGATCGCCAGCGTCTTGTGCACCACCGGCAGACGCAGTGGCGACAACGCCGCGATCTCGTCGTCGGTCAGCCGCAGCTTCTCGTCCAGCGACGTATCGCGCAGCGGGCCGAGTTCAAAGATACCGGAGATCGCGAGACCTGCAACGACACTGGAATGATCCAGGCACATCGCAGTGAGATGTCCGCCCGCTGACCATCCCGACAGCACGATCGGACCGGCGATCCCGTGCGCCGCGCCATGCTCGGCCAGCCAGTCCAGTGCGGTGCGAATCTCAGCAACGATGTCGGTCATCGTCGCATCCGGCGCCAGCGTATAGCCCGGCAGCGCCGCCGCCCAACCATGCGCATAAGGTCCGCCGATCAGATTGGCGAACTGCTCCTTGCTGTTGCGCTGCCAATAGCCGCCATGGATGAACACGAGGCACGGCGCCTTCGGGTCCTTCGCCGGAAACAGATCCCACAGGTTTCGCTCGCGCTTCCCGTAGCGCAGATCGAGATGTTCCGCATGTGCGCTGCGAAACGCCTCGGATGCCGCAGCGGACTGCGCCCGCAACGCCATGCTGTCCTTGACCGCACCAACATTGTCGTAAGCCGCATCGCGCTCTGCGCGGCTCATCGTCCCCCAGTTCATGCCGTCGCCTTCTGATACCAGTCCATGATCCGCCGCCCCTGCCAGAACAGCGTGCCGGGCTTCGCAGCCATGTAGCCCAGCGCCTGCTCGAACCAGCCGATGCGATGCGGCACCCCGCTGATATAGGGATGCACCGCGAGGCCCATCACCTTCGCGCCCTGCATCTCGGCCTCCGCATACAGCCGATCGAACTGCGCCACCGTCCGGTCGTACAGCTCGCGTGCCGCGTGGTGCTGGATCATCATCATCGGAATGTCGTTAAGTTCGACGCTGTAGGGCATGGTCAACAGCGGCCCATGCGACGTGCGCAGCGTGCACGGCAGATCGTCCACCACCCAGTCGGCGCAATAGCGAATACCCGCTTCCGCCAGCAGATCCGGCGTTTCCAGCGTCTCGGTCAATCCCGGCGCGAGCCAGCCGACAATCTCGTGGCCCGCCGCCTCGCGCAGGGCAGCGATCGCATCCCGGATCATCGCGCGCTGATCCTCCACCAGATGCGTTGCGATCTGGCGGAACCCGTGTCCCATGAATTCCCAGCCCGCATCGCGCGCGGCCTGGGTGACACGCGGATAGGCCGCCGAAACAGTGCCGTTGATCGTCATCGATGGTGCAATACCGTGCGCGTCCAAGCGCCGCCTTCAGGCGCCAGAACCCGACGCGCATCCCGTATTCGTGCCAGGCCCAGTTGGGCAGATCTGGAACCACCGCAGCGCCCTGTGGCGCAGTCAGCACCTGACGCGGCATGGCGCGCGCGATGTCCCAGTTCTCCACGTTCACCACGATAAACACTGCGACGCGCTTGTCGTTCGGCAACGTAAGCCTCGGCCGGTCGATGCTGGCCTGATACTCCAGCCGCTGTTCCGGCTTCATGGCAGCTCGATCCCGGTCAGCGCCTGCCACACGCGAATCACGAACGCATCGTCCTTGGCACCCTCGCCATGTGCGGCGGCGGCGAGGAACAACTGATGCGCCGCAGCGGCCAGCGGCAGCGGAAACGTCAGCGAGCGCGCCTGATCCAGCACGATGCCCAGGTCCTTGACGAAGATGTTCACCGCCGACAACGGTGTGTCGTCACCATCGAGGATATGCGGCACGCGGTTCTGCCACATCCACGAACTGCCGGCCGACGAGGAGATCACCTCGAACAGCGTGCGTGGATCTGCCCCCGCACGTATGCCAAGCGCCAGCGCCTCGGCAGCCGTGGCGATATGCACGCCGGCCAGCAATTGATTGACCATCTTCACCGTGCTGCCGACGCCGGCCTTGTCGCCCAGCCGCCATACCTTCGAGGATATCGCGTCCAGCACCGGTTGCGCCTTGGCGAAGGCGGCCTCTGACCCGGAGGCCATTACCGTCATCGTGCCCGCATGCGCACCCGCCTTGCCGCCGGATACCGGCGCATCCAGCATCAGAAACCCTGCCGCGGTGATCTTGGGTTCCAATGCGCGCGCCACCTCCGGTGCCACGGTCGCGCAGCACAGGATCACCCCACCCTTCGTGAGTTTACTCAGACATCCTTGTGCGCCGAACAGCACGTCCTCGGTCTGTGCCGCATTGACCACAAACACGAGGACCGCCTCGGTATCAGCCGGCAGATCGGAAGCACGCGCGACGGCAGCACCGCCGGCCGCCGTAAGCTCTGTCCGCGCCGCCTCGCGCACGTCGCAACCTGTCACCTCGTGACTCTTGCGAACCAGGTTGAGCGCGGCGCCCATGCCCATTGTGCCGAGCCCAATGACCGCAACCTTCATGACGTCATCTCCCGTGACGGAAGCGCTCGACCGCGGCAACCAGCGCGCGGCGGATGCCTGGCTCCAACGCCGAATGCCCGGCGTCCGGCACGATCGACAGCCGCGCCGACGGCCACGCCGCGGCCAGTTCGAACGCAGTGCGCGCCGGACAGATCATGTCGTAGCGGCCCTGGACGATCTCGGCCGGCACCCGGCCGATCCGTTGCATGTTGCCGAGCAGGCCCTCGGGCGGCAGGAACAGGTTGTGCGCGAAATAGTGCGCCTCGATGCGGGCCAGCCCTAGCGCCGTACGATCCTGCGCAAACGAACTGACCGTCTCCGGGCTCGGCAGCAATGTGCTGCACGAGCCTTCATACACCGACCAGGCGCGTGCCGCCGGCAGATGCACGGACGGATCGGGATCAGTCAGCCGACGCAGATAGCCGCCGAGAATATCGCCGCGCTCCGCCTCAGGCAGGAAACCAGCGAAGCCGGCATGCGCATCGGGGAAAATCGCGGCCATCCCGTGCAGGAACCAGTCCACCTCGGCTGGGCGTCCAAGGAACACGCCACGCAGCACGCACCCGATGACACGTTCCGGAAACGCCTGGGCATATGCGAGTGCCAAGGTCGAGCCCCAGGAACCGCCGAACAGCAACCAGCGGTCGAGCGCGAGATGCCGCCGCAGTGTCTCGATGTCGGAGACAAGATCCTGCGTCGTGTTGTTCTCCAGGCTGCCGAGGGGGCGCGACCGTCCCGCACCGCGTTGGTCGAAGATGATCACCCGCCAGAACTCGGGATCGAAGAAGCGGCGATGCACCGCGCCGGCGCCCGCGCCGGGACCACCGTGCAGAAACAGCACCGGCCGGCCACGCGGATTGCCGACCTGTTCCCAGTACATGACGTGATTGGTCGAAAGCGGCAGGTAGCCGGTCT
The DNA here is from genome assembly GCA_963812505.1 of uncultured Alphaproteobacteria bacterium. GTDB lineage: Bacteria > Pseudomonadota > Alphaproteobacteria > Acetobacterales > Acetobacteraceae > JAMXLO01. Next base: position 29,531 of record CAWEVM010000029.1, read on the forward strand.
CGAACGGGCCAATCTCAGGGAACAGGTCGCCACGTGGCATGGTGCCGGATGGTATAGTCAGCCCGCGCGGGGTGGAACAGGGTGGCGACATGCAAAGAATTTGGATCGCGCTGGGCGCGTTGGCCGGCCTCACCGCGGTGGCGATGGCCGCGCTGGCGGCGCACGGCATGGCCTGGCTGGATCCGCCGGCGCTGGCAATGATGCGCAGTGCGATCGAGATACAGGGCTGGCACGCGCTGGCCCTGCTGGCCTGCGGACTATGGTCGCCGAGTGGTGGCAGACTGGCCGACTGGGCGGGCGCGGCGTTCGCGCTGGGAATCGTGCTGTTCTGCGGCGCGGTCTATGCGGTGGCGTTGAGCGGCGTCCGACTTGGGATCATCGCACCCCTGGGTGGCACGCTGCTGATGGTGGGGTGGCTGCTGCTCGGACTATCGGCGATCGTCACAACACGCAGTGCGAACCAGATCTAGGCAGCGTATCATGTCATTGCGAGAAGCGCAGCGACGAAGCAATTCCCATCAAAGCGCGCACCCGGCCGGAGGTTGCTTTCGTCGCTTCGCTCACCCCCAATGACAGTCCCTCACTTGACCGCTAGGCAGCATGCACCGGCTCGCCGACGCGGCTCCGCGTATGGTGATCCTCAGCGACCAGCATATAGACGGCCGGCACAACGAACAGCGTAAACAAAGTGCCGATCGCAAGCCCGGAGGCAATCACCAGTCCCATATTGAAGCGGGAGACAGCACCCGCACCAGTCGCGACGATCAGCGGAATAACACCCAGCACCATTGCGGCAGTGGTCATCAGGATCGGCCGCAACCGGATGCCGGCCGCCATCTCGATCGCCTCGCGTCGCGAATGGCCTTCCTTCTGCAGATTGTTGGCGAACTCCACGATCAGGATGCCGTGCTTGCTGATCAGCCCCATCAGCGTCACCAGGCCGACCTCGGTGTAGATGTTCAGGCTCGCCCCGCCGATTCCAAGCGCGACAAAGAACAGCGCGCCAGCGATCGACATCGGCACCGAGACCAGGATGATGAACGGATCGCGGAAACTCTCGAACAACGCGGCGAGCGAGAGATAGATGATAACCAGCGCGAAGCCGAAGGTGAGCACGAAGCCGCCAAACTCCTGCACGTATTGCCGCGACAGCCCGCCATAATCCACCGAGTAGCCAGGCGGAAGTTCGCGTGCGGCGAGTTCCTGAAGATACTGGACCGCAGTGCCGAGTGCCACGCCGGGTGCCGTGACACCCTGGATCATCGCATCGTTCACCTGCTGGAAGTGATTGAGCGACTGCGGTTCGGTGTGGGTGACGATGCGCGCGACGGTGGAAAGCGGCACGGACGCCCCGCCCGAAGTGCGGATATAATAGTTCATCAACTGACTGGCATTGAGCCGGAATCGTTGCTGCACCTGCGGAATCACCTTGTAGGATCGTCCATCCAGTCCGAAGTAGTTTACATAGCCGCCACCCAGCATCGCACTCATCGCGCTACCGACATCGCTCATCTTGAGGCCGAGCATCGCGGTCTTGCTGCGATCGATCTCCACAGTGGTCTCTGGCTTGTCGATCTTCAGATCAGTATCAAGGTAGATAAACAGCCCGCTGGCCCGCGCGTCCTGCAGGAACTTCTGTGCCACGTCGTTCACGCGCGAGAATGGATCGGTGCTGCCGATGATGAACTGGATCGGCAGGCCTTGGCTGCCCGGTAGCGGTGGCGGCTGGAAAGCCACGATCTGCGCGCCGGCGATCTTCGCCATGTTCTGCTGCACCAGCGGTTGCAGCACCGCGGTGGTGCGTGTGCGCTGATCCCACGGCTTCAGCACCATGCCGGCGATGTCCTGACCCGGCATGTCGAGCTGGAAGACATGATCGGTCTCAGGATAACTCGCAAAGTCCTCATAGACCTGCCGGTCGTACAGCTCGCGCTGCTGAAGCGTCGAATCAGCGGCATTGGTGGAGGAGGTGATGATCACGCCCTGATCCTCCTGCGGCGCCAGTTCGCTGGTGGCGCCGTTGTAGAGGAAATAGATGCTGCCGAGAATGACCAGTGCGAAGACGGTGGTTACCGGCAGATAGCCCAGACTGCCGTGCAACCAACGTTCGTAACGGCGGTGGATGGCATTGAAGCGCCGGTCGATGAATCCGATCAGGCGTCGCTCCCATCGCGGAACTTCTGAGCTGGGACGCAACAGACGCGATGTCATCATCGGCGATAATGTCAACGCGATAATGGCCGAGACGGTGACTGCGCCGACCAGGGTGAAGGCAAATTCGGTGAACAATGCGCCGGTCAGGCCGCCCTGGAAGCCGATCGGCACGTAGACGGCGATCAGCACGACCGTCATGGCGATGATCGGGCCGGCAAGTTCGCGTGCCGCCTGAATGGCCGCCGGGATCGGCCTCATGCCGTCCTCAAGGTGGCGGTTGACGTTCTCCACCACGATGATCGCGTCATCCACCACCAGTCCGATTGCCAGCACCAGTGCCAGCAACGTCAGCAGATTGATCGAGAAGCCGAACAACAGCATGATGGTGAAGGTGCCGATGAGCGACAGCGGTATCGCGACGACAGGGATCAGCACAGAGCGCGGCGATCCGAGGAATGCGAACACGACGAATGTGACGATCAGCACCGCCATGACCAGCGTGCGTACCACCTCGTGGATCGCGCTGCTGACGAAAGCCGTGGAGTCGTAGACGATCTGACCGTTCAGGCCCTGCGGCAACTGTTCCTGGATGCCCGGGAACACGGCACGCACGCCGCGGATCACATCCAGCAGGTTTGCCGCCGGGGCAACCTGGATGCCGATATAGACGGCCTGCTGACCGTCGAAACCGACCGCGGTATCGTAGTCGTCGTAACCGAGCGTGACGTTGGCGACATCCTTCAACCGGACGATTGCCCCGCCTGACTGCTTCAGCACCAGATTGCGGAATGAGTCGAGCGAGTGCAGGTCGGTGGAAGCTGTCAGGTCCACCTGCACCATCTGGCCCTTGGTATTGCCCAACCCCGAGATATAGTTGTTCGACGCCAGTGCCTGCGACACATCCGCGGCCGTCAGACCATAGGCCGCCAGCTTGTCTGGATCGAGCCACGCGCGCAGCGCAAAATTCTTGCCGCCCAGGATTTCCGCTGTCTGCACGCCGGGCACTGACTGCAGCTTGGGCTGCACCACGCGCACGATGTAGTCGGTGATCTGGTTCGGCGCCAACACCTTGCTGTTGAAGCCGATATACATCGCATCGATGGTCTGACCCACCCTGACCGTCAGCGTCGGCTGCTGCGTGCCGCTGGGAAGCTGGCTCAATACCGAGCTGATCTTGGTGTTGATCTCGGTCAGCGCCTTGTCGGCTTCGTAGTTCAGTCGGAGGTACACAGTGATGGTGCTGACGCCCGACGTGCTGGTCGAGGTCATGTAATCGATGCCATTGGCCTGCGCGATGGCATTTTCCAGCGGCGTGGTGATGAAGCCGGCGACCACGTCGGGATCGGCACCGTAGTAGATCGTATTGATGGTGACGATGGCGTTCTGCGTCTGTGGATATTGCAGCACCTGCAATGTCCCCAGCGCACGCAGACCAAGCACAAGAATCAGCAGGCTGACCACGGACGCAAGCACCGGGCGACGGATGAAGATATCGGTGAGATGCATGGTACGATCCGTCAGTGGTCGGTTGGTGGCGGCACAGCGTCAGAGGTAGGCTGCACGCTGTTGTTGATCGTCACGGGCGAGCCGTTGCGCAGTTTCATCTGTCCTGCGGTGACCACGACATCGCCTTCCTTGACCCCGCTCAGCACAGCAACCTGATCGCCGCGTGTGGCACCGGTTGTGACGAAGGTCTGCTGGGCAGTGCGCGCCGCGCCGTTCTGCTCGACGAGGAAAACCGTGCTGCCATATGGGTTGTAGGCGATAGCCGTCTGCGGCAGCGTGATCTGGCGCTCCGGGGCGCCAATATCGATGTCAACGGTAGCGTACATACCCGGCAGCAGTCTGTGATCAGGATTGCCGAGCGTGGCGCGCACCTGCACATTCCGCGAACTGGTGTCCACCAGTGGGTTGATCGCCGTGATCTTTCCCGCGAATGTCTGATCCCGATAGGTATCGACCTTTGCAGAGATCGCCTGGCCGATCTTTATCCGATCCAGCGACTGCTGCGGCAGGAAGAAGTCGACATAGATCGGATCGAGCGCCTGCAGCGTGACCACCGTCGTGCCAGAGTTCAGATACTGCCCGACATCGACTGCTCGAATGCCGAGATGTCCGGCAAACGGTGCCCTCAGTATCTTCTTGTCCAGCGTTGCCTTCTGCTCTTCGGCCTGCGCGCGGGCATTCTTGAGGTTGTAGGTGTCCGAATCCACCGTAGCCTGGCTGATCGCCTGAGCCTTCAACTGCTTCACGTCACGGTCGTAGGTGACCTGCGCAAGATCCGCGGTGGCCTGCAGCGCCTGCAATTTCGCCGCATCGTCATCGGAGCGCAGACGCAGCAGCACGGTGCCCGCAGCGATATCATCGCCCGAGTTGAAGTGCAGTTGGTCGACGATACCGGAGACCTCGAGCGACAGATCGGCGCCGTTCACCGCGCGAAGGCTGCCCACCGCCTCCATCTGTGCCTGCCAGTCCTGCAACCCGGCCGTTACCGTGGAGACGGTCTGTGGCGGATTGGCCAGCTTTGCCATGACCTGCTTTATGATGTTCGCCTTGAAGTTCTGAAATGCAAAGAACCCGCCGAGTACGACACCCACGGCAATCAACATGATGATCATGCGCTTGATCATGTCAGTCTCCGTCAGGGCTGTTTCGTGCTGTCGGCAACTTGCGTGACATCCGAGCGATGCCACCAGCCGCCGCCAAGCGCCTGAAACAATGCCGCCGTATCAGCGTAACGATTGGCCTCGGCCTGCACGAGGTTGATGCGCGCCTGCTGCCACGTTCTCTGCGCGTTCAGCAGCGTGAGATAGTCGATGGCGCCGAGCTGGTACTGACGCCGCGCAAGATCAAGGCTTGCCAACGCCGAACGTTCAGCGGCGGCCTGCGCGACCATCGCATCAGCGTCCGATTGCAACGCCCGTAGCGTATCGGCGACGTTCTGGCAGGCCTTGATGACCGTGCTGCGATACTGAGCCGCCGTCTGCTCGAAGGCGGCAACGGCGGCGCGCTTCTTGTGTAGCAGCGTACCCGCGTCGAACAGGGTCTGCGTGACGCCGCCCGCGATGCTCCACACACCCGTGCTGGGGGCAAACATGTTGGTGAAGCTGTTCGACGCGGTACCCAGGGACCCGGTGATGCTGAACTGCGGCAACTGGTTCGCAGTTGCCACACCGATCTCGGCGGATGCCGCGTGCATCTGCGCCTCGGCTGCACGCATGTCGGGCCGCTGCTCCACCAGTTGCGACGGCAGGCTGATCGGCAAGTCCTGCGGCAGGTGCATGCTGTCGAGCGCGAATGTCTCAGCAGTCTCATGCGCGGGAAGCTGACCGGCCAGAGCGGTGAGCTGATTGCGCGTCTGCGCCAATTGCTTCTGCAACGGCGGCAGCGTGGCGCGGGTCTGCGCAAGCTGCGCTTCCTGGGTCAGCACATCGGCCTGCGATGCACCGCCGAGATTGAAGCGATCCCGCACCAGCCTCAGCGATTGTGCCTGGTCGCGGATGATGTCCTGCGTGGCGGCGACCTGACCGCGCAGCGATGCCTCCTGCACCGCAGCCACAACCACATTCGAGGTCAACGTGAGATAGGCGGCCTCTAGCTGGAAGCGCTGATACTCTGCCTGTGCTGTGAGTGACTCGATCTGCCGCCGGGTGCCGCCGAACACGTCGGGCGCGTACGAAATGTTCAGCGAGGGCGTCACCAGGCCGAATACCGCGTGAGTACTCGAATTGCCGAACGTGGCACCCGAGAACCTTTCCTTCTCGGCCTGAAAGCTCAGGCTAGCTTGAGGGAACAGCGCGCCTTGTTCGGCGTAGACATTCTCCTGCGCCTGCCGAAGGGCGGCCTGCGCAGCGTCGAGATCAGGGTTGGCCTTCAAGGCCTGATCAATCAAACGGTTCAGCGATACCGAGTGGAACAGCGCCCACCAATCGCCGGGGATGTCGCGGTCGGGGAGGAAATGCTGCGCCTCGCCGCCTCGTGAGCGGACGGACGCGGTCTGCGTGGCCAGCGGCTCAGGCGTGTAGCCGGTATCGGTCGGAGCCGGCGGACGATCAAAGTCCGGGCCAACCGCGCAACCACCGATAGCCAACGCGATGGTGACCGCGCCCAGGCTTGCTGCTCGACTCACGATCATCTGCTCCGTGTGCCGCGAAATATCGCCTGTACGTGTTGCCGTACGATGGACTGCGCCGACCGTATGCGCCCCTCGCCAATCGTCTCCCAGTGGAGAAGCCGATTGGTCCCCCATCCGCAAAAGATTTTGGCCTGCCCGATGATCGTCATCGCATGCAGCAGCACCTGTTCGTGATCTGAAGGGAGATCGATCAGGCGACCGATGATGGCGCAGCAAGGGCTGCATACATTCCGAATCATGTCGTCCTGCAACGCATCAACCGCCGCATTCGGTTCTACCTCCATGCGCGCGAAGAATTTCTGCCGACTCTCGCGATTGGGAACGCTGTCATCGAGGATCAACGCGATCACGATATCGAGCATGTCGCAGAGCAGGCTGACAAGTTGCCGGCGCGACGGTTGACCGGTTGCCAGTTCAGTGCGTATCCGCTCCGCGATCGGCTCGACACCGGCCTGCATCTCCTGGCTGAATTGTTCGACGACGGCGCGGTAGAGACCTTCCTTGCTGCCGAAGTAATACTGAATGGCCGGGAGGTTGACCCCGGCGCGCTCGGCGATCGTGCGCGTGCTCGCGCCCTCGAAGCCGCTCGCGGCGAACAGCTCGAGAGCTGCTTCCAGGATACGGCCGCGGGTCTCTTCACCGCGCTGGTAGTACCCCGGGCGGAAACGGCTTACAGTTGCGGACATCCTGGGACCCGTTCTGAGGGAACGGGGTGCTAGATCGGTCGACCGTTAAAGTCAATCGATCGATATACTTCCTTCACCGACACTTGATCCGCTCGCAGGGAGTTTGACAATCGTCAGATCGCGGTGCGTTCCGTGCGCCACTGCACCAGTGTGTATGGCGTGGCGGCGTCATCGTGGGGCTCGAACACGGCCAGGACCTGTGCCCCGATCGCGACCTCCTGCCCCGGATCGCCGAGCAGATTGCCCAGCATACGGACGTTGCCGGCGTGCGGCAGCTCGACCAGGACTGCGATATAAGGACCGTGATGCCGAAGCGCCGCATGCACCGGATGCCAGCAGCGCGTCCACGTCCAGATGCGTCCCCTGCCCTCCACCGCGACCCACCGCATGTCCCACGACCGGCAGTGATGGCAGAGCCATTCCGGTCCCCATTGCCACGTATTGCAGACGCCGCACCGCTGCACCTTCAGCACGCCTTGTCGCGTGCCTTCCCAATAGGGCAGATCGAGCTTGTCAGCTTCGGTGACGGGCGCGGGCAATCCTGCTGGCAGATATGTCATCACAAGGTCTCCTGCGAGCCGACGATCATCGTGGATACCGGTGTCACCATGGGACCGGCAATCACGCAACCGACATGCGCATCGGGTACCTGCGCGGTCGATTGGCCGCGGATCTGGCGCACCGCCTCGATCTGCAGTTCGAGCCCGTGCATGTAGCATTCGGCCAGGTTGCCGCCGCTGGTATTCAGCGGCAGCTTGCCCGCTGGCGCCAACAGGTTCTCCAGGGTGAGGAACTCGTTCGCCTGCTCGGGTTCAAAGAAGCCGTGCTCGGCCATGCTCATCAGCACACCGCCGGTGAAGTTCTCGTAGCTTTGCAGAACGTCGACGTCCTGCGGTCCGAGCTTTGCCATCTCCCACAGGTGCGGCGCCACCGGCCCGAAGCTCGAGGAGGCGAAGTCCGGCGCATTGAATGAACGCGCGGCGTTGCGCTGGTCGGAGCCCTGCGCCACCGCCAGCACATAGGCCGGCTTCTGCCTGAAGTCCGTCGCACGCTCTGCCGAAACTAGGATCAGCGCGGCCGCGCCATCGTTCTCCTGGCAGCAATCGAACAGGCGATACGGTTCCGAGATCCAGCGCGACGAATCATACATCTCCTCGGTGAGCGGACGGCCGTGCATCACCGCACGCGGATTGGACTGCGCGTGACGATAGGACGCCATCGCGACGGCGCGCATCGCCTCGCGACCGATGCCGTGTTCGTGCATATAGCGCATGAACTTCAGCGCATAGCGCTGAGCAGGCACGAAGATGCCGTACGGATTGATCAGCGCGTTGTCGCCGGCAACAGTGCCACCGGCGGCGGCCCGGCCGAAACGCTGGAACTGACCCTGCGCGAGCGCGCGATACACCACAACGATGTCGGCCTGGCCGGTGATGATCGCCGCCGCCGCGTTGCCCACCGCGGCCGCACCGCCGCCACCACCACCGCCCCACTGCATGTTGGACAACCGCAACTCCCGAGTGCCGAGCGCAGCGGCGAGCCGGGAGGGATCGTTGCGATCATTGCTGTACGAAGCAAAGCTGTCGATGTCGCGAGGGTCGATGCCAGCGTCCTCGGCCGCTGCCAGGATCGCCATCAGCGCCAGCTTGAACTCGGGTTCCGGCGACTGGCCATGCTTATAGTATGTCGTCTCGCCGATCCCGACGATCGCTACCTTGCCGCGCAGGCTGCGCATGTCAGATGTCATGCGGCTCCTCCGTCCGTGGCGAGCCTGTGCCCATTGTCAGGTCGCGCGGAAGAGGGATACATACCCACGAGTAGGCTGTCCATACACACAGTAGGGGGACCGCATGGACGTCGGCATTCAAATGATCTTCTCGACCTATGGCTGGCCCGGCATGAGCGACCGCGAGGCCTGGCAGGAGGAGATCCGTCTGGCGCGCCTGGCCGACGAACTCGGCTTTGACGTCATCTGGTCAGTAGAACACCACTTCTTCGATTACTCATTCTGCCCTGACAACACGCAGCTGCTTTCGTATCTGGCGCCGCTCTGCACACATGCGGACCTCGGCACGGCGGCAATCATCCTGCCGTGGAACGACCCGCTGCGCGTGGCGGAAAAGGTGTCGGTGCTCGATCTGCTGAGCAACGGCCGGGTCAGACTGGGGCTCGGTCGTGGCCTGGCGCGTCGCGAGTTCGCTGCCTTCCGCGGCACCATGGACAACTCGCGCGAGCGCTTCGACGAAGCGTCCGCGATGATCGTTGAGGCGCTGCGCACCGGGTTTATCGAGGGACACGGCAAGCACTTTCCGCAGCCACGGATCGAAATCCGCCCGCGCCCGGAGCGCAGCTTCGAAGGCCGCACCTATGCAGTTGCATCCAGCGAAGACTTTATTGAGGCGGCCGCCCGGCTGAAGGCACGCATGCTGATGTTCGCGGACCGCCCGTGGCCGGCGCGTCTGCCGGGGATCGAGCGGTATCGCGCGTTGTATCAGCAATTCAACGGGGTCGCGGCGGCGCCGGTGGTAACCGCCGATCAGTGCGTCTGTGCGGCCACGTCGGACGAGGCGAACGAACTGGCAGAGCGTCACATGGCCAGCTTCGTTGACAGCAATCTCGAGCACTACGAGCTGATGAGCACGCACTTCGCCACCGCGAAGGGCTACGACGCCTACGCGAAGAAGTCGGAACTCGCGCGGTCGGCGGGCCGGGACGGGCTGGTGAACGCGCTGCTGGAAGTGGCGGTGCGAGGCACACCGGATCAGGTCCTGCGCGCTTACGAGGCGCGACGCGAGCTGCTTGGCGATTTCGAGCTGAACAGCTCGTTCCGGTTCGGCGGCATTCCGCTGGCGAAGGCGGAGGCCTCGATGCGGCTGTTCGCGAAGGAGGTGCTGCCGGTCCTGAAGACATGGCAGCCCGCGGCGCCGCTTGCGAAGGCGACCGCCGCAGTGCACGCCTGATCGTCAAGACCGATAGGTAGCCTGCGACGCCGGGACAACGGCCGGCGTCACCTCGGCCGCGAGAATGCGCGTCAGCAGCCACTTCGTCAGACCCGGTGCGGTGTATTTCGCGACCATGCTGGTCGCCAGGAACAGATCGGCGAGCGGCAGCACCTTGTTGCCCAGCACGACCCAGGCCAACGTGATGGTGCGGGTTCCACTGATCAGGCCGGCCGTCAGCGCCGCGTTGCGACCGTAGCGCCAGAACAGGAACGTTCCGGCCAGTTCCGCCGCGAACAGCATGACGTATGCCAGCAGCACGAACTCGAGGCTGGTCTGCGGCTGCGCGAACAGATGCGCCTGCATGCCTCGCATGGAGCCCATGCCAGCAAGGAACATTGCGAAGACGGCAATGCCTGTCATCGCGTCCGGGTTCTCCCGAATGAAGCTGCTCGCGAGGCGCTTCGCCGCCACGGATGCGAGGAAAGCACCACCGACGAGAAGCACCAGATGCAGACACGTCGCGAGCGGATCGATGTCGAGACTGTAGCCGCCGAACATCGCAGCGAGCGCCGGAATGTAGAAAGGCGATGCGGCCGTGCCGATGACGGTCGCCAATAGCGCGATCGGGATGCTTAGGCGCAGGATGGCGGCAAATGCGACACAGGCGGGGCTCGCGGGGACCAATGCCCAGAACAGCAATCCTTGCGCGAGTTCCGGTCCCGGATGGGTGACACGGATGAGCAGCACGATGACCAGCGGCACGCCGAAGGTGGCCCACAGAACCATCAATGCGATCTGTCTGGCGCGGCCGAGTTCGTTGCCGAGCGACGTGCCATCGAATTTCAGGAAGGAGCCGAAGGTGAAGATGAAGATCGCGACGGCGAGGTACGGCCTCGCCAGATCTGACAGATAGGGAATGCAGAGTCCGATGACCACTCCCGCAATGACGACAGCAGCGCCATTGCGTCCGGCCCATTGGAGAACAATTCTCATGTGACAGCCCCCGATCTGTGGTTCGTGGTTGCTTTGGTTTCGACTCCGTTCAGGCGTTTTGCGTGCGGCGTGTATCTCCCATACGGAAAAATTGCCGCGGCGCTGTGAACTAGATCACAGTACGATACTTCGCTGGAACCTTCGTACCGAAAGACGACCGATTGCCTCAGGAGTTTGGGAAGTGCCGACTGCCAGGAGAACGGCACGTGGCTTGCTAGGCATCGAAGTCAGGTACCTGCTCCGCACGCACACACGCACCAAGGGGAAGCCCATGTTCACCATGCCCGACGCGGGCCAGCTGACCGAACTCGCCGCCTCTCTCAATTTGCGCCTAAGCGAGGGCGAAGCGCAGCTCTACCTGCCGTTCATCCTCGATGCGATGCGCGGACTGGACGAATTCGTTCAATCTCGCGCCGAAGAGGCCGTACCGCCGCTGCTGTTCCCTGAGCGCGGCCCCGGCTACCGACCGTCGCTGACCGAGGACCGCTACCAGGCGTGGCTCTGGAAATGCGCCGTCGGAGGCAGCGACCGCGGACCGCTGGCCGGCAAGACGGTCAGCTTCAAGGACCACATCAGTGTGGCGGGCATTCCGCAGGTCTTCACCTCGCAGGCCCTGGAGGGCTTCGTCCCCGACGTGGACGCGACAGTGGTGACCCGCGTGCTATCGGCCGGCGGCAAGGTCGTCGGTAAGCACATGATGAACGGGTTCATGGGCGACTACGGCAAGCCGCTGAACCCGCACAATCGGGAGCGGATCACCGGCGGGTCCTCGTCAGGCTCCGGGGCGGCTCTGGCGGCAGGCGAGGTCGACATATCGTTCGGCGGCGACCAGGGCGGCTCGATCCGGCTGCCCGCTGCCTATTGCGGCGTGGTTGGGCTGAAGCCGACATTCGGACTGGTGTCGCACTTCGCGGTCGGCTTCGCCGCCGAGCCCAGCGTGGACCACGTGGGGCCGATGGCGCGCATGGTGCAGGACGTCGCGGCCGCACTGCAGGCGGTGGCCGGCTATGACGACAACGATCCACGGCAGCGCCGGGGCATCCCGGAAAGTCTCGACGCGCTGACGGACCTGGATGGCGGCGTGCGGGGGCTGCGGATCGGTATCCTCGAGGAAGGTTTTGCGGAGCCCATCGAGCCGGAGGTCGCCAACGGCGTCATGGCTGCCATAGCCACGCTGGAGAAACTCGGCGCCGAGGTCAGCAGGATCTCAGTGCCGCAGCACGGCCAGATCGATAGCGTGTATGCGGCGCTGGTGTTCGAGGGTGCCCGGGCTATCCATGACGTCGGCTTCTTCGGGATCGGTGCCAAGACCTACTACCCCGCGTCGGTCATCACCGCGATCGATCGGATGTGGCGCGCGCATGGCGACATGCTGCCGCCGCGCACCAAACTCAATCACCTGGTCGCGGAGTTGTCGCGGCGCAACTACCACGGCGGTGCGTATGCCAAGGCGCATAACGTCCGGCCATCCTATGTCGCCGCGTTCGACCGCGCTCTCGCCAAGGTCGATGTGCTGGCCCTGCCGACGGTCCGCAACATCGCGCCGCTTGTGGAGGCGGAACTGACCGATCCGACAGCGGCGATCGAGGCGAACCTGCGCCGCAACTGGATGCTGCTGCCGATGGCCTACAACACCAAGCCGACCAACTACACCGGCCATCCGGCGCTCGCGGTGCCTTGCGGCAAGGTGGACGGTATGCCGATCAGCCTGCAGCTCGTCGGAAACTTCCTGGCCGATCCGTTGCTGTTGCGGGTCGCCTACGCGTACCAGAAGGCGGTCGATTGGGAAGCGATCACTGGCGTCGATTGACAAAGCCCGCAGGAGCAGCGGCGTCGGTCTTGTCTCTCCCACCCTAACCCTTACGATACAAACCCATGCCCCGACCCGAGCCGTCCCAAGTGGACATCGTCCTTGTCCACAGCTCCGACCTGCACGTCGATGACGAACAAAACGCCACCAAGCACGGTGACGGCACCGACGGCCTGGCCGCCGTCCTCGCCGCCGCAAGCAACGCCGGCGCCGATATCGTCCTGCTCGCCGGCGACACGTTCGACAACAACCGCGTCCCCGCCGCGGTGCTCGACCGCACCGGCAGGCTGCTGGCCGATGCCGGCATCCCAGTCGTGATCCTGCCAGGCAACCACGACCCTGCGCTGCCCAACAGCGTGTTCGTCCGCGGTGGGCTCGCGTCCATTCCCAACGTCACCGTCCTCGGGATCACGCACGACGAGGCGGTCGGCTTTGGCGACCACGACCTGGAGATCTGGGGGCACGCGCATCGCGACTACGAGAACATGGCCCCGCTGCGTGGCCCGCGCGCCCGCAGCACGCGCTGGCAGATCGCCATGGCGCACGGCCACTATGAGCCGCCGCACAACCTCGCCACACCGCTGCGGCCGTCCTGGCTGTTCAGCGACGATGCGATCGCGGCAACTGCGGCGGACTACCTGGCGCTGGGTCACTGGGACCGTCCCGAGCGCGTCGGCGACGGCACGGTGCCGGCTTACTACTCCGGCTCGCCCGATCTTGCGCGGACGGTCAACGTGATCCGGCTGACCTCGAACGGCGAGGTGCTTGTCACGCGCGAACCATTGCGGTGGGATCGCGCGTGAGGAGGAACCACCTATGCCCCTGCTCTGCGAACGCCGCGGTGCCGTCGCGGTCCTGACGCTCAGCCGCCCGGAGGCGCGCAACGCCTGGTGCGAGGAATTCCAGACCGGACTGCGCGAGCGCCTGCCGGAGCTGGAGGCTGATCCGGACATCCGCGCGGTCATACTCACCGGCGACGACCGCGGCGGCGCGTTCAGCGCCGGCGCGGACCTGAAGAACCCGCGCACCCATACGATGGACTCGGTCGCCGCGTTCTTGAAGGACCTGCCGAACCGACGGCGTGCGCATCCGATCCCGATGCTGACCGACTTCGCCAAGCCGATCATCGCCGCGGTGAACGGCTACGCCGTCGGCATCGGCTGCATCGTCACCTATTGCTGCGACATGATCGTGGCCTCTGAGCGCGCGGAGTGGCGGTTGCCGCAAAGCGGTCTCGGCATCATCCCCGCGCAGGGCGGTGCCACGCGGCTGGCGCGCTGGGTCGGCAAGGGCCTGACGATGCGCACTCGCGCTCGGCTTTCCGTTGAAGGCAGAGGAGGCGTATCGCATCGGCCTCGCACAATGGCTGGTGCCGCACGACACGCTGATGGCACAGGCGATGGAGGTGGCGGAGCACATTGCCTCGCTGCCACCGCTGGCGACGCGGCTCACCAAGGAGTCGCTCAATCGCGGAATCGATGTACCGCTGGCGGATGCGGTGCTGGGAGATCTGTATCGCTTCGCCATGCTGGAGATGACCGAGGACAAGCAGGAAGCGCATCAAGCGTGGCGGGAACGCAGGAAGCCCAGATTCAAGGGAAGCTGATAGAGGGTGACAAGGGAGAGACGTTATGGCTCAAGCAGTACGCGCCGTCGTCGTTGATCCATCCCGCAGTGAAAGGCTGACCTTGCAATCGGTCGAGCTGCTGCCTGCGACGGGCAGCGATGTGACGGTCCGCGTCACCGCGATCTCGCTGAACCGTGGCGAGGTCAATCGTGCGCTGTCGCAGTCGGACGCCGGTGCGCGGCCCGGCTGGGACTTTGCCGGCGTCATCGAAGAGGCGGCGGCCGATGGCAGCGGACCGAAGCCCGGCACGCGCGTCGTCGGCATGCTGTCGACCGGCGCCTGGGCGGAGCGCATCCGAGCGCCGAGCCACGCGGTCGCCGCGCTGCCGGATGCGGTCACGGACGCGCAGGCGGCGACGCTCCCTGTTGCCGGCCTGACAGCGCTGCACGCGCTGCGACAGGGCGGGCTGCTGTTGGGTCGCAAGGTGTTGGTCGACGGTGCGACAGGCGGCGTCGGGCATCTCGCCGTGCAACTTGCCGCCACGGCAGGCGCCGAGGTCTATGGCCACGTGCGCCGTGCCGAACAGAAGGCGATGATCAGCGAGTGGTGCGGCGAGCGCACCATCGTCGCGTCCAACCTCGGCGCGGCGGCATCGAGCGGCCCCTATCACCTGATCATGGATTCGATCGGCGGCTCTGCGTTGTCCGCGGCGTTGACGATGCTGCAACCGAACGGCACCTGCGTGCACTTCGGTGTTTCGGAGGCACCGACAACAACGTTCCAAAGCGGCGAGTTCTTCCGCCAGGGTGGTGTGAAGCTGTATGGCCTGATCCTTTTCCACGAATTGCGTCGCGTGGAACCCGCGGGCGAGGGCCTCGCGGTGCTCGCCAGTGAGGTCGCGCGCGGCCGGCTGCATCCGCACATCGATGTCGAGGCGCCGTGGACCGACATCGCCTCGATTGCCCGCCGTCTGATCGCGCGTGAGTTTCCCGGCAAGGCGGTGCTTCACGTGACCTAACGTGGTGGAGCGCGTTGCATGACCTACGAAGCCATCAATTTCGGCAAGAAGTTCGCATTGTTCGATGGGCAGTGGCAGCCCAAGGTCGTCGCCGAGATGAACGACTACCAGTTCAAGATCGTGAAGCTGCAGGGCGACTTCATCTGGCATGACCACAAGGACACCGACGAGACCTTCATGGTCATAGAAGGCGAATTGCGGATCGACTTCCGCGACGGCACGGTTCGGGTCGCGGCCGGCGAGATGTTCGTCGTTCCGAAGGGCGTCGAGCACAAGCCGTATGCCGAGAAGGAGGTCAAGCTGTTGCTGATCGAACCGCGCGGCGTGCTCAATACCGGACACGAGGGCGGCGAACGGACTGCGCAGAACGACGTATGGATTTAGCAGCTATGTCCGCCTGAGCACGATCGCGGCGGCGACGAGCATCAACGCCATGCCCACCACATCGGCTGGATCAAGCCGTTCGTCGAACAGCGTCGTGCCGAGTCCGACCGCGATCACCGGCGAGACGAAAGCATAGGTGCCGGTGCGGCTGGCGCCCCAGTCGCGTACCAGCAGGAAGTAGATCACCGTGGACAGGATCGATCCGGGCAGCAGCAAATAGAGCCAGGCGAACGTGGCATGCCAGCCCCATGGGTGGATCAGTGCCGCGATCGCTCCAGGCTCGAAGATGATTGACGCGACCAGCAGAATGGCGCCACCGATCAGGTTGGTCATGGCGGCCATCTGCGCCGGCGCAAGCGAATTCATCAGCGGCCGCGCCATCACCGAACCAGCAGAATAGCACAGCGTGCCGACAATGACGCCGCCGGCACCCAGCAGCTCGCTCATGTCGAGCCGGCCGGCGAGCGCCGCCGGACCGAACAGCACCAAAATGCCGGTGACGCCGATGGCGAAAGCCGCCACCTGGCGCCAGACGAGCCGCTCCTGCCCCACGATCACCGCGAAGCCGAGCAAGGAGATCGGCGACAATGCCGACGATAGCACGGCAGCCAATCCGGCAGTGATGAAGCGCAGCCCGTAGAGCTGGATCACCTGATTGAAGGACACCATCAGTATGGCGACCACGATCAGGCGACCGGTCAATCGCATGGGAATTTGCAGCCGCTGGCCGCGCGCGAACCGCCACAGCAGCAGCATCAGTCCCGCCGTGGTCCAGCGCGTTCCGGCGAAGACGCCGGGCGGAACAACGGCGATACCGACCTTCATGGCGAGCCATGTGGTGCCCCAGACAAAGCACAGCACCGCGAACAAGGCTCGCTGGCGAGTGGCCATAGAGACCGCAGGGCGGACGGTGACGGCGACACTCGCCATTTACGCGGCCTGGCGACGTCCCTGGGTGAAGCGGCTGAAACGGAACGGTGCGGGATCGACGACGGGCGTATCTCCGGCGACCAGATCAGCGGTCAGCCGTCCCGCCCCGGGACCGATGCCGAAGCCATGACCGGAGAAGCCGGTAGCCAGGAAGAAACCCGGAACCGCAGGCACCTCGCCGATCACCGGCACCGCATCGGGCGTCACGTCGATCAGGCCACCCCAGCTTTCCGCCACTTCCATCCGCGCGAATGCCGGGAAGCAACGCGACAGCACCGAGCGCGCCTCTTGCAGCGTCGCCTGCCTTGGCTCTGGATCGAGCACACGTACCGCCTCGAACAGCGTGGCCTCATCCAGCGACCAGCGCCGTTTCGTGCGCCACTCGTCGAAGAAGCGCCGGCCGAAGCGCAGGCGAATCTCACCGTAATTCTGCTTCAAGGTCGGTGCGTAGCGCAGCAGGAGACGGAACGAGTCCGGCGTGATGTCGGCGACATTCGCGTTGCGCCGCGCGATCGTATAGCCGCCATCCAGTCGCTTGCGGAATGCGAACACCGAGCCGCTGGCGGTGATCTCCGGTCCGCCGCTGAGCGGGGCCGTGCGGAATACCGAGCCCAGCACCTTCAGTTGCGGCAGATCGATGCCGGCATTGCCGCAGAAGAGCCGCGACCACGCACCGCCGGCGAGCACGACGCTGTGGCAGCCGATGCGACCCCGCTCAGTGACCACGCCCGAGACACGGCCCGCCTGCGTCTCGACACCACGCACGGCACAGTCGGTCAGCACCGTGGCACCCGCCGCGCGCGCCGCCTTTGCGATTGCCGGCGCGGCCTGCGACGGTTCGGCACGCCCGTCGGTCGGCGTATGCATTGCGGCGATGAAGCTGCTCGACGCGCCGGGTACCAGCGCGTCGATTGCGGCGCCACGCAGCAGCCGCGCATCCACCTGATACTGGCGAGCATCGGCCAGCCACGCCTCCTGCGCGGCGATCTCCTTCTCGGTCTCGCACAGATAGGCGATGCCGGCTTGGCGAAACCCGGTGTCACGGTTGATGCGCGTGTTCATGCTGCGCCACAGCCGCAGGCTCTCGATCGCCAGGGGAATCTCGCGCGCATCGCGTCCCATGGTCCGGCACCAGCCCCAGTTGCGGCTGGACTGCTCGCCGCCGATACGGCCCTTCTCGCACAGCACCACTGAGTGGCCCTTCTCGGCCAGAAACAGCGCGGTGCAGGTGCCGATGATGCCGCCGCCTATGATAACCACCCCGGAGCGCTCGGGAAGGCCGGTGTCGGACTGAACAAGATCGACTGGGGGCGACATGCGATAGGGTGGGAGCATATGCTGGCGCAGCAGTACTGACCATTGAACTCTGATCACTGGAGAGTTGCGCGCGATGGCCTGGCGTGTCGGCGTCGATTCAGGCGGCACCTTTACCGACGTCTGCCTGTTCGACGAGGAGACCGGTCAGGTCGAGGTGTGGAAGGTGTCATCCACGCCGGACGATCCGTCGCGCGGCATCGCAGAGGGTGTGGCGGAAGGTGTCCAGCAGGTCGGCGTGGAGCCGGGCGCGGTCGGCTACTTCGGCCACGGCACGACCGTCGCGACCAACGCGCTGATCCAGCATCGCGGTGTGAAGACCGGGCTGATAACCACCGAGGGTTTTCGCGACCTGCTGGAGATCGGTCGGCAAAAACGCCCCGACCTGTACGACCTGCAGGCCGACAAGCCCTCGACGCTGGTGTCGCGCGACCTCCGCCTGGAAGTACCCGAGCGCATGCGCCACGACGGCACGGTGGAAACGCCGCTGGATGAGGCGGCGTTCCGCGCGGCAGTGCGTCGCCTGCGTGATGCCGGGGCACAGGCTGTGGCGGTATGTTTCCTTTATGGCTTTGTCCGCACGGCGCACGAGGAGAGAGCCCGGCGCATCCTGTCGGAGGAATTCCCCGAGGCGTTCGCCTGCGTATCGCACGAGGTCGCACCCGAGTTCCGCGAATTCGAGCGAATGTCCACCGTGGTCGTGAACGCCTATCTCGGCCCGGTCATGCAGAGCTACATACGCCGGCTCGGCGAACGGCTCGCCGATCTCGGGGTGCACACGACGCCGTATCTGACGCAGTCGAACGGCGGTGTGATCGGCTTCGCTCAGGCCGCTCGGCTGCCGGTGCGCGCCGTGCTGTCCGGACCATCCACCGGCGTGGTAGGCGCGCAGGAGGTCGGACGGCTGGCCGGCATTGCCGATCTGATCACATTCGACATGGGTGGCACCTCGACCGACGTTGCCTTGCTGCAGGAAGGCCAATGCCGGTTGGCCAGCGAGGCGGTGGTGCATGGTTACCCGATCAAGGCGCCGATGTTGGATATTCACACAGTCGGCGCGGGTGGCGGGTCGATCGCCTACGTCGACAGCGGCGGGCTGCTGAAGGTGGGTCCGCGCAGCGCGGGCGCCGATCCCGGACCTGTCTGCTACGCGCGCGGCAATGACGAACCGACGGTCACCGATGCGAATGTCGTGTTGCAGACGCTGAATCCGATGCATCTGCTGGGCGGGCGCATGGACGTGCGCCAGGACCTCGCACGCGCGGCGATCGAACGCCTGGCTGCTTCGCTGCGCCTGGACCTGATGGCGACGGCGCAGGGGATCATCTCGGTCGTCACTGCAAATATGGCGCGCGCCATACGCGTGGTCAGCGTGCAGCGAGGCCACGACACGCGCGACTACACGCTGGTGGCGTCCGGCGGAGCTGGCCCGCTGCACGCGGCGCGTCTTGCGAAGGAGCTGGAGATCGGCCGGATTCTGGTGCCGCGCAATCCCGGCATCCTGTGCGCGATGGGTCTGCTGCTGACCGACCTGCGCACCGACTTCGCCATGACGCGATTGCACACGCTGTCGCTCGCCGCATTGCCCGATGTCACCGATGCATTCCACGAATTGCGCGCTCAGGCGGATGCATGGTTCGAAGAAGCAGGGATCGCGCCAAATGCGCGCCGGATCACGCGCACACTCGACATGCGCTATGCCGGTCAGAACTACGAATTGCCAGTTGCGCTGCCGGACGGTGAGATCGGACCTGCAACTCTCGACGCGCTGGCGGAAGGCTTTGCCGCCGCGCATCAGCGGATGTACGGTTTCATCGCCGCGGACGAACCCGTGCAGTTGGTCACCTTTCGCATCGAGGCAGTCGGGGTTGTGCCGAAGGCGTCGTTCCAGCGATATCCCGACGCCGGATCCGATGCCTCCACCGCCATAGTCGCACATCGCGACGTCTGGCTGCCCGAAGCCGGAGGCTTCGTGCTCTGTCCAGTCTACGACCGCGACAGGCTGCGATGCGGCAACCGCATCGCCGGCCCCGCCATCATCGAGCAGATGGACGCCACGACCTTGGTGCTGCCCGGCATGACCGCCCGCGTCGAGCCGTATCTGAACCTGATCCTGGAGGCAGCATGAACGACGCCGGAGCCGGCGCGATCGGGATCGATCCGATCACCATCGAGGTGATCGGCAGTGCCCTCGCCTCTATCACCGACGAGATGGGCGAGGCGCTGATCCGCGCGTCCTATTCCACCAACATCAAGGAACGCCGCGACTGCTCGACGGCGCTGTTCGACATTCATGGCAACACGCTGTGCCAGGCCGAGCACATCCCGATGCATCTCGGCAGCTTCATCGGCCTGGTCCCGCACATCCTGAAGCGCCATCCGATCGAGCAGATGCAGCCAGGCGACGCGTTCTGCGGCAACGACGCCTACGAGGGTGGCGGCACGCATCTGCCCGACATCGTCCTCGCGGAACCGATCTTCGTCGACGGCCGCATCATCGCCTTCGCGGTGAACCTGGCGCATCACGCCGACTTCGCCGATCGCGGCCACGCGCATATCTATCAGGAGGGCCTGCGCATCCCACCGATCCGCCTATATCGCGGCGGCGAGCTCCAACGCGACGTGCAGGAACTGATCCTGCTGAACTGCCAGGTGCCGCGTGAACGTCTCTCCGATTTCCGCGCGCAGATGGCAGCCAACCGGTTAGGCGTGCAGCGGATGCAGGCGCTGTGCGCGAAATATGGCCGCGGCACCGTGCTCGCCGCTGGAAATGCTCTGCAGGACTACGCCGAACGCAAGATGCGCGCCGGCATCGCCGCGATTCCCGATGGAACCTATCGCTTCGCCGACCGCTACGACTGTCCGGAGATCGACGACGAACTAGCGCTGTCCTGCGAGATCACCGTCCGGGGCGACGAGATGGACCTGCATTTCGCCGGCCCGCCACAGGTGCGCGCCGGACTCAACATGACCTATACCGCACTGCTTTCCACCGTCTATTACGCGGTGAAGACGCTGGTGGACCCGACGATCCTGCCGAATGCCGGTCTCGCGCGTCCGTTGCACGTCACCGCGCCGGAGGGCAGCGTCGTCAATTGCGTGCATCCCGCAGCGGTGAACGGCCGGCTTGGGATGTGCCAGCGCGTGGTCGATCTGATTTTCGGTGCACTGTCCGACGCTGTGCCGGAGCGCGTCATCGCCGCGACCAACGGTGCCTGCACCTCGATCACCTTCGCCGGTCATCAGCCGAAGGACAATTCGCTCTGGGTCTATCTGGAGACGATCGGCGGCGGTTCCGGCGCGCGCGCGACGAAGGATGGATTGGACGGTGTCCACGTGCATATGACGAACACGTCGAACCTGCCGGTCGAGGCGCTGGAGATCGAGTATCCGCTCACGCTGCTGCGCTATGAGCTCGTGGACGGCTCAGGCGGGCCGGGTCGGCATCGCGGCGGTATGGGTCTGCGTCGCGTCTATCGCGCCGAGGCGCCGTGTCGCGTGCGTGTGGACATCGCCCGCAGGCTGTCCGCGCCGTGGGGCCTGTTCGGCGGGCTGCCTGGCGGCAAGGCGGACGTCGTGCTGCGCGGTGGCGCGCTGCCGTTCGACCACGGTTCGGGCGCACTGCGGCAAGGTGAGATCATCGAGGTGGTCACTGCCGGCTCCGGTGGCTATGGGCCGCCCGAGGAACGCGACGTCGAGGCGGGGCGCCGGGATGCGGCTCAGGGGCGGAGCAGCGACGCGGGCTAGAGGCGCCGCATGGCGGCAAGCGCTACTCCGCTGCGAGACGCGAGCGCTCGGCGATCAGCTTCCGTGTCAGCGGCAGCAGGCTGCGTCCGTATTCAATCGCGTCATCGAGCGGATCGAAGCCACGGATCAGGAACGTGGTGATACCCAGATCGTGGTAGTCGCACAGCGCCTCGGCCACCTGAAGCGGCGTACCCACCAGGCTGGTCGTGTTGCCGCGCGCGCCGGTCAGCAGCGCGGCACCGGTCCACAGCCGCTTGTCCAGGCGTTCACCTTGTGCGGCGGCGGCAAGCAGCCGGCGCGAGCCTTCGTTGGCCGGCTCTCGCGGACCGAGCCCGGCCTTCGCGCGCAATTCCACGATCCGCTGCTTGATCTGTTCCGCGCGCGCCCAGGCCTGATCTTCAGTCGCCGCAAGGATTGGCCGAAACGACAGGCTGAATCGCACGTCGCGCCCATGCTGTGCCGCCGCCGAACGCACCCGCTCGGTAAGTTCGCGCACCTGCGCGTGAGTCTCGCCCCAAAGCGCGTAGACGTCGGCGTGCTTGCCGGCGACTGCGATCGCCGAGTCAGAGGCGCCGCCGAAGTAGATCGGAATGCGTGGTTGCTGCACGCAGCGCATCGCGGTCGAGGCACCGACGAAGCGATAGTATTTCCCCGCATGATCCACCGGACCGTTCTCGGTCCAGATGCGCTTTAGGATGTGCACGTACTCATCGGTGCGCGCGTAGCGTTCGTCCTTCGGCAGCGTGTCGCCATCGCGCAACTGATCGACATCGTCGCCACCCGAGATCACATGAATTGCGGCGCGGCCACCGGTGACCTGATCCAGCGTGGCGAACTTGCGCGCGGCCAACGTTGGTGCGACGAACCCGGGCCGATGCGCGACCAGGAAACCGAGCCGCTCGGTATGTGCTGCGGCGTGCGCGGCCAAAAGGAACCCGTCGGGTCCGTCGGAGAAATAGCCCACCAGTACCTCGATCGAAGCTGGCCGCCTCCGCTGCCTGGGCAAAGTCGCGAACGTAGCCGCGATCGAACAGCAGTGGCCCCGGCGGATGGATTTCCGAGGCGTGACGATGGTGGATCATGCCGATGAATTCAATGGGCTGTGTCATGTCGCGCCACTCAGACTTATAAGACTGGATCAAAGACATAGCCGCGGCCAGATGTCCAGAATCCGCGATTTTCTATCGACTGACGGCTCGGAGCCGGCGTCCTTGCGGCGGGCGACAAATGCCGCGATCTCGGCCCGTGGCCGGCCGACCGGAACGCGCAGAGCCGGGTCATCGAAGGCGTCTTGTCAGGCCGGCACCAGTGGTGCGTGCAAACGGCTACCGTTGCAGATGATACCGCCGCGATCGCCGATCGTGATATCGCCGTAGCATTCGGCAAAAACCTGCGGCAGCGGCCGGGCATCCGGCGGGGCGAGCCACAGGCGCAACAGATGGCGCTTTCGCTCGGCTTCAGGCCAATCCTCATAAGCCGTGCGGGCGTGCAAGATCGTGTGGTTGTGCAGGAACTGGATGTCGCCCGGCATGAAGTTCATGTCGAGCCGCAACTCAGGGTCACCCGCCAATTCGCCCAGCATGTCGAGCGCCTCGATATCCTCGGCGGTAAGTCGCCGTGCATCGGGAAAGCGCTGCGATGAGCCGATATGCAGCCGCGAATACAGCACTGAAAGCCGGCCCGCATGTTCATTGAACACCGGCGCGTCATAGAACGGTGCCTTGCCCTCCGGCACCTCGCCGCGCCGGTCGACGGGGAACGGCTGATACAACCGCTCCAGCAGATCCGGCCGGCGCTCCAGCATGACGTTATGCACAGCCATCGAACTGGCGATCGCCGAAAGTCCGCCGGATTTCGCGCGCCGCAGGCACAGGAGTGCCACGACATCACAGCGATCGATATGGAAGTTCTGCCGTTCCGACGTCGCATAACTGCGAATGTTCGGATTGGTTGCGCTGCTGCCGCCGAGATCGTAGATGTGGCCGAGCAGATGCCCCTTCGAGTTCTGCGAACGGGCACTGCCGAAATAACTCCCGATGCCCCAATATGCGGTGGCACTCTCCGCGACGGGTCGATTCTCGACCGGCACGCCACGCAACAGCACGAAGCCGCGTCCTTTCAGCACTTCGGCTCGCAGCCGGTCCAGCACCGGACCGAGCCTTGGAAGCGGAAAATCCTCCCGGCGAATATCGGCGATGCTGATGCCGCGCGACCGCACAGCCGTCAGCGCAGCTTCGATCTCGGCGATTTCCGCCGACGACAGCCGATAGCTCCACTCCGCCTCACGCCCACGCATATCCGCGCCGACCCAGGCAGCGGGCCCTTTTATCGGTCGCCGCAACGGCAAGTTTCGCGTTGGCGACATGACATGTGCATCGGTAGCGGGCATCGGAATTCACCTCCGCGACGACGAACCAGCAACACAGCATACCAAGACGAGGCGCGCGGTCCAGCTTCAGACAGGAATGCACAGCGCGTTCGGAACCAGAAGATTGTCGTAAACGCACCGCCGCGCCTTCAGCCTGAGGCCGTCCGCGGTGCGACAGAACACGTCACGGTAGCTGCCGACCTGATGCAGCGTGGCATCGGGTCGGTCAAACAGCACTTGGAAAACCACGTAGTTGGCCTGGGCGCGTATATCGCCATTGGCCTCTTCGCCCAGCACCAGAAGATTGCCAATAACATGCCGCAGGTAGCGCGGCGCGAACATTGACGTCTTCTCCAACGCGAAGGCGCGATCCCGGATCATCGCCTTGCCATCGCAATAGATCAGCCCAACGGGAAATCCCTGGTCCGCGTTCTCGCGCGAGGTGACGAGGTAGAATGCGTCATCGACGAACAAGTCCACCCAGTCCTGCAGCCGCTGTTCGTCGAGCGCGGCGGCGTAGCGGGTGTTGAACTGCTCAATCTCATGATGCAGCAACAATGCCACAAGGCGCCGCTCGGTGTCCGACGACTGCATGGCCTGCCTCTGGTTCACAGGCCCATGACCGCGCGCCAATGGCGATACATGCCGCGAACGGCCGCCTCCGAAATGAGGGTATCGGTGGTGCCGGTCGCGGTGGCAGGATCGAGCTCGACAAGATGCCCGCCGCCGGGCACGCCCCGCATTCCGTCCTGCACGAACTTGATTGCCTCATTGTCCTCAAGCCCTAGGAAACCCGCCGGTCCCATCAAATTGCCCTGACGCAATCGGTGGCGCGTCATCGCATCGTCATCACCTTCGAAGCCGAACATGGTCCATTTCATGATGAACTCATGCGGCCCCGTTGGCACAATCTGGCGAATGCCAAGCGTGTTCATTTCGCGCTGCACGATCAGGTTCGGCCAGATTGTCGCCATAGTCACCGACCATGGGCTGTCGAACTCGTCGACGAAATCCATGATTCGAGGGTCCGCGAGGCACATGCCCTCCTTGTAGGCGCGCATCTCGGCGCGATGCTCCTGCGCAACCGCAGTGGCATCGGACTTGGCGGAACACATCACGCCATGGCGGCCCGATGCGTCCGAAAGCATC
Source organism: uncultured Alphaproteobacteria bacterium (assembly GCA_963812505.1). Lineage (GTDB taxonomy): Bacteria > Pseudomonadota > Alphaproteobacteria > Acetobacterales > Acetobacteraceae > JAMXLO01. The sequence goes on from CAWEVM010000029.1 coordinate 54,728, forward strand.
AGTGAGCGGTTTCCCGCAACCAGCAGTCCGAACGTGACAAGGAATGTGTGCAGCAGCGTGGCGTGATATGGATCCTTCAGGTTCTCATGATACAGCTTCCAGTTTCCGGGCAATGTGTGGCGGTAGTGGCCAAGAACGCGCAGTCGCCTGCCGCCGAATGTCGCCTCGAGTTCGCGCAGGATATCCGGGCCGAGATAATCCGCGAGTGACTCCATATCGTCGGCATAGGAGGCAAATACGACGCCACGATGCGCGGTGACGTTGAGGCGTCGCAGTCCGTGCCGCGCAGGATCGAAGTCGGCAGGCATGCCTCCCTTGCCGGCGACACCACGGCGGAATGGCACGCTGCGCAGGCGACCATTCAGTTCATAGGTCCATTGGTGATAGGGGCAGACGAACTCCTTCACGCTGCCGGAAAGTTCGCGGCAGAATTCCGCGGCACGATGCGCGCAGCGGTTCTCCACCACATGGATCGCGCCGTCCGGATCGCGCGCGACCACGACCGGGGTCGGACCGACATTGGAGCGGATGAAATCGCCTGGCTTCGCAATCTCGGCCTCCAGCGCGACATAGTTCCAGGTGCGCCCGTGGAAAATCCGTTCGATCTCGCGCCGATAGATCGTCTCGTCCGTGTATACCCAATCGGGAATGCGGCTGAGCCCCTCGGCTGGCCATTCATGGTCCGTATTGGCGGAGCAGGCCAGGCCGTCTGTCATTCCGATCCTCGCGGCGTTGACGGTTTCGGGTTGCGTCCGGAGTATACGCCGACGGCAGACGCCGCTCCAAGGAGGCCGCGATGGCACAGGAACCTTTGGCGAAACGAGGCAACTTTCTGCACATCTACGACTTCCGCGTGCAGGCCGGACACGAGGAGGAGTTCATCAGACTGTTCGAGGAATTCGACTACTCTGACGGCAACCCGATGCACCAGTCGTCCGCTCAGGTAAAGGACGGTGTGCTGTGCCGCGATACCGAAGACCCGCAGCGCTTCTTCCTGATCGCCGAATGGGCGGACATCGAGGAGCACGCGCGCATCCGCCGCATTCTTGCCGACGAGATCAAACCAGCCTTTATCAAGTTCATCGAGGGCGGACGCTTCGTGCCGCAATACGTGGAGGTCGTCTCGTCGACGCCGGATGAAATCCTCCAGAAGGCTGCGCCGTAGTGCGTGCTGACGCTGAATGCCGCGGGCGTGCCCGTTCGCGACCGGGATTGCTTCGTCGCTGCGCTCCTCGCAATGACAGCGAAAGCTAGAAGTGCGTGGCACTCGATCCCGCCAAGGACCCGCTGCTGCGCCCGTTTCAGCTCAAGCACCTGACGCTGCGGAATCGGCTGATGAGCACGGCGCATGAGCCGTCCTTCTCCGAGGACGGCATGCCGAAGGATCGCTACCGGCTGTATCATATCGAGAAGGCGAAGGGCGGCATCGCACTGACCATGACGGCCGGGTCCGCGGTTGTTTCACCTGATTCGCCGGCGGTCTTTGGCAACCTGCTCGCCTACAAGGACGAAATCGTGACCTGGATGCGTCGGCTGTCCGATGACTGCCACGCGCATGGCGCGGCGGTGATGATACAGCTTACGCATCTCGGGCGGCGTACCACATGGAACAAGGCGGATTGGCTGCCGGTGCTGGCGCCCTCGCCGGTACGCGAACCGGCGCACCGTGCGTTTCCCAAGGTGATCGAAGACTGGGACATCGAGCGCATCATCGCCGACTACGCCGCGGCGGCGCAGCGCATGCAGGCTGCCGGACTGGATGGCATCGAGATCGAAGCCTACGGCCATCTGCCGGACCAGTTCTGGTCACCGGCGACCAATCACCGCACCGACGAGTACCGGCGGCAGTCTGGCCAACCGGCTGCGCTTCACCCATCGCGTGCTCGATGCCGTGCGTGCCGCGACGGGCCCGCGGTTCATTGTCGGCATCCGCATGGTGGCCGATGAGGCCTGGGATATCGGGCTCTCCCGCGCAAAGGGGATCGAGATCGCCCGTCGCATCGTCGCTGCGGGGACGGTGGATTTCCTCAACGTCATTCGTGGTCATATGGATACCGATGCCGCCCTGCGGCGGGTGATCCCGATCCATGGAATGACTGCCGCGCCGCATCTCGATTTTGCCGGCGAGGTGCGCGATGCGACGCGGTTTCCGGTGTTTCACGCCGCGCGTATCCAGGATGTGGCGACGGCACGGCACGCAATTACCGCGGGCAAGCTCGACATGGTGGGGATGACCCGCGCCCACATCGCTGATCCGCATATCGGGCGCCTGCTCATGGCGGGACGGGAGGACGAGATCCGCCCCTGCGTCGGTGCCACCTATTGCCTCGACCGTATCTACGAAGGCAATGACGCGGTGTGCGTGCACAATCCCGCCACAGGGCGCGAGGCGACGATGCCGCACGTCATTGCGCGCAGCAGCGGCGCGGCGCGCAAGGTGGTCGTGGTCGGTGGCGGGCCTGGCGGGCTGGAAGCGGCACGCGTCGCGGCGGCGCGCGGGCATGACGTTGTGCTCTTCGAGGCGGCGGAGCGACCGGGCGGGCAGGTACTGCTCGCAAGCCGGACACCGCGCCGAAAGGAGTTGCTCGGCATCATCGGCTGGCGCATGCAGCGTCTCACGGCCGATGGCGCGACGCTGCATTTTTCTACCTATGCGCGCTCCAGCGATGTGCTGTCTCAAGCGCCGGACATCGTGTTCCTCGCCACCGGCGGGGTGCCGAACACCGACGTGCTCGAGAGCGGCTCTGACCTTGTTGTGTCCACCTGGGATATACTGTCAGGCACCGCCAAGCCGGCGCAGCGCGTGCTGGTCTACGACGACAACGGCGCCCACCCTGCGATGCAGGCAGCCGAGTTGTTGGCGGAGGCAGGCAGCGCGGTGGAGATCGTGACGCCAGAGCGTTATTTCGCAGCCGAGATCGGCGGTCTCAATCACGCGGCGTACGCCGAGGTGTTCCATCGCCACGGGGTACGGGTGACGATCAACGCGCGGCTGATGTCCGTGCGGCGCGAGGGCAATGTTCTGCTTGCCAGCATCGGCTCGGATCACGGGCCGGAGCGGTCCGATCGCGTGGTTGACCAGGTGGTCGTCGAGCACGGCACGTTGCCCGTCACCGACCTCTACGACGCACTGCGCCCGCTATCACGCAATCTCGGAGAGGTCGATTACAACGCACTGATCGCAAACCGACCACAGAACGTGGTCCGCAATCCAGATGCCGCATTCCAGCTTTTCCGTACGGGCGACGCGGTGGCGAGCCGCAACATCCATGCCGCCATCTACGACGCGTTGCGATTGGCCAAGGATATCTGAATCAGGCCGCACCGTCCGCGAGCTGCCGCGCAAGATAGCGCGCGAAATCGTAATTCGGCCGTTCCAGCCAACTCAGATGGCCCGACCTCGCCAGCGGCGCATGGGCATTCCGGAACACCGCCTCCACGCCGTTTTTGTCTTCCGCATTCACCTTGTCCAACAACGTCTTCAGCGTGTCCATATGCTGCCGCCCTTGCGGATCGCGGATGAATTCCGGCGCGAGCCCGCCAGCGAACACGATGTGCACTTGGCCGACACCACGCGGCGACAGCAACAGGTACCAGAAATAGCCGGGCGTCAGCGAGACGAGCTGCGTCGGATAGATCGACATCAAGGCTACGGTCTTGCGCCAGTCTCCCTCGAGCGTCGTGTTGTCCGGGTGCGCATTGCCGATCGGGAGCGAGGCGTCTTTGGTGATCCAGTGATAGTTGAACATCTCGAAGCCCGGAGGACAGTCCATCTCCTCCATCTTCGACGCGGGCCCGATCGTCGCACGATGCAAGGTCGGGAGGTGGTAGCTCTCCATGAAGTTTTCCGCGAGAATTTTCCAGTTAGTGTTCCACACCAGCTCGTCGCGGAATGTCTCGACATAGCCCTCCATGTGATAACGCCCGATCAGCGCAGTGAGCTGTGCCAATCGCTCGGCGACAGGTGCGATATCCGGATTGAGCGTGACATAGATCCAGCCGCGCCAGGTTTCGGTGCGCAGCTCCGGCAGGCGATAGTCCGCTTTGCAGAAGCCCCGTGTGCGTTCCATATGCGGTGCCGCCAGCAGCGCACCATCGAGGCCGTAGCTCCAGGCGTGGTACGGACAGACGATCGCAGAGGTACGGCCGCGCCCCTGCAGCAGCACCGACATGCGGTGCAGGCAGACATTGGAAAATGCACGCACGTTGTCAGACCGGTCCCGCACTATGATGATCGGCTGAGCGGCGATCTCGTAAGTCAGATACGCGCCCGGATCGGCGATCGCGCTCGCCCGGCCGACGCAGATCCACTCCTTGCGGAACAGGCGCTCCTGCTCGACAGCCAGCACATCAGCAGACGTATAGATTTCTGGCGGCATGGCACGGGCATCGGAGAATGGCCGCGCGGCGGTATCGCTCAGTGACTGCAATACCCGGCTGGCTCCTTGCGGCCTGGCATCGCTTGTCGGCAGCCCGGCGACCCCGTCGTCCATCGTCGTCACCTCCAAACCACTCGCGAAACCGCTGCGCCTCTGTCAAGATACGCGCCGACGACCGACAGGCAACCGGGAAGCATCCATGCTCGATCTGGCAAAAATACGCGCGCTGATTGCTGCACGCCAACCGAAGCACACGCTGCCGCAAGACTTTTATGTCGATCCCGACGTATTCGCGTTCGACCTGGCGGCGATCTATGGCCAGAACTGGATCCTTGCAGGGTTCGAGGCGGAGGTTCCCGAACCCGGCTCTTACCTGGCCTTGCCGGTCGGGCAATCGCCGGTGGTCGTCGTGCGCGGGCAGGACGGCGCGCTGCGCGGTTTCTACAATTCATGCCGCCATCGCGGTGCGCAGATTTGCGAGCATGGCCGTGGCTCAGGATCGTGGCTGACCTGTCGCTATCACCAATGGACCTATGGCCTCGATGGGAAGCTCGCCAACGCGCCGCGAATGACCGCCGATTTCGATGCTGACGCGCATGGACTGCGGCCAATCCATGTCGAGACGGTCGCCGGCTCGATCTATGTGTGCCTGGCCGAACAACCGCCGCGCTTCGCGGATTTCCGCGAACACGTCGGGCCATTGTTGGCACCACACAACCTGACGAACGCCAAGCTTGCCTTCGAGAGCACGTTGGTGGAGCGGGCGAACTGGAAGCTGGTGATGGAGAATGCGCGCGAGTGCTACCACTGTGCGGCGCGCCATCCCGAACTCGCGTTGAGCTTCCCGGTCAGAGGTCGTCGACCCGTGCAGTTCGCCGACGTCCAGCGCTTCGAGCGGTTTCGCTCCAGGATGGCAGAAGTCGGGCTGGAAACCGGGCCGGTGGAAGGTGAATGGTGGCAGGCCATGCGGTTCCCGCTCAACGATGGCATGGTCACGCTGTCGATGGATGGCAGGCTGTCGTGCGGGAAATTGATGTGCGACGTGGCGAACGGCGACATTGGCTCGATGCGCTGGTCGCTGGAGCCGCACTGCTTCGCGCACGCCACGAGCGACGTCACCTTCATGTTCAGTGCGATGCCGACGGGCCCGCAGGAGACGGTGGTGACATCAAAATGGCTGGTGCACAAGGACGCGGTCGAGGGCGTTGACTACCGCGTTGACGAACTCATCGAGCTGTGGACCAGGACGAACCTGCAGGACCGCGACCTGTGCGAGACCAACCAGCGCGGTGTCAATTCGCTCGGCTACGTTCCAGGCCCGTACAGCGAAGAGGCGGAGGCGCTGGTGATGCGCTTCGTCGACTGGTACTGCGACGAGGCGACGCGTTGCATCGATCGGCACATGCGCGTTGGACCGCGACTTGCCGCGGTCGGCGGTTCGTGACCCAGCATGGCGGCGCCGCATGATCCCAAGTCCGTCGCGGGCAAACCGCTGCCTATTCAGGAGAGTTGCCCGTTACTTGTAATCGGTGCCGGTCCAGCGGGCATCGCCGCGGCGGCGTGTGCCTCACAGCTTGGACTGAAGGTCGTGCTGGCGGATGAGAATCCGGTGCCGGCCACGGTGATGGGCGATGACATTCCGCTGCACTTCGGCCGGCGCTTCAGTGCGGCGGCGCGCAATCGCACCGCCATGCTGGAAGCATTCATCGCGCGCGAGCCCGCGATCGCCGAGCTGTTCGAAGCCGGTGTGGATGTGCGATTGGGCACCTCGGTCTGGGGCCTCTATGCCAACGGTCCGAGCGTTGGCTGGCTTCCCGGTCCGGTCGCCGGTCTGCATGACAACGACGGAAACTGCGTCATGCTTGGCTGCGAGCGCGTGATCGTCGCGGCAGGCCGGCGCGACATGGGGCTCGCTTTTCCGGGCTGGGATCTGCCTGGCGTACTTGGCATCACCGCGGCGCAGCTCCTGTCGGAGCGCTTCGGCGTCCTGGATGCGCGGCGCGTCGTCGGTACTGGGCACGTCGGCTGAGGCATTGGTGGCGACGCGATCATTGCGCAACGCGGGAGTCAAGATCGCTGCGCTGGTCGAGGTCGCATCCGCGCCGATCGGGCCGACGTCGTTGCTACGGGAGCTTGCCGACATATCCGTGCTGTGCGGCCATACGGTGCGCCGCGCCATTGGCGGCATCGCTGGCGTAGAGGCGATCGTCGTTACACCCGCCGCATCGCACGGCCCGGAACAATCGATCGACTGCGATGCAGTGCTGCTGGGCGTTGGCACGGTTCCGGTGGCCGAATTGCTCGACGCGCTTGGCTGCCGGATGGGCTATGTTGCCGAGCGCGGCGGGCATGTGCCGGTGCTCGACGCAACGCAGCGGACGTCGCTGGCGTGGCTGTATGCCGCCGGCGATTGCGCCGGCATCTGGCCCGAGAAGACATTGGATGCCGATATCGCAAGGGCGGAGGGCCGGCGCGCCGCAGCTGCGGTCGCGCGCTCACTCGGCATTGCCAGCGGACCACCAGAAGCGGAATCGCTGCCCGATATGCCTGCGCCCGACACGGACGCCTACCGGCTCGACTGGGTGCGCGCGACTGTCGTGGACGCCGCCGGCGAACCTTTCGTCTGCCAGTGCGAAGAGGTCACCGCGCGCGAGATCATGGAGCTACGCCCACCGCGTTATCTCGCGTGGCCGGACGATCGGCGCAACGCACGTTCACTCAGTCAGATGCTGGGTGATGCGCCGCCGAACCCAGATCAGGTGAAGCGCCTGACACGGGCGGGCATGGGACTTTGCCAGGGGCGCCGCTGCCGCGAACAGGTTGCCGCTCTGCTGGCGCTCGCCTCCGGTGCGCGGCTGCGCGACATCCCGCTCGCCTCGCATCGCGCGCCCGTACGGCCCCTGCCCCTCTCCGTGGTTGCCGAGACGCAGGAGCACGCGGAGATGACGCGGCATTGGGACACCTGGTTCGGCATGCCGTCGCAATATGTGCCGTACTGGGATGCGCCGCGCTTTTACACTGCCGCCGAACGTCCGACCGACGACGAACCGGCGAATGGCAAATGAGCGAACCGAATGGCGCGGCCGTGGTGATCGTTGGCGGGGGCGCAACCGGCCTATCCGCCGGATGGTGGCTCGCTCGCGAGGGCGTCGATGTCCTGGTGGTCGACAAGGGAATCGTCGGCTGGGAGGCGTCGGGACGCAACGGTGGCGGATGCACACATCCATTCAGTCCGCTCTTTCGCGAGGAGCAGCGCCTGTGGCCGATGATGGATGAGCTGCTTGGCTACCCGACCGAGTTCCGCGGCCAGCGCGTTCGCATCGCGATGGATGCAGAACAGATGCAGCGCTACGGCAATGCGCGGCAGCACTCGGTGCGGCAGGGTTTTGTGTCGGAACAGCTTGACGCGCGACAGGTCCGCGAGCTGGTGCCGCTGGCAGGCGAGGACATCGCGGGCGGGTATCTGCATCATTTCGGCGGCCACGCCAATCCGCAACGCACGGTGCAGGCATACGCCTGGGCCTTGCAGGATCACGGCGGGCGCGTGATGCAGCAGACCACCGTGTTGGGGTTCGATACCGCGGGCGGCAGAGTGACTGGGGTGCGGACGGATCGCGGCACGATCGGCTGCGAGACATTGGTGATCGCCGCGGGACCGCAGATCAACCACCTTGCTGCCTCGCTCGGCGTGCGTGTGCCGATGGTCGCCGCGCGCGCCGAGATGATTGTCACAGAGCCCTTGCCGCTCATGCCGATCGGTGGCGTGGATGGCAACGGCCTGTATGGGCGCCAGACGCTACGTGGCAATCTTGCCTATGGCGGTGGCCCGCACGAGTGGCTGGAGATCAACGACAACACCGTGCCGCACCGGTCGAGCACGCCACTCATGCGCAATATCGCCGTGCGGGTTGCCGAGTTGTTCCCGCGTGCCGCGCATGCACGCGTTATTCGAAGCTGGGCCGGCATTGTCGAGAACACACCGGATGGCCGCCCGGTGATCGAGCGGATGGCCTCGCCCGACAACCTGATAGTCGCCACTCTTTCAAGTATCGGGTTCGGACTCTCTCCGGCGACCGGGCATGCGGTGCGCGATCTTGTCATCGACGAGTATTGCGGGTTCGCCGATCTAAGCAGCTTCAGCCTGTCGCGCTTCGACCGGCTGGAGCCGGATTGGATCGACCTTCAGGGCTGGCACCCACCGGCCGCACTGTAGCGCCACTCTCAGTTATGGGGATGTGGCAGCGGATTCGATGACCGGCCTGGGCCAGACGCTCCGGCGGTGGTACGGTTTCGCAGATCGGTCCGACCTTGTGCTGACAGCGCGTATGGAACGGACAGCCGGAGGGCGGCGACACGGCGTTCGGCAGTTCACCTGTCAGTACGATGCGACGCTCGAATTTCGACAAATCGATCGTTGGGGCGGCCGCGAGCAGTGCCTCGGTGTAGGGATGCCACGGCGGCTCGAAGACCTGCTCCACCGTCCCAGCTTCCATGATCTGGCCGAGATACATCACCACCACGCTGTCAGCGATGTATCGGACAAAGCCCAGATCATGGCTTATGATGATAAATGTCGTCTGCTGCGTGCGCTGAATATCCACCAGCAGCTCGATGATCGCGGCTTGCACCGACACGTCGAGGGCGGACACCGGTTCGTCGGCCACGACCAATGCCGGCGCGCCAGCGAAAGCCCGGGCGATACCGACGCGCTGCTTCTGTCCACCGGACAACTGGCGCGGCCGGCGGCCGGCATAGACCGCGGACAGACGCGTCATGCGCAGCAGTTCACCGACGCGGTCCCGGACTGCCGCCCGGCCGCGCGCAACGCCGAGCTTGCGAACGGCACGGGCGATCTGCGTTCCGACGGCGTAGCACGGGTTCAGCGTCTCGTCGGGATTTTGAAACACCATCTGCAAGGCACGCAGCAGCGTCGCGGGCCGCCGCTCAAGCGGCAATCGGGCGAGATCGATCGTCTCGAACATCGCGCGGCCACCGCTGGCCGCCGTCAGTCCCATGACAATCCTGGCAAAGGTCGATTTGCCGCAGCCGGATTCCCCGACAATGGCGATGCTTTGCCCACGTGCGACTTCGAAGTTCAGATCATGGTTTGCGCGCAGCGTGCGGAGCTGGCTTCGCACACGAATCGGATAGAACTTGTCGAGCGCTTTGACCGCGAGAAGCGTCTCGTCGTGATACGGAACGCCGGATTCGGCGCCGCCCTCCATCGGTTGCCAAACGATCTCCTCGGTGCGCGCGCATCGCGCCGACGCAAGGCCATCGGGTTCCAGCACCTTCAGCGGGATCGGCGCCTGATCGCACAGCTCGCGCCGATAGTGCTCGCAGCGCGGGCCGAAACGGCAACCGACGTGACTTTCCTGGTGCGATTGCATCTGCCCCGGGATCGGCACCAGCTTCTGCTTTCCGCGCGGCAGATCGGGGCGCGGGATGCAGCGCAGCAGGCCCGCCGTGTAGGGATGCCGAGGCTGCGCGAAGATCCGACGCACTTCGCCGGTCTCGACGATCTCGCCGGCATACATGACCGCGGCGCGATCGCAGATACGGGCAACCAGACCGAGATTGTGCGATATGAACAGCATGGCCGTCCCGCGCGTGCGTCGCAGCGCGCCGAGCAGATCGACGATGCCCGCCTCGACCGTCACGTCGAGCGCCGTTGTCGGCTCATCCAACAAAAGTAGACGCGGCTGCGGCAACAGCGCCATCGCGATGACCGCGCGCTGCTGCTGTCCGCCGGAGAGTTGATGCGGATACGACGCCATGATGCGTTCGGGGTCCGGTATCTGCATCTCGACGAGCACGTCCTGTGCAGCAATGCGTGCCTCGCCGCGTGACAGCCCGCGATGGATCACTGCCGTTTCGATGAGTTGCGATCCGACCCGCAGACTTGGGTTCAGGACCGACATCGCCTCTTGGTACACCATGCCGATGCCGGGACCCCGCAGGCGCTGCAGCGCCCTGCCGGACATGCCGGCGATGTTCTCACCGGCAAAAGCGATCCTGCCGCCGGCAAGCCGCCCGGTCCGGCCGAAATGTCCGAGGCTCGCAAGCGCCAGGGTCGATTTCCCACAACCTGATTCACCAACCAGGGCTACGGCCTCGCCCTCAGCGATGGTAAGAGAGACGCCGGTGACGGCCGGCACCGGTCCCACGCGGGTATGATAGACAATCGAGACGTCCGTCATCTCGAGCAGCGGCGTGCGCGTGTTCATTCCTGCATCACCAGTTCGCGCAGACCGTCGGCCAGCAGATTCAGTCCGAGCACCAGCGACGAGACGGCGATGCAGGGGAACAACACCATGTGCGGAAATACCAGCGCGAAGCTGCGCGATTCGTTCACCATACTGCCCCAATCAGGATTGGGCGGCGGCAGACCAAGGCCAAGGAAGCCGAGTGTGCCTATGGTGATCACGACATAGCCGAGACGCAGACAGGCATCGACGATGAGCGGGCCTGCGGCATTTGGCAGGATCTCGACGAACATGATTCGCAAGGTGGATTCGCCGCGCAGTTGTGCGGCGGCGATGAACGCGCGGTCCCGCAGGGCAAGCGTCAGGCCTCGCGTCAGCCGCATGATGGCGGGACTGGACGCCAGGGTCACCGCGAGAACGATGTTCAGTCCCGAGGCGCCGAACTTCGAGACGATAACGATGTAGAGCACCAACGCAGGGAACGCGAGCACCAGATCGGAAACGCGCGACAGCACCTCGTCCAGCCATCCGCGCCGGTATCCGGCGAGCAATCCAGCCGTGATGCCGATGGCAAATGCCAACGCGGTTGCGAGCGGGGCGTAGAAGAGCACGGGGCGCGTGCCCCAGACAACGCGCGACAGGATATCGCGGCCAATATGGTCAGTCCCGAACCAGAACACCGCTCCGCTGGGTGCGACCGCGCCCGGCGATTGCATCGGCATGATCGTCTGGTTGGGCGGGAACGGCGCGATCCAGGGCGCAGCCAAAGCTACGAATATCCAGAATCCAATGATGGCAAGCCCGCAACCCGCCATCCTGCTGTGCCCGATCTGCCTGATCCATGCGAAGCGCGGCGCGGCGAAGTGCGCGGCAGGAACCGTGGCGATCTCGGCGTCACTCATGCCGTGCGCATCCTGGGACTGAGCGCCAGGTAGCCGAGATCGGACATCGTCTGCGTGATCGTCGCCATGGCGACGGCGATCATCGTGCACGCCTCGAGAAGATAGAGGTCCTTGCCGAGAGACGCCTCGAGGATAAGCGAGCCAAATCCCTTGAAGGCGAAGAAATACTCGACGACGATCACCCCGGCGATCAGCCAGTTAACGTGCAGCATGAGCAGCGTGAACGGTGCGATCAGCGCATTGCGCAGCGCATGACGCAATACGACGCGGTGATATGGCACGCCGCGCAGGATCGCCGCCTGGATATACGGCATGCTCATCACCTCGGCCATCGCCGCACGGGTAATGCGGGCGATGTAGCCGAAATCGTAGAGCACCAGCACCATGACCGGCATGACGAGCTGGCGATAGGAGAAACCGTCCAGCATCGTACTGGTACCGGGCAGCCAATGCAGAGTGAACACGAAGACGGCCGAGATCAGCACCGTGCTGGCGAATGGCGGAATCGAAGTGGTCAGCACGCAGATCGCGGAGACCGCACGGTCGAGCCACGATCCCTCACGCATACCGGCCAGCACACCGAGACCGAGCGACAACGGGATCAGGCAAACGAAGAACCAGAAGCCCAGGATCGCCGAATTCTCCAGCCGCGACCAGACGATACGCGACACCGGAGCAAGGAAGATCCGTGAGTGTCCCCACTGACCGATGACGAAGTGCCCGAGCCAGTCGAGATAGCGTAATGCGATGGGCTGGTCGTAACCGTTGGCGACCAACCAAAGATGCCGCTGCTCAGGTGTGGAATACGGACCAAGCTCGGCCAGTGCGACATCGCCTGGCAGCAGTTCGAAAAGCAAGAACAGCAGCAGTGAGGCGGCCAGCATGGTCGCCAGCATCCAACCAAATCGTCGAATGATCTGGCGCGCCATACGGCAGGGTTCAGACCTTCTCCACCGCCAGTTCGTCGAGGAAGATGTACTGCGTCGGGTGCATGCGGAATCCCTTCACCTTCCGGTCGAAGCCGGTCTGCACGATGCGCCAAAGCGGCTGAACAATCGGACCATCCGACTGAAGAATCTGCTCCAGCTTGGCCATGACTTCACGACGTTTGTCGACGTCAAGAATCCCCTCGGCCTCGGTCAGCAACCGATCAAATTCTGGGTTGGCATAGCTTGATTCGTTCCATGGCACGCCAGTGCGATAGGCGAGGCCAAGCACCATCACGCCAAGCGGCCGGTGAGTCCAGCCTGTGTAGCCAAACGGCACCTTCTCCCAGACTGCCCAGAAACTGGCCGATGGCATCAGGTTGATCTTCACATTGATGCCTGCCGCCTTCCACATCTCAACCATGACCTGAACAGATGCCAGTTCCCAGGCCGGGTCGCCCTTGCAGGCGATCTCGAGTGCGAGGCCGTCGGGGTAACCTGCCTCGGCCACAAGCTGCTTCGCCTTGGCTATGTCCTGCGTCACCATCGGCAGCTTGGCGTATTCCGGATGCACCGGGGCGACATGATGATGCTCGCCGATCGACGCCCTGCCACGGAACACAATGTCGATCACCTTCTGCTGATCGATCGCGAGCTTCAGCGCCTGGCGGACACGGACATCGTTGAACGGCTTCTGGTCGTACTTGCCGCGAACCACCGCGGTCTGCGCGGTTGTCACCTGGTACATCACCACATCGGGCAAAGCCTTGACGGCGTCGAGTTGCGACACATCGACCTCGTAAAGGCCGTCCACCTGCTTCGAGGCCACAGCGGCAATCGCGGCTCCCGCATCATCGCCGAGATCGATGAACTCCACCTGGTCCAGATGCACCGGCGGTCCCCAGTAGTTGGCGCTCGCCTTCAGCACGGCACTCTGCCCGACGTTGTAGGCCGCCAATTCAAAGGGGCCAGTACCGTTCATTCCCGGCTTGACGGCGGCATTTTCGGCAGGATCGAGCATGAAGAATGGATAGTGGAACAGGTGCTCGGGAACCGCGAGCTGCGGTTGCTTGCAGTTCAGACGGAAGGTCTTGTCGTCGATCTTCTCGATCGCCTTGTCGCTCCACAGCCGCACCGACGTGACGGGCTTGCCGTCCTTGATTTCCCCCGTGTTATATGACTCAAGCATGTAGCCCTTCATCAGCCCAAGCACAGACGAGCCGGTCTTCGGATCCAGCACGCGCTTGATGTTCCAGATCGCGTCATCCGACGTGAATGGCCGGCCGGATCGCCATTTTGCAGCTTGTCGAATGGTCAGCGTCCAGGTCTTCAGGTCCTCGCTCGCCTCCCATTTTTCCAGCAGCTCCGGATGGGTGATGTTGTTGGCATCGGTCCGGGTGAGGTACTGGACCGTATTGCGCAGCACGTTGCTTGGTTCGACCCAGGAAATCGTTTGCGGATCCTTGATTTCCTGCACGCGCATGCCGATACGGATCTTGCCGCCCTTAGGCAGTTCCGACTGCGCTTGTGCAGGTATCGCCAGTCCGGCCATCGCATACGCCGCGCCCGCGGAAACGCCGAGCAAGGTTGCAGTTCTCAGGAATTCACGCCTATCGATCCTGCCGCAACGGAGGTCGGAACGCAGATTCGGCAGGTATGCATGCTCGCCTGGAGTTGCCATTGCACGAAGCCTCCTGTTGTTGCTGACGGCGCGCCATCTTTGCGGTTCGCGTCGACGTCTCCCGAACCGAGCATAGGCTCAGTCCGCGACGAACGGGAAGCCTCGCTTCGTCGGACGGAAGCCGTTCAGCGCCAGAGTTGGCGGCTGGCCAACGCCGCTCCCTGGGCAAGTGCTTCAAGCTTGGCCCAGGCGATTTGCGGGTGAACGCGACCGCCAAGACCGCAATCCGTTGACGCTATGACACGCTCCCTGCCGACGAGTTCCGCGAAGCGAACAATACGCTCGGCAACCAGCTCCGGGTGCTCGACCACGTTCGTGGCGTGGCTCACGACGCCCGGCAGGATCAGCTTGTCGTCAGGCAGCTTCACGTCCTGCCACACCTTCCATTCGTGCTCATGACGGACATTGCCGGCCTCAAATGAGTAGGCGTGGGCGTTGACCGCCAGCATGACCTCGACGATGTCCCGCATCGGAATGTCTGTCGTATGCGGGCCGTGCCAGCTACCCCAGCACAAATGGAACCGAACGCGCTCCTGCGGCAGCCCGCGAAGCGCGTGGTTGAGTGCCGCGACCTGAAGCATCGCGAACTTTCGGTAGTCTTCAACCGTAGGTTCGGGATTGATCATGTCCCAGTTCGTGGCAAGCGCCGGGTCGTCGAGTTGTAAGACAAGTCCGGCCTCGACGATCGCCATGTACTCCTCGCGCATTGCGTCAGCGGCCGCGAACAGAAACTCCTCGTAAGTCTTGTAGTAGACGTTGGCCACGCGGGTGGTACTGCCGGGGGCGATCGAGGTCATAAAGCCTTCCTTTACATCGGCGGCATCGAGCGCAGCCTTGAAGTTCGCGATGTCGGCCTTGATCGCGTCACCGCCGATATAGCTGAGAGGCGCAACACATACCGGACCTGTCGCCGGACGAGGGCCGGTCGACACGCCTGACTCGGGGTCAGCGTATGCTGCCGCGAACCGCGCGCGATCGCGCCGGTCGGCAAAGCTTGTCAGCACGGGCTGGCCCGGGCTGGATCGCCGCGGCGCCACATCGTGCATGTCGGGCCCTGCCAGATCGAGACCGCCCAGACGATGATACGCGTAGCTCATCCATGCGCCGAAGTTGACGCGGTGTCCCATGGACTTGCCGAACTCGCCATCGCCTGGGATGTCGATCCCGAGGTCTCTCTGATGCTGGACGACTTGAGCCACCCCTGCGCGAAGGTTCTCCTGAAAGATCGTCTCATCGTACGCCTCGCCGGCTTCACGCGACCGGTTGGCTGCTATCAGGTCGTCAGGGCGTGGCAGGCTCCCGACATGCGTGGTCAGGATGCGATTGGAGCTGGCTTTCATGGCTGTCCTCTCATCGCAAGGTTGCGACTCAGCCCCAGAGTTGGCGGCTTGCCAGCGTGGCCCCTTGTGCCAGTGCCTCGAGCTTCGCCCAGGCGATCTGCGGATGAACGCGGCCTCCCAATCCGCAGTCGGTGGACGCGATGACCCGCTCCCTGCCGACAAGATTCGCAAAGCGCAGGATGCGTTCGGCGACAAGCTCCGGGTGCTCGACCACGTTGGTCGCATGGCTGACGATTCCTGGCAGGATCAGCTTGTCATCGGGCAGCTTGACCTCCTGCCAGATCTTCCACTCATGCTCATGGCGGACATTGCCGGCTTCAAACGAGTAAGCATGAGCGTCGATCGCCAGCATGACCTCGATGATGTCCCGCATCGGGATGTCCGTCATGTGCGGGCCGTGCCAACTGCCCCAACACAGATGAAACCGAATGCGATCGTGCGGCAGACCCTTGATCGCGTGGTTTAGCGCCTCGACGCGGACCATCGAGAACTTCTTGTACTCCTCCACCGTCGGCTCGGGGTTGATCATGTCCCAGTTCTCGGCGATCGCCGGATCGTCGAGTTGCAAGATGAGCCCCGCATCGACGATCGCCTTGTACTCCTCGCGCATCGCATCGGCGCAGGCGTACAGCAGTTCTTCCTCGGTCTTGTAGTAGGCATTGCCGATGCGCGAGGCGCTGCCCGGTGCGACCGAGCTCATGAAGCCCTCCTCGACCCCGGCCACCTGCATCGCCTCCTTGAAATTGGCGATGTCCGCCTTGATTGCGTCATGGCCGGTATAGGTGATCGGCGCAACGCAGACCGGCGCCGGCGGCCGCGGCCCAGTGGTGATGCCGGACTCGGGATCGGCGTAGGCCGTGGCGAACTGAGTACGGTCCCGGCGATCGCCGAAGCTGGTCAGCACCACCTCACCGGGTCGAGACCGCCGCGGCGCCATGTCGTATAGATTTGACTCGCCGGGTTTGAGCCCGCCCAGCCGTTGCCAGGAATATCGCCACCACGAGCCGTAGTTCACGCTCTGGCCCATCGGCTTGCCGAACTCGCCGTCTCCGGGGATGTCGATGCCGAGCTCGTGCTGACGACGCACGACCTCGGATACCGCGTTCCGCAGCGTCTGCTGGAATGCCTGTTCATCGAATGCCTCTCCGGCTTCGAGGGCGCGGTTCGCCGCGATCAGCCCGTCCGGACGCGGCAGGCTGCCGACATGGCTGGTGGCGATATGATTGATGCTCGCCTTCATCGTTATCCTCCCTTGAACGGCACTGGGCGTCGTAGCCCATACCAAACCGGCGAGAAAGATGGCAGAGGCACGCCGATGCCGCTACATTCCGGCGGGATGGATGGTTATCAGAGACGTCGTGCTTGCGTCTGGTTACGTCTGATTGCGGCAGCACTCGCGATGCAGAGTGTCTCCGTTGGTGCCAGGGCTGCGGAGCTGGACTCCTATACGTCGGAAAGCTGGGAAACCCAGCAAAGCGCCCAATGCAGTTCTGCAATCCACGAAGCCGAGCAACGCCACCAATTGCCGTCGGGCCTGCTGGCCTCGATCGCGCGGGTCGAAAGCGGCCGGCCTCTGACGACAATGAACGACGTGCGTCCCTGGCCTTGGACGATCGATGCTGACGGCGATGGCCTCTTCCTCGACAGCAAGGCGGCGGCTGTTGCCTGGGTGGTGCAGCAGACATCGCATCACAGATATATCGACGTCGGCTGCCTGCAGGTTGACCTGACGCTGCACCCCCACGCATTTGCCTCGCTCGATGCGGCTTTCGATCCGGCGGCGAACGCTGACTATGCCGCGCAGTATCTCACTGCCCTTTATCGTAACGAAGCCGGGCACAATTGGGACATTGCGGTCGGCCTGTACCATTCTCACACTGCAAGCCTCGCAGCGGACTATCGGGATCGCATCGCGATGGTCGGCGTGCGTATCTTGCGTGGCGTGCTCGAACCGGTGCCGCTCTACGTGCGTGCCATCCGACAAGGAACGCTTCGCCTGCCGCTGGGTGCCGGAAAATCGACACCGATCAACGTGAACCGGCAACCCGCTGCGCGCTCGCATCGCAGGCTGTCCACCTGTCAGATCGAGCAGGTGCTAGGTCCCTACCTCAACGCCTCAAGGAGCAACAATCGATGCACCCAGACCGCTCGCTCGTCGGGGCCGTGATCCAGCTCGCGGCGACATGCTGCCAGCGATATTCAGGGAGGCCGTCATGAACGATGCCGCGCCCGTGTCGGGATATGCCGAAGCCTACGCCGCGTGGCACACCGACCCCGAAGCCTGGTGGGCCGTGGTCGCAGAGGGTATCACGTGGGAACGGCGTTGGGATCGCGTTTTCGATCCCTCAATCGGGCCATATGGCAGGTGGTTCCCTGGCGCGATGCTGAACACCTGCTTCAACTGCGTCGACCGCCACGTGCTCGCGGGCCGTGGCGAGCAGGCAGCGCTGATCTGGGACAGCCCGATGACCGGGCGGATCGAAACGTTAACCTATCGCCAGATGCAGACGCGCACTGCGAAATTCGCCGGAGCACTGGCGGCACTCGGCGTTATGCGAGGCGACCGGGTGGTGATCTATCTGCCGATGGTCCCTGAGGCGGCAATCGCCATGCTGGCCTGCGCTCGGCTGGGTGCAATCCATTCCGTGGTGTTCGGCGGCTTTGCCGCGGCCGAGCTTGCCTCGCGCATCGCCGACGCCAAACCGAAGGTGATCGTGTCCGCATCATGCGGCCTCGAACCTGGACGGGTGGTGAAATACAAGCCGCTGCTCGATGCCGCGATCGCGCTGTCGCCACACAAGCCGGACGCCTGCCTGATCCTGCAACGCGAGGCCGAGCGCGCAACGCTGATCGCCGGACGCGATCATGATCTGCTTGAAGCCGAGGCTGCGGCATCGCCACACGATCCGGTTTCCGTTGCCGCCACCGATCCGCTCTACGTCCTCTACACCTCCGGCACGACAGGCCGGCCGAAAGGCGTGGTGCGCGACAATGGCGGCCATGCGGTGGCGCTGTGGAACTCGATGCGTATGCTTTATGGCGTCGATGCCGGTGACGTCTATTGGGCGGCATCGGATGTCGGCTGGGTGGTCGGCCACTCCTACATCGTCTACGCGCCGCTGCTGCGCGGCTGCACCACTGTGATGTACGAGGGCAAGCCGGTCGGCACGCCGGACGCAGGCGCCTTCTGGCGAGTATGCGCGCAGCACGACGTGAAGGTGCTGTTCACCGCGCCGACTGCCATGCGGGCGATCAAGCAGCAGGATCCCGACGGCAGGCTGCTGCACGCCTACGATCTGTCGAAGCTGGAGGCGCTGTTCCTCGCCGGCGAGCGCTGCGATCCCCCGACGGCGGTGTGGGCAGCGGAGCTGCTCGGCAAGCCGGTGGTCGATCACTGGTGGCAGACCGAGACCGGTTGGGCGATCACCAGCGGGTTCCGCCAGTTGGGGCTGTTTCCCTTCAAGCCTGGCTCGGGCGGACGACCCAGCCCTGGGATCGACCTGCACACACTGGACGACGAGGGCAATGCCGTCGAAGCCGGTCATACGGGCAATCTGTGCGCCAGACTGCCGCTGCCGCCAGGCTGCGCGCCGACCCTCTGGCAGAACGACGAGGGCTATCACACCGCGTATCTTTCGGATTTTCCCGGCTGGTATCGCACAGGCGATGCCGGGATGATCGACGCCGAGGGCGATGTCTGGGTGATGGGTCGAACCGACGACATCATCAACGTCGCAGGACACCGGCTGTCCACGGGCCAGATGGAAGAGGTACTGGCATCACACGCAGCGGTCGCCGAATGCGCGGTTATTGGTGCCAGGGATGACTTGAAGGGCCAAACGCCAATCGGGTTGGTGGTGCTGAAGGCGGGCGTGAACCGTCCGGATGCCGAAATCGTCGCGGAGCTGGTGGCATTGGTACGTGAGCGGATTGGGCCGGTCGCCGCGTTCAAGGA
This sequence comes from uncultured Alphaproteobacteria bacterium, assembly GCA_963812505.1. Taxonomy (GTDB): domain Bacteria; phylum Pseudomonadota; class Alphaproteobacteria; order Acetobacterales; family Acetobacteraceae; genus JAMXLO01. The sequence continues at coordinate 74,117 of CAWEVM010000029.1, forward strand.
CGCCCGCGTGGTGCAACGGCTGCCGAAGACGCGGTCCGGCAAAATTCTACGCGCCTCGATCCGCCGCATCGCCGATGGCGAAACGGTGCCGGTGCCACCGACCATCGAGGACCCGGCGGCATTGGATGAGGTCCGTGGGGTGCTGAGCAACGCTGCGATCCTGCGCGGATAGCCTCACGGCCTGTCGCCGCAGGCGGCTTGCCAATTTCTCGAGCGTCCGTCGCCAAAGTTCATGAAGGCTTACGAAAGCCCGGATCATGCCGGTGCTACACTGGTGCCCCCTTGCGCCGGCAGGAAGTTACGCCCTGGACACATTTGAAGGAGCGGCTATGAGCGACCTATACGGGGGCAGACATCCCAAGGAGTACGTCGTATCCACGGACGTCGCCGGTTTCGATTCGCTGACCGAGCTTGCTCTGGATATGCGCTCTGCATGGAATCATGCCACCGACCAAGTGTGGCGGATGCTGGATCCGGTGCTGTGGGATATCACGAACAACCCCTGGGTCATCCTGCAGACGGTCTCGAGAGAGAAACTCCAGTCTGCGCTGGCGGATCCCGCCTTTTGCAAGAACGTTGATGATCTGGTGAAGGCCAGGCGGGACGCCGCGGAGGCACCCGCCTGGTTTCAACGGACCTATCCGCAGTCTCCGCTGCGCTGTGTGGCGTATTTCAGTCTGGAATTCATGTTGAGCGAAGCGTTGCCGATCTACTCGGGCGGACTTGGCAACGTGGCCGGCGACCAGCTCAAGGCCGCCAGCGATCTGGGTGTGCCGGTGGTCGGGGTCGGACTGCTGTACCAGCAAGGCTATTTCCGTCAGGTGATCGACAAGGACGGGAAGCAACAGGCGGTGTTCCCGTATAACGATCCTGGACAACTGCCGATCACACCATTACGTAAACCGAATGGCGAGTGGTTGCGGTTGGAAATCGCGCTGCCAGGCTACCCGCTCTGGCTACGTGCCTGGCAGGTCCAGGTCGGCAGAGTGAAACTCTATTTGCTGGACAGCAATGACGCAGCAAACTACCCAATACATCGCGGCATCACCAGTGAGCTATACGGCGGCGGGCCGGATCTGCGCCTCAAGCAGGAGCTGCTGCTGGGGATCGGCGGGTGGCGATTGCTCGCAGCGCTCGGCATCGAGCCGGAAGTCTGTCACTTGAACGAGGGGCACGCGGCGTTCGCGGTGCTGGAACGCGCGCGAAGCTTCATGCAGGAAACCGGGCACAATTTCGAGGTCGCGTTGGCCGCCACCAGGGCTGGCAATCTGTTCACCACCCACACGGCGGTCGCTGCCGGCTTCGACCGTTTTCCGCCGGCCCTCATCGAGCAATACCTCGCCGGCTATGCGCAAACGCAACTCGGGATATCCTGCCACGATCTGCTTGCTCTAGGCCGTCAGAACCCCGATGACGCATCAGAGGCGTTCAACATTGCGTACCTGGCGATCCGCGGCAGTGGAGCAGTGAATGGCGTGAGCCGCCTGCATGGCGAAGTGAGCCGGCAGCTCTTTGAGCCGCTCTTTCCACGCTGGCCTTTGGATGAAGTGCCGGTCGAGCATGTGACGAACGGCGTCCACATGCCGAGCTGGGATTCAGCGGCAGCCGATGATTTCTGGACGGCAGCCTGTGGCAAGGAGCGCTGGCTGGGCAGCGCGGACATGCTCGAGCACGACATTCGCAGCATGCCCGACGCCAGTCTTTGGCAATTTCGTGCGGAGGCTCGCAAATCTCTCGTAGAATATGCTCGCGAACGCTTGTCGCGACAGGTGGCCGCCTACGGCGCGTCGCCCGAGGCGGTTGACGTGCGGCTTCTGTTTGACAGCAATGCTTTGACGCTGGGTTTCGCAAGGCGGTTTGCCACTTACAAAAGACCCAACCTGCTGCTGCACGATCCGGAGCGACTGCTGCGCCTGTTGACCGATCCTCGGCGCCCGGTGCAGCTCATCATCGCCGGCAAGGCCCATCCGGCGGACCAGGCAGGGCAGGCCATGATTCACGAATGGATACAGTTCGTCCGTCGCCCCGAAGCGCGCCCGCACGTGGTGTTCCTCAGCGATTACGACATGCAGTTGACCGAACAGTTGGTGCAGGGAGTTGATGTCTGGCTCAACACGCCGCGACGCCCGTGGGAAGCATGTGGAACGAGCGGCATGAAGGTATTGGTCAATGGCGGTATCAACCTGTCCGAATTGGACGGTTGGTGGGCCGAAGCCTATTCGCCGGACGTCGGCTGGGCATTGGGCGATGGCCACGAACATGAGGACGCTGCCGATGGGGACGCATCCGACGCCGAGGCGCTCTATTGTCTGCTTGAACGCGAGGTGGTCCCGGAGTTCTACACCCGCGATGAACAAGGCATTCCCAACGCCTGGATAACCCGGATGCGGGAAAGCATGGCGCGATTGACGCCCCAGTTTTCCACCAACCGAACGGTGGGCGAATACACTGAGCGATACTACCTGCCGAGGGCGACGGCCTATCTTCAGCGGGCTGCCGCCAAAGGCAAGATCGGCGCGGCCATAACTGATTGGCAACGTTCACTCCAACAAAACTGGGACCCGCTACGCTTCGGCGCAGTGAAGGTCGAGGCGTCTGGCGACCGGCATGTATTTGAAGTCGAGTTGTACCTCGACGAACTCAATCCCGATGCGGTGTGCGTAGAGCTCTACGCCAACGGCTCCAGAGGTGGAAAGCCCGCGCGGCAGGAGATGCGGCGTAGCCGCCGACTGGACGGTGCCGTGGGCGGCTACATTTACACCGCGACAGTATCCGCGACGCGTCCGCCGGCGGACTATACACCGCGCGTGGTACCGTGCTGCGCCGACGTTGCGATCCCGTTGGAAAATGCACGGATCTTGTGGCAACGGTGATCCCATCGACGGAACGAGCAGACGAGCATATGAAGGAATGGCGATATGTTCCCAAGTCCGACGCGCATGTTCTTGACCAAGGGCATCGGGGTCCATCGTCATGCCCTCACGGCCTTCGAGTTCGCCTTGCGTGACGCGGACATCGAGCAGCAGAACCTGGTCTATGTGTCGTCCATTCTTCCACCGCACTGCGAGGTTATCAGCCGCGAAGCAGGGGGCGAAATACTGAAGCCAGGGGATATCACCTTCTGCGTCCTGGCCCGATCGGAGACCAATGAATTCGGGCGCCGCATTTACGCCAGCCTCGGCCTTGCCAGGCCGTCGGATCCGGATATGTATGGCTACATCTCGGAACTGCACGGATACGGCATGACCGCGGCGGCAAGCGGTGAACAGGCGGAGGATCTTGCCGCGACCATGCTGGCATCGACATTGGGTCTGGATTTTGACCCAGACGCGGCATGGAACGATCGCAAGCAGATATACGAGCACAGCAGCCTGATCATCGACAGCACGTCAATCACCGCCGTGGCGGAGTGCGGCCCGGACAATCACTGGACCTGTGCGATCGCTGCGGCCGTATTCCTGTTTTCCTGAATAATGCATCAGAATACGAACCTGAACGCTCGGTCAATCGCGGCCATGACGATCCGTGGACGACGCCAGCGCGGCCAACCGTTCGAGCGCGGCGGCATCGCCCAACGCCGCGGCCAGTTCGGCCATGGCCAGCCCCGCAAGAGCAGCCGTCAGCGTCTCCGCTTCGTCGATCTTGGTGCGCGCTGACAGCAGCGTGACATCGATCGGATCGAGGCGCGGTCGGCGCGGTGGCGGCAGCATCGCCTTGTGCGCCTCGAGGAGCGACCGATCACACAGGAGACGGGAGACGTCGACTTTGATGCGCGCTGTCCACTCGTGCTGCAGCGCCGTGGCGCGCGACACCACGCCGGGCGGCGCAACATCCTCTGGCGTGCGCAACAGGCCCGCTGCCCGACGCCGCCCCGTGACCAACGCCAGAGGGATCGCCAGTGCAAGCCCGAGCACGACCGGCAGCATCCACAGCACCAGGGAGAGCGAGACAGCCCACGCCACTCCGCCAAGCAGCAAACCGAGCACGGTGTGCCGCCGATAAAGCCGCCGCGTCTCCCGTGCCGGAATTGCGCCGTCGCCACGCCGCTGCGCAACCCATCCTGAGTCGCGTCCAACGAGAATTGCCACCACATCGATCGTCTGGGTGAGCATCACAACCGGTGCGAGCAGCCCGGCGATCAGCGTCTCGAACACGATGCCGGCCAGCAGACGCGCGGCGCCGAAGCCTCGCCGTTCCTGACGATGCAACAGTATCACAATGCAGCCCAGCAGCTTTGGAACCAGCAGCAAGGCCATGGTGGCGACGAACATCCACATCGCGCGCACCGGATCAACCACCGGCCATTGCGGAAACAGCGACTTGCCTTGCGGAAAGTAATCCGGCAGCACGAAACGCGCCTGCACCGCGATCAGGATGCCGGTGAGGATGAACAGTAGCCATAGTGGCGCGGTAATGTAGGAACCGACACCGGTCAGCAGATGCAGCCGGCTGATTGGAGAGAGACCGCGCGTCGGCAGCACTGCGAGATGCTGCAGATTACCCTGGCACCAGCGCCGGTCGCGCACGGCCAGATCAGTCAGCGTCGGCGGTACCTCCTCATAGCTGCCGCGCACGCCAGGCACCATGTGCACCGCCCACCCGCCGCGGCGCAGCAGCGCGGCCTCGACGAAATCGTGACTCATGATCGGCCCGCCGAACGGCTTGCGGCCCGCGAGTTCCGGAAGCCCCGCACATCCGGCGAAGGCGCGCGTGCGGATTATCGCATTGTGGCCCCAATAGTTGCCTTCGGAGCCATGCCACCATGCGATGCCGTGCGCGATCAGCGGCCCATAGACGCGCCCAGCAAACTGTTGCACGCGGGCGAACAAGGTCGTCGCACCGATGATGATCGGCAAGGTCTGGATCAGTCCGACATCGGGATGCCGCTCCATCGCACCGGCGAGCCGCACCAGCGTCTCGCCGTTCATCAGACTGTCTGCATCGAGGATCAGGAACTGTGCGTATGCGCCCCCGAAGCGCATCACCCACTCCGCGATATTGCCCGACTTACGCGCGACGTTCCTCGGACGCCGGCGGTAGAATATACGCGCGTGGCTGGCCGTGTTTTCACGCAAGGCAAGGAAGCCTGCCTCCTCGGCAATCCAGATCTCAGGATCGGTGGTATCGCTGAGGATAAACAGGTCGAATGCGTCGGCCGCCCCAGTTGGACGCAGCGACTCCCAGATCGCCTGCAGGCCCGCCATGACACGCGCGGGCTGCTCGTTGTAGGTCGGCATCAGCAGCGCGGTGCGCGACACGAGATGCGGCGCCGGCGCATTGGCGCCCGTCTCCAGTCGACAGCCGCCGCCCGCAAGCTGCGAGCAGAATCCGGCAAGCGCACTGGTGAACGACAGCGCGATCCAACCGAACAAAGCGAGAAACAGCGCCATCACGAAGATCGCCAGCGGCGTCACACCATTCGCCGCGAACACCAGATACATCTCGTGCGCGCCTTCGATCGTCAGCGCGACTGCCCCACCGATCACCACGAACCGCCGCAACCACATGGCGCGCGGCGAACTCGCCGGCCGCGGCATGCGTCGTGGCGCCGTGCGTAACGACTGGGTCGGCATGGCGAGGGGCGCCTCATCGGGCAGCGCCCGAAATGAAGCTGCCGTCAGGTTGTCCATCGATAGATCCAGGTCTCGGTCAGTGGCGTTTCGCCGTCCATCAGCCGCGCGTGCATTTCGACAAGCTTCTCGCTGCCCTGATCGAGCTGGAAGCTCAGTCGCCAACCCCCGGTCGCCGGATTCTGTTCCGCGACCGGATTCTCGATCTTGCCCTTGCTGGCGCCGATATCGATCGTCGGCGACGCAACCGTGTGGCGGCCTTTCAACGCGCCGCCGGTAAAATCGATTATGAACAGTTGGTTCTTCTGATCCGCCGCAAGACCGCGGCGCGTCCCGGTCACTTCGGCCACCGTCGTCGCGACCGGCACCGACCAGCACCAATGCAGCCGGTAGGTAAGAATATATTCGCTCTTTGCCTTCAACGGATCGTGTGGCCGCCAGAACGCGACAATGTTGTCGTTGACCTCGCGATCAGTGGGAATCTCCACCAGCTCCACGATGCCGTCACCCCAATCGCCGATCGGCTCGACCCACAGCGAGGGCCGGTTCTCATAGTGTGCTTCGAGGTCCTGGTAATCGCCCAATGTCCGGCCACGCTGCATAAGTCCAAAGCCACGCGGGCTCCTGTCGGTGAAGGCGCTGATCTGCAGTTCCCGCGGATTGGCAAGCGGACGCCAGACCCGTTCGCCCTTCCCGGTCCACAGCAGCAGTCCATTCGAATCATGCACCGCCTCGCGATAGTCATCGACCCGCGTGCGATCGTTGGTGTCGAACAGGAACATCGAGGTCAGCGGCGCGATACCCACGGTGGCGAGGTCAGCGCGCGGATAAAGCGCCATCTCTGTATCGAAGATGGTCTGTTTGCCTGGCCGGATGGTGAAGCGGAACGCAGCCGCCGCGCTCTGGCTATCGAGCAGTGCGTACACCACGATCGCATCGCTGCCCCTGCCCGGCCGCTCCAGCCAAAATGTAGTGAACCGTGGAAATTCCTCGCCGGAGGGATCGGCGGTCTTGATTGCAAGGCCGCGCGCCGACAGGCCGTAACCCTGGCCCATTGCCACCGCGCGAAAATAGCTGGCGCCGAGGAAGGCGCAGATCTCGTCGAGGTAGTTCGGGCGGTTGAGTGGATAGTGCAGACGGAAGCCGGCGAAGCCGATGTCGCCAGAGGGCGGCTTAACCTGATCGAAGGTGAACAGGTCAGGGCTGTAGCGGATCAGCTCGGCGCGGCCATCGGCAACCTGGTAGATCTTCACGGCGTCCTTGTAGAGATAGCCGCGATGGAAGAACTCGGCGGTGAAACGCAGTTTCTGACCGCGCCACAGGGCGTGGCCTGGATCGAAGCGGATCGCGCGATACTGCTGGTAGTCTAGGTTTTTCAACTCGTCGGGAAGCGACGCGTCCGGCGCCTGCCATGCGTGCTGCGCCAAATCCCGCGCCAGATTGCGCACGGTCGCATTGTCGAAAGGCATCGCATCCTGTGCGCGCGCGCCAGGGCCCAGCGCAGCCATGATCGGCGCAAGCGCGCCTTGCAACAGAATATCGCGGCGATGCATCACGTCTCCCCTGAACCAGAATAGCGGGCGGTTTCAGCGCCGGATTGGGGCGAGATCATGCCATTCAAGTCGAGTTGAAGCGTTAAAGCAGCTTCAGCGCCAAGAAGCCGCCGACCAGGCCGGCCGCGAACAGGCTGGTGACAAGCGTCAGGCGCCGCTCGATGAAGTCGCGCATCGGAGTGCCGAAGAAGCGCAACAATGCTGCGACGATGAAGAAGCGGGCGCCCCGCGTGGCGGCGCTGGCGAGCATGAACACCGTGAAGTTGAATTTGGCCGCGCCCGACGCAATCGTTACGATCTTGTAGGGGATCGGCGTCAGACCCTTGATCAGGATCACCCACAGCCCGTAGCGGGCATACAGATCCTGAAATGCCGCGAACCGGTCGCTGTAGCCGTAGAAGTCGATCAGGGGGCGTGCGAGCTGGTCGAAGACCGCGTAGCCGATCAGATAACCCAGCGCGCCGCCGACCACGCTTGCCACCGTGCAAACCGCGGCGAAGCGCCAGGCACGGTCCGGCCGTGCCAGCGCCATCGGGATCAGCAGGGCGTCCGGCGGGATCGGAAAGAAGCTGCTCTCGGCGAACGCCACGGCAGCGAGCCACCAGAGCGCGCGCGGCGAGGCGGCCAGCGCGAGGGTGCGCATGTACAGGCGATGCAGCATGGCGGTCTCCTACCACTGACCCGGGCCCTGGTCACTGATTCGCGCCCGCCCTATCGTGCCGTCACAATTATCCGAGGACCGTGCATGCGCCGCATCGCCTGTCTGATCGTAACCTTGGCTCTGGCGACGCTGCACATCGCGCCGGCTCGCGCGCAAGGGTTGCCCCCGCATGCATGGCTGTTCGGCGCCTGGACCGGCGGCCTGTTCCCGCCACCCAGCACGCTGGGCGCCCAGGAGTGCCTCGCGCTGCCCACGGTGATCTTCACCCGCGATATCGTGATGCGAGCGGTGATCACCGACCAACTCTACGCCCAGCGGCTGGTGGAGACCGCGCGGGTAACGGCGGACGGAGCGGAATTCCGCTTCACCCGCCCGGTGGCCGAGGCCCCCGCCGGCCCGTTCAACCTGTCGCCCGGCGGCGCCAGCAACGATGTCGGCTTCGGCTGCTCCAGTCCCGATTACCTACGCGTGCAACGCCACGGTGAGAATGAGATCACCTTCCCCGGCTGCACCGATTTCCCCTACCCGCTCGTGCGCTGTTCGGCGCACTGAGAACATCAGGAGACTCTCGCCGACATGACCCGTTCTGTTGCCCGCCTGCTTGCTGAAAGCCTGGAGGCGCACGACGTCGATCAGATCTTCTGCGTGCCCGGTGAAAGCTATGTCGGGCTGATCAATGCGCTGACCGACATGAACTCGCTGCGCCTGATCGTGTGCCGGCACGAGGGTGGCGCCGGCTACATGGCGGTGGCCGATGGCCGCCTGCGCAACCGCGCCGGCTGCTGCATCGTGTCGCGGGGGCCGGGCCTGTCCAACGCCATGGTGTCGTTGCATTCTGCCTATCACGACGCGACGCCGATGGTGATGCTGGTCGGCCAGGTTGAGCGTAAGGATTTCGGCCGCATGGCGCTGCAGGAGCAGAACTACTCGCGGCTGCTGTCCGACGTGACCAAGTCGGTGATCGAGGTGATCGAGCCGGAGCAGGCCTCCGAGGCGATCGCGCGCGCCTTCCATCTGGCAGAAAGCGGCACACCGGGACCCGTTGCTGTGATCCTGCCGGAGGATCTGTTCGACGCGACCACCGACGTCGAGGTCGACCAGCCCCGTCCGCGCGTGCTGTCAGGACCGCGGAGCGAGGATCTGGATCGCCTTGCGGAGATGCTGGCGAAGTCGGAGCGACCGCTGATCCTGGTGGGTGGCGCCCTGCTCGGCGACGCTTTGTTCGACGAGGCGGTATTCGGGGATCTGAGGAGGCTGGCGGAGGAGTGGGTGCTGCCGATCTCGCCCACCCATCGCCGTCCGCAACTGTTCGACGCAACACATCCGCACTACGGCGGCTACATGGGAATTCGCGTGCCGCCGCCGCTGATCACCGAGATGAAGCGCGCCGATCTGATGGTGGCGATTGGCGAGCGACTGACCGACAGCGTAAGCCAGTCGTACAGTTTCCCCGCCGCACCTCAGCCGCAACTGCCTCTGGTGCACGTCTGGCCCGACGCGAACGAAATTGGCCGCGTGTGGCGGCCCGAGCTTGGCATCGCCTCTTCTCCGCACGAGGTGGTGAAGGCGCTGCTGAAACGCGGCGCACCGACCGGCGCGGAGAAACGGCGCGGCTGGGTGAGCGGGCTGCACGCAATCCATCGCAAGCTGCTGGCGAAGGAGTGGGATCCGACGCCGGACGGCATCAACTTCGCCGCCATTGTATGCGAGGTGGACAAGCATCTGGCGCCTGATGCCACCGTGACATCGGACGCCGGCAACTTCGGCAGCTTCATTCACCGCTACATCGGTTTCAAGCCGGGACAGATCTTCCTGTCATCGGTGGTGGGCGCGATGGGCTCTGGCATGCCGATGGCGGTGGCCGCCACGCTGCGTCGGCCAGGCAAGCAGGTGGTGGCGTTCATGGGCGACGGCGGCGCGCTGATGGCCGGCAACGAGATCGCCACCGCAGCCCAGTATGGCGGCGCACCGATCATCGTGATCTCCGACAACCGGATGTACGGCACGATCGGCATGCATCATCACGTGCGGTACCCCGGGCGGCCGTTCCAGGAATCGATGAAGCTGACCAATCCGGACTTCGCCGCGTGGGGACGTTCGTTCGGCGCGGAGGGGATCACGATTCGCGACGAAGCGGAGGTGGCCGACGGGATCGCGCGCGCCTTCGCTGTGAAGACCAAGCCCGTGGTGGTGCACTGCCACACGTCGGCGATCCAGATGAGTGCGTGGCGAAGGTACGAGCCGAAATAACCTGGAGCGCCTGCTACTTCCCCAGGTGCCGGTCGAAGAATCCCGCCACTTCCATATTGTATTCCTTCGTCTCGGGCGCGTTTATGTCGCGGTAGTACTGCGCATGCGACTCACCCTCGAACACCTGCAGCACCGCCTCCACGCCGGCCTCGCGCAACTTGCGATGCACCCTTACCGTGTTCGACAGGAACAGATCCCGCGTGCCTGTCGTCAGAATGGTCGGCGGAAACCCGCGCATGTCGCCGTACACCGGAGACAGCAGCGGATCCTTCAGGTCGTGCCCATTGGCATACAGCAGCGCCGCCGCGTGCAGAAACCCGTCGTCCGACACCAGCACATTGTCGACCATCTCGTTGGCGTAGAAGCTGTCGCCGGTCTTGGTCATATCCGACCACGGCGTGCCGGGTGCGATCGCGCCAGGCAGCGGCAGGTGCTCCATCTTTGCGCGCAGCACCATTGCCAATGTCATGCCGCCGCCGGTGGATGTGCCGAATATCCCAACATTGTTTGGCTTCGTTGTCTTCAGCACCGCGCGGTACACCCGCATCGCGTCATCCATCGCGGCGGGATACGGATAATCCGGCGGCATCCGGTAATCCACCGAGATCACCTTGAACCCGCCGAACCCGGCAAGCTCGATCGCTTCCTTGGTCGCGGCCTCACCCGGGCTCAGCACATAGGCGCCACCGTGCACGTGCACCAGCACGCGGTTGCGATTGCGCGGCGGGATCACCTTCGGCGTCACGATGAACGCCTTCACGCCATCGATCGTTGTGGGCTGCACCGTCACGCCCAGCTTGTCGCGGATCTCCGGCAGTGTTGCGACCACTGCCGCCGCGGCCTTGTCGACGATCGCCTTCCACTCGTCCGGCGTCTTCGGCACTACGTTCCATGTGGGATTGTAGGGCTGCGCGATGATCGCCTGCATCTGCGGGCTGACGGTATCCGGCACGGGAATCACCTTCGCCGGCACCTGGCGCGCTCCCGGCGGCGCCGGCTGCGCAAAACATGGTGTGCCGATCACCATCAGGGCCAGCGCCATAGCATGCGTGAGCCTCATCGTCGCTCCCCCGTTGTTGACAGTGTCATTCGGCGCTCGCCAGGATCGACTCGATTGACATAACGAGCAAGACACATGCTGCCACTCGATGACCGGCTGCGCATCGGCATCCAGACAATCCACCGCCGCACCGAGCCGGCGACCGGTCCATGGCTGCCAAAGATCGATGAATTGACCAGGCTGGTCGAGCTGATCGATCGCTGCGGATACGACTCGCTATGGGTTGGCGACCATATCTCCTTCGCCGTGCCGGTGCTCGATCCGCTGCTGCAGCTCGCGCAGGCGGCGATGGTAAGCCGGCGGCTGACACTCGGGACATCGGTTTATCTGCTGCCGCTGCGTCATCCCGCGCCGGTAGCCAAGCAGGTCGCCACTCTGGATCATCTGACCGAGGGCCGCCTGATCTTCGGCGTCGGTGTCGGTGGCGAGTTTCCGCGCGAATACGAAGTGTGCGGCGTGCCGCGCAACGAACGCGGCCCGCGGTTGAGCGAAGGGATCACGTTGCTGCGTCGCTTCTGGAGCGGCGAGCCGGTCAGCCACGCGGGACGGTTCTATGGCCCGTTCGCCGACGTGCCGATGCAGCCACCGCCACGCCAGCCCGGCGGACCACCGATCTGGTGCGGCGGGCGTTCCGATGGCGCGCTCAGACGCACCGGGCGGCTGGCCGACGGCTGGCTCTCTTACGTCGTCACGCCCGAGATGTATCGTGCCGGCCTGGAGAAGATTGATGCGGCGGCGCGCGAGGCCGGACGCAGCATGACGAATTTCGCGACCGGGCATCTGCTGTTCACCCGCATCGACGACAGTTACGAGCAGGCACTCGATGCCGCGACCGAGACGTTGAGCGTGCGCTATGCGATGGACTTCCGCAGAGCGGCACAGCGCTATTGCGCACTCGGGAAGCCGGAACAAGTGGTGGAGCGCATCCGCGAATTCCACGCCGCCGGCGTGCGGCACGTGATGCTCGATCTGCTCGGGCCGTACGAGCAGCGCGACGCACAGATCGCGCGCTTCGCAGCCGAGGCCATGCCGCTGCTGCGCGACCTGATGGGGAACGCCACGTCATGATGTCCACCCGACGCGATCTGACTGCCATGCTGAGGCCCCGCTCCATCGCGCTGGTCGGCGCCACCGACCGATCGCGCTGGTCACAGAACACCTTCGACAACCTCATTAACCGGAAGTATCCCGGCAAGGTGTATCTGGTCAGCCGCCGTGGCGGCACGGTGCACGGTCGCAGTGCCGCCACATCGTGCGCCGCGGTCGGCGCGCCCATCGATCTCGCGCTGCTGATGGTGCCGATGGCCGCGATCGATGAGGCGATGGCCGAGCTTGCAGCGGCGGACGTACACAATGCGGTGATCCTGACTTCCGGCTTTGCCGAGACCGGCCACGACGGCGCCGATCATCAGGCGCGGCTCGCGTCATTGGCGCGCCAGCACAATGTGTCGCTGCTCGGCCCTAACTGCCTGGGCTTCGTAAATTTCATCGACAATGTGCCGCTGTGGACAGGCGGTTTTCGCGCACCCTCCAAGCCCGGTTCGATCGCAGTCGTCACCCAGAGCGGCGCGAACGGCAGCTTCATCTCCAGCCTGGCGGCGCAACACGAGATCGGCCTGTCGCACATGATCTCGACCGGCAACGAGGCCGACCTCGATTGTGCGCACTTCATCGACCATCTGATCGACCAGCCTGACGTGCGTGCGATCGCACTGTTCGCTGAGACGATCCGCCATGCGCCGAGTTTTGCCGCGGCCGCAAGACGCGCGATCGCTGTGGCAAAACCGATCGTTGTGCTGAAGATCGGCCTGTCGGAAGTCACCGCGCGGTCCGCACAGGCGCACACGGGCGCGCTCGTCGGCGACGATCGCGTATTCGACGGCGTGTGCCGCCAGTACGGCATCGTGCGCGTGGACTCGATCGAGGACCTGCTGTTCACTGCCGACGTGATCACGCGCACCGGCGTGCTGCAGCCGCAGGGAATCGGCGTGGTATCGATCTCCGGTGGTGCGTGCGAAATCGCCGCGGACCGCGCGCAGGTGCTGCATATGCCGATGCCCGCGCTCTCGGACGCCGCGGTCGCTGAACTGCGCACCGCCCTGCCGAGTTTTGGCACGCCGAACAATCCGCTGGACATCACAGGCGGCGCAGTGCTGCAGCCCGATCTGTTCGAGCAGGGCCTGCGCATTTTGGGCAAGCAGCCCGAATTCTCCGCCCTCGCCTGCCTGTTCGACGTGCCCGTCGCCGACGAGCATGCCACCGAATTCGTGCTTGCCGCGCTGCGCCACATCGCGGTCGGCCTGCATGCCGCCAGTGTCCCGGCTCTGATGATGAGCCACACAGTGAAGCCGGTTACCGCGACCTCCACGCGCATCATCGAGGAGATCGGTCTGCCCTATGTCAGTTCCGGCCTGCATCACGGCATGAACGCGTTGGGCAACGCGTTCTGGTGGTCGGAACAGTATCGTCGTCTTGCCGGCACATCGGCGTCGATTGCGACGATTGCTGATGCAAGTGAGCGGCCGAACTCAGAGCGCGCAACCTTGGACTACCTCGCGCGGTGCAACATACCGGTGGTGCCGACGACGCTGGCGCGCGTCGCGGATCAAGCGGTGGCGGCCGCGCGCACGATCGACGGGCACGTGGTGCTGAAGATCGCCTCCGACGACATAGCGCACAAAAGCGATATCGGCGGTGTCGCCCTGAATTTGGAGGGCGATGCCGCGGTGGCTGACGCGTTCCGGCGCATCATGGCGGTGGCGCCGACGGGTGCGCGCGTTGATGGCGTGCTGGTGGCGCCGATGCGCAGCGACGGGTTGGAACTATTCGTCGGCTGCACACGCGATCCCCAATGGGGACCGGTTATTGCGGTCGGTCTTGGTGGCGTGTGGGTGGAGGTGTTGCAGGATGTCGCACTGCGCCCCCTGCCGATCGGCGCAGCGGAAGTGAAGCGCATGCTCGCCGAACTGCGCGGTCACAAACTGCTGCATGGCATACGTGGCATGCCGCCCGTCGATCTCGATGCACTCGCCGCGGTGATCGCACGCATTGGAGATGCCGCAGTTGCGCTCGGGCCGGACCTCGAAGCGCTGGAAGTGAACCCGCTATGGGTTCGTGGCAGCGAGGTTGAGGCACTGGACGCGTTGGCGGTATGGCATTGAACCCCTTCTCTCCTCTCCCCTTGCGGGAGGGGGTCGGGGGGAGAAGCTGGCTGGGGAGGAACGGCATGGATCTGAGCCTGTCCGACAAACATCAGGCCTTGCAGGACGAAGTGCGCGCATTCGTCCGCGAGCACGGCCACAAATCGCCAAAACTCGGCGGTGGCCGAAAGCGGCCTGACCAAAAGGCGCTGGACTGGCAGAAGTTGCTGGTCGATCACGGCTACGTCGCACGCGCTATCCCGCGCGAATTCGGCGGCTTTGGCGCGGAACCCGACGTGCTGGAAGCGGCGGTGATCGCATCGGAATTTGCCGCCGCGGGTATTTATGCCGGCCTGACCAATCAGGGTATCAGCATGCTGGTGCCCACACTTCTGGAAGTCGGCACCGAGGCGCAAAAGAAGCAGTGGATCGAGAAGACCATCCGCGGCGATGTCATCTGGTGCCAGGGCTATTCGGAGCCGGGTGCCGGCAGCGATCTCGCGTCATTACAGACCCGCGGCGTGTTGCAGGACGGTCATTTCGTCATCAACGGCCAGAAGATATGGACCAGCTCGGCTCACTACGCCGACATGATGTTCCTGCTCTGCCGCACCGAGCCGGACAAGCCGAAGCACGAGGGCATCTCGTACCTGCTGCTGTCGATGAAGACCCCTGGCATCGACGTGCGGCCGCTGCGGACCATGACCGGGCGCGCCGAGTTCAACGAGGTGTTCTTCACCGATGTACGCGTCCCCGAAGACCAGATCGTGCTCGGGCGCGGCAAAGGCTGGTATGTCGCCAACGTGACGTTGAAACATGAGCGCTCGATGATCGGCAGCGCCGAGAAGATGACGACCCGGCTGGAGCAGCTCATCGCACTGATGAAGTCGAATGGTCTGCTCAACATGGCGGAGTACCGTGATAGGTTGCTGAAGCTTCAAGGCGAGGTGATAGCCTGGAGGGCGCACAATCTGCGCCTGCTGACCGAAACCGCGGAAGGCGTCGATTCCGGTGTCAGGCGCATGATCATCAAGTACGGCGGCACGATGCTCGGCTTCCGCCTGGCCGCGCTTGCAGTCGACGCCCTCGGCACGGCCGGGCTGCCATTCGAAAGCGCCGGCGAGGATGCCGAGGACGATGACGCGACGACATGGAACATCGACTATCTGTATGATGTCGGCCTGATGATTGGCGGCGGCTCCAACAACATCCAGAAGAACATCATCGCGGAACGCGGCCTCGATCTTCCGCGCGAGCCAAAGATCGCGAGGGCTTGATGGAATTCGCCCTCAGCGAGGAGCAACGCCTGTTCGCGGATTCGTTGCGCAGTCTCCTGGCGGATCACGTGCCGATCGAAGCACTTCGCCGCCATGCAGAGATCGGTTGCGGCTTCGATGCCGAACTGTGGCAAAGTCTGACAGAGCTCGGCCTCCCTGGCCTGCTGGTACCCGAACGCTTCGGTGGCGCCGGGCTCGGCATTCTCGATGCCGCAGTTGCGGCCGAGGTTCTGGGCGGTGCGGTGGCTTTCGCTCCGTTCACTGGCAGCGTCGTCATTGCAACGCTCGCGTTTGTGCACGGCGCGACGGAGGAATTGCAGGGCGCGTGGCTGCCACGCATCGCCCTTGGCGAGGTGCGCTTTGGAGTAGGCTTCGGTAATACTCTGACGGTGACTGCGGGGCGTCTCTCGGGGCATGTGGAAGCGGCAATCGATGCCGGCTCGCCAACGCATCTGTTGATCTATCTGTCCGATGGCAATGCCGCCGTCATCGCCGCCGACGCGGAAGGTGTCTCACGGCAAATGTATCGCAGCATCGATCGCACGCGGCCAGTGACCGAGCTTGCCTTCGACAATGCGCGTGCGGTGCTGCTCGATGCGGCGAACCAACCATTGGCTGCGGCACAGCGCGCGCTGGATGCCGGTCGTATTGTACTCGCCGCCGACACGTTGGGCGCGGCGCAGCATATGTTTGATCAGGCGCTCGCCTTCGTGAAGCAGCGCGCGCAGTTCGGTCGTGTCATTGGCAGCTTCCAGGCCGTCAAGCACCAGTTCGCCGATATGGTGACGATGCTGGAGCCCTGCCGGGCCATGGTGTGGTACGCGGCCTACGCGCAGGATTCGCTGCCACGCGAGGCGCGGCTGACGGCGCTGCAAACGAAGGCGCATCTCGGAGATGTCGGTCGCGACATCGCACGCATGGCGACGGAGGCGCACGGCGGCATGGGGTTCACTGACCTGCTTGGTCTGCACTACTGGTTCAAACGCATCAGCTTCAATCGTCAGATGCTGGGCAGCCCTGAGCATTGCCGCGATGAGGCCGCGCGCTTGCAGGGCTGGCTTACGTGAATCGTTTGCCGTGATCGCCTTCGACGTCAGGCACTACGACAGCATCGGCTCGACCAACGACGAGGCGATGCGGCTGGCACGCGAAGGCGCTGTGCACGGCACCGTCGTTCATGCGGACGAGCAGACCGCAGGCCGTGGCAGGCTGTCGAGGCGCTGGCTCAGTCCGCCCGGCAACCTCTATCTGTCGATCGTCCTGCGGCCGGATGTGCCGGCTGCGCGCTCCGCCGAGATCGGCCTTGTCGCTGCACTGGCGGTCGCGGATGCAGTGGACGCGCTGCTGCCGCAGCAAGTGCGCGCAACGCTGAAATGGCCGAACGATGTGCTGGTGCGTGACGGCAAGATCGCCGGGATCTTGCTGGAGCAGGCAGACGACACGCTGATTCTCGGCATTGGACTGAATGTCCTCCAGGCGCCGAGTGGCGTTTCGTACCAGGTATCAACAATCGTTGGCTGCGGCGGATTGGCCACCGTGGATGGCGCACGGGAAAAACTTCTGTCTGCGCTGGCCAACTGGTTCGGTGTCTGGCAGCAGGAAGGCTTCCCCCCGATCCGTACGACATGGCTTGCACGTGCGCATCCGATCGGCGCCACGCTGCGCGTGCGGCTTGCGGACCGGTTTGCTACCGGCGGGTTCGCTGGCATCGATGACGACGGCGCGCTCCTGCTCGACGCAGCGGATGGCCGTACCCGCATCGTGGCGGGCGACGTGCAGGCGGGATAACGAACAAGCTTTATTGCGGAAACGGCCCAAGGAGGCAGGTATGGACTTCGGCATTGGCATCGCAACGTCGCACGATTTATGGAAGCTCGCGCAGCGCGCCGAGGAACTCGGCTTCACGCATGCCTGGTTCTTCGACACGCAGATGATCACCGCCGACTGCTTCGCCGCTATGGGAGCCGCGGCAATGAAGACCTCGCGTATCCGCCTCGGTACCGGCGTGCTGGTGCCGTCCAATCGCATCGCCGCGGTGACGGCCAACGCCTTCGCCACGCTGAATGGCATGGCACCTGGCCGGATCGACTTCGGCGTTGGGACGGGCTTTTCGGCACGCCGCGCCATGGGCCTTGGCGCCATAAAGCTCGCCGATATGGAAGAGTATATACGCGTCGTCTATGGCTTGCTGAACGGCGAGACGCTGGAGATAAACATCGAGGGCAAACGCAAGAAGATCCGTTTCCTCAATCCAGACATCGGCCTGATCAACACACGCGATCCAATACGGCTGCATGTCTCGGCCTATGGCCCAAAGTCGCAGGCACTGACCGCAAAGCTGCATGCCGGGTGGAAGAGCTTCATCTCCGACGTGCCGCGCGCCATGACCGCACTTGAGAGCATGCAGAAGAGCTGGAAAGCCGCGGGCCACAGCGCCGGGGACCTCTACGCTACCGCCTGGGCGTGCGGCTGCGTTCTCGCCGATGGCGAACCTGCTGACAGTCCGCGTGTGGTCGCGCAGGCCGGACCGCGCGCCGCAGTGTTGCTGCATCGCGCGGCCGATCTCGATATGGAAGGCTGGCAGAACACATCGCCGGTACCGCCATCCGTGCAGGAACAGGTGGAGGGCTACGTCGCAATGGCACGTGGCTTCGAACCGCAGGACGCGCGCTACCTCAACAACCACCGCGGCCATTTCGTATTCGTCAAGCCCGAGGAGCGGAAGTTCATTACCGCCGACTTGATCCGTCACACTACCTTCACGGCGACCGAGCAGGAACTGAAGCAGCGCATCGAAGCCTTGCGCAGCGCAGGCTGGAGCCAGCTCGTCATCCCGATCACGCCCGGAGAGGAGAGCGCGATCGAGGACTGGGCCCGGATCAAGCGCGCATTCGACTGATTGAATTGAGATTTTCGCGTTTTGCGGGTGACGCTACCCAGCGGCCTCAATCAGGCGTATCTTAGGGTCAGGTATAAGCCGATCACATAGGGGACACTAAAGCCTTGCGACCGCCCAGGAACGACCGCCAACGGCCTCCACGCCGCCGCGGTTTTGATGACGACAACTTTTACGGCAGCGCGCCGCCGCCAATGCCGTTTCCCTCGTTTGCCTCCAGCGCGGCAGGACCGGAGTCGGAGGCGACGGTCAAGTGGTTCAACGCCGAGAAGGGTTACGGTTTTGTGGCGCTGAGCGACGGGTCAGGCGACGTTTTCCTGCACATCAACACGCTGCAGGCGGCCGGCGTCCAGACCGTCAGCCCCGGCGCCACGCTCCGGATCCGCGTCGGCCAGGGGCAGAAAGGGAAACAGGTCGATCAGGTGGTGTCGGTCGATGAGAGCACCGCGGCCGCGACTCCCGCGCGCCGGCCTGGCGGCTTTCAGCAACGCCCGCAGCGCAGCTTTGAGGGAGGCCCGCGACGGCAGGTCGATCTCAGCACCGCCGTCGAGATGATGGGCACGGTGAAGTGGTACAACCCCGACAAGGGGTTCGGCTTCATCACGCCCCAGTCGGGTGGCAAGGACGTATTCGTCCACGCGACGGTGCTGGAGCGTGCCGGCCTCGCTCCGTTGCAGGAGGGGCAGTCGGTGCGGATGGGCGTCGTGCAGGGCGCCAAGGGCCCCGAAGCCGGGACGATCAGCGTGGACTGATCAAACTGTCGCGAGCGACTCGAACGCATCACCCGCCGGGCGCAGTGCGAGGATTTGTCGCCTGTGCCATAGCGCGTGGAACAGCAGTTTCCAGCAGGTGACGCTATACCGGCGACGGCTGATGTGGCTGAACAGCAACCGCATCTTCGCAGGGTCGGAGATTTCGGCCACGCCGGGCTGGGCCGCCATCAGAGGCCCGAGCCGCGACCCCTGCCCCTTGATCCAATCGCCGATCGGCGTGGCAAAGCCCTGCCTGGGAGCGAACGGCTGCCCATCGGCAGATATATTCTCCAGCCTCTTGCGCTGGGCCCACTTGCTCAGCCCATCACGCACCTTCATCCCGTCTGGCAGCCGGGACGCAGCCCTCGCCAAGCGCGGATCAAGGAATGGCGTGCGTTCCTCCACCGCAATGCGCCATCAGGCAGCGGTCCAGTTTCAACAAAACACCGTGTGGCACCCAGTGTGCCATGTCGGTGGCCCATGCGGCTGCCAGTCGTGAACGGCCACCCTTCCAATGCCTAGGCCTCCGCAGCGGCGCTACCGACGCGCCAGGATGACGGGCGCGCGCGCAACACATCCACTCGGTCAAAGCTGCCACGCGCCCACATCGCGCGCCCACCGCGTCATTGCGCTCTGGTAGCGAGGAAAACCGGCAAAGATTTCGTCCCCTTCTGTCGCCGCTCAGCACCACCTTCACATCCTGTCGCGCGCGCTGCGCCAGAAACCAGGTCGGGATGATCGCGTGGTCAGCCACAGGATCATCCAAGCAGCCAACGATTTCCGGTAGGTGACGCCAGACCATCCGCTCACTGATCTCGATCGTTTCGTGCCTGGCGTCGAGTGCTTTTGCGACGGTGGCGGCATGATCGCGACGATCGGGCCGTCGCAAACCAACGTCGCGGGCGGTGGCCATATCGATGATCGACAGTCGGTTGTGCGCGAGCGCGATGCGGCCGACGATCGCGTGGCCGGTGCTGTCTGGACCGCGATGCCGCAGGCTATCGATCAGTCGAGACAGTGTGGCAGGATCAGGGGGCGGGGGCACCGCTCGACAGTATCAATCCAGCAATGCCGCTCGTCGGGCGGAAATGTCCCTTCGGCCGCTTCGCGCCCCATATAAGGGAAGCATGATGCTGCCGTGAAGCACTTGGCAGAGGCTTTCATGACCTCGCGTTATTCCGCGTCCCTCAAAATCGAATTTTGATCGTGCCACTTCGGCGACTATTCCGCGTTGCAGCATTTTTGACGCCCCGCAGTATTCCGACGCCAAACGCCACAAAATATCGTGATTGGTAGCACTTAACCGTCGTCTTGATGGTTGCTCCGGTAAAGCGACGCGGAACGATTTTCCCATTGGCGAGTTTACAACCAACACACGGAGGAACGAAAAATGCCTGCAATTCTTCTTTGGCTGCTCGGCATACCGATCCCGATCATCATCCTCCTGGTGCTTCTCTGGCATTAGGGAGGCATTCGCAATGGCCCTCATTGCTGAAACGGCCGGCCCCGCAATGGTGGCGGCGGACGAAAATCCTGGTTCACAATCGGCCGTCTCGTGGGCGGCGGTTATCGGCGGTGCTCTGGCCGCCGTTGCTATCAGCCTGCTCCTCGTGGCGCTGGGATCCGGTATCGGCCTTTCGTCTGTCTCACCATGGTCATCGCTAAATCCGTCGGCAACGACCTTCACCCTGCTCGCGGCGGTTTGGCTCATCATTGTGCAATGGCTGTCGTCAGCGATGGGTGGCTATCTCGCGGGGCGGTTACGCACCAAATGGGCTGGCATCCACACCGGCGAGGTGTTCTTTCGCGACACGGTGCACGGCTTTCTGGTTTGGGCGCTCGCGTCGGTTTTGGTCGCGGCCTTCGCTACCTCCTCAGTCTCTTCGGCGGTAAGTTCCGCGGGCCGGGCGATTTCGAATGTCGCCGGCAGCGCGGCTTCCACGGCCACCCAGGCTGCGACCAACCAGTCTCCTGATTCCAATGGCTACTTCCTGGATAGCTTGTTCAGGAAGGATCAGCCGGACGCTAATGCGTCTCCCCAGGATGCGCGGGCAGAAGCGGGCCGCATCCTGGCGAGAGCGATCGCAAACGGCAACCTTGATCCAGGCGATCGCGCCTATCTCGGGAAGCTGGTCGCGGCGCGCACCGGTATTTCCCAGCAAGACGCCGAAAAGCGCATCGATGACACCGTTGCGCAGATGAAGTCCGCCGAGGAAAGGGCGAAGCAAGCGGCCGACGCAGCCCGCAAGGCATCCGCATCAGCCTCATTCTACCTCTTCTTCTCCATGCTGATCGGCGCGTTCATTGCGTCTGCGGCAGGTGCGCTTGGCGGCAGTCAGCGCGATCTCTGAAATTGTGTCGGCAGGTTCCTGATCGGGACCTGCCGATTTCCACAATGGGTGTCCCTTGCAGCGTCATTCCCACCATCGGACGCCGCTTCTTGCCATGCGCCGAGGGCGTCATCGCTGGCGTCGCCAAGCCCGCTGGATGCAGATGCAGCTTGGTCACCGTGTAGCCAGCGTGTGGTCGTGTAGCCGTGCCGCTTGGTCAGATGTTCGTGGGATCTGGCCCGGTTCAGATCGTTCCGTCCGACCAAGCACATCCAAAAAGCTATACGCAGTACTCCCTCGTGAATGCGTGCCCGGTCCATGCAAACCCCCGGTTCTGAAGGCTCAGATGACCCGACACTTCACGATCTGCAAACACCGGAGCTAGCCATACCTTCGGACTCAGGCATTGCCTGGGTCGCCAAAAACACCAATTCTTGGGCATGACTCGTCTGGCTGCACTGCCGTGTCGCGCGGTCCTGGAGATCAAGGGGGAGGATAGCGTGTCCTTTCTCCAAGGGCTGGTCTCCAACGACGTGACTGAAGCTCGGCCTGGTCACGCAGTTTGGGCAGCGCTTTTGACACCGCAAGGCAAGTGGCTGGCGGATTTCTTCGTGTTTGCCGATGACGACCGATTGTTGCTCGACTGCGAGGGTGACCAGGCAACAGCGACGCTGCAACGCCTGTCGCGCTATCGCCTCCGGTCCAAGGTGACTCTCCGGGCAGCCGATGAGCTGTCCGTTTACGTTGCCTGGGATAACCCACCGAGCGTGCAGGCGATTATCGCCGCTGACCCGCGCCTCCCGGAGGCGGGCTGGCGCCTGTTGTCCCCGGTGGCACTGCCAACGACCGCACTCGAAGTAGATTGGGATCGCCACAGGCTTGGTCTAGGTCTGCCGGACGGCTCGCGTGACCTGGAAGTTGAGAAGACGGTGCTGCTGGAGGCGGGGTTCGACGAACTGCACGGCGTATCCTGGACCAAAGGCTGCTACATGGGCCAGGAACTGACCGCCCGCACGAAATACCGCGGACTGGTGAAGCGCCGCCTCATCCCGGTTGCCATCGAGGGGCCACTCCCGGCGCCCGGGACGCCCGTGACGCGGGATGGCGCAGAGGTGGGAACCATGCGATCCGGGCGGGATCAGGCTGGCTTGGCGGTGTTGCGGCTCGATGCTCTCGACGGCGCCCTGAAGTGCGGCCCCGCCACATTGGTGCCGCGGATGCCCGCCTGGATGCGGTCGCCCTGAAGCCACGTGCCAATCGCCACATCACCTTTGCGCATCGTGAATGCCATGCTGGGTCGCGGGCTTGGCGGGCTCGAGCAAGCCTTGCTCGACTATGGGGACGCGCTGAGCCGGCTCGGCCACGAAGTCCACGCGGTGATCCACCCCGACGCGGCGATCCGGCCCGCACTCGTGGCGCGCGGGATGATATGGCACGGACTGCCGCATCGCGGGTCATGGGACGTGATCGCGGCGATCCGGCTGCGCCTGCTGCTCCAGCGATTGCACGCAGATGTGTGCATCGCCCACGGCAATCGCGCCATGAGCCTGCTGCGGCAGGCCGGGGCGAACCCGCTGATCGCCGTTCTGCCAAACTACAAGATGAGGTGCCGAGGCGCCGCCGCGGTGTTTTACCCAACCCTTGACCTGAGGCGCCATGCGCAAAGTCAGGGCGTGCAGGATACCTGCCTGTACCATATCCCGAGCATGGTCGGTGTGCCACCGACACCGCCATCACGCGTTCGGCGGCAGCCACCGGTCATCGGCGCGATGGGGCGCTTCGTCCCGAAGAAGGGCTTCGACATGTTCATTGCCGCGCTCGGCCGGTTGCGATCACAGGGCGTCCCGTTTCGAGCCGTCCTCGCGGGCGACGGCCCGGAACGGGCGGCGCTTGAAGAACTTGCGGCTCGACACGGTCTTGCCGAAGCATTGGCCTTTCCAGGCTGGGTGGATGACAAGCGGACATTCTTTGCCGGTGTCGACATATTCTGCCTGCCTTCACATCACGAGCCGTTCGGTATCGTCCTGATCGAGGCGATGGCGCAGGCGATGCCAATCGTCTCGACCGACAGCGAAGGCCCCTCCGAGATCCTGCGCGATGGATCCGACGGCATTCTGGTTCCGCGTGGCAACGTCGAGCGGTTGGCGCAGGCACTCGGCGGGTTGATTACTGACCCGGAACGCGCGGCCCTGCTCGGGGCAGACGCCTACCGGCATGCCAGAGAGACATTCGATATGCCTTGCGTCGGCGCCCAACTCGACGTTGCGGTGCGTCGCGTCGCGCAGGGCATGCCTCTACTGAATGCTGACGAGATTGGCGTAACCGCCTGAGGTGACCGGATGGCCGAAACGCAGGCGATCGACTGGGAAGGCCGCTATCGGGATGGCAACACCGGTTGGGAACGGCATGGCCTGAATCCCGCCTTCCTCGCTTGGCGCGAACTCGGGCATTCTCACGCAGTGCCGCATTCTGATCCCAGGTGGCGGACGCAGCCTGGAGCCGCTGGCGCTTTCCGAGGCTGGCTTCGACGTCACGATGGTGGACGCCGCGCCAAGCGCGGTCGCAGCGCAGCGTTCGCTTTTCGAACGGCTGAGGCTTCCGGCGCGTGCTGAACAAGCCAACCTGTTCGACTGGGAGCCAGACCAGCCATTCGATGCCATCTATGACCAGACCTGTCTTTGCGCGCTCCCGCCGGGTCTGTGGCCTGGATACGCTCGGCGCCTGCACCGTTGGCTACGCCCGGACGGGTCGCTGTTCATCTTGTTTATGCAAAGCGACCGGCCTAATGGGCCGCCGTTCCATTGCGGTATCGACGCAATGCCCCGGCTGTTCGCTGCGCCTGCATGGCGCTGGAGCGAGCCCCTGCCTGAGCGGGTCGAGCACCCGTCCGGCCTGGCCGAGCAGCCGGCTCTGCTTCGACGGCTCTGAAACGGCGGCCGGGGAGATTTCATTGGCGCGTATTGCTTGACGGAGGCTTTACGTTTGCCTGACGGGCCCTTATAGCCAAACCAAGGTCAACCCTTGGTTGACGGTGCTATATTACCACATCGCGCCTTCCGGGCGCCAAAATGACGACCGGAGACCATTTGCTGTGGGGTCTTGAACATTTGTTAGGGGTACAGGGGATCGAATTGCTCGCCAATGGGACGATGGGGATCCGTTCCCCCGGTGGGTGGTAATAGTGGACCGGCTTACGAGCATGACCGTATTCGCCAAAGTAGCGAGCACCCGCAGTTTCTCCGGGGCCGCCCGCGAACTCGGGATTTCCCAGGCCACCGCCAGCAAGCATGTGCAGACGCTCGAGGACTGGCTTGGCGTTCGGTTGTTGCACCGCACGACACGGCGCGTTGCGCTGACCGATGTCGGTGAGAGCTTCTTCGTCCAGTGCACGCGGATCCTCGAGGAAATGGAAACGGCGCGCTGCTCGGCCAAGCCAGAGGCGCCGGTGCGAGGCAGCATGCGCATAACCGCACCGGTTGTGTTCGGCAGCACGCGGCTCGGACCTCTCGTCGTCGATTTCATGCACCGGCATCCGGACCTATCACTGAACGTCGAATTGTCAGATCGCTCGGTTGATCTGATCGAGGAAGGCTACGATCTCGCAATTCGCACCAGTCCGACCACCGGGGCCGGTCTGATCGCCTGGCCACTGATGTCGCTCGACTATGTGCTATGTGCGGCGCCGTCCTATCTCGCACGCCATGGCGTGCCCACCACGACCACGGAGCTCAGTACGCATCACTGCATTACCGGCAACAGCTCAGCCGGCGTGAGTTGGAGTTTCGTTGGGCCGGACGGGCAAACGGAGGTGCCGATCTACGGCAGGTTGCAGGTCAACAACGCCATGCTGCGATGCGATGTCGCGCGTGCTGGCGCTGGTATCCTGCTTTGCGCGCAGTACCTCGTAGAAAATGACTTTGCCAACAACCGACTTGTCAGGCTCTTGCCAGACCATAAGCCGGCGGGCGGCACGTTGCATGCGGTCAGCCCAGCGTACCGCGCCGGCTCGCCGAAAGTCCGCAGCCTGGTCAGCCATCTCACAACCCAACTCAGCGTTGCTGGATAATGATTGGCTCGACTCCCTGGTGCTTGTTATTCAGGGTTCGTGCCGAATTTTTTGCTGGAAAAGCGCGCTGGCGGGCGGGTTGCGGGAGTGGACGAGGTCGGGCGCGGTCCGCTCGCCGGCCCGGTTGTCGCCGCCGCCGTAGTGTTTCCGACCGGGGTGCCGCGCCGGCTGGCCGCGCTGCTCGATGATTCCAAGAAGCTGACACTGGAACAGCGGCTAACGGCGTTCCAGGCGCTGCGTTTGTCTGGCCGTGCCGAGATCGCCGTCGGCGCCGCCTCCGTGGCGGAGATCGAGCGCCTGAACATCCTGCGTGCCGCATTGCTGGCGATGTGCCGTGCCGTGACCCGCCTGCCCTCGCCGCCTGATCTCGTCCTGGTCGATGGCAACCAGCCTCCGCCGCTGCCCTGTGCCGTGCAGTGCGTAGTCGGAGGTGACGGCCGTTCGCTGTCGATCGCCGCCGCTTCGATCGTTGCCAAAGTTCTGCGTGACCGGGCGATGGCGCGGCTGGCGGTGCGCTTCCCGGACTATGGCTGGCGCAGCAACGTCGGTTACGCGACCGAATTCCATGTGGCGGCGCTCCGCCGGCTGGGGCCGACCCGTCACCATCGGCCGAGCTTCGGCACAGTAAGCCAGCTCGCGCTGGAACTTGAATTTGGTTCGATGACCGGCGATTGAGGTCGAGTGGCGCCATCCCAGGCCTTTGCTCACGGCACTCTCTCGATCTGACCGATTGACGCGGCTGCGGGCAGCCCGCCACGATATGACCGCCGCTCGATCTCGCGGCCCAGCCGCAACCCCGTCACACGGAAGCACCGTGGAAGTCGTCCGTGAACTGCCGCTCGATCAGGTCATGCTTGGGGACTGCGTGCAGCTCATGCGCATGCTGCCGCCGGCCTCGGTGCACTGCGTGTTCGCCGATCCGCCCTACAACCTTCAGCTCCGCGGCGAACTTCGCCGGCCGGACGATAGCCTGGTCGACGGCGTGGACGAGGAATGGGACCGGTTCGCCGACTTCGCCACCTATGACGCGTTCACCCGCGAGTGGCTCACCGAATGCCGCCGGCTGCTGCGCAAGGACGGCACCCTGTGGGTAATCGGCGCCTACCACAACATCTTCCGCATCGGCGCCGCGCTGCAGGACCTGGGGTTCTGGGTGCTGAACGACGTGATCTGGCGCAAGGCCAATCCGATGCCGAACTTCCGTGGCCGGCGTTTCACCAATGCCCACGAGACGCTGATCTGGGCAGCGCGCGGCCGTGATTCGCGCCACAAGTTCAACTACGCCGCGATGAAGGCGCTGAACGACGATATCCAGATGCGCAGCGACTGGTTTCTGCCGCTATGCACCGGGCCGGAGCGGCTGCGCAACCAGCACGGGTTGAAGCTGCATCCGACGCAGAAGCCCGAGGCGCTACTCCACCGCGTGCTCCTGGCCAGCACAGCACCCGGCGAGATTGTGCTCGATCCGTTCATCGGCACCGGCACGACGGGTGTGGTGGCGAAGCGGCTGCATCGACACTTCATCGGTATCGAGCGACATCCCGCTTACGCCGAGGCCGCGATTGGTAGGGTCCGGGCAACACGGCCAGTGTCGGAGGAGGGGTTGTCGGGTGCCATATCGAAGCGCGAGGTTCCGCGGGTGCCGTTTGGCAGCCTGGTTGAGCGTGGGCTGCTGCCGCCTGGAACCAAATTGTTCGATCGAATGCGCCGGGTCAGTGCCGTTGTGGCCGCGGACGGATCAGTGGTGGCTGGCGCCGCGCGAGGCTCTATCCACAAAGTGGGGGCAGCGGTCCAGAACGCTCCGGCCTGCAATGGCTGGACCTTCTGGCACTTCGAACGCGACGGGCGACTGGTGCCGCTTGACGTGCTGCGGGATCTCGAGCACGTGACAAAGACATGACACCGGCAGTCAATGGTCACGCCGCCGTGGAAGCGATGCGTGACCCCTGGCCGGCCCAGCCATCAGCGTGAATGATTCGCTACAGCCGGTTTAGCCGGAGATTCCCGAACCGTCCCTACGGCCACAGAAGATAAGTGCGAAACTGCTCACCAGGATTGCGCAGGTTCACGGCTGCGGGATTCTCAAATAACAGTTGCACAGGCGCATTGAAAGGCGGCTGATCGAGGAACAGGGCTGAGTCCAGCCATATGCGCGTATCCACGCCATGAGAGATATCGCGATTCGGTATGCATCGAGCTCCCGGTCCCGGTTGGTGATCCGTGTAAACCACGTACCGGAATTGCCGAAGCTTCGGCATGACCTCGAGTATCTCGGCATTGGACAGATGCTGAAATACCTCGCGGATGAGGCAGAGTTCGCCTTCCGGCAATTGATCCTTGATAATGTCGAGGCATGCAAAGGAGACCCTGTCGCTGCCGTACTTGGCTCCGTTCTCGCGCACCAAGGACCCGACGATATCGACGCCCACGTAGGTCATTTGGTCGTCGAGAAACTGGCTGGCGACACGAAAATCCCCGCAACCAAGATCGACGACAGAGCTTATGTTCCTCTCAGTTATGAAACCCCTGATTCCCTGCGCATAGATGCGAGCGGCATCGCCTTCCGAACCAGGGCCCGAATAAAATTTGCCTTGTTCGCCGCCCCACATGCCCTGGTTGTACACGTCCTCGAACACCTTTCCCACCGGTTGACGGGCGTTGCGCGCCCACCGCACCTCCCGCTTAACGCGGTGCGACGCGCGTCTGATTGCCCACGGCGTGTACGCCTTGACCACGTCGAACACCCCCATCGAACCGCCTCCTGCTGCGTACTTGATGCTGACTGACCGGTCCCGCCCCTCGGAGCAGTATCAGGCCGGAAGACCTAGCTGGGACATCACCGTAACGACATTAAATTCCGTGTGAGCGGGAAAGGATACGCTTTGGAAAGAGGCGTAGCCCAGCCTGATTGGGTGTTGGATGGCTCCGATAGGTGCACTGCAAGTCACTGCCAGCGCGGGAACTGCCCACCATGCTGACAGCACGCAAGCCGTCGCGGGCAACTCCATGCTGAGCAAGAGTGACCGACTGATCAGTCGCGTCGCGGGTTGCGACGGACTCTGGCCCGGGCGGCATCCGCGTACGGGTTGGATGACCAGTTGCGGACCCAATCGACATGCGCATAGGCGGGCAATTGGGCCGGACTGGGATCGGTATCGCTGCCGCCGTAGTCCGCGCCCGTAAGAAGGTACCAGAGGGCTGGGTAAATATCGTAATTCCCTCCAGGGCTTGGCCGCGACCACCGCTCAATCCCGTCGATGTACCACGTGATCGTGGTCAAGGTCCACTCAATGGCATACGTGTGCATTTGGGTGATATCGATGCCGCGGACCTCTGTCGATGGCCATCCTTTACGGGTCGCAATATCGAACTTCACGTGCTGCGAGCCGTCGCTGCTGGTGAATAGTATGATATCGATCTCAAATGGGAAGGCCACGTCGCCGGTTTCCAGGCATGCCTGGAACGTAAGTCCGGACACGGCATCGACAGACGCCCTGATCTCGAAGTAACCATAGCGCTGCTTCTGAACCGAGTACAGAAGCGTGCCGACAAACGGCATATGGATCCCGGCTGATGAGTCGATCCACGATTGGTAGGCTGGCGGCGTCGGCATCAGGCCCAGCCGCAACCGACCTTCGGCTGCGGTGTAGAGGCCATTGACCGGTGTCTTCGGATTGAACGGGTTCGTCCACCACATGTGCGTGTCGCCTTCGAACCAGTTGGGACCGCCGCGTCCGTTAGGGGTACGCGGCGCAATCAATCCCCAGATATCGCGGCCGGTTGGCCGGTAGTGTAGCGACAGCGAATTGAACTCATCATCGAGCGAAGGTGGCGGCAGCGCGTGATCGTTGGACACGGCCCAGGAAGTTGCTGACGACACCAGCAGAAGGACGAGAACTGTCAGTGCAGTTCTGGTCATCTGGCTGAATGCAGGTTGGTGTCGCTTCGATGCGAGGACACGAGTGCCAGGTAGCAGGCAAGCCCATCGAGCGCTGCCGCAGCCGTTCCTTCCGCCTTGCTGCCTGGTCACCATCGCGCAAATCTATCGGGCGATGCCAATGCTGAGCAATGCAAAAGCACATCCTTCGCCGAGATGACCGGAACATGTCGATCGCCCGTTCTCTCCCCCGACCAGCACCTTTCGGACCGTGTTGCGCACACCTTCAGATCACGCGCGATCTTGTTGATCCCATTGGCCTCGACCAGGTGATCGCGCCGGGTCCGGCCGATCGTCTCCACAATCCGCGACCCTGCCGTCCACCTGGAATCGAAGCGACGGCGGCCCGTCAGTCGCCCAGTGTCGTCATGGCGATACCAACTTTGCAAAACACGTTGAAGCGCGGTAACCCTGCCCGCCAGATGGTCGGAGAGGCCGACTATCTGGCGAATGTTCGGCCAGGGTGACAATGTCTGAAATCTCGATCGCAGTCCCCAGTTACAACGGCGCCCATTATGTATCGCACACTATTCGACACTGCGCCGCCCAGTGCTGGCCAACCCTTTACCAGAAATTCTTGTCACAGTTACTGACCCGCAAGTTGCTGCTGGTGGAGCGGCTTGGTGCGAGCGCTTTGATCCCCGCCCTTTACCCGCGGTCCGCAAATTGACCGCTGACGCTGGCGAAGCGCCATTCTTCGACCGCGTCTGGCTGCGCCTACGCCAGGCCGCTTCCCGTCGTTCGCTTGGCAACGTCGCAGTGCTTGGCTTAGGAAGCGCCATTGGACAGGGATTGGTGGTCCTCGCCTCACCTATCCTCACCCGCTTTTATGATCCGCACGATTTTGGCCTGTTCGGGTCGTTCAATGCGATTGTGACCACGATCATCGCTGCCTCGACGCTGATGTTTCACCAGGCGATTGTGATTGAGGAGGCCGACAGGGACTCCGTGACCTCGACGGCCCTATGCCTGAGCGTGGCAACTTCATTCGCTCTGGCCTCGACAGGAGGCGCGCTGCTGCTTTATGGCTGGCTGACAAGCATATTTGGTCCGGGTGTGGCCGTCAGCCTTTGTTGGCTCGGCCCAATCTCGATTTTGGCCGCTGCTCTGTTCGTTACTCTCCAATCTGTTTGCATCAGACGTCAATGGTTTAAGCCCCTGGCCCTCTATCAGGTTGTCCGATCGGCTCTGGTCGTCATATTCCAACTATCCCTCTGGATAATTTGGCCCAATCTATATGGTTTGATCATTGGCCAGCTCCTTGGCCAGGTCCTTGCTTTGCTCGTGTTGGCGCGGGTCTGGCCTTTCCTCGTGGAGGCGGTGTCCGCAACGCGTCATCTGGGGGCCATGCGACACATTGCAGTACGCTATTCTCACTTCGCAATTTATGGCGCTCCACAGTCAGTGCTCAACTCGCTTTCCGGAAATGTCCCGACTTTGTTGTTGACCGGGTTTTTCGGCGCAAACGAGACAGGACTGTTCTGGTTGGCCTACCGGATGCTGATCCTGCCGAATCAGGTCCTCGTGGAGAGCATGCGCAGCGTTCTGTTCCAGAGACTGAACGAGGTCCATCTATCCGGCGAGTCCATGCAGCCAATGATGCGAAAGGCGGCCCTCCAGCTTGCTATGCTCTGCGGTCCAATTGCTCTGATCCTGCTCGCCTTCGGACCAGCCTTGTTTGCATGGGTGTTCGGCCCGAACTGGGCACGTGCGGGGACCGATGCGCAGATACTCGCCATATCCTGGATGCTTGGCAACGTATCCGTACCGGCGTCGATTGGCGCAGTTATTCTGGGTCTTCAGCGTTCCTATTTCTTCCTGGAATTGACGATGCTCGGTGTGCGGGCGATTGGGATCTGCATCGGAGCTCTTCTGAACAGTAGCAGCGTGGCCCTCATTCTGTTCTCCGCGGCTGCTGCCACTTCCAGTGTACTTTTGATGGCAATGGTTACTGTTGCCGACAGGAGAAACCCAACTGCGACCGCGAAGCGGGGCGAAAATTGAAGGCCGGCTTACCGGCGCGCCACTCGGTTAGCTCCCGGCGATTCAGAAACACGCGGGCACGACGGTGGTGAAGTGCCAGTCAGCCCTGGTGTGCTTCTTGCTGCGGCAGTCCGCCCAGGCGGCGAGCTCCTCGATCAAGGTCTGCCTGTCAGGGAACCGCCGATCGAGGCACTGAATCGGAGGACGCTGCGTTCGGACCGGCTCCTGAGACACGGATGAGACATCGCGGGCTGCAGACATTCGTTGACTGATCCTCTCCCACGCCTTACCCATCCCGCCCCGCGGTGGCCACGCCTGACGCGGGCATCAGCTAGAGTCGGCAGCATCGCCGGCCACTCGAGCCAAGGTCCGTAACCTCATGCTCCGCCGCGCCGAAACCCTGCTCGACCCCACCGCCCGACAGCCCGAGGCGCCGCCCGTGCACGGCCTGTCGCCGTTCTACCGCCACTACCTCAGCCAGGAACTGTGGCTCATCATCGGCCTGTTCCTGTTCGGCGGCCTCGCTGGCATCCTCGACGTGACCGTCCCCGCCTTCATCGGACGCATCGTCGGCCTGGTCTCCAACCACACGCCCCAGGCACTGATCCACGAGGCCTGGCCGCAGCTCATCGGCATGGCCGTGGTGCTGCTCCTGCTGCGCCCCGGGGTGCTGCTCTGCCACATCGTGCTGATCAACCAGATCGTGAACCCCGGCCTCTCGAACATGATCCGCTGGCAGAACCACTGGCACGTCGTCCGCCAAAGCTGGACGTTCTTCCAGAATGACTTCGCCGGCCGCATCGCCAACCGCGTGCTGCAGACCGGCCCGGCAATGCGCGAGAGCGTGGTGCTGTCGTTCGACGCCGCCTGGTACATCCTGGTCTACGGCAGCAGCGCGCTGCTGTTGCTCGCCTCCATCGACTGGCGCCTGACGCCACCGATCCTGCTGTGGTTTGCCTGCTACGGCGGCATCCTCTGGTTCTTCGTACCGCGCCTGCGCGGGCGCTCCCAGGTGGTCTCGGAGATGCGCTCGCTGCTCACCGGACGCGTCGTTGACAGCTACACCAACATTCTCACGGTCAAGTTGTTCTCCCGCGCGCGCGACGAGGACGCGTTCGTGCGCGAAGCGATTGACCTGCACACCAACGCCTTTCGCGACCAGACGCGGATGATCACCGCCTATGTCGCAGTGTTGGCGCTGATGAATGCGTCGCTGATCGTCGGCACCGCGAGCCTGGCGATCTGGCAGTGGAGCGCCGGCCGCATCTCGGTGGGCTCGGTCGCGATGGTGCTGCCGCTGACTTGGCAGATCACCAACATGGCCGGCTGGGTCGCGCGCAGCGTCACGGCGATCTTCGAGAACATCGGCACGGTGCAGGACGGCATGCGTTCCATCGCGGTCGAGCGACAGATGCCAGACCCGCCGGATGCGCGCGAACTGCGCGTTACGTGTGGCGAGATCCGCTTCGAGGACCTGCACTTCGACTACGGCCGGCAACGGCGGCTGGAGGATCGCGGCGGCGTGCTCCGCGGCATCGACCTGCGCATCGCGCCAGGCGAGCGTGTCGGGTTGGTCGGCCATTCCGGCGCCGGCAAGTCAACACTGGTGAACCTTCTGCTGCATTTCTATGACCCGGAGCGCGGTCGCATCCTGATCGACGGTCAGGACATTGCCACGGTAACGCAGGAGAGCCTGCGCACGCAGATCGCCATGGTGACGCAGGACACCTCGCTGCTGCACCGCTCGATCCGCGACAACATCCGTTACGGCCGTCCCCAAGCGACGCAGGCGATGATCGAAGATGCCGCGCGACGCGCCGAGGCGCACCAGTTCATCGTCGGGTTGGAGGACTGGCACGGACGGTCAGGCTACGACGCCCATGTCGGCGAGCGTGGGGTGAAGCTCTCCGGCGGACAGCGGCAGCGCGTGGCGCTGGCGCGGGTGATCCTGAAGAACGCGCCGATCTTGGTCCTCGACGAGGCGACATCGGCGCTGGATTCCGAGGTCGAGGCGGCGATCCAGGGCCAGCTCGACGGCCTGATGGAAGGCCGCACCGTGATCGCCATCGCCCATCGGCTGTCGACGATCGCTCGGATGGACCGGCTGGTCGTGCTTGACCACGGCCGCATCGTTGAATCCGGCACGCACGCCCAGTTGCTTGCCGGCGACGGAACCTACGCGCGCCTATGGCGGCGGCAGTCGGGCGGATTCACGCCCGAACTGCTGGACGCGGCGGCGAAGTAACGTCAGGAACGCGCGCGCAACGCCGCCAGCCGGTCAGTCAGACTGGACGCGGCGACCGGCTGTCCCGAGGCCATCTGCATCGCCCGCGCGATGTTCGCATCGTCCTGCTCGGGTTGCGTTGGCTTGAGCAGCTTTGCCTTCATGTTGGCGGCCTCGGCGTTGGTGAGGTCGCGCGCGGCCGCGTCCTGCATCGCCTTCAGCGCCACGTTCAGGCTGGTGGTCGTCGTGCTCAGCCCGGCTGCCCGGCGTGCCGCATCGGCCTGCTGCTCGGCCATCTGCCGTTGCTGACCTGCGCGCGCCATGTCGCGCTGTGCGCGCTCGAGCTGCGAGCGGCCCTCGCGGAGCTTGCCGCCGGCTTCGGCATAGGTCTTCTCCAGCATCTCGAGGAATTCCTTGGCATCGACGACGTCCTTCTTTTCCCGATCCACCTCGGGTGCCATCTGCTCCAGCATCGTCACCAGCGTCCCAAGGCTGCGCTCGAGTTCCGCCTTCTTCGCCGGATCGGTCTCCGCCTCAGCCTGGCGTTGCAGTTGGTCCGCCGCGGCCATCCGCTGCGTCGACAGCGCCTGGATGGCGTTCGCCTCCCGCATCTCCTTGTCGTAGCTCAGCCGTGCCCGCGCCACCTGTTGCCCAAGTTGGTCGAGGTTCTGTTCCATGGAGCGCATCTCGGCCTCGCTTGCCGATTGTGGGTCCCAGCGGACCAGCGCCTCGACGCCGGCCTGCACCGCCTTGTCAGCCTTCACACCGACCAGGTTACGCATGAACTGAAGCATGGGTTCGTCCTCCTTGTTGCCACGGCGTGTCGTCAGACCGGAACCATCCCGGCAGCGTTGAGCAAGGCGATCGCGAGCTGCGCCGCAGCGATCGGCAGTGCCGCCGCAAGGCTTCCATCGTCGATCCTGAGGTTCAACCTCCGCATGACATGGCAGGCGATCACCACGGTCACCAATTGCAGCAGGATCGCGACGATACCCCAAACCAGGATGTCGAGCACCGCCCGCGTCGTCGCGAGCAATGCAGCCAGCGGGATAGCCAATGCCATCACCGCGCCGCTCAGCACGGTCGCGGCCGCGACATTGCCCTGACGCAGGAGCTCGCGTTCGTGAAACGGCGTGACCGTCGTATAGATCATCACGCCGACGACCAGCAGAACGATGCAGATTACGAACTGCAACAGCAGCACCGGCAGCCCGGTGCCGAGTGCGTCGGCGATACTCGAAGGCAGGCTCTCGTTCATGAGGTGCTCCGCGCGGTCGTTCAGAGTGAAACTGACGGCAGTGTCAGTGAGGCAGGGTTGATGTCGATGCCGGCGTGGATTTCCACCCAGGCCTGACCGCCATCCTCGACCGCTGCCACCATGACGTACTCGCTGGATGGTGCCGGCGCCGTAGCGCCAGTAGCGATTGCATAAAGCATGGTCTGCAACTGACGCCGCGTCACTACACCGAGCGCCTGGATGGTCTCCACCTGCTGCCGCGGCGCGATCCTCGTCTGCCCGGGCGCCCATGCCCGATCGTAGGTCTTGCCATCCTTGGTCTGGAACGCCGGCCAGCCGATCATGCCTTGCGCGGGGTCCAGCCACTCGCCCCACTCCGCCTGGCTGGCCGGATGGACCTCATCGAGCCGGGAGAAGTAGCGGCACTCATCCGGTGCGCCATCGGCGCCGAGGTGCAGTTGGAAGAAGGCCGTGCGTCCGGGCAGATAGAGTCGGTTCAGTTGCACACCGGCATCTTCCAGCAGCCCCACAGCCTCGACGCTGATCATTCCGCTGCCCGCCGGTGGCTGAACCTTGGTGGCGCCCGCCGCGAGGAGGAACGCTGCGGGGTCTAGCGGGATGGTCTGGCCGACGCGAAAGCGTGTCGTCGTGCTCCCGGCGAGGCCCGGTGGCGCGCCGGCGCTCGGGCGGGAGGTGGCGGCTCGGCGGCGCGCCAGCCACAGCAGCAGGAATCCCGCCACACCGATGAACAGAACCACCCAGACGATGCCCGAGCCTCCCGATGCAGCGGCTGCGGCCGTGCTGCCGCCGCCGGGCGCCGCCGCCGGCTGATCGCCAAGGGCCGCCAGCCGAGCCGCCGTGGTGGGGTCGCGTGCCGCCTGCGTGTGCCATTGCTGATAGGCCGGATCGAGTTGCGATCGCTGGAGATAGGCCGAGCGGTCGGATGCCGACAGCGCACCCAGCATCGCCCAAAAGGCTGCCGAGCCAAGCCCTCCGGCATAGTCAGACTGCGGGTAATAGGTTGACGGCCGACGGGGATAATAACTGCCGCCACCCCCTGCCATGTCTGGGCGCGCAGCACTTTCGACCGGCGGGCGACGTGGCTGCTGTGCGGCGCGATACTGCTGCAGCGCCTGCGCTGAATTCGTCCGCGATATCGACACGTCTCCAGCCGAAAAAGAGCTATATCCACCCCCGGTTGTCGATGGACGCCGATAACCGCCGCTCGACGGCGCGCTCCAGCCCGATGAGCTCGATCCCGAGTAGGCCGGCGCCGATATGGTGGGCCGGCGGTACCCGCCGCTGTCAGCGAGTACGCTCGCGGGCGCGCCGCAGAGTGCGACGACGAGCGTGATCGCCAGTACTGCACGGGCAAACGCTGTCCGAGGCAGCCTTAGCACATCAACTGGACTTCTTGAGGCAGGTGCTCAGGTAGGTCTTGCGGGCGTCGCTCGCGAGTTTGTCCTGCGTGGCCTGCCCGTTGCAGACCTTCATAAGCGTGTTCTGATTCATCTTACCGCTAAGACAGGCACTCATGTAACTTTGCCGCGCATCGCCCTTGAGATTGCGGTCGGACGCCTCGCTGTTGCAACTCGCCATCCGCTGCTGCTGCGCAGCCTGGGCCGGAGTTGGCGGCTTTGTGGTCTGTGCCAATGTCGGCGAGCTCGCCATGGCGGCAGCTACGCAGACGATAGATGCAAAGCGCAACATCATTGTTTCCCTCGACGTTGTGGTGCCGCACAATATCGACCTGACCAAGGTGGTCAGTCACGTTCACGTCCGCGCGATGCATTTACCGCGGCGGTGATTGACCGCTCAAACGGCGCCTTATCGTCGCGGTGCGCAACTACGCCAGGCACCTCGAAGCGTGGAGAAACCGCCGCGGTCAGATTTTGACGGCGCAGCCAACGCCGTAGCGCAAATCAGCCGATCTTTTGGCCACCCATCGCCTGCTTGATAAGCCCTACGATGACCATAAGGACGCCTCCACCGGCACCGCCAGAAACAATTTGACCGATGATTGAGCCGATATCGAGACCTCCTGCACCGGCTGCTGCTGCGCCACCGCCAAGAAACTGACCGATAATCTGAGCCCCGACACCACCGCCGATCACACCGGCGATAGTATTTCCGACGACCCCCAAATCAAACTGCTTCAGTAGCGAACCGGCAATATTGCCGCCCACGCCGCCGGAGATCAGCTGAATTATCAGCCCAATAATTCCACCCCACATGACGGTTCCCCCGATTTCGCGTTCTCGTGATCGTTAGCGTCAAGACCCCACTCGCAGTCTTCTGCTTGCTTATAGCACAACTTTGCCCGAAGCGCATATATACGACTGAATTCTGACGCGACTTGCGAAGCTGCGGCATCCATCAAACGGTAATGCGCCAACCCTTGTCGAACGCAGCGGCGAGCGCTTTCTTATTCACGCATTGGGCTTACGTCGTATGCTGAGCAACAGCACGCACCGGCGGCTTTCAACACCGCCGCGCGCGGTTAGGTTGTGTAGCGATCATCACGGCCCGCTCGCACGGGCCGCGATAGTCGGGGCTGCATCACGCGGCCGCCTTCACCTCAATGGTCTTCTGCTGCTGCACCGCTTTCGCCGTCTTCGGCATGGTGATGGTCAGCACACCCTTGGAGAAGTCGGCCGCGATCTTGTCGCGATCAACGCCCTCCGGCACGTAGAAGCTACGCTGGAACGAACCATAGGAGCGCTCGGACAGATAGAAGTTCTTCTCCTGCTGCTCTTTCTCTTCCTTCTTCTCACCCTTCAGGGTCAGCATGTCGCCGGAGACCACGACCTCGATCTCCTTCTCGCTCATGCCCGGCAGTTCCGCGGTCATATTGTAGTTGCCGTCGTCCTCGGTGATGTCCACCGCCGGCGACGGCACGCTAAACGAGGTCTCATAGCGCGACGCCGGTTCGGCATCGAACATGCGCCGCAGCGACGGCATACCCCAGCCGCCCGCGAACCGATCGAACATCCGGTCCATCTCGGTGCGGAGGGAACGCCACGCATCCGGTGCATTGGTCACAGCCGGAGCGGCCTTTTTCACTTCGACAGGTGTATTTGCCATGGTTGATCTCCCTTTAGGCAATCTCGATCTCTGCCGTTTCTCGGCAACCCAATGCAGCACACGTAGGCGTGCCGTCGCATTGATTCAGATCAAGTGCCCGCACGACGGCGCCGGGCTGACCCATTCGCGCAGGTGCGGCGACAGCTCATGGTCCGGGGTCTTCACCAGATCCCTTTCGAGCGTGCCGACCAGCTTCGCGAGCGTTGCCGCATCCAGCGCCGCGCGCAATTCACTCAGGGCGCGCGGCGGCGCCACAAGCAGCAGCTTGTCGAACTCACGGCGTCCCGCAGCGGCATTGATCTGTTCGCCGATCAGATGAACGAACCTCTGCTTCTCGATTGCGTGCAGGTCATGTCTTTCGCCGACCGCATGGCGCGCGACCGTGCCGCTCTCGAATGACCGGCCCGGTCTGTCGGACCCGATGTCACGCGACCGCAGATGCGCGGACGCGGAGTCGAGCGAGCCGATCGTGCGCAACACATTGTCCACGTCCGGCTGGACAAATCGCACATGCTCGCCGTCGGCGATGACGATCCGAGGAATTTGTGGTCTTGACATTGGGTTGCCTCCTTACGGAAGCCCATGCTGCACCCCGCGCAGCGGCCGCGCTTTGATCTGGATCAGCCCGCTCTCAGGTGGCGCCGCCGTACTGCCGCTGCACCACCTCGGCGAGGCGCCGCAGTTCCGCTGGCGGCAGTTTGCCCACGACGGTGTAGCCGACGCCCTTTTCAATCCAGGCACAGCCATCGACATGGTCATAGTCGATGTGCTGGATCGGCTGGCTTGGCGCAGTGTGCAGCGGCAGGACAAACACCGTGAGGCGCACGCCCTGTGGGCCATCGTACATGAAAAGCCCGGCTGGTCCGTCCGGGGTCGCCGCCAGCCGCCCTCCCATGTAGCCGAAACCCTCGGCGGACAGATCGGGGGGCGCCACGACGTGTTTCAGCCGGTTCGACACCCAACGCGCCAGGTCGTCGCGCTGCTGCGCACCAAGTTCCGTTGGACGCCGAAGGTCGGCGGTGTAGACCACGTGATTGGCCACTGCCTGCTGCGCCAGCAGGGTGAACGCGGCATCCGACGGCTGCATGCCGCCGCGCAGGAACCACCCGCCGGCGCTGCCCAGACCGAACGCCAGCACTACCGCGGCCGCGGCGCGCCAGGCCTGCCCCTGCCTCCCCAGCCGCTGCTGGACCAGACGCTCCAAGCCGAGCCGTGGCGGGATCGGCTCCGCAGCAAAAGGAGCGAATGCCGCCCGCAATCCCTCTCGCTGGGTGCCCCACGCGGCGACCTGCCGCGCGACGTCCGGATGATCCTGCAGGTAGCGTTGCACCGATGACCGGCGATCGGCGTCCAATTGACCGTCGATGTAGGCGTGCAGCTCCTCCTCGGCGATCGGCCGTGCGGGGTCGCTCATTTGACCCTCCGCAGCGCCGGCCGGACTTCCTCGCCTCCCTCGGTCATCTGACGCAGCCGCTCACGGCCACGGGCCAGGCGCGACATCACGGTGCCGATCGGGATCCCCAGCACACTGGCAGCCTCGGAGTAGGAGAGATCCTCCACCGAGACCAGCAAAACAACCGAACGCTGCTCGACCGGCAGCGCGTTCAACGCGCGGATCAGGTCACGCCACTGCAGGCTGTTCTCCTGGTCCGGGCGCAGGCTCATGGCCGCTTCGTGCGTTTCATCCAGCGACTCGCCCGCCGGCCGCGCCTTCGCCCGCCGCAACTGGCTGATGAACAGGTTGTGCATGATGGCGAACAGCCACGCGCGCACATCGGCATCGTCGCGTCGCGTGTGCAGCTTGGCGAGCGCGCGTACCAGGCAGTCGTGCACAAGGTCGTCCGCATCCTCACGGTTGCGCAGCAGCGCCGCGGCGTAGCGCCGCAACGCCGGGATGCAGGCCTCGATGCGGGTCAGCGTGCCGGACACCGCCACGACCCGGCAGGATTGGCTCTGCACATCGGCAGCGTCTGCTCCATGCCTCGCGGATAGGACGCGGACGACGCCGGTTTATTCCACCGGCTGGACGCCGGTCGTAGGCTGCCCGAAGCTGCGCCAAACGAAGGAGGAACCGCCATGAAGATCACCAAGGTTGAACCACTGCTGCTCGACCGGTTCCTGTACGTGCGTATCAGCACCGATGTGGGCATCACCGGGATAGGCGAGTCAGGCACCTGGGGCCAGCTTGAAGCGTCCGCCGCGTCGATCACGAAATACGGCGAGTATCTAATGGGCCGCGACCCGTTCCCTATCGAGCACCACTGGAATGTCATGCTGCGCGCCAACCATTTCACCGGCGGCGCGATTACCGGCGCCGTGTCGGCGATCGACATCGCACTGTGGGACATCAAGGGCAAGGCATTCGGCGTTCCTGTCTACGAGCTGCTCGGCGGCCGGATGCGCCACAAAGCGCGGCTCTACGGCCATGTGAAAGGCCGCACGATCGACAAGCTGTTGGACGAGGCGGTGCGTTTGAAGGAGGCCGGCTTCACCGCGCTCGGACATCTGAACCCTCTGCTCGACGAAAGCGAGGACGAACCGTTCTACAAGTCCCACGCGGCGCGGATCGAAGAGGCGATCGACAACGTGCGCCGGCTGCGCGAGGCGGTCGGGCCGAAGGTCGATCTGTGCATCGAGATCCACCGCCGCCTGACGCCGCCCGAGGCCATCGCGCTGGGCCGTGGCATCGAGCAATACACGCCCATGTTCTTCGAGGATCCGCTGCGGCCGAACAGTTTTGACGCGATGGCGGACGTCGCGCGGCACATCGACATTCCGATCGCGACCGGCGAGCGCTTCACCAGCCTCTATCAATTCCAGACGCTGCTGACACGCAACGCGGTGCAGTATCTGCGGCCGGATGCGTGCCTGGTGGGCGGGATCACCGGGATGAAGAAGGTGGCGGCGATCGCCGAGGCGCACGACGCGTGGGTGGTGCCGCACAATCCGCTGTCACCGATCAGCACCGCGGCGTGTCTACAGATCGCCGCGTGCATTCCGAACTTTGCGATCCAGGAGTATCCGTCGCGCACGCCGGATCTGGATGGCGGGAAGGAGCTGCTGGGCAACGACCTGGCGCGAGGGCTGGAGGAGCAGCTCGACGGCTTCATCGCCATTCCCGACGGGCCGGGGATCGGCGTCGAACTGGTGGAGGATGTGGAGCGGAAGTTCCCGTATCGGCCGCGGCCGATCAAGATGCGGCCGCATGTCGATGGGTCGGTGGTGGATATGTAGGCGTAGGGTGACGCCCCGGCAGGATTGGTCAGACCACCAGACCGCTTGCCTGAACGGCAAGAGCATCAAGGCTTGGCGTGGACGATGAACTCTGCGCCGCTTGCTGCTTCGCAAGCAGGTATTGGTCCGTCAAGGAGTTGACGAAAGTGGGGTCCTGCAGCTTGGTGATATCGAGACGGCTGGAAACCGCCTGCTCTTGCGCGGGCAGGTCCTGATAAGCGATCTGCTGTGGGATACCGAGCGCGTTCAACACCACTTCCCAATTGATCGGATTGCCGAGGATCTGGTCTACGCTGGTGATCTGGCTTGCCTGCTGTTTGAATTGAATCGCCTCGGCGAGGCCAGGCGTCGCCTGATCGAGCGAATTCATCCAGGTCACTGATTCGTATTGGCTGGCGATCTGTGACTGGACGGTGGGGTCCTGCAAGCCCGCGAGACCTTTGGTCGCGAGGTTGTATGTCGTCGCCAGGGTTTTCCAGCGCGTATCGGCCAGTTGGTTGACCAGCGAATTTGGATCGGTCGGGTCCGACTGCAGTGCCTTGCTTGCCAACGCCGTGTACTGCAGTTGATCGGCCATGCCGTTGGCCGTCAGCAGCACCTTCAGGACATTCGGGTTCTGCAGCGCGGTGTTCAGGTCCTTGGCGTTGGCAATACCCGCGGTAAAGGCCGCCAGATCGCGAATCACGGTGGGGTTCTTGGCTTCCTTCGCGACATCGGCGGTCCGGTTCTGTTCGGCCAGCTTCAGGTCCAGAATCGGGTTTCCCGAGGACACCGCCGTGCCGGAATTCGCTGTCGCGCCGCTGTAAAGCGTGGCCAGCATACTGGCCGCGGTGTCACTGGCCGACGAGGTGCCAGAGAACAAGAGGCTGTAGTTGATGCCGCTGACGATGCCGCTCATGGTGGTCGTCCGATGCCGCGAACTGAGACGTCGTGCAGTATGGACACCCGGCGATTAACATCCCCTCAACGCAGACGCTGTGATTGAGGCCCGAACCGCACGGCCCGAGAGCTGCGCAATGGACAGCCTCATTGGCTGGCATGACGGCGCGGAGGGGACTATCTTCGGAATCCACGGCTGGACCCGCCGCGCGCAGGCCCCGCGAACACGTCCGAAGGAGCACCGAGATGATCAACCTCCACGACATCCGCTACGCGCGCCTCGGCACGCAGGACCTCGACTCCGCGATCCGCTTCGCCACCGAGATTGTCGGACTGCAACTGGTCGCGCGCGAAGGCAACGCAGCCTACTTCCGCAGCGACAAGGTCGACTTGCGCGGTGACACCCGCGACCATACGCTTGTGTATTTCGAGGGCGATCCCGCCGATCAGACCATCGGCCTGGAACTGATCGACCCGGACGATCTGGACGCCGTCGGCGCGGCACTGGAACAGGGCGGCCGCCCCGTCCACTTCGGCACCCGCGCCGAATGCGACAGTCGCCGCACCCGCGCGTTCATCGCCTCCTCCGATCCCAGCGGCAACAAAATCGAGATCCTCGCGCGTCCCTACAACAGCGGTGCCAAGTATTTCCCTGGCCGCCAGGTCGGCATCACCAACTTCAGCCACGTCGCGCTGTTCAGCACCGACACCAAGCGCGACACGGAATTCTGGACTCGCCTGATCAATGCCCGCGTCTCCGACTGGCTCGGCGAAGCGACCTTCCTGCGCATCGGCACCGTGCACCATTCGGTGGTGCTGATGCCATCGTCGCGGCCAGGCATCCAGCACATCAATCATCAGGTCGAGGACATCGACGACGTGATGCAGTCCTATTACTGGCTGAAGCAGCGGGGCCTGAAGATCGTCTATGGCCCTGGGCGGCATCCGATCTCCACCGCGATGATGGTGTATTTCGAGGGGCCCGACGGCATGGTCTACGAGTATTCCGTCGGTGTGAAACACATCCTCCCCGAGCAGGAAGCCAGCTATCGCCCGCGCCAGTTCTCGCTGGAGGCGTACAACGGCGACATGTGGGGGTCGTTCACCGAGACCGAGGGCCTGCCGCGCGAACCAGCGGTTGGTGCGAAGATCCGTCTGGTCGTTTAGCCGTGCGTGATACCGAACGAGACCTGATCGCCCACATCCGCGACAACTCGGCGCGCCTCGCGGCGGCCTGCACTGCATGCGGTGAATGCTATCGAGCCTGCCCAATGGTGCCACGCACACCGGCGCTGTCGGACGCGGCTCCTGAAGCAGTGATGGCAGGCATCCGCGACATCCTGCGCGATGACGCCGGCGCACCTGATGCGGTCGCCTTCGCCGGAGCCTGCGTCCGCAGCGGCGAGTGCACGCCCGCCTGCCCCGAGAAACTTGACGCTGCGTTCCTGATGCGGCTTGCATCGCTGCGTGTCCGCGGCACGCTGGGCGACGCACCCCGCGTCAAGGCAGCACACGACCCAAGATGGTCCGCGCGAGTCAAGGCCTTCGCACGGCTGACCATGAATGAGGAG
Organism: uncultured Alphaproteobacteria bacterium; assembly: GCA_963812505.1. GTDB lineage: Bacteria > Pseudomonadota > Alphaproteobacteria > Acetobacterales > Acetobacteraceae > JAMXLO01. Next base: position 117,821 of record CAWEVM010000029.1, read on the forward strand.
GAGCGGGCCAAATGGCTGTGACCCAGGATGTCAAAGTCACCTTCTGGTACGGCTGCAACATGACGCGCCATGGCGAGATCGTGCGTCTCGTCACGCACATACTCGAAGCCGTCGGCGTGGCCGCGGCACCTGCCGGTGGACCCGGCTACTGCTGCGGCTCGACGCAGGAGGCAAACGCCCGCATTGCGGCCGGCATGGCCGCGCGCACGGTTGAGAAGTTCAACGAAGCCGGCCGCGACACCGTGGTCACCTGGTGCCCGTCCTGCCACATGAACATGGATGACCTGATGGCGCCGGTGACGGAGACCGCGTTCGAAACCCAGCACATCACCCAACTGCTCGCCGCGCGCGCCGAGCGGCTGCGTCCGCTGCTGACCCACACGGTTCCGGCGCGGATACTGCTGCATGCGCATCACGGCTTCCACGGCCGCGTGCCGGTCAACACGGACGTGCCGATGCTGCTCAGCATGATCCCCGGCGTGACGGTGCTCGACCATCCGCTGCGCATCCCCGGCCACATGTGTTCTGCAATCGCACCCAAGCCTGGCGTGCTGGCACAGGCGCACAGCGACACGCTGGAGGCCATGGCGGAGATCGGCGCGGACACTTTGGCTACGATCTTCCATTCCTGTCACCGCGACGCAGTGGCGCTGGAGCGTGGCCGCACGATCCGCGTCGTGAACTGGATCCATCTGCTGGCCGAGGGGATGGGTCTGGCGCACGCCGATGAATACAAGCTCTGGCGGAATGCCGAGGATCCGCGCGTGTCGGTCGGCTCCGATCGGATCGCAGCCGCAGGCGACGCCGCCTTTGAGCACTTGGTGGAACCGGAACTACGGCGCGCACCGACGATCTGATAGGCCGCCACGTCCAAAGGCGACCAGGGAGACTGGAGTGCTTCGCCGCCGCTTCTTGACCGCCCTCACTGCACTTGCGGCGAGCCCGTTCGTGCTGAAGTCGTCGGCCGCCGAGCCGGTAACGGTTCTGGATCTGCAAACCCGCACCATTGAGGTAAACGGCAAAGCAGCCACGGTTCTCGGGATCACCAAGCCAGACGGAACGCCAGGCGTGGTGACGGATGCCGCACGGCCCTTCCGGGTACAGGTGCGCAATCATCTGGACCGCACTTCGCTGATCCATTGGCACGGGCTGACACCGCCATTTCAGCAGGACGGCGTGCCTTATGTTTCCGCGCCGCCGATACCGGCGGGTGGTACGCAGGCCTACGATTTCCGACTGGATTTCCCGGGCACATTCTGGATGCACTCGCATGTCGGTTTCCAGGAACAGCAACTGCTGTCGGCTCCGCTCATCATCCACGACGCGGGCACCCGTAGCGCTGCGGTACAGGAAATCGTGGTCATGCTGCACGATTTCACCTTCCGCGATCCGCGAGAGGTCTTTTCTAGCCTGAAACAAGGCGGCCGTAAGCAGACCGCGTCAGCGCCGCCGGCCATGTCGGGCATGGGGAACATGAAGCCGGACCTGAACGACGTCGACTACGATGCCTTCCTTGCCAACGACCGAACGCTCGCGGACCCGAGCGTTATCCGTGTCGAACCCGGTGGGCGTGTCCGGCTGCGCCTGATCAACGGCAGTGCCGCGAGCAACTACTGGATCGATCTCGGCAGCCTGCGAGGCACGCTCATCGCGGTAGATGGCACGCCGGTCAGACCGGTCGCGCTGCAGCGCCTCCCGCTTGCCATCGCGCAGCGCGCCGACATTCTGATCGAGCTGCCACGGGAACAAAGGGCGTATGCCATCCTCGCCCAGGTGGAGGGCAAGACCGACCGGACCGGCATCGTGCTGGCGACTGCGCGCGCGAACGTCACGCGGATCGAGGCGAACGCTGCACGGCCATCTCCGGCGTTCGACTTCACCTTTGAGCAGGCGTTGCGCGCAGCAAAACCGCTTGCGCCCCATCCTGCCGAGATCGTGCGGGACATTCTGCTCTCGGGCGATATGCAGGCGTACGTCTGGATGATGGACAACCAGGTCTATCCCAAGATCACGCCGGTCATGATCTCAGCAGGCAAGCGCGTGGAACTTGTCATGCGGAACAAGACCATGATGTCGCATCCGATGCATCTGCATGGCCACCGTTTTCAAGTGGTCGGGTTCGATCAGCAACGTTTCCCGGGCGCTGTGCGCGACACGGTGCTCGTGCCGCCGCTCAGGGCCGTGACTGTCGCCTTCGACGCAGACAATCCCGGCCGCTGGGCTTTCCACTGTCACAATCTCTGGCATCTTGCCGCGGGGATGATGACAGTGGTCGACTATGCGGGAGTTCCTATGCCGCCGCTGCCGTCCGATGTCGATTAGGTCTGGCTACGTCACGCTCCAACGCTGTTCGAGGACTTGGTAACTTTTGTCTTGCTGCATCTGGGTCAAAACATGATTGACCGCGGCGACAAGGCCGGTATTGTTCCGATCGAAACCAATTCCCAGCGGCTGTGGCGCGTCGGGTACCTGCCCCAGGATGCGCAACCCCGGCACGCTTCGCACAAACCACGCCGCGACCGGATAAACCTTCATCACCGCGTCGACATGACCCGAGCCCAGATCCTTGATCGCGTTGGCAATCTTCGCGAACGGATAGACCTTGACACTGCCGATCTGGCCGGCTCGCTGCATGGCGACCGCCACATCGTAGTCCGTCGTCGCGGCCTGTACGCCGACGGTCCCACCCTTCAGGTCAGCAAGCGTCATGTTTGCTGGCGATCGTCGGAGATCGACGATCAGGCTCAGCGTTGTCGTCAGATATGGCACCGACCATGCGAGCAATCGCTGGCGGTCGGGCGTGATCGTGATCCCACCGACAATGCAATCGTAGCGATTTTCCTTCATCTCGTGGAGGATGACCTCCCATCGCGTGTTCACGAACTCTGAATGGAGATCGAGCCGTGTGGCGATCTCATCCATGAGGTCGACCTCGAAACCGACCCTCTTCCCGCCGGAGATGAACTCGAATGGCGGGTTGACGAAATAGGTGCCGATGCGAAGGACGCCCGGCTTGAGTGTGCGAAGCGGCTGATCGGCGCGAGCCAGAGGGATCACGGGCAACAGAAGGGCAGCCGAGGCGGCAGCCCCCATCTGCTGCATCAGGTGGCGACGAGACAGCCGCTGGTTACAAGCGGCATGCAAGAATGGGCGCAAGGCGGCCTCAGAATTGTGTTCGGGTCCAATATGACGCAGGGAGAACTCAATGCAACGAAGAAGCGTGCTCACCTGTGTGGGAATGATCGCGATTGGAGCCGCCCGCACAGAGCCCGCCGCGGCCGCCACGTCGGGACAGGCTAAGTTCCGCCGTGTCCGCCCATCCGATCCAGCCTGGCCAAGTGCGGCGGCTTGGGAAGTGCTGAACCGGAGCGTCGGAGGGAACCTGATCAAGGTTCAGCCGCTGCTCGCGGCCTGTGTGAACCAAGGCCGCCCTAAGTGCCAGGACATGCTCGAGGCTGTGAAGAACCCGTACTATGTCGGCGATCAGCCTGCCGGGACACAGACTGCCGGCTGGGTGGATGCCTGGATGTCGGCACCCAGCGTCTATGCCGTCGCGGCAAGGAGTACCGAAGACGTGGTCGCCGCGGTGAACTTCGCCCGCGGGAACCGGTTGCGGCTGGTCGTGAAGGGCGGCGGCCACAGCTATCAGGGCACATCTGACTCGGCCGATTCGCTGCTGATCTGGACGCGCGCGATGAACAGCATCGCGCTGCATGATGCATTCGTCGCCCAAGGTTGCGAGGGCAGACAGGCACCGCAGCCCGCCGTCACGGTCGGCGCCGGATGCGTATGGATGCATGTCTATGATGCTGTCACCACGAAGGCTGGGCGCTACGTGCAGGGCGGTGGCTGCGCGACGGTTGGCGTCGCGGGGCTGGTCCAGAGCGGCGGCTTCGGCAGCTTCTCGAAGAATTATGGCACGGCCGCGGGCGGGTTGCTGGAAGCCGAAGTGGTCACCGCCGACGGTCAGGTGCGCATAGCCAATGCGTGCGCCAACCCAGACCTGTTCTGGGGCATCAAAGGCGGTGGCGGCGGCAGCCTGGGCGTCGTCACACGGCTCACACTCAGAACGCGCGAACTGCCGGCGGTGTTCGGCGGCGCGAGTGTGACAATCAAGGCCGCGTCCGACACAGCGTTCCGCCGACTGATTGCCCGCTTCGTCGGGTTCTACGCTGAAAGCCTGCTCAATTCGCACTGGGGCGAGAGCGTCACCTTCGGATCGGACAACACCTTCGAGGCCTCGATGGTCTTCCAGGGGCTGGAGCCGCAGCAGGCCCGGGATGCATGGCGGCCGTTCCTCGACTGGGTCGCCGCCTCGCCGCGAGACTTCACTGTCACCAGGCCCGCCGATATTGGTGGCGGCCCAGCACGCAACCATTGGAATGCTGAATTCCTGAACAAGAACCGGCCCGGCCGGGCATTTTCCGATCCGCGGCCAGGCGCACCGGCGAACAACGTGTGGTTTGCCGAGCAGAACACGGAACTCGGGGTATTCATCCACGGCTACCAGTCGCTCTGGCTGCCGGCCTCACTGTTGCGGAAGAATTGCCGGAAGCGATTTGTCGACGCGCTGTTCGCCGCCACCCGTCATTACGCTGTGATGCTGCACTTCAACAAGGGACTTGCCGGTACCAATGCCGCCGACGTCGCCGCGGCCAAGGATACCGCGATGAATCCTGCGGTGCTGGACGCGTTTGCGCTGGCGATCATCGCCGGCGGCGATCCGGGAGAATATGCGGACCTCCTCGGTCATCCGCGCGATCTGGCGAGGGCACGTGCGGACGCTGTGGCCATCAGCCGCGCCGGTGACGAGCTGCGGAAGGTCGTCCTGAATGCCGGCTCCTACGTATCGGAGAGCAACTACTTCGAGCGCAACTGGCAACGCTCCTTCTGGGGCCCAAACTATCCTCGGCTGCTCGCGGTGAAGCAGAAGTACGACCCCGAATGCCTGTTCTTCGTCCACCATGGCGTCGGCAGCGAGAACTGGAGCGCCGATGGCTTCACTCGGATCGTCACGTAGCGGTAAGCTGTGGTCCGGGCCGATACCGAAGCCACACAACACTGAGGAACTCCAATGAAGCGAGTCATATGGCAACTCACGGCGCTGCTGCTTGGGCTGGTGCTGCTGCCGATCGTACACGCGGTTCCCGCGCGCGCCGACGATATAGTGACCATCGCCCACTCGACCTGGGTCGGTTACGGTCCGCTCTACATCGCGCGCGACAAGGGCATCTTCAAAAAGAACGGCGTCGATGTGGACCTCGTGGTGATGGAGGACCCGAAGGAGCGCTTCCCCACCCTGATGGCCGACCGCATCCAAATGATCGCCAGCACAGTGGACACGGCATTGCTGTATCTGAAGAAGCCGACCGACTTTCAGTATGTCGTCGCGATCGACGACTCCAACGGCGGTGACGGCATCGTGGCGCTCAAGGACATAACGTCCATCGCTGATCTGAAAGGCAAGAAGGTCGCGGTCAATGACGGTTCGGTGTCGGAGTTCTACCTGAACGTCCTGCTCGGCAAAGCCGGGCTGAAGGAATCCGATCTGTACACGGTGAACATGACGGCGGCCGATGCCGGGAGTGCCTTCGTCGCCAAGCGCGTCGATGCGGCGGTGACGTGGGAGCCATGGCTGACCAAGGGCAAATCCACCGATTTCGGTCATCTGCTGGTCGACAGCTCCACCACGCCCGGCCTGATCACCGACGTGCTCATCGTCAAGAGCGCGTGGGCGAATGCGCACAAGAAGGACGTCGAGGCGATCGTCAAGTCGTGGGATGAGGCCGTGGCCTACTATCGGGCGCATCCTGATGAGTCGATTGCCATCATGGCAAAGGGTGTCGGCGGTTGGCTGAAGGACCCGAAGGAATTCAAGGCGACTCTGTCGGGCATCAAGTTCTACGGCGGCGATGACAACAGGACGTTCTTCGGCACCATGGACAAACCAGGTCCGCTTGCGCACACCGTGCAGGATGCGATCGACATCTGGTCGAGCCACGGCAAGCTTCAGGTCAAGGTGACCCCGGCGGACCTCATCAGCTACAGCTTCGTCGGCGGTTGATGGCGTCGTTCCTCGACGCGTACGTCGCACCGAAGAAGGACATCCCACGGCGTGCCTACCTGACGGTAAGCACGCTCGTGGCCGCCGCAATCCTAGCGCTATGGTGCATCCTGTCGTACGGCGAACTGGTGCGCGGCGACTTTTTGCCCACTCCGGATGCGGTGGTGACGGCAGCGATCAACGGCATCGGCGATGGCTCGCTGCTCGTGAATACCAGTGTCAGCGTCACCGAGATCATGTCCGGCTTCATCATCGCCTCGATCTTCGCCGTGCCACTCGGCATCCTGATGGGCAGCTTCAAGATCGCAGAAGCCGCGCTGGAGCCCGTCACCAACTTCGTGCGCTACCTGCCAGTCTCCGCGCTGATCCCGCTGCTGATTCTATGGGTCGGTATCGACATGACGGAGAAGATCTCGGTCATCTTCATCGGCACGTTCTTCCAGCAGCTCATCCTGATTGCCGACGTCTCCCGCGGCGTCTCTCAGGACCTGCTGGATGTTTCCTATACTCTCGGAGCCAACCGCCGCACCGTGGTCGCGCGTGTGCTGATCCCGGCGACACTGCCCGGCGTGATGGACACGCTGCGCGTCACCCTCGGCTGGGCGTGGACCTATCTCGTCGTGGCCGAGCTGGTCGCGGCCAACAAGGGCTTAGGCTATTTCATCCTGAATTCGATGCGCGGGTTGTTCACCGACCAGATCTTTCTCGGCATCATGGTAATCGGCTTGCTGGGCCTCATCACCGATCAGTTGTTCAAGCTGCTGCGCAACTGGCTGCTGCCTTGGGCAGTGTAGATGGCGCTGCCTAAACTGCGCATCGACAACGTCGCGCTGCGATTCACCTCAGGCGGGCTGTCGGTGACGGCCCTGGAGCGGATTTCGCTCGATGTCGAGGACAAGGAGTTCTCCGTCATCGTCGGGCCGTCGGGATGCGGCAAGACCAGTCTGCTCCGCCTTGTCGCCGGCCTGATCGAGCCGAGCGAAGGTTCGATCAGGCTCGACAACGCACTCATCAACGGACCTGGCAAGGACCGCGGCATGGTTTTCCAGTCGTACACGCTGTTTCCCTGGCTTACCGTGCAAGACAACGTGGAGTTCGGTTTGCGCATCGCGGGAATTCCTGCGGCACAACGGCAGGACACGGCGCGGCGGTTCATCGCGCAGGTCGGCTTGCATGGCTTCGAGCGGCTGTATCCGAAGCAGCTTTCCGGTGGAATGATGCAGCGCGTGGCGCTGGCACGGGCTCTCGCCAACGATCCGGCGATCCTGCTGATGGATGAGCCATTCGGCGCACTCGACAGCCAGACCCGATCGCTGATGCAGGAGCTGCTGCTGGACATCTGGCAGGCCTCACACAAGACTGTGCTGTTCATCACCCACGACATCGATGAGTCGATCCTGCTCGGCGACCGGGTCTATGTGATGACGGCACGGCCCGGCCGCATCAAGGAAATGATCGAGATCGCACTGCCCCGCCCGCGCACCGTGGAGATGCTGACAAGCGACGCATTCATGACCATCAAACGGCACATCATGCACTCCATCCACGAAGAGGCGATGCGCAGTGTCGCGACGGAGCGCCCGCCCGCCGGGCAGTAGCCCCGTGGGATGATGGCCCCGCGGGACATGAGGCATGGTGTCGCCCATTCCGATCATCGTCTTTCCAACCTGCGCATCTCCTCGCGCGCAGCCTCGGCAAATTCCTTTAGCGGATCGATCCCCGCTCCGCTCTCCAGCAGATCATGCAGTTCCCTGACTGTCTGGTTTGGCGCGTCGTAGGTCGCGATCGTCGTTATCATGATCTTCTCGGCACAGGCGACAGTCCGCGGCGAACTCAAGACCCGCATCCTGCTGATCATGGCGTAAAGTGCGATGATCTCCTGAATCTGTGGCTCGTTGCTGACAATGGCTTCGCCGTACGCTTTCGATGCCGCGACAATGAAGTCCCGGTACAGGTCCTCGCGGCGTGCCAGGTCATGGGCGATCTGACCCGCCCTTGCCTGCGAACGTTGGTTGAGCCAGTTGGTGACGCCGGATGTCAGGCCGCCAACCACCGATCCCGCGAGTGCCGATATGGCAGAGATATATGCAATATCCATATATAGGTGTCATCGCTCCAAATGTCCCATTCCTGCTCGTCGCCGCAGTCCCAGGCGTAATGCGCAGCGACGATCAGGATGACGGTCGTAGTGCCTCATCCAGGAATGCTCCCGGCCCCACGTCAGCTTGTCAATCGAAGCATGAGGGTCCCGCTGCCGTCTGTTGGCGTTTCATGAAGGGGCCCCGTGACGCAGACTTGCCTTCCTGTTCGATCGGCGAGCCTGCCTTTCCCCTCCCGACCTCGCGCTGCCCAAGTCGTGGTGCGCAGCGGAGGAGATTGGAAGGCGGGGAGCCACCCGCAGCGAGCACCGCGGAACACTCCGCGGATCGCGGATCGCGCGTCGAACTCATTGATAAGCGTGGCGTCACTGCACTGGTGTCACAGCTGCCGTGTGTCAGGAGAGTGGAGCATGCCTGCCCGGGCATCTCTCCCGCGGCGGTCGCCCCGAAGAGCATCTTGTGCGCCAGCGCACGCCGCCATGTTTTCACCCGGCGCTGTAGCGCTGGGGAACAGGTCGGGATGCGATTCTTGCAGCCGCTCGAACAGTTCGTGCGACGCGAATGACAGCTGAAAGAAATTCACGAACGGCCGCAACGCGGCATACAGCCATCCCAGTGCTGAGGAGCCGCCGAACTGTCAGGATTTCTGTGTGCGAGGCGTTGATGGGTTTCGCTCTCGCTGCGGCCGCCTGTGCCGCAACCTGCTGGGCGCTCACCTGTCGGTGCGCAGAAGTTCAGCGAGCGCCAGGCCGTCGTGGTTTGCCCATTCCGCCCAGCCTATCGCTGGGCCCACTTCAGCCGCCAAATACCACTTCTCCCTCCCAGTGGACCAGAACCGCCAGCCCGCAGTATCATGCGCCCAACCGCAGAATTCTGGCAGAGGACGCCTGGAAATGAACGACACGGTCATGACCAAGCCGCAGTTCGACCGAACAGTCGAGGACCTCGGCAATATCGTCGAACTGGGCCACGTCAACGTCACGGTGCCCGACCAGTCGAAGGCGATTGCCTTCTACCTTATGGGTCTCGGCCTGACGCGCGATCCCTACCTGATGGCCGGCCTTGAGAACATGTGGGTGAATGTCGGCCGCGGCCAGTTCCATCTGCCAACGCGCAGCCCCGCGCAGGTGGTGCGCGGGACGACCGGACTGGTCGTGCCCGACCTCGAGGCGCTGCTGAAGCGGCTCGAATACGCGAAGAAATTCCTGGAAGGCACGGAGTTTAGCTACGAGGATGTTGGTAACGTCGTAGAAACGACATGCCCGTGGGGCAACCGCATCCGTGTGCACGGACCGGAGCCTGAGAACTTCGGACCGCTGCGTCTCGGAATGCCCTACGTAGAGTTCGACGTGCCGGCCGGAACCGATCTCTCAAAGATCGCGCGCTTCTATACGGAAATCCTGGATGGCATCGCTGGTGTGTCGAATGACGAGCGCGGTCCCTACGCGTGGGCAAGCACGTCGGGCGACAGCAGAGTGCTCTATCGCGAGACCACCAAAGAGCTGCCGCCGTACGACTCGCATCACATTCAGATCACGCTGGCGGATTTTTCCGGCCCACACAAAAAGCTGGTGGAGCGTGGGCTGATTACCGAGGAGAGCGACCAACATCAGTACCGCTTCGTTGATATCGTCGATGTCGACACAAACAAGACGCTCTTCCAGATCGAGCACGAGACACGCAGCATGCGTCATCCGATGTTCAATCGGAACTTCATCAACCGAAATCCCGATATGAACAATCGGAACTTCGTGCCCGGGTACGAAGTAGGGATTTGGGCGTTGGCCTAAGTCGTCGTTCTGACGGAGGCCCGGTCAGGCCTCCGAGGCTGTATGGAAGAACTGCACATGTCGCTCCAGCTGTACCGGGTCTCCGCCAACAATACGGCGAAGGCGTCGGAGAACAAGATCCACGACGATGCCACCGCGCGCCGCTTCGGTTTCACCGGCGGCTTGGTAGGTGGCGTGCATGTCTACGCCTACATGACCCATTTGCCTGTCGGTCACTGGGGCCGTGCCTGGCTGGAGCGCGGCACCGGCGACTGCAAATTTGCGAAGCCGGTCTATGAAGGCGACATCGCCGAGATTACTGCCGAGGTGACGGGTGACGGCCTGACGCTGAAGGTGAATAGCCATGGCGAGCTTTGCGCAACGGGGTCAGCCGCCCTTCCGCCGTCCGTGACCACGCCTCCAATCGCTGAGTTCCAATCGAGCACACCGCCGGCGCACGATTCACGTCCTGCGGCCGACGAAACATCGCTGGCGGTCGGCCGCTGGCTAAGCATGAATCCGCTGGCCGTCACAGCGGACTTCCATGCGAAGGATCTCAGTGATGCGCGCGAAACAGATCCGTTGTATGCCAAGGAAGGGATCGTGCACCCAGGCACCATCCTGCGCTGCTGCAACTGGGCGCTGTCGCACAATGTCGTTCTGCCAGCGTGGATGCATGTCGGTAGCAAGGTGCAGAATCTCGGCATTGCGCATATCGGCGATACCCTGAGCGCTCATGCGCGCGTCACGCAGAACTACGAGCATAAAGGCCACAAATTCGTCGAGGTCGATGCGCTGGTACTGGCGAACGAGCACACACCGCTCGCGCGTGTGACCCACACAGCGATCTATCTGCCGCGGCAGCTGGCCGAGGCGGCCTGATGGGTCGATACCGCGTGGCTATTCGCGGGTAAGATCGTAGGCCTGCCCGTCATCGAACGACAGGCGAAGCACGTTGAGCCTGGCTTCCTTGTCCATCTGAAACTGTAGGAACACATTTGGCATAGGGCCAAGATCCTCGGCCACCGCTGCGAATTTGCCGAGCGGCATCAGCGTCGCTGTGAAAATGTTGCCGTCCCACTGCGCAAGCCTGAGCTTGGCACCGCTCGCCAGCAGCGTCAGCACCAGCGCATCTCCTTCCAACGCTAGGCTGGCCTTGCCGATGCCCGGATTGTTGAAATTTCCGGCCAAACCGGCCAATGGCGGGGATGGCCGCGGATTATCCGGCTTGGCGAACAGTTTGACGGACTTTGCGTATGCGGCTTTGGCGTTCTTGAGGACGTTTGCGGCATGGTCAACATTGGGATTGTCAAGAATGCGGTCCAGAACCCACCCGCCTACGGCATCGGGCAATCCCATGTTCGCTTCGTTGGTCAGGACGACCACGCCGACGCCCTTCTCCGGCGCCATGCCGAAATATGAGCCGAACGCGCTGGTCCCTCCATTGTGCCAGATGATTGTGCCGTTCGGCGTCTGCTGAACGATCCAGCCCATCGCGTAGCTCGCCTTGTCAGACAACGCGACCTTGGGCGTGTGAGTAACTGCAAGGTTCTCGGCGGATACGATCCGGTGCCCCTCAAACACGCCGTTGCCAAGCTGGAAGCGTAGCCAGCGCGATGCATCTTCGGCCGTCGAGTTGATGTCACCGGCGCCATCGAAGTCGTACGGAAAGATCTGCGTGAATGGCGCTTCCGATGTGCCATCGGGCGTCCAGCGGTAGCCGTTCGCGTGGTCGGGCGCGGATTCAATGGCCTCCGCGGAATAGCTTGTCTCTTTCATCCCGAGTGGATCGAGGATTTCCTTCTGTAGAACAGCGTTCCAGTCCTTGGCGCCGTCAACCTTTGCCACGATGCGACCCGCGAGGATGTGCGTGACGTTGGTGTAGGCGAAGGTCGAGCGGAAACTCGAAACCGGCTCGACGTAGCGCAAGGATCGGATCAGTAACGTCCGGTTCAGGCCAAAAATGCCCAGTGCGTCGTTTACGTAGGGAGGCAGCCCCGAACGCTGAGCCAGCAAATCGAACACGCGAAACTCCCGCGTGACCCAGGGGTCCTTCAACTGAAATTCCGGATCGAGATCGACCACACGGTCATCCCACTTGAATTTGCCATGATCGACCATCAGCGCCATCGTCGTAGCAAGAAAACCCTTCGTGGCCGAGCCGATCTGAAAGACCGTGCGTGTATCAACGGGCGCGCGACCGGCTTTGCTGCGCACGCCAAAACCCTTGCTGTAGACAATGCGGTCATTTGCAACGATCGCGATGGCGAGGCCAGGCAGATCGAAGGCCTTCATTCCCGATGTGATATAAGCCTCTGCGCCCGGTTTCAAGCCGTCAATGATTGCTTCGATCGGCGTGTCCGCGGCTCCTGCCAACCCTGGGTCACCCGTAACCAAAAAGCCGGCAACGAGCCACGCCAGAAACGAGACCAAGCAAGATCGACGCATCGAGCGATACGGCGACACGGCCATGCGCGTCAGCTCGCCAGTTCCCCTTCCTGCTTCAACATGCGGATCGCTTCGTGGAATGCTGCCGTTGTCGCCGCCACATCGGCGGCGGTGTGCGTGCATGACAGCAACCCGCCTCCCCGCGGATTGAGGTCCACGCCGTTGATCAGCATCGCAAGCCGCAGCTTGTTGATAAGCGCCTTCGGCTGGTTCTTCATGTCCTCAAGCGGGATCTTCGTCGGTTCGAAGTTGCGGGGCCCGACAGCCAGTCCGCTCGGGTTCACGAACAGATGGAACCCGGAATAGGTGCCATAGACCGCCCAGGGCACATGCTCCTGCGCCAACACGCCATTCAGATTCTCGCGCAGCGAGGCGGCGGCGGCACACGCCTCGTCGGACGCATCGGTCTCCGCAATGACAGTGAGCGCCGCAGTACCTGCCGCTGCCGACACCGGATTGGCATTGAATGTGCCCGGATGCGAAATCTTCTCGCGTCCCGTGCGCTCCGCAACCTGAAAGTCGAGCAGGTCCAGGATGTCCTTGCGTCCAGCGACGCACGCGCCCGGCAGTCCGCCCGCGACAATCTTCGCGAAGGTCGACAGGTCAGGCCGCACGCCGAACGCCATCTGCGCGCCGCCACGTGTCGCCCGGAAGCCGGTGACAACCTCGTCGAACATCAGCAGCGCGCCATGCTGAGTGCAAAGACGGCGCAGTTCCTGTGCAAACGCGGCGTCGAGCGGCACCTGGCCGAACGACGATCCGGTCGGCTCGTAGATCACCCCCGCGATGTCGGGATTGGTGGCGAAGGCCTCGCGCACTGCGGCGACATCGCCGGGGTTCAGCAGGATAGACTTCTCGGCCACGCCGGGCAGCACGCCCGGCGTCGGCGAACCGTCGAAGTGGTTTGTGTAGCCGCTGGCCATCTGGTCATGCCAGCCGTGAAAGTGTCCCTTGAACCGCATCAGTGTCTGGCGTCCGGTGAGCGCGCGAGCAAGCCGCACCGCCATCAGCGTCGCTTCGGTGCCAGACGAGGTGAAGCGAATGCGCTCGGCGGATGGGACGAGGCGCTGAATGGCGTGTGCCCACTGGATCTCGCGCGGATGCGACGCACCGAACTGAGTGCCTTCGTCCAGCGCCTGGCGTACTGCGGCAGTGACGACCGGGTGATGATGCCCCAGCAACAGTGCACCGTGGCCACCGAAATAGTCGATGTAGCGGTTGCCATCGACGTCCCACTTGTGCGGTCCCTGCGCGCGGGCGATGAACACACCATAAGGATCGACGTTGCGCGCGTCATGCGTGATGCCGCTTGGGAACAGCTTGCTGGCTTCCTTCGCCAGCTCTGCCGAGCCACCAGTGCGCTCGCGATAGGCGGCTATGATCCGGGAGTTGGTGAGTTCGGCAGCGACGTCGTTCATAGGCAGCCTCGCCGTAAGTTCCTCGCCATACTGCCCTGGTACGTACTCGGGCAGCAATAGCAGTGGGTTAGTCAGGCCAGTTCCGGCAGTTTTCGGTCTGTGGATCGTGACACTCGGCGAATCCTCACGAGTGCTTGAAACCGCCGTATAATGACAACCTCATGAACGCGTGGAAGATTTCTGCTTGGCATCACATCGGGGAGATAGCCATGACCTCCAGCGATAGCGGCAAGCTGATCGCGTGGATTGAACCGCACGGTCCTTACAAATTCACGGCAGTATTTGTGTCCAGTGCCATGGCATCACGACGCGCGCCCGCCACCAATCACTTTGGCTCCCCGGACGAAGCAAGAGAATGGGTCGAGCGCGAAGCTGCGGCGCTGGACGTCCCAGTGGAATGGACTGATTTCCCGCGTAAGCAGTCTGGTGCGCGGTCGGGAAACAGAGGCGGTTGAACGGCCGCCTCGGTCGGTTCGACCGGTGACTCTGACAAGTGTGAAGGTATTTGTTGGCAATGCTACAGACCATGAAGACTGCCGATTGGCTGAGGCGAGCAGCGGATGCGTGGGACGAGGCCGACGCAATCCATGACCGTGAAGCGAGACATACGAAGGTGGCACTCGCAGAAGAATACGAGCGACTGGCGAAGCATGCTGCGTATCTGGCGCATTATGAAACCTATGCTCGCGGCATGACCGGCGAGGACCAGATCGATATACTGATCGAACGGAACCGCAATTTGCTGGAACAGGCTGAGGGCGCTCGTCAGAAAACACGGCAATTGAAGGTCGAGCACCACCTGATAGCACTGCGAGCACTGGAAGCGCGGCCTCTCGCTCATTCCAATCGGAGCTACCGGCGGATCGCTCGTGGAGAGCAAGACCCTCTGGTGCTTGTTCCTCGCACCCCCAGGGCCGGCCGGAGATACAGCAGATCGCAGGCCAGACGAGAGACCAACGTTGCCTCGGCGATTGGCCAGCGTGGCAGCGAGATCAGGGTATCCACTTGATCGATAGGATGGCATGAACCAATCCAGCCGGCGTAACTCTCTCCGGCGTCCGAGGGCGATCACGCGTGCGGCGAGGGCGCCGTGGCCTCCAATTCCCGCAGGCGATACTTCGCGAGGGCCAGTGAGCTGCGGATTACATTCAGCGATTTTCTGCCGCGTGGGGACTCACTTCCCTGCGCTGTCTCCACTCCTGCCAAAAGGACCTCCTGCCGCGCAACGCGCCCTTCCCCCTCACGAACAAGGCTCCTTGCTGTCTCGACAACCTTGTGTCGTCTTTCGGCAGTGTGCATGTCGATGGTGCGGAGTTCTCGATAAATCGCAGCGGCTCGCCCGGTCTGGCCGATGCTTATCCACGCGTCCGATGAATAGGACGCTTCGGCGAGTGCCGCGGCAAGCTGGAAATCGTCTTGACTCATTGCACGCGCCTCCCTCGCCGAGTTCCCGCCCGCAAGACTTATGTTGGCAGAGAATGGCCGCTGAGGCGCTGGAGCGATTTGATCCAGATCAAATCGCCCTGATTTACAGTCCTGACTGGTGCCAGTCCCTTTGTGCTGATTTGCGGCTAGCGCGGCGCGTCTAGCAAGGTGTATCTAGGTTGCAAGGTTCAACATCCCTCGACGGCACCAATGTCTGGCGAGCGGTCGAAAGTCGCCGTCAGTTTCTGGGGCGCATCCGCCAAGCTTATGCGGTCGGACATCGGTTCATCCGTTCACAACGGCAGCCATTCCTTCCAGAGACCAAAGATTCCGAATATTATCAGGGCGACAGCCAATAATATCAGAAATATCAGCAATATAGTGACGCGGTCCATCTGGCTCCGGGCGGTTTTCGCACAAGGAAGCCCCGCCGGAGGAGATCGATCCCGGCGGGACAGCTCGCATGCTGTCGATCGGGCGCGGGATGCGCCCAGGGAATGATCGTAGCTCAGTACAGAGAATTCCTCTCTGTCAGGCATAACGCTGTCATCGATGTCGGGACTGACAGAAGATCAGGCCTCTTGCGGAGCATTGGGCATTGGGAGTTCCGCCATAACCGGTTGAAATACAACGCCTGGGCCGGGCTGCTCTGATATGGCAGGGTTCCCGAGAGGGGGGACGCGCATGTTCGATTTGGTCTTGAAGGGCGGCCGGGTCATTGACCCCGCGCAAGGTGTCGATGCCAGGCTGGACGTGGCTTTTGCCAACGGCAAGGTTGCCGAGGTCGGCCCGGACCTTCCCGGCGGCAGGCAGACGCGCGATGTCTCTGGCCTGATCGTGGCGCCGGGTCTCATCGATCTCCACACGCATGTCTATTGGGGCGGCACATCGCTCGGCGTCGATCCTGACGCCTACGCCAAGGCGAGCGGCCTCACCACGCTGATCGACGCCGGCTCAGCCGGACCGGGCAACCTAAAGGGCTTCCGCCGCCACGTGATAGAACGATCCGAGGTGCGCATCCTGCCATTCCTCAACATCTCGTTCGCCGGCATCTTTGCGCTGTCGAAGGATATCAACGTCGGCGAGTGCCGCGACCTGGCGCTGCTCAATCCGCGCGTCTGTCTCGATGTGGCGAAAGCCGAGGAGGACCTGGTGGTCGGCATCAAGGTGCGCATCGGCGGCAATGCGTCAGGCGCTTCCGGCATCGCGCCCATGGAGATGGCGCTCGAAGTGGCCGAGCATGCGGGCGTCCCGCTGATGACGCATCTGGACGCTCCGCCGCCCTACCGATCCGAGGTAATGCCATTGCTGCGCAAGGGCGACATTCTGACGCACTGTTTTCGCCCGTTCCCCAATACGCCGGTGGCACCCGGCGGTGCGGTGCGCGAGGATGTGCTGGCAGCGCGCGAACGTGGCGTGGTCTTCGACATCGGCCATGGTAAGGGCTCGTTCGGCTACGAGACGGCGATGGCGATGCTGGCGCGCAATTTCCTGCCTGACGTGATCTCGTCCGACATCCATGTCGTGTCGATCGATGGGCCGGCCTACGACCTCCTAACGACGATGTCGAAGTTCCTTGCCTCGGCGTGCCCCTGGTTGAGGTCATTCGAGCTACCACCGTCAATCCGGCGCGCGCCGTGCGCCTCGAGGATCGCGGCACGTTGCGCCCGGGCTTGCTCGGCGATGCGACCGTGCTGACGCTGGAGCAGGGGCAGTTCGTGTTCGAGGACGTGCTGGGCGAGAAGCTGAACGCGGAACAACGACTGGCCTGCCGCGGAATTGTCCTCGGCGGCCGTTGGTGGCACGAGTGACATGACCATCGCGGTGATGATGGGCGTTTCGGGCAGCGGCAAGACGACGATCGCGCGCGGTGTCGCGGAACACGAGGGCTGGCGCCTGCTGGAGGGCGACGCTTTCCACCCACCGTCGAATGTCGCGAAGATGCACGCCGGCACGCCGCTCACCGATGAGGATCGTTGGCCATGGTTGCGTGCCATCGCACACGAGATCGACGCGATGCGTGCGCGTGGCGAGCAGGGCGTGGTCGCGTGCTCGGCGTTGAAGCGCTCCTATCGCGACATCCTGATCGGGAACCGGACCGATGTGGTGTTGGTGTACCTGCAAGGATCGCAAGCCCTGATCGCGGAGCGGATCGCGGCTCGCAAGGGACACTTCATGCCGGCGGCTCTGCTCGAAAGTCAGTTCGCCACGCTTGAGGAGCCAGGACCGGATGAGCATCCGATCGTGGTGTCGATCGGACCATCACCCGAAGCTATCGTCGATGCCGTAGTGGACAGACTGAGGGAGCGCACAGCATGAGCGAACAATTCGCAGTCTACCCCAGCCTGCGCGACCGCGTGGTGTTCATCACTGGCGGGGCGAGCGGCATTGGTGCCGAGCACGTCACGCAATTCGCCGCACAGGGAGCAAAGGTGGCGTTCGTCGATATTGCCGACGATGCGGCTCAGGCGCTGATCGGCAAAATCGAGGCCGCGGGTCACTTGAAGCCATTCTACCAGCACTGTGACCTCAAGGACATTGCTGCGCTGCAGGCAACGATTGCCGAGGTGGGGCGTCGCCTTGGGCCAATCACCGTGCTGGTGAACAACGCGGCGAACGATCAGCGGCACAAGTTCGAGGATGTGACGGTCGAATACTGGGACGAGCGGATGGCGACCAATCTGCGGCATCAGTTCTTTGCCATCCAGGCTGCGGCGCCGATGATGCGGTCCGCTGGCGGTGGCTCGATCATCAATTTCGGTTCGGTTAGCTGGCATTCGCTGCAGGGCGGCATGCCGGCCTATACGACGGCAAAGGCCGCAGTCGAGGGGCTGACGCGCGGCATGG
Source organism: uncultured Alphaproteobacteria bacterium (assembly GCA_963812505.1). GTDB lineage: Bacteria > Pseudomonadota > Alphaproteobacteria > Acetobacterales > Acetobacteraceae > JAMXLO01. The sequence continues at coordinate 135,891 of CAWEVM010000029.1, forward strand.
CTCGTGATCTGGGCCCAGACAAGATCAGGGTCAATACGGTCATCCCCGGCTGGATCATGACCGAGCGCCAGATCGCGCTCTGGCTGACGCCCGAGGGCGAAAGGAACCTCATGCAGGTGCAGTGTCTCAAGGAGAAGCTGGTGCCGGCTGATGTGACGCGGATGGTGCTGTGGCTGGCCTCTGACGACAGTCGGATGTGTTCGGCGCAGCTCTGGGTGGTCGATGCAGGAAGAATGTAGATACGCCTGTCATTGCGAGCGAAGCAAAGCAATCTCGATCAAGGTTGAGCACTGTGACCAGGCCTGCTTCACCTCGACCGCAATGACACTGGTACCGTCATGACGTACCGCGACTTCTGGCTCCGCTATCTCCGTGCCCACAGTAATCCGAGGACACGCGCGCTGCACTATATCGGCAGCGTGTTGGCGGTTACCACCTTGGCAGTCGCCATTGTCACTCTCAACTGGCGTGGCCTGATTGCTGCGCCACTGATCGGCTATAGCTTCGCGTGGACCGCGCACTTCGCCATCGAGCGCAATCGCCCCGAAACGTTCGGCCATCCCTTCTGGTCGCTGTTCAGCGACTACCGCATGTTGACGCTCGCGCTCAGCCTCCGCCTCGCACCGCATCTGCACCGTGCCGGCTTGCGATAGCGGTTCCGCGCCAGCATCATCGTCGTAAAGACAGGGGAAACAGGACCATGTGGGAACCGAGCCAGCGCTATCCCGATCCGGCGGTGCAGGTGATCGATGCAAGCTTCAACCGCTATCGGCTGCCACTTGCCTCGGTGGAGCGTCTGTTCACCGGTTGCCGTTGGTCGGAAGGCCCAGTGTATTTCGGCGATGGCCGCTACGTGCTGTGGAGCGACATTCCCAACGACCGCATCCTGAAATGGGAGGAGGAAACCGGCACCGTCAGCACCTATCGCAAGTCTTCCAACAATGCGAACGGCAACACGCGCGACCGCCAGGGGCGACTGGTCACCTGCGAGCATCGCGGCCGTCGGGTCATCCGCACCGAATATGACGGCACGATCACCCTGCTGGCCGACAGCTTTCAAGGCAAGAAGCTAAACTCGCCGAACGATGTCGTGGTGAAGTCCGATGGCTCAATCTGGTTCACCGACCCGCCGTTCGGGCTGCTCGGCTATTATGAGGGCGAGAAGTACGAGCCGGAACTGCCGGCAAACGTGTATCGCATCGATGGTCAGACGGGTGGGATTGCGGTTGTAACCGACGATGTCCAAGGCCCCAACGGGCTGGCGTTCTCGCCGGACGAGTCAAAGCTCTACGTGGTGGAATCGCGCGCCATGCCGTCGCGCAAGCTGCGTGTGTTCGATGTCAACGGAAGCACCCTCGGTGCAAGCAGGATGTTCCTCGATGCTGGTCCGGGTACACCCGACGGCTTCCGGGTCGATATCGACGGCAACCTGTGGTGCGGTTGGGGCATGGGCGAGGCGGACCTCGATGGCGTCCGCATCTTCAATCCCGCCGCCGAGCCCATCGGCCACATTGCTTTGCCCGAACGCTGCGCCAATCTCTGCTTCGGCGGCCGCTGGCGCAATCGCCTGTTCATGGCAGCAAGCCATGGTCTCTATGCGCTGTACGTGAACACGCAGGGAGCACCTGGCGGTTAAACCGCCACCTGCATCGCCGCCGCCATCGGCTCGGCACCCGGCCCGCTAGCAGGATGATATCAGTGATCGGCCGCTTCAGACTTGGCAGCTGACAATACGCTTGCCCTGGCCTTCAGAGCGGCCGCAAGTGCCAGACGATTTGGGCAAGATGCGTATCTCTCGCCAAAGCACTGCACCACATTGCAGTCGAAACAGGCTGCCATCACGTCAGGAACGTCGTGGACGATGTATTTCTCGACCAGACCCTTCCAAGCTTCGGTAAGCATCGTTGTGTCTCCTGCTCTTGGCCATAACAGCGTACAGCGAGGCTCGTCAGCATTGATCCAGGTCAAATGTTCCTGCTCCGTGCTCCGTGCCAACGCCGGGGCGTTCCTGGTTTTTTGCGCCCAACCGTCCGTGCGGTGGGTGGCCGGCTAGCGGCAATCGGATCCCCGGTGCTAATCGGACCGGCCGCCAGCTGAGGGGGGTTAAGCGTGGAGTCAGTCGATTGCATCGTGGTGGGTGCCGGTGTCGTGGGCCTCGCGGTGGCACGCGCGCTCGCGCTGGCCGGCCGCGAGGTCGTCATTCTCGACGCGGCGGAAGGCATCGGCACAGAGACTTCGTCACGCAACAGTGAGGTGATCCACGCAGGCATCTACTACCCGGCGGGCAGCTTCATGGCGCGGTTCTGTGTCGCCGGACGCAAGGCGCTCTACGCCTATTGCGCCGCCAAGGGCGTGCCGCACGCCAACTGCGGCAAGCTGATCGTCGCAACCAATGCCGAGGAGGACACGATGCTGGCCGGCATCAAGCGCCGGGCCGAGGTGAACGGCGTCGAGGGCATGCGCGTGCTCACGGCCGCCGAGGCGATCGCGATGGAACCCAATCTGTCGTGCACCAGCGCGCTGTTGTCGCCGGCTACAGGCATCGTGGACAGCCACGCGTTCATGCTTGCGTTGCAAGGCGATGCAGAGAACGCCGGTGCAGTGCCCGTGTTCTTCAGTCCCGTCACTGGCGGACGCGTTGTGCAGGGTGGTGTTGAGATCGAAGTCGGTGGCGCCGAGCCGATGACGGTACGCTGTCGATTGCTGGTGAACTCCGCCGGCCTCCACGCGCCTGGGCTCGCATCACGCATCGTCGGCATGCCGCGGGATCGGATCCCGACCGCATACTACGCGAAGGGCAACTACTTCACATTGTCCGGGCGTTCGCCGTTCTCGCGGTTGATCTATCCTGTGCCAGTACCCGGCGGTCTTGGCGTGCACCTGACGATCGATCTTGGTGGTCAGGCGCGCTTTGGCCCTGACGTGCAGTGGATCGATGCGATCGACTACACCGTGGATCCGACCCGCGCTGACAGCTTCTACGCAGCAGTGCGCAAGTACTGGCCGGCATTGATGGACCACGCCTTGCAGCCAGGCTATGCCGGCATCCGGCCGAAGATCGTGCCGCGCGGTGCATCAGCGCAGGATTTCGTGGTGCAGGGGCCGCGGACGCACGGTGTGTCCGGACTGATAAACCTGTTCGGCATCGAAAGCCCTGGATTGACGGCATCACTGGCGCTTGCCGAATACGTGCTGGAAGTGGCGGCGACCGGGTAACTACGAGCGTGTAGCCTCCGGCCTGAACCGGACGCCGGAGCGGGCATAGCCGCCGCTGGTCCCGATTGGTGTTCCGTCTGCGCGCCAGCACGCGGCGCCGGTCATCGTGCCGTCATCCTCGAACCGGATAGCGCTCATACCGCCGCCGACATTGCCAACCGTCGCCACGTCGTGGCCCTTGTCACGCAACGCCGCCAAAACCCCTGATGGCACGGTGCTTTCCACCTCGACGCCGAAGCCCTGAGTCCACAGACGTGGCGCCTCTACTGCCTCCTGCACGCTCATGCCGTGATCGATCAGATTGGAGATCGCCTGCATCACCGAGGGGAAGATGCGCAACCCGCCGGGCAGGCCCAGGGCATAGCGAGGCAGCCCATCGCGCAGCAGCATGACCGGCGACATCGACGAGGTAACCCGCTTTCCTGGTGCCACTGAATTCGTGCGGCCCGGACGCGGCATGAACACGAACATGTAGTTGTTGGGAATCATGCCGGTGCCAGGCACGATGTAGCGTGCGCCGAACAGCGAATTGATCGTCTGCGTGCTCGCGACGATGTTGCCCATACCGTCAGCCACGGTGAGATGCGTGGTATGCGCGCCTTCGCCGGGCGCCACCTCCGCGCTCCAGCTCTGTGCCCGCCCGAGATCGATGCGCGCGCGCCGCGTCTCGGCATAGGACTTCGACAGCAGCTTTTGCACCGGTACCTTGACGAAGGCCGGATCCGCAGTTGCCGCCGCCCGGTCCGCAAAGGCGATCTTCATCACCTCAGCCAGCAGGTGCAGCGTCTCCGCGGAGCCAAACCCCAAGGAACCGATATCGTAGCCCTCCAGTATGTTGAGCATCTGAATGATGTGCAGTGGTCCCGACGATGGCGGCGGTGGTCCCACGATGTCGAAGCCACGATACGTGCCACGCAGCACATCGCGCTCCACGGTGCGATAGCGTGTCAGATCGTCGCGCGTGATGTAGCCGCCCGATCTCGCCATGTGGTCGGCGTACGTTGTGCCAAGAGCGCCGGCGTACAATAGATCAGGACCTTCCCGCGCGATGCTGCGCAACGTCTCCGCATAATCGCCAGTGACCAGTCGGGTTCCGGCAGCGATCGGTGATCCACCAGGCAAGTAAAGCTTCGCGATCTCGGGGTCGCGCGCCATGTCGGCGGCGGAGTCCGAAACGCACTCGCGCAGGTAGGGTGTGACGCGGAAGCCGCGCGAGGCATGGCGAATCGCCGGCTCCATCACATCGGCCAGCGGGAAGGTGCCGAAGCGGGCGACGGCCTCGCACCAGCCCTTGAGGTTGCCGGGTGAGGCGACCGAGGTCGGGCCGACGGCGTTCTTGCGCCCGATCGTATCCATAGTTCCTGGCGCCGCGTTGGGATCGGGCGTGTAGGTGGTCGGGCCGGTGGCGAGCGGCGCCATGCTCTGGTTGTCGATCACCACATGGCGTCCATCGGCCAGGCGGATATGCGCAATGCCACCGCCAAGGATGCCGACCATCATCGGCTCCACGACGGTCAGCGCGAACAGGGCGGCGACTGCTGCGTCGATCGCATTGCCACCCGCGGCCAACATCTCGGCGCCGGCCGCCGAAGCGAGCGGATGATTGGTGACCACCATGCCGCGCGTGCCGGTCGCCGGCTGCTTCTCGCAACGGAACGTCGTACCCGCGCGGGTGTGCCAGTCGGATTCGGGCATGGCTGGTCCTTTCGTACGATGCTCTCAAGCGCAGAATGCGCTTCCGCAGATAGTGCGACAATCGTTGGAGGGTGCGGCGTGGACGCCTATACGCTCGTCGGCTTCGTCGGTGTTGGCTGCATCGTGGTGGCCTATTTCACCAACCAGCAGGGCTGGCTCAAATCCGAGGACTGGCGATTCCCCACGGCGAACCTTGTCGGATCGCTGCTGATAATGGCGTCCCTATGGACCGCGTGGAACTTCCCGTCAGCCGTGATCGAGGCGATCTGGGCGGCGATCAGCCTGTATGGTTTGGTCCGACGCTGGTGCTGGCGCTAGACGGCCTCGGCTGAAAATCGCCGGGGCGCGGCACAGCAACTACAGCCGCCAGGATGCGCGCGGAACGGCGTCGCAGCGCTCGACGGTTCAACACCACCGCCGCCGATGGCGGGCAGCGTCAACGCGCGCGGCGCCGAGTCGCCACAGGCCGGGCAAGGCTGCGGTAGGTCAAACTCCGCAATCGGGTGACTTTCGCTGAACGGACCGCAGCGATCGCAGTCATAGTCATAGGTGGGCATTCAGGCCTCGTAGGTCGGAATTGGTCGAGGCCGAGTTTGCCACCGCCGGACGTCCCCGGTCCAGGGCGCGATCACTGCTGACACAACGCTGTCAGCGGGGCCCTGGCAATATCGCCTTCGTTGTGGCGGCTGAACCGCGTGAAGCGTCAGCCGTTCGCGAAGGCAGCACTGATCAGGAGGTGGCGATGCAAGGCGGTGATATTCATGCAACAGCGGGCGTTCATCCGGATGCGGTCCGTTCGGTAGAGCGCGTCTACGAACTCTGGGACGCGGCGCTGGGCGCCAAGGATGTCGAGGCGGCCGCGGCGCTCTACACGGAGGACACGCGGCTCGAAAGCCCTCTGGTGCGGCATCTGCTGGGCTCGGAGTGCGGTATCATCAAAGGGCGCGATCGGCTCCGGGACTTTCTGCACATCGTGTTCGAGCGGACCCCGCCAAGCCGGCGCCAATACCGGACAGGGTTCTTCACGGACGGCAGAAAGCTGATCTGGGAGTACCCGCGCGAGACGCCAGATGGCGACCAGATGGACTTTGTCGAATCGATGGAGATCGAGAACGGATTGATCCGGCGCCACTGCGTCTACTGGGGTTGGTTCGGCGTCAAGGTGCTGGAAGGAGATCGCTATCATCGCTGAAGTGCGGCGTTGGCGGATTCTCGGCCGAACAACCCGCCGGGTACCGTCGACAGCAGCAGGGCACCTGGCACACCGACAGCGATGGCGATGAGCAGTCGAAGTGCCATCAGCGATACCGGCGATTGCAGCTCCGCCATTGCCTGCGGCAAGGCAAATGCGGCAATCGTCGCGAGCATCGATGCGGCGAGCATTGGCACGCCGGCGCGTATCGGCCGCAGGGGCGTGGTGCCCAGCACATGCGCATTCGCCCACAGCACGTACGGGCTGACAAACACCTGTGCGCCGAGCCACACCAGCACCGCCTGTAGCGGGGTGGCCGGGCGTAGCAGCAGAACGCCCGCCGCGGTCGCGACTGTGCCGGCGATGTTCGCGATCAGCGTGTAGCGTGGCTCGCCGCGCGCAATGGCCGCAACTCCAGCGGGAAACGCCAGGAACAGCCAGGCCGTCAGCGCGATCAGTGGCAGGGCGGCGTCGCCGCACGAGGCCCAAGCCGGTCCCAGTAGCGCTGCGACCAAAGGTTGGATCACGATGGCCATCCCGGCGCACAGCGGAAACGCCAGGAAGCTGGACCAGGCGAGGCAGCGATCCATGCTCGCGCGCAAGGCAGACAGCTTCTTCTGATGCTCCGAAAGAACCGGAAGCATCAGCCGCCACTGCGCGGTGAACGCGAGCTCGCGAACCGCATCGACCAGACGGAACGCCATGTGCATCTGGCCTAGCGCTGCGGCGCCGGCGGTGCCGCCAATCAGCAGGGCAAACAGGCGGTAGCGGCCGTGCTGCACGAGAGTACTCGCGGTGAGCGGCAAGCCAATTCGCAGCATTTCACGGAGGCGTTGCGTGCTCACGCGGCGGCGCGGCGGCAGTGGACACCGTAGCAGCAGGGTGAGGGCACCGGCACCCGAGATCACCACCTGCTGCAGTACCAGCGCCCATGCGCCAGCACCTGCGAGGGCACTGACGACGCCCGCCAGTGTACCCAATCCCTGGCCGATGACTGTGCGCAAAGCCAGTGCTCGATAGGCACGATTGCGGGTAAGCACGCCCTGCACCGGTCCCGCTGCGCCGACCAGTGGCAACGGCAGCGCAAGGACCACCGACATCATGACCAGCCGGTTGTCTGCCAACGACCACGCCAGAGGGCGGCCGAACCCCGCTTGCAGCAACGCAGCGATGCAGCCGACCGCAATTGATGCGATGAGCGCACTCGAGAATGTATCGTCTTCAACGACACCGCGCTGCACGAGTGCGTCGGCGAACAATGCGTTGACCGTGACCCACAACAGCACGTGCAGTGCAATCGCAGCCGCGCCTATGCCGACTTCCGCCGGCCCCACCAGGCGCGCCACGATGAATGCGGAGGCAAAGGAGAGCAGCGCCGATATCGCTGCCTCGAGGCCTGACCAGAATGCGTTGGCGGCATGGCCCTGCTTCATCGGCTGAATGCAGGCGCGAGGACAGGTCGTCGCAGTGAGGCAAGGCAAACGACCGCGATCAGCGGCGGCAGCCACATGATGCGACTCTGGTAACGATCGTGCGGTCCGGAGAGACCGCCGGTGATGGCCGCGTTGGCCAGCAGTGCCAGCAGGGCCGCCGCAGCGAAGCCGCTGGATCGATGATGGCGCGATGTCAGCAGCATTGCACAGCATCCCGCGACGCCTGCCAGCGCTGTCGCAATGTGCAGTTTCTGCATCCAGCCTGGCACAGTGAGTTCGCCGACGGTCTGACGCGATGTTGTGTACATAGACATTTCGAAGCGTGGAAAATCGCGTCGGATCACGGGCGTGACGGTGCCTGGCCACGGCTGCAGCCCGTCACCTGTGGCGAAATCCGCAAGCTGCCGCATCGAGTTCCGTCCAAAGGCCAGTAGTTCGCTGCTTGGTTCGGCGCGCAAGGCCGCACCTATGATCGCATTTGCCTCGCCGGACAGCAGCTTGGCACCACCGGCTTGCACGACTGGACCGTCGTGGCGCCACAGGAAGTCGTCCTCGATCGCCGGCATTCGGTCGATGAATGCGCAGAGCCGCCAGCCAGACGCGGGGCAGTCGTGACGCAGCGCGTCCATGCCCGGACCGTCGTATATCACTCGTGTCAGCAGGAACATGTTGCCAAACGGCGCCAGAGAGGCACGATCGAATGCCAGCAGATTGACCGACATCAGCGCAATTGCCGCCAAAGCAAGCGGTGTGATGCTGCGCATCACCGTGGAGCAGCCAGGGCGGAATGGCGGCAGCACAGCCAGGAGCAAGAGGGCAAGGAGCACGTGCGACAGGTGCGCCGCGATCATGAACGCGGCAAATGCCACCAGCCAGACGCGCTCGCGTGCAGACAGACGGTCCGGGACGAAGATCAGCAGTGCAAGGACAAGTACCAGAACGCCGGTGAACACGTCCGGTGAGAGTTGCGACGCAATCCAGGGCAGTGACGATGCGACCGACATCGCGCCTGCCAGCGGCACCAACCACCATACCGATGTCCCGGGCAGCAACGTCCGGCGCACAAGGTGAAGCACGTGCGCGATCAGCAGCGCCTGCACGGCGATCGCCGGCCAAGTGGTCAACGTCATGTGCAGTGGCAAAAGGAACAGACTGTAGAAGATTGGCCGGTCCCACCCGGCGTAATGCTCGATTGCCTGCGCCAGATAGGTGCCGGTGTCGGAAAAGACG
>CAWEVM010000030.1:0-81798 GCA_963812505.1 uncultured Alphaproteobacteria bacterium
CTACGGCCGCCTCGCCGTCCTCGCTTTTCCTGGCAAAGGCGCCAAAAACCCGAGCGAGCTGCCCGGCCGAGCCCTGGAGAACGCCGGCAACGCGAGTCGCGGGGGTGGCAACCATCCCCACGATGCGGGCGCGCAGCGCATCCAGGCTCGGCAATTCGGCGAGTGCCCGCACCCCGGACGCGTCCAGCGTCTGGGGGCCGAGCGCCCCGCCGATCAGCACGAGCTTCTCGTTGGTCCTGGCGAACTCGACCGTCGCCTTGGCCGCCGCCACCGGATCCGTTGACCACGCGAGCGCGGTCGGTCCCGTCAGCATTGACTTCAGGCCGTCGAATTGGGTCCCTTCCAGGGCGAGGTGGGCCAAGCGGTTCTTCGCAATCCTGAAGGTCACGCCGGCTGCCCGCATCCGGCGCCTGAGATCCGTCGCCTCGGCGACCGTGAGACCCGTGTTGTGGGTGACCACGATCATTGAGGTGGCGGCAAGCGCCTCGTGCAGACCGGCGACGAACTCCCGCTTTTCAGTCCGGTCCACGTCCCGTCTCCACTGTGGCCTCGACGCGTTTGGACTGCGCCGAGGCCGGGTTGCCCTCGTTCGCCTGTCCAAAAGCCGGAACCAATCCTCAGACTGCTCCGAGGACCTCTCCCGTCTCCCGCGCGCGGACCTTGCGGTCCATTAAACCCTCGGCTTGACCCAAGGGAACGTGCGGTCTCGGACAGGTTCGGGAACTTGCGTCCCCTGCCCGCCTGCCCATCAGGGCAGGCGTATTCTGATACGAATGGAAACTAACTCGGAGCCAAGCTCCCTATATCCACCCGCACGCCCGGCCCCATCGTCGAGCTGAGTGCCACCTTCTGTACGTAAGTGCCCTTCGCCCCCGTCGGCTTGGCCTTCTGGATGGCATCGGCGAGTGCCCGCGCATTCTCCAGCAGCTTCTCGTCCTCGAAGCTCACCTTGCCGATGCCGGCATGAATGATCCCCGCCTTCTCGGCGCGAAATTCCACTTGCCCGCTCTTCGCCGCGGTCACCGCACCCTTCACGTCCATTGTGACGGTTCCCAACCTAGGGTTGGGCATCAGCCCGCGCGGCCCGAGGATTTTGCCGAGCCGGCCCACGACGCCCATCATGTCCGGCGTCGCAATGCAGCGGTCAAAGGCGATATCGCCGGCCTGCACCTTCTCGGCCAGATCCTCGGCCCCGACCACATCGGCCCCAGCCGACTGCGCTTCTTCGGCCTTCGGGCCCCGGGCAAAGACGCCCACCCGTACCGCCTTTCCGGTGCCATTCGGCAGCGATGTCAGCCCGCGCACCATCTGATCGGCGTGCCGCGGGTCAATGCCGAGGTTCATCGACATCTCGACCGTCTCGTCGAACTTCGCCTTCGCGTTCTGCTTCACCAGCTTGATCGCGTCGGCCAGGGGATAAGCCTTGGCGGCATCGACGCTCTCGTACGCCTTCTTGAGCCGCTTGTCCTTGGCCATCGTTCAGCCCTCCACCACAGTGACGCCCATCGAGCGGGCGGAGCCGATCAGCATCCGCACCGCGCCGTCGACGTCGTTGGCGTTCATGTCCTTCATCTTCTGCTCGGCGATCTCGCGGAGCTGCGCCATGGTGACCTGGCCGACCGGCGCGCTCTTGCCAACGGTCTGGCTGCCCTTGTCGAGCTTCGCCGCCTTCATCAGGAAATAGGTATTGGGCGGCGTCTTGGTAATGAATGAGAAGGTGCGGTCGGCGTATGCGGTGATCACCACGGGTACCGGCATCCCCGGCTCCATGTTCTGCGTCTGGGCGTTGAAGTCCTTGCAGAACTGCATGATGTTCAGACCGCGCTGGCCGAGCGCGGGGCCAACCGGCGGCGAGGGATTCGCCTTGCCGGCCGGAATTTGCAGTTTGATGTAGCCGGCGATCTTCTTTGCCATATCCCTGGTCCTTATCCTCGGGTCCTGGGACCGCGGTGCAAACGACGTCTCAACCGCAACTTGCGGTGGAGCAGCCTCCCGCGTTCCGATGGAGCGCCGGCGTTTAGCCGACCGAGGCGGCAGAGTCCAGAGGGCCATCCGCCGCAGCGCGCCGAAGCGGCCAACGTACGCGAGAGAGCCAGGCCAAGAACCGCCCTCTATCGTCCGCCTCGTCGGCCCGGTCCTCTGCCGCCATTGCGAGCAAGCCGGCCAGATCCGCCGTCAGCGGATAGCGTGGCGCCCGCTGCGTGCGCTCAGCCACGCGTCGCGCCCCGGAAATCCTCCCGGACTCCTGGATGATCAAGCCAGTCAAAATCCGCTTCGATCCGTCGCTCCAGTCGTCCCGTCCACTTGGCAATCAGCGAGCGCCACAGGCGTGTCAGGCCGGTTGTTCCCTGTTCCCACTTTAGATTGGCATGCATCGCGTCAACCGGAACCACGGTTATGGTGATCCTGTCGCTCATCTGGCTTCCCCTTCCATTGCGCCGCAACGAATTTGCTGTCCGGAAGGCGGCCGGCGCAGTGATCCGTCTCACAGCGCCCGCAAACCACGGCGAAATTCTCACGCAAGCGGTTGACCGGATTTTCCAACCCGTAGTAGGAGTGACCGGTAGTTGCGAATCACTCGCATTCTCGTCTGGGGGCCACCGAATGCACCTGCAACGCTGCTTTCCCACCCGCTGCCACGTCGCACGGTGACGAGGGTGGCAAGCGAAACGCCTCAAGGCCCATCGGTCAGACAGACAACCGACTGGGCCGACGCGCCGACCCACAGGGCGATCTCCACCCATGACCTGATGGCCGGCGAGCGTGTCATCATCATTCGCCACGGCAAGGAGGAATACCGACTGCGGATCACCGCGTCGGACAAGCTGATCCTGACCAAGTAGCGTCTAGTACCTCTACGATCCCAGCCACCTGCGTCGCCCCCGACGCGCGGAAGCCAGCCTGGAGCACAGCCCGACAGAGGAGTCACCCGGCATGCCCGCGCGCCCAATCCACAGTGCCATGGCGATCGCCTGCTTCGCATCCAGTCTTTGGACAAGTGCGGCGCGCGCGCAGGATGCCCAGCAGCCAGACTTCACGACCGGACTCTGGACCCGCAGCAATCTGCTGGGCGACGCCGGCGGCATCCGCTCGGGCTTGTGGAATTTGGGCATCACGTTCGGGCTCCAGGACGTCAACGAGGTCTGGGGCAACGTCACGGGTGGCATCCAGCGCGGCGCGAGCTACGACGGCGTGACCTTGTTGAGCATCGGCCTGGATACCCAGCGCGCCTTCGGCTGGGAGGGCGGCACGTTCAATATCAGTGCCTGGAACATCCGCGGGCGCAACATCGCCACCGACAACCTGCTGAACCTGCAGACCCCAAGCGGCATTCTCGCCGCGGACACCACGCGGTTGTGGGAAGTGTGGTACCAGCAGTCATTCCTCGACGGCCGCGCCGACGTGAAATTGGGCCAGCAGAGCGTCGATCAGGAGTTCATGACCAGCCAGGGATCCAGCCTGTTCCTCAACACGGTGATGGGCTGGCCGATGCTTCCATCGGCCGACCTTTACGCTGGCGGCCCAGCCTATCCGCTGTCGTCGCTCGGGGTGCGTCTGCGCACGCAGCCTGGCTACGGCATCACGACGCTGCTCGGTGTGTTCGCCGACAATCCGCCAGGCGGGCCGTTCAACGACGACGGACAGTTGCGAGGCAGCACCCGTTGGGGCGGCAACTTCAACCTGCGCACCGGGGCGCTCGTGATAGGCGAGATCCAGTACGCACTGAACCAGCCTGGCAACGGCGACGTGGTCCATGGCGCCACCGCCTCAGGGCTGCCTGGCACCTACAAGCTGGGCTTCTGGTACAACTCAGCGCCGTTCCCCGATCAGCAGTTCGACAACACGGGACTGTCGCTGGCCGATCCCGCCAGTACCGGCATCGCGCTGACGCGGTGGAACAACTTCAGCATCTATGGGGTGGCTGACCAGATGATCTGGCGTCCCTCGGAGGACAGTCCTCGATCGGTCAGCGTGTTCGCCCGCCTGATGGGCGCGCCAGGCGACCGGAACCTGATCAACTTCAGCGTCAACGCCGGCATCACCCTGAAGGCGCCGTTCGAGGGCCGCGACAACGACACCGTGGGCGTCGGCTTCGGCATCGCGCAGGTGAGCGGCGGGGCACAGGGATTCGATCGTTCCGTTGCCTTCTTCTCCGGCGCGTTCAATCCCGTCCGCACCACAGAAACCTTCATCGAGGTCACCTATCAGTACACCGTCGCGCCCTGGTGGCAGGTGCAGCCGGACTTCCAATACGTGTTCAACCCGGGAGGCGGGATTCCTAACCCGAACCAGCCGGCTCAGCGCATTGGCAACGAGGCCATCTTCGGCCTGCGCAACACCATGACCTTCTGACCGCTTGCTACCCGTTCGACTACAAGGTAAATGAGAATGCCTCGCAATTTCACTACACTGGGCACCCGATCAATGCACTGTTCGTCGTTTCTGGCAGTGGCCTGCCTGACCCTCGCGATGGCCGCGCAGGCGGCGGAGCAGAAGGGCTTCCTCGACGACGTTCGCCGCCACAGCCTGGCCACCTCCACCGTCCCGGCGAACGGCGATCAGAATCCCTATGCGGTCGTCGTCGCGCCGGTATCCGCCGGCAGGATCCAGGCCGGCGACGTGCTGATCGACAACTTCAACGACCGCAACAACCTCCAGGGCCTAGGCAGCACCATCGTCATCTGGCGACCCACGACGAAGCAGCTCAGCCTGTTCGCCGCCATCCCCCGCAACCTGCCGCAATGCCCAGGCGGCGTTGGCCTCACCACAGCGATGACCATGCTCAAATCCGGCTGGGTGATCGTCGGCAGCCTGCCGAGCCAGGACGGCACGACGAAGACCAAGGGCCCAGGTTGCCTGATTGTGCTGGACGTGAACGGCAACGTTGCGGGCACCATCACCGGCCCAAACATCAACGGCCCCTGGGGCAACATGGCAGTGATCGACAACGGCGCTACCGCGACGTTGTTCGTCAGCAACACCGGTTTCGACGTAGGGCCGCCCGATGACGAACCGCCAGTGGTGAACAAGGCGACTGTGTTGCGGATCGAACTGTCCGTGGCCGATGGCAAGCCGCCGGTGGTGACGCGCCAGACGGTGATCGGCGGCGGCTTCGGCGAGCAGGCGGATAAGGACGTGTTCATTATCGGCCCGACTGGCCTCGCGCTGGGCAAAGGCGGCGTGCTCTACGTCTCCGACGCGCTGGGCAACCGCATCGCGGCCATCCCCGACGCCGCGACACGCACCGACAGCGCCGGTACCGGCCGCGAGGTAACCAAGGACGGGCTGCTGAAGCGCCCGCTGGCGATGACCACGGCGCCCAACGGCCACCTGCTGGTGACCAACGGGCAAAACGGCCAAGTGGTGGAGATCGATCCGGTGACCGGCAGTCAGATCGCCGCACGCTGGGTGGACGCCAACAAGGCACAGTCGCCGCCCGGCAGCGGCGATCTGTTCGGGATCACCATGACGCCGTCCGGCGATGGGTTCTATTACGTGGAGGACGAGGTGAACATGCTCGTGCTGGCGCATTGAGCGGCCGTCGCTCGTTCCTGGCCTCGGCCGCCGGCCTGTTCGCTGCTACCGGCGTGGGGCGCCTCGCCCATGCGACATCGGGCGACCCGTTCGAGGGCGAACATCAGGCCGGCATCGCCACGCCGCAGCAGACACAGACGTATTTCGCGGCACTCGACCTGACCGCGAAGAAGCCCGGCGAAATTGTGCGGACGCTGCGTGTCTGGACCGATGCCGCCGCGCGCCTGACCCGCGGCCAGGACGCTCCAGGTGACAGCGGCGAGGTGGCGGGCCTTGGCGCGGCCGGTCTCACCCTGACCTTCGGGCTGGGCGCCGGCCTGTTCAGCGATCGCTACGGCCTTGCCGGGCGGCGGCCGGAGGCGCTGGCCGATCTGCCCGGCTTCAACGGCGACCAACTGGTAGCGGAGCGCAGCGGTGGCGACCTGTCTATCCAGGCCTGCGCCGATGACCCTCAGGTGGCGTTCCATGCCGTGCGTCAACTGGCGCGCCTGGCAGACGGTGTGGCGCGCGTGCGCTGGACCCAGTCCGGCTTCCTGCCCTCGACGCCGCAAGGCGAGACGCCGCGCAACCTGATGGGCTTCAAGGACGGTACGCGCAACGCAGACAATCTCGCTGATAAAGTCTGGGTAGGAGAGGAAGGCCCCGCCTGGATGCGCGGCGGCAGCTATGTGGTCATCCGGAAGATCCGCATCGCGCTGGAGCACTGGGACAGGACCGAGGTTGATTTCCAGGAGGAGGTGTTTGGCCGCCAAAAGCGCTCCGGCGCGCCGATCGGCCGTAATCGCGAACGCGACAAGCCTGACTTCGGGGCAATGGACCAGGACGGCAATCCGCTGATCGCGGAGAACGCGCATCTGCGTCTCGCCGCGCCCGAGACCAACAACGGCGCGCAGATCCTGCGCCGCGGCTACTCGTACAACGATGGCGCCAACTTCACCGCCGAACGCTGGCCGCCCTGGCGGCAGGGTATCGAGTACGACGCCGGCCTGCTGTTCGTTGCCTACCAGCGCGATCCGCGCACTGGGTTCATCCGCCTGTTTGACAAGATGTCGAAGATCGACGCGCTGAACCAGTTCACCACGCATATCGGCAGCGGATTGTTCGCCTGCCCCGGCGGCGTGGCCGAGGGGCAATTCCTCGCGCAGGGATTGTTCGACAGCGTATAGGCCGGGCTTTTGCAATCGTGCCGGCGCGCTCAGTATGCCGGGCGGAGCCCAATATGCCCTACGCCCACACGCTCGCCGGTACACGCCACGTCTTCGATGACCTTCGCACGCTGCTGGCGCGCGCGACGCCCTTCCGTTCAGGCGATGCGCTGGCTGGCCTCGCGGCGACCTCGGCTGCCGAACGCGTCGCGGCACAGATGGCGCTGGCCGACGTGCCGCTGGCGACGATCCTCGCCGAACCGGTCGTTGCATATGAAACCGACGAGATCACCCGACTGATCGTCGACAGCCACGACATAGTCGCTTTTGCGCCTGTAGCTACGCTCACCGTGGGTGAGTTCCGCGAATTCCTGCTCGCCGCCGAACCGCAAACGCTCGCCGCACTCCGTCCCGGTCTCACGCCGGAGATGGCCGCTTCCGTCAGCAAGCTGATGCGCCTGCAGGACCTGATCGCCGTCGCCGCTAAGTGCCGTGTCGTGACACGCTTCCGCAACACGATCGGTCTGCCAGGCCATCTCTCGGTGCGCCTGCAGCCCAACCATCCGACCGACGACCCGCGGGGCGTCGCGGCCTCCACCTTGGATGGCCTGCTGCTCGGCGCTGGCGATGCGGTGATCGGCGTAAACCCCGCGACCGACAGCGTCGATGCCACATGCACCTTGCTCGCCATGCTCGATACGGTGCGCGAACGCTACGCCATCCCGACGCAGACCTGCGTGCTGGCGCATGTCACCACGACGCTGCGCGCGATCGAACGCAGCGCGCCGGTCGACCTCGTGTTCCAGTCGATCGGCGGCACCGAGGCGGCGAACACCAGCTTCGGCGTCTCGCTCGCGCTCCTGCGCGAGGCCCGCCAGGCGGCGCTGTCACTGCGACGCGGCACGTTGGGCGACAACGTCATGTATTTCGAGACCGGCCAAGGCAGCGCGCTGTCCGCCGATGCACACCACGGCGTCGATCAGCAGACCATCGAGGCGCGCGCCTACGCGGTTGCCCGCGCCTTCTCGCCGTTGCTGGTCAACAGCGTGGTAGGCTTCATCGGCCCGGAATACCTGTATGACGGCAAGCAGATCACCCGCGCCGGTCTCGAGGATCATTTCTGCGGCAAGCTGCTCGGCCTGCCGATGGGCGTCGACGTGTGCTACACTAATCACGCTGAGGCCGATCAGGACGACATGGATGGACTGCTCACGCTGCTCGGCGTCGCCGGCGTCACCTACGTCATGGGGGTGCCCGGCGCCGACGACGTGATGCTGTCGTACCAGAGCACGTCATTCCACGACGCTCTGTACCTGCGCGGCGCGCTCGGCCTGCGACCGGCGCCCGAATTCGACGCCTGGCTAGCGCACATGGGCATCACCGCCGGCACCACGCCCGAGCGCATCCCCGCCGCCCTGTCACCCACGCTCATCGGTCTCGACTGATGCACCCGGTCATTGCTAGGAGCGAAGCGGTCCCGGCCGTGATCCGGGAAGCAATCCCCATCACCATTGCAGACCGATGATGGTTTTCAGCGGCCATCGTCCTCCGGCACGCTGGGACGATCTGCGACGCTTCACTCCCGCGCGCGTGGCGCTGGGCCGCGCCGGCAACGGCTTGCCCACATCGGCGCATCTTGACTTCCAGGCCGCGCACGCGGCGGCGCGCGATGCGGTCCACACCACCCTCGACGTCGCCACTCTGGTCGCCGATCTGGACGCGGCTTGCCTGCCGAACATCGCGGTGCACAGCGAGGCGCCCGACCGGCGCACCTATCTTCTCCGCCCGGACCTCGGGCGGCGCTTGCGCAACGGCACCGCAATTCCGCGTTTACCGGGCACCATGCTGTTCGTGGTGTGCGACGGTCTTTCGGCAACCGCGGTGCAGTGCCATGCCGTGGCGGTGCTGCGACATGTGGTTCCGCGCTTGTCCGGCCCAGTCGCACCAATATTCGTGGCCGAACAGGGCCGCGTCGCGCTGGGCGATGCCATCGGTGAGGCGATGGCTGCCGAAGCGGTCGCGGTGCTGATCGGCGAACGCCCCGGCCTGTCCGCGGCCGACAGTCTCGGCATCTATCTCACGTGGCAGCCGCACCGCGGACGTACCGACGCGGAACGCAACTGCATATCCAACGTTCGTCCCGAGGGCCTGCCGCCCGAGGCCGCAGGCGACAAGCTGCTATGGCTGATCGATGCGATGCGGCGTCTTCGCCTCAGCGGCGTTGCGCTGAAGGACGAGCAGCCGGGCGCACTGCGCGGCCGGATTGACGGAGCGGGACCTGATGCCGGATGGTGAAAAAAATGGTCCTGGGAGGATAAACATGCCGTCGGCAACCATGCGAGGCTTTCTCGGCTTCATCGCGGGAGCGATAGCCGTGCTGATCTTTCATCAGGGAATGGTGGAGGCAATGCACGTACTGGGCCTGGTGTCGTTCTCGCCGTATCGCACCACACCCGTGCCACCGTTCGGCGTTCCCGTGATCGTCAGCAACTGCTTCTGGGGCGGCCTATGGGGCGTTCTGTTCGGTCTCGTGATGCCACGCTTCACCTGGCCGACCTGGCTGTGTGGGCTGCTGCTGGGCGTGCTCGCGGCGGTGGTCGGATGGTTTGTCGTAGCACCGCTGAAGGGGATGCCCATTGCCGGCGGCTGGGTTCCAGCGAACATGCTGCGTTCGGTGGTGATCAACGGGTTCTGGGGTCTCGGGGTCGGCATTATCCTGCCATTGCTGATGCCGCGTTCATTGATGGCGCGCGCACACTCGTAACGGCGCGCGCTGTCACCTCTCCCAACGTCCGATGGGCCGCGGCGGGTGCGCGCGGATCACCTCCTCATTGACCTCAACACCCCAGCCAGGGCCGGTCGGCAGCACGAACATGCCGTCCTCGATCGTCGGCACCGGCGTCACGAGATCGTCCTTCCATGGCACATCCTCGATATCGATCTCCATCACGCGGAAGTTCGGGATTGCGGCGCACATATGCGCGCTCATCAGCGAGCCGATATGTCCGTTGAAGTTGTGCGGCGCCACGTTGACCTCGTAAGCATCCGCCATCGCGGCGATCTTCATCGACTCCAAAATGCCGTTCCACGCCACGTCGATGATCGCCACATCGACCGACTGCTGCTCGAAGAACGGCCGGAACTGCCGCCGTCCATGCAGCGACTCCAGCGATGCAACGCGCGTGCGCGCCGAACGGCGGATCGTCGCCAGCGCGGCTGGGTCGTAGCTGTCGATCTCCAGCCACACCAGATCGAACGGCTCCAGCGCCTGCGCCAACCGGATGTAGCCCTCGGTCTTGAAGTTGAAATTGAGATCGAGATGCAGCCCGACCTTCGGCCCCGCGCCATTGCGGAACGCCGTCATCTGCGCCACCAGCCCATCGACCAGATCGCGGCTGATGTTCAGTTCCGGCCAGCCTGGTCCATTGAAGCCCGGCATGTGGACATACGGCTCCGGCCCGTCGAAGCGGAAGATGTTGGTTTTCAGCCCCTTGAACCCGCGCCGCGCCACCTCCGCGCCGGCATGCTCCACGTCATCGAGCGAACGGATCGGGTCGAAGCCCGTCCATTCCTTGATATGGCTCGCATGGCTGATCCGCCACGTGCCGCAATGCGACCAGTAGAGCTGTAGCCGATCGCGCACCGGGCCACCCAACATCTCGTACACCGGCACGCCAAGGGCCTTGGCCTTCAGATCGACCAGCGCGTTCTCGATCGCCGCGATCGCCTGCTGCGCGATGCCGCCGACCGACTGCCGCGTCACGCCATGCAGGTAGGCGGTGACCTTCTCCACCGGCCGCGGGTCCCAGCCGATCAGCCGCGCACTCAGCTTGCGGATTACGCCGGCGAGGCCTTCCGAGCCGTATGACTCCATAAATTCAGACCAGCCAACCAGACCCTCATCGGTGCTGATCTTCAGGAACGAGAAATCGCGCCAGCCCGCGTTGCAATGCAGGTCTTCGATCTTCGTGATACGCATGGTTCCCTCCCTGGCGCGGCGGGACGAATGCTAGGCTGCCGCCAGCAGCCCTGGAAGCCTGGACATCGCATCAGTCACAGCGATCGCGCCGGCGACGCGCAGCCGTTCGCCATGGCCCGGACGGCAATGGGCCCCACCGGTGAAGCCGATCACCTGCATCCCTGCCGCCACCGCGGCCTGCACACCAGGCACGCTGTCCTCGACCACCACGCACGTCGCCCGCGCCACCCGCATCGCATCGGCCGCGAACCAGAACAGATCGGGCGCCGGCTTTCCGCGTGCCACCTGCGTCGCGCTGAAGATATTGGGCTCGAAATGGCGCAGCAGCCCAGTCACCGACAGCGACTGGCGCACGCGCTCCGGCGCGCTGCTGGAAGCGACACAGCGGCGGAAGGGCAGCGCATCCAGCATCGTCTCGACACCAGCGATCGGTGCGAGTTCCGCGTCGAAAGCCGCCGCCACACGCGCGCGCAGCGTATCGGCGAAATCCGCCGGAAGGCTGCGGCCAAGCCTGCGCTCGATATCGCCGCACATCGTCGCCGCACTGATGCCGAGGTAGCGATCCATGATCTCCTCGCGCCGAGATCGCAATGCCGATCTCGGCCAGGCACACGGCATCGATCCGACAACTGATCACCTCGCTGTCGACCAGCACCCCGTCGCAGTCGAAGATGATCAGCTCCGGTCGCACGAAACTTCATATACCAATTGTCGTCACGCCTCGGCTATAGAGATGCGCCACGCCTCGACGGATTCGCCGATCATGCGACCAATCCTGCGCCTATGCTTGGCTGCAGTTCTGCTGCTGTTGCTCAGCGATGCCGCGCCGGCGCCGCACACCGTGCTCGCCGCCACGCCGATCGCGCGTTTGGACCTTCCCTGGTGGCGCACGCGGCACGAAGCAAAGCTGGCAGAACTGCGCACGCATCCTGCCGATCTGATCTTCCTGGGTGATTCCATCACCCAGGACTATGAGGTCAGTGGACCGCCCGAATGGCGCGATTTCGTCCCGGTCTGGCAGCACTTCTACGGCGATCGCAACGCGGTCAATCTCGGCTTCAGTGGTGACGCGACGTCGCACCTGCTGTGGCGCATCGAGAACGGCGAGGTTGCGGGCATCGTGCCAAAGGTCGCGGTGATCCTGATCGGCGCAAACAACCTCGGCCGCCTGCACTGGTCGGCCGAGGACACCGTCACCGGTATCGATGCCATCATCGCGGAGCTGCGTCGTCGGCTGCCGCACACGAAGCTGCTGCTGCTCGGTGTTCTGCCTTCAGAACGCTCCGCCTGGGCCACCGAGACGACGCTCACGATCAACAAAGTCCTGGCGGAGCGCTACCACAACCGCGACGAAATTACTTACCTCGATATCGGCCGGGTATTCATGAAGGCCGGCAAGCTTGACCGCGACCTGTTTCTCGACCCGAAGCTGACGCCCCCCGAAGCACCACTCCATCCGTCGGCAGAGGGCCAGACACTGATGGCCGAGGCGATCGAGCCCACGCTTGCAAAGCTACTCGGAGACACGCGGCACGTGGCGGCGCGATAACTTCTATCCCAGTGCCTCCGCCAACAGCTCCATCGCACGCTTCGAGAACGCACGCATGTTGGCGACGCGGTCACCGCTGCCGGTCTCCAGCGTGATGGCACGCGAGAAATTCGGACCCTCGAGTCCGATGCAGGTGTGACCGGCGGCATCGCCATAGCGATTGCCCGTCGGTCCTGTCGCACCGGTCTCGCTCAGCCCCCATGTCGAACCGAGCCGGCTCCGCACCGTCGCCGCGAGGAGCGCCGCATAAGGTTCGGACGAAGCACGCATGCCGTTGGGCAGAGGATTCGGAATATCGAGGAAGCCTGCCCGCGCGTAGTGCGTGTAGATCACGCTCCCGCCGCGGAAATATGCCGATGCGCCGGACACCGACAGCAGCGCGGCTGAGATCAACCCGCCGGTCGAGGATTCCGCGATTGCGATGGTATCACCGCGCGCCTTCAGCCGCGCGCCAAGTTTCTCCGCCAGTGGCAGCAGGTCCTGCATTTAACGCCCTCCCTTGTCCAGAATTGCCTCGATCACTCTCTGGGTCGCCAGCGCCTCCTCGCCAGGAATCGCCGGCTCGCGTCGCTGCTCGATCGCCTCGAGAAAGTCACTGATGACCGCACGATGCGCCTCGTGCGAGAAGCTCATCACGCTGGCGCCGCTGCCGGACCCCCCGGCATCCTCCAGCACCTCCTCGCCGCCATCGACGAACGCGAGACGCAAGCCGCCGCCCTCCAGCCGCGCCGTGCCCTTTGCCCCGATGATGTGCAGCCACTCGCGGCTACCGGGCCATGCGGCCACCGTCGCGATGATCGTACCCGGCGCGCCATTGCCGAGACGCACCAGCGCTGATGCGTAGTCCTCGGTCTCCATCCGGTGCAGCGCGGTCGTGCGCACCTGCGCCGCCTCGACGCGCTCGACGCCGAGTAGCCAGCGGAACAGGTCGAGCGAATGGATCGCCTGGGTGATCAGCACGCCGCCGCCATCGCGCGCCTTCACCCCACGGCCAGGGTCATCGTAGTAGGATTGTGGGCGCCACCAGGGCACCATCATCGTTGCGGCCTGAATCTCGCCGAGCGCGCCTTCACGCAAAACCTGATGCAGACGCTGGCTGCCCTGACGGAAGCGATGCTGAAGACAGATGCCGAGGTGGCGGTTCGAGCGTCGCCCCGCAGCGATCAGCTGTTCGCCGCGCTCGATCGACACCTCCAGAGGCTTCTCGCACAGCACGTGCTTGCCGGCGGCAAACGCTGCATGCGCGATCGGCAGATGCGCGTTGGCCGGCGTCAGCACCACCACCGCATCGACCGCTGGATCAGCGATGGCGCGGGGGACATCGGTGGTGGTGGGAAATCCATAGCGGTCGGCGACGTCCTGCAATCGCGTCTCACTGCTCGCTGCGGCCCACACGACGCGCACTCGATCGGCCAGATCGACAAGTGCGCGCGCGTGCGGTTGCAGCGCATTGCCCAGGCCGATGACCGCGACCCCGATCATGGCTGCTTCGCCACATAGCGCAGTGCTTGTGCCTGCGCCCTCAACGCGATTCGACAGACGTTGAACACCTGCCGCTGCGGCATCGCGGTCTCGGTGCGCTCGACGATGTCGCTGAGAAAGTGCCGGTAGTAGGTCACCGGCAGCCCGCTGCAATCGACATAGCGCGTGGTCGTGCGATTGGCGACGAACATATGGTCGGTGCCTTTGCGGCCCTCGATGTCGAGATTCTTGCGCAGCTCCAGCGTGCCCTCGGTGCCGACGACAAAGAACCGACCATCCCCCCAGGTCGGCAGGCCGTCAGGCGTGAACCAATCGAGCCTGATGTAGCCGCGCACCGACGGCGTGGCCAACACGAGCTCAGCAAAATCCTCGAAGCCCGGAGGATCCGTGCCGAACGCACCGATGCTGCACGACACGATCCCGGCATCGTCGGCCTCGGCGAATGCGAGGAACTGATCGATTGAGTGCACGCCGATATCGTTGATGATGCCGCCGTACGCCGGTGTGTCGAAGAACCACGCAGGCCGCAGCGCGCGATTGAGCCGGTGCGGACCGAGCGACGTGGTGTGCACCAGCCGCCCAAGCTCGCCCGAACGAACGATCCTGAGCGCCTCCTGCACCGCGGGCGAGGCAAGCCGACCGAGACAGACAGACCAGATGCGCCCGGTTTCCCGCACAGCCCGCTCGACCGCGGTAAGCTGCTCGAACGTGGTGGCGCCAGGCTTGTCCACCATCACATCCTTGCCGCACTGCATCGCCGCGATCGCCAGATCGGCACGGTCGCAGGGCCGTGCCGCAATCACCACGAAGTCGATCGACGGGTCTTCCAGCAGTCGCTTCGTGTCGGACTCCGGCACGTGCGGAAAGCGCTTACGGAAGCCCGCCAACACGCGCGGATCGGTTGTGTCCGGGTTGTAGCCGACACACTCGGCACCTGCGTCCAACAGATCCTGCGTCAGGTCATAGATATGGCGGTGGTCCAGCCCGATCGCGGCAAAGCGCGGCATGTTCGTCCCTCGCGTACTCCAGCCAACGCTCGCACCATCTTCCCCACCTCGCAACCACGGTCCAGAATGCGCCGAGACGACAGCAACCGAGGGGAGAAACACCATGGCAGACCGTTTTGCCGTCATCACCGGCGCGGGCAGCGGCATCGGACGCGCATCGGCGCTGGCGCTTATGAACGACGGTTGGTCGGTGGCGTTGGCCGGGCGGCGCAAGGAGATGCTGGAGGAGACCGCCGGCATGAAGACCAGCGGACGCGCCCTGGTGGTGCAGACCGACGTGACCGAGCCTGCCCAGGTGGACAACCTGTTCGCGCAGATCAAAGCAAACTTCGGCCGCATCGACATGCTGTTCAACAACGCCGGCGGGGGCACGCCGACCACGAATTTCGGCGACTTCACCTATGAGATGTGGACGCGCGTCGTGCAGGTGAACCTGAACGCGATGTTCCTGTGCTCCAACGCAGCGTTCCGCATGATGCGCGATCAGTCGCCGCGCGGCGGACGCATCATCAACAACGGCTCGATCTCGGCGCATGTGCCCCGCGTCGGTTCCTGCGCCTACACCTCGACCAAGCATGCGGTGACCGGCCTGACCAAATCGATCGCACTCGACGGCCGCCAGTTCGACATCTGCTCCGGTCAGATCGACATTGGCAACGCCGCGACCCCGATGACGGCACGCTCGACCGCCGGACAGATGCAACCGCACGGCGAGATGATGGTCGAGCCGCGCATGGACGTGAATCATGTCGGCCAGCAGGTTCTGTTCATGTCCAACCTGCCGCTCGAATCCAACGTGCAGTTCGTCACGATCATGGCAACGAAGATGCCCTTCATCGGCCGAGGCTAGAACGCCCGGCCTGTCATTGCGAGAAGCGAAGCGACGAAGCAATTTCCATCGCGTTTCGTCGCAACGCTACCGCAGTTCAACTCGCCAGCTCCTCTCCTCTACCGCATCGAACAACGCGTTGACCATCATTCCCGGTAACCGCCGCAACAAGCCGCGGCGCCGAGGGCGGAACACCTTCGCCCTCGCTTTGGCACCCCCAAGCTCCCGCACCAGGCTGTCGATATCGGTCAGACCATCGATCAGACCAACCTGCAACGCTCGCTCTCCCAGCATGAAGCTGCCGTCGAACAGCGCTGCCTCGTCGCTCTTCAGCCGCTCGCCGCGCCGCGTCCGCACCCAGGCCTTGAACCTCTCGTGCAGCGCGTCCAGCAGCTCTTGCACGAAGGCCACATCCTCCGGTTTCTCCGGACTGAATGGATCGAGCCGCGCCTTGTTGGCGCCCGCGGTATACAGCCGGCGCTCGACTCCAAAGCGCGTCAGCATGTCGGGAAACCCGAAACCGCCGCCGCGCACGCCGATCGATCCAACGATGCTCATCGCATTGGCGTGGATCTGGTCCGCGGCACACGCGAGCCAGTAACCACCCGACGCCCCGACCTCGCGGATCACCGCGTGTACGCCTACCTTGTACTCCTCGGCACGGCGGCGAATCAGCGCCGCGATCAGGTCCGACTGCACCGGGGACCCACCTGGACTTTCGATGTCGAGGATCACCGGCCGGCCGCGTGCTGAGCGGAACGCGCGATCGATCAGCGGCGCCATGGTCCCCATGCTCACCGCGCCCGGCCTCGGCGCGATCAGTCCATGCATCTCCACCACGCTGATGCGCGGCCGACGCCAAGGCAGCAGACGGAACGGCATGCGTCCTCCGATCGATCGGACCATGGCAAGATGGCAGCCGTTGCGCCATACACAACACATGATCGCGCTTCACCTGGCCGGCTATCAACCCGCACGCTCCGTCCACACGCGTGCACTGCACGCATTGCGCGAGAGTGTCGCTCGCCGCGCCGGCGATGCACTTCGCATCGACGTGACCGACAGCATCGTGGCCCAAGGCCGCAAGGCAAGCGATCTCCTCACCATGGTGGACAGCGGCGAACTCGACGGCTGCTATTTCGCCTCGAGCTACCTGGCCGGCCGCGTGCCGGGTCTTGGGCTGTTCGACCAGCCGTTCCAGGCCGGTTCGCGCGAGGATGTGTTCGGCGCACTGGATAGCGACACCGGAGTGGCCTTGGCCAATGAGCTGGCCGCGGCAACGGGCTATCGCGTACTCGGGTGGTGGGACAATGGCATCCGCCATGTCAGCAACGCGGTGCGGCCGATCCGCACGCCCGCCGATTGTGCCGGCCTGCGTCTCCGCACGCTTGACAATGCCCAGCACCAGGTCGCGTTCAGACGTCTGGGCTTCGCTCCGACGTTCATCGACGTCGCCGATCTGCCGCGTGCTGTGGCGGATGGCACGGTCGACGCGCAGGAAAACCCGCTCACCAACGTCGTTAACTTCAACCTGCACTTGCACCACAAACATCTCAGCCTGACCGGTCATCTGCTCGGCATTGCGCCCTTGCTGGTGAACCGGGCGCGCTTCGAAGCACTGCCATCTGCTTTGCGCAGTGTGCTCATTGCGGCAGCGCGCGACAGCGAAGCAGCACAGCGCGCGCTGGCGGAAGCCGAGGATGCGGAGTGTCTGGAGACTCTGGTGAAAGCTGGGGTTGCCGTGGTGAGCGCCGATGCAATCGACCTGCCGGCGTTTCGTGCGGCCGTCGCAGTCTAGTCCCGCTGGCATTTACCCCAGGATTTTTCAGGCTCCCCATGCTACCAACAAAAACTGACATGCACCTGATTGTTCTGGACGATGATGAGTCGACCGCCCTGTTCATGGCAACTGTTGCCAGGAAGCTCGGCTGGACTGCGCAGACGGTTACCGACGAAACACACTTCCAGGCACTGATCAGCGCCGCACCGCCTGACGCGATCATGCTGGATCTCCAACTCGGCGCCAGCGACGGCGTCGAACAACTGCGCTTCCTGCGCAGCGTGGGCTACAGCGGCGCCATCGTGCTCATTAGCGGGTTCGACGCACGTGTGCTCGCATCGGCTCAGCAGATTGGCGAATCGCTGGGGCTGACCATCGCCGCAGTGCTCGAAAAGCCGGCCCGCGCGGCGCAGGTGCGCGAAGCGCTGGCGGCGATGCAGCGTAGCTTTGCTGTGACCGCGCCACCACCCACTGAAGCACAACCAGAGCATGCAGTGATCGCGGCCAACGACATCGCACAAGCGATAAGCGCCGGGCAGATGGAGTTGCATCTGCAACCGATCGTCTCGGCCGCCGGACATGTCGTCACCAGCGCTGAAGCGCTGATCCGCTGGCGCGACCCCTCGCTTGGTCTGGTGATGCCAGACCAGTTCATCCCCGTCGCAGAAGCAGACACCGACGTGATCGACCGGCTCACGATGTGGGTGGCGGAAACCGGTGTGGCGCACTACCGGCGGCTCGCCGAGTTGGGATCGGAGATCCAGATCTGCATCAACATCTCGGGCCGAAACCTGCAAGCGCTCGATTTCCCCGACCGAATGGCTGCCGTGCTCGAGCGCATGTCCGCACCTCAGGGCGCGATCGGTCTGGAGATCACCGAAACCGTAGCGACGCACGATCTGGATGCGACAACGGCCATTCTCACGCGGCTGCGTCTGAAGGGCTTTCCGGTCGCCATCGACGACTTTGGCACTGGTCATTCATCGCTGGCGGCATTACGGCGGATGCCGTTCTCGGTGATCAAGATCGACAAGTCGTTCGTCGGCGAGCTGGAGACATCGAATAACTCGCTGACGATCGTGCGTTCGGTGATTCAGCTTGCACGCGACATGGGTCTGACGAGTGTGGCCGAGGGTGTGGAAAGCGCTGAGACGGTACGGCTGTTGACCGAACTGGGGATCGACAGCCTGCAGGGCTTCTATTTCAGCCGACCGCTGCCGTTCGACGACTTCGCGGCGTGGCTGCGCTTTTGGTCACACAGTCACGCCGGCCGCACGCCAAATTAGTACCCGCGATCGTTGGAGCGCAAGTCAGCCGATATGGTCAGCGCGGGATGAGCGCCCGTGAGCGCTCATCCCGCGCCAGGCTTACACGGTCTGCAGGATCATCTCGCGCTTCATCTCTGGCGCCAGCTCAGCGCGCCAATCCGCGCTGCCTGACAGCACCAACTCGTGCGCGCGCAGCGTATAGTAGCTGGTGCCAGTACCGTCAGGCGTGCCGCCCTCCTCCACGGTCTTCACAGCCTGACGCAGCAGCTTCCGCGCCTGGATGATCGCCTTGTCCGCCGGTCCGAGATGCTCCTTGGACCGATCGACGATTGGTCCCATGCTCTCCTGCAACGCACGGTCCTGCGCGTTGATGCCGTCGATGCCAGAGAACGTCTCGGTCCGCTGCACGTCGCGATCAAGCATGTAGTCGTTCGAGCGATTCGCCTTCGAGCGGAACGTCACCGGATCGACGTGCAGGGGCCCATTGCCGAGCCCGCGCTCCAGCTTGTCCTCTGCGGTCAGTGGACCGTCGGGACAGTAGCTCCAATTGTATACCATGCAGTTATGGTCATCGATCGGCACCCAGATGTGGCCGGCATCGAGATCCAGTCCGCTCTCCGACCTCGACGGCCGGATCTGGTGGAACGGCATGACGAAATGATAGGTGCGGATGTGCACATCCTCGCCGCCGTCCAGCGGGCGGATGCCGGCATACTGATACCCATAGTCGGTGATATCGACGACCAGCTTCGGCGCCTTGCCTCGCACGAACGGATTGGACGGCTTGATACCGCCGCGCTTCGAACTGTCCGTCAGCAGCCGGTGCAGGATCGGCGCATGCGATGTGTCGATGCCGCCTTCCAGCGCCTGCAGCCAGTTGCACTCCTCGACCACCTTGGTGACGTGGCGATTGGCCTCCGGCGCCTGCGTCCAGGCAAACTTGGGCAGCGGCGGCATCTTCTCCACGGGGCCGAGATAGGCCCACACGATGCCGCCCAGTTCGCACGTTGGATAAGCGGTCACACGGACCTTGTGCTTGAAGTCGTATTCCTCCGGCTCGTTCATCATGTCGACACAGGAGCCGGTGACGTCGAACTTCCAGCCATGATAGATGCAGCGCAGGCCGCATTCCTCATTGCGTCCGAAATACAGTGAGACGCGACGATGCGGGCAGAACTCCTCGATCAGGCCGATGCGGCCTTCGGTGTCGCGGAACGCCAGGAGGTCCTCGCCGAGCAGGCGGACACGGGCGGGCGGGCCGTCGGGTTCGGCGACCTCGCTCGTGAGCAGCGCGGGAATCCAGTACATGCGCATCGCATTGCCCATCGGGGTGCCCTGGCCCACTCGGGTGACCAGTTCGTTCTCCTCGCGTGACAGCATGGCGGTTTGCCTCCTTGCCTTGGTTGCCTGCTTGTGCAGACCGGTGGCATCGAGCGTAGCCTCCGCAGCGACCGCCGGCAACGTGGTCGGCGCCTTGATCAGCCAGAGCTTTGTCTGGAGCCCACCAAGCGGCTTTGTCCCTTGGACCGACTGGCGGACAGTGGATTTACGCCGCTGTCGCGAGAAGACTGTTCGCCAATTCTATTGTCCACGCGCTGCCGTGGTCGGATCGAAGTGTCAGGATCCCGTTGACCTGCAGCACAAGGCGTCTGACAAGGCTCATTCCACGCCTCCGTGTCTCTGCCTCGATGAAGCCAACGCCATTGTCACTGACAGATAGCAACATCCGCCCGTCGTTGACCTTCAACCCTACAGATATTTCCCCAATATCATTTGGGAAGGCATGCAGATAGGCATTGTTGACCAATTCTGTTATGATGATACCTAAAGACGTAGCCACGTCGAGGGAAACCCGTACCGGCTCAACAGCACAAACAAGTTGAATGCGATCCTGATTGTAAAGCTCCGGGAGGTTGTGGCAGAGCGCACTGACGTAATCGCCGAAGTTTATGACTCGGCTCATTCCAGTCCCAAGAAGGTGTTCAAAGACTTCTGCAAGCCCCATCACCCTCAAGGCGATCGACCTGAAAGCCAAGATGCTTGACTTATCATGCTCGACGTCAAGCTGTGCCGTCAGCAGGCCGTAAACGAGATGAAGGCTGTTGCGAACGCGATGTTTCAGCTCCTGAGAGAGCGTTTCCTTCTCCTCGATCAAACGCGCCATTTCCGCAATGGTTAACCGGAGGACCTGTGCTCTGTCGGCAGTCGCCACCGCCTCGGCGAGTACGTTGGCAAAGCCAGTGAGGAAGTCGATGTCGTGTTCGTCAAAAGCATCCTGTACGCGACTATCGACCTCGAGAACGCCAAACGGAGGTCCTGTCTCGGCCGCGACCAAAACATCCGCTGTCGAGACGATGCTGTGCTCCGAATAGAAAGCTGGCAGCTTATAGGTGTTTGCCTGAGCTATGTTCGGACAAAGCTGCGGTTCGCCAGTTTCGAAGGCCAAGCCTTGCGGCGACGAATGGTCTGCCATCGAAATAGCATACCCCACAACACCATCTTTCCATCCTTGGCCTGCAACAACGAGAAGGTCATTCTCGGTTGAGCGATACCTGCATATCTTACAGAACGGAACGTCGAGGCATTCGGCGCATACCCGCGCAGCCTGCTCAAGTACCACCTGCAAGTCGGTCTCTCGGAACGCAAATGTTCCGAATAATGCCAGCGCTTTTTCTCTGCGAAGGAGTTTTTCGATTTGTTCCGTGTCAGACAAAGTTCGCGGCATCGAAATAATCCTTGACCCAACTCTGCACTCACGACACAGTGAGCGGCTGTGTACTCGCCGTCGTTCGTGCCTCCATTAGCACGGGTCATTGGCGATACGCACGCCTTGTCTTGGGACGCCTATGGGACTGGGTGAATGCCAGACGTACTGGTTGTAGAAGACGACATCTTGATAGCCGACCTGCTTCAAGGCGCGTTGGAGGCGGAAGGCTACCATGTGAGTGGTGTTGCTCGCACGATTGCCGAAGCGAAGCAATCGGCAGACCAGCATCCTCCCGACTTCGCAATAATTGATATTCGCCTCGCAAACGGAGATTGCGGCACGGAGTTCGGAGCATATTTGCGTTCCACGACTCCCTGCCTCGGCATTGTTTATTCCACGGGAAATAGCTCTGATAGGGAGCTTACCAAATCGGACGGCGATGCCGTCATGACGAAGCCATATCCCCCACGCGATATAGCGCGCGGGCTAAAGATAATAGCCGAGTTCAGACGACTGGGGCTTACACATTTGAGATTGCCGCGCAATTTTCGACTGCTCGATCCACCTGCATTGTGACATCGTCCGAAAATGCGGCGCTGCTTATCCTGCACGCATCCAGCACCGTGACCCACGACCGCCCCTTCACATGCGCGTGCGCTGTGCGCTGTTGATGGGTTGATAACGGCATTATTACGAGGGCGGTTACCATGACTTGGAGCCTGCGCGACACTCCTTGAGAGGCAGGCAATGACCTCAAACGACGCGCTCGACCGAGGGCAGGAAACGTGTGCGCAAGCCTATGCCCGTGCGCTTGACGTGTGGGGCCAATGGCTCCGGCAATGGCGTCGCACGGGCGCTCCACGCGCGCTTCAGACTGCCCTCATCTGTAAGCAGATCGCTTCGGAGAAATTTGATGTGTGGAAGGCTGAGTTGCGGACTGGCCGGTCATCACGTCAGGCCATGCGAGCAGCACGGACCGGACTCTCGTCGGACAAGATGCTGCATCAAATCAGACGCGACGAGCGTGCATCGGCGCACGCCGCCATCTGACAATTCCGCTCACGTCCGCGCTCTGACCGAGTCCCACCAGGGACACACGCCGCTCATCCGCTGATAGTTGCCCTCCATCACCTGCAGCGGCGCGCGCAGGCCTTCTTGTGCTGGCATGTGGGGCGGGCCATCGGGCCCCATCGCATCGAACAGTCCGTGATGGCCCCAATAGCTGGCGACCGTTGTCATCTCCGACGGCTTCCATGTCGCATCGTCCACCTCGACACCGCCCCAGCCGTACTCCACCAGGATATCCGACGGTGTGTGCATGTAGAACGAAGTAACCAGATCGTTCGGGTGCCGCCCCAGCGTCGCGACGATGCGGTCCTTGTCGCCGAGTGCGATGTCGTAACCCTGCCCCACATCGTCGAACGAGTACAGCTCCACCATCAGATGATGCATGCCGATGTGCGGTGCCTCGAACAGCGCCACGCTGTGATGACGCGGGTTCGCGTGCAGGAAATACGCGGTGATCGGCTGCCGCACATAGTCGCTGATGCGGAAGCCGAGAAGGTCGCAATAGAACGGCAGCGCGGTGTCGATGCTGGTCACCAGCAGCACGACGTGGCCCATGCCCAGCGGTCCGGTCCGGAAGCCGGAGATGGAACGCCCGGGCTTGAACGCCGTATCAGCGATCTGTGCGCCGTGAAAAGCCTCCAGCCGGTTGCCGGACGGATCGGCGAACGAAATCAGGCCGCTGACAAAACGCTGATCGGCCAACGCCGCCGTTTCACGCTTCACCTTGACACCGGCGCCTTCCAGTCGCGCCGCCAATGCATCGAGCGCGGCGCCGTCCGCGACCTCCCAGCCGAAGTAGCGTTGTCCCTCTGGCAATGAGCTGTCGATCACCAGTCGCTGCCTGCGATCGTCCATGCGGAACGCGCGCACCCCCGCACCGCGATCCACCGACTGCATGCCAAGCCAGTTGGTGGCGTAATTCGTCCAGTCGTCGAGCTTGTCCGTACCGATGCCGAGATAGCCGAGTGCCTGGATGCTCATGGTGCGGTCCTCCCCGCGGCTATAGTATCACGCCGCGATGCGCGCTGCATCCTGGCCGCTGATCCACGCGCCGGCGACGGTGCCGGTCATCCCATCGTGGCAGGCCTCGCCGGCGAACAGCAGATGTCCGTCCGCCAGCGGCTGGGCGAGCGCCGCGCGCGCATCGGCATCGCCTGGGCGCACGAACGAGTAGGCGCCGCGCACAAATGGATCGGCGTCCCACCGCGTCACCAGTCGCTGCCCTCCGGCGAAAACGCGGTCCACCTGGCCGCCGAACAGCGCGCGCAACTGACCGAGCGCGAAGTCCACGGCCGCCGCATCGCCGGCGCGCGCCAGCTCCCATGCAACCGGACCGCCCACCCAGCCCTGCACGTAGTCACGTTTGTAGGGCCAGCACTGAAAGCCCATGGTTGGGTCGCCGCTCCGCTTCACCTGCCGGTCCACCGAGCAGTGCAGCGGCAGGCCGAGCCTGTCCGGCCCGGGCGCGCGCAACGCGACCTTCATCGCGAGCCCCATCGGCAGGGCATGGATCGCCGCCTGAGTTGCCACCGGCAGCGGCGGGTCGAACACGATGGCGTCCGCTGCCAATACACCGGTGGATACGGTGACGATGGCCGACCGTGCGGTGACCACGCCGCTCGCCGTCTCCACCGACACGCCGGCACTGCCCCACGACACCCGTGTCACCGGCGTCCTCAGCCTGACATCCAGCCCCTCGCCCAGCCGCCGCGCGACGAACGCGCCAATGCCACCGTCCGGCACAAGATTGCTTCCCGACAGCACATTGCGCAGCCAGTCGCGCAAACTGAACTCGTCGGCGCTGGCGACACAGATGATCGGGCCTTCCCATGTCTCCACCGTCACCGCCCACGGATCGTCCGGCATCGACCGCGCCACCTCGGCCATCGGCACATCGTCGCGCGTGCGCAGGATCTCCGCGGCCCGGTCCTCGAAGCGCTGCCACGCCCCGGCATAGTCGGCGTATTCCTCTGCGGTCGCCTCGCGCGTGCCCACGAAGGTGCGCTCGACGCGGAGTTCGTCCGAACGCAGCAGCGTCTCGCCGGCCGCCCGCGCAATCGGCACCAGCGGGTTCGTCTCGGCGTTGTGCAGCCACACCGAACCCATGTCGAACCAGACGCCGCCCAGTTCGGCCGGATAAGTGGTCCAGGCGCGGCCACCGATGCGCCCCGACGCCTCCAGCACCACCGCGCTCCGTCCAGCGGCACGCAGCGCCGTCGCTGCGCCAAGCCCGGCGAGGCCGGCACCGATTACAACCACATCGACATCGGACATGCCGGCAAACTATCGTGACGTCCGCAAGGAGGCCAGCCATGCCCGACCACACCCCCATCGGCACCAACTCCCTCGTCATCGACATGGCGCGGCGGTTCGCCATGGAACGGCTGGCCCCCGGCGCCGCGGCGCGTGAGAAGGCCGGCGCGATCGAGCCGGAGATCGTTCGCGAGCTGGGTGAACTCGGCATCTTCGGCGCGACCACGCCGGCGGAGTGGGATGGCTCGGAGATTGATCCGGTCACCTACGCCCTCCTGCTGGAGGAGATCGCCGCCGGCGACGGCTCGGTCTCCACCATGGTGAGCGTGCACAATTCGCCCACCTGCATCATCTTCGACCAGTACGGCACCGACGCGCAGAAGGACCGCTGGCTGCGTCCGCTGGCGACCGGCGCCGCGGTCGGCTCGTTCGCGCTGACCGAGCCGCAGGCCGGCTCCGATGCATCCAACCTGCGCACGCGGGCGGTGCGGAAGGGCGACCGCTACATAATCAACGGCGCCAAGCAGTTCATCTCGTCGGGTGGCGTGCCGGGCAGCACCGTGCTGTTCGCGGTCACCGATCCCGCGGCCGGACGCAAGGGCATCTCGTGCTTTGTGGTGGACAAGGCGACACAAGGCTACGTCGTGGCGCGGCGCGAGGAAAAGCTTGGACAGAAGGCGTCCGAGACGTGCGCGCTGGCGTTCGAGGACATGGAGGTGCCTGAGGACCAGCGCATCGGCGCCGAGGGCGAGGGCTACAAGATCGCGCTGTCCACCTTGGAGAGCGGCCGTATCGGCATCGCTGCACAGAGTGTCGGCATGGCGCGCGCGGCGCTGGACTACGCGGTGGCGTATGCCAAGGAGCGCCAGGCATTCGGCGGCCGCATCATCGATTTCCAGGCGGTGGGTTTCCGGCTGGTCGATGCCAAGACGAAGCTGGAGGCTGCGCGGCAGATGACGCTGCACGCCGCGCGGCTGAAGGCGGAGGGGCAACCGGCGATCGAGGCTGCCTGCATGGCGAAGCTGTTCGCGTCCGAGGCCGCAGAGGCCGTGTGCACGGCAGCCATCCAGACGCTGGGCGGCTATGGATATCTGGCGGACTATCCGGTGGAACGCATCTACCGCGATGTGCGGGTGTGCCAGATCTACGAAGGCACGTCGGATGTGCAGAAGCTGATTTTGCAGCGAATGCTGTGATCATCACGCCTGCCTGAACAGCCGCTGGGGAAGATCGTGCTCGCCGGTTACGACTACATAATCGTCGGAGCCGGATCGGCGGGATGCGTGCTTGCCAATCGGCTGACCGAAGACGAAGACGCGACGGTCCTGCTGCTCGAAGCTGGCGGTCGCGATGACCACCCATACGTCCAGATCCCGCTCGGGCTCGGAAAGCTGCAACAGCACAAGATGTTCGACTGGGGCTACATGACAGAGCCCGAACCGCATCTGAACAATCGGCAGCTTACACTGCTGAGGGGCAAGATTCTTGGCGGCTCATCGTCGATCAACGTCATGGCCTATACCCGTGGCCATCGCGCCGACTTCGATCGTTGGGCGCAGCAGGGGGCGACCGGATGGTCCTATGCGGACGCGTTGCCGTATTTCAAACGGAGCAAGTCCTGGGAGCATGGTGAAAATCCTTGGCGCGGCGGCTCGGGACCGTTGGGAACTCAAGGGAATCACGATACCGACCCGCTGTTCGACGCGTGGCGGGAAGCCGGACGGCTCGCGGGATGGCCTGTCACCGATGATGCCAATGGGGCCGATCTGGTGGGCTTCGGCGACAGCCAATGGACGATCCGAAACGGCCGCCGGGCGTCTGCGTCGGCCGCTTATCTGAAGCCGATCCTGCAACGGCGCAATCTGACGCTGCGAACCGACGCACGCGCGGCCAGGGTGACGCTGCGCGGCACTCGTGCGACGGGCGTGGAGTTCGTGCATCAAGGCGCCGCAGTGCATGCCGAGGCGAAGCGCGAAGTCATACTCTGCGGCGGCGTGTTCAACTCGCCGCAGTTATTGATGTTGTCCGGCATAGGTCCGGCCGATCGTTTGAAGGAGATGGGCATTGCACCGCTGATCGATCTCCCGGTCGGCAGGAACCTGCGCGATCATCTGCAGGTCAGGCTGCGATGGTCGCGCCTCGACTCAGGGCCGTTCCGTCGGTTGATGCGGGCCGATCGCGCCGCCCTCGCCATGGCTCAGGCCTGGTTATTCGGAACCGGCCCGGCGACCATGCTGCCGGGTGCTTTGAAGGCGTTCCTCAGAACCCAGTCTGAGCTCGATGCGCCGGACATAGAATTCCTGTTTCCCGCGGCGGCGCTCGATGCGCGGATATGGTTTCCCGGCGTGACCCCACCCTATGAGGATGCGTTCGGCGTCCATCCGGTGCTGCTCCATCCGCGGAGCCAGGGTGAGGTGACGCTGCGCTCTGCCGATCCCGCCGCGCTTGTACGGATTGTAAACAATTTCCTGGCAGACCCCGCCGATGTCGCCACTCTGCGCGCAGCGTTCCGACTTGCTGAGGACCTGGCTCACAAACGACCAATGGACGCGTTCCGTGGGAAAAGACTGGCTCCCGGTTCCTCGTTGAAAACCGACGCCGAGATCGATGACTGGATCCGGAACAACGTGATCACAGTCAATCATCCGCTTGGGACGTGTGCCATGGGAGACGGCCCGGATGCGGTCCTCGACCCCGACCTGAAAGTCCGTGGTATCGAAGGCCTGCGCGTGGTCGATGCCGCCGCCCTGCCGGACATGCCGTCTGCACACATCAATGCCATTGTGATGATGTTGGCGGAGCGTGCCTCGGATCTGATCAGAGGCCGCCAGCCGCTGGCTCCGTTGAATGTCTGATGATCAGATCGTGATTCACCCGTCGCGCCAGCCGCACGCGTTTCAGCTCCTCATCTGTCAATGGTCGATTGCCGGAATCGGCAGTTACGATGCGCCCATCGTCAGCCACGACCGATATACGGCATCTTCGTCGCCATGACGGTCATGAACTGAACATTCGCCTCGAGCGACAGGCTGGCCATATAGACGACCCCGCGCGCAACGTCATTCACGTCGATGCGTGCTTCCGGCTCGACCTTGCCGCTGGCCTGCAGACGGCCTCGTGCCGTGTCTTCGTTGCGTGTGGTCGCGGCATTGCCGATGTCGATCTGGCCGCAGGCGATGTCGTATTCACGTCCATCGAGCGACAATGATCGGGTCAGTCCGGTCAGTGCGTGCT
This sequence comes from uncultured Alphaproteobacteria bacterium, assembly GCA_963812505.1. GTDB lineage: Bacteria > Pseudomonadota > Alphaproteobacteria > Acetobacterales > Acetobacteraceae > JAMXLO01. The sequence goes on from CAWEVM010000030.1 coordinate 27,837, forward strand.
TGGTCGCCGCATAGGGTGTCGAGTTCCGCCGTGGCACATGAGCCGAGACCGAGCCGTTGTTGATGATCCGTCCACCACGCGGTTGCTGGCTCTTCATCATGCGGAACGCGTGCTGGGCGCAGAGGAACGAGCCCGTCAGGTTGACAGCGACGACGTTCGACCATTGCTCAAGCGTCAGATCCTCGATCGGAATGTTACGGGTGCTGATGCCCGCGTTGTTGAACAGCAGATCGATCCGGCCATATGTCGCCTTGACCGTATCGAACAATGACGCGATCGAGGCTGGGTCGGAGACATCCGTTGGTGCCACAAGCATTCGCGGCGTCGTCGCTCTGGCGAGCGCGGCAGTCTCTTCGAGCATTTCCCGGCGGCGGCCGGCCAGCACGACCGAGAACCCGTCAGCGTAAAGCGCGAGCGCGGTTGCCCGCCCGATGCCGCTGCCGGCCCCGGTAATCACCGCGATCTTTGCCGATGTCTCCATAGCCTGTTGCCTCCCGCGAATGGCGCAGAACCTGAGCCATCCTAAGCGTCACCCCACCGGCACGACCAGCGCCGCAGCCCGTCGGCGTATATTCTCGGGCCATGCGGCGGGACGGCGCGCGTCAAGATCGAGGTTGACGCCGAATTGGCTCATCCTCGCGACCTCGGCGCCGTTCCGCGGGTCGGTCATGCGATGGATCATGCGCAGCGAAGAATTGCCGAGATGGCCGATGCCTGTTTCGACCAGATAAGGCGCGTCGAGCGGCAATGCACCGGACACGAGCAGGCTCAGCTCGAAGGTCGAAAAGCCACGCCGCTGCTGTTGCATGAAAGCGGCATCCATGCCGACCGCTGCACCAAGCTGACCGGAGGCATTTGAACAGCGATGCACGATCGCACCGAGAGCGAAGTGGCCCGCCGCGTCGACGTCGCCCGTCTTGACCCGGCCGCGGGCGGTGGGGATGAAACCGTCTGTCGTGACCGGCTCGGGCCGCAGCTCCTCATCTGGACCATTCCAGAGCGCGAGCCGGCCTGCGATCGCATTGCGTTGTTGCGATGTCAGCGGCGAGGCCGACAGCTCCCAGTGCTCCTGCAACCAGGTCACGACCTCGCCGTTGGCCGAATCGACAAAACGATGGCCCAGGCGTAACCCGCCCTCGACGCTCAGCGCCGCGCTCTCGACATGAAAACTGGCACCGGCGCGAAGTTCACGTGCGAAGCGGGCATTGATCCGGCGGGAAATGTCGGTGCGGCGTTGCATTTCGACGAGACCAAGTTCGTCCGCGAAGTTCGTATCGGCCTCCTCCAGCCGATCGAAGTAATAGGCGATGGTGAAGTGCTCGGTCACATCGCATTGCCAGGGCGGCACTGCGCCACGATAGGTCTCGGTCCAATGCGTCATGACGTGATCCCAGTCCGTCCTTATAAATCTATGCCAGTACGTACAGAGGTTTCGCGCGTCGCTACCTCTTCGCGGCCGCGCCCGCTGGAAGCAGGAATCGTGCGAACGGTTGAAACCGCCCTTGCCTATGTCCGAAGCTTCCGGGGTTAGGCGGGAACGGCGCCGCAGTTCCACCCATGAGTTCGGCGAGTATCTCAGCCGCCTGCTTCGGGTCTTGCACGGTGATAGAAAGATGACGGATCACGGGCTCCTCACGCATTGAGCCTTCCATGCATAACATGCCTGAATGGCTCGCGCATGGCCCAACACGGATGCTCGCGACGCAGCCGATAATGCCTGTGTGGCCATCGGCGGAACCCGTAGGCGCCAATCATGTGGGATGCCCCTGGCGGCCAGCGGCCACCGTGCGTAGGCTTGGCGGCAATGAACGCCAGCGGGAGGGCGCGATGAAATTCCTCGACGACGGGTTGATCAGCGGATTGCTGCCGGCCGAGACGGCAGCTTTTCCTTCCCCCGTGCCGACGCAGATCGTGTCGAGCGACGAATACCTGCCGGTGCCGCAAACCGCGCAGCAGAAACAGGTCGAAGCACGGCTGATCGCGCTGAGCGACCGCCTCGCCAAGCGCCAGGGTCTGTCGCGACGCCGGTTCTTCCAGACCGCCGCGGGCATGGCGGCCTCATTCGTGGCGATGAACGAGGTTTTCGGCCGCTATTTCGATGCGGGCGAAGCCGAAGCCGCCACGCCCGAGCTGGCAGAACAACGGGCGGCGGCGAACACCGGTCAGTTCATCTTCGACGGTCACACCCACTTCCTGCGCGACGACACGCGGCTGACCGGCTTCGTCAAGGGCCGGGAGGCAGTCGGCCAGTGGGGCTGGAACAAGGAGCTGTCCGGCAAGGAACAGACACTCGACGATCTCAAGTTCGATAATTACGTCAAAGAAATTTACCTTGATAGCGACACCAAGATCACGATCCTGACCAATTCGCCCTCGGTCGATGCACAGGATTGGTTCATCCCGCAGGACCAGGTGTTCAAGACCCGCGCCGCCGTCAATGCGAAGGCCGGCACACGTCGCATGCTGGCACATTTCACAATCACTCCGGGATGGGATGGCTGGCTCGACAAGGTCGACGAGGGGATCGACAAGTACAAACCCAATTCCTGGAAGGGCTACTCGGTCGGCGACAACACCCACAAGGAGCTTGACGGGCATCCCTGGCGTGCCGACGACGAGAAGCTGATGTATCCCTTCTACGAGAGGATCGCGAAGGCCGGCATCAAGAACGTCTGTATCCACAAGGGCCTATTCGCGCCGGCTGTCGCCGAGAGATTTCCGCGCCTCTTGCCCTATGCCGACGTCAGCGACATCGGCCGCGCGGCAAAGGACTGGCCGCAGCTCAACTTCCTCGTCTACCACTCCGGCTACCGCTGGGTCGGCGGCAACCCGGCCGACGCGATGGCCGAGTTCGACCAGACCGGCCGGTCGTCCTGGACCAGCGATCTCGCCGAGATCCCCGAGAAATACGGCGTCACCAACGTCTATGGCGATCTCGGGCAGATTTTCGCGTGGACTGCTGTCGCCCAACCGCGTCTCGCCGCAGCGCTGATGGGGATGCTCGTCAAAGGCCTTGGATCCGGCCACATCGTCTGGGGCACCGACGCTGTATGGACCGGCGCGCCGCAATGGCAGATCGAGGGGCTGCGTCGGCTCGAGATCCCCGAGGAGATGCAGAAGAAGTACGGCTTCAAACCCTTGGGTCCGGCTGACGGCCCGATCAAGACCGCGATTTTCGGCGGCAATTCCGCCAAGCTCTACGGGCTGGATCGACAACATGCTGAGCGCGTCAATCACGATAGCTTTGCAGCGATGAAGAGCGACTATCTTGCCGATGGCGGCGGCCGGAGCAATTTGCGCTACGGCTACGTCGCGCGGCCGGCATGAACAGGGCGGCTTTCGCGCCGATCGCCGTCTGACACGGCGTGAGCTGATGACCGCGGCGGTGGGCGGCCTCTCGGCAGCGCTGCCGGCGGGCGCCGAGGAGCAGCCGGGAAAGCTGTCGCAGACTGCCGCCGCCTATCAGAGCACACCCAAAGGCTTGTTCAGTTGCGCCGTCTGCACGTTGTTCATCCGCCCGCACAGTTGCAAAATGGTGAGCGGCGATATCAGCCCGACCGGCTGGTGCAGGTTCTTCGACTTGCCCGATTGACCGGATGGCTTGAATGCGTTGGGAGGGAAACGAATGTTCGTCCGAGCCTTTATTGTGTTCGTCCTTCTGGCCTTCGCGTTTCCTGCGCTCGCGCAAGACGAGGCGAACAAGCCGAACACCAATTGGACCGGGTATCGGGAAGGCGATTACGTCATCCATGACTACAAATTCGTCAGCGGCGAGAGCCTCCCCGACGTGAAGTTGCACTACCGCACGATCGGCACGGCAAAACAGAATGCGGCCGGCGAGGTGGTCAACGCAGTGCTGCTATTGCAGGGCAATACCGGTACCGGCGCCAACTGGTTCCGCCCGACGCTGGCTGACGAATTGTTCAGGTCGGGCCAGCCGCTCGACGCGGCGAAATATTACATCATCATGCCCGACGCACTGGGTCGTGCCGGCTCATCGAAACCATCCGACGGCCTCAAGGGTCGCTTCCCGCATTACCGCTATCACGACATGGTCGACCTGACGCACCGGCTGGTCACAGACGGGCTGAAGGTCGGCCATTTGCGCCTGATCATCGGCAGTTCGCTCGGCTGCATGCAACAATTCCTGTGGGCCGAGTGGTATCCTGATTTGATGGACGGGACGGTGGGGATGTCGTGCCAACCGGTAGAGATCAGCGGGCGCAACTACATGCTGCGCCACGCCGCCGCCGAGCTGATCCGCCACGACCCCGCCTGGAACAACGGCGAATACGAAAAGAGCCCCACGCTCTATATGTACGCCGCCGCCGGCAACGACCTGACCGAGAGCCCGGTGCGCATTCAGGAAGCGGCGCCGACGATGGAGGCAGCGAAGGCGCTGTACGACAAGCGCCTTGCGGCGTTGATGAAGAACGGCGACGCCAACAACACGCTCTACGAGACCGAGTCGATCTACGACTACAGCCCGGAGGCCGATCTACCGAAGATCAAAGCGCATGTCATGCTGATCAACAACGTCGAGGATTTTGCGGATCCGCCGACGCTGGGCACGATCGAACGCGCCTTCAAGAAGATCGCGCATGGCACCTACGTGCTGACGCCCTATGGCAAGGGCACGCACGGCCATTTCACCCATTATTACGCGGAGGTTTGGAAGCCGTATCTGGTGAAGTTCATGTCCGGCCTGCCGCCGGAGCCCAATGCGGCGCAATGACCCGGCCAGTTCGACCGGTCATCCTAACATGGCATGCATCGGCCGCGGAGCGCTGCGTCGCACTTTACACCCGGATGAGGACTGCGCAGTCTCCTAACCGGACTAACGGTCCCGCGTTCGCCGGGATGCCGGGAGTGACGATAAGGCAAGATCAACGAAAGGAAGCGTCCAAATGGCCAGCCGACCAACCTCCGGGCTCGCAGCGTATGCGCCGTCGGCGAGCGTTCTTGAGGATGGACTTTCTACTCGAGCCGTTACCGCCTCGGAAAGGCTGACCGCACGGCTCGACCGCCTCCCCATGACTCGAAGCTTGTGGATCATGGCAATACTGCTCACGTTCGGCGGATTTTTCGACGGCTACGCAATCGGCCTCATCGGCGCTCTGGGCCCTGGCCTATTCAAGGCCAAGATCTTCACCCCGACAACCGTCAGTTTTTTCGGCATGACAGGCTTCGCCAGCTTCGTCGCGGCGCTCTTCGCCGGATTGTTCGTCGCCTCGCTGTTCGTGTCGTACATCGCCGATCACTTCGGCCGGCGCACCGTATTTACCTACTCGCTGATCTGGTTCGGCGTTGCCAATCTGATCATGGGCATGCAAACCACCGCCGACGGCGTCAACCTCTGGCGGTTCATCAGCGCGCTCGGCGTCGGCCTCGAACTCGTCACGGTGGATGCCTACCTTTCGGAGCTGGTCCCCAAACGGGTCCGCGGCAGGGCGTTCGCGTTCCTCCAGGCGATGAGCGCGATTGCCTTCCTCGTCTCCTATTTCCTATCCTGGCAACTGATTCCGAACAGCCCGTTCGGCTACGACGGCTGGCGATGGGTGGCGTGGATCGGCTCGATCGCCGCTGTCGTCGTCTGGTGGATTCGGCTTGGCCTTCCCGAGAGCCCGCGCTGGCTCGCGCAGCAGGGCAGGATGGAAGAGGCCGAGCACGTCATGTCCGGGATCGAGGCGCGCGTTATCGCCGATTACGGCCGGCCGCTGCCAGAGCCAGAGCAGCCGCACTACCAGGACCCGCGCAAGGGCAGCCTCATTGAGATCTTCAGCCCGCGCTACCGGCGGCGCACGATCATGCTGATGCTGTTCAACTTCTTCCAGACCGTCGGATTTTACGGTTTCGTGGCATGGACGCCCACGCTGCTGATCGCCAAGGGCATCCACATCACCGAAAGCCTGAAATACAGCACGATCATCAACATCGCCGCGGTGGCATTCCCGATGCTGATCATGCTGTTCGCCGACAAGTTGGAACGCAAATGGCACTCCGCGGCGTCGTGTCTGGCGATCGCGGTGTTCGGCATCTTGTTCGCGAACGCGGAGAGTACGTCAACGCTGATAATTCTCGGCGCCTGCCTCGCCATGTCAACCCAGTGGCTCTCCTTTGGGCTGCATAACTACCAGGCGGAGCTGTATCCGACGCGAATACGCGCCCGTGGGGTCGGGTTCGTGTATTCGTGGAGCAGGCTCAGCGGCATCCTGACGCCGTTCCTGGTGGCGTTCTTCCTGCGCGACTTCGGCGCCACCGGCGTGTTCGTGTTCGTCGCCGCCTGCATGGGGGTGGTGATCCTGTCGGTCGGGCTGCTAGGGCCGCGCACAAAGATGCTGGAAGTGGAGGCGATTGCGCATTAGCCACGGCGGCCTGCGTGGGCCGGCTGTCAGGACGATTGTCCGAGGCAGTCGGCCGCTGGCCGGGCGATATCCACAGCCGCGCCGGTGCGCTATCGTGAAAGTCGGCGAGACGGTGACGCGGCATTGGGACCCTCCTGTCAGCGACAAACATAGCGGTGATCACAGGGCCGGTAACGCCATCGGGCGGGCAAAGAGCCACCGGCCTACGCACCAGCCCAATAACCCTGTCACCTGAACGGAGCACCGACCCATGCGCCTGATGTGGTTCCACCTGATGCCGTACACCGAGCTACCGGCCGGCTTCCGCGACAAGCATCCCTCGGTCTGGGTGGACATCCACTCCACGCTGTTCGATCCGCGCCGAGCGCACCACATGTACAACGACTTCATGGACGAGCTCGAATACGCTGCCGACTGCGGGTTCGATGCGGTCTGCGTGAACGAGCACCACTCCAACGGTTATGGACTGATGCCGTCGCCCAACCTCATAGCGTCTTCCTTGGCGCGCCGCACCACCGACACCGCGATCTGCGTTATGGGCAACTCGCTCGCGCTGTACAACCCACCAACCCGCGTCGCCGAAGAGTTCGCCATGATCGACTGCATCTCCGGCGGACGCCTGATCGCCGGCTTCCCGGTCGGCTCGCCGATGGACACCTGCTACGCCTATGGCCAGAACCCCAGCTTGCTGCGCGACCGATATCACGAGGCGCACGATCTGGTCCTGCGCGCGTGGACCGACCGCGACACCTTCGCCTTCAACGGCCGCTTCAACCAGCAGCGCTACGTCAACATCTGGCCGCGTCCAGTGCAGACACCGCATCCGCCGATCTGGGTGCCAGGCGGTGGTTCGATCGAAACGTGGCAGTGGTGCGCCGAGATGGACTACGTGTACTGCTACCTCAGCTACTACGGCTACAAGATCGGCCGCGCCACGATGGACGGTTTTTGGAACGAAATGGCAAGGCTTGGGAAGGACCGCAACCCCTACCGCGCCGGCTTCCTCCAGTTCGTCGGCGTCGGCGAAAGCCGTCAGCACGCCATGGACCTGTATGGCGACGCCGCCGAATACTTCTACGGCAACTGCCTGCACATCGATCCGCGCTTCGCCGCACCTCCCGGCTACACGACCGAGCCGACGCAGCGCATGGGACTGCAAAGCCAAGTATCGAAGGCCGCGTCCTATTCCGACAAGTTCAACAAGCTTGCGCGCGAGATGGATGCCATCGTCGACAACGGCTACGTGATCATCGGCTCGCCCGACGAAGTGGTGGAACAGTTACGTGAGGTCTCGGTGAATTTGAACGTCGGCAACCTGATGCTGCTGCTACAGTTCGGCAACATGAGCAAGCAATTGACCAAATACAATTCGCGCCTGTTCGCCGATGCGGTGATGCCAAAGCTGAAACCGCTGTTCAGCGAATGGCAGCATCGCTGGTGGCCGCAGCCATTGGCCGCGACCCAGCGCGCCGCGGTTCCTGCCTACGCGCCGCGCCTGGCCGCCGAATAGATGCCCGACATCACGGCTCGCTGCTGCATAGCCGGTGGCGGGCCGGCCGGCATGATGCTGGGCTTCCTGCTCGCGCGCGCCGGCATCGATGTGGTGGTGCTCGAAAAGCACGGCGACTTCCTGCGCGACTTTCGCGGCGATACTGTGCATCCTTCTACCATGCAGGTGTTGCACGAGCTTGGGTTGCTCGACGCGTTCCTCGCCAGGCCGCACAGCGAGGTGCGCGAGCTTGCCGCGCAGATCGGCGAGCAACTGTTCAAGGTGGCCGACTTCTCGCACCTGCCGACACAGGCGAATTTCGTTGCGTTCATGCCGCAGTGGGACTTTCTCGACTTCCTCGCCGACCGCGCGAAGCGCTATCCCACATTCCGCCTGCTGATGAACACAGAAGCGACCGGCCTGATGCGCGAGAATGACCGCATGGTCGGCGTGACCGCGGAAGGCCCCGACGGCGGGCTCGAGGTCAACGCCCACCTGACAATCGCCGCCGATGGCCGCCACTCCACTCTGCGCGACGGCGCCGGATTCGAGGTCGTCGAATACGGCGCGCCGATGGACGTGCTGTGGCTGCGGCTTTCGAAAAGGCAGAACGATCCGGGACAGACGCTCGGGCGGGTGGATGTCGGCCGCATCTTCATCATGCTGGATCGCGGCGATTACTGGCAGTGCGCGTTCATCATTCCAAAGGGGGGGATCGATGACGTGCATGCGCGCGGATTGGACGTATTCCGCGCCGAGATAGCGCGCTTGGCGCCGTATCTTACGGACCGCGTGCAGGAACTCGCAACGTGGGACGATGTGAAGCTGCTGACCGTGGCGGTGAACCGGCTGAACACCTGGTTTCGCCCGGGGTTGCTGTGCATCGGCGATGCCGCGCATGCGATGTCGCCGGTTGGCGGCGTGGGGATCAATCTGGCGATCCAGGACGCGGTGGCCGCGGCGAACATCCTGGTGCCGCGACTGCGCGAGGGTGGCGCCACACTGGACGATCTGCGTGCCGTGCAGCGCCGCCGCGAACCGCCGACACGCATGACACAGCGCGTTCAGGTGGCGATCCAAAATCGCATCATCAGCAACGTGCTGCGCGGTGCCACCACGCCGAAGCCACCGCTCGCAGTGCGGTTGCTCGGGTCAATCCCGATGCTGCGGCGGCTGCCTGCACGCATCATCGGCATGGGCTTTCGGCCCGAACATATCCGGCACTAAACCCGTCAGGCGCGATACCGCCGCAACCCGGCCAGGAACACTGCAATCGCCAGCCCCGCGTAACCGACCGCCGCACCGGCCATCGTCATCAACCCCGCCAGGCTGTGTTCGCGCAGCACCGCGACCGGCACAAGCACGACAAACCCCGCCGGCACGAACGTATAGACAACGACCTTCATCGCCCCGGAATAGATCGAGCCTGGATAGCTCGACAGCAGAATGACGAAATCCACCACGTCGCGGGCAAAGCTGCGGGCACCACGCACCCAGAAGGCCAGGCTCGCGAACAGGACACCGGTCGCCAGGAACACCGTCAGGCTGCCGCACAGCACGAACAGCAGCACCGGCAGATCCGACCACCGCAACGCGGCAAAGCTGGCAAGCAGGATCGCACCAACGATCACGTCGCCCCAGGCGCTGGCGATGCTTTCGCGTGCCAGCAGCCGCGGCAGAACCGCGCGCGGCTGCGTCAGCAGCGTATCCACCTCATCACGCAGGATCACGGCCGCCATATCGCGATAGCCGCCAGCGAACACACCGGCCACGCCGACGCTGAGCGCCAGGATGCCGATCATCAGCGCGACATCGGCGAGCCGCCAGCCGCCCAGGCTGTGGAACCCGGCGAAGAACATGAACCACAGCAGCAGGATGAAGCCGTTGTTGACCGTCATGCCGCCAAGCTGAAGCCAAAAGTTTGCACGATCGGCAAACGACACGCGGATTGCCGCACCAACCTGCCGCAGATAGATGGCCAGCGCGCCCATCTCATAATAGGACGTGTTGATGTGGCCGATGAGAGTCGCGACCCCGTCAGCCCTCGAAACGCTTGACCGCGACCACCGCATTGGTTCCACCGAACGCGAAAGCATTGCTGATGGCGCCCCGGATCGGACGCTCCCGCGCATGACATGGCGTCACATCGAGATCGCATTCAGGATCGAGTTCCTCGATGTTGATGGTGGGCGGGACGATCCCGTGGCGGATCGCCTCGATGACGGCGATCAATTCGAGCGAACCGCTCGCGCCAAGCGCGTGCCCGTGCATCGATTTCGTCGATGAGATCGATAGGCGCCTGGCTGCGTCACCGAACACCGCCTTGATGACCTTGATCTCCGTGATGTCGTTGGCGACGGTGCCGGTGCCGTGCGCGTTGATGTAGTCGATGGCATCGACGGAGATGCGGGCGTCGGCAAGACACGCGCGCATCGCGGCGGCGGTGCCGTCCAATGTCGGCGCCACCAGGTCGGCTGCATCAGCGCTCATCCCAACGCCGGCGATCTGCGCCAGGATCTCTGCCCCGCGCGCCCTGGCGTGATCCGCGCGTTCAAGCACCACCATGCCCGCTCCCTCGGCAAGCACGAGACCTTTGCGATGCCGATCGAACGGCCGGCAAGTGTCGGGCGCCATCACACGCAGCGCCTCCCACGCCTTCAGGATCCCGTAGGTCAGGGGAGCCTCCGTTCCGCCCACGATCGCCGCATCGATGACGTTGTTGCGCAGCAGCCAGACGGCCATGGCGATCGCATGGTTGGACGACGCGCATGCCGAAGAGACAGTGAACACGGGACCGCGGATACCGAACGCCATACTGATCTGACTGGCCGGCGCACTCGGCATGACCCGCGGCACGCTGAACACGTTCGCGCGCTTGGCACCTTCAAGGAAAAGCTTGCGGTACAATTCGTCGATGGTCTCTCCCCCTGCCGTGCCGACGCCCACCATGCAGCCGGTCCGGTGTCCAACCCGCTCAAGCGACAAGCCCGACTGTGCGAGCGCCTGCTGGGCCGCAACGATGGCCAATACGCTGAACCGGTCCAGCATCGGCAACCGACGAGCGTCGAGCATGTCGCGAGGATCAGGCGCAGGGATGGCGCCGACGATCGAGACCTTCAGATCGGACGGTTCTGCCTGCTCGAGTTTGCCAAGACCGCAGCGCCCGTCCAGCAGAGCCGACCAGAATGCCCCCACCGAGTGGCCAAGCGCCGAGACGCAACCGGCGCCGGTGACCACGATAGGCTCATGCTGCACTGCTGCGTCCCTCGAGACCAAGCGAGTGGCCCAGATCGATAAGGTTTCCCACAGTCTTGTAGGCGTTCCAGGCCTCGACCGCGTCCCCCGGTATGGTCACGTTATACTCGTCCTCAATCGTCATGATGATCTCGACCAGATCGAGTGACGTAACGCCCAGCTCGGACAAAACAGAGTCCGGCTTGATCACCGACGGGTCCAAATGGGCCTGCCTTGCGATCACCCTCATGAGCGCGTCTGTCATCGTCTCACTCATGGTCACCTGCCGGCGTTGTTTCTGTTGGACTATAGGCCATCGAGGACGTCCGATCTGGCTCGGCCATTCGGGCCACGAGCCGCCGCAAGCGCCGCATCAACTTCAGATTCTCCATCGCCTCGGCACGCGGCACTGCTGGATATCCGGCATACACGCCGCCAGCCGGGATGTTGGTTCCAACGCAGGCAGCACCACCTACCACCGCCCAAGCGCCTATCTTGAGGTGGTCGGCGACTCCGACTCGACCTCCGAGCACCGCACCGTCGCCGATGATCACACCGCCCGCAAGGCCCACCTGCCCGCAGAGCAGGCAATCCGTGCCGATCTCGACGTTATGGCCAATCATCACCAGGTCATCGATCTTGGTGCCGGCACCGATACGCGTCGGCTTCAGCGTGCCACGGTCGATCGACGTCAGCGCGCCGAGCTCCACATCATCACCGACCTCAACGATCGACAAGGCATGAATCTTCAGCAATTCATTCCGCTCGAGATCGGTTCGGGCTGCGCCGACGGGACCGTGTGCCGCCTCGAGCGCGCCGGGGCGCGTCGGCACAAAGCTGAACCCATCCGCACCGATCGACGCGTTATGGTGCAGGACGGCGCGATCTCCGACACGACATCCCCAGCCAATGCGCACGCCCGGATAGACGAGGCAGTCCGCGCCGAGCGTCGCGCCGGCCGCGAGCGTCGCTTGCGACAGGATGACCGAGCGGGCCCCGACCGATGCACCCGAGCCGAGCACCACCAGGGGCCCGATCGACGCGCCTTCGCCGATCACTGCATCCGGTGCGACCACGGCACTCGGATGTACGCCTGGATGAATGTCGGGACAATACCGGAAAGCCTGCGTGATAGCTGGCAGACTGGAGCGCGATCGCCGCACGAAGATCACAGTCTGAAAGCTCTGAAGCGGGATTTGCGTGCCCTCCGGCACGAGCGCGATCCTTGCCTGACTTTCAGCCAGGACCCTGATCGTATCTGCCGAGACCGCAATCGCGACATCGCCCTCGCCGGAGGCTTCCGCCGGATGCACCGCACGGGAGATCTCCACGTCGGCAGCGCCCATGACGCGTCCGTCCAACGCTGCAGCCAGCACATGAGCTTTCATCGTCGCCATTCTGGCCTGTGGTTTGAGGCAATCAAATAGCTGAATCCCGGTTGTCGTGACACTTCATGTAGCACCTCATTACCCGAGTTGACACCAGGATTGGTGTTTAGGTGGTGCACGACCGACCTGACATTTTCAGCGAAGGCCGCGTCGGTGAGCACGAGGGCCGGTTGATCGTGGCGGCTGGGCGGGGCGCATGTCTTCGCTGGTCCTACCACCGATCATTCCGGTCTCCTCGCTCCGCAGTGGCTTCCTCGTTCGACGCCCCGGCCGCAGAATACGCTATGCAAAACCGGCAAAAAGGAATGCTGATGACAGATTTGCCGGGGCTGATGGCCTAGTCGTCACGAAGTCTCAAATCAGGAGTTCATCGCCGCTTTCAGGAACCATTGGTCCATCTTTTGCGACGCCTTGCGCCCCACCGCAATGTTCGGACGAGACGACCCAAAAGGCTCCTGTGAGCTAGCGGCAACCCCAGGTGGTAGACAGTCTGCCGTACTGGTGTGATGATGGGGCGATCCACCATGTCAATGACCGGGGCATCGCACTCGACCGAAAGGCCGCTAAATCGGCGAAAGCTGATCGCGGTCGTCCACGCGGACATGGTTGGATATAGTCGCCTCATCGGGCTGGACGACATAGGGACGATCGAACGACTGCGTTCACTGCGCGGCGAGGTTATCGACCCGGCCATCAATGATCATGGTGGCGCAATCGTCCAGACTGGAGGCGATTCCCTTCTCATTGTATTCGACAGCATCGACGGGGCGGTACGCTGCGCCGTGCAGGTGCAAAAACAGGTGCAGATGCGCGAGGGTGACCTGCCACGCGATCGAGCCATTCGGTTCCGCATGGGAATCAACATTGGCGACGTAATCGCTGACGGGACGGATTTGCATGGTGACGTGGTGAATGTGGCGGCCAGGCTTCAGGCAGAATGTCCGCCGGGCGGCATCTGCGTCACGCGACCCGTGCGCGATCACGTGCGTGACCGGCTCAATCTGGTGTTCGACGAACTTGGTGCGCTCGAACTCAAGAACATCGCGCGAAGGGTCGAGGCATTTGTGTTGCGGCTGGAGCCAGAGGTCGCTGGCATTCCCGAGGCTTCGTCAAACCGGCCAATACGCTCGATGCCGGCGAGACCCCGCCCACCTGCCACAGCGGCAATGCCAAATCAGGGTGGTCCGAGCGTTAGACTCACACCCGATGAGGCTGTTGTTGCCCTGCGACGCATCGTGAGGGCGTGGGAGCTCGATCGGTTTGACGCAACAGCCCTGATGGGCATTCCCGGGGACGACATTGGCGCCATCGCGTGGACAGAAGACCTGCTGCTGCGCATTGCTTATCTGATCGAGTTGGAGCAGGCGCTGCTAAAGCTGGATCCCAAGGGCGGTATCCCGCGGTGGGTCACAACACGAAAGCCAGGACCGTTCTTTGGCGACACCTCGCCGCTGCAGATGATGACCGGCAGTACGCGTAAAATGGCGGAGCTGCTGCGGCAGGTCGAACGGTGGAGTGCCGGCAGACGCTGATGGCATAAGGCCGTTTGCTCGCCGCCCAGGATATCGGTAGCCGCCTGGTGGGGCAGCTACCGGTCTCGGTTCAGGTCAATCGCAGAGCTTGACGTCGAGCACATACCAGCACTTGGGACCAGTGGTCTGCGCCACGGGCTGGACCGGATGCTCGTCGGCAACCCGCGAGAAGCCATACCCGTCGACCTGCCAGTGGCCCGCAGGGGCACTGTAGGACGCCAGGAACTGTGCTTCCGCCTTCGATGCGGCGTGCCCGTTGACGACATAGTTCTGGGCGTGGGCCAGAGGCGCGAACGCGTTGAGTGCCACTGTGGCGGCGGCTAGAACCAGAAACTTGCCCATGACCCACTCCGTTCGCTTTGGCCCCAGGGGGCGGTTCGTGACGCGACGGAAATTGGCCTCGGATGGGCCGTCCGGATATGAAGTGATTCACGGCCCGCGGACCTGCGGTCATAGGATTTTTGGCCGACAAAATCCCGGGATTGGAGCCTGCGGTTCCTGACCGGCGGCCGACGTCGGCGACGATGGCTGGCGCCCGCCGCGGGTCAGGGTCAGCCAGCCGCGCGTAGAGTTCCCTTCCGCGCTGCCTTCACCGGGTGACGCCCCAGGCCAAAGCGTTTCGCCAATTTGGAGCGTACCTTTGCGTAGTCCGGCGCCACGATGGGATACGACGCCGGAAGACCCCACTTCTGCCGGTATTGTTCCGGTGTGAGCTGGTGATCGGTCCCAAGATGCCGCTTCAGCATCGAAAAGCTGTTGCCGCATTCGAGGCAGATCAGGTGGTCCGAGAAAACAGATTGCTTCACCGACACAGGTGATTTCCCGTTGGACGGCTCAGGCCCACGCGCAGCATCCGCCAGGGCGCGATGGACATCGTGGATCAGCTTTGGCACATCCGCGTAAGAGATCGTATTATTCGCGACGTGGGCAGAGACGATTTGCGCGGCCAGAGCAAGCAAGTAATCGTGGTCGGTCATATGGCCCTCTGCAAATCGGATTGGAGAATTTATAATCGTCGGTCACTTTGTCTACGGATTGGTGCGGATGTGGATGTAATTTCATCCGCTCCCTTCCAGTCGACGGCAAATGCTGGCTTTTTGGGAGGGGAGGCGCGCACCATGATGGCAATACTGTGCAGATGGCGAACGGCGACAGGGTTCGCCATGCTGATCTTTCTGGCAATGGCCTTCCTGCCAAGCCCAGCGTCCGCGGGCGCGCTCGACCGCATTCGCCAGGACAACGTCATCCACATCGCCTGGCGCGCCGATGCACCACCGTTTTCCTACAAGAACGACAATGGCCAACCCGCCGGCTTCATGGTGGATCTCTGTCAGGCGGTCGTCAGACGGCTCGCGCAGCAGTTGAACCTGCCGTCACTGCAAACAAGCTATGTGACAGTGACCGCGGTTGACCGCTTCGATGCAATTCAGCAGAACAAGGCCGATCTGCTCTGCGAGCCAACCAGCAGCACTCTGTCGCGCCGCAAGCTCGTGGATTTCTCGGTAACGACGTTCGTTGACGGCGCCAGTCTCATGATCACAACCGACGGACCGCATAATCTGCAGGAGCTGGCCGGACGGACAATCGGCGTACTGGCCGGCACGACCACCGAGCAGGAGCTGCGCAATACGCTCAGCGGCGCCGGGATCACCGCAGAGGTCATTCCAGCCAAGACCCACGCAGAGGGTCAAGCGATGCTGGAAAGTGGCAAGACGTCGGCCTACTTCGCCGATCGATCGATCCTGATGGCGCTGATCGCGAACAGCAAGGCACCCGACAAATTTAGACTGGCGGATGCTTACCTGACCATAGAAACCTACGCATTGGCCCTGCCGCACGGTGACGACGATTTCCGGCTCGAAGTCGATCGTGCGCTCAGCCACATCTATGGCTCCGGCGAGATCACGGCAATCCTGGAGCACACATTCGGCAAGAACTTCCAACCAGGGCCGATGCTGCAGATGGTTTACCTGCTGGGCTTGCCTGACTAGAAGCAAGTCTTTTAACACGGATTACACTGATTACGCACGGAGTTTCACGGAAAGGGCGAAGGCGCTTCGCGCGAAGCGCATCATATGCTTTTGCTTTTCCGTGAAACTCCGTGCGTAATCAGTGTAATCCGTGTTAAAGCCTCGCTTACTTGTTTTTCTCGTCCGCTCCAACTGCACGCCCGCGAGCGCGTATCTCGGACGAGGAGGTATCAAGGCGGAAACGGAGCTCGGGAATTTCGGTGAACAGATCGGCATACCGCCGCGGCACCGGGATGTCGTTCAGCGCGCGCACGCGCCCCGCAGCATCGATCCGCACTGCCACCAGAAAGCTGCACCCGAATTTAGCGATCTCCTCAAGCGCCACACCCATTCGAACCTCGTCATCGCCATAATATTTCGGTGCAATCAGCCGCTCCGCCGTATCCGCGCCGATCACAAATGTAGCTCCCGGAAACAAACGCGACTTCTCGACGAACGTCGGCGCTCGTGTGAGTTCGACCGGCCACTTCCAGGCGAATTGCGCGAGCCGATGTCTGACCGTCTCGCCCGACAGCGGCGGCTTGTCGACATTGGTGACAGAGATCTCGAACGCCAAGGGCTGCTGCCTGACCTCTTCGGCGATCCGCGCCAGCAACACATGTCCCTCATGCAGCGGGTTGAAAGAACCTGGCAACAGCACGAGGGGCCGCGGCGCCGACAGCATCATTTGGCCATCGCGCTGGACGGTAACGCGATCGACCTCACCCGCAAGCAGCTGATCGATAGCATCCACGGTCTCGACGACCCTTTCGGAGAATTGTTCATCCGCATCGAGCAGGCTGCGTGGCGATGGGGCGGCAACGCCGCATGCGTGCGCCAGCCACAGGACGATTGCCCGCGAAACCAGGTCCTCTTCAGCGGCGCGATCACGTCGGCCCTTGGCCAGCACGCCAGTGCAGTGCGCCGTGCGTGCGGAGTCCGCGAACGCGATGTGAAATCGATGCTCGCCTCTGCGCGGACGATCACTCACCAGTGCCGCCGTCGCGCCAAGACCGACCGGATCGGTACCTGCCGGCATAAGCCTGGCTGCGCGTGCCCGTATACTTCGTGCCATCGCGATTGCCGTGTCGGCACTGCTTGCCTGCTTCGGTGCGAAGCCCAGAAACGCCGCAAGCGCCAGCGCGTCGTAAGGAACCTGCGCCTCGATCAACAGCCGAGAGCCGCCCGGAACACGCAGCAACTCGCCAATCGCGCCGCTGCCGCCGCCGGTTATTGCAAGAGCAGCCTTACGGCCCGACGCGTGTAGTGCGGAGATCAGTTGTTGCCACGCAACGTCCGACGGGCTCATGGTGCGTGTGTGTTCCGAAACTGAATAATGCCTCGCGGAGGTTGAAAGGCAGTTCGGACAGAGTCGAATCGGGCCCCTGGTAGGCGAAGGGTCAGCGAAATGCGCGTCGTCTCATGGAACATGGCATTCCGCGGCACCGAGGCAGCGAAACGGCAAGGGGACCTGCTGCGCAAACTCGCCCCGGACCTGATGCTGCTGCAAGAGCTCAATCCCAACTCGTCGGAGGTCGTCCGTAAGGCCGCTGGTGCCGACTGGATGATCAGCGCCATCGGTCTGCGTACCCCTGGACCCGACGACCCGCCCATGTTGCGGCACGGCGTTGCCATCGCCGGCCATGGGCCGCCTCCCGGCCGTTCGTGGCTGCTCGATGGGATTCTGCAACCCGAGCGGATCCTGTTCATCGAGACACAGATGGAGGGGAGGTCGTTCATCGCGGTGAGCTACCACGCTCCGCCTGGTGTGGCCTTTGGAATCGTCAAGCCGCGGCAGGCAGTCGCCTTCGCCTCGTGGTTGACAACCCAGAATGGACCGTTGTTGTTCGGCGCCGACGCCAACACGCCGCTTATTGACGCGCTCGACTTCGCCGACACCCAGACGCACTGGTACACTGGCCACCCGCGGCTCCTCGGTGAATCCGGAGATGATCTCCTGTTCGGCCCCGCCAAGCTGCACAATCTCGATGATGCGCTGCGCCGCTGGCTCGCCTTTCATCCCGAGGAGACGGACAGGCTTCAGGCGAGCCAGCCGTCCGGGCCCCTCGCCGTCACCCACCGGACTGGGAAGCGGAAGAACTCGCCGGGCACGGGACGACGCTTCGATTCTGTCTGGGTCAGCCGCCATTGGGTCGTGCGGCACATCGAGCACCTGTACGAGGAGGGCATAGTCGCAGGGAGTGACCATGCACCAGTGGTAGTGGAGCTAGACATGGCTGCTGGACCAGGGAAGGAAGAGAAGCGCGCGCTTGGGGCAGGCCCCATCCTCACGCCTGCTAATTGAGGATCGCTCGCGGTGCGGTGCGTACGGTCGCCGAGCACTTCGGTATCGAGATCGGGCGGTGGCAGATCTGTCAAACGCACGTTGGACGTTCCAGGCATCGCCCAATGTCCGGCAACCCTTGCACCAAGGTCGCTGAGGGAAAACAATGCGCCCCGATGCAACAAAATCGCGGTCACACCGCCAAGGGGAGAGAATGCCATGGACCTCGGATTGCAAGGCAAGCATGCGATCGTGACTGGCGGAAGTCGCGGCATCGGCAAAGCCATCGCGCGGGAACTGGCGCGCGAAGGGGTCGATGTGGCGATCGTGGCGCGCAACAAGGAGGCTCTGGAGGCGACAGCGCGCGAACTGGGAGCCGAGACGAACCGGCGCGTCGTTCCTCTCGCGGCCGATGTCACCAGCAAGGAGCAGGTGAACCGCATGGTCGCCGAGGCGGCGCAGCAACTGGGCGGCGTGCACATCCTGGTCAACAGTGGGTCCGCGCCAGGCGGTTCGGCCACTGCGACCGGCCCGATTGAAACGGTCGTCGACGAGGACCTGATAGAGGACTTCAACGTGAAGTATGTCGGCGCGCTGCGCTGTTCCCGCGCTGTCATACCGCTCATGAAGACGGCGGGCTGGGGCCGCATCATCAACATCAGCGGTGGCAACGCCCGCAACGCCGGCAACCTCAGTGGCGGAGCACGCAACGCCGGCCTGGTCCACATGACCAAGACGCTGGCGGTGCAACTGGGTCGCCATGGGATCACGGTCAATTGCATCCATCCCGGCACAACCCGCACCGAGCGAACGCCAAGTTTGCTTGCGGCCCGCGCCGCCCAGTTGGGCGTTTCCCCGGAAGATGCGGAGCGGCACGATTTTGCTCCTGACTCGCCGCGCGGCAACGCCATCTGCCGCATGGTGGACGCCTCGGAGGTCGCATTCGTCACGGTATTCCTGGCCTCGGACAAGGCCTGGGCGGTCTCCGGCGAACTGGTCGTGGCAAGCGGAGGGGCCGGGCGGGCGGTGTATTACTGAGCCGCACCAACACGGGGTCTCGTAAGAAGAGCAGGAGGACGGCAATGCCAGTCATCGACGTTCAGGTCCATCCTTTCGATCGAAACCATCCCGGCCGGCCGTGGGCCAGTCCCTCGCACGGACTCGACTCCGCCTCGGGCGAGGAAATGGTCGCTGCCATGAACAGTGTCGGCGTCGACGGCGCGATCATGGTGTCGTCGTTCAGCGCCTATGAATACGACCCGAGCTACGCGCTGGAGGTGTACAACACTTACCCGGACAAATTCCGGGTCGTGACTCCGGTCGACGCGACCGACCCGGCGATCGACGACGTGGTGGCGAAATGGGCGGCGACGCAAGGCGCGCGCGGCATTCGCATCCGCATGCGCGAGGGCCTGCCGATGGACGCCGACCATCCCGGCCTGAACCGCGCTTTTGCCGGCGCCGCCAGACATGGTTTGCCCGTCAACTTGCTTTGCTGGGGCATCCTGGACAAAGGCCTGCCGCACATCCAGCGACACCCCGACACGGTCATCGTGATCGACCATCTCGGTCTGCTGCAACCCGCTCGTCCGCCGGTTCCGGCCGACGTCTGGGCCGATCTGCCGAAACTGCTCGCGTTGGCCAAATATGCGAACGTAAGGGTGAAGATCAGCGGCGCCTGCACGATGTCGCACCAGCCGTTCCCGTACGACGATATCTGGGAGCCTGTGCTCCGGGTCATCGATGCGTTCGGGCTGGATCGTTGCATGTGGGGCACAGACTGGACCCGGACGATCGGGATGCTGACCTATGAGCAGGGCGTTGCGCCGTTCCGCAACACCAATCGCCTGTCTGACAATGACAAGGCGGCGCTCATGGGCGGAACGTTGCAAAAGGTCTACCAGTGGTAAGGCGACAGCGACATCGGCTTATGGGCCAAGATCAGTGAGCAGGTGCGCTGCCATCGCCTTCACATCGTAGCCCCATCCGACGTTGAACCGCCGCGAGATGGGCTGTTGAGCCGGTTTGCTGACGGTGAATGTAGGTCCGTCTTCCGCGATAGCGAATTCGAGTTGACACGCGGTTCGGCTGTCGGCGATGACGATTGGTGATTCGCCGTCGCGCAGCGCCAGCAGGAACGCTTTGGCTTCGTCCGTCGCAAGGTCGAAATGGGGCCTCACCCGAGAGGAAGCATCCCCCGCCGGCTCGCCGGCGATCCAGATGGTCATGCTCGACCGGTTGATGGCCGGTACCTCGGGAATGGTTCGGAATATAAGGATGCTATCGCCACTGCCGCGAATTTCGACTGGTCCAGGCCGCCGCGCCGGTGACTGTTGGGGGGCGGGAACGGTCGGTGGGAGAGAAAACGGGAAGGACTCGGCAGGACGGCGTGTCAATCGAGACGTCGGCACAACCAGTGGTGCTGGCTTACCGGTTGGAAAATCCGGTATCGGTGCGTCGATCGGAGCGCCGGGGATGGGCTTGAGGGTCATGGCAATGCCTCGAGGCGTTGGATCAGCATAGCGTGTCCCGGTTAAATTGCACCGGCGTCAACATTGCTCAGGCAACAGGAAGTGGGAACGCAGATGCTTGCAGATCAGAAGCGATGAACGCAGATGGTGCGCTGGCACGGTCCCGGCTAGTACATGCGGGCCGGCGTCGGTTCAGCCAGTATTTGCGTTCATCTTGCCTGATCTGCGTGCATTTGCGTTTTCCCTTTCTTCCCACAGGCAGCCAACGTACGGGATTAGCAGGCCGTGCGTCGACGATATAGGAAAGTGACGGGATTCCGGCTACGACAATGACGGGACCGCTCCAGGGAGGCGATTGTGGCGTTGCTTATCGTTGATCTCGACAAACATATCGGCAACGCCAAGGCATGGCGCGACACGTTCGCGGCACAGCTGCCCAATTTGGAAATCCGCACCTGGCCTGACGCGGGAAAGCTGGCGGATATCGAATATCTCGCCTTCATGCATCCCGATTTCGATTCTCTTCCCGTTTTTCCGAATTTGAAAGCCATGTTCAGCCGCTCTGCCGGGGTCGAGTCCTTCGTTGATCATCCAAAGCTGCCGCAGGCCCCGCTGTGCAAGGTCGAGCCGCCAGGTGGCGATCCGATGATGACGGAATATGTCGTCATGCACGTCCTGCGTTTTCACCGTGACATGCCTGGATATCAGGCGGCGCAGGCCAATCGGGAGTGGCGCCGCACAACGATTGCCCGACCCGAGCAAAGGCGTGTCGGATTCCTCGGCTTCGGCATGATGGCGAAGGCGCCGGCGCTCGTTTTGAAGTCGCTCGGTTTCAAGGTCTCGGCCTGGGTTCGACATCCGCGCGACGAAGGTGGCATTCCCATCTACCATGGCCCCGCCCAACTTGAACCATTTCTGCAGCAGACCGACATCGCCGTCTGCCTCCTGCCGCTGACGAAAGAAACTGAAGGTATCTTCTGCGCGCGCACCTTCGCCATGATGCCACGCGGTGCGATGCTGGTGAACGTCGGGCGCGGCAAGCATGTGGTGGATAAGGACCTGATCAACGCACTCGATTCGGGGCAGTTGTCATATGCCGCGCTGGACGCGCTGTGGCCCGAACCGCTGCCGCCAACAAGCCCGCTTTGGCTGCACCCCAAAGTTACCGTGATGCCGCATGTGGCGCGGCGGCCGACCGTTGCTCAACTCGTGACTGAGATCGCGGCGAATATTCGCAGCGTCGAGGCGGGCGGGAAGCTCTTACAGGAGATCGACATCACGGCGGGGTACTGAAAAGTACTCATTCATTGAGCGATTTTGAACCGCTGACGAACGGACTGCCCCGAAGATAAAATCGCAGGACGCGGTCCGCCTCCCGCGAGATGCCGATCCTGATGCTTTGGCCGATTTCGCCGGGCTCGTGGTCACCGCGTCCAAGCCATAGAGGCCCTTCCCGGCAAAGATCGAGCCCATCGAGCAAACGATCAACCCGTAACGCCGCCGCAAGTCTTCCTGGTCCTCGCGCCAGGTCGCGCAGGCGCTCGATGCCGCGATTATGCCGCATGATCGGAACGCCTTCGAGCGGCTCGAGCGCCCTGATCAGCACGCCGGCCCCGACCCCGGGCATCTCGCTCGATACATTGAGCATGCATGAAATGCCATAGGCGAGATAAACATAGGCGTGCCCACGCTCGAGAAACAGCGATCGATTACGCGGAGTAATCCCCCGGTACGCGTGCCCGGCGGCGTCGCCGACGACATAGGCCTCGGTCTCAACAATACGACCGCTGGCGATGCCTTCAGGCAACTCGCGCACCAATACCGTGCCAATGAGATAGCGCGCGAGAGCGATCGTATCGATTGGCAGTTCCGAGCGACCGAGCGGCGGATGGCCATCCATACGGCGCCCAGGTCTTAGGACATCCGCTCAACCCATTGCGCGCGCGAAGGCCCCGGTTCGAACGGATCGCCGAAATACTGGGTCTCGCGGGCCACCTTCCCATCGAGGAACTCCATTATGCTCACGGTGTAAGACGGCTGCCCGTCATAGATTATGACATATTCAGTGACCCAGAGGTCGCCCGCGCCCACTATCCGCCGCACCGTGAAGCGCTTCCGGTTAGGCTGCGCGGTGCGTGACGACTGAATGTTCCGCCGCCCGCGGACGCGCTCGCCCGATTGCGGATATTCGAGCACCGCGTCCTCTCGGTAAATCTGGTGCTCCACCTCGAAGTCGTTCGCATCGGAGGCGGCCCAATGGCGATCCAGAGCCGCTCGAATCTCTCGTTCTTCCATCGCAAGTCTCCCTGACCATCGTCGTCGATGTTGAGATCATCGTAGCATGTGCTGGCCTGGTGCTTGTAGCTGGGTCGGCGTGGCCCTTGCTTCAGACCGTGGTTTCAGTTTGAAAGAGACCAATCCGATCGTAGGATCAATGAACAACGCCAGAGGTGGGACCATGCGACCGAACAAGATCAAGCAGATGTGGGGTGCCGGGCAATGCGCGACGCTGGGCTGGCTCTCCGTGTCCCACGGTTTCACGGCCGAGGTCATGGCGCGTCAGGGCTTCGATGCCCTGTGCGTCGACCTGCAGCACGGCACCGCTGAAATGAAAGACGTCGGGCCCATGCTGCAGGCGATCTCGCAGACCGACACGGTCCCGGTCGTGCGGGTCGCATGGAACGAGCCGGCGACCATCATGAAGGCCCTGGACCTCGGCGCCTATGGCATCATTGTTCCGCTGGTCAATACTGCCGCGGAAGCCGCGATGGCGGTGGCTGCGTGCCGCTATCCGCCCGTCGGCATGCGCTCGTCAGGGCCCGTACGCGCCGTGCACTACGGCGGCGCCGACTACGTGGCCCACGCCAACGACGAGATCGTCATCATGGCCATGATCGAGACCAAGGAAGGCCTCGCGAACCTCGATGCCATCTGCGCCACTCCCGGCCTCGACGCCGTCTACATCGGGCCAGCCGACCTGTCGTTCGCATTGGGTCTTGCCCCGCGCGGCGACAACCCTGATCCACTCCATCTCGCGACCTGCGACAAGATCCGGGAGGCAGCGCATAAGCACGGCATCAAGTGCGTCATGCACTGCGCCGGCGCGGCATTTGCGGCGGGTGCCGTGAAGCGCGGCTTCGACATGGTGATGCTGACCTCCGATCTGTCGTGCATGGTCGCAGGAGCACGGATGCAGCTCGACGAGCTCAAGTCAAAAACGGCCTGAGGATGGCATCGTCGCCCGAAGCGACACCGCCGGTTATGGTCAGGAGGATCGGCAGCTTCGGGTGATGGCCATTGCAGGACACTCTGGTGCTGCCTCCTACTTCTGAGCACCGGACCCGCACGGCGATTCATCCAACGCATTGCGGCCAGCGATAAGACCCTGCACCAGCGCGCGGGCGAGGCCGTGCTGGCTGAACCCGCCAGCGGACTCACCGCCACAATAAAGCCCGCGGATGATTTGACCCGCGCGATCGATGACCTGGCATTTCGCGTTGATGCGTAGCCCCGCGCGGGAGTCGTGCGGAGTGGGGGTCGCCCAAGCGGCGTGGTACGGTGGTTCCATGATTTTGTTGGCTGGAGCGCGTTTCCCGAAATCGGCGTCTACGCCTGAGTCGACGAAGCTGTTGTAGCGGGTGACGGTGGCTTCGAGGGCCGCCGGAGGCATAGGTCCTCGTTGGTATTTCATCACAATATTGGATGCAAGTTCGGCGATGGTGTTGGCGGAAAAGAAAAAGCCCTCGGCACGATCGACGTAAGGCGGTTCGGTATTCCAGCCCTCGCGTTTGGCGGCCGCGGAGTCGAAGATGGCCCAGATCGGACCGCCGCCGTTATGGCCATCGCCGATGCCCGCCAATGCGGCGTTCGCCCAGTTTGCGGGCCGGTATGCGATGTTCTCCGCATTTCGGTAATCGCCGTAACGGTAGTCCTTGATCTGCCCGTGGTTATTCGCTGTGAAGTTACCGTCGGTTTCGTCGAAGAAGCGCTGTCCAAGCATGTTGACGGTAATGACGTTTTGCCAATCGTTCACCTGCAGGCCGGTGGCGCGGGCCTTATGGAAGACGGAACTGCCAGGCTGCCAGTAACAGCGATAATTATACTGGTTGCCGATGGTGAAGGGTTTTGTCAGGTGCAGGCCAAACTCGCCAGTTTGGTTATAGAGGCCCCACAGCGAGGCGCCAATTGCCATCGCTGCGATCTCACCCGACGCGTCCTGATCGGACCAGGGCATACCCGCGAGGCCGCAATATTCCGCAGTCAATCGTGGGTCGAACTGGCGGCGGAATTCAACGTTGCCGGTGTGGCCACCAGTCGCGATGATCACCGCCTTGCGTGCCCGGATGCCCAGAACGTTGCCTTTGTGCGCAGCCTGAATTCCGGTGACGCGACCGGCGCCGGGGGATTCGCGATAGATCGCGGTCATGCGGTGTTCCAGCAAGATCTCGACACCAACCTTGCGGGCCGCCGCTTCCAAGGGGCGCATCAGACCGTTGCCGGTCGATCGGGTTGCAGCGGTTGCCGCAGGCTCGGGTTTGCCTGTTTGCGCGATGAGCCAGTGCATCGGAACGGCGTGCATCTCTCGCGGCACTGAGTTGCCGATTGATGTGCCACCAAAGGAATCCGGGGCTTTGTCCGCGAACATGACGCCATGGGCTAGCAGCCAGTCATAGGCCGCGACATTTGCATCGGCGAAGGCGCGCACCAGTTCCCGATCATTATAGCGGTAATCCGGAAACCCGTTGGGCTGCACGACGGACCAGTCGGTGTTGTCCAGGAATACGAGGTCCGGCGAATCCTCAATCCCCGCTGCTTTCTGCGCCGACGTGCCGCCGCCGAGCGGGACGTTTCCACCAGAGATGATGGCGTGGCCACCGATGTCGGGCTCAGCCTCGACCAAAATGACGGAAACGCCGGCCTCGCGCGCAAGGATCGCTGCGGGCATGCCGGCCGCGCCTGACCCGATAACGACGATGTCCGCCTCTCGGTGCCACGAGGCTGGCGATGGCACAGCCACGACGGAAACGGTGCCGCAGTGATCGTTCGTCATGACGTGCCCCTCCGGTGGTAGTTTGCCGAACGGGATCGGTGTGGTCCACCAATGGGCTGTGTTTGCCAACTGGACTCGGCCACCACTGCTTGGTGCGGCGGATGACATTCAAACCGACCTACGACCCACTACCTATTTGCCCGCGCACGATAGTCTGCTGCATGATGCTGCTCCGTCCAACGAAGCAGGAAGATGCGCATGTTGATGAGCACCGACCGCATCCTGGTCAGTCATGTCGGCAGCCTGCCGCGTCCCGCATCATTGACGGACCTGCTGATCCGCCAGGAGGCCGGGGAGACGATCGATACCGCCGCGTTGGCCCGCGAGGTGGAGACGGCGACCGCGCATGTGATCGGCAAACAGGTCGAAGCCGGTGTTGACGTGGGCAACGATGGCGAACAGTCGCGCGTTGGATTTCAGACCTATGTTCCGCGGTGCCTGTGCGGCTTCGGCGGCGAGTCCAAACGTCCGCCGGCGCGCGACCAGCTTGAATTCCCCAGCTATGTCCGGCAGACGGCCATGCGTTTTCCGCACACGGCGCGCGCCATGAACGCGCCGGCCGCGCTGTCGGATGTGCGGTATGTCGACAGCACACCGATCAATGAAGACGCAGCGAGGCTCAAGCGCATGGGCGGCCGCTTCAGCGAATGTTTCATGACGGCGCCGTCACCGGGCATCGTTGCCACGACCATGCTCAACCAGCATTATGACAGCCAGGAGGCCTATCTGATGGCTCTGGCGAAAGCGCTGTCGAACGAATATCGCGCCATCCACGACGCCGGCTTGATCCTGCAGATTGATGCTCCCGATCTGGCCATGGAGCGGCATCGGTTTTTCAACGATCTGACTGACGCTGAATTCCTCCGCCAGCTCGAACTGCATATCGCTTCCATCAATTTGGGCATCCAGGGCATTCCCCACGATCGCATCCGGCTGCATGTCTGCTGGGGGAACAATGACGGGCCGCATATCTACGACATTGCGATGGCCGCCATCCTGCCGGAGCTGTACCATGCCGATGTCGGAGCACTTTCGATCGAGTTCGCCAATCCCCGGCACCAGCATGAATACGATGCACTGCGCCGCAATAAGCTGCCCGCGCATATGCTTCTGATGCCCGGCGTTCTCGATACCACAACGAATTTTGTCGAGCATCCGGAACTGGTCAGCCGACGACTCGAGGAAGCTGTGTCCGCGGTCGGCGATCGTGAGCGGGTGATCGCCGGAACGGATTGTGGCTTTGGCACGTTCGCCGGACGCGAATACGTGGCGGAGGAGATCGTCTGGGTGAAGCTCGCCGCAGCCGCCGAGGGCGCGCGCATCGCGTCGCGCCGGTTGTGGGGCCGGGCCAGCGAGTGATGACCTCATGGCCGAAGAAAGCGGCCATCCGGCCAGTGGGCCATCCCCACTGACGGCCCGGCACGAAGGCGCCCCCGCCCCGCAACCGGCGAAAACCTCTGTGCCGAGCCCCTAGTAAAAAACCAGCGTCCGAACTTCGATGCTCTCCCGAGGCGGCGCATCATCGGGCGTTTGCGGATCGTCGAAAGCACCGTGCGCCGAGAACCGCGCCGGCCCCGAACGCGCTGAGTCGAAGCAACGGATCAACACCGCCTCGTCCGGCTGCATCCTGGGAAAATAGTACCAGCGCTGGTTGGGATTGTAAGTGATCGCGTACGTCTCGCCCATGCGATCGGGATACCGCAGCTCGGACCCCACGAGGTTCTCGCCCTCCAGCGTCTCGGCGTCGCACAGCGCCAACGGCGAGCGCAGCAACGGGCCGACAATCGGCCGCCAGACATTGTTGATGGCAAACCGACGCTTCAGCAGTTCCTCGGCTTCGTCGCCCATCAGGTCGCGTACGCGCTGTGGCGCCGACCAGGCCGTGTAGTCATTGTGGACGCGCCCTGCCGGCATTTTGATGCCGCTGCCTTTGACGGCTGCCTTGGCAGAATTGCGCACAATATGGTCGAACGCGACGACCCGCCTGGCGCCAGTCGCCTCTCGCATCAGCCGCTCGCACTCGGGGTAGTAGACCGAGGTGATGATCGTCTCGTCGTAGAGATCACTCGCCGCGGTCTGGTGGTGCCTCAGGACGAAGCCCTCGCGGTCAAGCGATAGCGCGTCATTGACCGGGCGCGCATCGTGCACGGTGACCTTGTATTCAATCAACTGCCCGTTGCGGGCCGACACGCCCGGCGGCGGGTCGTAGTTGTAGGAATACGGCTTCTCCGCCATTGGCTGCATAAAGTTGAGCGGCGCCAAAACGCCTCGCAGATCCGCGCGCGTCATACCATCCATCGCATCCTCCAGAGGATATTCGATTACATCCCGATGCACCAGCGCAGTGCTAACCCTTCCGCGGCGACCACCCATAAGCTTTGGCGCAGGCGCCCCCCATCAGCATCGCGCGTTCCGTGCCACTCAGCCGATCGGTGCGCAGAAACGGCTCGACCGCCTGCTCGAAGTTGACGACAGCAAACGCGCGCGTCCAGTCCGTGCCCCACAGGCAGCGCTCGAAACCCCAGGCATCGAACACGCGGGCCAGCGGGTCCCAAATATCCGGAAACGGAAACGGCTTCTGCGACAGCGTGCACGCGCCACTGACCTTGATCACTGCGTTCGGGCGTTTGGCTAGTTCCAGCACCTTCGGCAGGTCGGCCCATGGTTCCGGCGGTGCGGGCGGCACGCGCGGCTGCAGGATACCCAGATGGTCGATGATGAACCGCGTGTCGGGATGGCGATCAATCAGCGCAGTGCCGACGTCCAGATTGCCCCAGAACAGCACGTTGACCGGAAAATCGAGCCTAGCGGCCGCACGCAGGATCCGGTCGAGGCCGGGATCGTTCGCCTCGCGCCCCGCCTCTTTGGGCAGCATGATGCGGATCCCCACCGCGCCCGGCGTTTGCTTCCAGTCAGCGATGACATCGGCCACCGCCGGATCGTCCGGGTTGACCGGCTTGACGATGGCGAACCGGTCCGGATGGGCTCGTTGCACTTCCACCGCATAGCTGGCGTCGTACTGGTACAACCCAAAGGCCGAGATGAAGATCGCGCCGTCGACGCCGACTTTGTCCATCGCCGCCACCATCTCGTCACCGGTGACATGGTCGGGCCAGTTCGGCACACTGTGCCATGGGCGCTTCGCCGTGTTCGCCTCATAGGCATGCACCTGTGAATCGATGATCGCCATCGGGGAAGCTCCTTCTCTGCCATGCCAGCTTGGCGATCTCAGCAGCTATATGTCCAGAGCGCCCCGGCTTCGATGAGATGTGGCAGTCGCCCCGGGTCGTTTGCGGGCCGACGCCTTCGCGCCTTAATCAGGGATCCTGGACAGGTCACCAAGGAGGCAAGCGTGCCATCGACCACACCACAACCCGTCGTCGCGACACTCACGCGCGCCGCTATTTTTCTTGTCGTGACGGTGAACCCCGCACCGGAACACGATGCCGCCGTACGAACCCTATGTGGTGACCTGGCCGCGCTGCTGCGCGCGGTCGGCTTCCGTGACCTTGAGGGTCGGCTGTCCTGCGTCATGGCGTTCGGCTCCGACATATGGGACCGTCTCTTCGGAGAGCCAAAGCCGAAAGACCTGCATCCCTTCCGCGAAATCCGCGGCCGGCATCATGCCGTCGCAACGCCGGGCGACATCCTCTTTCATATCCGCGCCACGCGCACCGATCTGTGCTTCGAGCTGGCGACACAGATCATGTCGCGGCTTGGCAATGCCGTCTCCACAGCGGACGAAGTGCATGGTTTCACCTACTTTGATGATCGCGACCTGATCGGCTTCGTCGACGGCACGGAGAACCCCGTGGATCAGGCCGCGATCGATGCCACCATCATCGGCGAGGAGGACCCCGTGTTTGCCGGTGGCAGCTACGTGATCGTGCAGAAGTACCTGCATGATCTGGACAAATGGAACACGCTGCCGATCGAGCAACAGGAGAAAATCATCGGTAGAACCAAGTTGTCAGACATCGAACTCGACGATGCGGTGAAGCCAACCTCGGCACACAACGTCCTGACGTCGATCATGGAAGACGGAAAGCAGTTGGAGATCGTCCGCGACAACATGCCGTTCGGCGACGTGGGAAAAGGAGAGTTCGGCACCTATTTCATCGGCTATGCCCGTTCGCCGCACAGAATTGAGCAAATGCTGACCAACATGTTTGTCGGTCAGCCGCCTGGCAACTACGACCGATTGCTGGACTTCAGCCGCGCCATCACCGGGACGCTGTTCTTCGTGCCGTCAGCAACATTTTTGGAGAACGTGACTCCGGAGGCAAAAGCTCCGTCGAATGCCGACGCAGCCACGAATGAAGATGAGGCCGTAGATAGCGCCAAATCGCGACGCCCTCCGGGCGACGGATCACTCAGTCTCGGTTCTCTGAAAAGCGAGCCGGCTCGTGAATGACCTTCGTCGGGGCACAATGACCAGAATCCTGCTGTCGGACTGCCGCGGTGCACCGTATAAAAGGCCGCCCAGCAGGCGGCTCTTGGATGATACCATAGTCGCCCCGGGATAACGCGTGAGGCCGGGGCGCGGCGTTTGATCCTGATCAATGTTGCGGGCGTACCAATCCGGTAAGAGGTGTTGAAGGTCCTCACTGGAGGGGACTGCTATGACGAATAAAGTGGACCCCGTGGATCTGGCACGCGAATTAGCGGAGATCGCCAGAACAACCACGGACCCGGAAACG
The DNA here is from genome assembly GCA_963812505.1 of uncultured Alphaproteobacteria bacterium. Taxonomy (GTDB): domain Bacteria; phylum Pseudomonadota; class Alphaproteobacteria; order Acetobacterales; family Acetobacteraceae; genus JAMXLO01. Next base: position 58,359 of record CAWEVM010000030.1, read on the forward strand.
GGACGGCGGCTGGCGGAGTTGGTCAAAAGGCTGCTGGCAGCGGCAGGGCTGCCGCCGGACGACGAGGCAGGCGGAGGGGAGGTGCCAACCGAGTGGGTTCACCAAATTGCCGAGTCTACGGCCAGCCTCTGACACCCTTGGGTGTGTCGGTCGCGACAGGCTTCTTGCCTCGGTGGACCGGCTTTCGGCGCTGGCGATCTGAATAATAGTCGTCTCGACCTGCGCGGGTGCTCGTTGTGCCTGACCCGCTTCTACCTGACCTCCCGCACCGCGACCTGGTTGCTGGAACAGTAGGGTTCAGGATTTTGCTTACTTTTGCCCGCGCTCCTCACGTTCGCGCTGTTCCGCGAGCGCTTCAAGTTTGTCCGCGATATTCTCCAGGCTCACCTTCACCGCTGTCGTCGTGGCGGTTGCTGCCATGCTGCGATATTGTGCCGCCTCAGAGCGAAGCTCAGCGGCGGTTCGCTGCGACAGTGGCCGCCATGAGAAACCGCGCGGCGCGGGCGGAAGTTGATCCCCTTGGGCCATAAGCGCCATCCTTCCGGTCGGCGCACCGAGGGCATTCAGTTCTTGGTATTCGCCAGCCATAGGAGCGGGCTTGCTCGGCTGGTAAGCTCTTGGTGCCATGTGACAGTCTATCCTCCAAGTTCCCGGGCTTACTTTGATCTGGATCAATCTCCCCGACCGCCCACCGGAGACACGCTGATGCCGAACGATTGACACCTATCGATGTACTGCAGCGTCTGCGCATATAGAAGCCATCGTACTGGTCCTTGATTGGGGGCTGGTCATGAGCGGCCGGATGGACATAGTAGGATTGGCGCGCGAGATAGCAAAAATCGCAAGCGCAACGAAGGACGAGGAGACGGCACGATTACTGTTGGGAGTTGTGGAGCGACTGCTCCGGTCTGCCGGGCTACCATCCAGCAACGATCGGTCCTCGCACTGAGATATTAGGGACTGACGCGTTCACCGAGACGTCGTCGAAACGGAACTGGTCGCGCAGGGCCCTGTCTATCTGGCGGATCGCTGCGTCGTCGGTCGCACGGCTCAGATACTCGTACAGCTCGGCCGCGCCGAGTGATGCGATGGCGCGACGAATCCGATCGAGCGGGCATTCAGCCGCGCCATGACGCCATCGACAGGGTGGCGCGGCTCACTTCGGCACGTTTCAGCCGGCGATGCCGAGTAGCCGGGCCGCCGTGCCGCCGAGGATGGCAATGCGCTCGTCGTCGCTCAGTCCCGGCGTGTTGAGCACGAGATCGACCTCGGTGCTGGTCCACGGGAACGGATAGTCGGTGCCGATCATGATCTGGCCCGGACCGGTCTCTGCGATCAGGTGGCGCAACGCCTCGGGTGTGAACACGATCGTGTCGAAATACAGCTGACCGTCGCGCAGATACGCCGTCGGGTTCTTCTTGGGCAGCGGGCCGACGCGGTCGGGGAAGCAGCGGATCACCGCGTCCGAACGGTTTGCGTAGGATGGCAGGAAGCCGCCGCCATGCGCGGCACAGATCTTCAACCCGGGGAAGCGGTCGAGCGTCCCCTCGAAGATCAGGTGCGACAGCGCGATCGTGGTCTCCAGCGGATTACCGATCGTGTTGGTCAGCAGGCCGCTGCCGGCGAGCCGACCCGAAGGCTCCAGTTCGCGCGTGCCGAGCGGGTGCATGAAGACCAGAACGCCGAGTTCCTCGCACTTCGCCCAGAACGGATGGAATTTGGGATTGGCCAGTTCTTCGCCGGCGACGCTGCCGGCGACGCCGACACCGCGGAAGCCCAGATTTTTCACCGCGTGTTCGACCTGTTGCGCGGCAAGGTCGGGATATTGCAAGGCCGCGGTCGCGAACGCGACGAAGCGGTCGGGGCTGGCCGCGCAGAATTCCACCAGGGTCTCGTTCTGCACTTTGATCAGTGCGGTCGCCTCATCGCGCGAGGCGCGATACCAATACGGATTGATGCTGAGCGCCTCGACGTCGATCCCCTGCGCGTCCATCGCCGCGATGCGCGTCCTCGTGTCGTGCATCAGCAGACCAGGCGCTTCCAGCGGATGATTGATCAGTGCCGCCGCCGCCGGAACGATGCAGTGCGCGTGGACATCGATGGTCTTGACGCGCTTGCCGTTGACCACGACCTCGCGCCGCCGAGGCGCGGGGTTCCGCGTCGGCGCCACACCCCCCATCGCGCAGGGTATGAAGGCGAGCGCCGACAAGGCGCCGGTGAGCAGATCGCCGGTGATAGGCATTGTCTTATTCCTCCTCCATGTTTTGTCGCTCCAGACATAGCCTGGCTCGCTGCCTGAAAGGCCGCGTCTGCCTACATCATCCAGCCGTGTATCCCAACACGGTCAAACCGAGAGAATTGGCCGCACGGCATAATGGCTGGTCGAGCGAGGCGAGCGGCAGTCTTCTTCGCTGCGCCAACTCCAGATAGGCCGCGTTGTAGGCGGTGAGCTTGAAGCGATCGGACAATCGCGGTCGTGGTCCACGCGTTGGCGTCTGTGTCAGAATCGACAGTGATCTCCATCATCGCCAGCGCGGCATCGCGGAATGCGGCGTCGATGCGCTTCCGCCGGATGGCGGTCTGGAAGCCGTTGGCTACCTCCAACCGCCAAAGCGACGGGACAACCGCCCCCCGGTCGACGACCTGATCGAGCCGCGCATCAGCTTCCGCGGTACGCTCGTCTTCAAAACACCAGCTCAGCGCCAGCGACGGATCGAGGACCAGGCTCAACGACGCCCTTCGTCGATCAGATCCCGGATCTCTCGATTGCCGAGAGTAACGCCGTTGCTCATCGCACGGATTCGCTGGGCAGCCGCCCGCGCCGTGTCGCGATTGAATCTGCCCCTGGCCAGCACCAGACGTGCGACCTCCTTGCCATGCCGCGTGATGGTCACTTCCTCGCCTTGCGCGACCCAGTCGAGCAATTGTCCGAACCTGTTCTTCGCCTCAAAGGCGCCCACCTCACACATAAGATCCCCGGTTAAGCTAGCTGCCGTCTAGACTATCCGGTGCGCCCACGTTGTCCATTGCGACCCAGAAGCCCACGAACCGAGCCACAGCCACTGTCTCGCGACTTGCTTTCCAGCCACTCTTTTCCTACTCTGACATGTAAGAGTAAGAACTGAATATGCGCATAACCTCCAAAGGCCAGGTCACAATTCCAGCAGACATCCGCGAACGCGCCGGGCTGCTGCCGCATACTGATGTCGCGTTCGAAATGGAGGGCGGCGTGGTACGGATCGTTCGCGTGCCGCCACGCAGCGGACAAGGAAGAGGTGCGCGCCTAGTCACCCACCTGCGCGGCCGTGGGGATGTTGCGATGAGCACCGATGCGATCATGGCTCTCACCCGCGGCGATTGAGCAGTGACCTTTCTGGTCGACAGCAGCGTCCTGCTCGACGTTATGACCGAGGACGTCCGCTGGTTCACGTAGTCGGCCGACGCCATAGCACGCGCCGCCGACGGCGCCCGGCTCGTCATCAATCCGGTCATCTACGGAGGTTTCCGTCCGCTATCGCCGCATCGAGGATCTCGACGAGGCGTTGCCACGAGCAATGTTCGAGCGCGAGGCCATTCCCCTCGAGGCTGCCTTCCTGGCGGGCAAGTCGTATCTGGCGTATCGGCGGAGCGGTGGCGCGAAGCGATCTCCGCTGCCCGATTTCTTCATTGGTGCGCATGCCGCTATCGCCGACTACCGATTGCTGACACGAGACGCCGCTCGCTATCGTACTTACTTCCCGCGCCTCGAGGTGGTTGCGCCGACGTGAGTTCGACGGCATCGCAAGTGACATATCCAGACGCACGGGCCGATGACATAATCCGGCCCATGACCATTATGCCCGGCTTCACCCTCACCGACATCGAAACCTCCGGTGCGCGCATTCGCCTGCGCCATGGCGGCAATGGTCCGCCGCTGCTTTTGCTGCACGGCAACCCGCTCACCCACGCCTCCTGGCACAAGGTCGCGCCGCGCCTGGCCGAGCACTTTCATGTCGTGGCCGCTGACCTGCGCGGCTATGGCGACAGCTCCGCCCCGCCCGAGGAACCCGGCAGCGCCAATTACTCCTTCCGCGCCATGGCGCAGGACCAGGTCGAGGTCATGCAGTCCCTCGGCCACAGCCGCTTCTTCGTCGCCGGCCACGACCGCGGCGGCCGCACCACGCACCGCATGTGCCTCGATCACCCCGACAAGGTGATCAAGGCCGCGATCATCGACATCGTCCCCACGCTCGACATGTGGGCGGCGATGGACAAGCAGGGCGCTATCGGAGGCTGGCACTGGCCCTTCATGGCGCAGCCGGCGGACTTCCCCGAGCGCATGCTGGGCGGCGTCCCCGCCGACTGGTTCATGCGCAAGAAGCTGCTGAAGCTGACCGCCAACCTGAACCACATCCCACCCGAGATCTGGGACGAGTACGTCCGCTGCTTCAACGAGAAGACGATCCGCGGCTCATGCGCCGACTATCGCGCCGCCGCCACGATCGACTGTGAACTCGACACAGCGGACCTGCACCGCAAGCTGCCGATGCCGATCCTCGTGCTCTGGGGCAAGACCAGCAGCGTGGGGAAGCGCTTCACCGACCCGCTCGCGCTGTGGCGGCAGCGTGCGGACGACGTGCGCGGCGAGGCGCTACCCAGCGGCCACTACGTGAACGAGGAAGCGCCCGACCAGGTGCTCGGCTGGTTCCTGCGCTTCTTCGCAGGCTGACCCGCTGCGATGCCGTACCTATCCGTCATGGTGGGGCTTGGCCCCCACCATCCCGTCTTCCTGCGATGACAGCTGCCTCGCGCAGCTCCATCACGCTTCCAAAAAATGTCCGAATGCGCGCAACGGGCGCAGTTCATCGCAGACGAGTTTGGTGATCGCCAGCATCGGCACCGCCAGCACGGCGCCGGGCACGCCCCACATCCAGTACCAGAAGATCAGCGCCAGGATCACCGCCACCGGATTGATCGTGAAGCGACGCGCCATCAGCATCGGCGTGACCAGTTCGCCCTCGACCACGTGGATCAGGAAGTAAAGCCCCACCGGCAGCAGCGCCGACCAGGTGACACCGAGCGACAGCACGCTCGCCATCAGGAAGATCGCGATGGCCACCATCGGGCCGAGGATCGGCACGAAGTTCACCACGAACGCGATGACGCCCCACAGCAGCGGATTGGCCACCCCGCATACCCACATGATGGCAAACGTCAGCACGCCCACCACGAAGTTGATCAGCGTCACGGTGACCAGATACACGGAAATGTTGCGCTCGATATCCAGCGTGATCTCCACCGCCTGACGCTTCTCGGCGAAGCTTGGCAGAATCTCGACCAGACGACGCAGGAACGTCTCGCCCGACACCAGCAGGTAGAACAGCACCACCAGTGTGGTGAACAGGCCCGCCGCGACCGTGGCTGTGCCGCTGAACAGCGCTCCCATCACGTTGAACGACGGGTGCTCCGACGACGCCTGCGGCACGCTGACGCCGCCGCCCGCAACGCTCTGCAATTGACCCATCATCCATTCGATGGAGGCGATGGGACGGGCGAGGAAAGCAAGCTGGTGCTGGATCTGCGGGATCGCCTCCGGCAGCTTGGCCGCCCAGGACGTTGCCGGTCCCGCAACCCCGCTGACCACCCCGGCGAGTGCCGCCACCAGCAGAATGATCGCCAGAAGCGCCCCGAGGGCGCGCGGCACTCCAGCCCGATCAGTCAGCCTCACCAGAGGCTGGAGCAGCAGCTTCAGCACGATCGCCAGCACCACCGGCAGCACGATTGGCGATGCGATATACAGCGCCGCGAGCGACGCGAGCAGGAACATCCCGCCCAGGAAGATCGTTCGTGGCTCGGTGGGCAGCGGCATCTCCTCCCGCTCCTCGCGCAAAATCACGGGCGGGATGTCGGCACGCGCGGCATCGGTCACTTCCACCATACGGGCACTCATGCCGACGCTCCTATCCCCTACGATTGACTGAAACGTTGCCGCAGCCATCCGGTTCGTCACGCGATCGGCGCGTTCAGTTCGCGCGCCAGCTTCTGTTTCATCGCCGCGGCGAAGGCGGCGTAATCCTGGCAGGTCACCGCGAACGCGCCCGGGCCGCCGATCACCTCACCGATGTAGGACTGCAAAAGATCCGGCTCCTCATGCAGCATGCAGAGGCCGTTGATCGTGACGCCGGCGGCCGCCATGCGGTCGCGGATCGGTCCCGGCGCAATGCCGTCATTCGATCTGCCGTCGCCGATCATGTTCACCACCTGCCGGGTCGGCGTGTCCGGAATGTGGCTCAGCAGTGTCAACGATGCGAGCAACGCTTCACCAATCGCTGTCTGCCCGGCCGGCACGATGCGCGGCATATTGTCCACCTGATCCGCGAAGCCATGCGCATCGTCTGGCGAGGCAATGAGGGTCCAGTCGGTGATCACCTCCTGCGCGCCCGCGCCCGACCACAGCAGCAGTGAGCATACGCTGGCCTTGGCGGGACCGCCGATCAGGCCGGCGATGATCGGCGGCTCGCGCAGGGCGGCTGCCATGCCGCCGGCGATCAGGTTGAACTCCTCGTACGTGACGCTGGCGGAGCCATCCACCGCGAGCACCAGCGCAAGATCGACGGCTTTCATGGGATGCCTTCCGCGCGTCCTGGGCATCGCCAGCAACGGACCGACCTCTCTACTGCCTGAGCCATGCCCATCGACGACGACACCATGATGCCCAGTATGTTAAGTTTCGGCTCGTGAGTGCGGCCCCGTTGACGAAACGTCTCGGCGTCCGTCTGATGTTTCGGCCATCAAATAGTGCTTTCGGGGAAAGACGTGCGGTCTGCGGTCAAACGGCTGGAAATCTGGCAGGCAATCGAACGATATGCCAGCAACCCGACGCTGGCCGTCAGCAGGCGCCTGCTGTGCCGCGAGACTGGCGTCCCTGTGAGGACACTCGACCATATCTGCCATGCATTCAGCGGCTTGTCGCTGATCGCATATATCAAGCGACGTCACATGGGCTTGGCGCATGCGATGCTGCAACGGGCCGCGCCTGATGCCACGGTCACCAGCATCGCGACCTTCTGTGGCTTCTCCGATCTTGGACGTTTCGCGGTCCGCTACCACCAGCGCTATGGGCAGCCGCCGTCGCAGACATTGCGTCAGCCAGCCGAGCCGATTGTAGCGCCACCCACACGCGCCAGCACGATCCTCCATGTCCCGGAAGACCCGCCGTTGCCGGACGCCGGGGACATCCAGGAACCGACTCTGCCGCCCTATTGGCTGAGTATAGACGACCTGATCCGCCGCAACCGCGCGTTGCTGGCGGAGGCGGCGGCCGCCCGCGCGCTTCAGCGTCAGGTCGCCGCGGTGGCTGCGAGCTCTCGGAGAGAGGGCGAGCGCGTCCGCCACCGCGCAGCGGCCATGCGTGGCGAATTGTATGAGCCACAGCGTGCCCCGGCAGATGGTGTAGGAGCAGTGAGCAAGGAGCCGTGATCTACAGGCCTTTGCAGCTTTTTTGAGTGAGACCTGTCCAGCTCTTCCCACCCGCCGCCAGGCATTCATTCAAGGTGGGAAGCTCCAGTAACGAGCCACCACTGCAACCGGCCTGCTGATAGCATAGGCCATGATCAGCCGCCGGCCCCGCCGGTTGTTGCTGGCCACACCCACTTGCGATGATGACAGGAACGAGTGCTGACGATAGCGCGATCAACCGCCAGGCGTTCATGGTGGCGCCTCCCCCGAGCGTTATGCCACCGTTCCTACCAAGTGCACGTGAAGATCGCCACCCCAGCTACGGGCTTGCCACCCGTTGCGTCTCCATTACGCCCCCCGCTCGCTTGGACCGCGCATGCTCGCCGTGTGCCCGCCGGGCATCTCGGCCTCGCGGCATCGCGCCGCCTCGTCGAAGCGATCGGCGAGCCTGAGCAATGCCGCCTGGATGTCCGTCATGCGCGCGGTCACGGCCATTCTGCGATACTCGGCGGCCTTGAGCCGCAAGGCAGCGACGGGCCATTGGGCAAGCGATGGTCGTTGGTTCATGGTCGCTCGGTCCGGGACGTGTGTAGCGGTTAACCACTACAATCAAAGGACGCATCGATAGGGCAGAGTTCGTTGACTGGTGGTTAATACATCAGTAAAATGCACTTGATGGTATTCTGTCGAGCCGGGCGCGATATTTAATATCGTGATGAATGCTGCATCGGCGGGCTCTTGTCTCGCCAGACAGGACGGCGACATGGCAGACACAATCGACCCCGTCGAATTGGCGCAAGAGATCGCAGGAATTGCCGGTGCCTCCGCCGAGGCAACGACCGCCCGGAGGCTGCTCGAACTGGTCGATCGCCTGCTGACGCAAGCCGGTCTACCGCCGTCAGCCCCTTCCGAGGCAGTCACGCACCATTAAGCCGTATGCCAGCGGCCCCGACTTTTCGCCCGTTTCGACATTCCAAGCGCCGACGGAAAAAAAGCCCCAGGCTTCGCTGGGGCCAAGTTGAGGAGAAAGACTTCACCTGAAACGGAAAAGGCCGGCAGAAGTGCCGGCCTCTTCGGTTCACAATCTGCGTCTCGAGCTAGCTATTGGCGCCGCCGTTGCCGTTGGGCGCGAACAGCCAGGTCCCGCGGTTCGACTGGGTGGCGTAGTCATGCACCCCCTGCCCGTTCTGGGCTTGCTGGCTCTGCGCTTGGCCGTTTTGCGCATACACAGGAGCGTTCGGCACCTGCGCCTGGGCTACCACGCCGGGAAGCTCGGTGAAGTATGTGTTGGCAATGGCGCCGTCACCGCCGTCGGCATAGGCTGACGCCACGCCAAGACTGAGCGCTGCGGCTGCGGCAAGAAGCATGGTCTTCATGGTATTTCTCCTCGTCATCCGGCCTCGCTTCAGCGGGTCCGGGTTTGCGTCAGGGCGATTTCCCTTTGCGATGACGGTGAGATAGTTCCATGCAGTATCCAGGATAATCTGACTTATGGGCAATTCATTTATGCTCAGTTCAGTGGAATAAGCGCGTGATCGCTCACGCATGCCCCGCCGAAAGAGGGGTCTGATGGAGAAAGCGATGGCTCAGAACATCTACGACACACCGGAGTTCTTCGCCGGCTACAGCCGGTTGCGCCGATCGGTTCACGGGCTCGACGGGGCCCCCGAATGGCCCGCCATCCGCGCGATGCTGCCTGATCTGGCGGGCAAACGCATTGCCGACCTCGGATGCGGCTTCGGCTGGTTTGCCCGATGGGCAAGGACGCAGGGAGCGGCCCAGGTCATCGCGCTGGATCTCTCCGAGAACATGCTCGCCCGGGCGAGAGCGGAGACCGCGGACCCGGCCGTTGAATACGTGCTTGCCGATCTCGAAAGCCTGGAACTGCCCGAGGCAGCCTTCGACCTCGCCTACAGCTCCCTCACCTTCCACTACATCGAGGATTTCCGCAGGCTGGTCACCACGGTATTCCGCGCTCTCGTTCCTGGTGCGCACTTTGTCTTCACCATCGAACACCCGATCTACATGACGCCGGCCCACCCAGATTGGCTGACACGCGAGGACGGCCGCCGGGTATGGCCGATCGACAGCTATGCGATCGAAGGTGCGCGCACGACCGACTGGCTCGCCAAGGGCGTGGTGAAGCAGCATCGCACCATCGGCACAACGCTGAACACCCTGATCGGCGCCGGCTTCACTCTCCGTCACGTCGAGGAATGGCGCCCGACCTCTGAACAGGTCGCGGCGCAACCATCGCTGGCCGATGAACTGGAGCGCCCCATGATGCTGCTGATCGCCGCGCAGCGCTGAGGCGCCGCGCAGGATCGCTCTTGAGCGTTTGGCGATTGCGGCGGAGTATCAGCGCCAGATCAAGAGGAGACGAGGGATGCCGGAGAGCCCCGCTGACAAGACCATGCTGGCCCAGGCGCAAACGCGGATGCCGCTGAACGGACTCAAAGTGCTGGATCTGACATTGGCACGCGCAGGACCCACCGCGGTACGGCATCTCGCCGACTGGGGCGCCGACGTGATCAAGATCGAACCGCCCGCCACCGACGGCGAGGAGATCACCGGCAACCGCCACGGCTTCGACTTCCAGAACCTGCACCGCAACAAGCGGGCAATGACGCTGAACCTGAAGACGCCGGAAGGTCACGCCGCGTTCATGCGCCTGGTGAAGGGCGCCGACATCATCGTCGAGAACATGCGCGCCCAGGTGAAGCATCGCCTGAAGGTGGACTACGACACCGTGAAGGAGGTGAACCCGCGCATCGTCTACGGCAGCATCAGCGGCTTCGGACAGACCGGACCGTACGGGCATCGCGCCGGCGTTGACCAGATCGCGCAGGGCATGGGCGGGCTGATGTCGATCACCGGCCTGCCCGGCCAGGGCCCGGTTCGCGTCGGCATTCCGATCGACGACCTCACCGCCGGCAACCTGCTCGCTCTCGGCATCATGATGGCGATCTTCGACCGCGAGCGCACCGGTGTCGGCCGCTGGGTCACGACGTCGCTACTCGAGGCGCAGATCTTCATGCTCGACTTCCAGGCGAGCCGTTGGCTGATCGCCAACGAGGTCGCGCCGCAGGCGGGCAACGACCATCCCACCGGCATTCCCACCGGCGTGTTCCCCACCTCCGACGGCCACATCAACATCGCCGCGAGTTCCAGCCGTGTGTTCGGCCGCTTCTGCGAAGCCATCGGCAAGCCGGAATGGAAGGACAAGCCCGAGTGGAAGGACCAGAAGTCGCGCAGCGGTCACCGCAAGGAGATCAACGCGGCGATCAGCGACGTGACGAAGCATAAGCCGTCGGAATACTGGATCGAGCTGCTCGAAGGCGCCGGCGTGCCGTGCGGGCCGATCTATTCGATCGACCAGGTGTTCGCCGATCCGCAGGTGCAGCATCTCGGCATGGCGACCAAGATGCACTCGCCGGCAATCGGTGACGCGGACGTGGTCGCCTCGGCGATCAGCATCACCGGCTTCTCCAAGGACATCCGCCTCGCGACGCCCGAGATCAGTTCGAGCACGGACGAGGTGCTGGCGTCGGTGGGCTATTCCAAGGAAGAGATCGCCGACATGCGCAAGAAGGGAGCGATCTGAGATGAACGACATGCCAGGCGGCGGCGTCACCCGCGAATACGCCGGAGGCAAGATGCTCGCGGCGAAGGACGACGGCGTCGGGCTGATCACGTTCAATCAGCCCGAGAAGCGCAACGCCATGTCGCTGGAGATGTGGACCGGCTTCGGTGAAATCCTCGACGAGTTTGCCGAGGACGGGTCGGTGCGCGTGGTCATTCTGACCGGCGCGGGCAACAAGGCGTTCGTTTCCGGTGCCGACATCAGTCAGTTCGAGAAGCACCGTTCCAACGCGGATGCGCAGCAGGAGTACGACCGTCAGGCGGGCGTCGGGCGGGCGAAGTATGCCGCGTTTCCCAAGCCGATCATCGCGCGCATCCGCGGCTTCTGCCTCGGCGGCGGGCTGGCGATCGCGATGCAGGCCGACCTGCGGATTGCCGCGGTGGACAGCCAGTTCGGCATTCCCGCGGCGAAGCTTTCCGTGGCCTATGCGCCAGACTCGGTGAAGCGGCTGATCGACCTGGTGGGACCGGCGCATGCCCGGATGATCCTGTACACGGCGCGGCGGATCGACGCGGAGGAGGCAGAGCGGATCGGTCTGATCAACAAGATGGTCGAGGACGAGGAACTGAGCGACGAGGTGCTGGATCTCGCGCGCACCATCGCCGACAACGCGCCGTTGTCGGTGGCGGCATCCAAGCTGACGATCAACGAGATGCTGAAGGACGAGAGCCAGCGGGATGTGGCGGCGATGAAGCGGATGATGGACACATGCTTCAACAGCGCCGACTTCAAGGAAGGGCGGACGGCGTTCATGGAGAAGCGTGCGCCGCGGTGGGTCGGGAGATAAGACTCCGCCTCCGCGCATCCCTTTCGCAGGCAGCAGGCCGCATTGTGTGAACTGGTTCACACAAATCGACGTCTGGAAGCGCTAAGCTTGCGTGGCTGCCTTCAGCCAATAAGTGCTGGGGGAATAAGTGAATCGAGTTGGGCACGGATTGTGCTCCTTCGTCATGGCGGGGCTTGGCCCCGCTATCCACGTCTTTGTTGACCGCATCAAAACAAAGCCGTGGGTAGCCGGCACTTATCGCGCACGGCCGACGGTCATCGGCTAAGGCTCGGCAACAACCTTGCAACGATGGGAAACGCAAATGCGGCTGGTGCAAATTGGTTTGGTCAACAAGACAGCAAAGGGCGGAGATAATGACAAGCGTGTCAGTGAGACAATTGACAGCGCGATCGTCGCCCTCAACGTCCAGATTACGAAGCACCTGCGGAAGTGCTGGAACGTTCCGGAAGCAGTCGTGCGCCGGGTGGACCCCAAGGATAACCCAAAGGGCGTTTGGTTGGTCGAGTTGGTCGATGGATTGAAAGGCGGCGAAGGCGGGTTCCATTCCACCGACCATTTTCAGCCCTTTGCCGGCGTCGACGCTAGCGACCCGGAATGGACCATCGCGGCGAGCCACGAAGTGCTGGAAATGCTGGTCGATCCCAGCGGCCAGCGGTTACAGCCTGCCCAGGCCATCAAATGCGACGGACATAAGATCGAAGATGACGCTGGGGAATTCGAGTATCTGCTTGAAGTATGCGACCCGTGCGAGGCGAAGACATTCGCCTATAAGATCGACAGCACGTGGGTATCCGACTTTGTCACTCCCGACTTCTACTCATGCATGGGAGTCCCCGACGCCCGCTATAGCTTCAGGCACAACATTGCCAGACCGCGGAGTCTCCTTCCCGGCGGTTACATAACGTGGGTCGAGACCAAGGACGACAAGGATCAGACCAAAATCATACAGCAGATCATTTGGCACGACGAAAAGCAGGGGATGCAACGGATCAACCGTGGGCCGATCAATGAACTGCCCCCAGGTAATGGGGCTCTCGGGCGGGCAAATCTCCGTTCGTATATTGACGCCGAGACGCGGAGCGGTCATCCGCGGCGGCATCGCGGAAATGTCGTGTCCAGTCTATATAAGGAACGGACGCCGCTTCATCTGAATACAGTGCTCGGACGTACACCTCTCGATAAACCGCACTGGGTCACCTATCATCAGGATTGCGTGCTCGAGCGAAAGATTTACAAGAACGCGGGCGACAAGAACCCGGTTGCCACCTGTGTAGAATTTGCCAAGGCGCACGAACCTATATTCCGCCCCAGGGACCCCCATAATGCCGAACATGTGGTCACCAATATAAGCTGCACGCCGTGCCCCGGATCGCCACCGATAGTCCCATTCGACAAGGATCTTATCGGCCCGGAGGAGCGTCACGCCTGGGCGGCAAGGAGAGGCCGCGCAAAAACCTGAGCGAGAATCACTCAGCCTGCGCCGTCGCCCGGCGTGCCGCGAGCAGGAAGATTTCGTCTCCCTGCGAGGCTGCCAAGGCCCGCGCCTCGTCGGATCGCTGTGACGCTTCCTCGGTACGCCCTATCATCGAAAGCGCCTCGGCAAGCAGTGCCAGGCGCAGCGGCTGCTGAAACATGAACCCCATTTCGGCGGCCGTCTTCACAGCCAGCTCCAATCGCTCCGATCCCGCTGTTGCGCGCCCTGACGCCACTTCAGCAGCACCCAGGAAGCTCAAGGCCACTGGCCGCATGAGATCGGCCTCAGCCTGTTCGCACCATGCAACGGCCGCGGAGAACCGTGAAAGAGCCTCGGCTGTCATCCCGCGGTGGAGCAGCAGGTAACCCTCGGCGACGGACGCGAAGATCGATGTGAACGGACGCGAGACCCGCACCGCGCGTGCAGTGCAAGCCTCGGCGATACGCTCGGCAACGTCGAATTGCCCAAGGTCCGTCAGCGCACGCATCTGATATCCGAGCGCCACTACGGCAAGCGGGGCATCAAGCCCGAAGCGTCCTCCATGTGCCGGATCTTCTGCGCGTTCCGCGACTTGAGCCATGCCTGCGGCCGAAGCGACAAGGGCGCCCTTGCCAAATTCGCCGAGCGCTCGCTCGAAGACCGCGCGCAACTTCAGCGCCGGGTCGTTCTGCACATCCGCCAGCGCCGAGGCACGCTCGGCGGCGGCTATGGTGGCGCTGTAGTCGCCCGCAAGACAGGCATAGTGACTTTGGAAGATATAAAGTTGTCCGAGTCTTCTTATGTCGCCCAGCTTTTCGGCCAGAACCTGGGCCTCATTCAGCCTGGTTCGCAAGTGCGCGATGCGCCCCAGCCGGAACAGCGGATCGCGTAGCGCGAAGCGAAGGTCCACTGCGGACGCGAGGGCTTCAGTATCCTCCGGCAAATGCGAAAGCGCCTCGAGCGCCTCTTCGTAAAACCGCACGGCCTCGCGGTTCGCTGAATGCGATGCGGCGCGCGCACCCGCGGCACGAGCATGCCGCAGCGCTGGCTCCCAGGCTTCTCCAAGCCGTGCATGCCGCGCCAGCACTTCCGCTTCATCGCGCGCCCGATCGCCAACTATGCGCTCCATCGCCTCCGCGATCTGCGCGTGCAGGGAACGCCGGCGGGGCCGCATCAGCCCGCGATAAGCCACCTCCTGCAGCAACGAATGCCGACACGCGATGCGCGCGGAATCGCCGACGCCGTCGATCCGCAGCAGCCCCGCGCGCTCAAGCTCGGCGGTCACCACCCCAGTGCCGCTCCCGTCGATCTCAAGCACGTCAGAAACCAGCTCCGCGGACGTCGGTTCGCCCACCGTCGCCAGCACCTCGATGAACTGCTTCTCGGCAGGTTTCAGCGCGTCAAGTCGTGCGCCAAGTATCGAACCTACCGTCGGTGGCACCACCGCCGGGTCGGGCATGGCCGCCGCCTCTTCGATGAAGAACGGATTGCCGCCCGTACGATCGGCAATTCCGGCCACAACGGTGTCATCGGTGGCGCGTTGTCCGAGAACGCTGCGCGCAAGGTCGCGGGCATTCGCCGACGAAAGCGGCGATAGCGCGACGTGGGTCAGCGCTGGATGTCCGGACCACTCGAACCGGTAGCCCGAACGGCAACCCAGCAACAGCAGCAGGCGCGACTGGCCAAGCGCGTCGAGCAGGCGCTCGATCACCTCGTATGTCCCGGAGTCCGTCCAATGGACATCGTCGAGCACGACCAGCAGCGGCTTGTCGGACGCCGCTTGCAGCAGCACGGCCAGGCAGCCCTCGATGATGCGCCGGCGCCGCGCGTTGGGACCGAGGCCAGCCCAACCGGTGACCGGACCCCCACCCACACGGTAGGGCCTCCCCGCCGGACTGAGTTCGGCGACCGGCGGCGCGACACCATGCAGCACGGCGACGGCAGCAAGTTCATCTGCTGAAGGTGCACCCGGCGCCGCGGAGG
The DNA here is from genome assembly GCA_963812505.1 of uncultured Alphaproteobacteria bacterium. Lineage (GTDB taxonomy): Bacteria > Pseudomonadota > Alphaproteobacteria > Acetobacterales > Acetobacteraceae > JAMXLO01. The sequence continues at coordinate 73,662 of CAWEVM010000030.1, forward strand.
CCATCTCCAGCCTGGCGTGAGTGGCATCGACATTCTCGGTGATATCAAGACCGAGCAATCGCTGTGTCAGCACCCGTATCGCGTGGAATCCGGAGTCATCGCGCCACCGGGTACACCTCGCCTCCAATACCCGGACGCCGCTGCGCGCTGCCACGAACTCCCGGATCAGCCGTGATTTGCCAACCCCAGGGTCGCCGACGAGCGCGACGGCGCATCCTTTCCCCGCCGCCGCCCGTGCATACGCCGCCTCCAGCACATTCAGCTCGGCCCGCCGATCGACGAACGGCGACAGGCCTCGCCGCCCGGCGACGTCCAGCCGCGACAGCGACGCATCGGCCGCCTGAAGCAGGTGCACCACCACCGGCACTGCGAAACCACGGAACGGCTGCGGTCCAACGATCCGCGTCTCGACACGGCCGCGCGCGAGCGCAAACGTCGCGTCGCTGATCCACGTGCTGCCCGACGGTGCGTCCTGTTGCAGCCGCGCCGCCAGGTGCACGGCTTCTCCCGCGGCGTCCAGTGTCTGCACGCCACCGATGCGAAGCTGATGCACCACGATCTCGCCCGAGTGAATGCCAACCCGAAGCGGGATCTCAAACCCCGAACGCGCCAGCGCCGAGTGCATCTCGAGCGCCGCACAGCACGCGCCCAGTGCGTGCTCCTCGTCCGTGAAAGGCGCACCGAACATCGCCATCACGCCGTCGCCGGTCACCCGGTTCACCGTGCCGCCGTAGCGCTGCACCGCTTCTGAAAGCTGGCTCAGCGCCGGTCGCAGGATATCGAGCGCCACTTCGGGATCACGCGTGGCCACCATGGCCGTCGAGCCGACGATATCTGCGAACAGGATGGTGGCGTTCTTGCGCTCGTCGCGCTCCAGTACGCGGCCTTCCTGGCCGGGCGACCCTGGCAGCTGCCAATTGCCAGCCGGTGTCTCCGCACCGTGGCTCAGAGGTGGTTCGGCCGCATCCATGGGGTACCCGCCAATTCCGCCGATTGCATTGACCGACGCCCGTGCGCGACACATGCCCCGCGTATCGCCGGCGCCGATCATCCAACACACGTCACGATTGATCAAGGATAGCACCGGCTACCCCGCAAACACCGAGCCGGCGCCATAGCCACGCGTCCCACGCACCCATATTGTCGTGCCACACCCTCGCAGTAGGTCACCCATGACCGTCTCGATCGACGCCGACCGCCTCTGGCAGTCCATCATGGACATCGCCCGCATCGGCCCGACGCCGGAAGGCGGCAGTCGCCGTCTCGCACTCTCGCCCGAGGACGCCGAAGCCCGCGCGCTGCTGCTGCGATGGAGCAACAAGCTGAACCTGCGCTTTGAGCAGGACGCGATCGGCAACATGTTCCTCCGCCGCCAGGGCAGCGACGACGCAGCACCTGCAGTCGCATTCGGCAGCCATCTCGACACGGTACCGACCGGCGGGCGCTTCGATGGCGTGTTCGGCGTGCTCGCCGGCCTCGAAGTGATCCGCGCGCTGGACACCGCCGGCATCGCAACACGCGCCCCGCTCGAACTGGTCAACTGGACCAACGAGGAAGGCAGCCGCTTTCGACCGGCGATGATGGGCAGCCGCGTGCACGCCGCCGACATGACGCTGGAGGACGCGCTCGCCATTACCGACGACAACGGCATCAGCGTGCGCGACGCACTGCACAACAGCGGCCAGGCCGGTCCGTTGGTCCCGTCGCCGCGCGGCTGGGCCTGCTGGCTGGAGGCGCATATCGAGCAAGGCCCCGTCATGGAGGCAACCGGCGCCGACATCGGCATCGTCACCGGCACCGTGCACGCCCGCTATTTCCAGCTCACCGTCACCGGCGAGCCCAGCCATGTCGGTCCAACCACGATGGATCGCCGCCGCGACAGCCTCGCCGCCACCGCCGAGATTATCCTGGCGGTGGAGCGTATCGCGCTCGCGGCCGAGCCGGAGGGCCGCGCCTCGGCCACCTGGATCGAGAACTACCCGAACGCGCGCGGCAACGTGGCCAACATCACCCGCCTGCACTGCGACGTGCGGCATGCGCGGCCCGAGCACGCGATCGCCATGGAACGCGAGCTCCGCACCGCACTGGATGCCATCTCGGACCGCAGGCGCGTGTCCATCGCGGTGGATCCCTACGCCACGTTCGGACCGATCGCGTTCGATCCCGCTCTCGGCAGCCTGCTGCGTGACAAGGCACAGCACCGTCAGCTCGCCACCCGCGACGTGATCGCCGCCGCCGGCCACGACTCTGTCTTGATCGCACCGCTCTGCCCCAGCGCGATGCTGTTCATACCGAGCATCGACGGCATCACCCACAATCCGCGGGAGTATTCCACCAAGGAGCAGGTGGCACGCGGCGCGCAGGTGCTGCTGGACGCAGTACTCACTCTGGCAAACTGAACCCTCTCGGGATGCGCTCAAGCGTGTCGCGGCGCTTGTTTTTCAACTCGGATGAAATGAGGCAAGGCGAGAGACACGGAGGGCACGGAAGAGCAAGCATGGCGCTTCGCGCGAAGCGCATAAATCCTTCTCCGTGTCCTCCGTGCTTCTCGCCTTGCCTTACTTCATCCGTGTTAGAATTTGATTTCCACCGCGCGCGCGAACCATGGCGTATGCTCCAATAGCGTCAGCGGCCAACTGCGGTGCGACATCATGATGCAAGCAATGGTATTGGATGCGGCAAAATGCTCACTGCGATGCGTCGCCGTCGAAGTCCCCGAGCCCGGCCCCGGCCAGGTGCTCATCCGCGTGCACGCCTGCGCCGTATGCCGCACCGACCTCCACGTGGTCGACGGCGAACTCACCCAGCCAAAGCTGCCGCTCATCCCCGGCCACGAAATCGTCGGCAGCGTCGCCGCTCTCGGCCAGGGCGCTGACCGCTTCGCCATCGGCGATCGCGTTGGCGTGCCCTGGCTCGGCTGGACCTGCGGCGTATGCGGGTTCTGCCGGTCCGGCCACGAGAACCTGTGCGCCCAGGCGCGCTTCACGGGCTATCAGATCGACGGCGGCTACAGCGAGTTCACCGTCGCCGACCAGCGCTTCTGCTTCGCGATCCCTGCCAACTACACCGACCAGCAAGCCGCACCGCTGCTCTGCGCCGGCCTGATCGGCTATCGCGCGCTGCGCATGGCCGGCGATACCCGCCGCCTCGGCCTCTACGGCTTCGGCGCCGCGGCGCATATCATCGCCCAGGTGGCGCGCTGGCAGGGCCGCGAAATTTACGCATTCACCAGCCCCGGCGACACCGATGCGCAGTCCTTCGCGCGCGAACTCGGCGCGGTGTGGGCCGGCGGCTCTGACCAGTCGCCGCCCGAACCGCTGGACGCCGCGATCATCTTCGCCCCCGTAGGACCGCTGGTTCCCGCGGCACTGCGCGCAATCGAGCGCGGCGGCACCGTGGTATGCGCCGGCATCCACATGAGCCCCATCCCGAGCTTCCCCTACGACATCCTCTGGGGCGAGCGCGTCGTGCGCTCGGTCGCCAACCTGACCCGCGCCGACGGCGAGGAGTTTCTCGCCCTCGCCCCACAGGTGCCGGTGAAGACACGCCCGCTGCCCTACCAACTGGAGCAGGCCAATCAGGCCCTGGACGCCCTGCGGGCCGGCCGCTTGCAAGGCGCCGCCGTACTCGTCGCATAGATAGCGCAACGCCTTGCGCCGCAATGGTTAACGCGCGATCGCCGCGTTGACGCCCCCAGGTCCCGCGCCTAGCGTGCGGCTCTCTTTGACAGTGGGGAAACACCCAGATGGCAAACAAACTCAAGGCGCGGCTTGCGGCAGGCAAGGCGTGCGTCAACGGCTGGCTCGCGATTCCCTCCGGCTTTTCCGCCGAAGTGATGGCGCAGTGCGGCTGGGACAGCGTCACCGTCGATATGCAGCACGGCGTGCAGGACTACTCCACGATGGTGCAGTGCTTCCAGGCGATGACGGCGCATCCGATCACCCCGCTGGTGCGCGTGCCATGGAACGAGCCCGGCATCATCGGCAAGGCGCTTGACGGCGGCGCATGGGGCATCATCTGTCCGATGGTGAACAACAAGGCCGAGGCGCAGGCGCTGGCCAGCTACAGCCTGTATCCGCCGAAGGGCAAGCGCAGCAACGGACCGATCCGCGCGGCGATGTACGGCGAGGCGAGCAATTATCAGAAGATCGCCAACGACGAAGTGCTGGTGATCCCGATGATCGAGACACAGGAAGGCATCGACAACATCGATGAGATCCTGTCGGTTCCCGGCATCAGCGGCATCTATATCGGCCCCTCCGACATGGGCCTGTCGCTCGGCCTCGTCCCGATTCTCGATCGCGAGGAACCGCAGATCCTCGGCATCTACGAGAAGCTGCTCGCGAGCTGCAAGAAGCACGGCAAGTTCGCCGGCCTGCACAACGGCACCGCCGCGTACGCCGCGCGCATGATCGGCATGGGCTTCCGCTTCGTCACCATCGCCAACGACAGCGGCCTGATGGCCCGCGCCGCGCGCGAGGCAGTGATGGCAACCCGCAAAGCCGCAGGCGACGTCGCGTCCTAGAGACTCAGCAGACCGCGCACGACCCACCATCGTCATGGCCGGCCCCATGTCCCGGGGATCAGGGCCGGCCATCCCGTCTTTACCGGACAACACACATGGCCCCACCCAATGTCATTCGCCTGCATCCCGACGACAGCGTGGTGATCGCACGAGCCACGTTGTTGCCCGGTGCATCGGTGGCGGACGGCTTGGCCGTGACCGAGCGCATTCCCGCCGGCCACAAGGTCGCGGTGCGTCCGATCGCAGCAGGCCAGCCTGTGCGCCGGTATGGCCAGATCATCGGCTTCGCCTCACGCGCGATCGCACCGGGTCAGCATGTGCACGTGCAGAACAGCGAAATGGGCGACTTCGCCAAGGACTACGGCTACGGCATTGACGCGAAACCCACCGACTATGCCAACGCGCCCGCGACCTTCGACGGCATCCGCCGCCCCGACGGCCGCATCGCAACGCGTAACTACATCGGTATCCTCACCAGCGTGAACTGCTCGGCGCACGTCGCGGGACTGATCGCCGATGTCTTCCGCCGCAACCCGTTCACCGGCGACGATCCGCTGGCAGAGTTCCCCAATGTGGACGGCGTGGTAGCGCTGACGCACAAGACCGGCTGCGGCATGACCGAGAGCGAACCGTTGCGTGTGCTGCGCCGCACGCTCGCCGGCTACGCGCGCCACGTGAACTTCTCGCATGTCGTCGTCCTGGGCCTCGGCTGTGAGGTGAACCAGATCCGCGGCCTGATGGAGGAACAACGCCTCACTGACCGCATCCGCAACATGGACATCCAGTCGATGGGCGGCACGCGCAAAACGGTGGAAGCCGGCGTCGCGTTCGTGCGCGAAGTGCTGGCCGAGGCCAACCACGTGCAGCGTGACCCGGTGCCCGCAAGCGAACTGACCGTGGCTCTGCAATGCGGCGGCTCCGACGGCTATTCCGGCGTCTCCGCCAATCCAGCACTCGGTGCCGCAAGCGATCTGCTGGTGCGCCACGGCGGCTCGGTGATCCTGTCAGAGACGCCCGAGACCTATGGCGCGGAACATCTGCTGACCCGCCGCGCCGTGTCGCGCGAGGTCGGCGAAAAGCTGGTCGCGCTGATGCGCTGGTGGGAGGACTACACGCGACGCGAGGGTGCCGAGATGAACGCCAACCCCTCGCCGGGCAACAAGGCAGGCGGCCTGACGACCATCCTGGAGAAGTCGCTCGGCGCAATGGCCAAGGCGGGCAGCACCAACCTGGTCGATGTGGTTGGCTACGCCGAGCCGGTCACCGCGAAGGGCTTCGTGTTCATGGACACGCCAGGCTATGATCCGGTGTCGGCGACCGGCCAGGTGGCGGGCGGCGCCAACCTCGTATGCTTCACCACCGGCCGCGGCAGCGTCTTCGGCTGCAAGCCGGCGCCTTCCATCAAGCTTGCGACCAACACGCCGATGTACCAGCGCATGGAAGACGACATGGACGTGAACTGCGGCACCATCCTCGACGGCGACGAGAGCGTGCAGCAATGCGGCCAGCGCATCTTCGAACTGATGCTACGCGTCGCGTCCGGCGAACGCACCAAGAGCGAGCAGTTCGACTTCGGCGCCGCCGAGTTCGCGCCGTGGGTCCTGGGTGCCACGATGTAATCACGCCGGCGCTTCCCACGGTTCGACGATAACCTCCGGCCATATCGCCTTCGCGCGCTGCGCCTTGCTCGTGTGCGACACGGCATTATCCAGCGCGCGATTGGGCCGGATGACCATCGCGAACATGTCGTCGAGGCCAAACGGTGCGGCAACATCCAGGCTGCCGTCCGCCTCCAGCCGCAGCCCGACAGCGTGCACGATCGACGCATAGTAGCGCAGCAACTCATCAGCGTTGGCGAGGCTCGGATAGGCGCAGCCGAAGCGCTCGGGAAACCACAGGTGCACGCGCGCCTGGTTGCGCGCCTCCACCGGACCGACGCAATCGCGCGTCGCCGCCGCAACGCTTCGGATCACCGCATCCTCGGCTTCCCACGAAGCATCATCGCTGTAGTAGATCAGGTCATAATCCTTGATGCCCGTGCCACGTGGCCGATCGGTGAGCACATTCCATACAGTCTGATACAGGCAGCCGGCGACCAGCCGCCATTGCGGCAAACCCAAAGAGCGCATAACTGCCAGTAAATGCATAATATTTTCGTCAGCGCGGATGATGGACTCGAACCGCTTCCGCTTCACCTTTGGCCTCGTGTTTTGGTGGTGGGTAACAGCATCCCGGTCGCCACCTCTTGGGCTGCTGCGCTGCTGTACCATATGTACGTGGCATGCCCACCAAACCGCCGATCGAGAACGATCGTTGCGAGGATAAGGTAGATGAACAAGATCATTGTCGCTTCAGTTATCGGTTTAGGTCTTATAGCCTCCACTCTGGTAGCTACGGACGCTCAGGGTCAGCGTCGTGGTGGAGTAGCCGTATTTCATGGTCCAGCCGGAGGTACAGCAGTATTCCGTGGTGGATCTGCGTTCCATCCGTACTACGGTGGTGGATGGCATGGTGGACACTGCTGCTGGAATGGTTACGCGTGGGTCGCACCTGCCATCATAGGTGGAGCGATCCTCGGAGGGGCACTCGCTGCTCCGTACCTGTATGCACCACCTCCTCCGGTCTACTACGCTGCACCACCTGCTTACTATCCACCGCCCGCTCCAGCATACAATCCGTACTGGGCAGTCCCGCCTGGTTACCAGTATTGATCCTTGGGGGCACGGCGGTTTCGTCCGCGTCAGCGCCAAGTCGCCGGGGCCAACGCGCGGCGCGCGTATTTGAACAGCAGAGTGGAAACCGACGCACCGTATTCTCGGTTATCCAGCCCGCGAGGTCGGGCGGCCCTCGGCCTCGCTGCCGTCACGGCGGGAAGCCTCGCTGACCCTCCACCAGCGAGGCTTCTCACTTTGGCGTACCTCAGGCCAAGCTCCGCCCTCATTAATCCGATCGCGGCTTGGCACCACGCCCGGGTCAAAGCAGTGGCGGCGGAAATACGCCATCGTCTACAAGGTGCGTCAGGGTCAGGCACGATACGGCGTCTGAGTACACAGACAATGTTTACAACCGCTTGTCTGGCATTGTGCGGGGTACCACTGTGGGTAACATCACTTGCCACAGCAGACAACTACGACCCTGCCGTCGGACCACAACTGACCGGGTTCTAACCCGTCCTATTCATCGCATTGAAGTTGATGGTGCTGTCTGAGGAGCAGGCGCGTTGCTGCATGTCGCCTGTTTCATCGCGAAGTCAGTCAGGTTCATGACGGCGTTGGATGTTGGCGGGACCGGGTGTGTGCGGGGACGGAGCACCCGCCGTGTTACGGTCCGGCGGGCTGGAGGCTGATGGCGATGCGGCGAAACAATGCGTGGTCCGGGCATGCTGCAGCAAAGGCGACGCGGACGCGTGTGGCGGTCTCGGTGATGCGTGCGGCGATTTTGAGGAGGCGCGTGCGCAGGGTGGTGAACTCGGCGTTGGCGAGCGGATGCGGCTTGTCGATGGCGTCGCGCACCGTCAGCATCAGCCAGTAGGCGGCGGTATGCAGCACGAGACGCACCTGATTGGCGAGTGCCGAGCGACAACTGGTCCGATCGGAGGCAAGTTGGCTCTTG
>CAWEVM010000031.1:0-227241 GCA_963812505.1 uncultured Alphaproteobacteria bacterium
ATTGGTCTGACCGGCAATATCCGAGATCAGCCGTACCACGTCCCCGACACGCTCCGCGGCAGCAGCCATGCCGCCCACCTTGTCATCAGTCATCGAGGCGCGTTCCACCGCCTCCTGCGCCGCCTGGGTGGCACGGGCGACCTGTTGACTGATCTCGTGGATCGAGGCCGACATCTGCTCGGCCGCTGCCGCCACTGCGCCGACGTTCTGCGCAGCGCTGACCGAGCCCACCGCCGTCTGCGATGCGGTCTCGCGTGTCCGACGCGCGGCCTTCGCCATGTCGTCGGCGGTCTGGCGCATCGTGCCCGCCGCGTCGGACAGCGTCGCCATAACTCCCGAGGCCGATGTGCCAAAGTCCTGTGTGCACTCGTCCATCGCCGCCTGCCGACGATCCTTCGCGGCGCGCACACGCTCCGCCTCACCCTGCAGCCGACTGGCCTCCCGAGCGTTCTGCCGGAACACCAGCATGGCCTCAGCCATTCGGCCCACCTCGTCGCCCCGGTCGGTCGCCGGGACCTCGACCTCAAGCTCGCCCGACGCCAGCCGACGCATTGCCGCGGTCATGCGCAGCACGGGGCGCGAAATCCCACTGCCGATCAGCCAGGCCGCAACCAGCCCAAGCACCAGGCCTCCGGCTGTCAAAACGAGCAGCAGCGTCTCAGTCGCTGCGAGCCCGGAGAGTGTGGTGGCTTCGATCGCCCGCTCATCGGCAATGCCGGATTCGTTCACTGCGGCGGCGGCCGCAGCCAGCGTTTCGGCGTCGCGGCGCATGCTGCCGTTGACCCGCTGGTCCAGTTCCGCGTTCAGCCGGATGGCCTCGTGATAGGCTGCCACGTAACCGGACAGATGCTGGCGCAAGGTGTCGAACGCCGGTCCATCGGCCGAACCCACTCCCGCAGCATCCATCATGCCGATCAGCCGCGTCAGATTCGCTTCCGCCAGCTCAGCCTTCTTCGCGGCAACATCGTCGCGCCGCCGGTCTATGACCTTGGTGCCGTTCAGCCGCAGCAGCATTAGTGCCTGCTGGCCGTCGCGTGCCAGATTGGCCCCGTCGCGATTGCCGACGCGACTGGCGCTGGCGATCAACGTGTCGAAGTCGCTGCGAGCATTGGTTCCGGTTGGATCCAACGTCTCGAACACCACCCTGTCCTGGCTGCGCTTCAGCGCAAAGACCTCATCGATCCCCTTTTGATAGTCGGTGAACTGCGCCGCGATCTCCTCCATGCGGCGATGAAGCTCGGGGTTCTCCGCAATCGCCGCACCGCGGGCAATATTGACCCTCACCTGCTCACTCGCCTTTGCGGCAGCGGACGCCTCATCCTGGTTGCCCGTGTAAGCAAATTCGCGCGTATGGCGGCGCAATTCGGAGAAGCTTTGATCTATGTCACGACTGGCCGCCACAAGGCCAACACGCTCGACATAACTGCCCAGCGAATCCGCAACGCCGAGGAATCGCCAGTAGCCAATGCCGGCGACTGCCAGCAGGATCGTCAGCACGCACGCAAAGCCGGCGGCCAACTTGGTCTTGATCGAAAACGCCGAGATCCAGCGTGCGATGCGTCGCATTTGCTCCCTCAGGTCACCGATGCCAGTGCGGCTGTCGCCACTGGAGCGACGCCACGCGCAAACATCAGCAGCCCTGAGGTTGAACAAATCGCTAACGTGACCGGCTGAGACGGCGAAGGCTCGCCGGCGCTCGCCGCAGATGTAGGGCAGATGCACGCAAATCATGCAGACGGTCCGGTGCGGCTTATGGACCGCCAACAGGATGGGTTACCAGTCTATCTGCGTGCTCCGGGTGCAGCTTCTTGCATCCGCGATCAAAGACCTTCCTTTGATCCTAGACCTTGGTTCGCAACATCGCCAACGGATCGCTACGGAATTTGGGCCAGGTGAAGATTTGGCCACAGTCCCGTGATGCCTATCAGGATCAGATAGATGGCGACGATGAAGTTCAGCAGGCGCGGGACCACCAGGATCAGAATCCCAGCGATCAGCGCCACGAGAGGTTGGAACGCAATGACGTTGATGGTCATGACGATCGTTCCGACATTGTCCGTTCGTCCTCCTAGCGTTCGTCGTGATGCCACCCCCACCAATGATAATGACCGGGTGCCTCCACGACACAACCTGACAGCAACGCCGCCGCAACCAGTAGCCCAGCAAGGAACACCCGTGATCGCTGCATCGTCAACGGCCTTTCAATTGGAGGCGCGCTTCTGGCAGTACGGTGATTGAGAGGTGTGGACGGCGAAAACAGGGCAAGCTGCTGCCGGTTCGGTCCTCACAGCAACGGCTAACCGCTTTGTGACCCCCTAACTAGCGCTGGCTTTGATTGCGATCTGCCGGAAAAGGGATGATGACGGCCGATGCCGCATGCCTGTGCTGATGCGAACTGACCGGCCCGCAATGCTCCGAGCCTACATCGCTTGCGCACGATGTCAGTGAGCGCCGGACCTGGTGGATGAGAGCCATCATGGCCTGTTCGGTCACGCCGTCACTTTTCATCACCAGCCTGATGAGCGGGTCTCGTATCAGGTTGGCGAGACCAAACTCTGCGTCCGATCCTACAGCCACGCTGACCTCCAACCTTGTGTGAGAGATCAGTCTAGGCCGCGTGTATTGCCATGCCCTGTGCGAACGGTGACATGTTGTTTCATCGCCTAAGCGCCGTTTCCGCACGCGACGTGAAGCTCGGCTGGCTAATCCAGCATGCGGCGAGCCATGTGAGCGCACTTGCGCATGACAGAGGGCAAGGCTTCGTGCGCCAGTGTGTCGATCGGGCACGCGAAACCTGCGGCCTCTATGCGCTCGACCTGCGCCGCAAACAGATCGATCGTCAGCTCAAAATGCGTGAAGCCATGCCGCACCTGACCTGCCGGCTGCCATTCAGCGTGCATCGGCGCGAGTGCAAGCGCCTCCGCCACCGCCCAAGGCTCGCTGCGCCAGTCGGTGCCCGGCAGCTCCGTCATCCCGCCCAGCAACCCCACGGCCGGACGGCGGCGCAGCAGCACGTGGCCTGCCGCATCGGTCAACCAAAAGTGCACGCCGTGGCGGAGCGGCCGCTCCCGGACAGCCGCCCTGCGCGGCAACTCGGCGGCAATACCCGCTCGCCGGCCCGCACAGCCCTCCATCCACGGGCATAGCGTGCAGGCCGGCCTGGCCGGCGTGCAGATCGTGGCGCCGAGATCGAACAGCGCCTGGGCGAAGTCCGAGGGCCGGTCCCGCGCCGCCGGGTCAACGCCGAGACGCGATGCCAGCTCACGCAACAACGGCTTCGCCTTCGGCAATGCCGCTTCCACGGCGTTGAGCCGCGCCACCACGCGCTCGACGTTGCCATCGACCGGCACCGTCGGCACGCCGAACGCGATCGCGCAGACCGCCGCGGCGGTGTACTCACCGATCCCAGGCAGTGCACGAAGGCCGACCAGATCGCGCGGGAATCCGCCAGCGGCGACCACGGCGCGCGCGCACGCATGTAGGTTGCGGGCGCGCGCGTAATAGCCAAGTCCTGCCCAGGCAGCGAGCACGTCCGAGAGTTGTGCCGCCGCCAGCTTCTGGACGGTGGGAAAGCGCGTTAAGAACCTTTCATAATACGGGATCGTGGCCGCAACGGTGGTCTGTTGCAGCATGATCTCGCTGAGCCATACATGATAAGGGTCGGTGGCCTCGCCCGGGCCGGCACGCCAGGGCAGCGACCTTCGATGTCGGTCATACCAGGTGAGCAGGGCATTGGCAGGAAAAGACACAAGCGGCGGTATGAAGATAGACGAACGCCACGTCTATGGTCCGCGCCCGGTCAGCGTGCTGATGCCGCGTCTGACGCGCCCGGCGTTCCGCCGCCGCTCGCCAGCGACCGCGCAGGTGCTGGCCGATTGGGCTGCCATCGTGGGGCCGGCGATCGCCGCGGTCACCACGCCGCGGCGGCTTTCCGCCGGCACGCTCACCATCGCCTGCGCCGGCCCGATCGCGATGGAGCTGCAGCATCTCGCCGGCGAGGTGATCGCGCGGATCAACACCCATCTCGGCAGCCAGGTGGTGACCGCACTGCGCTTCGTGCAGACACCCGAGCTGTCGGCACCGCTCGCCGCGCGGGTGGCACCGGTCGCCGATCCGGTAAAGCTCGCCGCAGTGGAAGCAGCCGTTGGAGACCTGCCGGAGGGCGAGTTGCGCAGCGCCCTCGCCTCACTCGGCCACGCGATACTGACCACCCCCAACAGTTCGAGGTCCTCATGACGCTGACCCGCCGCTCCACCCTGTCGCTCGCCGGAGGTGCGGCCGCCATGGGCCTCGTCGGCTATCTCGGCTGGCCGATCGTCGGGCCGGCCTCCGCAGCCCAGCAGACAGCCGCTCCGTCGGGGGGCGACCCGCGCAAGGCGGAGCGCTCACTGGGCGATCCCGCCGCCAAAGTCACGGTCCAGGAGTTCTTCTCGCTGACCTGCACCCACTGTGCCGCGTTCGCCCAGGAAACCATGCCCCAGGTGGAAAAGGACCTGATCGCACCGGGCAAGGTGCGCTTCGTCTATCATGACTTCCCGCTGGACCAGGTGGCACTGACTGCCGCCATGGTGGCCCGCTATCTGCCGCCCGCGCAGTACTACCCATTCGTTCAGGCGCTGTTCGCCAGCCAGGACCGTTGGGCCTTCGCCCGTGGCGCCAATACAACCGACGAACTTTGGAAGCTGGCGGCACTTGCGGGCATGAGCCGGGCCACCTTCGACCAGGCAATCGCCGACAGTGACCTGCGGAACTGGATTCTCCAGCAGCAGCAGGCGGATCAGGATCGCTGGAAGATCGACTCAACTCCGAGCTTTGTGATCAATGACCAGAAGTACGCGGGCGAAATGAGCTTCGAGGCGTTCCGCAAGCTGCTGCCGGAGGTGTAGCGGAACGACTTGCCGGCGCGGTCGCTCCCCTACTAGATTTAGGGGCGAACATGACAATACTCCGGCGAACTCTACTATCAGTAGTTCTGGCATCACCGGCAATCGCAGCCCCGGCGGACGCCGTTCGGGCGGAGCGTAGCCTCGGCAGCCCCGAGGCGCGGCTTACCTCGATCGAGTGCTTCTCGCTCACCTGCCCGCACTGCGCCGACTTCGCCCTCAAATCGCTGCCGGAGTTGAGGGCCGGTTGGATTGCGCCAGGCAGGCTGCGCTGGGTGTTCTACGACTTCCCAACGGATGTGGCCGCACTCCAGGCCGCCATGGTGGCGCGCTATCTGCCGCCGGAGCAGTACGAGCCCTTCATCGGCACCTTGTTCGCCCAACAGGATCACTGGGTGTTCGGCGCCGGCAGCGTGTCAGATACGCTATGGGCGTTGGCGAAGGACGCCGGCATGGATCGCGCCACATTCGAGCGGGCGCTCGCCGATGACGGGCTACGGGACTGGATCGTAGGACAGGCGCTTGATGCACAGAAGCGCTGGCACGTTGACGCCACTCCCAGTTTCGTGATCAACGGCAGGCTCTACGCTGGTGCGTTGTCTGCCAGCGAATTTGCTACAATTCTCGCAAGTTAGCGGAGAGATCTAAGTGCCCGTGCATTTTCGCCGCATTCGCATCGCCGGGTTCAAGAGCTTTGCCGAACCGGTCAGCGTGGAAATCCACGCCGGTCTCACCGGCATTGTGGGCCCGAACGGCTGCGGCAAATCCAACGTCGTCGAGGCGCTGCGCTGGGCGATGGGCGAGCAGAGCACGCGGTCGCTGCGTGCCGGCGAGATGGACGATGTGATCTTCGCCGGCACAGCGGGCCGTCCGTCGCGCAATCTGGCCGAGGTCAGCTTGACCCTCGACGATACGGCGGGTGCGGTGCCGCCGCCGTTCAACGAGCAGTCGGAGCTGGAGATCATTCGGCGGATCGAGCGGGGCTCGGGAAGCGGATATCGTGTGAATGGCAAGGAGGTCCGCGCGCGGGACGTGCAGACGCTGTTCGCCGATCTGGCGACCGGGGCGCACTCCTCCGGGATGGTCAGCCAGGGACGCGTTGGCGCGCTGGTCACCGCCAAGCCGGAGGATCGACGCGCGGTGCTGGAGGAAGCGGCCGGGATTACCGGGCTGCATGTCCGGCGACACGAGGCGGAACTGAAGCTACGAGCTGCGGAGACCAACCTGGCGCGGGCCGATGATCTGCGCGGTCAGCTCGAGGTGCAACTCGGCGCCCTGAAGCGGCAGGCGCGCCAGGCCAGCCGCTATCGCAACATCTCCGGCGCGGTCCGCCAGGCCGAGGCGGAGTTCCTGGCGATCCAGCGGGCTCGCACGGCGCTGCTGCGCGCCGAGGCGGAAGCGGCGTTACATGACGCGCGCATGGCGGTTGCCGCCGCCACCGAGGCCGCGACGCAGGCCGCGACGATAGCGGCCGACGCTGCCGCCGCGCTGCCGCCGCTTCGCTCTACCGAATCGGACGCCCGCACCGCCCTCGAGCGCCATCGGGTAACCCAGGAGCAGATCGCGGCCGAGGAGGAGCGCGCCCGCACCGCGCTGGCCGATGCGACCGTGCGGCTGGCTCAGCTTGGCCAGGATCTGGCTCACGCGGAACAGCTCAGGAAGGACTCGGAGGCGGCCGAGTCGCGGCTCGCGGCGGAGGATGCAGAGCTGGCGGAGGCCGACGCAGGCTACCCGGCGCAGTCGGAGGCCGCCGAAGCGACAGTTGTGGCAGCCGTCGAAGCAGTCCGCATCGCGGAAGCGGACTCTCATCGCGCCTCCGATGCAGCGGCCGAGGCCAACGCTCGGGTCCAGACGGTGACGAGACAGCTCGCGGATGCGGAGCAGCGCTGGCGGCGGTTGGATCAGCAATTGGAGCAGATCCGCACGGAGCGCGATCGGATCGGCTCCCAGGCAATCGATCCCGAGGCGCTGGAGACTGCGCTAAGGGAACAGGAGGTTGCCGAATCTGTTCTGGCGTTGGCTCGCACAGAGCTCGGCGCCGCGGAGCAGGTTCGCGCGGCAACTGGTCCAGCGCTCGCCACCGCGCGCGAGCGACAGACCGCCGCCGATGCGACACACGCCAAGCTTGCCGCGGAGGCGCGTGCGCTGGCCGAAGTGCTGGCGGTGAAGGATGGCGAGCGCTGGCCGCCCATGGTCGATGCGCTGAGCGTTCCCGCTGGCCTGGAAACAGCGCTTGGGGCGGCTTTGGGAGAGGAGCTCACCTCAGCCGCCGACCACGACGCGGCACGGCATTGGCGCGAACTGCCGCCGTTCGACCCGGCACCCAAACTGCCGGGTGGCGCGACGCCGCTGGCAGCGTTGGTCCAGGCGCCCCCGGCACTTGCGCGCGTGCTGTCGCAGACCGGACTGGTGGAGGATCCCGCCATCGGCGAGTGGTCGCAGGCGGGTCTGGCGCCGGGTCAGGTGCTGGTCTCGCGCGCGGGCGCCGTCTGGCGGTGGGACGGCTATACCATCCGCGCCGGGACGCCGACAGCAGCGGCCGTCCGGCTAAAGCAGCGCAACCGGCTGTCGCTGCTGCAGCGTGATCTGGCGGCGGCAAGCGATGATGCTGTGGCCGCGCGCGAGGTGCGCGATGCCGCTGCCGCGGCCGATCAGGCGGCGACCATTGCCGAACAGCAGGCTCGTGCCGGTCGGACGCATGCCGAACAGACACTCGACCGGGCACGGGCTACCCATCAGCAGCTTCGTGTGCGAGCGACCGAGATCGCAACACGGCTGGCTGGCATCGACACCCAGATCGAGCGGCTGACCGCTGAAACCGAGGAGGCCAACGCGGGCCTTTCTCAAGCCCGCGAAGCGCAATCATCGCTGCCGGACCTCGTGACCCTGCGCGATGCCGTGGAGGCGGCGCGGACCGCGCTGACGGCGGCTCGATCGGCGGAAGCCGCGGCGCAGGCCGAATGCCAGGCGTTGGCCCGCGACCATGCGGTGCGCACGGCGCGCCGGTCCGCCATTGCCAGCGAGCGAGCCGACTGGGGACAGCGCGCTGCCGACGCCGGACGCAGGGTTGGCGAGCTGGCGGAACGGCGGGAAACCGCCGAGGCGGAGCACGCGACCTTGCAGGCTGTGCCTGGCCAGATTGCGGCGCGCCGCGCCGAGGCGTTGGATGCCCTGGAAGCGGCGGAGGCGGCCCATCGGGTGGCAGCCGACAGCCTGGCCGCTGCGGTCCATCAATCCACCGAAGCGGATCGCGCCGCTCGCGCCGCCGAGACCGCGCTTGGTGCGGCGCGCGAGGACGCGGTGCGGGCGGAGGGCGGTGCAACTCAGGCCGCGCAGGCCTGGGGCACGATGCAGGAGCGTATCGCCGAGCGCCTCGGCCAGAACCCCGCCATGCCGGACCCTCCCGCGGAGCTTTCGCCCGAGGTGGAGGAGAAGGCCCGCCGCCGCCTCGAGCGCCTGCTGAAGGAGCGCGAGGAGATGGGGCCGGTGAACCTTCGCGCCGACGTCGAGGCGGAAGCGGTCGAGACGCAGATCGCCGGCATCACGACCGAATGCCAGGAACTCACCACCGCCATCGCCAAGCTGCGTGGTTCGATCGGACACCTGAATCGTGAGGGCCGCGAGCGGCTCAGCGCGGTGTTCGAACAGATCGACCGTAACTTCCAGGCACTGTTCACCCGCATGTTCGGCGGCGGCAAGGCGCACCTCGCACTGGTCGGCTCCGACGATCCGCTGGAAGCCGGCCTGGAGATCTACGCGCAGCCGCCGGGCAAGAAGCTGGCGACCCTCTCGCTGCTGTCGGGTGGCGAACAGGCGCTGACCGCGCTGTCGCTGATCTTCGCGGTGTTTCGCTGCAACCCCTCACCGGTTTGCGTGCTGGACGAGGTGGATGCACCGCTCGATGATGCGAATGTCGAGCGCTTCTGCACGCTGCTCGGCGACATTGTGCACGAGACGGAGACGCGGTTCCTGGTCGTGACGCATCATCCTTTGACCATGGCGCGAATGGATCGGCTGTACGGCGTCACGATGCAGGAGCGGGGCGTGTCGAGGCTGCTGTCAGTTGATCTGCAGCGTGCGGCCGAGATGGCAGAACCGCCACGAATGGCGGCGGAGTGACCCCAGCGGGAGTGTTGCCGTGCCGTTAGTGGATATTCTCCTGATCGTGGTTTTTATCCTGATGGTGGCGGGCAGTGTCTGGGGCTGGCGACAAGGGTATGCCGCGTTCGACGTCACGACTGCGGTGTGGCTGATCGTGCTGGTCGTGGTGTTTTTGATGATCATTGCGCCGTGGCCCCTGCGCCACGCGTATTGGTGAGGAGCTTATTTCATGCTGATAACCACAGCATCTCCGCCCAAGCTGAGCATCAGCCCGGTGCGCTTTGCTTTCAGATGCATGATCACACCCGCCTCGTTCTGCATCCACAGATCGCCGGCGCTTTTTGTGCCAAAGACGAAACCATAGCTTGCCTGGGCATATGAGCCGGCAAACTGGGACAGGTTGTGCAGTTTATAGACCTCTCCCTCCGCATCCACCGTTGACGCGCCGATGCCGCCGACACCGAGACCGGCGACCGTGAACGGGTAGGGAATGCCCTGGTAGAACAGGGTGCCGTTTCCGCCACCCGCATTACCGATATAGGCCACCTGCACCTGTTCCATATCCACAGTCGCATCCGGCGCAAGCCCGGCAACGGCGTCCGGACCAACCTTGACCGAAGAAGAACAGGAGCTACCAAGCGCGAGCGCGCTCATTGCGAGCAACGCGACGATCGTCTTTGACTGCATATTTCCCCGCCCCGAATTGATGCGGGAGTCCGGTCCGAATTGGGTGTTGTGTCAAGTCGCGTAGAGCGGTCGGTCGATGGATTTTTTCTATAGAGGCGGACACGTGGCGCACGTGGGGGCGCCCGGCCACCCGGTGCGTGGCCCACTACCGCAAGGCTCCCCATTAGGGCCGACACATGTGCCCGCGCCGCACGAACCGACTGCCAAAGCCACGATGACCAACGCGACGATCGCCTTCACCAACCGCACTCCTCCGATCCGGATCGCGTCGCATTGAAGGCAGATTGCGGACATCGCTGCAATCGCCTGGCGCCTCGGCGCATGATCAGGCCCGTTTCGCGACACGTTAAGAGCAAGGTGACCTGATCGGCATAGCATCGCCTTGTCAGCAACCCAAATGACCTTCTCTGAGGCTGTCATGCACAAGGGACTGCGTAAATGGCCGGCCGAGCGAATACACCGCCTGGTCGAGCTGTGGCCAGATCTGACCAAGACCATTCCTGCCATAGCACGCGAACTGGGCGTATCGCGGTCAACGGTGATATTGCGAGCCGAATACCTCGCACTCTCCGGACGGCCGGTCAGCAGACTGGCTCCGACCAATGACGAGCGAGAGCTGATTGCTGCAGACTAGGGTATCGGGCCAGTGTCGTCCCGAGGGTGGGCGGCAATAGCTTCATCACCGGTATCTCAGTTCGATTGCTGGTACAGCCTTCCCAGCGCCATCGTCTGAACCCGTGGCGGACATAGAAGCCATAGGCATCGGGCACCGAATTCAGGCAGATCGAATCAACCCCGCGGGCGCGGGCGTAGTCCTCCGCCATTTCGAGCATGATGTTGCCGAGGCCCTGCCCCTGCCTGGGCGTATCGATGGCTATCAGGCGAAACACCGCCCGCCCGGCGGGCTTGAAGTCGATCCGGATGGTGCCGGTCACTTCATGGCCGCAAAGGAAAACCAGCGGCTGGTGTCCGGGGCTCCATTCATCCGGGTAATCGGCATCGGTACTCGCAATGGTACTGAGTTCCTTTGCCGTGGTATTTCTCAAACAGGCACCGCCTACGAATGTCGTGATAGCGGTCCCAGTCGTGCGAGCTCTGGGGAGGCCGGAGCTCGAAACTATGCGGGCGCACAGGGCGACCCTTTTGTAGTGGCGTGAGGGGAACCGATCGGCGCCCCCCTTGTCGCGCGAGGGATACATACAACGCATCTGTCAACGTGGGCTTAAGGCCGGCTGATGCGCGCCGCATTATGATACAAGCGTGTTACCCGCCGGATACACGGCACGCTTATGTCGCCAGCCTGGACGAACCGACCTCGGAGCTAGGGATCATGCGGAGAAATAGACGACTTGGCGCGCTGTTGGCGGTCGCCGGACTTGCCGCCATTGGCATTACGGCGCTGCCCGGTGAGGCCAACGCCTGGTGGCGTGGCGGGTGGTGCTGCGGCGTGGGGTTCGGCGTGGTCGTGCCGCCTGTCGTCGTTGCCCCGCCGGTGTATGCGCCGCCGCCAGTGTACTATGCGCCGCCGCCGGCCTATTACGCACCACCGCAAGCGGCATGGATCCCACCTCACTGGCAAGGCAATGTCTGGGTGCCTGGGCATTGGAGCTGACGATCCGCGTGTCACGCCGTGTTCGGTGAGACGTCACGCGGGCGACCGGTATTGCGCGTGGCACGATCGGTCAAGGCGGCGACGATGTCGTGACGCCTGTTTGCGCGCCTGGATCTTCCGAATGCGGAAGATCCAGGTGGCATGCGGCTTTTCTATTCTCCCACTTGTGCTTGAGGTCCTGTCAGCGGTCTGAGAGCGTGCCAGAATTCACATTGATGATCCTGGGAAAATTGAAACTCAGCTTGGGGTCTGGGTGCGTCCAGCGACTGCACTGGATTGCTTCTGGTCTGATCGAAGGTTCGCCAGCGCGGCACATTCTTCAGGCTGTTTGGGTCCCCATTTGTGGCGAAGGCAGTCCAGTAGCGCTTCATGCGGGTTGCCAGTTCGAGTTGCGCTGTCGTCAGTGCAGGGGTGCCCGGAATCGTCAGTGCACTCATGTCAAAGAGGTACTGCAGTTCGCTGAAATGTGCCGCCCCATAGGGGAAACTTACCGGGGGTGCGACGATCGACGGGGCATTTTCGTCACTGAACTCGTACGCCCACACCGGCACAACCGCGGACAACAACTTGTCCATCTCAAATGCCGGACAGCTTATGGTCCCATCGGTAATCACCTGTGCGGCAGCCAGGTCCGGACTTGGGTAGGCGCCAAGCGGATATTCCTGAATGATTGCGGGAACGTCGCTGGTCGGATATCCGGTTCCTGGAAGAAATGAACCGTATGTCTCGAGCGCCGCTTGATAGCCGCTTGCCTGCAACGGTGCTCCTGCCAGATCGAAGGAAAAAGCAATCACCAGGCGGAACTCGTCGTGATTAGTGCCGTTTAGTACCGGCACTCGGTTGAAATCTCCGCTGGCGAGTGCGTCAGCCGGGGGTTCGGTCAGTAATTTCCCATCGATGATCGCGCCGGTCTCTGTCGCCTGGTTGGTCAGCAGCTCCGACACCGGCACGGCGCGCAGACATGCCGCAATCTGCTGTTGAGTCCCCTGACCGCAGCCAACCTTCCCTGCCAAGGCAACGCCATCGGTCTCGGATTGCTGAAGCGTGATATAATCGGGAGCCCCGCTTTCAATGATCGCTTTTTGGAACAATCCTGACGCGAGTGGCGACACGAGATGTGCGTAGATCGAGATCCCACCCGCGGATTCACCGAATATCGTGATGTTGTCTGGATCTCCGCCCAATTCTGGGATGTTGCGCCTGAGCCACTTGAGCGCCAGTTGCTGATCCATCAGGGCATAGTTGGCGAGCAAGTGATGCTCGGCATCCAGCGCGGGGTGGGCGAAGAGACCAAGCGCGCCGAGCCGATAGTTGATCGTGACAACGATGACATTGCCTTCTTCTACAAGCCCAGTGGGGTCATATGCTCCACCATCGCCTGCCGTGAAACCGCCGCCATGGATCCAAACCATGACGGGAAGCTTTCGTTCCCAGCGCTGCGATCCACCCGTCGCTGCAGGCACATAGATATTCAGGAACAGGCAATCCTCCGACGAGGACGGTGTACCCCAGGGGCTCTTACCCTGCGCGCAGTTATTACCGAACTGAGTTGCATCCAGTTGCTGTTGTCCCGGGGTAACTGGTTGCGGTGGGCGCCAGCGCAAGTCGCCAACGGGCGGCGTTGCGTAGCGAACGCCGAGAAATTCGTCGACGCTGCCGACTTCGACGCCGGAGAGCAGTCCTTGTTCCACTGTAGCGGTTGGCGCGGCGGCGGATGGCGGTGCGCTGACACCCAGTGCCAATAATGCGACGACGAGGGATATCGCATGACCCACGCCTAACCGGATTATGCGCTTGCGAACACGGATCGCCGTTCTCGTCATTATTTGTTCCCTCCCCTGCAAACTCTGCGGCGCTGAAGCGCCAAGTCTCCAAGTTGGCTTGGCGCGACACCCGGCTTGAGTGGACACCTATCGAGGCGATGGCCTAGCCCTTATCTTGGCCGATGCCACTCAGTATTGCGCGTATTGCAGTCGCTATATGGCAAGCATAATAAGATAAATTCTGGGTGATGCATCGGATCGGCGCCATTTCCGCTCTGCGCCTGGCGGCCACCCGCTTACAGATCTCAAACGGCGCGGTTATTGCGCTAACCAAGCCACTGGACGGTGGCGCCACGCTTGTTGGCTCGAGCCGGGCATCGCAGTAAACCGGATCGTGAGTAACAATCTCGCGCGGCACGCCCGTGAGGGCTCGTCAGCCGGTTCGACTTTCGCGCGCCTGTTGGGCTGCAAGCGATAATGATGTGGCTGGCTGAGCCATGAGGCGTTTCAGATCGATCGGTTCGCCCGTGTCTTCGCAATAGCCGTACGTGCCATCGTCAAGCTTTGAAAGCGCTCGCTCCGTTTGTCGCATCAGCCTCTGGATCCGTGCGCGGTTTTGGAGCGCGAATTCTCGCTCTGAGGCTGCACTCGCATGGTCAGTCTGGTCTCCCTCCTGGGTGATATCCTGGGTGTCCGGGGACGGGATCGCATCGAGCTCCAATCGCAGGTCCGCCCGCGACTGCTCCAACCGCCGGCGAAAATACCCGACATGCTTCGGGTTCATGAATTCCTCGTCAGCCGAGGGTTGGTACCCGGGCGGAAGTTCAACGACCATTTCATTCACCTGTTCACCAAGGTCGGGCGCTCGTGGATCATGCGGGCATTGCGCCGCAATAGCCAATAGGCGAGCGCTGCGGGATGCCGCCAACGCAAGCGCGTTGGTCGGCCATGACTGATCTGGTCGGCGAGGCTCTTTGCTGGGCGATCGCATCTGTTCCAACGGGACCTGTTCTCGTTGGCGTGCACTTGTTACGCTCCACCGGATACCAAGGAGGTAGAAACGGTGCGGAAGATCGACATCGGTGACGTCACCATCAACGCGGTGATTGAACGCGAAGGGCCATGGCGGCGGCCGCAGGACTTCTTTCCGGCCTACGATGAGGCCACCTTCAAGCGGCACCTGCAGGTGATGGAGCCGGAGGTGTTCGATCCCGTGTCAGGGATGATGTTCATCACGTATCAGACTTTCGTCGTCCAGACGCCGCGCCACACCATCCTGATGGACACCTGCACAGGAGAAGACAAGGGGCATCCGCCACCATTCGATTTCCCCGGCA
This sequence comes from uncultured Alphaproteobacteria bacterium, assembly GCA_963812505.1. Taxonomy (GTDB): domain Bacteria; phylum Pseudomonadota; class Alphaproteobacteria; order Acetobacterales; family Acetobacteraceae; genus JAMXLO01. The sequence continues at coordinate 14,384 of CAWEVM010000031.1, forward strand.
AGGAGCGCTGGCGGAATGAACTGTTTGCTCTGGGCGTCGGCTACGAGAAGATTGACTACGTGTTCTGCACGCATCTCCATATCGACCACACAGGCTGGAATACAACGCTGCGCGACGGACGTTGGGTGCCCACGTTCCCGAATGCAAAGTACGTGTTCCACAAGAGAGAATACGCGGCTTGGGAAGCAGAGCACGCACGGGGCGCCAATCCTCCTGGCACGGTATTCCGTGATAACTGCCTGCCGATCGTGGAAGCTGGGCAGGCCCTGCTCGTGGATGACGACTACGCTTTGGATGACACCATCACATTGACGCCCACGCCAGGTCACTCGCCGTGCCATTGCTGCGTCAATATCTTATCGCGCGGCCAGCGGGCGGTCGTAACCGGGGACATGATGCACCACGCGATCCAGTGTCGGGAGCTTGACTGGTCTCCCGGGGTTGACTGGGATCCGAAGGAGGCGGCGGTATCGCGCCGACGGTTTTTGTCCGCGGTCGCGGATACCGATACACTGCTACTGCCGATCCATTTCCCATCGCCGACAGTGGGGCTGGTGACGGCGGATGGCGATCGGTTCCATTACCGGTTCAAGCGGGAGTAGCGATCCGACGTCGCCAGTCAGGACTCGCTGTTGCTGGCGCAGGAGATCGGCTCGCAGTTCGCCACGCGGAGCGGGGGCACCTACATCGAGCATCGCTTCGGCGAGTGAGGTGGACGGCAAGACGGTGCCAACTTCTTCGCAGCTGTGGACAGCGCTATTGGATTGGCGTTCCCAGACCAGGCGCCGGCTCAGCGCTCACTATGATTTGGTTTCATCGCGGTACAGGCTCAGCGCCTTCATCACCGGTGCGTCGCTGAAGCTGAACAAGAAGGCTGGGCGGTCGCCGTTGTTGACGTGCTCGCAGAAAGTCCAGGTCGGTACAGTGAATACGTCCTTGTCTTCCCAGACGAACCGCTGGTCGCCCACGATCGAGAAGCCGGCACCCTCGACCACGTGATAGTTCTTGCAGCAGACACTGCGTCGCACCTGCGTCTTCTCTCCAGGGCGCAGCAACTGCATATGGCAGTCGATGGTCGGCATCACCGGTCCGCCGGTACCCCGGTTGATGTATTCGAGGATGATCCCATCGGCGCTGGCGGTACTGGCCGCCAGTCGCAGCAGCGCGGCTCGCATCTCCGACATCGGGTAGTGCCACTGGGAGGCGTTGACTGCCGCACCGGAGCCTTGCCTTTCCTGATGGTACTCTTCAAAGAACCCGGCCTCGAGCATCCGCACCAGCGGAGTGTCAAGTCCATCCAGCCAGATCATCGGCGCATCGGTGTCGTTGGCGTGGTCGTGCCAGCTCCAGTTGGGCGTCAAGACAAGATCGCCCGGAAACATCGGAACGCGCTCGCCGTTCACGACGGTATAGCCGCCCCGGCCCTCGATGATCAGGCGAAGCGCCGCCGCGGAATGCCGGTGGGCCCTGGCAATCTCGCCCGGCATCACGATCTGGATGTTGGCGACGAGCGTATTGCTGGCCACACCCGTCAACTCGGGGTTGGTCAGGCGCAGAACGCGGCGTTCAGCTTGCTGAGTGCCCACCAGTTGGGCCGCTCGCATCGCTTGTGGGCGCAAATCACGCCAATGCCACAAGAACGGTACGGCCTTGCTTCTGGGCTCGATGCTGATACCGCCGCCGATCCAGGCCGGCGTCACGTTCTGCGCGCGCAACTGCGCGTAATAGTCCTGCAACACTTCTTGCGAAGATTGGATATCAGAAAGCTCGAGCACTGGAGACCCTCCCGTTGCTACCGGGTTCGTCGCGATCTTGCTCTTTTTCCCCGCCGTGTCGATCGTACTGTCCAGCCAAGGTCAGACCAGCGCCGCTCGCACCGCTGCCAGCCGCTCCAATGAGCCCAATACCTTCGGCTGATCGTCGGTCAAATGGCGTACGAGGATGTCGGTGTACCCCATCTCGCCGAAGATCCGGAACTGTTCCGCAACGTCATCGGCCGATCCCGCGACCAGCGCTTCTGCCGGCATGCCGCGATAGCTTTGGCTCAGCGCCAGCTGGAGGACCCCCTGCGCGTCGGACGACGATTCGCCGACGTAGATGTCGCGGCGCAAGACGATAGCGCCGGGCTCCTTGCCATAAGCGACGCAGCGCTCACGATACAGGTCGGCCTGCGCCCGCGCCTCTTCGGGAGTAAGGCTCGGGCTCGCGATCCAACCTTCCGCCATGCGCGCTGCGCGGTCGATGGCAGGCGGTGCGCTGGCGCCGATCCAGACTTCGACGGCCTCGGCCGGGCGCAGCGCGAGGCTTGCTTCGGCGATTTGGAAGCGCCTGGAGGAACTCACCTTTTCGCCCGCCAGCAGGCGCCGGATGATGTCGAGCGCTTCCTCGAAGGCCGAAGGACGCGCCCTGATGTTGGCGCCCATGGCAGCGAAGCGGGCGTCGCCCCAGCCAAGCCCGCATTGCATGATGAAGCGGCCTTGGGCGATGGCAGCCAGTGTGCCGATTTGCTCGGCCACCAACACCGGATGCCACAACGGGAGCAGGAACAGGCAGCCGGCCGTTGCCTCGCCCCACTCAGCGAGAAGCCGCCCGAGCATTGGCGTATTCTGATAATAGGGCGTGGCCGACACGTGCTGATCGCCGACGAACAGAGAGTTCGAGCGCGGCCCGGCGTGACGCCGCGGCCCTATCGATCATCCAGCGCGCGCCTTGACGTGGATCCTTCACACCCGGGTGATTGCTCGTGAGCGAGATCCCAACCCTCATAGCGCTATCCTTGTTGCCGCTCGAGCATCGATCAGACCCGAACTCGCCGACCGAGCCAAGGGCAGATTCGGGTTGCCGCGCCACGACTGCGCAGAGACTGCGCAGACGGCTGCTTTCACCGCGCAGAGCGGCCCCCCGGTGCGATCAGCCGTCTCTTTGTTCAACCGCTTCGCTCGTCTCCGCCTGCATTCACGGCGGCACACCGTCTGCTCATAGCGCGCCTTCGACTTCCGCGCCGCCAGCCAAAGATGCGAAGCAGTTCCACCACGCGGCGCCGACCCGGAGCATCCACGCAATATGCTGTCCCGGCGCGCAGCCGTTCCAGGGTATCGGGGCCGCCAGAATAGCCGCGATATCGATCATCCCTGGATGGTGGGAGACGCCCCATTCCATCGCCGCGTCCGGACCAATGTCTGCGTGGAGCCGGGGTTCTATCTCAGCACGGACGTGATCCGCCAGCGTGAAGAACGCCTCCCCGGCAAGGCCGGCGCAGCGGAGGAACACGCCGACCTGCGGAAACGGGAGCCTTGCCCGGTACAACGTGATCCACGCGGCGTTGCGAATGATCACGAACCTACGGTTTCGGAAACCTCCGGCGCTATGCGGCGGCAGACCATGTGAGCTGGCACGCCGCGCCAGAAGGTCCTGCCAGAAGGCGCGGTCCTGCGCCAGATCCTGCTGGGAGATCCCTGTCCGGGTAACTTTGTATCTCATGTCGGGTCAATTTGCGTCCTGAGCCCGTCGGCAAGCGTAGGGTGCTATTGGCCCATCAGCGCCCGATTGCCGAGTGGGCCAGCGAGATGCTGGCGAAGCGCGGATCGAGCGTGACGATGTCGGCGTCCGGTGCCGAGGAGTTCCATCGCGACGTCACGTCCGTCCTGCTTTCGAGACTTCACGGCAGGCGTTCGCGAGCCAGCCGCGGGCGGCCGCGTCGAGATGCGGTCCGACCTGGTTGGCCACGAGCACGTGATAGGCGTTCAGCCAGGCGAGTTCCCAGCCGTCCAGCATCGACGGATCGATAAGCCGCCGATCGAACGGCGCGAGGCTCAGCGTCTCGAAGCGGAGAAACGGCTTGCTGGCCGAGGCCAATTCGGCATCCTGCACCAATAGTAGATTCTCCAGCCGGATGCCGTGCGAACCTGGCAGATAATAGCCCGGCTCGTTCGACAGGATCATTCCGGCCGCGATCGGGATCGGCCCAGCGAGGCGCGACAGGCTGACGGGACCCTCGTGCACCGACAGATAGCTGCCGACCCCGTGTCCTGTTCCATGGTCGTAGTCGAGGCCGCCTTGCCACAACGCCCTGCGTGCGAAGGCATCCAGGTGCCGCCCGTCGGTTCCGCGCGGAAACACCAGGGAGGCGATCGCGATATGGCCCTTCAGCACGCGGGTCACCTGTTCGCGCAGGACCTGCGGCGGGTCGTCGGGCCCGGTCCACACCGTGCGGGTGATGTCCGTTGTCCCGTCCAGGTACTGAGCACCCGAATCGATCAGGTAAACCTCATTCGGCTTGATCGGCCGGTTGCTCTCGTCGGTGACGCGGTAGTGGATGATCGCACCATGTTCGCCGGCGCCCGAAATGGCGGGGAAGCTCTCGCCACGGAAGTCCGTAACCTGTTCGCGGAATGCGAGGAGCCTGGCTGCGGCCGACATCTCGGTTTCGCTGCCCCGATGCGCATTCTCGGCAAGAAAGTGCAGGAACCGGCAGACTGCCACCGCATCCCTCTGGTGCGCCGACCGGGCGCCCTGCTGTTCGGTAGCATTCTTGCATGCTTTCGGCAGCAGGCAGGGGTCGGCTCCGGCGACGACCACCGCCTCTGCGGCGCGCAGCGTCTGTGCGAACCAGACCGGGGTTCCGCCGGGATCCACGCGGACCTGCTTGCCGCGCAATCGGGCCAGGGCGGGAGCCAGCGCCTCGCGTCCCGCCACCGAGACGGCGTTGCCTAGCCAGTCCCGCGTGGTCACTGGCAGCTTGGCAGCGTCCATGAACAGTTCGGCGCCGCCATCGGCGTGCATCAGCGCGAAGCCCAGCGCGAAAGGCGTGTACAGTATGTCGCCGCCGCGAATGTTCAGCAGCCAGGCGATCGAGGCGGGATCGCTGATCACAGCGGCGTCGTGCTTGGCCTCGCGCAACAGACTGGCGATCTGCGCGCGCTTCTCCTCCGCGCTGCGCCCCGCGTGCTCGAGAACGTACGGCACCGCGGGGGCCTGCGGCGGCGGCGGCCGGTCTGACCAGATGGCGTCGATCGGATTGCGCTCAACCGCGACCATGTCGATGCCGGCATCGGTATAGCGCTTCAGCCCTTCCTCGCTGATCAGCAGCGGGTCGTAGCCGATCCTCGCGCGCGGTGGCGCATGGGCTGCGACCCAACCGGGGGGTGGCTCTTCGGTAATGTGCCGACGCTGCCACAGATCCCCGTCAGTCTGCGCCGCGAGTTGCAGCACGTAGCGGCCGTCGGTGAATGCCGCCGCCTTGTCAGGAAGCACTATGGCGAGCCCGGCGCTGCCGGTGAAGCCGGTAAGCCAGGCGAGCCTTTCCGCCGAGGCAGGCACGTACTCACCCAGATGCTCATCGGCTCGGGGGATGATGAAACCTTGCAGTCCCTGCTCCTGCAGCGTCTGCCGCAATCTGCAGAGGCGTAAGCGCATCGACTCGGAATTCTGCTCGGCCATGATACTTCTTCATGAGTGGGTAAGGTCCACATGCGGTAACCGCATGTGTGGCAGCGGGGTGACAGGACGCTCGACCTGGACGCTGAGTTTGGGAGTAAACAAGTGAGCGCTCCAACCGCCAATGATCCATTCAGCTTCTCGCTGGGCCAGTTGAGCTACATCGGCCCGAGTTACGAGGACGAGTCAACCGTCTACATCCCGGCTACCGTCAGCCGGAGCCTCGGATGGGCGCGCGGACTTCTGGCCAAATTCGCCGAGTGGGGGCACCGGCGCCAGTCATGCAGGAGATGGCGATGATGACCGATCGCGAGCTCTCTGATATCGGCCTTACACGCTCGGATATCACCCGCGTTTTCGGCCCGGCCTTCGCTGCAAGCCGGTGAGTTGGCCAGCATCACATCGGCTACTGACTGCACCGGCAGGTCGACGACGCGTATGCAGCTCCGCGCCTGCGCCGAGGCGGAGGGCGATCCCTTTCCTAGGTGCCGGGCGGTGGCGACGCAGTCGCGCTGCCATAACCGCAGCATCGTTAACCAAGCTGATCAACAAAATTCTCTCTGCGGTCGCTCTGGCGGGGACCACAGAGGCATTCCTCATGGGCGCCAAAAAGGGCGTCGATCCTGAGGTGATGCTCGTCGCCATCAACGCCTGAAGCGGACAGAACACCTCACACAATCAAAGTTTCGTGCTGCGGTGTTGCCGCGCAGCTACGATTTCGGCGCGGAGATGCCCTCCGGCCTATACAGCACGTACCAAGCCATGCGGAGATGAATGGGGATGATCGAACGGATGTTGCAGAGGGCGGACGCGCCGGCCCTCCGATATTGGGACGACGGCGGCGAGCGGGCACCGCTGATGCTGATCCATGGCGTCGGCGCGGACGGGACGAGCTGGGACCAGATCGCGGCCTCCGTTTCGTCAGGGTTCCGTGTGCTGCGTCTCGATCTACGCGGGCATGGGCGATCCGGACCCATCGAAGGCGCGTTGACGCTCGACGATTTTGTCCGCGATGTCGTGGACGTGCTCGATGCCAGCGCGGTCGCCTCCGCGCATATCGTCGGCTTTTCGTTGGGCGGCATGATCGCGCAGGGCCTAGCATTGCGACACGCCCACCGTGTGCGCCGGCTGGTGCTGCTCAGCGCTGTGGCAGGCCGGACAGCGGAAGAACGGGAACGCGTGCAGCTGCGCCTGACAGTCCTGCGGGAACAGGGCATCGCCGCGATCACCGGCGCAGCGCAGGAGCGGTGGTTCACGCCAGAATTCATCGCACGCAACCCGGATCTGGTGGCGCGGCGAATGCGTCAGTTGCAGGAGAACCACGCGCCATCATATGCCGCCGCCTATACCGTGTTCTCCACCAGCGATCTCGGTGACCGGCTGCATGCAATCAGCGCTCCGACGCTGATCGCGACAGGTGAGCACGATGTCGGCTCGAACCCGCGGATGGCGCGCTTCATGCACACGCAAATACGAGGCTCCCGGCTCGAGATCCTGCCCGGCTTGCGTCACAGCATTCTGGTCGAGGCGCCCGAACTGGTCACGCGTCTGGTGCGTGACTTCCTGCAGGAATGATCGAAGAATGAAGTTCTCAATCGCCGTCAACATGGAGCGATCCACGCCCGACAAGGAGCCGCGCCAGATCGTGCGGCAGATGCGGGAACTCGTGCGGCTGGCCGAGGAAGGCGGGTTCGAGATCGCTTGGGCAGCGGAACACCACACGATCGAACTGATGGCAGGACCCAATCCGTTCACGTTCCTGATGGACTGGGCGGCGCACACCTCCCGGATCCGGTTGGGCACCGCCGTGGTCGTCGCGCCATATTGGCATCCTATTCGCGTGGCCGGCGAAGCGGCGCTCGTCGATCTCTACAGCGATGGCCGCCTGGAACTGGGGCTCGGCCGCGGCGCATTTCAATTTGAGTTCGACCGGATGGCTGCCGGTATCGACCAGCGCGAGGGTGGCCGCTATCTGCGTGAGATGCTCCCAGTGCTGCGCGGGCTCTGGCAGGGTGATTTTGAGCATCGAGGCGAAATCTGGCGATTCCCGCGCGCCACCTCGGTGCCGAAGCCATTGCAGCGGCCGCACCCGCCGATCTGGGTGGCGGCGCGCGACCCGGACAGCTTCGCCTGGGCGATGGAATCGGGTGCCGACATCATGGCGACGCCGCTGTCGCGCCCGCATGATGAGGTCGGCATTCTGGGCCAGCGCTTCGCCGACACGCTGGAGAAGCTCCCCGGTATCGCGCGGCCGCGCTTCCTCATGCTGCGCCGGACCTGCGTCTGTGCGCAGGAGGGCGACTGGATCATCCCCGTGCAGATCTCGGCGGAGTACAATCGCCGGTTCGAGAACCTGTTCCGCAATGTCGGCACTGTGGAGAACGGCTTTCCCGAACCGGCGATCTGGGAGCAGATCGCCAACCCTGAGGACTACGGTCCAGAAAGGGTGCGCGACGGCATGGTGGTCGGCACGCCGGAGCAGGTGGTTGCCAGATTGCAGCACTATCAAGCCGCCGGCGTGGATCAGTTCTGCTACGGGGCATCCTTCGGGCTGCCGCACGATCTTGCGATGCGCTCGCTCGAGCTGTTCATCACTGAGGTAATGCCGCATTTCATGTCGAGCCAAGGGGCGGCCAAAGCGGGGATTGCTTGAGTCGCCAGCATCGCAGCACGCAACAACGTGGAATCCAATGTTCTGGCTGCAAAGTATTCTGAAATGGCCCGAGTTCATCGTGCATTATTCACCCCTCATGAAGCGATGAACCGCTCGCATTACAACACGCCGCCTTTGGTCTCCGATTGGCGCGGCGGCCGAATTGATTACGATATCGTTCATATGGACGCAGCATCAGCGTTGTCGGAGGGTTTCCTTGGTTGCGTTCCTCGACCAACTGGCTGAAAGTCCGAGCGTCGTGATCGGGGGGAACGATGTCGGCCTGTTGCCTGATGCGCGCCGTGATGAGCAAAGCGGATCGGGGCGATCTCGAAGTTCGGCTTTGCAGCGGGCACCAGCCAGACGCAGTGGACGCTCACGAAGTACAATCAGCCTGGCGCGTTTCATGTTCCACCGATCTGGTCATGCATATCGATCTCTATCCATTCGCTTGTGTGACCGCGGCAGTTACGCATAGGCGCGAAATCATCGATCTTGCTGGTCGACGCGATGGCCATGCCTCGTGAGCCCCCCGCACCCGACTCGCACGGCGGGCAGGCGCACCGCTCTGCGCCGGGATCTCCGGCGGAACGGCCAAGCTCCACCGGCTCTGAGGCCCGCTCTATGCCAACCCACCGTCGCCTGGCAGCCGTGCTGGTCGCTGACGTGGCGGGATACTCTCGTCTCATGGGGGCTTACGAGGAACGGACCCTCGATCGGCTCATCACGATCCGGGCGGAAGTGATCGACCCGACGATCGCGGCCAATCACGGTCGGCTGGTCAAGACCACAGGGGACGGGCTGCTGATCGAATTCGCCAGCGTGATCGAGGCGGTGCGGTGCGCCAGCGAGGTGCAGCGCCTGATGGCATCCTACAACAGCGGCTTGCCAGCGCTGGAACGGATCGAATTCAGGATCGGCATCAACGTCGGCGAGATCATCATAGCTGAGGACGGCGACATTTTCGGCGACGGCGTGAACATCGCCGCGCGGCTTGAAGCGTTGGCCGGGGCCGGCGGCATCTGCGTCTCGGCACGCGTCCAGGAAGATGCGGCGGGACGGCTCGACGTCGAATTCGAGGATATGGGCGAGCAGAGCCTCAAGAACATCGCGCGCCCGGTGCGGACCTATCGCGTGCTGCCAGGTGCGCCGGCACGCGGCATGACATCGTCTGCGGAAAATACATCCGCGCTCGCGCTGCCGGACAAGCCCTCGATCGCTGTCTTGGCGTTCACCAACATGAGCAATGATGCAGAACAGGAGTTCTTTGCCGACGGCATCGCCGAGGACATCATCACCGAGCTGTCCAGATCGCGATCGCTGTTCGTGATCGCCCGCAACTCAAGCTTCACCTACAAGGGAAAGCCGGTCCCGATCAGAGACGTCGGCCGCGAACTCGGCGTGCGCTATGTTCTGGAAGGCAGCGTGCGGAATGCCCGCAACCGGGTGCGCGTCACGGCGCAGTTGATCGAAGCGACAACCGGCGGCCATGTGTGGGCCGAACGCTATGACCGCGACCTCGCGGATATCTTTGCGGTTCAGGACGAAATCACCAACAGCGTTTCGGCCGCAATTCAACCTGCATTGGAGCGCAGCGAGCGCGAGCGCGTTGTGCGCAAGCCTGCCGACAGCCTGGATGCATGGGAAAGCTATCACCGCGGGATGTGGCATTTCTCCAAGGTCGAGCCGACAGAGAACGAAAGGGCCCGCAGTTTCTTTCAGCGTTCGATCGAGCTTGATCGCCAGTTCGCAAGGGCGGTCGCGGCGCTGGCGCTTACCTATCTGAGTGAGATCACGCTGTTCCGCCCGCAGCTGCGCCCGGTCAATCTGCCACTTGCGCTCGAGCATTCCGTGCGGGCGGTGACGATCGATGCGACGGACGCTACCGGCCACGCCGCGCTGGCACGTGCCCTTTGGATGTCGGGAAGACACGCCGAGAGCCTGGCCACGGCGGAGATCGCAGTCAGTCTCGAGCCTAACTCAGCGGCGGCGCACGGCGCGCTCGGCGGAGCCCGGGTCTGGGGTGGCTTCCCGCGTAGGGCGATCGAACCGCTGCAAACGGCGATGCGGCTGAGCCCATTCGATCCGTTGATGCCTCTGTGGCTGCACTTCATGGCACGGGCTCACTACTGGAGCGGCGACTATGAGGCAGCGATCGCCGTCGCCGGTCAGGTCCGCCAATCATTTCCCGCGTTCCGTCAGCCCTATAACACGCTGATGGCCGCGCTGGGGCAGGTCGGCCGGACAGAGGAAGCCAACGCGGTGATGACCGATGGGCTTGCGCTGTTCGGCGACCCCTTCAAGACGCTCATGGCATTGCCCCTGGACGATCTGCGCGAACTGCGCCCCGACGACCGCGAGCATTTGCTGGAAGGGTTTCGCAAGGCGAACCTGGTTTAGCCTCGAAGCGGCGATCGCTCCGCGACTGGGCGAATGCATCCTGCCCCTCGGGCGATGCGGTCTCCGGCATCAGCAGCAACAGCGCTGCCAGAGCAATCGACGCGATGACTGCGGCGGTGAGAAACGCCGCCGAGTAGCCAGCACGGTCGACAATGACGCCGGCGATCAGCCCGCTGCTCGCCGCGCCAATTCCTTGAAGCGTCGCGACGGCACCCTGTGCCGCGTTGAACCTACCCGTGCCGCGCATCAGGTCGGCGATCACCAGCGGCGTGATCGCGCCGAAAATGCCCGCACCCACTCCGTCGAGCAACTGGACCCCGATCAGCCACCCGGTCTGATCGGAGAACGTGTAAAGCACCGCGCGTATCGGCAACACGGCGAAGCCGATGAGCAGGATCGGCTTGCGCCCGACACGGTCGGCGTTCCGGCCAACCGCGATCGCGATCGGCAGCATGATAAGTTGCGCGGCGATAATGCACGCCGACATCATGGCGGTCGCTACATCCTTGTGCGCCGCTGCAAGCTTCTGGCCGACCAGCGGCAGCAACGGCGCGTTGGAAAGATGAAACAGCAGCGCGCAGCAGCCGAAGACGAGCAGGGGCCGGCAGCCGCTCAGCACGGGCCAAAGTCCGGCCGGCGCGGCCTGTGTCTCGGCGCGGTCCGAACCGCGTGCGCGTGCGTGGTCGATGGCAGCGGTCGGGATGGACAGTACGGCGGCCGTCGAAAGCGCGGCGAAGATCGGCACGAGCAGGAAGACCGAGCGCTGTGAGAATGCCCACCCGACACCACCGGCCGCGGCGGCAATCGCGACATTGCCGGCGTGATCGAAGGCGGCGTTGCGGCCCATGCGACGTGCCAGCGCCGTGCGCGCGCAGAGGCCAAGTGTGAGGGCCGCAATCGCCGGACCGAACACGTCGCCGACCACGGAGATCAACGTGTTCGCAATCATCACCGGCCAGAAGCGCGGGACCGCATAAATGACGATGGCGCTCGCACCGAGCATCGCGAGAGCCGCCACGATGAGGCCGCGCTTCCAGCGGGTCGCATCGATCGCGGCACCGATCGGCGTCTGCACGGCAAGTCCAAGCAGGCCGCTGACGGTCGTCACCAGACCGACGCTCGACTGACTCCAGTGCTGCTGCGTGATGAGAAACACGTTCAGGTAGGGACCGAGCGCGCCGCGGACGTCGGCCAGCAGGAAATTGACGGCGTCAAGCGATAGGGCGGTATTCATGGCATCAAAAGGACGCGGAGCGAATGCAATGCCGGACAGTCCTCTGCGATGTTGGGCCGCTGACACGTTGCCTGACACGTCGACTGGTCGCATACCTGCCTTCCCGTCGTTGTGAGTTCCGTGGCGACGATTTGATTGTTGGGAGTTGTGCATGGGGTTGCCGGATGACGCTGCCTGGACCGAGCCCCTGGCAGACGGCTCCGTGGCCGGCCCCAACCTGGAACTCGCCCCCGAGTTCGGAGCGCTTGAACGTGCGGCTCAAGGCAAGCCTGAGCAGCAGTACGGCGACACGATCATCGCCGCGGCCGATCCGGACTGGAAGGAGGTCGAGGAGCAGGCGCTCGCTCTGCTGGACCGCACGCGCGATCTCCGAGTACTCACGAATCTCGCTGTGGCGCATCTGCATCTCGCCGGGTTTGCCGACTTCGCCGCGATGCTGGCATCGATCCGGCAACTCCTGACGGCGGCCTGGCAGGAGGTCCATCCGCAGCTCGACCCTGACGACGAAAACGACCCGACGCTGCGCGCCAACGCGCTGCTCCGGCTGGCGCATCCGAGCTTTGTGCTCCGCCATATCCGTGACCTGCCGCTGGCGAACTCGCCGCGGCTGGGCCGGTTCTCCTGGCGCGACATTGCCCTCGCCACAGGCGTTCTCGAAACAGAACCGGATCAGGAACGGCCGAGCGAGGCCATGATCCGCTCGGCGTTCCAGGACAGCGACATGACCCGACTCGCGGAATTGCGAGCCGCAGCGCTGATTGCGGCCGAACAGGCGACCGCGATCGCGGCGATCTTCGACGACCGCACCGGCTACGGCACTGGCCCCGATTTCCTACCGCTCACCAAGTTGCTGACCGAGGTGGTACGCGACATCGACCGCTATGTCGTGTTTCCCACCGTCTCCCAGGACGAAACACCCGCGCAGGGATCGGAACCCATGGTCGCGATGACGCCAGCTCAACCTCAGGCCGTTCCGCAGCTCCAGTCCGGCGAGTCGGGCGAAGTGGCGCGTTTCGCTCCGGTCAGATCGCGCGCCGAGGTCATCCGGCTGCTGGACCTCGTCTGCGAGTACTACGAGCGCTACGAGCCTTCGAGCCCGCTGCCGATGCTGCTCCAGCGCGCCCGCGGCCTGGTCGACAAGAACTTCCTGGAAATCCTGCGCGATCTGGCACCCGATGGGCTCACCCAGGCCCAGACGATCGTCGGCTCCCGCGACGAGTGATTGGAGTCATAAGGCTTCCAAACCCGCTGCCGGTATTGCTCGCGCCACGCCCTAACCGAGCGAGGCAGTCATGGTCAAAGCGAGCAGTCAAAAGTTCATCGCCCGTAATCGGGCGCCACGCGTGCAGATCGAATACGACGTGGAAACCTACGGGTCGCAGAAGAAGGTTCAGCTCCCTTTCGTGGTCGGCGTCATGTCCGACCTCTCGGGGAAGCCGGTAGAGCCGCTGCCGCCTGTCGCCGACCGCAAGATGCTGGAGATCGACGTCGATAACTTCGACGATCGGATGAAGGCGATGCAGCCGCGCGTGGCCTTCATGGTGCCGAACACGCTGACCGGCGAAGGCAACCTCGCGGTCGATATCACCTTCGAGAAGATGGATGACTTCAGTCCCGCGGCGGTCGCGCGCAAGGTCGAGCTGCTGAGCAAGCTGCTCGAGGCACGCACCCAGCTCTGCAACCTGCTGACCTATATGGACGGCAAGAGCGGCGCCGAAGAGCTGATCGGCGACATCCTCGGCGATCCCGCCCTGCTGCGGACCCTCGTCGCCGCACCCAAGCCCACCGGTTCAACCGACGATGCGATGTCGTCCGGCGCGGAGGACCAGTCATGAGCGAGACCCAGACCTCCATCACGGCGACGAATGTCGTCACGGAAGGCACGAGCGACTTCTCCGCACTTCTCATGCGTGAGTTCAAGCCGAAGACCGACCATGCCCGCGAGGCGGTCGAAGCGGCGGTGCAGACGCTGGCGGAACAGGCGCTGGCGCACACCACGCTGATCGCCGATGACTCGCTGCGCACGATCCAGGCCATCGTCGCGGCACTCGATCAGAAGCTGACCGAGCAGGTCAATGCGATCATGCATCACGAGGACTTCCAGCGCATGGAGTCGGGCTGGCGCGGCCTGGAGCATCTCGTCAAGAACACCGAGACCGACGAGATGCTGCGTATCCGCATCTTCGATATCTCAAAGAAGGAGCTCGGCCGCACGCTGCGCAAGTTCCGCGGCACGGCGTGGGACCAGAGCCCGATCTTCAAGAAGGTCTACGAAGAGGAATACGGCCAGTTCGGCGGCGAGCCGTTCGGCGTGCATGATCGGCGACTACACGTTCGATCACGGTCCGCAGGACGTGCAGCTGCTGGGCGACATGGCACAGGTCGCGGCGGCGGCGCATGCGCCGTTCATCGCCGCGGCGGCGCCGTCGGTGATGCAGATGGAGAGCTGGGGCGAACTGGCCAATCCGCGCGATCTGACGAAGATCTTCCTGACGCCCGAATACGCCGCCTGGCGCAGCCTGCGCGAGAGCGAGGACTCGCGTTATCTCGGCCTGTGCATGCCGCGCTTCCTGGCCCGCCTGCCGTACGGCGCCAAGACCGATCCGGTCGACGAGTTCGACTTCGAGGAGGACACCGAAGGCGCCGACAGCGAGAAGTACTGCTGGGCCAATTCCGCCTATGCGATGGCCACCAACATCACGCGCGCCTTCAAGCTGTATGGCTGGTGCACGCGCATCCGCGGCATCGAGAGCGGTGGTGCTGTGGAAGCGCTGCCGACCCACACCTTCCCAAGCGACGACGGCGGCGTGGCCATGAAGTGCCCGGCCGAGATCGCGATCAGCGACCGGCGCGAGGCGGAACTGGCGAAGAACGGCTTCATGCCGCTGATCCACAAGAAGAACTCGGACTTCGCCGCGTTCATCGGCGCACAGTCGCTGCAGAAGCCGCAGGAATACGATGACCCGACCGCGACGGCGAACGCCAACCTGTCGGCCCGCCTGCCGTATCTGTTCGCGAGCTGCCGTTTCGCGCACTACCTGAAATGCATGGTGCGCGACAAGATCGGCAGCTCCATGAGCAAGAAGCAGCTCACCGAATGGCTGCAGACCTGGCTGAACCGGTATGTGGACGGATCGCCGGACACCTCCTCGGAAGACTGGAAGGCATCGCACCCGCTCGCTGAGGGCCGCGTCGATGTCGAGGAGAACGAGGAAAATCCCGGTTACTACAACGCCAAGTTCTTCCTCAAGCCGCACTACCAGCTTGAGGGCCTGACCGTCTCACTCCGGCTTGTCTCCCGCATGCCGAAGTAGCGACACCCACCAAATCCATCCTGACATCCCCAAACCCCAAGAGAGGATACCATGGCTATCGACTCCTATATGGCATTCGTGCCGTACACAGGCTCGCCGCTGCTTGCCGAATCGCAGGTGGACATGAGCCACAACACGGAAGAGCTGGCGCAGCCTGACCTGCAGGGCTTTGCCTCGAACAAGCAGCTCTTCGAACTTGACGAGTACAGCTTCGATATCGAGCAGGTGCTCAACATCGGCAGCCAGAGCAGTGGCGTCGGTGCCGGCAAGGTCAAGTTCAACGCGTTCTCGATCACCCGCAAGATCGACCGCGCCTCGCCGACACTGTTCGACATGGCGTGCTCCGGCACCGCGTTCAAACAGGTGTCCTCGCGCTGCGCAAGAGCTCCGGCGGCATGACCACGGGTCAGATCTTCCTGCGCTTCGATTTCAAGCTGGTCGGCGTGAAGACCATCCAGTGGGAGCATGACGAGGAGAGCCCGAAGGAGACCGTGACGTTCGAATATGGCGGCCTGCTGATCCGTTACTGCCAGCAGAACCCCGACGGCACCCTGGCGCCTTCGATCCCCGGCGGTTGGAACGGCATGCAGGAACACGCAGGACCACAACACCAATCCGATTGCCGGCAAGGCGTAGGCCGATCGGCGACAGGGAGCGAACGATGCATGAGATCGCGAGCCGGGAGAGGCTGCAGCCGTCGCTCCTCGACCGGCTCACCGATGCCGCACCGGAGCAGACGCGCGAGACCTTCGAGCAGCAGACGCTTGGCATGCAACAGCTTCGCCAGGCGGTGCTGCGCGATCTCGCGTGGCTGCTGAACACCACCAACCTGGCGGCGACCGAGGATCTTTCGGCCACGCCGCTGGCGGCGAAGTCCACGATCAACTTCGGTGTTCGTGGCTTCGCCGGACTGGTCGGCACCAGCGATCGCATCGCCTCGCTCTGCGCCGGCATCGCCGAGGCGATCCGTGCGTATGAGCCACGCATCAGGGCGGAGACGTTGAAGGTGCGGATGCGCCCGCCGCACGAGGACAAGCCGACACCAGCGATCGTGTTCGAGATCGAGGGTGAACTCTGGACACAGCCGGTACCGCAGCAGCTCTTCCTGGAGACCTCCATCGAGCTGGAGACGCGGCTTGCGGTTGTCACCGACGCAAGGAGACGCGGCTGATGGATCCGTCACTGCTCAACCACTACGAAGCCGAGCTGGCGTTTGTGCGCGAGACCGGCGGGGAATTCGCGCGCGAGTTCCCGAAGATTGCCGCGCGTTTGAATCTGGGAAGCTTCGATGTCGCCGATCCCTATGTCGAACGGCTGTTCGAGGGCTTCGCGCTGCTCGCCGCGCGCATCCAGCTCAAGCTGGAGGCGGAGTTTCCGACCTTCACGCAATCGCTGCTGCAGATGGTCTATCCACACTACCTGGCGCCCACGCCGGCGATGGCGGTGGTGCAGTTCCGCCCCGAGGCCAGCCTGCGCGGCGTTCCGCAAGGCGTCACACTGCCGCCCGGCACCGAGCTGCGCAGCCTGCTCGGCACCGAGGACCAGACCAATTGCGAATTCCGCACCGCCCATCCGGTGCAGCTCCTGCCGATCGAGCTGGCGGAGGCCGAATACATCGCCTCGCCGGCCGCGCTGACCGCGCTCGGCCTGCCGGAGCAGCCCGGCGTGAAGGCGGCGATCCGGCTCCGGCTGCGCGCGACCGGCGAGGCACCGTTCGCGCGGCTGGCGCTGGAGCGGCTGCCGCTGTTCCTCGCCGGGCCGGAAGGCGCCCGCGCACGGCTTTACGAGCAGTTGGTGGCCAATCTCACCGCGGTCTATGTGCGCCCCGCGCAGCGGCCGCTGCCCTGGCAGGAGCGGCTGCCGGCCGCCGCGGTGCGCCCGCTCGGGTTCGAGCCCGAGGAGGCGCTGCTGCCGCGCACGCCCGCCTCGTTCGAGGGCTACCGGCTGCTGCAGGAATACTTCGCCATGCCGGAGCGCTTCCTGTTCGTGGAACTCGGCAGGCTCGATCGCGCGGTTTCGCGCTGCGCTGGGCAGGAGCTGGAGATCGTCCTGCTGCTCAACCGGAGCGAGCCGGTGCTCGCGGCCTCGTTTGGTCCCGATCATCTGGGGCTGTTCTGCACGCCGGCGATCAACCTGTTTCCCAGGCGCGCCGACCGCATCAACCTCAATGGGCGCGAGGCCGAGTACCACGTGGTGCCCGACCGCGTTCGCCCGCTCGACTTCGAGGTGTTCGGCGTGACCGCGGTCGAGGGCTATGCCGCCGACGGCAGCGCGCCGCAGCAATTCCTGCCGTTCTATGCAGCCAACGACCTGACCCCCACGCCGGGGCACCAGGCCTATTACATGCTGCGCCGCGAGCCGCGGCAGCTCTCCGCACGCGCCCGGCAGCGCGGGCCGCGCTCCAGCTATCTCGGCCACGAGGTGTACATCTCGCTGGTCGATCCGGAGCAGGCGCCGGTGAACCATTCGCTGCGCCAACTCGGGCTCGACCTGCTGTGCACCAATCGCGATCTGCCGCTGTCGATGCCGGTCGGCAAGCAGCACACCGATCTGACCATCGCGGTCAGCGCGCCGGTGGCCTCGGTCCGCTGTCTGGTCGGCCCGGTCGCGCCGCGCCCCTGCCGCAGCGGCGGCGAGTATGCCTGGCGCTTCATCAGCCATCTGGGGCTCAACTATCTGAGCCTGGTCGATACCGACGCCCGCCAGGGCGCATCGGCGCTGCGCGAGATGCTGCGGCTCTATGTGCCATCGGCGACTTCGGTCGCGGCGCGGCAACTGGAGGGGCTGACCTCGATCGCGTCGCATCCCATCGTGCGTCGTATCCCCGGCGGGGGACCGATCGCGGCGGGGCGTGGTCTGGAGGTCACGCTCACCGTCGACGAGGCGTCGTTCGGCGGCGCGGGCGGCATCCTGCTCGCCAGCGTGCTGGATCGGTTCTTCGCGAAATACGTCTCGATCAACGCCTTCACCGAGACCGTGCTGCGCAGCCCCGAGCGCGGCGAGGTGATGCGCTGGCCACCCCGCTTCGGCCAGCGGCCGGTGCTGTGATGAGCAACGACACGTCATCCGAGTCAGGCCTCGCGACAAAGCTGCTGGCGCAGCTTGCGGAGACGCCGTGGGAGCACGGCTTCTATCAGGCGATGCGGCGGCTCGAGGCGCAGTATCGCGACCGGCCGCGCTTCGGCGACAGCGTGCGGCCAGCACAGGATGCGGTGCGGCTGGCGCAGGAACCCTCGGTCGTGTTCGCCCCTGCCACGCTCGCCGCGTTGGAACCGGAGCAGGACGGCCCCGCGCAGGATCACAGGGCGGCGCGGCTGCTGGTGCATTTCTTTGGCCTGTTCGGCCCGGACGGCGCGCTGCCGCTGCATCTGACGGAATACGCCCGCGACCGGCGGCGCAACCATCGCGACCCGACCTTTCAGCGCTTCGCCGACATCTTCCACCATCGCGCTCTGTCGCTGTTCTATCGCGCCTGGGCCAATGCCAGGCCGACCGTCAGCCTCGATCGTCCGGAACAGGACCGCTTCGCACTCTATGTCGGCGCGCTGATCGGGCTCGGCATGGACAGCCTGCGCGACCGCGACGCCATGCCGGACCTGGCCAAGCTGCACTTCGCCGGGCATCTCGCGGGCCAGACGCGGCATGCCGAGGGGCTTGGTTCCATCCTCTCCAGCTTCTTCCGCACACCGGTGCGGATCGAGGGCTTCATCGGCGCCTGGCTCGGCTTGCAGCAGGGCGACCGCACCCATCTGGCGCATGCGCCGGAGACCGGGACGCTGGGAAAGACCGCTCTGCTGGGCGGACGTGTCTGGAGCCGGCAGCACAAGTTCCGCATCGTCATCGGGCCGCTGCCGCTCGCCGACTATCTGCGGCTTCTGCCGGGCGGCACCAGCTTTCACCGGCTGATTCCGATCGTGCGCAACTACGCCGGCGACACGCTGATCTGGGACGTGAACATCATCCTCAAACGCGAGGAGGTGCCGCCCACGCGTCTCGGCGACCGGAAGACCGGCGGTGGCGCGCTCGGCTGGACCACCTGGCTCATGCCACGACAGAAGCCCGCCGACGCGGCCGATCTTTACCTGGATGCGAGCGCCGACAGTCACGCTCGCACCATCGACGCAAAGTTGCCGAGCAGCACCGTGGCGGAGACCGTCCCATGACCGAGATCAGTCGCGCCGCCTTGTTCGGCAAGCTTCATCCCGTGGCGTATCGCGCGGTCGAAGGTGCGACCGTGTTCTGCAAGCTGCGCGGCAATCCGTATGTCGAGCTGGCACACTGGGTGCATCAGATCCTCACCACGCAGGATTCCGACCTGCACCGCATCGTGCGGCATTTCGAACTCGACCCGGCGCGGCTGGCGGGTGACGTGACGGCGGCGCTGGATCGGCTGCCGCGCGGGGCGAGTGCGATCTCCGATCTCGCACCGCAGGTCGATGAGGCGGTCGAGCGCGGCTGGGTGTTCGCCACGCTGATGTTCGGCGAGGCGCAGGTGCGCACCGGGCATCTCGTGCTGGGGGCGCTGAAGACGCCCACCTTGCGCAATGCGCTCGCCGCGATCAGCCGGCAGTTCGAGCGGGTGAAGGCCGAGGTGCTGAGCGAGGATTTTGCCGCCATCCTGGCGGGCTCGCCGGAGGCCTCGCCGGTCGCGACCGAGAGTGCGTCGCCCGGGGATGGCGTGGAGGGCCCGGCGCCGGCGGTGATGGGCAAGCAGGAGGCGCTGCAGCGCTTCTCGATCGACCTGACCGAGCAGGCGCGCCGCGGCGAGATCGATCCGATCATCGGCCGCGACGCCGAGATCCGCCAGGTGATCGACGTGCTGATGCGGCGGCGGCAGAACAACCCGATCCTGATCGGCGAGGCCGGCGTCGGAAAGACCGCGGTGGTGGAGGGCTTTGCCCACCGCATCGCTCAGGGCGACGTGCCGCCGCCGCTGCGCGACGTCAGCGTGCGGGTGCTCGATGTCGGGCTGCTGCAGGCCGGCGCCGGCGTGAAGGGCGAGTTCGAGAACCGGCTGCGCCAGGTCATCGAGGAGGTGCAGTCCTCGCCGCGGCCGATCATCCTGTTCATCGACGAGGCGCATACGCTGATCGGTGCGGGCGGGGCGGCGGGCACCGGGGACGCGGCCAATCTGCTGAAGCCGGCGCTGGCCCGCGGCACGCTGCGCACGATCGCGGCGACGACCCGGGCGGAATACCGGCGCCACATCGAGAAGGACCCGGCGCTGACCCGCCGCTTCCAGGTGGTGCAGGTGGAGGAGCCGGCGGAGGATCAGGCGATCCGCATGATGCGCGAGATCGTGCTGCCGCTGGAGAGGCACCATCGGGTGCAGATCCTGGACGAGGCGATCGAGGCGGCGGTGCGGCTGTCGCATCGCTACATCCCGGCCGGCCAGTTGCCCGACAAGTCGGTGCGGCTGCTCGACACGGCCGCGGCGCGCGTCGCGGTCAGCCAGCATGCGGTGCCGCCGGCGGTGGAGGATTGCCGCCGGCGCATCCAGGCGCTGGAGACGGAGCTTGCGATCATCGGGCGGGAGAGCGCGATCGGCATCGGCGTTGCCGCACGTGAGGCTTCGGCGCGCGAGGCGCTGGGGCGCGAACAGGCGGCGCTGGCGGAGCTGGAGGCGCGCTGGGAGGCCGAGAAGGCGCTGGTCGACCGGGTGCTCGCCCTGCGCGCGGCGTTGCGGGGGGACTGCGCCGACCGGGAGGCGCGGGAGGCGATGCTGGCGGAGCTGGCGCCGTTGCAGGCGGAGCTTGCCGCTGCCCAGGGCGAGGCGCCGCTGATTTTGCCGAGTGTGGACGAGCAGACGGTGGCCGCGGTGGTGCAGGACTGGACCGGGATCCCGGTGCGCCGGATGGTGACCAACGAGGTGCGCGCGGTGCTCGGGCTGGCGGAGACGCTGGGCCGGCGGGTGATCGGCCAAGACCACGCGCTGGCGATGATCGCGCGCCGGGTGCAGACGGCGCGGGCGGGGCTCGACAACCCGGGCAAGCCGGTGGGGGTGTTCCTGCTGTGCGGCCCGTCGGGCGTCGGCAAGACCGAGACGGCGCTGGCGCTGGCCGAGGCGCTGTATGGCGGCGAGCAGAACCTGATCACGATCAACATGAGCGAGTTCCAGGAGGCGCACACCGTCTCGACGCTGAAGGGCGCGCCGCCCGGCTATGTCGGCTACGGCGAGGGCGGCGTGCTGACCGAGGCGGTGCGTCGGCGGCCGTATTCGGTGGTGCTGCTGGACGAGGTGGAGAAGGCGCACCCCGATGTGCACGAGATCTTCTTCCAGGTGTTCGACAAGGGCGTGATGGAGGATGGCGAGGGGCGGCAGATCGATTTCCGCAACACGCTGATCCTGCTGACGTCGAATGTCGGCACCGAGCTGATCATGTCGGCCGGGCGCGACCATGGGTGCGGCCTTGGGCGGCGGCCGGAGCCGGAGCGTGTCGCCCGGGCACTGCGAGCGCCGCTGCTGGAGGTGTTCCCGCCGGCGCTGCTCGGGCGGCTGATCACGGTGCCTTACTATCCGCTGAGCGATGCGGTGATGGGCGACATCATCCGCCTGCAACTGGAGCGCATCGCCGCGCGCATCGCGGAGCAGCACGAGGCGGCGTTCAGCTATGACCGGGAGGTGGTCGAGCTGATCGCGAGCCGCTGCACGGAGCCGGAGAGCGGCGGGCGGATGATCGACGCGATCCTGACCAACACGATGCTGCCGGCGATCAGTGCCGCGATGCTGGAGCGGATGGTCGAGGGCGCGGCGGTCGCCAGCGTTCAGGTCGGCGTGGCTGGCGGCGAGTTCAGCTACGCGTATGCGTGACCGAATGGCTGAACCGCCTGGAAACGCTTGGCTGCGCAACCTCGTTGGAAACTAGTCTAGGGTTTATGAAACGCCCGGCGGCGACGCTCTGGCGGATGGCCGCCGTCCACCCGGTGCGGTCCTTGCCGCCCAAAGCAATGGAACAGTACCGCATCAGGGTCGTTCGCCAGGCTGATCAAGCGTTCTGAAACGCCGCCTCTGGATCGGATCAGAAACAAATTAATGGTGTTGCAGAGGCGACGGTGTCATCCGGGGTCTTCGCCGAAGCCGACGCCGACGGTGGCGACTGAACGCCAAGGCGCCGAGGCGATCCGGCCCCGGTCGCTCGGCGTACGATTGCGAACAAATCGTCTGGTGGCCCCTCCTATTATATCCTTTCCAGCGCCTCTGCTCGCCCGTTCAGGTGCCAGCCTTATCGCACCGTATTCGACAGCGCCGCGAGAGTGGTCGCGACCGTCTTCTGGATTGCGAGAGGCACGAACGGATTGGCATCGAGATCGGCTATGATGGGGCTCGCGGCCAGATAGTCCCGGTGACGCTCGATGATCTGCCGTGCTTCCTCCACCAGTTCCGACCGCTGTTGAGCGTCGGCGGCATTGCTCGCCGCATCCAGCTTGTCAGCCAGCGATTCGTCGAGTGTGCCCAGCAGGGGGGCCACACGTGCCTGGAACTGGCCGTCGAGTTCGGTCGCCCTGTCGCTGTAGGTGCTCAGGATGGCTTTGCGCAACGTCTCGACATCGCTCTGGACCTTGTTCCGCGTCGCCACCCAGGCAACGCGTGCCTTGTCATAGAAGGGCTGGCCTGGCGTGGCGCTGGGCGAGGCGCCTGAAGTGGGGGCAGTACCGGAAACGGTCGGGCCAGCCTCCATGGCACGCCGCAGCGATTCGATGTCTGCGGCTGCATAGGTGAGATTGCCTGTCTTCAGGTTGACCTGAGCCTGCCGTGCAAGCGTCGCCAGCGTCTCCTTGCGAGGCGGATCGGCAGCGACGACCTCGGGGATACGGCGCACCAAGGCGGTCAGCTCCGCCGTCAAGGCTGAGGGGTCCGGCTTCGCCTGTGCCTCGGGTGGTGGTGGCGGCGGGACGAGTTCGCCGCCACCCGCATTGTTGTCCGGCGTCGTTTCCTGGGCGGCGAGACCGTTGCGCAACTGCGCGAGATACGTGGCGGCGTAGGTCAGATTGTTGGTCTTGATATTGACGTTGGTATCGGTCGCCAGCTTCGCCAGCCTTGCCTTCATGGCAGGATCGGCGACGTCCTTTATCCGCTGAACAAGAACCGCGAGTTCGTTCTGCAAGGCGCCAGCGTCGGGTCTGGCATCTGCTTCTACAACCTGCCCGTCGGTGGCGACGCCGACTCCCGTCTCCTCGGCCGCGGTCTCCACCGGCGTGCCGTCCTCCAGCAGAATCTGCACCTTGCGGAAGCCGGTGCCCTTCAGCGTCTTGACCAGCCGGCGCGCCATGCTGGTGACCGGCTTGTTGAGCATGAACTTGACGAGCGTCGGATCGTCGTCGGTGTCGACCACCGCGGTGCCGAAGCGGGTGTTGAAGGCGGAGGGAAATTGCTTCTGCAGATCGCCCTGTAGCGACTTGGCGGAGCGATGCGGCGACAGCATCAGCAACGCGACGCTCTTGTCGTCACCGACGCCGAGTGCGCAGTTGACCGGCTCCTGCTTCGACTTGAGCAGGAACCGCTTCATCTCCGCCCGTTCCATTCCGGTCTGTGTGTCTCCTGGCATGCCCCAAGCTCCTGAATTCGACAGGGGTAGTCATCACATCGCCCTCCGCGACCAGGTATGACTCGGGTCACTTGTCCGACCGAGCGTCCGAATCATCGGAAGACCTCTGCGGTCTGCGTTGTGACAGCAGTCACAGGGGCAGTGCCGACGCCCAGGGCATATCACTCATCGGACGCCGCACCGCACGTACAGATCGCGGCGCCGAACGAGAGAGGATGATGTCGCATGCTTGCCACTGCTGAACAGAACGCCTGGGTTCTCCGGGTGCTTGGCGTGTCGCTCAATGAGCCCGCGGCTGCGCCGGCCAAAAGCCCGGCCGGATTTAACGGCTCCATCATCTGGCGCGACGCCAAGGAGGCGGTGGACGCCAACATGACGGCGCTTGGACAGGCATTGCGCAGCTATGGTGATCCGGACCTCGATCGCATCGCCGAGCTTGGCCTGCACGGCATCGGGACCACGCAGAACGTCGCCTTGGCCAAGGCACTCATCGAATACCAGACCGCAGGCGGCGAGGAGGTAGTGAAGGCGACGACCGGCCTGCGCACCGCGGTGGCGAACTATCGCACCCTGCTGGCGACGGGGCTCGTCAGGGTGATCGATGAAGTTCCATTGCCGAAAGCTCCGGCGATTCGCGCGACGCTCGGCACGGCACTCGACGAGATAGAACGCGTGATCGGCTGACGTCCCACGCGTGACCGCAACCAGACGCCACGAGGATAGCAACGATGTCCGAAACAGATACAAGGCAGTCACGTCCCAATCGGCCGAAAGGCAAGCAGAACGCTCCCGAGGGACTGCGTCAGTGGAAGCAGGACTTCTTCCGCGAGGTCGGCTGGAAGAGCAAGATCGACGTTCAGAACCAACTGCAGAACGAGATGGTGGCTTCGTGCGCTGCCGTCGAAACGCACTTCAATCCGGACCCCAAGGTGAGCCGGGCCACGGCGCTGGGCCAGGACGATCTCGACGCCGGCCCTGAATTCAAGGCGTTCCTGGCCAAACTGGAATCGTTCGAGAAGGCAGATCTCCCGCGTTCGCAGGGATTGGTTGAGGATTTGCGCGCGGCGGCGCAGACGTATCTCGACCACTACGACAAGCACTTCGACCGGCAGAAGAAGCAGCCTAAGACCCAGCGGAAGGCCGATGCCTGCCGCGAGGTGCTGGCAGATCTGCGCGGCTATGACATGCGGCAGCAGCTGGTCGAGCTGGGCGATCCGCCGTGGCAGAGCGAGCAAGCCCTGCAGGCATCTGAACTGAAGGCCATGCTGGATCTGGAGAGCCTGCCCGCCGGCCAACGTGTGGCAGAGCCGCTGGATGGCAGCACGGCGAGTGCGGCATTCTGGATCAATCGACAGAAGCCGGGCAAGGAAGCAACGAAGTCGGCGCTGTTCAAGCCCGATCTTGATCGCATCAGCCCCATCGAGGGCTTCCCATCCGGGGGCGAACCGGTGCGCGAAGCCATGGCAGCCCGCACCGGCGATGTGCTGAACGGCATGACGATGATCAGTTTCGGTATACCGGAGACCAACATCATCAGCCTCGACTGCACTCGCCTCCCGGAGGGAGCGCTGTTGCGCGCGATGGCCGGTCCGGATGGACTGGTGGCCGACAAGGAGAACCAGCCTCAGTTGGACAAGAGCAAGCTGCTGGTCGGATCGGTGCAGCAATTCATCAGCAATAAAGGCGCGATGCGCAACCAGCCGCTGGAGGTCAAGGGCAAGATACCGGCGCAGGACTGCCAAAAGATCGCGATCCTCGACACGATCACGCTGAACATGGACCGCCATGGTGGCAACCTGATGATCAACGACGAAAGCGGCACGCCGAACCTGGTGCCGATCGATCACGGATTGACCTTTCCACCGGCCGAGGCGCGCAAGGAATTGCCCGAGCGGCTGGGCGACAAGCACAATGCGCTACTCGGCATTGCGTCGGCCTATGAGCCGTTCTCCGCCGAGATGCTGAACTCGATCGCCAAGATCGAGCCGGGCAAGATGGTGTCTGCCCTGAAGCAGGAGCGTGGGGTGGTCGATGCCGTGCATGAGGGGACGGCCGCCAAACTGGACGACGAGGCACTGGAAGCGTCGCGCCGCAGCGCGATGTTCCTGAAGTGGGCGGCGCCGGTGCTGGCACCCGCGGTGGTGCAGATTGCGCTTGGGCAGAACGCGAATACCTTGTTCGAACCAGGGATCAGCGACACCGAATTCACCAAACGGGCGCAGACCGCCATTGACGCCGTACAGAAGAACGGCGGCGCTTATGCCGAATATTTCCTCATGACGTCGGAGGAGAAGCTCCGCATGGAGGAAGCGCTGGTACGCAACGGCTGGCCAGAGAAAAAAGGCTCGCTGCGACGCGACTGGCTGCTGGCCAACATGGCTCTGGCGTTGAAGCTGTACCGGGCGGACATGCGCAATCCGACTCTCGAACGGGAGGCGCTGCAAACGCTTTCTGCCAATGAGCTGAGCGAGCAGCTCAAGCAGCGGTCGCTGAGCAGCATCGTGACGAGAATCCGCCTCAATCGCCCGGCGCCCCAGCGGGACGCGACCTTTGACGGCGCGCAGGCGCAAACCGAGTTGGAGGAGCTGAATGCGACCTTCCCGAAACTGAAGCTGACGCCGGAAATGACCACCTACGTCCCGCAGCTGCACGCATGGCGGCAGGTCAAGGCAAAAGGCGGCATGGTCGCGGTGACCGACGCCGTGAGGGTGCTGGGCTATGACGCCAGGGATGAGGCGCAGGCGAAGGCCTCGCCGATCGATGCTGTGACGGCGCTGGAGCAGAGCGAGTCGCACGGCGAGGCAATGCTGGATGTGGCGCTCAGGGACTTCGATGATAAGGCACAGCGCGACGCCGCGGATCAGCAGACGCTGCAATATGCGCAGGATCTCGCAGCTCTGTTGCCGGCCGACGATGCTGCGCGGTTACTCAAGCTCCTGACCGCGCGGTGGGATGGTGTGAAACGGGCGCTCCCCGCGGCGCGGCGAAAGGTGGTGGAGGACATCCGCAACACCATGTTCGACAAGGCGCGCGAGGTGCTGTCGTCGGCGGCGCAGAGCTTGCCAAAAAATCCGTTCCCCCCCGGGAGTATGGAGGCATCGCGGTGGGCAGCTCAAATGACCAGCGTCGAAGATGTGCTGGCGAGCGGCAACCTGTTCCGTGCCAGAGACGAACTGAACCAGATGAAGGCGTCGATCCCGAACGGCTAGGCCCGGCACGCACTGGTCCTCTCATCCTGGGTCGCGAGGCTGCCAAGAGGGAGGGCCAGGGAGCTCCTGACCCTCGCAATGCATCTAGGCAGCGGGCACAGCTCACGAGCAGCGACAGTGACGCTGCCGGCGAAGAAAGCGCCGGCCTTGCGTCGCGCACGTTCTACCCGGTTCAAGCTCAGCAGGCAGCTTTATGCAAAGCCTTTCGTTCATCAGCCAACACTAAATAGCCATCGCCTCCTTTTGCACCGTGGCCGTCGATGAAGAAGCGCCGCGATGATGAACGATAGGATGACGAGCGAATGGCGAGACGATTGCATGGGCGTCGCGCACGGCGGCAGGTTCCCCATCCTGCGTGGCCTTTGCTAAGCTCAAAGCCCTCCTGTGAGCCAAGGCATCGCGAACCGTCAGACACTCTGGAATGCGCCTGGCGATAACCGCGGCAGCATATCCCACCTGAGTGACCGAGATGAACCGGCCCATCACGCCCTGACAGCCGCCTGCGAAGCCAAGGCACGGAACACTGGACGGCCGCGCAATGTGTGGCCTGTCATGGCGTCTGCCCCTGCTGCAAAAGCAGAGCACGTGTGTTGGGGCGGAAGCAGGCAACGCGGTAGCAGGCAACGCGGTCCCCGCGCAGTGTCGCCTCCGCACAGCGCGAGTGAGCTCAGTTCAGGCCGGCAGCGATCTGCGTCGCAGCCGTGCCGCTTTCGCCCTAGAGTCGCACGTGGTCCAGCACGTGCAGGCGTTCGTCGCGCAGCAGGGCGGCAAACTCGCCAGGTGAGGTATCGGCAAGGCGCTGCACCGCGACCCAGTCGTAGTCGGTCGAGCGCTGCTGGCGTGCCACTTCGATGGCCTGGCCGATCGCCGTCAGCCCGTAGCGCGGCGCGGTGCCCAGCGGATCATCGGGTGTTGGTTGCATGAAGGCGCTGGCGAGCGTTGCATCGTCGGCGATCACGGCCTCTGCCTGCGTCACCACATCGTCGGGAT
Organism: uncultured Alphaproteobacteria bacterium; assembly: GCA_963812505.1. Taxonomy (GTDB): domain Bacteria; phylum Pseudomonadota; class Alphaproteobacteria; order Acetobacterales; family Acetobacteraceae; genus JAMXLO01. The sequence continues at coordinate 42,166 of CAWEVM010000031.1, forward strand.
CGGCGTTAGGCGAGCCGTCGGTGATCGCCAGCGCAAAGCTGCCGGCGGTCACCATGTCGCGCAACCAGATGTCGAACACTTCGGCGCAGCGGCTGAATTCAGGCTGCAGTGCCGTCAGTCGGCTGCCGGGGCGTGCGCCGAACGGGACGCTCTCGGCCAGGTCCTCCAGCGCCATCGCGACGACCTTGGCAACCGCCGCCTTGGCGGGTGGCGCGGCGGCCTGCAGCCGCGGCATGAGCGCATGGCGCGCGATCATCGTGATAGCAAGCCGTTCGGCTGCCGACCTGCCGCGCCGGAACCAAGTGTGCGCCACGATCGAGGCGGCGAACATCGAGAGTTCGGCAGGCACGATGATCTGGTGCAACGCGTCCAGCAGCCGGTCGATCGCATCGAGAATTGCGGCCTTGCCGTCGCTGATCTCAGTCTGTGCCGCGAACGCGGCGGCGCCGATCCGATCCGCGTAGTCCGCCGTCGGGCCGGCAGCGGCGAACGCTGAGAATGACGCAGCAAGTGCATCTTCGGCGGTTTGGTCATCCTCTGTCGCGGTGGCAGCCCAGTCTCGCACCTGGGTCAGCAGACGCGCGGTGACAGCGCGGCGATCTTCGCCGATTTGGTCGTGTGACATGATCGTCTCCTTGAACCCGCGTCGCTAAAGGACGTAATAGCCGCCGATCTCATCCATCGCGGCGTACAGCTCGTCGAACAGGTCGCGCAAGTCGCCTCGCATTCTTTCCTGATTTTTGCGCCGGATTCCGAGACCCATCATCAGCCGCCAGACCTTCACCACCTCGTCCTTGAGTTCCTTGCTGGCAGCGGCGAGCCCGCCGGCTTGCGCAATGCGGTCGAGTACATCGGCGGCACGTGCGGCAGCGATATCGACTTCCTGTGTGCACACCGACGGCTTATTGGTGTCAGTGGTCGCCTTGGCGCGCAGTGCCACGGCAAGTCGCTCGAGTTCGCCCATCGCGCCCTGGATGGCTGGCTGCAGTTGAGCGATTTCCGGGCACTTGACGGGTGCATAGTTCAGCACATCGACCAGATCGCCGATCAGTGCGAGGACCTCCCTGCGCAGCTCCATCGCCGCTGAGGCGCCGCCGGCCTCCGGCAGGTCAGCGAACTTGGCCGCAGCGCCAGTGGCGCCCTTTTGGATCTCGTCGATGGCCCGCTCGCAGGTGCGGACGAGCTTTTCGTACGCCATCTCGTCGGGCTCTGCCTGATCACCGATCTGGGCGCCCTTGCCTCCGGCGGCGATCACGTCGACCAGGGCCTTCTTATTGGCTTCGAGCATCTTCTTGTGGTCGAAGTGCCCGCCGCCGCTGTGTTCGCCACTGACGTTGCTGTGGTTCTTCTTCAGCTTTTCCCGCAGTTCGTCGGCCCGTTCGGCGAAGCGACCCTTGTCGCTGGTGATCACCATCGGCGTGGCGTGATCCATCTGCATGATGGCGCGTTCGCCCTGGAATCCGCCGACCTTGTCGCGGGTCAGTGCCGCGACGGGGTGCGTGATCTTGGTGTAGTGGCCTTCCACGCCATGCACGGCGCTCAGCATCGGGCGGTCCTGGACGGCGCCGCGGAATTTGACACCATTCGCCTCGTTGGCGCGCTGCAATTCCGCGGCGACGGCAGCGCCCAGCGAATAGCCATGGATGATGATCTTGTCCGGATCGTAGCCAAGGTTGATCAGATGCTGCAGCATGGACTGTGCGTCTTGTTGCAGGCTCAGTTCGCTGGTGCCGTCGGGTGGCGCCGCGTTTCCGCCGAAGCCGGCATAGTTCACCGAGAGTACGCTTGCACCTGTCTCGGTGTAGAACTTCGCCACGTCGAAACCCTGCTCTTCCGCGCTGCCACTCGAGCCGGTGAGCAGCAACACGACTGGGCGGGACGTGTCGACCTTGTTGTCGTTGTTCTTGAGGTTGTAGCCATCGGCGGAAAAAAAGTTGCCCCGGAGCTGGCGCTTGCCCTCGCCGATGATCTTCACCGCCGCCGCCGTGCCGTCATTCAACATGGCGCCGATTTTTTGGCAGTTCTGGCCATGCAAATCTACGTCTTTGCCATCGACCTTTTTCAAGGTCCGGCCCGCTCGGTCGTCGGGATCGCCAAACAACTGACCGGCAAGCTGTTTTCCGATCCATGAATTCGGAGCAGGCTTGCCGTTGTACTGGATCGGCGGCAAAGGCTTGTCGCGAATGGTCTTCTGATCGGGTATGAACCCGTTCGCCAGTGCCGCCTTTGCTTTTTCGTTCGCTTGCACCTTCTCGCCCAGTGCTTTGTAGGCCTGCACCTGCCAGTCATCGTAGACCGCCTCGGATGGTGCGCGATTGAGTGTCTCGCTCATCGTTCTGGTTCCTCAGCCTACAAGGGTTTGGTCGATCTCGGCCAAGGCCGCGCCGAGCGTTTCACGGATCGCGACGGGCTCTTTGAGCGGATTGTCATCGAGGACCCGGGTCAGCGCATCCATTTTCAGGTAGTCACTGAATTCGCTGATCAGGCGGCGCGCCTTCGCGCGCGCATCGGGCTGCCGGTCTGGCGCTGCGCCATCGACTTCGCTGAGCGCGGTCAGCAGCGCCGCGCTCCGTTCACTGGTGGTCCCATTCAGATCGAATGTCGCGAGACGCTGGAGGTCCGGGTCGGGCATGCCGCTGAGGCGTTCCCTCAGGGTGCCGATCTGTTCCGCGGTCCTTTCGCGTGCTGCGGCCCAGATCTCGCGGCCGCGGATCGACACATACGACGATGGCGGCTTGCGAAGCGGACGACGGGGCGCCGCCTTTGAAGGCGTGCTCGCTGCTACGAGGGCATCCAGCGCGCGGCGCAGTGACTCTATTCCGGCGGCTGCATAGGCGAGGTTGCCGGTCTTGATGTTGACGTTGGCTTCGCGCGCCTGTTTGGCCAGCGCCTCCTTTTGCGCACGGTCAGCGACGTAGGCGACGCGAGGCACCAGGACGGCAAGTGCTGCGGACAGTGCCGCGGCGTCGGGCCGCGCCTCTACCGTTGGCGGCGGGGCAGGCGGTGGAGGGGGTGCCGCCGCCGGCTCGGCTTCGGTCGGTTGAGCGGGCGCGGTATCGCCGCCGCCCGGAACCGCATCGAGCGCGCGGCGCAGCAATTCGATGCCGACAGCGGCATAGGTGAGATTACCGACCTTGATGTTGACGTTGGCTTCGCGCGCCTGTTTGGCAAACACCTCCTTTTGCGTGGCATCAGCGACGTCCGCGATGCGGCGGACGAGCGCCGCCAATGCCTGTGCCAACGCCGACGCATCTGGTTTCGAGTCACCTTCGGTCGCAGAGCCAGGGGCGCCACCCTGCTGCGCACCTTCCTCCTCGGCCGCGGTCTCCACCGGCGTGCCGTCCCCCAGCAGGATCTGCACCTTGCGGAAGCCGGTGCCCTTCAGCGTCTTCACCAACCGGCGCGCCATGCTGGTGACCGCCTTGTTGAGCATGAACTTGACCAGCGTGGGATCGTCATCGGTATCGACCATCGCCGTGCCGAAGCGGGTGTTGAAGGCGGTGGGAAACTGCTTCTGCAAATCGCCCTGCAGCGACTTGGCGGAGCGATGCGGCGAGAGCATCAACAACGCGACACTCTTGTCGTCGCCGATGCCGAGTGCGCAGTTGACCGGTTCCTGTTTTGACTTGAGCAGAAACCGCTTCATCTCTGCGTGGTCCATCCCGGTCGGTGGTGTTTCGGCTGCCATGTCCGTGGCCTCACTGCATTCGATGCAGGTCTCGTCGCATGCGGTATTCGCCGGCGGGTATGACTGGAATCACCGGCGCTCCAGGCGGCCGCGGACTGAATGCCGATCGCTGGGCGCGAGTGCAAAGAGGACCTCGGTAGTGAGCATGCCCGAGCGGAGCGAGCCATGCCTTGTGGAGTGTTGGCGGGAGGTGGATCTCTGGGCCGGCCGGCTCACAGGCACTGCCTGCCCCACTGCGACGCCACCGCGTGCGACGCCGGCCGGGCCGCTAACCTGAGACCCGTGGTCGCTCAAACCTCAGCCACAACACCGAGGGCGCTGAGCAGATCGCCTCGGAGCGATGCGAAGCGTGCGCCGGTATTCCGCCAGGGATGAGGCAGACCCACGACCTGATCAAGGATAATGCGACCTTACTCCATGACCAGCACCCGGTCCGCGAGGACGAGTACCTCATCCACACCGTGCGTCACCATCAGAACCGTAGGGCGATGCCTCTCCGCCAGCCGGAACAGCAAGCAGTTCGTGCATGCGAAGCCGCGTCGGCGCGTCAAGGGCGCCGAACGGTTCGTCGGCTTGAGGCCGGTCGCACAGCGAGGCCATACTCCGGCCCCGACAGTTGCCAGGCGGCGACGATCAGAATGCGCTCGCCCGCGCCTTGTGCCTGGATTGGTGGCGTGTTTCCTATGGTCACGAGGTCGAGCGCGCCGGCGCGAAATGCTTCCAGAACCGCAGGGCCGCCGAGGAAATTCTCATAGGTAACTTTTTTCGCAAGCCTTGCCTGTGCTTTCGCCCGCGAAAGGACGCCAACCTCGCGCATGCGAATTCCTTACTCTCCGATCAATCGCAGCCTCTCGCCACGCGCCGCATTGACGAGATCCGTATCGAGTGTCGCGAGCAGAACCCCTTCCCGCTGTGCCAGCTCGAGATAGCTCGCCTCATAGACCGTCAGCCGGTGCCGCCTAGCCAGCGTGAGGATCGCCGCCTCGTCAGGAGTGCGGTCGATGGTCACCCCCAGCCGAGCCAGCCCGCGCAGAAAGACCGTCACATCGGCCTCGGTCAGCCGACCGCGGCGCTCATTGACGATCAGCGTGTTGCGCACCTCGAACCACCAAAGGCTTGGTACGAGCGCCTCATCGCTGCGAATACGCTCGAGGGCCAGCGCTGCGACAGGATGATCCTCGTCCTCGAAGGCCCAACACGCCGCAATGGAGGCATCGATGACGAACGGCATCAGTACTTGTGCCCTTCGTGACGAGCCGACAGCAGCTCGGCCAGAGTGATCTTTCCAGTGTGCCTGCGCAGCGCCCGGATGCTCTGGATCGCCCGATCGATCTCTTCCTGCCGGCGATGCGCCTCGGGCACCAGTCGGGCAATGGCGCGGCCATGGCGGGTAATGACGATCGTCTCACCACGCTCCACGTCATCGAGGAGCTGGGGGAGGTGGGTCTTGGCCTCGGAAGCCTGGATTTCGCGCATGATGGTTGCCATGGTTTGACTGGTCGATTCGACTGGTCAATATATGTGGATTGAGCGCGCCACGTCAAATCGCCTGGGCGCGTGACGTATGATCCGAGTCACCGGCCCTCCTGAGCCGCGCTGCTAAAGCCCCGAAACTCAGTCGGGAGTGACGTCATGCGCTACGAGGTCAGCTTTGGCAGCATCAGCCGTGCACCGCGCGCCGCGGCGGCAGGTGCAAAATTCCGCCTGGCCCTGCTCGGCGATTTCTCGGGACGCGCCAACGCGGGCCGGCTGGAGACCGGTGCCGCGCTCGCCGCGCGCAAGCCGATCAAGGTCGATGTCGACAACTTCGACCAGGTCATCGAGCGCATGCAGCTATCGCTCGCGCTGCCGTTGGCCGAGGACGGCGGCGCGGTCACCGTGCCGATCCGGAGCCTCGACGATTTTCATCCCGATCAGCTCGCCGAGAACGTGGCTCTGTTCGAGCAGCTGCTTGATCTGCGGCGCAGGCTGGGCAGCCGCACCGGCTTCGATCGCGCGGCCAAGGAGGTGTTGTCCTGGAGCGGCGGCGCCCCGTTGCCGCGGGCGCCCCGCAAGGCACGCGGCGCGGCCGTCGCCTCCGATCGCCGGCTGTCGGATTTCGCGCGCCTGGTCGGCCGCCCGGCCGTGGCGGACGCCGAGGAAGCCTCGGTCGATGACCTGATCCGCCGCCTGGTCGGCCCTTACATCCAGCCGAAGCGCGATGCGCGCCAGGATCAGCTCATCGCGCGCGTCGACGAGGCGCTGTCGGCGGCGATGCGCCGGGTGCTGCACCACCCCGACTTCCAGGCCGCCGAGGCGATCTGGCGCGGCATCGAGTTCCTGGTGCGCCGCATCGAGACCGGCGCGCGCATGGAGATCGTGCTCTATGACGTCTCCGCCGAGGAGTTCGCCGCCGACCTCGCCGCGACCGATGCGCTGGAGGAGACCGGGCTGTACGGCATGCTGGTGGAGCAGCCGGCGCTGGATGTGACGCAGGGTCCGCTGTCGGCGATCATCGGCCTCTACGGCTTCGAGCTGGCGCCACCGCATGCCGACCTGCTGGGCCGCGTCGCACGCATCGCCGCGGCGGCCCGCGCGCCGTTCGTGGCCGGGATCGATCCCGACGCGCTCAAGACCCGGTTCCACGACCAGCATCCGCTGATCAAGGACGCCTGGTCGGCGCTGCATGAGTTGCCTGAGGCGGCGTATCTCGGGCTCGCCGCGCCGCGCTTCCTGCTGCGCCCGCCCTACGGCCGCAAGAGTGACCCGATCGACGCCTTCGGCTTCGAGGAGTTCACCCCGCAAGGCGGCCTCGGCGCCATGCTGTGGGGCCATCCGGCGCTGCTGTCCGGCCTGCTGCTGGCGGAGACCTGGCTGCAGCAGGGCAAGGCGATGCGGCTGGGCACGGTGATGGGCGTCGGGGAGATGCCCTATTTCGTCTACGCCGGAGCCGACGGCGATCAGGTCGCCCTGCCCTGCACCGAGCGGCTCTACACCGAGCGCGAGGCGGTTCAGGTGGCAGCGTACCGGGTCATGCCGCTGCTGTCCCTGCGCGGCCGACCGGAGGTGCGGCTCGGCGGCTTCACGTCGCTCGCCGGCGGGACGCTTGCCGGGTTCTGGGCGCCGGCGGAGATAACTCCCCCGCATACCGTCGCCGATGCCGCGCCGGACGCCGCGTCGGAACCGGATCAGTCAGAACCAGAGACATCCGCGGCCGCTGCTGAGCCGGCAGATCCAGGCATCACCGCGGGGGCGACTGATGACCTTGACGCGATGCTTGCCGGCCTGAGTGCGCCGGCCCCTGCTGCGGCGGATACCGCTGAGGCCAAGGGGGGAGAGGTCGATGAACTCGACGCGCTGCTTGCCGGTCTGAATGCGCCGGCGCCGGCAGCCGCGCCGGATGCTCCCGAGGCCGACCTCGACGCGTTGCTCGCGTCGTTGAAGTAGCAACGGGGGAAAGCGGTACCATGCAGTCTCTATTGGCCGAGCAGGATGTCGACCCGCTGGCTTTCCTGCGCCATGCCGGGCACCTCGCTCACCGCGCGCCGAACGCGGCTGATCCGTTCGCGGGGCACGCCGTTGGCAGCAAGCTGGTCCTCGATCAACTGGGCGCGCAGCCGCGAGAGATCGGCGATCGCCTGCGGGCCGGCCGGGTCCAGGTACTCGGCGAGGGTGACAGTTGCCTCGGGCCGCTGGTTCGCCTGGGCCGCGGCGGCCGCAATGACAGCCAGCGCGGCCTGGTCCAGCAACACCGACCACGGGCCGAACATGACCGCGTGGTCAGGCGATGCCCCGCGCGTCGCTCCAATGACGCGGGCCACGATGTTCGGATGCACCAGCCACGGCATGCCGGCCGAAGGGTCGCCGCCATGCTGCGCCCACTGATCGCGGACGGCGGCGACACTTTGGCATGGCACCAACTCGACGCTGACATCGGGCGACAGCGTGTTTGCGAGGAGGTCGTCGAGATGCTCCTCGCCGCTGACCAGCCAGACACGGCCTTCGAACTCGGCCAGCAGGATATCGGCCACACAGTCCTCCATCACTCAGAGCGACTGATTGCACAGGAGGGGAAGTAAGCATCATGCCGCTGATTCTCACATTGGAACAGGTCAAAGGCTCCTCTGACGTCCAGATAAGCGGCGGTCGTGAGACCCGCACCCTGGATGAAGGAAGGCTCACCATCGGGCGGGGATCCGGAAACGATTGGGTGCTCGCGGACCCCCAGCACCATTTGTCCAGAACGCACTGCGTCGTCGCCTTCGTCGACGGCAGCTACGTGCTGACCGATCTCAGCACCAATGGCGTGTTCGTCAACGGCGCGGCGAACTCGCTGTCGCCGGATCGCCGCCTTGTGCTGGCAGACGGCGACGAGATCCGGCTCGGGAGTTACCGGATCACTGTGGCGGAAACTGTGCCATCGGTGACGCCGGCGGCCGATGCGGACGATTCGCTCATCCCGCAGCCAGGGGCCGGCTTTGCCTACCCGTTCGCTACCCAACCGGCAGTGCGCGAGGACGACCCGTTCGACCGCATCGATGCAGTGCGGTGCGGCGGGCGCGCGGATCCAGAGGATGACCTGTTCCGTGGCGCCGACTCGCTCGATGTCTGGCAGGGACCGTCGCAGCCCGACAACGCGGACGCTCCGCTGCACGCTCTCGCTTCACCAAAGTTCCTCATTCCCGCGCATCTGGACGACGCCGACATCGATGCGCTGCTGGGCGACACCCCGCCGAGTGAGGTGGCGCGCCCGCCCCCTCCGATGTCGGCTGCGGCGCCGCCTGCCCGTCCGCCCACCGATGCCAGCGCACAGCTCAACCAGTTCCTAGAAGGTGCCGGCGTGCGCCTCGATCCTGACACGGACCCGCAGGCCGTGCTGCGCACCGCTGGCGAGGTGTTCCGCGCCATGGTGGAAGGGCTTCGGGCGGTGCTGATGTCCCGCGCCGCCATCAAGCGCGAGTTTCGCGCCGACCAGACCCTGCTGCGGCCCTCCGACAACAATCCGCTCAAATTCGCTGTCACGTCGGAGGAGGCGATCGCAGCGCTGCTGCGGCCGGGGCGGCCCGGCTACCTGCAACCGCTTGCCGCGACCTCTGAGGCCTTCGCCGATCTGAAGGCGCACGAACTGGCAGTCATGGCCGGCCTGCAGACCGCGCTGACCAATTTGCTCCGTCGCATCAATCCCAATGCGCTGGAGGAGCAGCACCGTGCCGGGACCGGTCGGCAGCCTGCTCCCCCTCGCCCACAAGGCGCGCTGCTGGGAGCAGTACCGGACGACCTACAAGGAGATCACCCGAGAGGCGGAGGACAGCTTTTCGCTCGCATTTGGCCGCGACTTCGCCCGCGCCTACGAGCAGCAGGCGCGGCGGGTCTGATGCGACCGTTCATCATCCTCGGCGTGCTGACCGCGATTGCCGCGTGCAGCGCGCCACCCAAACCGCCGCCGCCGACAGTGGTCGAGCTCACGCTGACCGCGACGCCGGACGTCAATCCGACGCCGTCCGGCCAAGGGGCGCCAATACAGGGCGCGCCGCTGGTCGTGCGCGTCTACCAGCTTGGCTCGACCAGCGCGTTCACCGGGGCGGAGTTCTTTCCGCTGTTCAACCAGGACCAGGCGACCCTCGGGACCGATCTGGTCAAGCGGGATGAGCTGACCCTGGTGCCCGGCCAGACAAAGACCCTGACGCTGACACCGACCGAGCCGGTGAAGGCGGTCGGGGTATTCGCCGCCTATCGCGACTTCCAGCACGCGACGTGGCGCGGCAGCGCCGATGTGCCGCCGCACCAGACGACGAAGGTCACGGTGACGGCCGCCGGCGACGGCATCTCCGTCAAGCCGCAGCAATAACCGGGTGAGCAGGGGGGCACGCAGATGGGGTGGGAGAACAAGGTCGTCTGGTCGGAAGGGCTGTTCCTCCAGCCGCAGCATCTGCAGCAGCAGGAACGCTATTTCGACCGGCTGGTCCGCGGCAGCACCGCCGGCCTGCGCCCGTTCGGCTGGGGCCTGACGCAGCTCGACATCGACACGGACCTGCTGGCGCTCGGCAAGTTCGCGGTCCGCTCCATCGCCGGCATCCTGCCCGACGGCACGCCGTTCAGCGCGCCGTCCGACACCGACTGCCCGACCCCGCTCGACCTGCCCGAGGGCGTGCGGAACAGCCAGGTCTATCTGCTGCTGCCGACGCGCCAGCCCGGCGGGGTGGAGACTGCGCCGCCCGAGCGTACCGAGACCGTGGCGCGCTTCACCACGGCCGAGCATGAGGCGATGGACACCAATGCCGGCTATCAGGGCACCGCGACGGTGCCGATCGGCCGGCTGCGGCTGCGTTTCGCGCTGGAGGGGGAGGCGCGGGGCGGTCATGCCGCCATCGGCCTCGCCCGGATCGTGGAGATGCGCGCCGACAAGAGCGTGGTGCTCGACGACGGCTTCATCCCGCCGCTGCTGGTCAGCCTCCCCTCCCCTGTCCTGACCGGTTTCGCCACCCAGCTTCAGGGCCTGCTGCATCATCGCGCCGAGGCGCTTGCAGGGCGTGTATCCGAGAGCGCGACGCGCGGCGCGGCCGAGATCGCCGACTATCTGCTGCTGCAGGTCTGCAACCGCTACGAGCCGCTGATGACGCATCTGGCCGCCACGCTGGGCCAGATGCATCCGGAGGACTTCTACCGGCTCGCGGTCAGCCTGGCCGGCGAGCTGGCGACGTTCACCGAGGCGCGCAAGCGGCCCGCGGCGTTCCCGGTGTATCGCCACGACGACCTGCAGGCGACGTTCCGCCCGGTGATGGCGGCGCTGCGCCAGTCGCTGTCGGCGGTGCTGGAGCAGACGGCGGTGCCGATCCCGCTGCAGGAGCGTCGCTTCGGCATCCGTGTCGGCCCGATCGCCGACCGCAGCCTGCTCAGCAACGCGACCTGGGTGCTGGCGATCAAGGCGCAGATGCCGCCCGAGGCGCTGCGCCGCAGCTTCCCCAACCTGGTCAAGATCGGCCCGGTCGAGCAGATCCGCGAACTGATCAACGTCGCCCTGCCGGGGATCGCGGTGCGCGCGCTGCCGGTGGCGCCTCGCCAGCTCCCCTATTACGCCAACACAACGTATTTCGAGCTGGACCGCAGCAGCCCCTACTGGGGGGCGCTCACCCGCTCAGGGGGGGTAGCGATTCATGTCACAGGGGACGTCCCCGGCCTGGAAATAGAGTGCTGGGCGATCAGGGGATGACCGGGCCATGACCGAGACCGACGATCCTTTTGCCGAGCCGGGAGACACCAACGCGACGCTGCTGCTGCCGCGGCCGGGTGGCGTGGCGGCCGCGTCGCGCCCCACGCCCGCCACTGCTGCTGTCACTGCCCCGGCCCTCGCACCCGCGCCAGTCCGGTCCCGTCGCGTCCAGCAGCCGGAGTTCGTGCCCACGGTCGGTGCCAACGCGCTGATTGCCGCGGCGGCGCCGCTGCTGGTGGCAGCCGCCCGCATCGGCCGCGGCCGGGCGCCCGATCCGGACCAGCTCCGCCGCAGCATGGTCGAGGCGGTGCGTGAATTCGAGACGCGCGCCGTGGCGACCGGGCTCGACACGCACAGCCTGCGCGCGGCGCGCTACGCGCTGTGTGCCACGATCGACGACCTGGTGCTCAGCACGCCGTGGGGCAGTTCCAGCTCCTGGGTGACGCGAAGCCTCACCAGCAGCTTCCACAACGAGGTCACCGGCGGCGAGCGCTTCTTCGGCATTCTGGAGCAGATGCAGAAGGATCCCGGTCGCCATGCCGAGGTGATCGAGCTGATGTATCTGTGCGCCTCGCTCGGCTTCGAGGGGCGGTATCGCGTCCTGGGGCGCGGCGGGGCGGCGCTCACCGAGCTGCGCGACGGCCTGTATCGCGGCATCCGCCAGCGCCGCGGCGAGTTCGAGCGGGAACTGTCGCCGCAATGGCGCGGCATCGACACCGGCGGCCGGAGGCTGGGCTGGCGTGTTCCGCTGTGGCTGATCGGGCTTGGCACGCTGGCCGCGGTCTGCGTGATCTATCTGGCCTTCAACCTCGCCCTGGCCGGTGCGTCGGACATCGCCTTCGGAGAGTTCGCGGCGCTGCCGCCGCACGGTCCCGTCAAGGTCGCGCGCGCCGCCGCGGTGGCACCGCCGCCACCCCCGCCGGCCGCCCCTGCTGTGGCGGGCGCGAACCCGGCCAGGCCCTCGCTGCACCAGTTCCTGCAACCAGAGATCGCCGCCGGTCTGGTGCAGGTGCTGGAGGATCCGCAATCCGTCACCGTGCGGCTGGTCAACCGCACCATGTTCGCCTCCGGCTCGGCGGAGCTGAACCCGAGCGCCATGCCGCTGCTGACCCGGATCGGCCAGGCGGTGCGCGACGAGCCGGGCAACGTGCTGGTGAACGGCTACACCGACAACCAGCCGATCCGCACGGTTCGGTTCCCCTCCAACTGGCAGTTGTCGCAGGCGCGCGCCGAGGCGGTGGCCAAGGTGCTGGCCGCGCAGCTTCCCACCGATCGTCCGGTGAGCGCCGCGGGCAAGGGAGACGCCGACCCGCTGGCGCCCAACACCAGTGCCGACGGACGCGAACGCAATCGCCGCACGGAGATCGTGCTGCTCAGAACATCGAGGCTGCCATGAAAACCTTCTATGCCCGCATCGTGCGCAGCCGCTGGCTGACGACGCTGCTCGGAGTGCTGCTGCTGGGGCTGGTGGTGTGGTTCTTCGGGCCGCTGCTCGCCGTCGGCATCTCCCGCCCGCTGGAGACCGAGCTCGCCCGAGGCGGCGTCATCGGGGCCTGCCTGCTGGCCTGGCTGGTGTGGAACCTGATGCACGTCTGGCAAGCCCGCAAGCGCGACAAGGCGCTGGTGGACGGCGTCGCCGCCGAACAGGTCGATCCGTCCGAGGCGGCCTCGGCCGAAGAGGTGGCGCTGCTGGGCGGCCGGCTGCGCGAGGCGCTGCATGCGCTGAAGCGCGCCAAACTGGGCGGCCGGTCGGGGCGCTATCTGTATCAGCTTCCCTGGTACCTGTTCATCGGCCCGCCCGGCGCGGGCAAGACCACGGCCCTGACCAATTGCGGCCTGCGCTTTCCGCTCGCCGACACGTTCGGTCCGGGCGCGATGCGCGGCGTGGGTGGCACCCGCAACTGCGACTGGTGGTTCACCGACCAGGCGGTGATGATCGACACGGCCGGGCGCTATACCACGCAGGACAGCGACGCCCGCGTGGACGGCGCCGGCTGGCTGGGCTTCCTGCGCCTGCTGAAGCAGCACCGCCGCCGCCAGCCGCTCAACGGCGTGGTCGTCGCGATCGGCCTGTCCGATCTCGCCGCTCTCGATGATGACGCACGCCATGCGCATGCCCGCACCATCCGCCGGCGCGTGCGTGAGCTGCACGACCAGCTTGGCGTGCGGGTGCCGATCTATGCCGTCTTCACCAAGACCGACCTGATCGCCGGCTTCGTCGAGTTCTTCGACAACCTGGGCAAGGAGGAGCGCGAGCAGGTCTGGGGCATGACCTTCCCGCTGGACGAGGCGTCCCCTGGGGCAGCCGACGAAGCGGGTGCGGTCGCGCAGTTCGGCCCCGAGTTCGACCGGCTGCTCACGCGTCTCAACGACCGCATGCTGGAGCGCGTGCACCAGGAGCCGGACGTCGAGCGCCGCCGGCTGATCTACGGGTTTCCGCAGCAGATGGCGTCGCTGCGCGAGGTCGCACGGGAGTTCCTGGACGAGATCTTCCGCCCGAGCCGGCTGGAGGCGCGTCCGCTGCTGCGTGGCGTCTACTTCACCAGCGGCACGCAGGACGGCACACCGATCGACCGCCTGCTGGGCGTCATGGCCGGCCGGTTCGGCCTGTCGCGCCAGGCGGTGACGGCATTCAGCGACGCCGGTCGCAGCTACTTCCTGACCCGCCTGGTGCGCGAGGTGATGTTCGGCGAGGCGGCGCTGGTCGGGCTCGACCGCAAGGTGGAGTGTCGGCATCGCTGGACCTGGATCGGCGCCTACGCCACGGCCGCTGCCGTGCTGCTGAGCCTGACCGGGGTGTGGGCCGCGAGCTACTTCGGCAATCGCCTGATAATCGCCGAGGCGCATGAGACCGCGCTGCGTTACCAGGGGCAGTACGCCGAGCTGGTGAAGCGCGGCCCGCAGGACACCGACCTGACCGCCATCCTGCCCGCGCTGGAGACCTTGCGGACGGCGCGCGGCGGCTACGCCGATCGGGCGGAGGCGACACCGGTCGCCCTGACCTTCGGCCTCTACCAGGGCGCCAAGCTAGGGGCGGCGTCGATCGATGCGTATGATCGCGCGCTGAACGGGCTGCTGCTGCCGCGGCTGCTGGCGCGGCTGGAGGAGCAGATGCGCACGCATCTCCAGCAGCCGGATTTCCTCTACCAGGCGCTGAAGGTCTACCTGATCCTCGGCCGGCAGGGCCCGCTCGACGCCGCTCTGGTCGAGCAATGGATGGTCGCCGATTTCGCCGCGAGCTTCCCCGGCGACGACGGGGCCGACACGCGCGAGGCGCTGGCGCGACATGTGCACGCGATGCTGGACTACAAGCTGGAGCCGGTGGCGCTGGACGGGCCGCTGGTCGCTCAGGTGCGCGGCATCCTGACGCGCCAGCCGCTCGCCGAGTACACCTACAACCGGCTGGTGCGCAGCTCCGTCGTGCAGTCGCTGCCGGAGTGGACGGTGTTGGACAATGCGGGGCCGGCCGGGGCGCGCGTCTTCGAGCTGCGCGACGGCAAGGCGCTCAACACCGGCGTGCCGGGCATCTTCACCTGGAACGGCTATCACACCGTTCTGCTGCCGCTGCTGCCGCAGGTGACCAAGGACGCCAGCGAGGACGGCTGGGTGCTGGGACGCCCGCCGGTCAAGCTCAGCGAGAGCATCAGCCAGCTCAACCAGCTTCGCCGCGACATCCTGGGGCTTTACCTCGACGACTATGCGCGGCGCTGGGATGCGCTGCTGGCCAACGTCGCGCTGAAGTCGTTCGGCGACATCTCCCATGGTCTGGACGAGCTCTATCTGCTGTCGGCACCGGAATCGCCGCTGCGCGACCTGCTGCAGGCGGTCGATACAGAGACCCAGCTCAGCCGGCCGGCGGCGACCGAGAAGGCGACCAGCGAGGTCGAGGCCAAGGCAGCCAAGGTGGGCAAGAGCGTGGGCGGGTTCGCCGGCTACCTCGCGCGCTCCGGCCTGACCTTCCAGCAGAACGAGGCGGTGTCGATCATCGCCCAGTCGTTCGGCACCACGCCGGGCGGCAAGCCGGTCGATCCGGCGCAGCGCGTGGACCAGCACTTCCAGGCGCTGCACGACTTCGTCGCGGGCGCCGAGGGCAAGCCGGCGCAGCTCGAGGCGGCGATCGGCAAGATCGCGCAGGTCTATCAAGGGCTGAGCCAGGCCGCGAACGCGCCCAACCAGGGTGCCGCATTGCTCGGCATGGTGTCCGGCCAGGGCAATGGCAGCGGTGGTAGCGGGGGCGCCGCCGGCGCCGCGGCACAGCTACAGGAGCTGTCGCAGAGCCTGCCGAAGCCGGTCGCTGCCATGCTGCAGACCGTGTCGCAGAGCAGCGCGGCGGTGACCGCGAACGGCGCAAGCACGGAGCTGTCCGACGCCTGGCGGTCCAAGGTGCTGCCGCTGTGCCGCGCCGCGTTCGATCGCTACCCGTTCGTCGCCAAGAGCACGCAGGACGTTCCGCTGGATGACTTCGTGCGCCTGCTCGGCCCGAGCGGACTGACCGACCAGTTCTTCGACCAGTACCTGAAGCCGTTCGTGGATACCTCGCAGACGCCGTGGCAATGGCAGTCCGCCGACCACACGCGCCTCAACCTGTCGCCGGCGACCCTGGTGACCTTCCAGCGCGCCGCCGATATCCGCGATGCACTGTTCGCAGCCGGCGGGTCGCAGATCGGCACGAAGTTCCAGCTGGTGCCGGAGACGCTCGATCCGGGCCTCGCCTCGGTCAGCCTCGAGGTCGGCGGCCGCAGGGTGAGCTATGCGCACGGCCCGACCGAGGCCACCAGCCTGCAATGGCCGGCGGCCGACGGGAACACGCTGGTGCGGCTCACCATGACGCCGGCGGACGGCAAGCCGGCGACAATCGTCGAGAACAACGGCCCCTGGTCGCTGCTGCACGTGCTGGACAGCGCGCATGTGACGCCGAGCGATCAGCCGGACAAGTTCCGCGTGACGTTCACCTCGCCCGCCGGCACGGCCAGCTTCGCGCTGAACGCCAGCAGCGTGCGCAACCCGTTCACCCTGGCGGCGCTGCGCTCGTTCCGCTGCCCCTCCAACCTGTAAGG
Organism: uncultured Alphaproteobacteria bacterium; assembly: GCA_963812505.1. Lineage (GTDB taxonomy): Bacteria > Pseudomonadota > Alphaproteobacteria > Acetobacterales > Acetobacteraceae > JAMXLO01. The sequence goes on from CAWEVM010000031.1 coordinate 58,100, forward strand.
CGAGACGTGTGATGTCGGACAGCGATGCAAAGCCGAATGTCGATGTGACGATCAAGCCGGATCCCGGTTTCACGCTCAGCTTTACCGCTCTGCGCGCGAGCGAGGAACTGGGCCGGCCTTTCCTGTTCGAACTGGATGTCGCCAGCGACACGGTGAAGGGCGATCTCACCTCCCTGCTCGGCAGCTCGGCCACGGTCACCATCTCCGTGGACGACACGACGAAACGCCACTTCAACGGCATCATCGCATGTGCCTCGTATGAGGGGCTTGCCGCTGGCGCGCATCGCTATCGGCTGGAGCTGCGGCCATGGATCTGGCTGCTGTCGCGCATCCGCACCAGCCGCATCTTTCAGAACCAGTCGGTGTGGGATGTCATCACCACCGTGTTCCGCGACGCGGGCTTCACCAAGTTCGAGGACAAGCGGCAGAACGGCACCGGCGACATCAAGCTGGAGTACTGCGTGCAGTACCGAGGAAACCTCGCTCGACTTCGTCACCCGGCTGATGGAGACGTACGGGCTCTACTACTTCTTCACGCACAGCGACGACCAACACGTGCTGGTGATGGCGGATGATCCGAATTCCCACAAGGCCCTGGGGAAGGCGGTTCCGTTCAATAGCGATGAAACGGAATATCGGCGCATCGACGATCATATCTGGCAATGGTCCTCGGCGCTGCATCTGCAGTCCGGCGGCGTGACGCTGAACGACTACAACTTCACTACGCCGTCGGCTGACCTCACGGCAAAGTCGCTCGATGCGGGGAGCCACAGCTACGGCTCTTACGAGATGTTCGACTATCCCGGGCCACACGGCACGACGGGAGACGGCCAGAAGCTCGCCGCCGTGCGCATGCAGGACATCTCCGCACGGCGGCAGGTGCTGAGCGGGACCAGCAATTGCCGCGGACTGCACGCGGGCGGCAAGTTCACTTTGTCCGATTTCACCGACGAGGCGCAGAACCGCGAATACCTGCTGACCCAGCGCGACCTGTACGGTGGAGTTCGCTGAAGGGCAGTCGGATGACCGCGGCGAATTGACCGACACGTTCCGCTGTGTCTTTGCGGCGATGAAGGGCGACATTCCGTTCCGCCTGGACCGGCGCACGCCACGGCCGGTGATGCGCGGGCCGCAGACCGCCAAGGTCACCGGCGCGCCGGGCGACGAGATCACCACCGATCAGTACGGCCGGATCAAGGTCAAGTTCTTCTGGGACCGCAGTGCGGTGCAGGACGACAACAGCTCCTGCTGGATTCGCGTGGCCCAGATCTGGGCCGGTGCGAACTGGGGCGGCATGTTCATCCCGCGCGTCGGGCAGGAGGTGGTGGTCGAATTCCTCGACGGCGATCCCGACCGGCCGATCATCACCGGCTGCGTCTACAACGCCAACCAGGGCGTGCCGTATCCGCTGCCCGACAACAAGACGCGTTCGGGGATCAAGACCCACTCGAGCACCGGCAGCGGCAACAACGAACTGCGCTTCGAGGACAAGGCAGGATCGGAGGAGATCTTCCTGCAGGCGCAGAAGGACTACAACAAGGTGGTGCTGAACAACGAGACGGTGAAGATCACCCAGGACACCACGACGACGGTGGAAAAGGGCAACCGCTCGGTCACCGTCTCGCAGGGCAACGATGGTCTGACGGTCTCGACCGGCGATCACACGATCACGGTCTCCGCCGGCAACAGCACGATCAAGGCAGGCCAGTCGATCCTGTTGCAGGTCGGCGGCAACTCCGTGCGGATCGACACCGACGGCATCACGCTGGTCGGCTCCAAGGTTTCCATCATGGCGCAGGAGTCGATGTCCGTGGATGGCGGCCTGTCGATGACGCTGCAGGCCGCGCAGATCGCGATCAACTGAGCGGCGCGATAATGGACACCGAATTCACCGCGCTGCTCGAACGCGATGTCGGTTCGCTGGGCGAAACCGCGTGCCGCGTGCTGGCCGAACATGCACCGCCCAGCGCCATTCCGAGCCGCGTGATCGAGGCAGCGATCGCGGCGATCGATCGCCGGCTGAGCGAGCAGTTGAACCTGATCCTGCATCATGCGGACTTCCAGCGGATGGAAGCGACATGGCGCGGTCTGAGCTTCCTGGTCGACGGCATCGAGAACGGCTTCATGCACAAGATCAAGGTGCTGGACATCTCGAAGCAGGAGCTTGGCCGCACTCTGCGCAAGTTCCGCGGCACCGCGTGGGACCAGAGCCCGATCTTCAAGAAGATCTACGAGGAGGAATACGGGCAGTTCGGCGGCGAGCCGTTCGGCGTGATGATCGGCGACTACGCGTTCGATCACGGCCCGCGGGACGTGCAGCTGCTGGGCGACATGGCGCAGATCGCCGCCGCGGCGCATGCGCCGTTCATCGCCGCGGCCGCACCGTCGGTGATGCAGATGGAGAGCTGGGGCGAACTCGCCAATCCGCGCGATCTGACCAGGATATTCCAGACGCCGGAATACGCCGCCTGGCGCAGCCTGCGCGAGAGCGAGGACGCGCGCTATCTCGGCCTGTGCATGCCGCGCTTCCTGGCTCGCCTGCCGTACGGTGCGCGAACCGATCCGGTGGAGGCGTTCGACTTCGAAGAGCAGACGGATGGTCCCGACGGCAGCAGGCACCTGTGGGCCAATGCGGCCTATGCCATGGCGGCGAATGTCGCGCGCGCCTTCGAACAGTACGGCTGGTGCGTGCGCATCCGGGGCATCGACACGGGCGGGATCGTCGAGGGGCTTCCGGTGCTGAGTTTCCCCACGGCCGACGGCGCGGTGGATGTGAAATGCTCGACCGAGATCGCGCTGAGCGAGCGGCGCGAGGCGGAACTGGCACAGGCCGGGCTGATCCCCCTCGTCCATCGCAAGCATACCGGCACGGCGGCATTCGTCAGCGCTCAGTCACTGCAGATGCCGCGGCAGTACGACGACCCGGCGGCGACGGCGAGCGCCAATCTTTCGGCGCGGCTGCCCTACCTGTTCGCGTGCTGCCGCTTCGCGCACTACCTGAAATGCATGGTCCGCGACAAGGTCGGCTCGTCGATGGACAAGGTGCAACTGTCGCAGTGGCTGCAGGAGTGGCTGCTCGGTTATGTCGACGGCGCGCCGGACCGATCGAGCGAAGAATGGAAGGCCGCCCATCCGCTGGTGAATGCCCGTGTGACGCTGCTGGAGAAGCCGGACTCGCCGGGCCATTACGAGGCACGGTTCTTCCTGCGACCGCATTACCAACTCGAAGGCCTGACGGCGGTGCTGCGCATCGTCTCGCGCCTGCCCACCGCATGACGAATTGGAGGAGAATACCGTGTCGATCGATCTGCTGATGAAGTTCGTCAAGGGCAGCGACGCCATTGACGCGGAGTGCCAGACGACCGTCAATTCGAAGGATGATCTGCTGCATGACTTCAAGACGGGCAAGTTCTTCGAGGTCGACGAGTTCAATTTTGGCGTCGGCCTGGAAGATGACGATTCGGCCGGGGAAAAGCCCAAGGAAAAGTACGGTGAAAAGCTGAAGCCTGCCGTGGGTGCGCATGCATCCCGCACGCGGTTCACCAACTGGCTCCGTGGCGAGCAGAAGGAATATCCGGTCGATCTCGAGCCGTTCACCTTCAGCAGACAGATGGACCAGGCATCGCCTCTGTTGTTCGAAATGTGCTGCAATTCGCAATCCTTCGCCTCGGCGACGCTGATCAAGCGCAAGGCTGCCGGCACCGACGCCAGCGGCCGGGCATTCCTGCGGATCGACTTCAAGGATGTGCTGGTGATCGGCGTCGATTGGGACAGCGGCGATGTCGTGAAGGAGAAGTGCAAGTTCATCTGCCGCGACGTGCAGGTCCAGTACAAGCCGCAGACGCCGGACGGCACGCTGGGCGCTGCGGTTCCGGGGAACTGGAAGCGGAAGATGCCTAAGATGGCGGGATGACCGGCTATCGTTGGGGCGCAAGTCACTCCGACATTACCATCGCGAAGAGCGCTCCTTCGAAAGCCAGCAGATATCACCAGTGTTCTGGTCCAGCCTACACGCTGCGGTTGTTCAGTTTCAGGACTCTGGTGTTAGTATGGTGATCACGTCAGACGTGGGTTCAGTCTCCTCGGACCGAGTGATCAATGCACGCAAACGCCGGCGAACATGGTCCGACCGGCATTGCCGAGGACTAAGCATGATGCCCAGTCGTCCGTTGCGGAGCGGCCTGGTATTGGACCCGAGGGACAAGTTGCAGCGGCCATCGCGTGAGCGAAGCGGTCGTCCGGCCAGCTATCGTCGGCCCCCTCCGCCGGCTCCCTCTCGTGAATCAATGCGTCAACAGCAACTTGACGCCGGCCTCTGAGAAAGGAGGCCCGCCTATCTGCGTCGACGCCGGTCTGCAGGATTATTGGCTCACGCAGAGGGTGACGACTGTCCACAAGCCAATTATTGCGCTCATGCAGCCACGCTACCAATGGCGCCGAAGGCTCACGATAGGACTTGCCACGCTCACCACGGTTGCAGCGCCGGCAGGCCAGGGACACCAGCACGCGGCAGATCAAGAGCCCACGCCGTTTCGACCAGTCGCCATCGCGACTCTGCCTCGTCAACCAAGCTTGCGCCTTGCACGGATGCTGCCAGCTGGCGCAGGTCATTTGTTAGCCGGATTGTTCCTTTGCCACCGCCGTTGCTCATCGATGAAGAACTGGATTGGAACTGGCGCGGATCCGACAACATGAAAGGCGTCGATAACGTTATTGAATCCGAGCTTAACGGTGGACTCCACAAGCCGGTCTTCGGCGAGTCTGCCGCGATTGAACGCTCGACAAGCGTCAAGAAAGCAACTCAAGCGCGATGTCGTCTGCTTGTCCACGAGCTTCAGGTGCGAGCACAGGTGTCGGGCAAAGGGTAGGGCAAGCTCATCCAGCGGCACACGGTCATCGGCGCGGTCCGACATGCCTAACAGGGACTTGGCGAGAGCGAACATGTAGGCGGCGACATTGCGTCCGAAGAGCACCACTGCCCGCCAATTTGCGTCGGTCGTTGGTCGTTTTGCCAGAAAATCGGACATCTGTTAGATCAATCACTCGGACACAGCTTGCTACCGATGACCCGTCTGCCCGACAGTTACCAAGGGGAATGGACCTCGTACCCTCGCCCTTATTGAATCTTCGCAATCGGGGCGATGATGAAGAAGATCTACGCTAATCTGGAGCGAAACGGACGACGCCTATCGAAGGTGGCACCCTAAGGCGCCGTGGCCGTTGCCAGCGAACGCATGACGTGCCCCGCATCGCAGCCCAGCACGCACGGCGCGGACAGCACCGCCTGAAGCCCCAGCGCGGCACTCAGCGAGGCGGCAAAGGCGCAGGTCGGCAGGCCGATCCCGATCACCGGCAGCGACAGCGGCACCTGCCAGTTCAGCGAGGCGAACGCGCTCATCTGCAGCGCCGCCTGCACCGACGCGCTGGTGGCGAAACTGGTCGGCACGAACGGCAGGTTCGGCAGCAGCGCCAGCAGTGCGGCGAGCAGACTGCCCCCGCCGCCGCTCAGGTTCAGCCCGAACCGCGCGGACAGCGTCGCCAGCAGCGCGCTCAGCTTGAGCGAAACGCGCAGCTGTATCGCCGGAAAGCCAAGCAGCAGCGGACTGACGCCAAGGCTCGCCTGCAAACTCGCGACCGCGTTCAGCGCGGCGGTCAGGCTGAACATCAGTTGCGGCGCCACCAGACCCGGCAGCGAGAGCCGTGCCAGTATCCGCAGCGCGGCCGAGAACTGCGCCGTCTCGGTCAGGCTCACGTTCAGATTCGCAGCCGCTGCGATCAGCGGCAGCAGCGCGCGCAGCAAGGCGAGAAAGCCCGCCCATCGCGGCATCGGAATGCCGCCAGGCAGCGTCAGCGACAGCATCAGGCTGGGCGTGGGCAGCAGCAGCCCAAGCCGCAGCGCGAGATTGATCTGATCGATCGCCGCGTTCAGCCCGGCCAGCCGCAGCCAGGCAAGCGGGTTGAAGTTGAGGTGCGCCAGTGCCGAGAGCCGCGCATTCATCGTCGCCACGATGCGGACGAACATCAACGCCTGTCCCGGGATCAGCAGGTCGAGGCCGAACTGCGCCAGGACCTGCGCGCGAAGCTGCGCCAGCGCCGAGATCGTCGCCACGGCGCGGAGGTTCAGTTGCAGGCTGGGCAGCGGCAGGCCGAGCCAGTTGGGCAGCGGCTCCCAGGGCAGCGCCGGCAGTCCGCGCAGATTGAGCCACGCCGACAGCCCCAGCGGGATGTCCGCGCCAGGCAGCGCGACGCTCGCCGAAAGGTTCAGCGACGGCAGCAGCCCGGCGGGCGGAAAGCTACGGCAGAAGCAGCCCATTTGAGATCCCCTTCAGCGAGTGAGTACGCGCATAGCCGGCGCGGCGTGGTTCCTGTATCGGCAGGCAGCACCGTCGATCTGTTTGGGAAAGGACGCAGACCATGGGCCCACCTGCCGCGCGCATCGGCGATCTGGTTCTGCAGGACGGACCGCACTGCCACGCGACCATGCATCCGGCAGCACCGGTGCCCACCCCCATGCCGCATCCACCCATGCCGCTGCCGATCATCAGCGGCTCGCCCGACGTCACGATCGGCGGCATGCCGGCGGCGCGCCTCTCCGACAACACGGACCCGTGCGATATCCCGGCCTGCATCCCCGGCGGCCCCGGCATCATCGGCAAGGGCTCCGCCACGGTGACGATCAACAAGCTGGCCGCGGCACGCGTCGGTGACATGACCGAGCATGCGGAGTGCGTAGGCCCCATCCCGGGCCTCAGCGGAACCATCACCGGTCCAGGCTGTCCCACCGTGACCATCGGCGGCTGAGGCGCCAGCGTGCGCCGACGCCACTTCGAGGCCTTCGCCCCGCGCTGCCCACGCTGCGCCCGCGACGAGGTTGGCCGCCATCAACTGACGCTCGACGCCGTCCTGGAGGAGCGCGACGGCGATGTGCTGAGCGGGATCCTGCACTGTCCCAATCCGGCGTGCCGCCACGAATACCCGATCATCGACGGCATCCCCGTCATCGTCCCCGCCCTCGGCGCCCTGTTGGCGGAGCGCGGTATCGAGCTGTTGCTGCGCGAGGACCTCGATCCGGTGCTCGAGAGCCTGATCGGCGATGCGATCGGTCCCGGCACCTGGCTCGATACGCTGCGCCAGACCCTCTCGACCTATGCCTGGGACGGCTGGGCCGACCTGGACCCTGAGGAGGCCGATCCTGCCGACGGCGTACAGCCAGGCGCCGTGCGGCGCTGCCTGGCGCGGCTGCTGGAGATGGCAGGCGAGCCCCGTGCGGGCCGGGTAATCGATTGCGGCTGCGGCGCCGGCCGGACGACGTTCGACCTGGCCGAACGCGGCGCGGATGGCCTGGTGCTTGGCGTGGACATCAATCTCGCCCTGCTGCGCCTGGCTCGCCAGGCGCTTGCCGGCGTGGTGAGCTACCCGCGCCGGCGCATCGGCATCGTGTATGACCGCCGCCGCTTCCCCGTTGACCTGCCGGGTGCCGAACGGGTGGATTTCTGGGCCTGTGACGCCCTCGCTTTGCCCTTCGCACCTGGCGCCGTGGACCTTGCCGTTGCGCTCAACCTGCTCGACTGCGTGAGCGAGCCGCGCCGGCTGCTGGCAAGCCTCGCCGAAATGGTACGGCCGGACGGGCGCGTGCTGCTCGCGACGCCGTATGATTGGTCCACCCGCGCGACCCAGGTAGAGACATGGATCGGCGGGCACTCCCAGCGCGCAGCACATGGGGGAGCCGGCGAGCCGTTCCTGCGGGCTCTGCTGACCGAGGGCGCGCATCCCCAGTCGGTCGCCGGCCTGGACGTGCTGGCCGAGGAGGCCGCATGGCCGTGGCAGACCCGGCTGCACGACCGCAGCGCCGTTTTGTATCGCGCTCATCTGCTGGCGCTCGCCCGCACCACCGCATAGGCCTCAGAACGCTCCGAGCGACGGCGCGACGGCTCCAAGCACACTCAGCGCCACACCAGCCGTCCCCAGCGCACCGGCGAATCGGATCAGCGGCCGCGACAGGGTGACCACCGATGCGGTCGCGAGCACGATGCCGAGTTCCAGCGCGGCGGCGGCATTGTCGAAGCTATGCGCTCGCTCGAGCGCGTGCTCGCGCGCGGCCTCGAAGGCCTCGGCACGCGCCGCGACCGCGGCTTTGCCATCCTTGTCGTCGGCCTCGTAGCGGACGCGGTCGGCCTCGAACTGGCGCAGCACGCCCTGCCGCGCGGCAACCAGTTCCGCCTGCGTCGGCTGTTCGAGCGTGCCACCGAGCCGCTCCAGGTCCTGCGCCAAGGCGGAGCGGATCGATTTGGCCTGATACTGGCTCCAGGTATCGGCGGCGAGGATCGAGTTCTCCTGCACCGCGATCTCCGCCTTCTTCGCCTGCTGTTCAGAGAGCGCCAGCGCGGCTGCCAGCATGGCGATAAGCAGCGCGGCCCGTCTGCTGCCGTGTGCCGCGGCATGCGCGGCATGTTCGGCATTCTCGTGATGTACGATGGTGTCGTTCATGGCTGCCTCGGGGATCTCGTCATCGACCGCGATACTGCCCGCGGTTCCGGCCGGGACGAGTGACCCGACGCACATGCGCCTCAGGCGGCGCTACTCGATGTCGTGCTCAATCAACAGGGCACGCAATGCGCCGATGTTGCACAGGGTAATCGTGCCTTCGGTCAGACCGATCCAGCCGGCATCGCGCCACGTGCCGAGATGGCGGTTGATGCTTTCGCGGATCAGGCCGGTCATCGCGCCAAGTTCGCGCTGCGACAGCGGCAGCCCGATCTGCGGGCCTTGCGGCGTTGGACGCGAATGCAGCGCGGCGAGCTCGATCAGTGCCTTGGCGAGGCGAACCGGTGCCGGCAATTCCAGATTTTCGGTGACCTGCGCCGTCGTCTTGCGCAGACGCTGGCTGAGCAGGCGAATGATGGCCAGCATCGCCTGAGGCGCGCCGAGCAGTTCGCGGGTAAACGAGCGGCCGTCGATCGCGAGCATGGTGCAGGCGGAGAGCGCCGTCGCGGTGGCGGCACGCGGCCACTCGTTCAGCACCGCGATCTCCCCGATCACGTTGCCAGGCTCGGCCAGATCGAGCACCACCTCGCGCCCGCTCAGCATCGTCACCGACAGTTTCACGTATCCCTCGACGACCACCAGAACGGTGCGGCCAGGATCGCCCTGACCAAATATCTCGTCACGCTCCGGGTAGGTGAGCAGACCGGCGCGGCGGATCAGTGTGCGAAGGGATTCGATGGGAATGAGGCGCATGATCTCGTGCGCCTCGAGTAACCGCAGAAGTTCCGCTTCCTGTGGGGTACCTGGCATGGCGTTACACTACCGTCGATTCGGAGGTTCGGACAGTGCCGCAATGTTTCATCGCGATGAAGCGCGGCGCTGTTTCCAATCTCCTGCGGGCGACGCAGGATGGAGCGGCTGGAACAGCGCGCATCGGCGCGGTCGGGGTATGAATTGATTACCATCGCTGCGAACCGACTCTGGGTGCGCAAGCTGCGGCTCTTCACAGGCCTGACGCTGTTCACCTATGTCACGACCCACCTGCTGAACCACTCCCTGGGCAACATTTCCATTCCGGCGATGGAAGCCGGCATGGTTGTACAGAAGTGGATCTGGCAGGGTGTCGCAGGTACTGCGGCGCTATATTTCGCGCTGTCGACCCATTATCTCTTGGGACTTTGGGCATTCTATGAGCGGCGGCACTTCGGATGGACTCGGCCCGAAGTGGTGCAGGTCGTGCTGGGACTGACCATCCCGCTGCTGCTGATGAACCACCTGTTCGTCACGCGGATTTCGTTGGCCGTGTACGGCACCGAGAAGGGCTATGCGCAGGAGCTCTATTCCTTCTGGGTCGCGGCGCCGCGCCTTGGCGTGCTGCAAGTGTCGGTGCTGATCGTCGCGTGGATTCACGGCTGCATCGGCATGTACCAATGGCTGCGGCTGAAGCCGATGTTCAGCCGCTGGATGCCTTATTTGTTCTGCGGCGCGGTACTGCTGCCGGTGCTCGCGCTGATGGGCTTCTGTCAGGGCGGACGGACAATGCTCAGTCTGGCTCAGGACCCCGCCTGGCGCGCGGCCAATCTGAACCCGTGGCAGGTCGGCACGCCTCAGGACGATCACCAGCTCATTGTCTGGCGCGACTGGAGCATCGGCGCCGCGATCGCCCTGCCGGCGCTGGTTCTTCTGGCCAGGCTGGTGCGGGCCTGGCGCGAACGGCACGGAGCAGCGATCCGCGTCACCTATTCGCAGGGACAATCGGTCAGGGTTCCGCTCGGCTTCAGCGTACTGGATGCAAGCCGAAGCGCCGGCATCCCTCATGCCAGTATCTGCGGCGGCCGGGGCCGCTGCTCCACCTGCCGCATCCGCGTCACCGGCGGCGCGGACAAAATACCGGCGCCGTCCGCCGTGGAGCGCGCGGTACTGGAACGGGTTGCCGCCGCCCCGTTGGTTCGGCTGGCCTGCCAGGTCCGGCCTCAAGGCGATGTCTGCGTGGTGCCGCTGCTGCCGGCTGACTGGCCTGAGGCAGCCGTGCGCCGCCGGGAATGGCCGCTGCCGGGAGAGGAGCGCTTCATTGTGGTTCTGGTCGTGGACATGCGGGATTCGACCCGGCTCGCCGAAACCCGTCTGCCATTCGATGCGGTGTTCGTCGTGGACCGTTTCGTCACAGCGGCAGGCAGTGCGGTGCAGGCAAATGGCGGACGGGTCAGCCACTTCCTGGGGGACGGGTTGATGGCGACGTTCGGGCTGGGATGCGGCGCCAAAGATGCCTGCCTCCAGGCGATGAGGGCGCTCGCCGCGCTCGGACGCAATGTCGCCGCGCTCAACCGGGTACTGGTTGCTGAAACCGGCGAGGCAATCCGGTTTGGCGTCGGCATGCATTGCGGCTCGGCTGTGGTAGGGGAAATCGGCCACGGGGAGGTTCGCGTTTTCACAACCCTGGGCGACGTGGTGAACGTCGCGGCCCGGCTGGAGGGCTTGTGCAAGGAGTTTGGTTGTGAGGCTGTGATCTCGCACGAGATCTGTGCCGTGGCAGGCGTTTCCGCGGACAGTCTGTCAGAACGGGAAACCATGGTGCGAGGGCGCAGCATGCCGCTACATGTGCATCCGATCGAGCAGGCGGACCAGATCACGCTGCTTGGCGTGGTTTCGGAAACTGCCTGAGATCAGACCAAAATCGAGAAATCGCTGTCTGTCCTGTGACTCTGCGCACGAAGCTGCCGATGGAAAGCGCCGATATTACTTCCCACCGATGATTGCGCGTCTGGCCAGGAGGGGCGGCAATGTTGCAACAGCAGCTTGATGAGCTGGGTGCCGATGAGGGCATCCGAATGCTCGTCTACGACGATGCGACGGGACGGCCTATCGGACCCGGAACCCTGGTGCGCGGGCATCCGACGATCGGCATCGGCCGCGCACTTGATGTGCACGGCATCACCGCCGCTGAAGCACATTATTTCCTGGCGAACGACATTGCGGCAGTGGAAGCGGCGCTGTCCCGCCTGGAGTGGTATCAAGAGCTCGATCCGGTGCGCAGAGGCGTGTGCACCAACCTGGCGTTCAACATGGGCGTACGCGGGCTGCAGAGCTTCGTTGGCATGATATCCGACATCGAAGCGGCTGAGCACGATCTGACCGGCGCCATGCAGCAGCTTGCGCAGGGGCAGTTCGACGCCGCGGCAGACGAATTGGCGGGCTCAGATTGGGCCAAGCAGGTGCAGCCGTCACGCCGCGACCGACTGCTCATGCAATTGCGCACCGGTCGGCTCGATGCAGAGGTCGCGGCTCGACGTGATGATCACCCCGGCCCGAAACCGACGGCGTGATCGAGGCGGCGCGGGCATGGTTGGCTTTACCAGCGGCTCGACCCGCAAGATGGTGCAGCCCTTTCGGGCGCCTCATCGCCTTGGGATGCAGGATGCGAGAATGGCGCAGCGGATCGCCGCTCAGCCGACCTGCCGCGGTTTATCGCACGATAACGCGTCCCGTGAGCCAGTCCACGCCGATGGCAACCTGGCGGTCTCCTCCGCGCAAAACGATTTGCCCGCCAGACGACCCGCCATCCGGGGTGAAGCTGATGACGCGGTCGCCTGTGGGCGACACATCGGCGGACCACGCGACAGCTGCGCTACCATCGAGCTGATATCCGCCAGTTCCAAAAGCGACCGCCGTCCCGCGTTCCTCCGCGATCGCACGTGAGCGAGCCAGACGCAGCGCACCAGCCACTTGTCTTGCCGTCGCATCGAGTTCCAGCCGTCGGCTGTGCGCTGGCCCATGTGTCATCACCAGACCCAGCGCGAGCCCGAGCACGACCAGCACCACGATCATCTCGATCAGCGTAAAGCCCGCCGTGTTGCGTCGGTTCATCGTTGAGCCTGCGGCCACCCGCCCTTGCGCAGATAGCGCACCAGAAATCCTCCCGACAGCGCCTGCACGCTGAACAAGTAGTTTTCGCAGCGTCCGATTGGCATGTTGTTGGCGCGATACGCGTCGTAGCTGACCGTCCAAACCGTCACGCCGCACAGCACGGTGTTGGGCGTGGAGGAGGGGAATTCGTCGACCAGCCGAGGCTCGATCCGTGCATAGTAGTCGCGCGTTCGCACCTCTCGCGCCATGACATCCAATACTGACAGAACACGACAGATAGGCCGGTCTTCGCCAGCGCTGGCGCGTGGCACGGGCAGCAGGAACAGGATAAACGCCAACGCTACGCCAGCCCGGATCACAACACGCCTCCACTGTTCATCAGCCAATCGCCGTCCAGCCATAGCAGCCAAAAGGCCAGCGCCAGACACGGCCCGAACGGAAGCGCCGTGTCGGCCCGCACGCTGCGCCCTGTCAGCGCGAGGCAGGTCGCCGCCCCGAGACCCAGCAATGCGGCGAGCAGTACCTACATACGGCAGCCATGCGAGACCGAGCCACGCGCCGGCCGCGCCAAGCAGCTTGGCGTCGCCCGCGCCGATCCCTTCGCGCCCTCGTACCCTACGGTAGCACCAGGCGACGCCACGCAGCGCCAGATACCCTGCTGCCGCCCCGGCGGCGTGCTCGGTCATGGCCTCGGGTTGGGTCGCGAGTGTGTTCAGCAGACCGACCAGGAGAAGCGGCAGCGTCAGGACGTCGGGCAGCCGCATCCAGCGCCAGTCAATCCAGCTCAGAGTCAGCAGTGTCCATCCGAGCAGGCAATCGGCCCACAGGCGAGCGGCGTCCCTCTCAGCCAGAACCGCCCACAACGCTACGATGAACGCAGCTATCTCGATCGCCGGGTGGAATGGATCGATCGCAGCGCCGCAGCGCCGGCAGTGACCGCGCTGCAATATATAGCTCCCCAGCGGCACGAGTTCGGCGGCCGTCAATGTGACGCCGCATGTCTCGCACTTCGACCGGGCGAGGCTCACCGGCCGGCCCTCCGGCAGGCGCCGGATCAGCACACCGAGGAAACTGCCAATGAACGGTGCGGCGACCAGTACCAATCGGCCAGGACAACGGAACCAGCATGAGTGCCCGCTCTTGGTCGCCAAGGTGTCATTTGCCTAGCCGGCGAAGCGAAACACAATAGAGCGAGCATAGAACACTTGCGGGAACGTCCCATTTGCAGTCGACCTCGGCCGATCAGTCGATAGACGCGCTTGCCGGACTGCTCGTCGCCAACGGGCAATGCGACGGCCGGACGATCGAGCGCGCCGGTCGCGTGGCGGCTGAAACCGGGCAGCGACTGGACAGCGTGCTGATTCAGCTTGGCCTGTTGACGGAACGCGGTCTCGCGGAGAGCTATGCAGCCCTGCTCAAGCTGCCGATAGCGAGTCCGAGCCGCTATCCGACCACCGAACCCCTGCTTGCCGAACGCCTGACACCGCGCTTCCTGCGCCAGGCGCGCGCCTTGCCGGTCGCTGTCGATGATGACGCGCTGGTGCTCGCGACCGCTGACCCGCTCGACGAATTCACGCCTGCCGCAGTCGCGGCGGCCTGCGGCAGGCGCGTCAGGCTGGAAGTTGCCGTGCCTATCGAGTTGGAGGCAGCACTTGAACGCCTGTATCCGGCCGACGGTCAGGCCGAGGAGGCACAACCTGAGGCCAGGGCACCGCTCGAGGAAGATGCCGAACGGTTGAAAGACCTTGCCAGCGAAGCGCCGGTGATCCGGCTGGTCAATCAAATCATCACGCGGGCGGTGGAGACGAACGCCTCCGACATCCACGTCGAGCCGTTCGAGGACAGACTGCGCGTGCGCTATCGCTATGATGGCGTTTTGCATGAGGCGGACAATCCGCCGATCCGGCTCGCCGCGGCCATTACCTCACGGATCAAGATCATGGCGCGGCTCGACATCGCCGAGAGGCGGCTGCCGCAGGATGGGCGTATCCGACTGGCGGTGCGCGGCCAGGAGATCGACTTTCGCGTCTCCACAGTACCATCGTTGCACGGCGAGACGGTTGTGCTGCGCATTCTCGATCGCGCCGCCGTGGCGTTCGATTATGCGAAACTGGGACTGCCGCCGCCGGTGATCGCGCGCTTCCAGGAAGCCCTGGCGCTGCCGAACGGCATCGTGCTCGTGACCGGCCCGACTGGCAGCGGCAAGACCACGACGCTGTACACCGGCCTACTCGCGCTGAACTCCGTCGAACGCAAGATCGTAACCGTGGAGGATCCGATCGAGTACCGGCTGCACGGCATCACCCAGATGCAGGTGCATGAACAGATCGGCCTGACATTCGCGGAATTTCTCAGCGCCATCGTCCGGCAGGACCCGGACGTCATCATGGTCGGCGAAGTACGCAACCAGGAGACCGCACAGGTCGCCGCCCAGGCCGCGCTGCTTGGACGACTGGTGCTGTCCACGCTGCACACCAATTCCGCGGCCGCCGCGGTAACGCGGCTGCGGGACATGGGATTGGAGGACTATCTGCTGGCCGCGGTACTCCGTGGCGTGCTGGCACAACGGCTTGTGCGGCGGCTCTGTCCAGCGTGCCGTCGCGCGGCGCCGGCGCCAGCCGAGCTGATCCAGCAATTCGATCTTGCAGAGCGCTGCAACAGCACGGGACTGACGCTGCAGCATCCGGTCGGATGCCCAGAGTGTCGCCACACCGGCTATCGCGGCCGTTTCGCCATCGCGGAATTCCTGACACTCAATCCAGAAATCGAACATCTCATCTTCGGGCGCGCCGACCACAACAGCATCGAGAGGGCCGCGATCGCCGCCGGCATGAGGACGCTGCTGCAATGCGGCCTGGATGCGGTGCTGGCCGGCGAGACGACGGTCGAGGAAGTCGTGCGCAGCGTCCGCACGGATAGCTGAGCGATGCCGACGTTTCGCTATCGGGCGATCGGTCCCACCGGCGACGTGCAGACCGGCATGATGGATGCCGCAACGGAAGCCGAAGTGGTCGCGCGTCTGCAGCGCCAGGGCGCGATGCCGATGCGCGCAGAGCCGGCCAACAGCGAGTCATGGGTGACCGCGCTGTGGCATGCCGAATTCACCACACGTAAGGGCCTGCGGCGACAGGAGACGGCGGACTTCATACGTGAGCTGGCAACCATGCTTTCGGCCGGCCAGGACCTCGACCGCGCCCTGCTTTACATGTACGAGACCGCGTCGAACGCACGGGTGCGCACGATGACCGCGGGACTGCGGGACATTGTCCGCGACGGCGGCCCGCTCGCGGTCGCGTTAGGGCGCTATCCCCGTGCCTTCTCCCGTCTGCATGTCGCAATGGTGAGCGCCGGCGAGGCGAGTGGCCAGCTCGCACCGACCCTGGCGCGTTTGGCGGATCTGCTGGAACGTCAGCAGCGGCTCGCGGCGTCTGTGACGTCGGCGCTGATCTATCCGTGTCTGCTGACCATCGTGGCCATCGGCTCGATTGCGCTGCTGCTGACCGAAGTGCTGCCGCAGTTTGTGCCGTTGTTCGAGCAGAGTGGCGCGAAGTTGCCTGCATCGACACAACTACTGATCGCAACAGGTGCCTTCGTTACTCAATACGGCGTGTTCATGTTGCTCGGCTTGGCTGTAATGGTGCTGGTCGCGCGCGCCGCGCTCCGATTGCCGCGCTTTCGTTTGGCGGTGGATCGACTTCTGCTGCGTGTGCCGATTGCGGGCGGGTTGTTGCGTGAGGTGTTGGCTGCGCGCTTCACGCGTGTGTTGGGCACTCTGCTGGTCAATGGCGTGTCACTGATCTCGGCCCTGGGCTTCGTGCGCGATGCGGTGGGCAACCGTGCCGCCATGGAGGCCGTCGATCGGGCCGCAGCGAGCGCGCGGGCCGGCGGTGGCCTGGCGCTGCCGCTCGCCGCGGCGCGGGTGTTTCCACTGCGCGCGACCCATCTGCTGCGTCTGGGCGAAGAGAATGCCGAACTTGGCCCGATGGCGCTGCGTGCCGCCGACATCCATGAGGAGCGCACGCGTATTGCACTGCAGCGGATAGTCGCGCTGCTGGTCCCCGCGATCACTATTATCATGGGCATTGCCGTCGCTGGCATCGTCACGTCGCTGCTGACGGCCATGCTCAGCCTCAATGACCTCGCGGCGGGTTGATGGCGCGGATGTTACCGGTAGGCTGGAACCGGTGTGGTATCGGGATAACGGATGGCTGTTGGCGCTGCGATGCGTGACGTCCTTCATTGGTGGGCGAGGCAGATGCGTGCCTTGCTGCCGCGAGGTCTGTTGCCTGATGCCAGCCAGAGCGATGCGCTGCTTGTCGCGATGGCCGGCACGTCGGACCCGCCCGAGGTCCATCTCAGCCTGCGACGACGGCGGCGGGAAACACCACTCGGCAGTTTTCCCATGGACGGGGCGGGGCGACGCGCAGCGACGGCGGCGATTCGCCAGCGCGCCGGCCGCGTGATCCTACGACCCGATCCCGCGGCCCTATTGGAGCGCAAAGTAACGCTACCGCTGGCCGCCGAGCATGACGTGTCACGGGTACTGCGTTACGAAATGGATCGATTGACGCCGTTCACCGCGGAACAGGTGTTCTGGTCGGCAATCATCGAGCGTCGCGACCGGCCTGGGGGACGGCTGGAGATTCGCTTGTCTCTTTTGCCGAAGTCGTTGGTGCAACCGGTCCTCGCAGCGATAGAAGCGATCGGTCTCAAGGTCAGCGCGATCGAGACGGCAAGCCACGATGGTGCGCCGCGGCTGATCGACCTGGTTCCTCCGTCCTCGCAACGCCGGAGTACGCTCGCCATCGCTTGGGGTGCGTGTGGCGTACTGACGCTGATCGCACTCGCAACCCCGTTTGTCACGCAGTCGCTGGCGCGGCGCGCAGTCGAGGTGCGAATTGCGGACCTGCAGCCGCGAGTCGCACAGGTCGAGGCGCTGCGTCGGCGCCTCGCAGCAGGGTCTGCCGGAAACGACGTGATCGCGACCGAGCACGCCGCCACCGGCGATGCGTTGCAGGTGCTGGCAACCGTCACCGAGTTGTTGCCTGACGACACGGTGCTCGCCGACCTGACGCTCCGCCAGGGCAAGTTGAGCATCAGCGGACGATCCCGCGCCGCTCCGTTGCTGATTCCCGCAATGGCTGGCGATCCCACTCTGCACAATCCATCCTTCGCGGCGCCAGTGACTCGCACACCCGATGGCAATGCGGATACTTTCGTCATCCGCGCCGAGTTGAGTCCCTGAGATGGAGGGCGCGCTACCCGAAGGTCTGCGTGGGCGGCTGCTGGCACTGGCGCTGACCGTGACAATTCTCGCAGCGCTGTGGGCCGGCTGCGTGCAGCCGCTCATCGATTGGCACGCTGCACGTGCCGACACACTTGAGCAGCGCCGTGCGCTGTTGCAGCGGATGACAACGCTGGCAACTACCTTGCCGGAACTGCAACGCCAGGCGTCTGGTGAGCGTGCGCCGGCCGCGGCGCTGCTGGAGGGTGCCTCCGATGCGATCGCAGGTGCCGCGCTACAAAGCTCAGTGCAGCACATGGCCTCGATGGCCGGCGCAGAACTCAACAGCATGGAAATTCTGCCAGCCGAGCAGCGTGGCACGTATCGCCGTATAGGATTGCGCGTGGCCACCGCGGCACAATGGCCGGTGCTCGTCGAACTGCTGCGAGCGGTCGAGCAAGGCTCGCCGCGCATGCTGGTCGATGATCTGCAACTGCGTGCACCCCCGGTCGCACTGCGTGCGGCGAATACGCCGATCAGCGCCTCGTTCACCATCGTCGCGTTTCGCGCCGCGACGTCGGGCGGCTGATGACACAGGTCGGGGGAGCGCTGCTGGTCGCCGCCGCGCTCGTCGCGGTGATCGCATTGGAAGTCAGCAGTCCTCCGGCCGATGATGTTGCGCGGTCGCAGACGCATCCTGCGGCGACGGTTCCGCCGATATCATCAGCAACCGCCGACCGCACAAATGATTGGGTCGCCGCGGTGCTGGCGCGACCACTGTTCAGTCCCGATCGCCGGCCGCCAGCCGATGCGGTGACCGTCGCGAGCGGCAGAACCGTACCCGGCCTGCCACGGCTGGCAGGAATTCTTGTCGGACCATTCGGACGCAGCGCAATCTTCGCCACCAATGGCGCCAAGCCGATCGTCGTGCAGGAAGGTGAGCACGTCGCCGCCTACACAATAAAATCGATCGAGGCGACACAAGTGCGTCTGCTCGGCCCCGATGGCACGCAGGTGCTGTATCCGAGCTTCGAGCCCGCCGGGGCGCCAGCAGCACGCCGGCCCGCCCAGGCTCCGCTATCGCGATGAATGTGCGCCTGCTGCAGCTGCTCGTTTTGCTCGGCGTCCTGGTGGGCTGCGAGCATGCAGAGCAGCCTGCGATACCCGCGCTGTCGGAGCTGCCTGGTACATCGAGCGGTGCGCCGCCGCGAATCAACGGTGACGTTGGCGCCCCTCGAGCTTCACCCCCGGCTGAGGTCTCCTATGGCGCGCCCGGCGACGTGACCCTGCCAGGCTCCGCGACGACGAGTGAGGCAGGCGACATATCATTGGACTTCGCGGATACCGACATTCGCGAGGTTGCCACACAGATTCTTGGGAACATACTGAAGCTGAACTACACAATCGATCCAGCGGTGCATGGTGCCGCAACGTTGCGCACCGTGAGGCCGTTGGCGCGCACGCAATTGCTGTCGGTACTGCAATCGCTGTTGGCCCAGAATGGTGCGGCCTTGGTGCAATCCGGCAGCTTGTACCGAGTTCGTGCCAGCCGCGCAGGCAGCCGCTGCCCTGGGATCCGACGGAACAGCGGGCACCGTCGTTGTGCCATTGCACTATGCTGCGGCCGAGGACCTCGCCAAGGTGCTGCAGCCATACGTCGGCGACGGTGGCAAGATAGTCGCCGACCCAGGGCACAACGCGCTGCTGGTCGGCGGCGAACCTCAGGCAAGAGAGAGCCTGCAGGGTCTGGTACAGGCCTTCGATACCGATATCCTCGCACGGCAATCGTACGCGCTTTTGCCGGTCAACACCGGCGATGTGAAGGACTTCGCCAGTGCGTTGCAGGATGCGTTTCGCGGGCAAAGCGGCGGAGCGTTGGCGGGCATGGTGCGTGTCGTACCGATGTCGCGCATCAACGCGGTGTTGGTGATTTCGCCGCAGCCACGCTACATCGACCAGGCACGCCGGGTCTATGCACTGATCGATCGCGCTCGGCAGCAGACGATCCGTAGCTGGCATGTTCATTATCTGCAGAACAGTCACGCCGAGGACATTGCCTACGTGCTGCAACAGGCGTTCACGCCAAACAATGTCACCGCGCAGCCAACCAACACGCAGGCGGGCGCGCAACGCATGAGCAATGCTGTCGGCGGCCTGGGCAATACGTTCGGCCGCGGTGGCACGGGGGGCTCCGGCGGCATGCAAGGTGGCTACTCAGGGGGCGGCTTGGGCGGGACCGGCCTGTCCGGTGGCATTGGTGGTATCGGCGGCGTTCCGACGGGGGCGACTCCCGGCGGCGGAGCCACCGTTGCCGCGCCACCGGGCCCGGCCGCACCACAGGCTCAGGCGCAGAGCAGCAATCCGTTGCTCGGGCCCCTCGAGTCGGGTGCCACCGAAACCAACACTGACGCTCTGCGCATCATTCCGGACGACCAGAACAACGCCGTCCTGCTATACGGTACGCGGCGCGAAATCGACACGATCGAGGCAATGCTGCGCAAGGTCGACATCCTGCCTCTCCAGGTGCGCATCGACGCCGTGATCGCTGAAGTGCAGCTTAACGACAATCTTCAGTATGGGACGCAGTTCTTCTTCAAGTCCGGCGGACTCAACGGTATCCTCAGCAACGCGACGCAAAACACCGAGACCACGCCGACGCTGTCGCCAGCACAGGCGCAACTGAACCTCAGTTTTCCGGGATTCTTCATCGGCGGCCACGGCCAGGGCGGCGCGCCCTTTGCCATCAATGCGCTACAGGCAGTCACGCAGGTACACGTTCTGTCTTCGCCGGAGCTGCTGGTGCTCGACAATCAGCCGGCACGGCTGCAAGTGGGCAACGTGGTACCTTACCTCACGCAATCATCACAGAGCCTCATCACGGCGAATGCACCGGTGGTGAATTCGGTCAACTACCAGCAGACGGGTGTGGTCATGGAAGTGACACCGCGGGTGAACAGTGGCGGCCTGGTAACTCTCGACGTCATGCAGGATGTGAGTGACGTGTCGACGGTCATCACCACGCCTGGCATCAACTCGCCGACCTTCGACGATCGGAATGTCAGTTCACGCGTCGTGGTGCAGGACGGCCAAACAGTCGGTTTGGCTGGGCTGATCCGGGACAACGCGACTCTGGGCAACCAAGGTATACCGTGGCTGAAGGACGTGCCTCTGTTAGGCTTCCTGGCGGGCAATCAGAACAATACCCGCCAGCGATCCGAGCTGCTGATCCTGATCACGCCGCATGTCATGCATGATCAGCGCGACGCGCGGGCGCTGACCGAAGACCTGCGCGATCAGCTGATCAATGCCGCCGCAGTGCCTGACCGGTTGAATTCATTGCGGCCGTCCGGTTCCCCTGATCCTGGCGCTCGCCTGCGTAGCAAGCTCCAGCTCCAGCCATGAGCATCCCGCTGCTCGCCTGCATGGCCAGCGCCGCCGCATTCTATCATCTGCCACCGCGCGTACTGCCGTCGATCCAGGCCGTCGAAGGCGGCGCCGCCGGCATCGTACATCCCAATAGCGACGGCTCGCAGGACCTTGGCATCATGCAGGTCAATACGAGCTGGGTCACGAAGCTGGCGGCGGTGGCGCGGATCACGCCGGAGAGCGTGCGTGTGCGCCTTATCTATGACGGCTGCTTCAACATTGCAGCGGCCGGCGCGATCATGCGCACGTATCTGGATGAGGCGCAGGGCGATCTGATGCTTGCGATCGGCTACTATCATTCACACACGCCGTCTCTCAATCTGGAGTACCAGTCCAAGGTGCTGGCTTCAGCGTACCGGTTGTTCGCCCGCGGCAAGGATTACGCAAAGAATTAAACAATTGCTGCCCGCGGATAATCGCAACATCACAGGAGCGAAAGCAATTGCACGTGAGTCATCGGATGGTCAGACCAGTGTCACGGCCCGGTAAGACGCCGCAGTCACCTTCCTGTCGTTCGCTCAGCAATCAGGGGATGAGACAGGATGATGAGTACTTCGAAGACTCGGCTGCTCGGCTGCGCTTCGCTGTTGGCAATCGCGAGCCTGGCTTGGGTTTCGAGCGCTCTGGCGGCACCGCCGCTCGGGCCTAACGATAACAACACCAAGACACCGATCAAGCACGTTATTGTGATTTATGGTGAAAACCGCAGCTTCGACCACCTGTTCGCAACCTATGTCTCGCCGAGTGGTGACAAGGTGCAGAACCTGTTGTCCGAGGGCATCGTCAACGCAGACGGCTCGCCTGGCCCCAACTTCAAGCAGGGGCTGCAATACAAGGCGAGCGCTACCTCAAACTACAGCGTTGCTCCGATGAAGACTGGACCCTACACGACGCTGCCGCCGCCGAACACCGGTGGCGCACCGGAATCGGCCAGCAACGAAAGCCCGCCGCCATTCGCGACCATAGCGGCCGCTGCTGGCGTCGATTACGGGCTGCTGCCCCGCGACCTTATGCTGCTGACCACGGGGGCGACTGGTTTGCCGACTGATTCGGTGGACACACGCATCGACAACGTCAACAATTTGTCACCCGGGCCATTCCAGCTCACGCCCGGCGTGCCGTATGACGCCTACGCCAATAGCCCGGTGCATCGCTACTATCAGAACTACCAGCAGTCAGACTGCGACGTCAGCCACGCCACGAAGCAGAACCCGAGTGGCTGCCTGAGCGACCTGTTTCCCTGGGTCGAGGTGACGATTGGCGCCGGCAGCAACGGCAAGCCGCAGGTCCCGAACTTCAACGATCAAAGCACCGGCGAAGGCGCCACTGCTATGGGCTTTTACAATGTCCAGCAGGGCGATATGCCATACTTCAAGCTGCTGGCCGATCGCTACACGCTCAGCGACAACTATCACCAGCCGGCGATGGGCGGCACAGGGCTGGACAGCATCATTGCGGGGTTCGCGGACGCGATCTGGTACACTGACGGCAAAGGCAACCCCGCGACACCACCAACCAATCAGATCGAAGATCCGGATGCGCAAGCCGGGACCAACAACTGGTACGCGCAGGACGGATATTCCGGCGGCACCTACAGCATGTGCGCCGATACCAACCAACCCGGGGTCGGCCCGGTGGTCAGCTACCTCCAGAGCCTGTCAACCAAGATCAATCCAAACTGCGAGCCCACTCACTATTACCTGCTGAACAACTATAATCCCGGATACTACGGCAATGGCACGGTGGCAGATGCCACTGCCAATCCGTTCACCGTTCCGCCGAGCCCGACGCCGAGTATCGGCAATGTGCTGCTGGCCGCGCAGGTGTCGTTTCACTGGTATGGCGAGGGTTGGAACCAGTATGTCGACGACCCGAACAACCCAACCAATGTCTACTGCAACATCTGCAATCCGTTCCAGTACCAGACTTCGATCATGACCAACGAGGCGCTGCGCACCTCGGTGAACAAGGACACCGCGGATCTCTACACCGACATTCAGGACGGTATTCTGCCAGCCGTGTCGTTCGTGAAGCCCAGCGGTCTGAACGACGGCCATCCGGCCTCGTCGAAGTACAGCATCTTCGAAGCGTTCGTTCGCAAGATCCTCGTAGAGCTACGACAGAAGCCGGACCTCTGGAAGTCCACCGCGGTATTCATCACCACCGATGAAGCGGGTGGCTACTACGACTCGGGATACATCCAGCCGCTGGACTTCTTCGGCGACGGTCCCCGGATTATGCTGCTGGTCGTGTCACCGTTCTCGACCGGCGGCCATATCAACCACAGCTACACCGACCACGTGTCCATCCTGAAGTTCATCGAGGCCAACTGGCAACTGCCGACAATCTCGCCACGCAGCAGGGACAACATGCCGAATCCGCAGCAGGACGCGAGCAATCCATACGTGCCAACCAACAGTCCGGCGATCGGCGACCTGATGGACGTTTTCCATTTCGACAACTCCAGCGGAGGCGATGGCAGCCAGGACTGATGCGACCCTAAAGTCTCGGCCACCATCGGTAGCGGGGGAGCACCTTGCCCGGTGCTCCCCCGTTCGCGCGTCCGGCGAGTGCGGCTTTACTCTGCTGGAGGTCCTTGTCGCCTTCACCATCGCGGCGCTGGCCCTTGCCGTGCTGTTCAGCGCCGGTTTGTCCGGTCTGCAATCCACACAGACCGCGTCACATTATGAGCAGGCCATAGCGCGCGCCCGATCGCACCTGACCGCGGCCGTGCATGCCAGCCCTCTTGTGTCGGGCGACTGGCAGGGTGACGACGGAGGCGGCTTCCGCTGGCATTTACGTGTGGCGCCCGTCGCCAGCGCCACCGTCAAACCAGTCAACGCCGTGACCCTGCGTGGCTCGGCAAGTTTCCCGCTGACACTCTACGCGGTGACGGTATCGGTCGGGTGGCGCGACGGAGGTGTCGCACGCGAGGTGCGGCTCGACACCGAGCAGATCGGGCAGGGCACGCGATGAGAAGATCGGCGCCCGTCCGGCAGGCGAATGGCTTCACCTTGCTCGAGCTCCTCGTCGCATTGACGGTACTCGGCTTCCTGCTCGTGGGGCTTGCGCAGGGCGTACATTTCGGCCTCCTCGCCTGGCGCGCCGGAGTGCGACTGACCAACAGCAACGATGACTTCAATACGCTCGACGGCACGCTGCGACATCTGATCGAAGGCGCTGACCCAGGCGATGATCTTGATCCCGCGCCGTTCGTCGGCAGCAGTGACAGGCTGGATTGCATTACGGCGTTGCCCAGCGTGGGTGATCCGACGGGTAGCCGACGCATGCAGGCCACACTGCTGGTGGATTCGAGGCATCGGCTTGTGCTGCGCTGGCTCCCTTATCTGCATGCCAAGCGAGTGGGGCCACTGCCGCCGCCGACGGACACCGAATTGCTGCGCGGTGTGTCACGGATGGAGCTGGCATTCTGGCGTCCAGGCGGTGGTTGGGTCGGTGCGTGGCGCGCACCTAGTCTGCCGACGCTGGTTCGCATCAGCCTAAGATTTCCTGCTGGCGACGCGCGTCACTGGCCGGACATCGTGGCGGCGCCACTGCTTGATCCGCCATGAGCCGCGGCAAGACCCGCGAGCGCGGTTTCGCGCTGCTGATCGTGCTGTGGACGCTGGGTCTGTTGGCGTTGCTTGGAATGCAACTGCTGGCCACCGCGCGGCAGGACACACAGCTTGCGCGCAATCTGGTGGATGCCGCCGAGCTGGAAGCGGCGGCAAATGGCGCCGTGCAACAGGCGATCTTCGCGAACCTCGATCCGTCGAACAAGCACTGGGATGCGGATAGCATCACGCGGGTGGTCCGAGTTGGACGCGTCCCTGTAGTAGTGCAAGTGGATGACGAGGCGGAGAAGGTCAATCCGAACATCGCCTCGGTGGCGCTGCTACAGGCGCTGATGACAGCGCTCGGCACTGATCGTGCCATTGCCGCCGGGGTGGCAGCCTCGATTGCCGAGTGGCGCCAGGCGTCGGCAGTGGCTGGCCGCTCGGACGCGGTCACGGCGCTCTATGTTGCAGCGCGGCGCGAATACTCGCCGCCTGGAACGCCCTTTACCAACCTGGATGAGCTTGAAGCAGTGTTCGGCATGTCGCCTGACCTGCTGGCCCGCCTGCGCCCCCACCTGACAATATACACCGACGGTGATCCGGACATGGCGACCCGCGATCCGGTGGTCGCACAGGCCCTTGTGTTGGCGGGACAAGGCGGTGCGGTTGGTGTGGAAGGTGTCGCAGGATTGGTGTCGATCACAGCTGATGCTCGGGGGCGAGGCCGCACACATTTTACCGTGCACGTAGTTGTACGAACGAACGCGCGCGCGGAAGGACGACGATACGAAATCCTGGCCCATGAACGATACTGGAGCAGTGCATCATAGGGCAGGACACAAGTAGTAGACGATGCAACTGCGTGATTATTTGATCGCTGCCGGGTTAGCATTAATGTTACTTGAGGAATTGATTGGCCGTGTGTCACATGGCCGAAACGGTAACAGCCGCAGCCCTGTAAAAATTAGCAGAGCCCTATTGTTGTGATCCGGTAGGGAGGCGGGATCATGGATAGCAGACAGCGCTTGCGTCTGCTTACAATGGTCTCGCCCTTACGACGACCGGAGCGTCCTTGAGAGCCTGAGCATCGCTGCAGATTGCGCGGTGCGTGCGCTGTGCGTCAAACGTGAAAGGGGAGGAGAGTTATGACCGTGAATTGCTTCGGAAACGGGTTCGTGAGTCGTTCTGGGAGGGCATCTTTATTGCTGGGTACCACGATGGCCGGGGCACTCTTGCTGGCAGGCACCGTCGCAACCCGCGCCGACGAGCACATGGTGCTGGTCGATCAGATCCCTGTGCCGGGTGGGGTCGTCCCCCAGTCCGCTTGTGTGCCCGGAACGGGCCTCGGGGCGTTCGATATCAGCTTCGTTGACCCGAAGACTGATCTCTATGTCCTTTCGGATCGCACCAACGCCGGGGTCGATTTCTTCGATGCCAGCGACGATACGTTCATTGGCCGCGTCGGCGGCTTTCAGGGCGTCAAGTGCACTACCGCCACTCCGCCGGCAGCACGGCAGCAAATAACAGCATATCGGGACCCGACGGCGTCATCATTGTCGATGGCAATACAGTCTGGGCGGGTGATGGTGACAGCACGCTCAAGGTAATCGATATCAAAACATTCAGGATTACCGACACCATTGCGGTCATCGACCCGACGGACCCGAACGTGAAGATGCGCGTCGATGAGATGGCGTAGGATTCGCATGATCACATCCTGGCGGCCGCGAACAATGCCAATACGCCGCCGTTCATAACGCTGGTCAACACTAACACCCACAAAATACTTGGGCAGATTATCTTCGACACGGCCCACGCCGGCGTCGACGCTCAAAACGGCATCGAGCAGTCGCAGTGGTCGCCACAGACCGGCTTGTTCTATGTCTCCGTGCCGCAGTTGGGCCCCGATCCCGCGCAAGGTGGCGTCTCGGTGATCGATCCGAGCAGCATGCAGGTTATCGCGACCTATCCGGTGCAGAACTGCTCACCAGCCGGTCTCGCGCTCGGCCCGCGTCATGAGGCGCTAATCGGTTGCGGCTCCGCGTTCGGAACGCCCCCCTCCACCCAGTCGACTCATCATCAATCTCGACACCGGAGACGTCCTGGCAAGCATCCCGGCCGGTGGGAACGACGAAGTGTGGTTCGATCCCGCATCGCAACACTACTACCTTGCCGCACGCAGCAATGTGGACCCCAGCAGCGGCAAGGTTGACGCCGATCCTAGGCACTGTCGACGCGAATACGTTCATGTTTGATGGTGGCGTGCCGACATCAACGACCGCGCACTCGGTCGCGGCCGATAAGTTCTCCCACCATGTCTTTGTGCCGATCGGCTTTGTGCCGACGGGCAGCGCGACAGGCACGGATCCAACCAATCCCTGTCCGGCGAATGGCTGTATCGCCGTCTACATACCGTCGTCTATCGACGATGACGACCTCGGTGCGCGGCTGGCCAGGCGCTAGATCAAGGGTTGGAACGCCGCTGTCAGAACGGACAGCGGCGTTCTCCGCCAAATCCTCTTCCGATCCCTTGGGGAGCCGCATCGCCCGCGCTCGCAGTCGCGCCGGGGCCAGGTCATGACGTTTGCCTCGCCACTTGCTATCGTTGTTGGCGTCGGTTGGCGGTCTGCGCGGTGGATTATGGGTCCAGCCAGCCTCGCTCATAGGACCGATGCATCGCAACGACGGAGCAGGAGTTGAAAAAGGTCCGACCCCTCAGCATCTCATCGTGCCCAAGGCCTGAGTCCTCAGAGGATACGCGTGAGGCCGGTTTCACGCTTCTCGAGATATTGGTGGTCATCACCATCATCGGACTCCTCATCGGCCTGGTCGCACCTGCGGCGTTGCGCCAACTGAGCGGGGCGCGCTTGTCCGTAGCCAAGCAATCCATCGAACGACTTTCGAGCGTGCTCGACCTGTATGATCTCGATATGGGCTCCTATCCCACGACCGAACAGGGGCTTGCGGCGCTGGTGAAAAGGCCAGCAGGCGCCGAGAATTGGAATGGTCCTTATCTCAAGGGTGATACAGTGCCGCTCGACCCCTGGAGCCGTGCCTACACTTACCGAAGCCCGTCCGAGCGCGCGCAACACGATTACGACCTTTGCTCCAGTGGTCCCAACGGCGAGCAAAGTCAGGCCGCCATGATCTGCAACCCATAATCGGCGACGGCTTAAGGACGCAGAGGGATCAAGGCTTCGCAGACCGCTCAGCGCACGCACGATAGCCGGGAGGGTCGCAACTCCCTCACCCTGCGTCGCTTGGTGACATTTGCCGGCGATGGCGTCCACCTGGGCTGGATTTGCCCATTCTCGACTGGCCGGCGTTGAAGGAAATGCCCTCGGCGTCGAGAGCGCCCGGCATTGGTGCACCACGACCGTCTGGTTCTGCGGGGAGGCGTGGGTTTCGTGCCCGATCGGCTGGCGGTTAACCCATTCTTTCCACTCTTGCCCGAACTATCGCCGTCATGAGCTCGGCCCTGATCTCCAGCGCGGATGCGTCGCGCATTCTGATCCCTGCGGAAGACGAAGACGTCGCCGCACTCCGTCAGAGCGTGGTCCATAAGCTGACCTACGCGGTCGGCCGCGATCCCATTGTCGCCACCGACTGGGACTGGTTCATCGCGGCCGCGCTCGCCGTGCGCGACCACGTGCTCGAGCGCTGGATGGCCTCGACCCGCAACAACTACGTTTCCAAGGGCAAGCGCGTCTATTACCTGTCGCTGGAGTTCCTGATCGGCCGGCTGCTGCACGACTCCCTCAACAATCTCGGCCTGGTCGATCGCATGCGAGCGGCACTTGCCGAGCTTG
Organism: uncultured Alphaproteobacteria bacterium; assembly: GCA_963812505.1. Lineage (GTDB taxonomy): Bacteria > Pseudomonadota > Alphaproteobacteria > Acetobacterales > Acetobacteraceae > JAMXLO01. The sequence continues at coordinate 86,464 of CAWEVM010000031.1, forward strand.
GCGTCGACTATAACCGGCTGCGCGATATCGAGCACGACGCAGCGCTGGGCAATGGCGGCCTCGGGCGGCTGGCCGCCTGCTTCATGGAGAGCATGGCCACGCTTTCCATCGCCGCACATGGCTATGGCATCCGCTACGATCATGGCATGTTCCGTCAGGTCATCCAGGATGGTTGGCAGCAGGAATATCCCGAGAACTGGCTGACCTTCGGCAATCCGTGGGAGATCACACGGCCGGATGCCAGCCATCAGATCGGCTTCGGCGGCATTGTCGAGGCCCGGTCGAGGGCGGACGGTGGCGCGCAGCACATCTGGCATCCGGCAGAAACCGTCGATGCGGTCGCCTACGATACGCCGGTGATCGGGTGGCGCGGGCGTTTCGTCAACACCCTACGGCTGTGGTCCGCACGGGCGGAGAATCCGCTGCGGCTCGATACGTTCAATCGCGGCGACCATATCGGCGCGCTGGAAGCACGCGACCGAGCCAATGCCATCTCTCAGGTACTCTACCCGAGCGACGATACGCCGGCGGGACAGGAGCTGCGGCTGCGCCAGGAATACTTCTTCACCGCAGCCTCGCTCCTGGATCTCGTCGCGCGGCATATGCGCCAGCAGAATGGCGACATCCGCATCCTGCCCGACAAGGTCGCGATCCAGTTGAACGACACGCACCCGGCGATCGCAGTCGCCGAGCTGATGCGCATCCTGATTGATCTGCACAACATTCCCTGGGACGAGGCGTGGCAGATCACGACGGCCACGATCTCCTATACCAACCATACGCTGCTGCCGGAGGCGCTGGAGAGCTGGCCCGTTTCCCTGATGGAGCGGCTGCTGCCGCGCCACATGCAGATCGTGTATCAGATCAATCGCCTGCATCTCGATGCGGTCTGCGCCCTGCCAAGGAGTGACGGACCGCCGCTCGGGGAGCTTTCTCTGATCGATGACAATGCCGGCCGGCGCGTGCGCATGAGCTCGCTCGCCTTCCTCGGATCGCACAAGGTTAACGGTGTTTCCGCACTGCACACCGAGCTGATGCGACAGACCGTGTTCCGTGAGCTGCATCGGCTGTATCCGGACCGCATCGTCAACAAGACCAACGGCATCACGATGCGGCGCTGGCTGTTCGCTGCCAACCCGGAGCTGACCGGCCTGCTTACCGACGTTGTCGGCGAACGCGTGCTGGACGATGCGGATGCGTTGGCTGATTTCGCCGCCGTCGCGGACGATACCGCGGTTCAAGAACGGTTCGCGAGAATTCGTCGTGCCAACAAGCAGGCGCTGGCGAAACTGGTAGCAGACCGGATGCAGATCGCGTTGGATCCCGACGCGTTGTTCGACGTGCATATCAAGCGCATCCACGAATACAAACGCCAACTGCTCAATATTCTCGAGACGATTGCTCTGTACAACGAGATGCGTGCGCGGCCGGTGTCCAATTGGGTGCCGCGGGTGAAGATATTCGCCGGCAAGGCCGCAGCCAGCTATCATCGCGCGAAGCTGATCATCAAGCTGATCAACGATGTGGCCAACGTGATCAACGGTGATCCCGCGGTCCACGGACTGCTGAAGGTCGTGTTCATCCCTGACTACAATGTCAGCCTCGCTGAGATGATCATTCCCGCCTCCGATCTGTCCGAGCAGATTTCGACCGCGGGCATGGAGGCATCCGGCACAGGCAACATGAAGCTGGCGTTGAACGGCGCGCTGACGATCGGGACGCTGGACGGTGCCAATATCGAGATCCGCGAACGGGTCGGCGACGACAACATCTTTATCTTCGGTCTCACCGCGGAGGAGGTTGTCGAGCGCCGTCGGCGCGGACCAGGCGCGCGAGAGACGGTTGCGAGACTGCCGGTGCTGCAGGAGGTCTTGGACGCGATCTCATATGGCGTGTTCTCACCAGACGAGCCTCAGAGGTATCGTGAGCTGATCGATGAGCTGACTGGCAACGACCACTTCATGGTGACCGCCGACTTCGCCGCCTTTGCTGCGATGCAGGGCATGGTGGCGGCGCGGTGGCACGATCGGCGTGCCTGGTGGCGTTCGAGCGTGCTGAACACAGCACGTGTCGGCTGGTTCTCCTCCGATCGCGCGATTCGCGAATACGCCGCGGACATCTGGAACGTGGAGCCGCGCACCTTGTAGGGATTGCGCGCCCCCATCCGTCGCGCCAGCATCGCCGCGACGGAGGAGGGAGCGCGATGGATCTGATCGTCCGCAACGCCAGGCTGTCGCACGCGCCGGACGCGCCGCCGGTGGATGTCGGCGTGATGGATGGGCGCATCGTCGCGATCGAGCCAGCGCTGCAGGCGGACGGCCCGGTATTCGATGCAGGCAGCTGTTTGGCGTGCGGCGGGCTGGTCGAGACGCATATTCATCTGGACAAATCCAACATCATCGACCGTTGCGCCCCGGAGGAGGGGCGGCAGGCCAATTCGATGCAGCGCGTCGCAGCGGTGAAGTCGACGTTCAGCGTTGAGGACGTGTATGAACGCGCCAGCCGCACGCTGGAGAAGTGCATCAGGCACGGCGCAACACGGATGCGCACACACCTGGAGTTGGACGGCGGCGTGGAAATGCGCAGCTTCGAGGCTATCGAGGCACTGCGGCGCGATTACGCCTGGGCGATCGATCTCGAGGTGTGCGTGTTCCCGCAGGAGGGGCTGACCAACAACCCCCGCGCGGACGCGTTGCTGGTGGAGGGACTGAAGCGCGGCGCGAAAGTGATTGGCGCGGCGCCGAACTACGATCCGGACCATGTCGGCCAGGTCCGCCGGGTGTTCGACCTGGCCCGCGAGTTCGATGCGGACATCGACATGCATCTCGATTCTGGAAATTCTCCGGACGAGATGGATATTCATCTGGTCTGCGAGCTGACCGAGAAATACCGGCTCGGCGGACGCGTGGCGGTCGGGCATATGTGCAAGCTATCGACCATGCCGATTGCCGATCTGCGCGCGCTGGCGCGGCGCATCGCCGATGCCGGTGTGGCAGTGACCGTGCTGCCGGCGACGGAGCTGTTCATGATGGGGCGCGATCAGGAATACAACGTGCGTCGCGGTGTGGCCGATGTGAACCTGCTGGTGGAGCATGGGGTGAACTGCTCGCTGTCCACCAACAATGTGCTGAACCCGTTCACACCGTATGGCGACGCATCGCTGCTGCGAATGGCCAATCTGCAGGCCAATGTCTGCCAGATCAGCGGCGCGGGGCGGTTGCGCGAGTGCTTCGCCATGCTGACCGAGCGCTCGGCGCGGCTGATGAATTTGAAGGACTACGGGATCAAGGTCGGCAATCCTGCGGATATCGTGGTGCTGGACGCGACGACGCCGGAGCAGGCGGTGGCGGAGATCTGTCATCCGCTCGCGGTGTTCAAGCGCGGCCGGCGCACCGTGACACGACCGCGGGCGAAGCTGCATAGGCCGGGATGAGACTGTCACCGCGAGGAGCAGCGCGCTCGATGCACCAATCCTTCCACGCCAGCGACGGCAACCGCATCGCCTACACGATCGACGACTACACCGACCCCTGGCGAACGCCGGCGACTCTGCTGCTGCTGCACGCTGCGATGGGGTCCTCGAAGCGCTGGTATGCGGCGGTGCCACCTCTGTGCCGCGACTACCGAGTAGTGCGCATGGACCTGCGGGGTCATGGTGAATCGCAGGTGCCACCATCGGAACCGCCACTGACGATGGATCGACTGGTGCAGGACGTGCGCGAACTGCTCGACCACCTCGGCTACGCGGCCGTGCACCTGGTCGGCAATTCCGCCGGTGGTTACGTGGGCCAGAATCTGGCGATGGCGTCGCCCGAGCGCGTGCGCAGCCTGATGCTGTTCGGCTCGACGCCTGGACTGAAGAACAGCCAGGCGCATACCTGGCTGCCGCGTGTCGCGCGCGAGGGGCTGCGCAACTTTCTCGCGGCGACCATCGAGGATCGCTTCCCGCATGGCCACGACCGGGGACATATCGAATGGTTCCTTGACGAGGCGGCGAAGAACGACACGGCCTATATCGGTCGCTTCGTGGGGCTGATGACGACGCTGTGGTGGGCCGATGAGTTGCCGCGGATCAAGTGCCCGACCCTGCTGGTGATGCCAGGCGCGGAGACCGTCGGCGGCACGCAGAACTATGAGGTCATGCGGACAAAGATTCCAGACTGCGAGCTGATTTGCTACGAGGGCCTGCCGCACAACATCTGCGATATTGTGCCTGATCGCTGTGCGGCGGATATTCTTGCATTCCTGCGCAGGCGATTCCCATGAAGCTCTCCGACATTGCCCAGGTGATCCGCAGCAAGAATGCCGGTCCACGGCGGCTGACGCTGGACCTGATTTTCGCCAACGACGCGGACTTTCAACGCGTCGCGCAATCGCCGGCACTGGGCCGCGAACGGATCGGTGTACTGTACGGACTGCCGGCCGACGATGTGACGGTGATCCCGTATCCAGTGGGGCGCGCGATAAAGATCGTGCTGGCGCGGCCGATCATGGCAGGCGATCCGGGCGATCGCGACGTATACGGCGCGCAGCAGCACGCACCACTGTTGGGGGTTGAGATATGAGCGCCTCCGGCCGCGTCCTCGACGACATCCGTCGCAAGCGCCGGCCAATGCGCTTTCTCGGCGCCTCGGGTCAGCTCGGCTACGGCATCCCCACGCCGGCATTCAATGCCGGTCTGGCACGCAAGCCGGACCTGATCGGCTGCGACATGGGCTCAATCGACATCGGCCCGACCTATCTCGGCAAGGGCGAGATGGCCACGGCCCCGGCAGCGACGCGGCGAGATCTGCGCAAGGCGCTGCTCGGCGCGCGATCGATCGACGTGCCGCTGGTGATCGGCTCCGCCGGATCGGCGGGGGCCGCACCACATCTCGAAGCGACACTGGCGATCATCCGCGAGATAGCCCGAGCCGAGGGACTGCATTTCCGCCTCGGCGTGCTGCGTGCCGATCTGTCGCGCGAGGCGTTGCGCGGCGCGGTGCGTGCCGGCGCTGTCAGCGGCATCGACGATATGCCGGCACTCACCGAGGAAGAGGTGGCCGAAGCCGCGCATATCGTCGGGCAGATGGGCATGGGTCCGTTCCGCCGCGCGCTGGCCGAGGACATCGACGTGCTGATCGCAGGCCGCGCCTGCGACACCGCGATCTTCGCGTCGTTGCCCACGATGGTGGGGTTTCCGACCGGCTTGTCCGTGCACATGGCGAAGATCATCGAGTGCGCGTCGCTGTGCTGTGTGCCGGGCGGGCGCGATTCGATTCTGGCGACGCTCGATGATGACGGGTTCGAGCTGGAAAGCATGGCGCAGCAACGACGCGCGACGCCGGTTTCGGTCGCGGCACACAGCCTGTATGAGCAGGCCGATCCATACACCGTGTATGAACCCGAGGGCCGGCTCGATCTGAGTGGTGCGGACTATGCGGCGGTGGACGACCGGCGCTGCCGCGTCACCGGCGCGAAGTGGCACGAATCGACAGATCCGTGCGTGAAGATCGAGGGTGCGCGACGGATCGGCGAACGCGCCGTGTTACTGGCGGGAGCCGCCGATCCGCGCTTCATCGCGCAGCACCGCGAGATTCTTCCGGCGGTCGCGACCGTGGTGCGCGACCTGGTGTGCGAGGACAGTCCCGAGGACTACACGCTGCGCTTCCGCGTCTACGGCGTGGACGGCGTGCGTATGACAGCGCCGGCGGGCGAGCCTCCACCGGGCGAGGTGTTCGTCATGGGCGAATGCATCGCACCGACGGCGGAGCGCGCAGCCGAGGTGGTGCGGACATTGAAGCAGTATCTGCTGCATCATGGATATGCGGGAAGGCTTTCCACCGCTGGTAATCTGGCGTTTCCGTTCACGCCCCCGGAGGTTTCACTGGGTCCGGCGTATCGGTTCAACGTGTATCATCTGTTGCGCGCGCACGATCCGGATGCGCTGTTTCCGTTGGAGGTGGAGGCAGTATAGGCCCCTTTCCCCCCCTCCCGCGAGGGGAGGGGGGGAAATGATAACTGTAGCTGGCTTCAGTAGCCCATCGGCGTCGTGCTGACCGGCACCCACTTGCCGCCCTTCACTTCGCACAGGAACGACTCGTTGGAACCCTGATGCTTGGTCGGACTGAAGCTCATCGGCGGGGAGCCGAAAATGTCATGCCAGTCCTTGATGCTCTCCATGCCTGACACGAAGCTGTCCACCGTCAGATCCTTGCCGGCATTCTTCAGCGCCTGAACCACAAGCTCTGCCCCGGTGTAGCCTATCTGCGCTGCGAAGTTGGGTTCCTTGCCGAACTCCTTCTTGTACTGTTCGGCGAACTTCGTCACCTCCGGATTTTCACTGCTGGCCGCGACATACAGCACCGGCGTCATCGAGTAGAAGCCCTCGGTCACGCCGCCCGGCACCGTAGCCACGGCTTCGTCGTAGCTCGCCGCCTGTCCGAGCATGTCCACCTTCCAGCCGGTCTTCCGCACCGCGGAAATGATCTGCACCGTGTCGCGCACGATGCCGCCGACCAGGATCAGATCGCAGTTGGCGTCGTGCAGCCGTGCGACCGAGGCACTGAAGTCGGTGTCAGTCGGTTTGTGCAAGGTCTCAGCCGCCAGCTTGGTGCCCAGTGCCTTCAGCTCATCGCGCGCGCCATCCATCACGTCGCGGCCGAAATCGGTATCCTGGGACATCGCGCACACAGTCTTCTTGCCGTGCTGTTCGACGAAAACCTTCACGCCGGCACGCATCTGGTCATAGTAGGATGAGGCAAGTCCAAATTTGAGATGGTTCAGCGGCTCGTACATCGAACGGGCCGAGGTGAGCGGAAAAACATTGGGCACGCCCTTGGCAAGCTGGTCGGGCATGGTCGCATTGTTCATCGGCGTGCCGCCGTTGGCGACCATCATGAACACACCGTCGCGGTTGATCAGCTTGTTCGCGGCCTGGATGGAACGCGGAATCTGATACTGGTTGTCTTCCACGATGTACTTGATCTTGCGGCCGTTGATGCCGCCCGTGGCGTTCGTCTCGTCGAACACCATGCGCCAGGCATTGGTGTTGTTGACGCCCCACATCGCCGTCACGCCGGAGAGGTCGGTATAGGTGCCGATGACGATCTCGTTGTCGGTCACGCCACGCACACTGTCCGCCGCCATGGCGGGAGCGATGAGAGCGACAGCAAGTGCCGCCGCCAATAGCCTGCTACGCATGAATCGTTCCTTCCTTCAGGTACCGTAAGCTTCCTGCATCAGGGCTTGGTAGCGCGCGTCCAAGGCGGGGCCCCGAGCCGCCTGGCCGTCGATGTGCTGAATGGCGACGCCGAGCGCCGCGGCCCAGCGCTCGATCTCGGGTGGCAAGGCGGCGCCACCGATATATCCGCACCGCAAGCGACTGAGGCCCAGGTCGCGCCTGACCGCGCGTAGCACGCAGAGCTGCGCCATCATTGCCATGGGGCCGCCGCGCGCACCGGCGGCGATCGCCCAACGATACAGCAGGCGCTGCACTCGCGTGGCATCGGCGGCAGCGTTGGTGGCTCGAGTGTGCAGCACCTGCCAGATTTGCGGATCGGTGGCGAGCACCGTCGGCTGCAATTCCTGGAGATTCTCCATCCCGGTATCAGGATCTTCCAGGTAATTGCTGATCACGCGCGCATCGAGAGACAGATACAGGCCCAGCACTCGCTCCACGACATGGCACATCGGCAGCAAGGCAAGCCGTTCATCGCCGGCACGCAGCGGCAGCAACGAGCGCGCGTTGGCGATCAGGTGCAGCGCGTCGCCATGGGTCAGTATTCGACTCGCGCCGGTGCGTGGCAGAAGTAGAACCGCCGGTTGGTCGTTGGCGATTGCCGCGATTGCCGCGTCCCAGTCGCCATCGTTGACCGTGCGTCCCACGAAAAACTCAAGGCTTTCGCACATCGGGTCGGCGAAGTCGCGCAGGCCCTTCATGTCGATGACGACGATGCGGCGCAGGTCGGGACAGCGGTCGCGCACCAACAATGCCTTGTCGAGCTGTTCCTCGTTCTCGACGAACAGCACGCGGCAAGCAGCGTCGCGCAGCGCCTGGCCGAGCGGATCTGCCTCCTGTTCGGGATGGATGCCACCGCTCACGCCGCCGGCGCCTAGAATGCCCAGGTCGATATGCACCCACTCCGGGCGGGTCTCGGCCAGCACGCAGGCAACATCGCCTGGACGGAAGCCGACCGCCTTGAGACCCGCGCCCACCTCGCGCACGCGGGCGCCGAGCTGCGCCCAGGTGGTGGCCTTCCAAATGCCGTGGTCCTTCTTGCGCAGCACGATATCGTTGGCGTGCGTCGCGATGCGCTCGGCGACCAGCGCAGGTATCGTCAGTGCCACAGCCGCTTCCTCTTCCATCGCCGCTGTCCGCGGACGCCGGTTTCTTTCTGGCCGAGGTAGAACTCCTTGATTGCATCGGTCTGCATCAGCTTTTCGCAGTCGTCAGCGAGCACGATGCGGCCCACTTCCAGGACGTAGCCGAACTGGGCGGTGCGCAGCGCCATGTGCGCATTCTGCTCCACGAGCAGTATCGCGACGCCCTGTTCCTCGTTGATGCGGCGGATGATGCGGAAGATCTGTGTCACCAGCAGCGGCGAGAGGCCCAGCGACGGCTCATCCAACAACAGAAGTTTCGGGCGCCCCATCAGTGCGCGGCTTATCGACAGCATCTGCTGTTCGCCACCAGACAAAAGGCCGGCACGCTGATGCGAGCGTTCCTTCAGCACTGGGAAGTAGGTGAAGCACAGCTCAAGGTCGCGATGCACCGCGTCCTTGTCGTGGCGCGTGTACGATCCCATCAGCAGGTTCTCGTGCACCGTCAGAAAAGGGAATACCTCGCGGCCCTCGGGAACATGGCAGATGCCCAGACGCATCACGCGGTCAGGCGGCAGGTGGTCGATGGCCTTTCCTTCGAATCGCACCGATCCACGCTCGGGATCCAGCACGCCGGAGATCGTGCGCAACACAGTCGTTTTGCCGGCACCGTTGGCACCGAGCACGGTGACGATCTGGCCTTGCGCGACCTGCAGGCTGACGCCGCGGATGGCCTGGATCGGGCCATAGAAAGTCTCGATCGCGGTGACGTCGAGCAGCGACGCGCTCATGCCTCGCCCCCGATATACGCCCGCACCACTTCCGGATGATTCTGCACCTCGTTCGGCGTGCCGAGAGCGATGACCTTGCCGTAGTTCAGCGCCATCACGCGATCCGAAACCATGCGCACGAGATTCATGTCGTGCTCTACCATGATCACCGTGATGCCAAGGTCCTTCTTGATGTCCTCGATCCAGAATCCCATTCCCTCGGTCTCCTCGACGTTCAGGCCCGAGGAGGGCTCGTCGAGCAGCAGCAGCTTCGGCTCGATGCACAGAGCGCGGCCGAGTTCAACGACCTTGCGCACGCCGTACGGCAGGTTGGCGATCAGTGTGTCGCGGTAGCGCTCGAGACCGAGAAAGGCGATCACCTCCTCGACCTTTTCGCGATGCTCCAGCTCCGCGCGCCTGACAAAGGGCAGGAACAAAACCTGCGACAAGACGCCGACATTCGAATGGCAGTGCCGGCCGATCAGCAGATTCTGCAGCAGCGTGGCGTTGGCGAACAGCTCGATGTTCTGGAAGGTCCGCGCGATGCCAAGACCGGCGATGCGATAGGGCGGGACGTCGGTGATGTCCTGATCCTGAAAGATCAGCCGACCTGACGTCGGTGCGTAGATGCGGCTGATCAGGTTGAAGATCGTGGTCTTGCCGGCGCCGTTCGGGCCGATAATCGAGAACACCTCGCCCTGGTTCACCTCGAAGCTGACCGCATCCACGGCGCGGATGCCGCCGAAGCGGATTGCGATATCCTCTGCGCGGAACAGACTCATCGCAGCCGTTCCGATCGGGCATACGACTTCTGCCGCCGGAAGCTGGTGCGGCGCTTGAACGGGTAGGCCTGGAACCAGCGCTTTATCTTGATCCAGCGACCGTAGATCCCGCCGGGCTCGAACAGGATCACGATCACCAGCACGAGGCCGTACAGCGATGGCTCCAATCCCGGCATGCGGCCGATGCCGAACGGCAGGTCGTCGCGGATGATGGCAATGAACTGCGGCAGCAACCGCACGAACAACGCGCCCAAAACCACGCCGTGCAGCGAGCCCAGCCCGCCCACGAATACGATCGTGACAAATTGCACCGACAGCAGCACGTCGAACGCGTCGGGTGCCAGGAACCGCACGTAGTGCGCGAAGAGCGCGCCGGCGAGGCCGGTGATGAAGGCGCTGAGCGCGAAGGCAAATGTCTTGTAGCGCGCCAGGTGGATGCCCATGCTCTGCGCCGAGATCTCGCTGTCGCGGATTGCCACCATGGCGCGTCCGAGGGGCGTTCGCAGCAGATTGGCGGAGAACCACAGCACGATCACCAGCACTGCGAGCGAGAGGTAATAGATGCCCGTCGCGTTCTGGATTGGCACGCCGAAGATGTCGGGTGCGGGCACCGCGAAACCATCGAAGCCGCCGGTGATCGCGTCCCATTTCTGGAAGACGGTACCGACGATGCTGCCGAATGCCAGCGTGGCGATAGCGAGATACAATCCGCTCATGCGCAGCGTCGGCAGGCCGATGGCGATGCCGAACAGCCCGGTGAAGAGGCCGGCGACCGGCAACGCGATCAGCAGCGGCACGCCGTGCGACAGCAGGATCGCATCGGTGTAGGCACCGATACCAAGGAACGCGGCGTTGCCAAGACTGATCAGTCCAGTGTAGCCGGCGAGCAGCATCATGCCGACACCGGCGACCGCGAAGACGAACACGCCACCCAGTTCGCCCACGTAGAACTCGCCGAGTACGAACGGGATCACGAGCAGCACGATGCCAAGGAGACCGTACCAGAACAGGTCACCGCGATGGCGCCATAGCGAGGTGTCCTGGCGATAGTCGGTCTTGAACAGGTAGCGCATGCGTCAGACCCGCTTGCCGGCAATCTCGGCGAACAGACCCTGCGGCCGCAGGATAAGCGTCGCGAGCAGCACCACGTTGGAGGTGACCTCCTGGAAGCCGGCGGGCAGGAAGTAACCGGCGAGTTGTTCGACGATGCCGATGACCACCCCGCCGACCAGCGCGCCCGGAATGCTGCCGAAGCCGCCGAGTACCGCGGCGGCGAAGGCCTTGATGCCGAGAAAGCCCATGTTCACGTCGATCATCGACACGGGGGAAAGCAAGATGCCGGCGACTGCGGCGACGCCGGCGCTGATCGCCCAGATCAGCGAGAACACCGTCCGCACCGGGATGCCCATGTAGTAGGCGGCAAGCTGATTCTGCGACGACGCCTGCATCGCGATGCCAAGACGTGTGTGGCTGAAGAAGAGATAAAGCACGCCGCACAGCAGTACCGTGCCGACGATGATGGAGACGTTGTCCTGGCCGAGGATGAGACCGCCGAGATTGATCGTGCGATTGGTGAACGGCGTCTCGAAGCCGACGGAATCGTAGCCCCAGGTGATACCGGCCGCGGCGCGAAAGATGAAGCCCAGGCCGAGGGTCAGCATTACAACCGCGAATTGCGGTTGGCCAATGACACGGCGTAAGACGACAGCGTCGAGGGCGAAGCCGAAGGCGGCAGTAAGCAGGATGGCGAGCAGCGCGCCGACCCAATAGTTAAGGCCGAAATGCGCGATCAGAGCGAACGCGAAGAAGCCGCCCAGCATCATGATGTCGCCCTGGGCGAAGTTGATCATCTCGGTCGCCTTGTAGATCAGGACGAATCCGAGAGCGATCAGGCCATAGATGCAGCCTGCGGCGGCGCCATTGACGACAAGCTGCAACAGGCGCGCAGCGTCTTCCACGATCAGCCGGCCCTCCCAAGGCGGGGCCGACCCTTGTTGACGCCCCCGTGTTTGATTTCAGGCGAGACGATAGGCCGCCGGTCAGCGGAGCGTCAACGGCGTCAGCGCGGGAGGGTCAGTGCGATCAGCCGCTGACCGGCCGCATCGATGCGTTCCAGATGCCTGCACGTGTCGATCAGTCCGGCGAACTGCGCGGCGGATATGGCGACGCCGGGGATGACAGGCTGGATGCGCCGTGTGTGTTCCTCGAAGTCCCAGATGAACTCGCGCCCGGTGCCTTCGCGAGTGAAGCTGCGGCCGTCCTTGGTGAATACTGTGATGCGTGGACCGAACAAGGAGCGGCGGACCATCGGGATCAGCGTGACGCGATGCATGAGGTCAAGCACCTCGGGCGGATCGGTCTCGCCCGGGCCGGGTTGTGCGCCGCGGAGCAGCGGATAGCCGCGGGTTACTGCGCCGTAGGCCGTAAAGTACTGTGTGCTGCCGACGCGTGGTTTGCCGTCGCTGCCCGGGGTGGGGAAGGCAGGGCTTGGGTATTCGGTTTCGAACCAGTTCACCACCGCCTCGATGCGGTCGATGTCGGCGTAGGCGATGCCGTGTTCCTCGCAGAGCCGCGCGGTCACGTCGATATGGGCGATGTTGTAGCCGGCCGTAGAGTAGATCCGGTACAGGGTCTCCAGAAAGATCCAGTCGCGGCCAAGATTTTCCGTTATGCGGGAGAGGTCAGTGCTGGTGTGGCCGGTGAAGCTGTAGGTCAGGCGGCCGAGATTGTTGCCGGTGTAGGCGTGGTAGAAGCCGGCCTCGCCTTCTAGCGTGGTCTCGCCACCTGGCGTGCCGTGCCGCGCCATGGCGACGGCCAGCAAGGCGTTGCGCACGGCGCCGCCCTCGCGCAATGACCGGCCGCCGCTGCGCGCGCCTTCGAGATTGCCGGCGGCGAGATTGACGCACTGGGCAATGGCGCTGTGGATCTGGTCGGCGTTGAGCCCGTGTAGTTTCGCCGCGGCGACCGCGGCGCCGAAGATGCCGAACACCGGGCCGGCGTGGAAGCCGCGCGACATCACCGTCGGGATGAACTCGGCGGCCATGCGTTCCATGACCTCGTAGGCCACGGCGACCGCGGTGAGGAACTGCTGGCCCGATGCGCCGGTGGCCTCCGCGGCGACCAGCGCGGCGGGGATGATGGCGGTTCCCGGGTGGGTGAGCATGCGGAAGGTGTCCCACTTGCCGCCGGCCAGGATCATCTCGGCATTGACGAACGCCGCGCCTGCCTTGGTGAGCTTCGCGCCGGAGCACAATACGGTGGCGATGCCGGCACCGCCCTGTTCCTCGTCCTGCATCAGCGCGAGCGCCTGTCTTGACGCTGGCATCTCGTGCGCGACGAGCGCGGACGTCAGCGCCTCGAGGGTGACGCCCTTGGCGCGGTCGGCCACCGCGGGAGGCAGGTCCGCGTAGCGCAGGCTGGCGACGAATGCGGCGAAGTCGCGGGAGAGGGACATGGTGCGGCAACTCCTGCACGTGCAGGGTGTAGCTTATTGCCAAGCGGTCGCAGGCCCAACGGGGTCGCTCAACTTTGCGGAGCCTTGCGGGACGGCGCCAAACTGGCCACCTTCTGCCGCACTGTCGACCAAGGCCAACTGTCGAGACATCAAGGGAGTGGGTTCATGGCGGTGATCAAGGTGCGCGACCTCGCGTACGGCAGGCTCCAGGCTCCCGACCTGGACCTGGAGGAGGAGTTCCTGACGGCGTTTGGCATGGTGCGCGCTGCGCGGACACCGACGGCGCTGTATATGCGCGGCACCGATCCCGCGCACCACATCCACGTCACCCAGAAGGGTGATCCTCGATTGATCGGCTTCGCATGGGCGGTCAGCAGCGAGGAAGAGCTCAAAGCGATCGCAAAGCTCCCTGGCGCGTCGAGTATCGAGAGCATCGACGAGCCGGGCGGCGGCAAGCGGGTCCGCCTGACCGAACCCAACGGCTATACCATCGAGATCGTGCACGGGCTCGCGTCAGTGCAACCGATCCAGGTCGTGCGGCAGGCGATCAACTCCGGTGTCGAGCCGCTGAACCGCGCCGGCGAGGTCATTCGCTTCGCCGCCGGCCCATCGAGCGTGAAGCGGATCGGCCACGCCGTTCTCGGTTCGCCGAAAAACCAGGAGACCGTTCGCTGGTTCCGCGAGACGCTCGGGCTGGTCTGCTCGGACGACGTCTACGCCGGCGACAAGGACAACATCATCGGCCAGTTCAGCCGGATCGACGCCGGTGACGATTATGTCGATCACCACGCGTTCTTCTGCATGAAGAACGAGCGCGCCGGTCTCAATCATTTCTCGTTCGAGGTGCAGGACATCGACGACGTGTTTATCGGCCACGAGTATCTCGAGGGCCTTGCCAAATACGAACACATGTGGGGCATCGGTCGCCACCTACTCGGCAGCCAAGTGTACGACTATTGGGCCGATCCCTGGGGCCGCGTGCACGAGCATTGGGCGGATACCGATCGGCTGAACGTGCACAACGGCGGCAACCTGGTCCCGGCTGAGGAGGGGCTGCGCTCACAGTGGGGCACGCGACCGCCCGAGAAGTTCCGCGGTCACGTCAGCCCCTGAGCTAGTCCATCCTTAACAGCGTATCGGCATCACAGGAGGAACTCCTATGGATCTCGGCCTCAAAGGCAAAAAAGCCATCGTCTGCGCCGCAAGCAAAGGGCTCGGCCGCGCCTGCGCGATGTCGCTCGCACGCGAGGGCGTCGATGTGGTGATCACCGCGCGCACGGCGGCCGATCTGGAAAAGACCGCGGCCGAGATCCGCAAGGAAACCGGTGTGAAGGTCACGCCGGTCGCGGGCGACATCACCACTGACGCTGGCCGCGCCGCGGCACTCGCCGCGTGCCCCAACCCCGACATCCTGGTGAACAACGCCGGCGGCCCGCCGCGCGGCGACTTCCGCGAATGGGGCCGCGATGAATGGATCAAGGCGGTCGACGCCAACATGCTGACGCCGATTTTCCTGATCAAGGCTGTGGTGGACGGCATGATCGAGCGCAAGTTCGGCCGCATCGTCAACATCACCTCGGCGTCGGTGAAGTCGCCCATTCCGGAACTCGGCATGAGCAACGGCGCGCGCGCAGGCCTGACCGGTTTCGTCGCTGGTCTCGCGCGGCAGATCGCGAAGCACAACGTGATCATCAACAACATTCTGCCGGGACCGTTCCTCACCGATCGGCTGCGCAGCGGGTTTCAGGAAGCGGCGCGCTCATCCAATCGGCCAGTCGACGAACTGGTGCAGGAGCGGGCGAAAAACTCCTACACCGGTCGCGTCGGCGATCCCGCCGAGTTCGGCGACGCGTGCGCCTTTCTGTGCTCCGCGAAGATCGGCTTCATCGTCGGCCACAATCTTATTCTCGACGGCGGCAACTTCAACTCGTCGATCGCCTGACGGATTAGACGTGCCGCCCGCACGGCGCCTCGCGGAGGTTGTGCGCGGGAGCGCCGTGCCCGGGGCGATTCTGACAGCGACATTGCTTTGCGCCGCGCCGACCAGCGCGCAGAAATCCGCCGATACGTTGCGCATCACCTGGCGCGATGCGGTGACCGACGTGACGCCGTACTACAATCAGCAGCGCACCGGCGTCGTGCTCGGGCATCAGGTCTGGGATTCGCTGGTCTACCGTGATCCGGAGACCTTTCAGCTCAAGCCACTGATTGCCGAGTTGTTTAAGTGGGTAGACGAGACCACGCTCGAATTTGTGCTGCGTCCAAATGTCACCTTCCACAACGGCGACAAGCTGACGGCCGATGACGTTGTCTACACGATCAACTCGATCCTGACGGACAAGCAGGTCGCCACACCGAGCAATTACGCTTACCTCGATCACGCCAGCAAGGTGGATGATACTCATGTGCGCGTAGAGCTGAGACGCGTATTTCCCGCGGCACTCGATTACATGGCGATGACTCTCTACATCATGCCAAAGATGTACCGCGAGAAGGTGGGAGCGCGGGAGTACTCGGAGCATCCGGTCGCCACGGGTCCGTACAAGATCACCGAGGTGAAGGGTACCACCGAGGTGGATATTGAGCGCTACGACGGCTATTACGCCGACAGCCCCAAGGGAAGGCCGGCGATCGGCAAGATCATCATCCACCAGGTGCCGGACTCCGCCACCGAGATGGCAGAACTGCTTGGCGACCGCGCGGACTGGATCTGGAAGTTCAGCCCCGACCAGTTCGACGTCGTGGGTCGTGTGCCGAACCTGCAGGCGATCCGCGCCGAATCGATGCGCGTCGAATATCTCGGCATGGATGCCGCCGGACGCACCGGCGCCGACAATCCACTGACCAAGGACAAGGTACGCCAAGCCATCGTTTATGCGATCGATCGTGAGGCGATGGCAAAACAGCTCATGCGAGGCGGATCACGCGTAATCGACACGCCCTGCTACCCGACGCAGTTCGGTTGCGATGCGGGTGCGGCGATGCACTACCGGTACGATCCAGAGAAGGCGAAGCAATTGCTGTCGGAGGCCGGTTATCCCAACGGCTTCGACACTGAGCTGGTGACCTATGAGCTGCCGCAATGGGCTGACGCGGTGCAAGGTTATCTCAAGACCGTGGGGATCAACGCAAAGATCACTCAGTTGCAGGTTGCGGCCGAGGTACAGCGTTCGCTCGCCGGACAGAACCCGATGGAGCTGGGATCGTGGGGCAGCTACTCGGTGAATGACGTCTCGGCTATATTGCCAAACTTCTTCACCTATACGGGCAACGACTATACGCGCGATCCGCAGATCAGGAAGTTGGTGGAGGCAGGTGGCGCGACAGTGGATCCTGACCAGCGGCGAAAGGCTTACACCGAGGCGATCAAGCTGATCACCGCAAAGGCATCTTGGATGCCGGTCTTCACGTATACAGTGACCTACGGCTACTCGAAGCAGCTCAACTTCAAACCATATGCGGACGAGCTCCCGCGGTTTTTCCTCGCCAGTTGGAAGTAGTGGGCCAGTTGGAAGTAGCGGCATTGTGTGTAGCCTGAGCGTGACCGCGCCATAGGATACGGCCGCTTGCCGGGAGGAAACACAATGAACAGCAGTACCCGCGCCACCAGGCGCGCATTTGTTGGCGGTATCGGTGCCAGCGCCATCGTGCCATTTGCCGCCTTTGCGCAACAGCCCACAGCCGCCACTGGCACGCCGTCATCGGTGATCAGCAATCCGCCGCGGCAATGGGGATGGCGAGCGCCGCCGAATATCTACCCTGATCCCGATGTGATCGTCATCGATCCGTCGTTTGCCGCGTTGCGCGTCGGCAACGTCCCGATCCGCCGCATCGCGACTGGCTTCACGTGGGCGGAAGGGCCCGCCTGGTCCAGCGAGGGCCAATACTTCGTGTTCAGCGACGTGGTTGGCAATACGCAATTTCGCGTGCTGTGGGACGATCTTCGGGTGACGCCGTTCCGCAAGCCCTCGAACAACAGCAACGGCAACTCGTTTGACTTCCAAGGGCGCCAAATTTCAACCGAGGATTTTTTCCGTCGCGTGATTCGCTGGGAACTCGACGGCACGATGACAGTCATCGCCGACCAGTTCGACGGCAAGCCGCTGAATTCGCCGAACGACCTGGTGCCGCATCCCGATGGCAGCATCTGGTTCACCGATCCGCCGTACGGTGACCAGTTGTCAGAGGGTCACCCGGACGATGCCGGGGGTCCGGCCAATACGCAAAGTGCTTTCAACCCGCGTATCGGCGCACCGAATGCCGGCGCGCTTGGCGGCAGGAAGCGCGAACTGCCGGATGCGGTGTATCGCTGGGACCCTAGCGGCAGGCTCGATCAGGTCATCACCGAGGATCAGCTCAAGGATCCCAACGGCATCTGCTTCTCGCCGGATTACAAGACGCTGTATGTGATCAGCACCGGCAAGGGACCGGGTGACAGTCACTCGGGCGGCACACGCAGCATTCATGCGTTCGACATGCAGGGGACCAAGCCCACCAACGGGCGCGAGTTCCTCGACATGACGGTTGATGGGGTGCATTGCGGACCCGATGGCATGCGGGCTGATGTACTCGGCAACCTCTGGTGCAGCTCCAATGCACCTCTCGGCTATGCCGGCGTGCTGGTCTACAACGCGCAGGGCAAATTGATCGGACGCATCCGGTTGCCCGAGGTGTGTGCCAACCTCTCCTTCGGCGGACCTAAACGCAACCAACTGCTGATGACGGCTGGGCAGTCGATCTATCTATTGCAGGTGCAGACGCAGGGTGCGGCGCCGGGGTGATCAGGGTAGCCGCAGTGCCATGTCGCCCTTGAAGGCATGGATCAACTGCCTGCGCTGAAACCGCCAGCCGTCCGGTCGCTTCACCAGCACGTCGTCGTAGACACCGCAGACCGAAGGCACTGGTCCGTTTGGGCTCTCGACCATGACCAGGTAGTTCGAACGGGCCGTGCCATGCACGCCGCTACACTCGATGATGGAGTTGATCACGTAATGCACGCGACGAGGCTGCGGTGGCACCGACTGCTGTAGCCAGGCGGCAATTTCCGCGGGACCCTTTGCTGTGCGGTAGGGCGCAATCCATTCGCCATCGTCGCTGAACAGCGCTGCAAGTTCGGTGAAGCGGCCGTCATCCATGCAGAAGCAATAGCGATGCAGCAGCTCGCGGATCGCGTCCTTGTCCTCAAGCATGGCGGCGCGTCGCCAGTGTCGCTGCGAGTTCGATGGCTGCGATCAGGCTGGCCGGGTTGGCGATGCCCTTGCCAGCGATGTCATACGCCGTGCCGTGGTCTGGCGAGGTTCGCACGATCGGCAGGCCGAGCGTGACGTTGACGCCGTGATCCATGTCGAGCGTCTTTAGCGGGATCAACGCCTGGTCGTGATACATGCAGATGGCGGCATCGTAGCGGGTACGGGCGGTCGCGGTGAACATCGTGTCGGGGGGCCAGGGACCGGATACATCGATACCTTTGGCGCGCAGCGCGGCAATGGCGGGGCCGATGAGCGTGCTTTCCTCGTCGCCCAGCGCGCCCTGCTCGCCGGCATGTGGATTCAACCCGGCAATGGCGAGACGCGGACGTGCGATGGCGAAGTCGCGTTGCAGTGCGGCGGCCGTGGTCTGCGCGGCGGCGATGATGGCGTCGGTGGTGAGCATGGCAATCGAATTGCGCAGCGAAGCGTGCACGGTGACCGGCACGACACGCAGATCGGGACTTGCCAGCATCATGATCTGCTTGCCGCTCGCATTGGTCAGCGCTGCGAGGAACTCGGTATGGCCGGGATAAGAGAAGCCCGCGTCGTAGAGGGCAGCCTTGTTTATCGGATTGGTCACCATGCCGCCGACAGCGCCGCTCAGGCACAGCGCGGCGGCGCGCTCGATTGAGGCGATCACCGCCTTGGCGTTGGCCTTGTCGGGACGGCCCGGGTGCGGGGCGGAGGCAAGGCTGATCGGCAGTACGGGCAACGCGGTAGCGAAAGCGGCGCGCGCTGCCTCGGGCGATGCAATTTCGATGATTGGCACTTCGGTCGACAATGCGGCGAGGTGATGTGGGTCGTCGAGCGCGACGAAGCACGGACCGTTAAGATGTAGTGCCTGCCATGCACGCAAAGTCAGCTCGCCGCCGATGCCGGCGGGGTCGCCCATGGTGAGAGCGAGCAGCGTCACGCTCCCTCCCCTCCCCTTGCGGGAGGTGGTTGGGGGGAGGGGGCGCCTACACATGGAGCGCCCGTCCCGCAACTGCCAAGGCAGCCTCCTTGACGGCCTCACTCAGGGTCGGGTGCGCGTGGCACGTCCGCGCCACATCCTCGGCCGACGCGCCGAATTCCATCGCGGTGACCAGCTCCGCGATGAGCGCGCCAGCGTCAGGTCCGATGATGTGCGCGCCGAGCAGGCGATCGGTCGCCTTGTCGGCCAGCAGCTTCACAAAGCCATCCGTCTCGCCCATCGCACGCGCACGGCCATTCGCGGTGAACGGAAACTTGCCAACGTTATAGGCTGTGCTGGCAGCTTTCAGCTCTTCCTCGGTCTGACCGACCGCCGCAACCTCCGGCCACGTATATACAACACCGGGGATCGCTCCATAGTTCACGTGTCCTGCCTGGCCTGCGAGAATTTCGGCCAGCGCGACACCTTCCTCTTCCGCTTTGTGCGCCAGCATCGGTCCGGCGATCGCATCGCCAATCGCGTAGATGCCGGGCACATTCGTCGCGTAATGCGCGTCGGTCTTCACGCGGCCGCGCTCGTCCAGTTCGACGCCCGCGCCGATGCCATCAGTGAACGGCCGCCGGCCGATCGACAGCAGCACGATGTCGGCCTTCAGCTCTTCCGGCGCACCGCCCTTTGCCGGCTCGATGGTCAGCGTCACGCCGTCGTTGCCCTTGCGCGCGCCGGTCACCTTCATGCCGAGGCGGAACTTCATGCCCTGGCGCGTCAGGATGCGTTCGAAGGCCTTGGCCACCTCAGCATCCATCGTGGGCACGATGCGATCGAGAAACTCCACCACCGTGACCTGCGCGCCAAGTCGCCGCCAGACACTGCCGAGTTCCAGACCGATATAGCCACCGCCAATCACCACGAAGTGCCCCGGCACGCGGTCAAGCTCCAGACCGCCGGTGGATGTGACGATCTGCTTCTCGTCCACCTCGACGCCCGGAAGCGGCACGCTATCTGAGCCGGTCGCGATGACGATGTACTTGGCATCATAGTCTGTGCCATCGACATCGACCTTGCCCGGTGCCGTGATGCGTCCAGTGCCCTTGAGCCATGTCACCTTGTTCTTGCGGAACAGAAACTCGACACCCTTCACGTTGGCGGTCACGACCTCGGCCTTGCGTGCCTGCATGCGGGCGAGGTCAAGCTTCACGCTGTCCACCAGCACGCCGTGGTCCTTCAGCGCATGCGCGGCGTGATGGAATTCCTCGGATGACTGCAGCAGCGCCTTGGAGGGAATGCAGCCGATGTTCAGGCAGGTGCCGCCGAGTGTCGCGCGCTTCTCGACGCAGGCGACTTTCATGCCGAGTTGCGCGGCGCGAATCGCACACACGTAGCCTCCGGGGCCGGAACCAATAACGATGACGTCGAAGGAGTCACTCATGCAGCGTCAAAGCCCTAACAAAAGCCGGCGCGGGTCTTCGACACCTTCCTTCACCCGCACCAGGAAGCTGACCGCCTCGCTTCCATCAACGATGCGATGATCATAGCTCAGCGCGAGATACATCATGGGCCGCGCCTCGATCTTGCCCGCCACCACCACCGGCCGTTCCTGGATCTTGTGCATCCCCAGGATGCCCGACTGCGGCGGGTTCAGGATCGGCGTTGACATCAGCGAGCCATACACCCCGCCGTTGGTGATGCTGAACGTCCCCCCGGTCAATTCGTCCAGCTTCAAAGCGCCGTCGCGCGCACGCCGACCGAAATCGGCAATGGCGCGCTCGATCTCCGCGAAGCTCATCGCGTCGACGTCGCGGATCACCGGCACCACCAGGCCGGCGGATCCGCCGACCGCGATGCCCATGTGGACAAAGTTCTTGTACACAATGTCGTCGCCGTCGATCTCGGCGTTCACCGCCGGGAATTCCTTCAGCGCGGCGACGCACGCCTTCACGAAAAACGACATGAAGCCGAGACGGACGCCGTCGTGCTTCTTCTCGAATGCCGCACGGTACTCGGTGCGCAGCGCCATCACCGCGGACATGTCCACCTCGTTGAAGGTGGTCAGCATCGCGGCGGTGTTCTGCGCCTCCTTCAGCCGAGCGGCGATGGTGCGGCGCAGGCGCGTCATGCGCACGCGCTCTTCGCGTGGCTCGGCTTCGCGCGCCGGCTTCGCCAGAGGGGCAGCGGGCGCCGGCGCGGGGCGGTTGAGAAACGCCAGAACGTCACCTTTGGTGATGCGACCGTCCTTGCCGCTGCCATCGCCGATCTGTTCGGCCGAGAGATGCTGTTCCTCGATCAGCTTTGCCGCGGCCGGCAGCGGGGCATGAGCCGCCACGTCTGCCGGCGGCGTGGCCGGACGCGCGACCGGCCCAAGGGCGCGAGGCGGCGCATTCACACCGGCCTGTGGCATCGCCGCCGGACGCGGCGCGGGCGGTGATGCCGCGGGCGCCGCGGCGGCCTTGGGTGCAGCTGTTGCAGCGGTTGCGCCTGCTTCCAACAGGCCGAGCAGCGCGCCGACGGGAACCTCGCTGCCCTCTGGCGCGCTGATCGATGTCAGCACACCGGCCGACGGCGCGTTCACCTCAACCGTGACCTTGTCGGTTTCCAGCTCCACCAGCGGTTCGTCCGCAGCGACAGCCTCGCCTTCGTGTTTCATCCAGCGTGCGACGGTCGCCGATGTGACGCTCTCGCCAAGTGTCGGGACATTGATCTCGGTTGCCATGTCACGCGGTTCCCAGTGCGGCCGCGACCAGCGCCGCCTGTTCCGCACCATGCGCGCGAGCGGAACCGGTGGCGGGGCTGGCGGCCGCGTCGCGACCGACATAGAGCGGACGCCTGCCAGCATCGCCAATTCCGGCGAGCACCTTTTCGAGCCGGCGATCGACGAAGTTCCAAGCGCCCATGTTCTCCGGTTCCTCCTGACACCAAACCAATTCGGCGTCGCGATATGGTGTCAGTTCGCGAGTCAACGTCTTCTCGGGGAACGGATAGATCTGTTCGAGCCGCATGATAGCCACGTCGCTGATCGACTTCTCGCGCCGCTCGGTCAGCAGATCGTAGTATACCTTGCCGGAGCACAGCACGACGCGCTTCACCTGCTTCGGCGGCTTGATCGCATACGTCTCCGGGATGACGAAGCGGAACGCGCTGCCCTCCGCCATATCGTCCAGCGACGACACGGCCAGCTTGTGCCGCAGCAGCGACTTTGGCGTAAAGATCACCAGCGGCTTGCGGAAGTTGCGCTTCAACTGCCTGCGCAGCGCGTGGAAGTAGTTGGCTGGCGTGGTCAGGTTGGCAACGCACATGTTGCGTTCGGCACAGAGCTGCAGATAGCGCTCGATGCGCGCCGAAGAGTGCTCGGGCCCCTGCCCTTCGTAGCCATGCGGCAGCAACAGCGTCAGGCCGGACATGCGCAGCCACTTGCTCTCGCCGCTCGCCAGGAACTGGTCGATGATCACCTGCGCGCCGTTGGCGAAGTCGCCGAACTGCGCCTCCCACATCACCAGCGTGCGGGGATCAGCCAGCGTGTAGCCGTATTCGAAACCCAGCACACCGGCTTCCGAGAGCAGCGAGTTGTAGATCTCGATCCGCGCCTGGTCGCGCGCGATGTTGTTCAGCGGCACGTATTCGTTCTGGTTCACCTGGTCGATCAGCACCGCATGGCGTTGGCTGAATGTCCCCCGCTGACTGTCCTCGCCGGAAAGACGCACGCGGTGGCCTTCCAGCAGCAGCGAGCCGAACGCGAGTGCCTCGCCGGTCGTCCAATCGATACCGCCGCCTGACTCCAGCATCTCGCGCTTCGCCTCGAGCTGGCGTGCGATGCGTGGATGCACCTCGAAGCCGGCGGGAACGCGGGTCAGCGCCGTACCGATGCGCTTGAGCGTTTCACGGCCGACGGCGGTAGCGTGCTCGATGCGTTCGGCTTCCGGGTCGGCTTGCGACATGCCGGTCCAATGCCCTTCAAGCCAGTCGGCCTTGTTGGGCTTGTAGGATTTGCCTGCCGCGTTCGCGTCTTCCAGCGTCTGTGCGAACTCGTCCCACAGTGCTTGTCCTTCGGCCGTGCTGATCACGCCTTCCGCGACAAGCCTCTCGGCGTACAACGAGCGCGTGGTCTTCGTCTGGTTGATTGCGCGGTACATCAGCGGCTGAGTGAATGCCGGTTCGTCGGTCTCGTTGTGCCCGTGGCGGCGATAGCAGACGACGTCCAGCACGATGTCGGTGGCGAAGCGCATGCGGAACTCGGCGGCCATGCGCGCGCAGAACACCACGGCCTCGGGGTCGTCGCCGTTGACGTGCAGGATCGGCGCCTGGATCGACTTCGCCACATCCGTGCAATAGAGGCCGGAATAGGCGTGCGCGGGCACCGTGGTGAAGCCGATCTGGTTGTTCACCACCAGATGCACGGTGCCACCGGTGCGGTAGCCAATCAGCTGGCTCATCGCCAATGTCTCGTATACCAGGCCCTGGCCGGCGAATGCCGCGTCGCCATGCATGAGGATGGCCATGACGGAGCTGCGTCGCTGCGTGTCGCCGGCCTCATCCTGCCTCGCGCGCACCTTGCCGATCACCACCGGATCGACGGCTTCCAGGTGCGACGGATTGGGCTGCAGCGACAGATGGACGCTGTGGCCGCCAACATCGATATCGGTGGACGTGCCGAGATGGTACTTGACGTCGCCTGAACCCTGAACGTCGTCGGGCTTGAAGCTCTCGCCGCCGAATTCGGAGAACACCGCGGTCAGCGGCTTCCTCACGATGTTGACCAGCGTGTTGAGCCGGCCGCGATGCGGCATGCCGATGGCGATCTCTGAAACGCCAGCCGAGGCCACGGTCTCGATGATGGCGTGCAACGCCGGGATGCTGGATTCGCCGCCCTCCAGGCCGAAGCGTTTGGTGGTGACGTAGCGCTTCTGGCAGAACGCCTCGAAGCCCTCGGCTTCGGTAAGCTGCGTCAGAATCGTGCGTTTGGCCTTTGCGTCGAACGCGGTCCGCCAGGGCGCGCCTTCCACCTTGCGCTGGATCCACGACTTCTGGTCGGGATCCTGGATGTGCATGAACTCGACGCCGATCGGGCCACAATAGGTCTCGCGCAGGATGGTCTGGATTTCGCGCAGCGTCGCCGTCTCGCGGCCCAGGACATTGTCGATGAAGATCGGCTTGTCGAGATCGTTGTCGGTGAAACCATAGGACCGCGCATCGAGCTCTGCGTGCGGGCGGGGGATCTGCAGTCCGAGCGGATCGAGCCGTGCCTCCAGATGGCCGCGCACGCGATAGGAGCGGATCAGCATCAGTGCGCGCAACGAGGCGATGGTGGCAGCGCGGATCTGCTCGTTGGACTGCAGCACGGTCGGCGCCGAGCGCGACGCCTGGGCCGGGGCCGGACGTACCTCCGCCTCGGTACTCGGGATGGCGCGGCGCCCAGGAGGCGCCGGTCGCCTCCTCCAGTACCGCGCGCGCATCGTCGTTCAGCGCACCGAACAGCTCGGCGAAGGTCGGATCGACGGAACGCGGGTTCGTCGCCCAGCGGGCGTACTGCTCGCCAAGGAATGCCGCGTTCGCGCCGCTGAATGCAGAAGCGAGGATGTCAACGCCTGCCATCCGCCAGAACCCTTCGTTAGATCGAGGAAGCCTTCGCCTAGATGGACGCGCGTACCTGGCCACCGCAGTATCGCACCGGGGCGCGCAGGGTTGCTTCTAGCGCATGGCCTCTTTCGGGCAAATGACAGCGTAGGGGTCTCGATCCCGATTTCGTGATCCTGGCAGAGGTTACGCGATGGTTAACAGGAGATGGCAACCCAGCCAGATGGTTAGCTCAACACTGCCAATTCGCTGACCATATCGCCCAGCCAAACGACCTCATCCGGCTCCGAAAAAGGACAATTCAATGACTGCTTCGCCCGGACCCACCGGTGCCATATCGCGCCCCCCTGTCACCCGTCTTGCCTGGGTGGTTGCCATCGTCCTGGCCCTGGCGCCCCAGGTGTGGGCGCAGGCTGGACCGCCCGAGGTCACAGTCGCCAAGCCGCTCGCCAGCCGGGTCGCCCAATGGGACGAGTTCACCGGGCGCTTCGAGGCCATGGAGCGGGTCGAAGTGCGCCCTCGCGTCTCCGGCTACATCGACAAGGTGCACTTCCGCGACGGCAGCATGGTCAAGCAAGATGACCTGCTGTTCACCATCGACCAGCGCCCGTTCCAGCTTGCGGTGGAATCCGCCCAGTCCGACGTGGTGCGTACCAAGGCGCAGGTCGTGCTGGACGAGGCGGATTATGCGCGCGCGGAGCAATTGGTGAAGACGGCGGCGACGCCGGTGCGGGAGCTGGATCAGCGCAAGGCCAATCTCGACATCGCCCGGGCGCAGGAGATGGCCGCCGAGACCGCGTTGCGCTCGGCGCAGCTCAATCTTGAGTGGTCCGAGGTGCGCGCGCCGATCAGCGGTCGCGTCTCCGACAGGAGGGTCGATCCCGGCAACCTTGTCGCCGGTGGCCAGAGCGGCGCGACCCTGCTGACCACGATTGTTCGCGTGGACCCGATCTACTTCGTGTTCGACGGATCGGAAGCCGACTACATCCGCTATAGCCGATTGAGTGTGGAGGGGCAGCGGGGGTCGTCGCGCGACACGCCAAATCCGGTCAGGGTGCAGCTCGCCGACGAAAAAAACTGGCCGCACAGCGGTGTAATGAATTTCGTTGACAACGAAATCAACGCGCATTCGGGGACGATCCGCGGGCGCGCGATCTTCGACAACAAGGACCAGTTCCTGACGCCGGGCACGTTCGGCCGCTTGCGGCTCTATGGCGGTCCGATCGACGCACTGCTGATTCCGGACGCCGCGGTCGTGTCCGATCAGGCGCAAAAGGTGGTGCTGACCGTGAGTGAGGACAACAAGGTGGTCGGCAAGCCGGTGACGCTCGGCGGCATGGCGCGCGGGCTGCGCGTGGTCGCCTCGGGCCTCACGCCGAGCGATCGCGTGGTGGTCGGCGGACTGGCCAATCCGTTTGTGCGTGCCGGCGCGGTCGTCGAGGCGCGCGAGGGGGCGATTCATCCATCGGGCAGTCAGTTCGCGGCCGACCAGTAGAGAACGCATCACGAAGAGGCAGGCAACATGCGCTTCTCGCACTTCTTCATCGACCGGCCGATCTTCGCCGCGGTGCTGTCGATCATCATCACCATCGCCGGGCTTCTCGTGGAGCGCGCGCTGCCAATCTCCGAGTATCCAGAGATCGCTCCGCCCACGGTCAGCATTCGCGCGACCTATCCCGGCGCTTCGGCCCAGGTGCTAGCGGAGACCGTCGCCACGCCGATCGAGCAGGAGGTAAACGGCGTCGACGACATGCTTTACATCACCTCACAGTCGGTCGGCGACGGCACGCTGACCATCGATGTAGTGTTCAAGCCTGGCGTCAACGTCGATACCGCGCAGGTATTGGTGCAAAATCGCGTATCGGTCGCCACACCGCGTCTGCCCGATGACGTGCAGCGGCTTGGCGTCACTGTGCGCAAGGCCTCGCCCGACCTGATGATGGTCGTGCACATGA
This sequence comes from uncultured Alphaproteobacteria bacterium, assembly GCA_963812505.1. GTDB lineage: Bacteria > Pseudomonadota > Alphaproteobacteria > Acetobacterales > Acetobacteraceae > JAMXLO01. The sequence continues at coordinate 113,456 of CAWEVM010000031.1, forward strand.
TTTCGCCCGACGGCTCGCGCGATCAGCAATACATCTCCAACTACGCGACGCTCTACATCAAGGACGCGCTGGCGCGCGTGGACGGTGTCGGCGATGTCAATGTGTTCGGCGCGCGCGACTACTCGATGCGCATCTGGCTCGACCCGGGCAAGGTGGCGGCACGCGGTTTGACCGCGGACGATGTTGTCGCATCGCTGAGAGCGGCGAACCTGCAGGTGGCCGCGGGCGCGATCAACCAGCCGCCGGCGATGTCGCCAGGCGCGTTTCAGTTGTCGGTGCAGACGCTGGGGAGGCTCGCCGACGTAGAGCAGTTCGGCAACATTGTCGTGCGCGCCGATCCAGACGGCGGCTACGTGCGAATCCGCGACATCGCCCGTGTGGAGCTGGGTTCGCAGGATTACACGGTCAACGCGTACCTGAACAAGGCCGTGGCGACCGCGATCGTGATCTATCAGCGTCCCGGCTCGAATGCGCTGACCACGGCCGCCGCAGTGAAGGCGGCGATGGCGGAGGCGAAGAAGGACTTCCCATCGGGGCTCGACTATACCGTCGTCTACAATCCCACCGAGTTCATCCAGCAGTCGATCAACGAGGTGGAGCGGACGCTGTTCGAGGCGATCGGGCTGGTGGTCTGCGTGGTGATCCTGTTCCTGCAGACCTGGCGCGCCGCGATCATCCCGGTAGTCGCGATTCCGGTGTCGCTGGTCGGCTGCTTCCTGGTCATGGGACTGGTCGGCATCTCGTTCAATACGCTGTCGCTGTTCGGCCTGGTGCTGGCGATCGGCATCGTCGTGGACGATGCGATCGTCGTTGTGGAGAACGTCGAGCGCTATATCCAGCAGGGCATGTCACCGCGCGATGCGGCGCATACGACCATGGACGAGGTCGGCAGCGCGCTGATCGCGATCGCGCTGGTGCTGTGCGCGGTGTTCATCCCGACCGCGTTCATCAGCGGCTTGCAAGGTTCGTTCTATCGGCAGTTCGCCATCACCATCGCTGCTGCAACGGTCATTTCCGCGTTCGTCTCGCTGACATTGTCTCCGGCGCTGGCGGCGCTGTTGCTGAAGCCACTCGCGCACGAGCCGCGGCGTACTGTGCTTTACCGTCTGGGTGCGCCGGTACGTGCATTCTTCGCGGGGTTCAACTGGCTGTTCGATCGACTGTCGACCAGCTACGGCCGACTGGTCGGGCGGCTGGTACGCGTGGGTGCCATCGTGCTGGTGGCCTATGCCGGGCTGATCTATCTGGCGTATGACCGATTGGCTGTGACGCCGACCGGGCTGATCCCGCAGCTCGACCGCGGCTATCTGATCGCCGCCTTCCAGTTGCCGCCGGGCGCGTCACTGGCACGCACCGATGCGGTCATCCGTCACGCCTCGGAGATCATCCTGGCGCGGCCAGGCGTGCAGAATTCGGTGGCGTTCACCGGCTTCGATGGCGGCACCTTTACCAACGCGCCCAACGCCGGCGTGATCTTCGTGCCGTTGAAGCCGTTCGAGGAGCGCGTCCCGCTGGGGCTGACCGCCCCTCGCATTCTTGCCGATCTGCGCCAGCAGCTCGCGCAGCTCGATGATGCATTCGTGTTCGTGCTGGAACCTCCATCGGTGCCAGGGATCGGCACGGGCGGCGGACTGAAGCTGTATGTGCAGGACCGCGCCGGACATGGTCTGCCTGCGCTCGAGCAGGCGACCTGGATTGTCGCCGGATCAGCGGCGAAGACACCGGGGTTCAATCAGGCATTCACGCTGTTCAACACACACACGCCGCAGATCTACGCCGACATCGACCGAACCAAGGCAGAGCTCCTGCAAGTACCGATCGACCGCGTGTTCCAGACGCTGTCGGTTTACATGGGCTCCGCGTACGTCAACGACTTCAACCTGCTCGGCCGCACCTATCAGGTATCTGCACAGGCGGACAATCAGTTCCGGATCAGCCAACGCGATGTCGAGAACCTGAAGACCCGCAACAACTACGGCGACATGGTGCCGATCGGTTCCGTGGCGACCTTCCGCGACACGACAGGGCCATTCCGTGTGCCGCGCTACAATCTGTACCCGGCGGCAGAAGTGCAACTGGGCTTGGCGCGGGGATTCTCCACCGGACAGGCGATCGCGGCGATCGAGAAGATCGCCAAGGAGCGGCTGCCGCAGGGCTTCGGCTTTGAGTGGACGGAGATTGCGCTGCAAGAGAAGCTTGCCGGCAACACGGCGATGATCGCCTTCGGGTTGGCGGTCACGTTCGTGTTCCTGCTGCTGGCGGCACTGTATGAGAGCTGGCTGCTGCCGCTCGCAGTGGTACTGATCGTGCCGATGTGCATTCTCGCGGCGATGCTGGGGGTGAATGCGCGCGGCCTGGATCGCAACATTCTGGTCGAGATCGGCTTGGTGGTGTTGGTTGGGCTGGCGGCGAAGAACGCGATCCTGATCGTGGAATTCGCCCGTCAGGCTGAAGTCAACGGCATGAACCGGTTCGAGGCCGCGGTCGCCGCGGCGCGCACGCGGCTGCGGCCTATCCTCATGACGTCGCTGGCGTTCATCCTCGGCGTCGTGCCGTTGGCAGTGGCTGTAGGCGCGGGGGCGGAAATGCGGCAGTCGCTTGGGACAGCGGTTTTCGCGGGAATGCTGGGTGTGACGCTGTTCGGGTTGGTGTTCACGCCGGTGTTCTACGTGCTGACCCGGCGGATCGAATTGTTGCGGGCCACAAAAAGTGAGTCGGCCACAGCATCTGCCGCGGCCGACTGACGAGGTTGGCCGGAACTCAGCCCTGACCGGTAGGCGGTTGCGGCTGCTCGGGCGAGGTCGGCGGATGGTTGCGGCGCTCGGCCATGAATTGGTCGAACTCGGCCTTGTCCTTGGCGAAGCGTAGCCGGTCGAGGAACGTGCCGAACTCCTTCTGCTCCTCCTCCAGCCGACGCAACGTCTCGGCGCGGTATTCGTCGAAGGCGCGGTTGCCGCTGGAGGCCTGCTGCTGCTGACGGTCGCCGCCGCACCAGAAGCTCTTCCACCCGGCCCACGGCGGGGGGGCGCCGCCCTGCCAGTTGCCGCGTTGCCAGCCGCCCTGCCAGGCACCGTGGCGGCCACATCCCGAGTATCCCATGCGCTTGCTCCATATACCGAAGAAGAGAAGGGCGAGGCCGACCGGCCACCAGAAGATGAAGCCGAGTATCATCGCCGCGATCCATAGCGGCTTGGCGGCGTACCAAGCCCGCCCGGGATCCCAGCCGGGATTGCCCCAACCGGAGCCCGGTCCCCAGGGCGAATTCTGCACTCCTGGATTGCCGTATGCGCCGTGATTTGCCGAACCAGACATGGCGGCCCTCATGTGAATGTAAGATACATTTACATGTTGGGAGCGACCAAGCCGAACGTCAAGCGGAATCGGATGAACGAACGGCTAGCGCAGAAGCGCGGGCCTGCACGAAGTCGCGAACGAATCTCGGACGCATCATCGGGCGGGCGCGCTGCCAGCCAGGCCAAGACTTTGCAGGTAGATCAGCACACCGGCCTCCAGAAGTTCCTCCGGCGACATCGGCAGCTTCCGCCGCGACGGATCGGCGCGCACGAACAACGACGCGATGCCATGGGACAGCGCCCAGACGTGCAGCGCCACCATCAGCGAGGGCGGCCGTTGTCCGGCAGGCAGGCTTGCCGTCAGCCGCTCTGCCGCCTCGCGCACGATGGCGAAGGCCCGATCGCCGGCAGCGAGCAGCCCCGGATGGCTGTCGAACGCGATGCGCGTCTCGAACATCGCCGCGTAGTGGGCCGGCTCGTCGCGGGCAAACGCGAGATAGGCGCGCCCGAGCGCCTCGAAGGCGCGCAAGGCGCTGGGCCGGCCGCCATTCCAGGCGGTGGTGAGCGCGGCGGCGAAACGTTCGAAGCCGCGGAGCGCGACTTCCGCCAGCAGCGCCTCGGCGTCGCGGAAGTGGCGATACGGCGCGCCGGGGCTGACACCGGCCAGGCGCGCGGCTTCCGCGATGGTGAAGCCCGCGGGACCCTTCTCGGCGATTAGCGCGAGCGCCGCCTCGACCAGCGCCTCGCGCAGATTGCCGTGATGGTAGCCGCGACGTTCAAAGCCACCCGGGCCGGACCAGCTCATGTGAGGGAGTTTTACATTGGGTGCGGCAGTAATCCACACTCCTTATCGGCTTGGCGTCGGCGCGCTCACTTCGGCGAATTGCGACCGCTTCCCCGCCGGGGACGACGGGCGAGACGGGGCGATGGGTTCGGGGCTTACGACCCCATTCGTTTTTGCCGGAACGTGGGAGGCCCAAAGGTGCTGAGCGGCGTAGGCCCGCCACGGGCGCCAGCCTTCAGCGCGCGCCAGAAGTTCGATCGCCGAGGGACGCCGCCCGCCCGCGCCGGCAAGCGCTCGAAGCAGACCGATATCGGCCGCGGGAAACGCGTCCGGCTCTCTGAGCTCCCGCATCGCGATGTACTGCGCTGTCCACTCTCCGACACCGGCCAGCTTTTTGAGCTGAACGATGGCCTCCTCAAGCGAACGGCGCGGACCGAATATCTTGGGATCGCCGGCAACGGCCGCAGCGAGCCCGGATAGCGCGTTGGCCCGTGCCTTGGGCATTCCCGCGGCTGACAGGTCTGCGGCCGCAAGCACCTCGGGGCGCGGAAAGACGTGGGTGAGCCCAGCGAGGGCGGGGATCGTGGAATCGAGCCGCGCGCCATAACTACTGACAAGCCGGCCGGCCAGATTGATGGCGCCGGCGACGGTGATCTGCTGGCCGAGCATGGCGCGAACGGCCAGCTCGAACCCATCCCAGGCACCAGGGACGCGCAACCCGGGCCGTTGAGCGACCAGCGGCGCCAGCAGGGGATCCTCCGATAGATGCGCCCCGATGATCTCCGGGTCCGCCGCGAGGTCGAATACGCGCCGGAGTCGGGCGATGATCGACGGCAGCGCGAACAGCTTCGGGAAGTGCACATTCGCTTCCAGCGCATTCCCGGGCGCGGGGCGGACGCGCACCACCCCTTGCGCACCGCCAATATCGATGGTGCGCGTGTAGGCTTCGTCGGAAACAATTTCCACGCCGGGAATGGCCCGTGGGCGGAGAAATGCGATCATCGCCGGCCAGTCGTAAGGCGGACGATACCGCAGCAGGACGGTCACCGCGGCGCCAGGCGACATGCCGACACCACTGCCGCGGCGCAGAGTGCCTGGTGGCCGTTGGTACATTTGGCGGAATGTCTCGTTGAACCGCCGGACGCTGTTAAAGCCCGAAGCCATGGCGATGTCCGACATGCGCAGCGACGTCTCGTGAATGAGCTGCTTGGCGAGCAGGATCCGTCGCGTTTGCGCGACAGCCAGTGGCGAGGCACCAAGGTGCTGACGGAACAGCCGGTGCAGTTGGCGCGCACCGACGCCGAGGCGTTCTGCAAGACCCGCGATATCGCCTTCGTCCAGCGCGCCCATCTCGATCAGCGCGAGCGCTCGTGACACCGTATTCGACGTGCCGTGCCAGGCCGCCAGATCAGGCGCGGTCTCCGGGCGACAGCGCAGGCAAGGCCGATAGCCATTTTCCTGAGCGGCGGCCGCGGTGCTGTAGAACACAACATTCTCCGGCCGTGGCAACCGCGCGGGGCAGACCGGCCGGCAATAGATGCCGGTCGTCTTGACGGCCACAAACAGCCGCCCGTCAAACCGGACATCCCGCGTCTTCAGCGCCCGATAGCAGGCGTCATGTTCGAGATCCATGGATGCGATCCTAACGCCGTGCGGCGCAGCGTCTGGCGGTTTTCGGACATCACCATCGGCTGGTCCTGCTGTCTGCCGGGGCTTCCAACCGCGGGTTGGGTGGAGAAACAAACAACCGCCGCCAGTGGCAAAGAGCGTTCTGCGCTCCGCGCCTCACTTTTGCGTCTTGCACTCGGCTGTTTGATAGGTCTGGTAGGCGCATAGCAGAGGAGGGCTGTTGCTGTTGCTAGCCGCCGAAGATCCGGCAACGCCTCGAGACGCCGTGCCAGGCACATCGTTCGTGATCTGATTGGAACCTCTCGATGAGGCCGCCTGAGGAGCGCTTCTCGTGGCCGCCGAGCGGCCCTGCGGCGGCGGCGTGTCATTCCAGCTCTTAACTGCTCCGACGGCACAGACTATCGTCAAGACCAGGAAAACAATTGCCGCCACCTTCTCCCAGGAAAAGCGAACCAGCCGGTTTTCCTCTTCGGCACACCACCTCTGGCAGAACTCTCTGGTCGGCAAGGGGTCTTCGAAGACGACGTCGTAGACGGCGTCGCCCGGCTGGCCAGGCCGGCGTCGCAGTTCAGCCGATACCCAGTCCTTCCCCTTGGCCATCAGGGCGGTGCGCCAGACGGCTTCAGATCCGTCAGCCATTCCGATCTCCTCAGGAGGAGCCACCCCCTGTCACGATACGAACTGCCAACCACAGTGCAACTCGGATCGGAGCATTTGCAAGCGCTCTTGCGCGACACCGCCGCGGCGTTTGCCGTGCGGAACCCGGACAGTCGGCTTAGTCGCATCGTGGCACATCTGGGTCGTACCAGCACATTTCCCGTTTGTCCGCTGAGCGCCCCATCCCATCGAGCGCCCGATGGCTGGCCAGGGCGCCATACGATCCCACGAGCCTAGACTGCTCTGACGGAACGTTCTGATTCGTCGGGGAAATCGCTCCAACCAGGGCAATCGCAATCGCCGCGATGATGATGGACGCTCTGATCGCGCTTGCAGATCGGCACATGGCCCGTCTCCCCGGTTCTCGGATGCCGACTCTGGGTTGCCGACGGATACAAGATGGCAGCGGGTGGGAGGGCCCGCTCTGAAGCGCTTCATAGAGCAGAGTCAATCAGCCAATGCCCGGGCCATTACCTCCGCACCGTGCTCCATCATCGTGCTGAGACTGTCCGCCAGCGTATCGGGCAGAATATCAGCGATCCAGACAATGCGACTGCCCTGTCCGTGAGGGAACACCTGCGCGGACGCATGGTGATAGGCGAAGCGGCCCTCGACGATGGTGTAGGCGATGCGCCGCGTCGCTTCGTCGCGACCAAGGAACCTCTCGCGTGCCACGAGTCCGTTGAAGAAGGTGAGAATCCGGTCATCACCGTCGGGCGTAGCTCCGGTGAGAAAGCCTGGTGCAACCCGCTCGTGCACGGCGTGGAAATCGCGGAGCGCATCCCAGACCTTCTCGGGTTTGGCCGCGACGAGGAATTCCTTGATGATTGTTGCCATGTATGCGCTCGCTCTCATTTCGTGAAAGGGAGCGGCTACATGGCTCGCCGTGCGGGCCGTGTCTGGCCGGATTCAGACGCGATCATCTCGCAGCGGTCCGCTGAAGACGTATCAGCCCTTCAGCACCTCGACCATCGTGCTGCCGAGCGCAGCCGGGCTTTCGGCGACGTGGATGCCGGCCTCGCGCATTGCCGCCATCTTCGCCGCCGCCGTGTCGCGTCCGCCGGAGATCACCGCACCGGCATGACCCATGCGTCGACCGGGCGGTGCTGTTGCGCCCGCGATGAAGCCCACCGTCGGCTTCTTCACCGGATGGCGTGCAAGAAAGTCCGCCGCATCGATCTCGCTCTGGCCGCCGATCTCGCCTATCAGCACGATCTGCTTGGTCTCATCGTCGGCGAGGAACATCTCCAACACCTCGATAAAGTCGGTGCCCTTGACCGGATCGCCGCCGATCCCGACACAGCTGCTCTGACCCAAGCCTACCGCCGTCGTCTGCGCCACCGCCTCGTAGGTCAGAGTGCCGGAGCGGGAGACGATGCCGACGCTGCCGCGGCGATGGATGTGACCAGGCATGATGCCGATCTTGCACGCATCCGGCGTGATGACCCCAGGACAGTTGGGCCCGATCAGTCGCGACTGCGATCCGCTCAGCGAACGCTTGACCCGCACCATGTCGAGCACCGGAATGCCCTCGGTGATGCACACGATCAGCGGGATCTCGGCGTCGATCGCCTCCAGGATCGCATCGGCGGCGAACGGCGGCGGCACGTAGATCGCGGTCGCGGTAGCACCGGTCTTCTCGCGCGCCTCCCACACCGTGTCGAACACCGGCAGGTCGAGATGCCTTGTGCCGCCCTTCCCCGGTGTGACGCCGCCAACGACCTTGGTGCCGTAGGCGATCGCCTGCTCGGAATGAAACGTGCCCTGCGCGCCGGTGAAACCTTGCGTCATGACGCGTGTATTTGCGTCCACCAGGATCGCCATGTCAGGCGGCCTCCTGCACGGCACGCACGATCTTCTCCGCCGCATCGGCGAGGTTGTCAGCGGCGATGATCGGCAGGTTGGACTTCGCCAGGATCTCCTTGCCGAGCAGCACGTTGGTGCCTTCCAGCCGCACCACCAACGGTACCGACAAACTGACCTCGCGCGCCGCCGCAACCACACCCTCGGCGATCACGTCGCAGCGCATGATGCCGCCGAAGATGTTGACCAGGATGCCTTCGACATTCGGATCCGACAGGATGATCTTGAATGCCGCCGTCACTCGTTCCTTGGTGGCGCCGCCACCCACATCGAGGAAGTTCGCCGGCGCCGCGCCATACAGCTTGATAATGTCCATCGTCGCCATGGCAAGTCCGGCGCCGTTCACAAGGCAGCCGATGTTCCCGTCGAGCGCCACGTAATTCAGGTTGTACTTCGCGGCCTCGAGTTCCTTGGGATCTTCTTCGCCTTCGTCATGCAGCTTCTCAAGCTCCGGATGGCGAAACAGCGCGTTGTCGTCGAAGCTGATCTTGGCATCCAGCGCGATGATCCCGCCTTCGCGGGTGACGACGAGGGGGTTGATCTCGACGATCGAACAGTCGAGCTCGGAGAAGGTACGATACAACGCCGGCAGAAAGCGGCCGAGTGCGGCGATCTGGTCGCCGGTGAGATCAAGTCCGTACGCCAGACGGCGCGCGAGATAGCCGGACATGCCGGCCGCGGGATCAACCGCGACGCGCATGATCTTGTCGGGTTGTCGCACAGCAACGTCCTCGATCTCCATGCCGCCTTCGGTGGAAGCAATCACCGTGACGCGGCCGCTGACGCGATCTACCAGCAGCGAGAGATAGAGTTCGCGCGCGATGTCGCAGCCCGCCTCGACATAGACGCGATGCACCGGTCGCCCGGCCGGCCCGGTCTGCTTGGTCACCAGCGTATGACTGAGCATCGCATCAGCCGCCGCGCGCACGTCCTCGATCGAGCGTGCGAGACGCACGCCGCCCTTGCCGTCCGGATCGTCAGCAAAGTGCCCGGCACCGCGTCCGCCGGCGTGGATCTGTGCCTTCACCACATATACCGGACCCGGCAGATTGCCGGCCGCCGCGACTGCCTCATCCGGCGTCCACGCGACCATCCCGTCCGGCACCGGCACGCCATGGCGCCGGAGAAGTTCTTTGGCCTGATACTCGTGGATATTCATGGAAGGTGCGGCCCCCTCCCCACAACCCCCTCCCACGAGGGGCGGGCGAGCAAGTTATGTTGGGGCGAGGGCGTCACCACGCCGCGCATCAACCGATCAGCTTCTTGGCCGCCTCGACCAGCTCTCTGACCGCAGCGCACGACTTGTCGAACGCCGCCTTTTCCTCAGCATTCATCGCGATCTCGACGATCCGCTCGATCCCACCAGCGCCGATCACCACCGGCACCCCGACATACAGATCCTTCACCCCGTATTCGCCATTCAGCAGCGCCGCGCACGGCAGCACGCGCTTCTTGTCCTTCAGGTAGCTCTCCGCCATCGCTACCGCGGACGCGGCGGGCGCATAGAACGCGCTGCCGCGCTCCAGCAGCTTGACAATCTCACCACCGCCGTCGCGCGTACGCGCCACGACCGCGTCAATCTTCGCCTGCGTCGTCCAGCCCATCTTCACCAGGTCCGGCACCGGTATGCCCGCGACCGTGGAGTAGCGCGTCAGCGGCACCATCGTGTCGCCATGGCCGCCGAGGACGAATGCTGTGACATCCTCCACCGACACGCCGAACTCATGCGCCAGGAACAGGCGGAAGCGCGAGCTGTCCAGCACACCCGCCATGCCGACGACGCGGTTCGCCGGCAGGCCGGACTTGTCCTTCATCACCCAGACCATGGCGTCGAGCGGGTTGGTAATGCAGATCACGAACGCGTCTGGACAATGCGTCTTGATGCCGTCAGCCACCTCGGCGATCACGCCCGCGTTCTTGCCGATAAGATCGTCGCGCGACATGCCTGGGGTGCGCGGGAAGCCGGCGGTGACGATGACCACGTCGGCGCCCTCGATCGCCTTGTAGTTGGAGCCGCCCGTGATCAGCGCGTCGAACCCGTCGACCGGGCCGGACTGCATGATGTCGAGCGCCTTGCCGGCCGCGACGCCGCCGAACACGTCGAACATCACGACGTCGCCGAGCTCCTTGAGGCCGATCAGGTGGGCGAGGGTGCCGCCGATATTGCCGGCACCGATGAGGGCAATCTTGTTGCGGGCCATGGACGTGTCCTTACAGCGAGCTGGTGACCAGCCGAGTTAACGCATTGCCGCACGCCGGGTGCCCGGCGGCCCGGGAGGCGGGACGGTGCTAGCCGATTGGACGGCGGTGGGCAAGGTGATGCGGTGCAGCAAGGGTGGGACAGCTTCGTCGCCGGAGCACCCTCGCCGCCTCCGCGCGACCCGAATCAGGAGTGGCTCAGAAGCTCCCGTACTTGACCCGGATAGCGGTGTCGTTCAGCTTTCTTGGCATCGAAATGAACTCGGTTCGCGCTGGATTGACGAGTACATCGAACATCCGGATACGCCGCGCGCCCTGCAGTTCCTGTGGCAGCCCGCTGGACAAGGAAGAGATGTCCACGCTGTCGCCTTCGACGGCGAGGCAGAGATCGAATTCGGTCTGGCCGTAGTCGGCAAAATTATAGGCGGTCGGCGGTTGACCAGGCTGCGGGTTGGGCACCCTCGGACGCTCGACGATCCATTCGGCGGTGGCCCCCGCAATACTTGGCTGCACGTTGGTCCCATCGCTCAGTACCACAGTCGGCGTGGTGGCCTGAACCGCAATCGCGGTGGGCGGGTTGGGTGTTAGGTTCACCATGACGCAGTTGACGGTCGAGGGGTCAACCGCCGTCAGCACGCTGAGTATCCTGTCGCCTGGCGCGACGGAAAACCCGAGTGGCACCGGGGCTGGATCTACGCTGTCTCTCGCCCACCACTGCGTCCATGCCTGCGCCGTCGTGGTGTTGTCGGGTTGCAGCACTGACACGGTGCCCATTTGGGGCAGTGATGAATCCAGATAGAGGCGCTGCCCGTCGAGCCCGATCCAGTTGGCGCAGACGTACGGTATCCCTGTCGGCCCTTGAAGCCGCTGAGGCGGCACCTGCAGATTCCCTGGAATCGTCCAGGTTCCCCAAATTTGCAGGAAATGCTTGTCCTGATTGGCGGTGATATAGGCGCCGGACCAGTTGGAGCTGATTTCGAAGTTGTTTCCGTCGAAAGAAATATTGGCCACGTTCTTTTCAAACAGCCGATACTCGGCCTGTTCCACCAGATCCCGCTCCACCTCGAATGGCTGTAGTCGCAGCGGCTTGCCGAACCCGATGTCCCAGGCCCGGCGCAGCAGCGGCTGACATTCGGGGTCAGGCTTGGGCGGCAGCCCGAACTGCATGAGTTGGTCCGCAGTCGCCGTTGATGGATCGAAAATTCCCTCAGGTACGGCAAAGCCAGCAAAGCGCCTCTCGATATCGGCGAGAACCGTATCCGAGACCTCTCCTCTGCCGTAACACTTGCCGCAACTCATGGCCCATCCTCCAACTGCCACTCGGCACGTGCCAGATCGACCGCATGCTGGTACAATGTCGTTCCGGCCAAGGGTGCACCGCCCAGCGACGTTCCGGTCAGAAAGATCGGCACCGAAGCTTGCAATTGTGGCAACGTCGCCAGCGCTATGGCCCTGCCGGCGTCACTGTCGCTTGGATAATGCAGACCGGCTATCTCGCGGTTCCGTGCGATGCGATCTGCCAGGGTCCATAGGTCTTCCAGCACCGTGTTCTGCTGAGGCAGCGTGTTGAAGATATCGTTTACACATAGTGCCATCAGATGGGCCTGCGTCGAATGACCGCTCGGGAACGACGCGTGCCCCGGCACCTGGATCGGCGGCAGCAGAGCCGGACAGAGTTCCGATGCGCGAGGCCGCTTGTACAGGCCCTTGAAGTACATCGCGACAAAGGTGCCGACCTGGCTGGCGAGAGTCAGCACCTTGGTCGTTTGCGGATATGCGCCAGGATTTGCGGTCAGCAGGTTCAGGAAATAACTGATGAACTCATTGGCCTGCGACAGAATCTCGTCCAGGGCGTCGGCGCGCTCATTGGCCGCCGCGGTGACGAGGCCGGTGAGCTCGGCCTGCACGACCGCCGGGTTCAGCGTCGCCCAATTGGTGAGAGGAGCAGTTGGAGGCGGCGGAGCAGGCACCCAGTTCGGCCAATACTGCTGAAAGGGGGCGGGAGGCGGGTTGGCCGGCTGTATGGTTTGCCAATTCGACGCAGCGAACTCGATCAGCGCCAGCCAGGAAAACCACTCGGCGGACCAGTTGCGCGCTGGAAAGCGGGTGATATCGGGGACGATGGTCAACTGCCCGATCGTCTGCGGCGGAACACTGAGCGGCCCGCTGTCCGGCGTGGTGACGAAAGGCAGGTCCACGCGGTCGGCGAAATACCATCCCGAACTGGTGCTGGTGGCGTTGCCGCCGCCGCCTGCGTTGGCGGCGTTGCCGTCATTGCCGTCGTTACCGTCAAAACTACCAGTCATGGATTTCCTCCTGCGGCCTATTGCCCACTAGTCAGGCACACCGGCCAGATGGAGTCGATGCGCGAACAGGTCACGGACGTCACCGCGCAGTGGGGTCCGCGCGCGAAAGGTCGCAACGCGGTACGCCGGCACCAAATGCAGCAGGCGCTGTACCATCTCGCGAGCCTCGTCGATGTCGCCTGTGGCCACCAGACCTGCGATCAGGCAGCGCAGGTTCGAGGTGTTGCCGGGTGCGCGGGCAGCCGACATCCGGGCCCATGCGATCGCCTCTTCGTAACGGTCGCCGAGGTAATAAGCCTGCGACAGGTAGTGCTCCAGCCAAAAGGCGTCCGCACCGAGCGGTGACAGCCGGACTGCGCGCTCGGCTCTCGCCAAAGCTGTTGCGGCGTCGCCGAGATAACCGCACGTGAGACTGCTGTATGCCCAGGCCCAGGCGCAGCTTGGTCCAGCCGTCAGAGCACGCTCAAGGTAGTTCCGCGCGGCATCGTAATCCTTCAGCAGATACGACTGTAAGTGCCCATAGATCGCAAGCCCAACCGCGTCATTGCGATCCCGCTCGATCGCCATTGCCGCTGCCTTGGCTGCCAACGCCTGATCCGCTGGCTCATCTTCGGACCACCCCTGACCGATCCACCGCATCCGCAGCGAAGCCAGGTGCGAATACGCGGGGGCGTAGTCGGGATCGTGCTGAATGGCCTGCTCCAGCAGTTCACGCGCCCGCTCGATGGATGGTCGATCCATGCGGTAGAACACATCGAGCGCCTGCAGCGTAAGGTCGTATGCCGTGATGCTGCTTGGGTGCTTGCGCAGCGCGCGAGTCAGTTCGCGCTCGCGAACGTACGGCGCGACAGCGCCGACCACGCGCATGGCGATGCGGTCCTGCAGATCGAACAGGTCCGACATTTCCCCGTCGAGGCGGTCGGCCCAGATCAGGTGCCCGGACTCGGCCTCGCAAAGCTCCACCGCTATGCGCAGCTTGTTGGCAGCCCGACGGAGACTGCCGTGTAGCACATAGCGCACGTCAAGTTCGTAACCGATCCGCCGCAGATCCAGCGGTGCGTTCGCAAACCCGAGAGTTGAGCTGCGCGCGATGACAAGCAGGTCCTTCAGGCCGCCAAGCAGGCGGATGATGTCATCCACCATGCCCTCGGCGAAATACGCATCCGCCTTGTCCTCCTGCAATGTGCGGAAAGGCAGCACCGCAAGCGAAGGACGATAGTCCTCGTCGGACTGCCGTTCCGGGCGGAACTCCCGCCGCCGCATCGCGGGCATGCCCGCCCAGGACAGACATGTCTCCGGCGCGATGCGGTAGACCATCACAGGTTGACCTATGTTTTTGAGCCGGCGTTCACCGACCGGCTCATAGGTCGTCGTGACGACGCCGCTGACCTGCTCAAACACAGTGCCGGATATGAAGATGCCGCCCGGGTCAGCGATCTGTTCCAGTCGTGCTGCGATGTTGATCGCGTTGCCACCTGCGCGCCCCTGCTGCAGGATGACCTCGCCGGAATTGATCCCCATGCGATATTCGATGTGCATATCGGGCGACAGGCGCGCGTTGCGCCTGGCGGAATCGGCCTGCATGCGGAGCGCACACTTGAGGGCTTCGACGGCGCTGGGAAACTCAGCCATGAGCCCATCGCCGGCGTGCGAGATGACACGGCCATGAGATTTCTGGATCTCCCGCATCAGACGATCCATCGCCGCATTGACGCGCCGATGCGCCGCTTCTTCGCCAGCCGCCATCAGCATGCTGTAGCCGCGAATGTCGGCGCCCAGGATCGCGGCAAGCCGTCGCCGGATGCTCCTGCGACCGGAGACGGGCGCCACCGGGAAGAAGTGCTCCGCCGAGTTGATCATCCTGGCCTCGGCGGCACGCTCGGGGACCGACACTGCCGGCGCCGGCAATGCCTGCACGAATTCGCCAGCCTGCCCTCGATGTCGCTTTTCAGCTGTGAGCATGGGCGCCACCGTTCTGGTTTGCGGCAAGAGGACATCCCAAATGCAGCCGCAACCCGGGCTGCGGCAACATGTACACACGGGCTGCGCGCAAGCCGTGATTACGCGGCTGCAGGACTTATCCCGAGCACTCGTCCAGCACTGTGAAGTGCTTCACAACACATCGCACATAGATGCTCGCCCAGTTCTGTCTCTTGAAAGATTTCGGCGAGTGGCTCCAGGAGATCGAACGCGTGGTTCACGGTCGATAAGCCGCAGCGGACCATCTGCGTGGTCTGCGTGCATCTGCTCTTATCTGCGCAGAGGTTAGCCCAGATGCGGCAGTTCCAGCCAGTCGCGGCTTTGCATTTCGTCCAGTCGCGACGCCGTCCGCTCGAACATCCGCGCGTTCTCGCCACGCTGATACAGCTTGTCCGGCGTTGCATCCGCCGATGCAATCAGCTTCACGCGGTGATCGTACAGCGTGTCGATCAGAATGATGAACCGCCGCGCCTTGTCGTAGTTGTCTGGCGACAGACGCGGGATGCCGCCGAGGATGAGCGTATGAAAGCGTGTCGCCAGCGCCAGGAAGTCGCCCGGGCCGAGCGCCATGCCGCACAACAGCTCGAAGTCGCAGCGCGCGACGCCCTCCGCCGCAAGTGGCACGACGAAGCGACGGCCCATCACCCACAATGTCTCCGGCTTGCCTTCGGCGCCGCCGGTCAGCTCCGCGAATGCGCGATCCAGCTCCTGCTCGGCACGAGCATCGGCCGGCACCAGCCAGGTGCGCATGCCGCGCAGCCGTTCACGCCGGAAGTCGCGGCCGGCGTCCATCGTCACCACATCCAGCCGCTGCTTGATCAGCTCGATGAACGGCAGGAACGCATCGCGCCCCGGCTGGCCCTTGAACAGATCGTCCAGCGCGATGTTGGATGTTGCGACCACCACCACCCCGCGATCGAACAACGCCTGGAACAGCCGGCCAAGGATCATCGCGTCGGCAATATCGTTCACCTGGAATTCATCGAAGCACAGCAGCGCCGCCTCGGCCGCGATCGAATCCGCCAGCGGCGGGATCGGATCGTCGATCTCCGGATTGACGCTCCTGAACGCCTGGAACCGCGTGTGCACATTCTGCATGAAGCGATGGAAGTGGATCCGCTGTTTGCGGCGCACATCGGCCGCGGCGAAGAACAGGTCCATCAGCATGGATTTGCCGCGGCCCACCTCGCCCACGATGTAGAGGCCGTTCGGCTGCTCGGGCGACGGGTCGCGGCGCAGAAGTCGCGAGAACAGGCCGAAGCCATTAAGCTGGCGCGAAGGCGGGTCGTAGCCACGCAGCGTGGTCCAAAGCCTCTGGAGGCGCTCCGCCACGAATTGCTGCGAGGGGTCAGGCGCCAGTTCGCCGGCCGCCACCATCGCCCGGAAGGCTGGCAGCGGCCCGCGCTGCGCAGGGGTGTCGGCGCCCGGGTGGTCCATGTCCGGCTGGCAGATAGCGCGTCGGTGCCCGGGGTTCAACGCAGCGGGTTCCGTGCTAAGCAGCGCCGCATGATCGAACTCGACTACGCCGCGCTTCGCGCCACGCCGGTGGCGACGGATCCGTTCCCACACGTGGTGGTGCCGAACTTCGTGCCGCCGGCGGCCCTCCGCGCCGTGGTCGCCGACCTGCCGCCGCTGGGCCGGCGCGGCTCATTCCCGCTCGATGCGCTATCGCTGGGATCGAACGCGCGGGCTCTGATGGACGAACTCAACGGCCCGCGGCTGCGCCAGGCGATCGCTGATGCGTTTGGTCTCGACCTCGCGGACGCACCGACAATGGTGACGCTGCGCGGCTGGACCAATGACCGCGACGGCTACATCCATTGCGACTCCACCGCCAAGCGCGTCACCATGCTGCTGTATCTGAACCCGGCGACGGATGCCTGGACGCAGCACGATGGCTGCCTGCGCCTGCTGCGCGGTCCCGACAACCTCGAGAACTACGCGGTGGAGGTCCCGCCGGTGAACGGCACGCTGCTGGTGTTCCCGAACGGCCCGACCACCTGGCATGGCCACAAGCGGTTCACCGGGCAGCGCTATTCGGTGCAGCTCAACTACATGACCACTGATGCCAAGGCGCGCAGCGAGCTGCGGCGGCACCGGCTGTCGGCACTCATGAAGCGGCTGACCCGCGCGGCGTGACCTTACGAAACCTTCACGCAGCGGGAAAAGCTGGCGCAAGCTGACCCGAAGAATGATCCCTTTGCCTGTCAAGGAGGGACCCAAGATCGGTGGAACACGAAGCGCTCTGTTGGCTGCCAGTCTTTTTGTCGCCGCCCCGGCCGTCGCGGCCCAGCCGGACGGCGGGCACTACGTCTGGGTTCCCGCCGGCTCCACGGTGGTGATGCTGCCGGCCACACAGGCCACCCAAGTCGATTTCCCAGTGGCCCACATGATTGCCCAGCAGGCGGCGATGATGGACCGCATGTTCGCCGACATGGATACGCTGCTGGCGACGGCGATGCCCGATCCTGACCAGATGATACGCTCAGTGATGCAGGGGATACCGCCAGGCTCGGACGTTGTCGTGACGTCGTTCTCGACCGGCAACGGCGACACATGCAGCCAGACGATCACCTATGGCTACCCGGGCAATGGCGGGCAGCCGCAGGTCAAGGTCAGCAGCACCGGCAACGCGTGTGGTGCGATTGGGTCCGACGGCCCGGTTGGCGTGATGCAGACGCTGCCCATGCAGCAGCCCGTCGCTCCCGCGCCGGTCGCGCCGCGGCATGGTCGGCTGTGGACGATCAGCTATCCGCCGCATCAGGTGACCACCGGCACACCGCCGCGCACCTGAGGGCCCGCATGAATCTGTGATGTCGGCTGCGCTGCCGCTCGCACGTCCCTTGCCATTGAGAAAGCGCCACCCGAGCATGAGTGGCGCTGGCGAGGACAGGCATAATGGCAGCGACCGCTTCGATCGTGGTTGGGGCTATGGGATGGCCATGGTACTCGGCACGACTGCCGAGGGCATTCCGGCCGGCGCGTATGGTTGGGACGGCGGCATGGGAACCACCTGGGTGGCCGATCAGCGCTCCGATCTGACCGCGATCCTCATGACGCAGACCATGTTCACCAGCCCAGATCTGCCGCAGGTGCACAAGGATTTCTGGCGCGCCGCGTTTCGTCCGGGGAACTCGTAAATCCTAAACCTGGCGCTCAACGATCAATTGCTTGATCGCGCCGATCGCCTTCGCCGGATTGAGCCCCTTCGGACATGTATCGGTGCAGTTCATGATCGTGTGGCAGCGATACAGTTTGAATGGGTCCTCCAGCGCATCCAGCCGCTCGCCAGTGTACTCGTCGCGTAAATCGGCAATCCACCGATATGCCTGCAACAGCACCGCTGGCCCCAGATAGCGGTCGCCGTTCCACCAATAGCTCGGACACGCGGTGGAGCAGCAGAAGCAAAGGATGCACTCCCACAGCCCGTCCAGCTTGGCGCGTTCCTCGCGGCTTTGCAGACGCTCGCCATCCGGCGGCGCCGGGCTGTCGGCCTGGAGCCACGGCTCGATGCTCTGTAGCTGCGCATAGACCTGCGACAGATCCGGCACGAGGTCCTTCACGACCGGCATATGCGGCAACGGCGCGATGCGCACCGCGCCCTTCACCTCGTCGATCGGCTTCAGGCACGCGAGCGTGTTGCCGCCATCGATATTCATCGCGCATGACCCGCAGATGCCTTCGCGGCAGGAGCGGCGGAAGGTCAGCGTCGGATCGACCTCGTTCTTGATCTTGATCAGCGCGTCCAACACCATCGGACCGCACGCATCGAGGTCTATCTCGTAAGTGTCGGTGCGCGGATTCTGTCCGTCGTCGGGGTTCCAGCGATAGATACGGAATTCCCGAATATGCCTTGCACCGGCTTGCGCCTTATAGGTCTTGCCACGGCCAATGCGGCTGTTGGCAGGCAGCGTGAAGGCAGCCATCTCAGTACACCCGCGCCTTCGGCGGGAACGTCGCGACCTCGTTGGTCAGCGTCCGCAGCTTCACCGGCCGATAGTCCAGCGCCACGTCACCGCGATCGTTGCACCGGGCCAGCGTGTGCTTCATCCAATTCACATCGTCGCGCTCCGGATAATCATCATGCGCATGCGCGCCGCGGCTTTCACGCCGCGCGTCAGCGCCCACCATGGTGGTCATCGCACAGCCCATCAGGTTTTGCAGCTCCAGCGCCTCCACCAGATCGCTGTTCCAGATCAGACTGCGATCCGATACTGACATGTCCTCCATGCCATGCCACACCCGCTGCATTTCCTTTACACCGTCCGCCAGCATCGCGCTGTTGCGGAACACCGCGGCGTGGCTCTGCATCGTGCGCTGCATACCCAGCCGCAAATCAGCGACGCGCGTGCCGCCCTTCGCGTGGCGCGCCCGATCGAAGCGATCCAGCGAATACTCCCCCGCGCGTGGCGGAAGCGGCGGCTGGCTGGCATCGGGCTTTAGCGTATCGGCCGCAAGTTGCGCGGCGGCGCGTCCGAACACCACCAGATCGACCAGCGAATTGGTGCCCAGCCGGTTGGCGCCATGCACCGAGACGCACGCTGCCTCACCCACCGCCATCAACCCATGCGCCACGGCATCAGGATCGTCGCGCGTCGGGCGCAGCACCTGGCCGTGATAGTTCGTCGGGATGCCGCCCATGTTATAGTGAACCGTCGGCAGTACCGGGATCGGCTCCTTGGTCACCTCGACACCAGCGAACACGCGCGCGGTCTCCGAGATGCCGGGCAGCCGCTCGTGCAGGATGTCGGCACCGAGATGCTCCAGATGCAGCATGATGTGGTCCTTGTTCGGACCGCAGCCGCGTCCCTCGGCGATCTCTATCGTCATCGAGCGTGACACCACGTCACGGCTGGCGAGATCCTTGGCACTCGGCGCGTAGCGCTCCATGAAGCGCTCGCCCTCGCTGTTGGTCAGATAGCCGCCCTCGCCGCGCGCGCCTTCGGTGATCAGGCAGCCGGCAGGGAAGATGCCGGTTGGATGGAACTGCACGAATTCCATGTCCTGACACGGCAGGCCGGCGCGCAGCACCATGCCATTGCCGTCGCCGGTGCAGATATGGGCCGAGGTGCAAGAGAGGTAGGTGCGCCCGTAGCCGCCGGTGGCCAGCACCACCGACTGGGCGCGGAAGCGATGGATGCTGCCATCCTCCAGACACCACGCGGTCACGCCGCGGCAGACGCCTTCCTGATCGATGATCAGATCGAGCGCGAAGTATTCGACAAAGAACTCCACGTCGTGCTTCAGGCTTTGCTGATAGAGCGTATGCAGCAGAGCGTGGCCGGTGCGGTCTGCTGCGGCGCAGGCCCTGTCGGCTGGGGGCCCCTCGCCGAATTTCGTCATGTGGCCGCCGAACGGACGCTGGTAAATCTTGCCGTCATCGGTGCGACTGAACGGCATGCCGAAATGCTCGAGCTCGTACACGGCGGGGATCGCCTCGCGGCACAGGTACTCGATCGCGTCCTGGTCGCCCAGCCAGTCCGACCCCTTCACGGTGTCGTACATATGCCAGCGCCAGTCATCCTCGCCCATGTTGCCCAGCGCGGCGCCGATGCCGCCCTGTGCCGCCACGGTGTGGCTGCGGGTCGGGAATACCTTGGTGATGCAGGCGGTCTTCAGACCGGCCGCACCCATGCCGAAGGTTGCGCGCAGCCCTGAGCCGCCGGCGCCGACCACCACCACGTCATACGTATGATCGACGATGTTGTAGGCGCGCGACGAGGGCAGAGTGATCGCGTTCATCGATGTCCTTTCCGCCTATAGGCCGAGCCGCAGCGTCGAGACGATGCAGGCCAGCGCCAGCAGCAGTGCGATGGCTTTCACCAGAAGGATCGAGCCAACCCGCAGCCAGTCCTGATGCACGTAGTCCTCGATCACCACCTGGAGGCCAGCCTGAAGGTGATGGAACGTGGCGATCACCAGCGCGAGCATCAATACGATCGGAAGCGGACCAGCCATCCAGGAAACGACGTCGTCGCGGGTAGCACCGGTCATCCGCACCATGGCGCACAGGAACCACAGCGTGAGCGGCACCAGCGCGAGCGAGGTGAGCCGCTGGACCCACCAATGCGTGGCCCCCGCCCTGGCGGATCCAAGGCCGCGCGCACGGCCGAGTGGCGAGCGCATGATGTCGATATGCGGTGCTTTCGCCATGGCGCGCCTCACCACCAAACCGCGAGGCCGATGATCCAGAGCAGCAGCGTCGCCACCACTGTGGCGATCACCACTGCCCAGGCCGATCGCTCATACCAGGGTTGTTCGAAGCCGTAGCCTGCGTCCCAAACCAGATGGCGGATGCCGGCGAAGAAATGGAAAAACAGCGCCAGTGTCCAACCGAACAGCAGCAGCATGCCGATCGGAGTGGCGAGGAACCACTGCACGAACGCGAACGCGCCATCCGAGACAGCGGCGGCGACCAGCCACCACGTCAGCAGCAGCGTGCCGATACCGAGCCCCACGCCGGTGACCCGATGCAGGATGGAGAGTGCCATGCTGATCGGCCAACGATAGACCTGGAGGTGGGGGGAAAGGGGGCGGCGGATGAGCCTGCCGTCCGAGTTGCGCGCCACCATCAGCGCGTCGCGTACGTCTCGCAATGGATCGCTCCATCCTGTCGGCCCGCCGACTGGCCCCAAGCCGTTACAATTGCTTACGCTTTCGGGGGAGCAGGGTCAACGCGGGCGCCCGGCACGAGAAATCCAGCCGCCCGGGCAGTTCTCCGAATGCGGAGCGTAAGGCGGCCGAGGCCGAGCGCCGTCAGAGTGCGGTCGACGCGATGCGCCCGGTATTGGCGGCGTATGCACGCGAGCATGGCGGGCGGTTCCTGCTGTTCGGTTCCGCAGCACGCGGCCAGATGCGGTTCGATAGCGATGTCGACATCCTCGCGGACTTTCCGCCTGACGCTCTGGACGACGCCTGGAACTTTGCCGAGCGCGCCTGCTGGGACCGGCACCTGGAGCCGGACATTACGCCATTGTCCTGGTGCAAGGGGCGTTTTCGCGATCGGGTGACACCTGACCTTCTGGTGGTCGCGTAAGCGACCAGCGCTGGTCTGACATCGAGACGGACGCCGCAGCTTCAGTGGACCATTTCTCCAGGGCCATCCTGATTTATCGCGAGTCGGGTCTGCACGATGACACAATGGACGGCTACGTCCGGCGATGCTGGCCGGCCACACCTCGCTCGAGAAAGCGCTGCTGCGCATTCTGGAGATCCAGCGGGAAGAGGCGCCGGTCGACAGGCAATGGCATGCTGATCTGATCCAGCGCGCGAGACGCGCTGCCGACAATCGTCCCGTCATATTGCCCGCCATATTGGCCCACGCCGCTGACCGCACCCGAAAATTCCGTCACGTCGCGGTGCGCGCCTACGACAACTTCGATCCGGACGACGCGTACGGGCAGCGGAGAAAGTCGCCGCCGGCCTCGTCAATGCTGTCGCGGCGTATCGGCGCGCGATCGACCCTTAGCCGATCACGCCGCCTTCGCCAGCATCCGCTGCGCGATCAGCGTCTCGGCAATCTGCACCGCGTTCAGCGCAGCACCCTTGCGCAGGTTGTCCGACACGCACCAGAACGACAGCCCGTTCGCCACCGTCGGGTCCTTACGGATGCGGCTGACATAAACGGCGTCCTCGCCGGCGCATTCGAGTGGGGTGACGTAGCCGCCATCCTCGCGCACATCTACCACCTCGACACCCGGTGCCTCGCGCAACGCCGCACGCGCCTCGCCCGCTGTCACCGTGTTCTCGAACTCCACGTTCACCGCCTCGCCGTGACCGATGAACACCGGCACACGTACGCACGTTGCGTGCACCGCGATATGCGGGTCGAGGATCTTCTTGGTCTCGACCACCATCTTCCATTCCTCCTTGGTCGAGCCGTCGTCGAGGAACTTGTCGATGTGCGGGATGCAGTTGAAGGCGATCTCCTTGGTGAATTGCTCCGGATTCTCGTGCTCGTGCACGAACACCTTGCGCGTGTGGGCATAGAGCTCGTCCATCCCCTCCTTGCCCGCCCCGGAGACGGACTGGTAGGTCGCCACCACCACGCGCTTGATTCTGAACTGGTCGTGCAGCGGCTTCAGCGCCACCACCATCTGAATGGTGGAGCAGTTCGGATTGGCGATGATGTTGCGCTTGCCGTAGTTGCGGAGCGCCTCGGGGTTCACCTCGGGCACCACCAGCGGGACGTCCGGGTCCATGCGGAACTGGCTGGTGTTGTCGATCACCACACAGCCCGCGGCGGCGGCGCGCGGTGCATGCACCGCTGAGACCGAAGCTCCCGGCGAGAACAGCCCGAGGTCCCAGCCGTGGAAGTCGAAGGTCTCCAGGTTGCGCACCTTGAGCACCTGCTTCTCGCCAAAGGAGATTTCCTGCCCGGTCGACCGGCCCGAGGCCAGCGCGGCCACCTCGTCCACCGGAAACCCCCGCTCGGCCAACGTCTTCAGCATTTCACGCCCGACCGCCCCGGTGGCGCCGACGACAGCGACCCTGTAGCCCATCCGAGTACTCCTCAAGCGCTCGCGAGGAGTTCAGTTAGCGATCACCCGGCGCGGAGGCAAGGTTTCCGTCCCGCCTTCTTCCGCGGCCTTTCCAGGTCGCGGACAAGCGATGCTTCATCAGACTGAAGGAGCCGGCACCACATGGCCACCACCGTAGCCGATCAGATGGTCGAAACCCTCGCCGCTGCTGGCGTCGAACGGATCTACGGGATCGTCGGCGACAGCCTGAACGGCTTCACTGACTCGCTGCGCCGGCAGGGGAGCATCAAGTGGCTGCACGTCCGGCACGAGGAGGTGGCGGCATTCGCCGCTGGTGCGGATGCTCACCTCACCGGCAAGCTGGCGGTGTGTGCCGGCAGTTGCGGACCGGGCAACCTGCACATGATCAACGGTCTGTTCGACTGTCAGCGCTCGCGGGTGCCGGTCGTTGCCCTGGCCGCGCAAATCCCTTCGGCCGAGTTGGGATCAGGCTATTTCCAGGAGACGCATCCCGAGAACCTGTTCCGCGAATGCAGCTCGTTCTGCGAACTGGTGACCAGCGCGGAGCAGATGCCGCGCGCCCTCGAGATGGCCATTCGCCACGCCGTATCGCAGCGTGCGGTCGCAGTGATTGTGATCCCCGGCGACGTCGCGTTGCGGCAGGCCATTCGGGCACCCGCGCCAAAGCCGGAAGGGCTGCGACCTGAACGCCCGGTGGTTGTGCCAACCTCCCAGGCGATCGCGCAGTTGGCCGCATGGTTGAGCAAGGCAAGCAAGGTCACGCTGCTATGTGGCTCCGGCTGTCAGGGAGCGCACCGCCAGATAGTGGCATTGGCCGAGGCGGTGAAGGCGCCAATCGTGCACGCACTGCGGGGCAAGGAGCATGTCGAGTGGGACAACCCGTACGACGTCGGCATGACCGGATTGATAGGCTTCTCCTCGGGTTATCATGCGATGCACGCCTGCGACACGCTGCTCATGCTCGGCACAGACTTCCCTTACCGGCAGTTCTATCCCGACAATGCGCGAATCGCGCAGATCGACATCAGGGGCGAGAACATCGGGCGGCGCGTTCCGGTGGACCTTGGTCTGATCGGCGACATCGGCGCGACGCTGGATGCGCTGCTGCCGCAGCTTGCGCCAAAGGCCGACCGTGTGCATCTGGACGCCGCGACCGCGAATTATCGCGATGCACGCAAAGGCTTGGATGAGTTGGCGACCGGCCGGAAGGGCGGCCTGCTGCACCCGCAGCACATCGCGCGCGTACTGAGCGAGCTCGCGTCCGATGATGCGATCTTCACCTGCGACGTCGGGCTGCCGACGGTCTGGGCCGCGCGCTATCTCGCGATGAACGGCAGGCGCCGGCTGCTCGGCTCGTTCTGGCACGGCTCGATGGCGAACGCGATGCCGCACGCCATCGGCGCACAGGCGGCCTATCCAGGGCGGCAGGTGATCTCGCTCTCAGGCGACGGCGGTTTCACCATGCTGATGGGTGATCTGCTCAGCCTGAAACAGCTCGATCTGCCGGCGAAGATCGTGGTGTTCAACAACGGTGCGCTGGGCTTCATCGAGCTGGAGCAGAAATCGACCGGTTTCATCAACACCGGCACGGAACTCGAGAACCCGAATTTCGCGATGATGGCGGAAGCGGTCGGCATCAAGGGTATCCGCATCGAAGATCCGTCGGACGTCGAGGGCCGGCTGGCCGAGGCACTTGCGCATCCGGGACCGGTCGTGGTGGACGCCGTGGTGAGCCGGAACGAGTTGGCGATGCCGCCGAAGATCACCGCGGAGATGGCGAAGGGGTTCACACTCTACATGGTGCGCGCAGTGCTCAACGGCCGACTCGACGAGCTGATCGATCTCGCGTTGGCGAATGTACGCCGCTAGTCCAGCGCGCTGTCATAGCGAGGGGGGCAGCGACGAAGCAATCCAGCCAAGCGTCGCAGATCGATTGCTTCGTCGCTCCCGTTACTCGCAACGACATGGTCGTATGGCAAGCGCCGTTAGCTAGAACAGCCCTTCGATCTCGCCGTCGTCGCGCAGATGGATCGCCTCGGCCGAGGGCACGCGCGGCAGGCCCGGCATCGTCATGATCTCGCCGCAGATCGCCACCACGAAGCCGGCACCGGCGGACAGGCGCACCTCACGCACCGGCAGAGTGAAGCCCTCCGGCGCGCCCATCACCGTCGGATCCGACGTGAAGCTGTACTGCGTCTTGGCGATGCACACCGGCACATGGCCGAAGCCCGCCTTCTCGAAACCCTCCAGCCGTCGCGCCACCGCATCGGGCACGGCAATATCCGCTGCGCGGTAGATGCTCTGCGCGATCGTGCGGATCTTGTCGGCGAGCTTCATACCCTCGGGATACAGCGGCGCGGGCTTTGCCTCGCCCAGCGTGATCTTCTGCTGCACCGCTCGGGCCAGCGCCTCGGCACCCGCGCTGCCATCACCCCAGTGGGTGCAGGAGATCGCCTCCACACCGCACTTCGCCATCGCATCGCGGATCACCGAGAATTCCGCCTCGGTGTCAGAGGTGAAGTGATTGACGCCTACCACCACCGGCAGCCCGAACTTGCCCAGATTCTCCACGTGCCGCGCGAGGTTCGCCACACCACGCCGCACCGCCTCTACATTCTCCGTGCCCAGCGCATTGCGCGCCACGCCGCCGTGCATCTTCAGCGCACGCACCGTAGCCACCACCACCGCGCAGGATGGCTTCAGGCCGGCCGAGCGGCACTTGATGTCGATGAACTTCTCCGCACCGAGGTCGGCGCCGAAGCCGGCCTCGGTTACCACCACGTCGGCCAGCTTCAGGCCAAGCCGCGTCGCCATCACCGAGTTGCAGCCGTGCGCGATATTGGCGAACGGACCGCCATGCACGAAGGCCGGAGAACCTTCCAGCGTCTGCACCAGATTGGGCGCCAGCGCGTCCTTCAACAACACGGCCATCGCGCCGTCGGCCTTCAGGTCCTTCGCCGTCACCGCTGTTCCGTCGCGCTTCTGCGCCACGATCATCCGCCCCAGTCGCTCCTGAAGTTCGTCCAGATTGCGCGACAGGCAGAACACCGCCATCACCTCGGAGGCCACCGAGATGTCGAAGCCATCCTCGCGCGGAAAGCCGTTCGCGACGCCGCCAAGGCTGTTCACGATGCTGCGCAGCGCGCGGTCGTTCATGTCGAGGCAGCGTCGCCACGACACACGCCGCGCATCAATGCCGAGCGAATTGCCCCAATAGATGTGGTTGTCGACCATCGCGGCCAGCAGATTGTTGGCCGATGTGATCGCGTGGAAGTCGCCGGTGAAGTGAAGGTTGATCTGGTCCATCGGAACGACCTGCGAGTAGCCGCCGCCAGCGGCGCCGCCCTTCATGCCGAAACTCGGGCCCAGCGACGGCTCGCGCAGACAGATCACTGCGCGCGAGCCGATACGGTTCAGCGCATCGCCCAGGCCGACGGTCGTCGTGGTCTTGCCCTCGCCCGCCGGCGTGGGACTGATGCCGGTCACCAACACCAGTGCGCCGTCCGGCCGGTCCTCCAGAGCCTTCACGTAATCGAGGCCGATCTTCGCCTTGTGGCGTCCATAGGGTTCCAATGCGTCGTCGGGAATGTTCAGCTTTGCGGCGATCTCCGCGATCGGGCGCAGCTTGGTTTCGCGGGCGATCTCCAGGTCGCTTTTCATTGTCTCGGATCCCTCAGGCTATCTTGCGCATCACGGTGTGCGACCGGTTGGTCGTGTGAGGGACGGATCTTCGGCGCCCAGTCGCCGATCTCCGACGCCTTGAGCCAGGCGGGGCTCTCCATCACGTTGGCCGCATCCATCTCGTAGAGCGCGAGGTAGCGCGCCATGCCGTCCTTGTTGGTCTTCTCCAGCACGTAGCGCGTGCAGCCGCGCACGCCGGGAACCTTCATGATCTCCGGCACGTGCTCGGTATCGTAGATACGGTTGAAATCCGCCTCGTGTTCGGCGGGAATATCCATCTGCACCATGTAGATGTATGGCGCGCGTGTGGCGTCCGGCATCTGTCCTGTCTCCTCCGTCCCCGTTCAGTCCCCGGGGAAGGAAGCCTGCCGCCTCTCAGGCGCCGTCGCAAGCAGGCTCAGGCCGCCTTGCGCCGCGCGATGCCCAAGTCGCCCAATGCCTCGCCCATCGCGGCGACGGCGCGCGCCATGTCCGCAGCGGTGATCGACCCGATGCAGCCCACCCGGAAGCTTGGCAGCTCCGTGTCGTAGAAATTGCTGATCAATACCCCGCGCGCCTTCAGGGCATCGACGAAGCGCTGCAGATCCCAGGCTGCATCGGCCGGTGCGTGCACGTTGACGATGATCGGACCCTGCACCTCCGGCGGCAGGTACGGCGTAAGCCCAAGGCCGCGCACACCGTCATACAGCGTGCGCATGTTGGCGGTGTAGCGCGCCAGCCGCGCAGGCTGCCCGCCCTCGGCATCGAAGAAATCGAGCGCAACATTGCATGCGTTCAGCACCTGTGCCGGTGGGGTGAAACGGAAGCTGCCCCAACCGTGGTGCAGCGAATGTGCGTATATGCCGGACAGATCGAGTGACCAGCTTCCGGCATTGCCTGCGCAGGCTTCGATGCGATCGATGCGCGCGATCGCGAATGCCATGCCTGGCATGCCTTCGAGGCATTTGTTCGAGGTGAAGACCACCGCATCGATCTCCGGCTGCGCCGATAGGTCGAGCGGCAGCGCACCGAAGGCCGACACCGCGTCGACGATAAGCCGGCGCCCCAGGCGTCGCACCACGGTGCCGATCGCCGCGACGTCGTGCACGACGCCGCTGCCGGTCTCGCTGTAGACAAGCCCGACATGGCTGATATCGGGATCCGCGGTCAGCGCGGCAGCGACGGCATCGGGGTCGGTGGCTGCCACGTCCGATAATGCCAGTGGCACCGCGACACGGCCGGCTTCCAATGCCAGCCGGGTCATCCGGTCGGCATAGGCGCCGGTGGCCGGTATCAGCACCTTATGGCCAAGTGGGACGAAGGTGCGGATTGAGGCCTCGGTGATGAAGTGGCCACAACCTTGCAACGGCAGCGTTGCGTGTTCGCCGGGAACGCCATGCGCGACCCTCAGCAGCCGCTCGCGGATGCCGGCATAGAGCGGGCGGAAGTCATTGTCCCAAGGGGCAAAGTCCTGACACATGGCCGCGCGCACCTCGGGGCGGGTGGTGACGGGGCCTGGGATCAACAGCAGCATGCAAACTATCTCGGTTTGGAGGGTTGCCAGCGCAATATCATATCGGAACCGTGGTCATGCCAGTTTCTTTTGCCGCGCGGCGTGACCTTGCCCGTGCCCAGGCGGCCGTGTAGCCGGCTGGCATGCTTGCACGCCTCCGGTCGAGTCTCGCCGCCTTGCGCGGTTTCCGCGCCGATCTGGCAGCGCTCGGGCTGGGAGCTCTTGCGGCAGCGGCTTTGCCGCCATTCAACATCATTCCGGTGCTGCTGATCTCGGTGCCCGGTCTGCTTATCCTGATCGACGCGGCGCGGTCCCCCGCGGTGGCCGCGCGGCGCGGCTGGTGGTTCGGGTTCGGCCATCATGTGATTGGCCTCTACTGGATCACCGAGGCGATCCTGTTCGAGGCGGCGCGCTTCTGGTGGCTGGTGCCGCTCGCCGTGCCGGCGGTCGCCGCTGGGCTCGCGGTGTTCATCGCCGCCGCCTGCTTCATGGCGCGCCTGGCACCGCCCGGCTGGCCGCGCGTCCTGGCGCTGGCCGGCGCCTGGGTCCTGGCGGACCTCGTGCGGCAGTTCGTGCTGACCGGCTTTCCCTGGAACCCATGGGGCAGCGTCTGGGAGATTCCTGGTCCGGTCGGCGACGTATTCATTCAGCCCGCGGCATGGGTCGGCGTGCATGGTCTTACCCTGGTGACGCTCCTGCTTGCGGCCCTGCCGGTTCTCGGCTGGCAGTGGCGCGCCGCAGGCGCCGCGCTGCTCGCCGCGTGGATCGCGGTCGGCGTATGGCGTCTACAGCAGACCGTTCCGCCACAGGCGCTGGCCGTGGTGCTGGTGCAGGGCAACGTCGCCCAGGGCCAGAAGTTCGACCAGGCACTCGCGGTGCGAATCTTCCGGCATTATCTGGATCTCAGTTCGCAGAGTCACGCCACTGGCCCGGCCGTCACAGTCTGGCCTGAGACGTCGTTTCCCGGTCTGCTCGACCTTGACGAGCCGGCGCGGCAGGCAATCGAGCGGGCGACTGGAGGCGTGCCCGCGCTGGTCGGCAGCGTCCGGTTCGACCAGCAGAGACGCCCGCGCAACAGCCTGTTCGCGGTGCTGGATGGTGGTGTGATCGGCGGTGTTTACGACAAGTGGCACCTAGTGCCCTTCGGCGAGTATATCCCGGACTGGCTGCCACTGCCGATCATGGTGATGCCCGGCAACGGCTTCGCCTCCGGCCCAGGCCCCCGTACGCTGCACGTTCCGGGATTGCCGCCGTTCGGACCCCTGATCTGCTACGAAGCGATCTTTACCGGACAGGTCGTGGATCGCCGCGACCGGCCGACCTGGCTGGTGAACGTCACCAACGACGCTTGGTTCGGCAACTCGACCGGACCGCGCCAGCACCTCGCGGCCGCGCGGATGCGCGCAGTGGAGGAGGGGCTGCCGCTGCTGCGCGCGGCGAATACCGGCATTTCGGCGGCCTTCGATGCACACGGCCATGAATTGGGCAGAATTGACCTGCAGACTTCCGGTGTCCTGACCGTTGGACTGCCGGGACCGCTGCCGGAGACATTATTCGCGCGCATTGGCCTCTGGTTGCCGGCCATCTCGGCATCGGTTGCACTCGGAGCGGGGCTTGTGGCAAGACGCGTTGCAGCGTCAGGTTGATCGAAGTTTGCCACTTCGCTGAAAATCGGCTGGAGAAGTCGGAAAAATAATACCGTATGAAAAATTTGACACTCTTGTTGACAATTGAAGGTTGTGTGGTTAAGGTTCTGTTAACAACAGTCCAGCCGCCGTTGTGCGAGTGGCCCCGGGGAGCGGTCGATGCTGAATGAAGTGAAAGGGAATACGAACATGGCGCGCGGCGAACACGTCGTGGGGGCCGAAAAAGAAGGAAGACCCAGCCCGATCGACGTTCACGTCGGTTCCCGCATCCGTCTGCGACGCACGCTACTGGGCATGTCGCAGGAACGCCTGGGCGAGGCACTGGGCCTGACCTTCCAGCAGGTACAGAAATATGAGCGCGGCGTGAACCGCGTGGGCGCATCGCGGCTGTTCGACCTGTCGCGCGTCCTCGACGTTCCCATCAGCTTCTTCTTCGATGACATGCCGGAGAGCCTGACCAACACCCATGGTGGCCCCAACCGGCGCGCCTCGGGCCTCTCCGAGACGCAGGACAGCTTCGCCGACGATGCGCTGAACCGCCGCGAGACCTTGGAACTCGTGCGTGCCTACTACCGCATCACCGACCCTGCGGTGCGCAAGCGCGTGTTCGACCTGATCAAGTCGATGGGGCCGGTGGAGAGCTGACTTCGTCCCCGCGCAGTTGCGGATTGTCGAAGGTCGGGCTGTGCAGCCGGTGAAGCGCCGCGCGCAGCGCTGCCGATAAATCGCGCTTCTCCACCTCGCCCAGCGTCGTCGCGATCTCCTCGCGTACGCCGCGCGTGACCAAAAGCAGCCGCGGAACCTTGCCGGCCGGTTCCTCCATCACCGCGTTGAGCCAGCCGGTCGGCAAAACCCGCTCCTCCCGGCAGCCGTGCTGGTCGGTGCGCACAATCCGCAGCGTCTGCTCGGACAGCAGAATAAGCTCGCTCGCGCGCGCCCGGTTCGCATTCAGTCGCAGCAGGAAGATCGCCAGCCCGATCTCCGCCACGCCAAACCCCGCCACCGGCCATGCGCCGATCAGCCAGAAGCGGAGCACAATCAGCGCACAGAGCGCACCGATCACAGTCATGAGAATCGCCAGCCCGCGCGGTGACAGGCTGCGGTGCGGCACAATCACCGCCTCGAACACTGTGGCTTCCACTGGGGCGTCGCCGCTCATCGGCCAAATGTAGCGCGGCTGCGCCGTCGGCACACCCTTGCCGCAACACCTTGCCGCCTTGGCGAGAGCGCGCGACAAGCCTCGGCATGCCGACCAAAGCGCCTCCCGCCAAGGCGAAGCCACGCAAGCCGCGCGCCATGACGCGTGAGGAGGTGCGCAGCTTCATCGAGGCACTCGCGAAAGCCAATCCGGATCCGCGCAGTGAACTGACGTTCATCGATCCATTCACACTGCTGGTTGCCGTGGTACTGTCTGCGCAGGCCACCGACGTGTCGGTCAACCGCGCCACCGAGGCGCTCTACAAACAAGCCTCCACACCCGAGGCAATGCTGCGTCTCGGCGTCGATGGCGTGGCAAAACATATCCGCTCGATCGGCCTCTGGCAGGGCAAAGCGCGCAACGTCATCGAGCTGTCGCGCCAGTTGATCGAGCGGCATGGCGGTCAGGTGCCGCGTGACCGCGAAGCACTGGAGAAGCTGCCGGGGGTCGGCCGCAAGACCGCCAATGTCGTGCTGAACGTCGCATTCAACGAAAGCACGATGGCGGTCGATACGCACATCTTCCGCCTCGGCAATCGCACAGGCATCGCGCCCGGCGCCACGCCGCGCGCCGTCGAGGATGCGCTGGTGCGCCGCATTCCGCCCGAGCTGCTGCGCGACGCACATCACTGGCTGATCCTGCACGGGCGCTACGTGTGCAAGGCACGAACGCCGGAATGCTGGCGCTGCGTGGCGGCAGCGTGGTGCAAATCTCCCGCGAAGACGCCGCCCCCCGTCGTAAAGCCACCGCGCGCGAAGTGATGCGAGCGTTTTATCAGTACTCGATTCCGGCGCTATGGCTGGCGTGGCTGCTCTACTGGATGATCGCGGCGCTCGGCGCGAAGGCGACAATCCGAGAAGAGAGCTTCGCCTCACGCCTATCGCACGGCATTCCTCTCGCGTTGGGCGCCGCGTTGTTGGCTACGCAGCGTGTGCCGATGCCGTGGCTCGCCGCGTGTTTCCTGCCGCGCACCGCCGGCTGGTTCTGGCTCGGCTTTGTCCTCGTTGCACTGGGGCTCGCGTTCTCGGTCGCGGCGCGGATCTGGCTTGGCCGCAACTGGAGCAGCATGGTGACGCTGAAGCGGGATCATGAGCTGATCCGCTCTGGGCCGTATCGTTGGGTGCGCCACCCGATATACACCGGCCTGCTGCTGGCGGTCCTGGGTTCGACGATCGCCCTCGGGCAATGGCGCGGGCCGATCGCGCTGGCACTGATCGCCGCCGCATTCCTGCGCAAGATCAGCATCGAGGAACGCTTTCTTGCGTCGCAGTTCGGCGCCGCCTACCGCCGTTATCGCGACGAGGTACCGGCCTTGCTGCCGCAGGCCTGGCATTCCTGCCGCACAAAGTGAGTGGGATTGACCGACGGATTGCCGAACTTACAGCGTGCCTCAATAGATTTGGCTACCATTTTTGGTGTGGTATGATTGGACAAATGGGAGGCCCAATGAACCGCATCGTGACCTTGGCCCTTGTCGTACTCATCGCTTCGCCGTTGGCGACCGGGCCGGTCGCAGCGCGCGTCATGGAGAGCAGCGATGCGGCCGTGGCGCGCAATGCCATGCCGGCGGTCGTCAACATCTCGACCTGGAAGGTGAAGCTGCCGGAAAAGGAGGGCGACTCACCGCGTCGGGTGAAGACCTATGGCTCCGGCTTCATCATCGATCCCAGCGGGATCATCGTCACCAATAAGCACGTCATCGACGGCGCCATTGATATCAAGGTGATCTTCGAGAATGGCGATCGCGTCTCTGGCAAACTGCTGGCAGTTGCCGCGATGGCCGATCTGGCTGTGGTGAAGGTGGATGCCGGTCGGCCGCTGCCGGCGCTGCAGTGGGGCGACAGCGAGAGCCTGCATGTCGGTGATCCCGTGCTGACGATCGGCAACCCGCTTGGACTCGGCATGTCCGTGTCGTCGGGGATTGTCAGCGCGCTGAACCGGGATATTCAGGACACGCCATTCGACGACTACATCCAGACCAATTCGGCCATCAATCATGGCAACTCAGGCGGCCCCATGGTCGATCTCGATGGCAAGGTGGTTGGCGTAGATACCGCACTTTATAACCCTGAGCAGAGCGGCGGCTTCATCGGTATTGGCTTTGCCATTCCGGCCGGCACAACGAAGTTCGTAGTCGGGCAACTGCTTGACCCCAGTCATCCCAAGCCCGGCTGGCTCGGCCTCACGCTTCAGGACGTGACGACCGAACTCGCGGAGGCGTTGGACCTGCGCGGCGAGAAGGGTTCGATCATCTCAGCGGTGGACGCGGGTGGACCGGCGAGCACGGCGGGGCTGCGGCCTGGCGATATCCTGACCGCGATCAACGGCACCAAGCCCGAGGACCCCAGAGCCTTCATGCGCACGATCGTCCAAATTCCGGTCGGGCAGCAGGCGCGGTTGACGGTCTGGCGAGATGGCAAGGAGCAACCCCTCACCGCAACGGTCGACCAATGGCCGAACTATATGCCTGGTGGCGGCGTGATGAGCGCGCAGATGGCCGAGGCGATGATTCAGAAGATGCCTGATCCCGGCGTACGGCTTGCCGCGCTTACCGACACGGCGCGCAAGCAGTTCGGTATCGACGCCAAGGTGAGCGGGGCACTGGTCGCCTCGGTGGAGGCCGACTGCGAGGCGCGAGACCTCGGTATCGTCGCCGGCGACGTAATCACCGCCGCGCAAGGCGCCCCTGTCGCCACGCCCGACGACGTACGACATGCCGTGCAGACGGCACACCAACTGCGGCGTCCGTACCTCGCCGTGTTGGTTCAGGGCAAGAGCGGCGCTCGATGGGTGTCGCTGTCGATGGGCGGCACGGGCTCATAATGGACGAACCCGGCTGGCGCTTGTGCCGCCAGCCGGGTTCGGGTCTTCAGCCAATCGGCGGTATGCTACTTGATGCAGGCCGCCGACGCGACTTCGGCTTCCGCCTTGCGGGTCGCTGCGTTCACTGAACCAACGCCGCCGCCTTCCAACTCCGCCTTGCGGGTCGCCGCGTTCACCGAACCAACGCCGCCGCCTTCCAACTCCGCCTTGCGGGTCGCTGCGTTCACTGAGCCAACGCCGCCGCCTTCCAACTCCGCCTTGCGGGTCGCCGCGTTCACCGAGCCGACACCGCCGCCTTCCGACTCCGCCTTGCGGGTCGCAGCGTTCACCGAACCGACGCCGCCGCCTTCCAACTCCGCACGGTGCAGCCCCGGTGGGCAGCCCGTCGTATCCGGAGAGGCGGCGAACGCTGAAACCGCAAACGTCGAGCCAAGCAGCGCCGCAGCGAACGCCGTCCTTGATAGTAGCCGCATGATTAGTCCTCCACTCTGTTTGGTCGGCTATGACAGAACCGTAAGCATCTTTCCAGTCCGTCGGCAATCATAGCCGTCACCATTGCCGTGCAGAACAGACTCGGTTGTTCGGCGAGTATTTCAAGTTCGAGGGGAAAATTACCAAATGCTCATCCGGCGGCGGCCCGGCGGCGCTTCCTGGCCGGCACGGCCTGCACCGGCGCAGCCTCGTCCGGGTTCTCCAGCGCCTGCAGCAGCGCGTCGCGCAATGCGGCGAGCTTCCGCTCGTTTTCGACCTTCAGACCGAATACGTCCTTTACATAGAACACGTCTACGGCGCGCACACCATATGTAGTGACATGCGCCGAGGCGATCTGCAGTCCCTGGTCGCTGATCGCCGCGGTGACATCGTGCAGCAGGCCAGGCCGGTCGCGGCCGTTCACTTCGAGCACGGTGTGCGTGTTGGAGGCGTAATTGTCGACCACCACGCGCGGCGGCACATGAATGGCGCGCATTCGCCGCCCCAGCAGCACCTTCGACATCTTGCGGATTTCCGTGCCCAGGCGGATGCGGCCCGATAGCGCCTGCTCGATCAGCACCGCCAGCCGCGCCAGCCGGTGCGGCGCATCGAACGTGCCGCCGGCGGCGTCCTGGATCCAGAAGGTATCGAGCGCCATGCCGTTGGTGAGGGTGTGGATCCGCGCATCGACGATCGACGCGCCGGCCACCGCCAATGCCCCCGAGATGCGACTGAACAACCCTGCGTGATCGGCACAGTAAACGGTCACCTCGGTCACCGCCCGGGCAGGGAGCGGTTGCGTGTCAACAGTCAGCGGAGCCTGCCGGGCCTCCGCATCGCGAACCAGCCTTGCGTGACGGGCATGGGTCTCGGGATCGAACGACAGCCAATAGCCAGGATAGCCAAGTGACGTGAACTTTTCGATGTCCTGCTTCGACCAGTCGGACAGCAGCGCCGCGGCAGCGTGGCGCGCCCGTTCGACCCGCACATCCCGCTCGGTGGTGGACAGTCCGCCAGCCAACACCTCCGCCACACGGCCATAGAGCTCGCGCAGCAGCGTCGCCTTCCAACCGTTCCACACCTTGGGCGACACGGCGCGCATGTCGGCCACCGTCAGGATCAGCAACAGGCGCAGGCGCTCGGGCGACTGGATGGTATCGGCGACATCGAGGATGGTTTTCGGATCATCGATGTCACGCTTGAAGGCGACCGCGGACAGCAGAAGGTGGTGCAGGACCAGCCACGACACCGTCTCGGTCTCTTCCGCCGACAAGCCGAGTTCAGGTCCCACCTTCAGTGCAATCTCGGCGCCGATCTCGGAATGATCGCCGCCGCGGCCCTTGGCGATGTCGTGCAGCAGCATCGCCAGATAGAGCGCGCGACGTGATTGCAGGTGATCGAACAGGCTGGTCGCGACCGGGGCCACCTCCGCGAGTTCACCACGCTCCAGCATGTTCAGCACGCGGATCGCCTCTATCGTGTGCTCATCGACAGTGAACACGTGATACGTGTCGAACTGCATCTGGCCGACGATGCGCGCCCAGTCAGGAATGAAACGGCCGAGGAAGCCGGTCTCGTTCAGGATCGACAGCCAGCGTGCGCCATCGGGATGCTGGCCGCGATGATGATCCGGCTCCTTGCCGCACATCAGGTCCATGAACAACGCCGCCGCCTTTGGATTGCTGCGCAATTCGACAGCGCGGCGCTCATTCTGGATCAGCGAACGAATGGCGAGCGGATGCAGTTCCAGATTGCGGTCGCGCGCCACCTGCAGGATGCGCAGCATCTGCAGCGGCTCACGATCGAAATCGCGCCCCGGAACCGCCATCAAACGACCTTCGGCCAACACGAAGCCGCACTTCAGCAGGGCCGGGTCGGTTTCCGCCGCGACCGCCGGCGGCCCGAGCGCCTCACGTAGAATGCCTGGCTCAAGAATCCGCGTCAGGCGGGCCACCTCGCGCGCGGTCAGGAAATAGTGTCGCATGAAACGTTCGACGCCGTCCTGCCGACCGTGGCGCGTGTAACCCATCCGCGCGCCGACCACCGGCTGGAGATCGAATGTCAGCCGCTCCTCAGCGCGGCCGGCGACGTAGTGCAGGTGGAACCGCACCGTCCAGAGAAACTCCCAGGCGCGGCGGCCATGTTTCGCTTCAGACGGCGACAGCACATCGCCGACATCGGCGAGTTCACCCATCGTCTGAGTGTCGTATACGTAGCGTGCGATCCAGTAGAGCGTCTGCAGATCACGCAGTCCGCCGCGACCCTCCTTCACGTTCGGCTCTACGACGAACGGGCTGTCGCCATAGCGGCGGTGACGCACATCGCGCTCCGCCTGCTTGGCAGCGATGTACTCGGCGACACCGGCGTCCTTGCAAGCGGCGCGGAAACGGGCGTGGAAATCGGCGAACAGTTTCGCGTCGCCGGCGATGTGCCGCGAATCCAGCAACGCAGTGCGGATCGTGGTGTCCTTGGCACCCTCGACCAGGCAGTCCTCGATCGAGCGGGTGGCGTGGCCGACCTTCACGCCAAGGTCCCACAGGAAATACAGCATGTACTCGACGACCTGGAGTGTCTGCCGCGACGCGTCCTCAGCGGTCAGGAACAACAGGTCGATATCGCTGAACGGTGCGAGCACGCCGCGGCCGTAACCACCGGTCCCTGCAACCGACAAATGCCCAGGCTCGCCAAATCCGGTATCCGATGTGGCGTGCTCATACAGCGCGGAGATCAATCCGTCGGTCAGTTTGCCGAGCAGGCGGGCGGCCTGTAGGCCGGTGATCTGGTCCTGCTCGAAGGCGTGCTGCACATGCTGCTGGATGCGCGCAAGATGACGGCGAAACGCCCCGAGCGCGGCATCGCGGGGCACCGGCGCGCCGTCCTCGGCCAGCGCCGCGAGTGCGGCGGACAGGGCGGAGATCGACGCCTCGGGCGGCTTTGGCTGGGCGACAGGGGTCAGCATAGGCAGCAGCGTACTAGGTCACAGCCGCGTCGGGAACTGCCAGCAGCGCTTTCAGACGATACAAAGCATCGAGCGCATCGCGCGGCGTCATCCGATCCGGCTCCAGGGCGGCGATTGCCTCGACCAGCGGATCCGGTTCGGGCGTGATTTCCGGTGGCGAGGCGGCGAACAGCGGCAGAGCGGTGAGCGGCGCCCCGGCAGCCCCCAACGGCCCACCATGCTTCTCCAGAGACGCCAGCAGTGAGGCGGCGCGGCGCACTACTGGCGCCGGCACGCCGGCCAGTTCGGCGACGTGCACGCCCCAGGAGCGGCCGGCCGCACCGGCAGCCACTTCGTGCAGGAAAACCACTGTCCCCTTCCATTCCTTTACCCGCATGGTGTGCGGCTTCAATCGCGGCAGCCGATCCGCCAGTTCGGCAAGTTCATGAAAATGTGTGGCGAAAATGGTGCGGCAGCGGATCGCCGAATGCAGCGCCTCCAACACCGCCCAGGCGATCGCGAGGCCATCCAACGTGGCGGTGCCGCGGCCGATTTCGTCCACCACGACCAGCGATCGCGGTCCGGCCTGGTGCAGAATGGCGGCCGTCTCGGTCATTTCCACCATGAAGGTGGAGCGCCCGCGCGCCAGATCATCGGCGGCCCCAACGCGGGAGAACAGGCGGTCGACCACGCCAATCGTCGCCGCTTCGGCGGAGACCGGCAGGCCGGCCTGGGCGAGGACGACGATCAGCGCGTTCTGCCGCAGGAAGGTGGACTTACCGGCCATGTTGGGTCCGGTGAGCAGCAGTACGCGCTGATCCGGCGAGAGGTCACAGTCGTTCGGCACGAACTGGGCGTGTCCGGCGAGCGCCGCCTCCACCACCGGATGCCGCCCGGCGCGGACCAGGAATGCGTCGTCGTCGGTGACGCGAGGGCGGCACCAGGTGCCTGACTCCGCGAGCGCTGCCGCGGACTGGATGGCGTCAAGCAGGGCGAGCGCGTCGGCGCAGGCGGCGAGTGCGTCGGCCCGCTCAAGCGCCTTTCGCACCAATTCCGCGAACACCACTCGTTCGCGCGCGGCGGCACGTTCGCCAGCCTCGGATATGCGGCGGTCGAGATCGGAGAGTTCGGGCATGGTGAAACGGGCGCCATTGGCCATGCCTTGGCGCAGCGTCAGCTCGGGGAATTCGCGCAGTTTCTCGACCGCAGCGGCCGGGACCTCGAGGACGTAGCCGAGTTGGGCGTGGTGGCGGATCTTCAGGCTGGCGACGCCGTAGCGTTGAGCGCAGTCGAGCTGGAGGGTCGCCAGCACCCGGCGGCTGTCGTCGCGCAGTGCCCGCTCGGCATCGAGTTCCGCATCGAACCCGCGCAGGATGGCGTTGCCGTCGTCCAGGCGGTGCGGCGCCGGATCGGCGAGCGCGGCCGTCAGCGTCTGTTCGAGCGCCGGACCGACCTGCAAGGCGGCACCGGCCGATCGCAACAGCACAGGCAACGACGCAAAAACCCGAAGCTCCTCCTCCCGGTGCGGGTGGGGGCTAGGGGGAGAGGGCGGTGCGAGCTCCACGGCCCCCTCCCCCCAACCCCCACCCGCACCGGGAGGAGGAGCTTCTGTCTTCTCCAACCCGCCCAGCGTCGCCGTCGCCTCGCGCGCGGCGCGCAATCCATCGCGTATCGCGGCCAGATCCCTTGGGCCGCCACGTCCGACCGACAATCGCCCGAGCGCCCGCGCGATATCTGGCGCGGTCCGCAACGCAGCCCGCAGGCGCCCGGCGGCCTCGCGCTCGCCCAGCATCCACGCCCACGCATCCTGCCGCGCCGCGATCGCCGTCGGATCGCTGAGTGGCGCCGCGAGCCATCCCCCCAGCAGTCGCGCACCCGCCGGGGTCAGCGTTCGCTGCACTGTGCCGAGCAACGCGTGCTGTGTGCCGCCATCGCGCGCCCGGTGGATCTCCAGACTGGCCCGCGTCGCCGCGTCCATCGCCAACAGTCCGGTGCGGCCTTGCGGCGACGGCCGGGCAAGGCGCGGCAGTGTGCCGGCCTGCGTGGCGCGCACATACTCCACCGCCATCAGCGCGGCGACCGCCTCTGCGTCGGTGAAGCTGCCGAATGCGTCGACGCTGGCAACACCGAACGTCTCGGCCAGCCGCCGCCGCGCCACCAGCGGCGGCGGCGGCGTGACATCGGGCGCGCGCTTGTCGGCCCACTCGCCGAGCGCCAACCCAGCCGGCGAAAGGATCTCGGCTGGCTCCAGCCGCCCGAGCAGGCCCTGCAGTTCCGACTGTGCCAACGCGGCGGTTTCGAACAGACCGGTGGACACGTCGAGCCATGCGGCACCGACACCGTCGCGATCCTGCGCCAGCCCGAGTAGCAGGTTGGCTTTGCCGGCTTCCAGCAGCGCTTCCTCGGTGATCGTGCCGGGGGTGACGAGACGCACCACCTCGCGACGGATCGGCGCCTTGCTGGTGCGCGCTTTCGGATCCTCCATCTGCTCGGTCACCGCGACGCGGAAGCCGCGGCGGATCAAGCGGGCAAGATACGCCTCTGCCGCGTGCTGCGGCACGCCGCACATCGGGATCGGCCGGCCGTCATGTTCGCCGCGCTGGGTCAGCGCTATATCGAGTGCCGCGGCAGCGGCCTCCGCATCCGCGAAGAACAGCTCGTAGAAGTCGCCCATCCGGAAGAACACCAGCGCGTCCGGATGCGCTTCCTTGGCGGCAAACCACTGCGCCATCGCGGGCGTGGCGCCGGCGGCATTCAGCGAGCGGGAGGATGCGGCCATCGAGTTGGTTTACCGCGCACTCCCGCGATTCCGAAAGCCGACAGCTTCCTCCCCCTCCCCTTGCGGGAGGGGGCCGGGGCTATTCCGCCGCTGCGACCTTGGACGGAATGCGCTCGAGCCGGCTGTCGTGTCCCAGGGCGACCAGAATGATGGCGGAGATCACCGGTGCGGCGCCGATTGCCATCAGCGCGATCAGATCGCTGCCACCGGTCGCATCCTTGATCAGTCCGAACATGTACGGCCCAAGAAAGCCGCCCAGGTTGCCGACCGCGTTGATGAGAGCGATGCCGCCCGCCGCCGCGACACCCGACAACATGGCCGTCGGCAGCGGCCAGAAGGTCGGTGCGATCGTGTACTGGCCCATGATCCCCAGGATCAGCACGATCATCATCCAGACCGGATGTTCAGGCCCGATGAAGACGCAGGCCATCAATGCGACACCGGACAACAGGCAGGCCGAGGCGACATACATGGTGCGAGCGCCGGATCGGTCGGAGCGGAGGCTCCAATAGATCATCGCCACTGCCGCGAACACGAATGGGATGGCACTCACCACGCCGTTCATGATTGTCGAGACGCCAAACGACTTGACGATGGTCGGCAGGAAAAACAGCAGTCCGTAACCCGACACGTTCTGGCCAAAATACACCGCCGTCAGCAGCCAGACGCGAGGGTTGCTCATGGTCTCGCCAAGTTCGAAGCGATGCACCAACTCGCGCTGCGACTGCTCGGCGTCGAGACGCTGCTGTAGCCAACTTCGCTGTTCTGGCCTCAGCCATTGCGCATCCATCGGACGATCGGTCAGCAGCACCCAGGTGACGACTGCCATGATGATGGGTGGCAGCGCCTCGATCAGGAACAGCCACTGCCAGCCTTGCAGGCCGAGCCACCCGTCGATCGTCAGCAGATAGGCCGATACGGGTGGCCCGACGATCAGCGAAATCACGCTGGCTGACTGGAAGATCCCCATCATGCGCGAGCGGTAATAGGACGGGAACCACCAGGTCAGATACAGCACGATGCCCGGATAGAAGCCCGCTTCGGCCAAACCGAGCAGGAAGCGGACACCATAGAAGCTCCAGTCGTTCCAGACGAAGGCGGTCAGGGCAGAGACAATGCCCCAGGTGAGCAGGATCCGGGCGATCCATTTGCGCGCGCCAACGCGGTTCAGGACGAGATTGCTGGGGATTTCCGCAAGAAAGTAGCCGATGAAAAACACGCCGGCGCCAAATCCGAACACGGCCTCCGAGAAGTTGAGCGCGTGTTGCATTGTCAGTTTGGCGAAACCGACATTCACCCGATCGAGATAGGCGCAGAAGTAGCCCAGCATGAGCACCGGGATCAGGCGCCAGGCAACGCGTCGGATGGTCTCGTGTTCCAACGGGTCGAGCTGCGCCGCGGCAGCGGCCGTGGTGTGCAATGCCATGACGTTCTCCCGGTTTCTTCGAAACTGGTTTTCGGCTGGTAATGTGATGCGCCGACTAGATGATTCGAGCAACCGGCTTCCATCACGCGCCCGTGGCCTGCATGATGACGGCCGGCGAGAGAGAATTGCTACAGGGGAAACAGCCATGGCTGACGGCAGCATCGATACGCGCACCGCACACATATCGGCGGAAGAAGCGCTGGCGCTGCATGCGTCGGGGCGGCCCGGCAAGCTGGAGACGCGCATCTCCAAGCCGATCACCACCGCACGCGATCTTTCGCTCGCCTACTCGCCTGGCGTCGCGGAGCCGTGCCTGCACATCCAGCGCGACGCAGCCCTGGCCTACGACTACACGGCGAAGGGCAACATGGTGGCGGTGGTGTCGAACGGCACCGCTGTGCTGGGGCTGGGCAATCTCGGCGCGGTGGCAGCCAAGCCGGTGATGGAGGGCAAGATCGCGCTGTTCAAGCGCTTCGCCGATATCGACGGCATCGACCTGGAGATCGACTCGGAGAATGTCGATGACGTGGTGAACGCGGTGCGCTACCTCGCCGGCTTCGGCGGCATCAACCTGGAGGACATCAAGGCGCCAGAATGCTTCGTGATCGAGCAGCGGCTGCGCGAACTTATGGACGTCCCGGTGTTCCATGACGACCAGCACGGCACCGCCATTGTCGCTGCGGCGGGACTGATCAATGCGTGTCATCTCACCGGACGCGATCTGCGCGACACGAAGCTGGTGGTGAATGGCGCAGGCGCGGCCGGCATCGCTTGCGTCGAGCTGTTGAAGGCGATGGGCATGCGGCCGGAACACGTCGTGCTATGCGACACCAAGGGCGTGGTCTATCAGGGCCGAACCGACGGCATGAACCAGTGGAAGTCGGCGCATGCCGCGGCCACGAGGGCGCGCACGCTGACCGACGCGCTGGACGGCGCCGATGTGTTCTTCGGATTGTCTGTCAAAGGCGCAGTGACCAAGGACATGGTCGGTCGCATGGCAGACAAGCCGATCATCTTCGCGATGGCGAACCCCGATCCCGAGATCACCCCAGAGGAGGCGCGCGAGGCCAGTCCGCACGCGATCATCGCCACGGGGCGCAGCGACTATCCCAATCAGGTCAACAACGTACTCGGCTTCCCGTACATCTTTCGTGGCGCGCTCGACGTGCGGTCCAGCACGATCAACGAGGCGATGAAGATCGCCGCAGCCGAGGCGCTCGCCAATCTGGCACGCGAGGACGTGCCGGACGAGGTGCATACCGCATCGGCGGGGCGGAGGCTTACCTTTGGTCCTGACTACATCATTCCGAACGCATTCGATCCGCGGCTGATCTCCTGGGTGCCCCCAGCGGTGGCCCGCGCGGCGATGGAGAGCGGCGTCGCACGGCGTCCCCTGATCGATCTGCGGCGCTATGCGCGCGAATTGTCGGGGCGGTTGGATCCGACCGCCGGTGCACTCGACGCGATCATGGAAAGCGTGCGCACCAACCCGAGCCGCGTGGTGTTCGCAGAAGGCGAGGAAGAGAAGGTGGTGCGCGCCGCTGTCGCCTATCGCAATGCCGGTTACGGCAGGCCGGTGCTGATCGGCCGCGAGGATCGCGTGCAGGCGACCATGGCCAGCCTTGGTCTCGGCATCGTCGAGGGGATCGAGATCCACAACGCCCGGCTCTCCGGCGCCAACACGAAATATGTCGAGTTCCTGTATGGCAGAATGCAGCGCCGCGGATTCCTGCAACGTGATTGCCAGCGCATGGTGAACCAGGACCGCAACGTGTTCGCCGCCTGCATGGTGGCAACCGGTGACGCCGATGCGATGGTCACCGGATTGACACGTTCCGCCGCGGTATGCCTCGACGACATCAGCCATGCGATCACACCGGCAACCGGCGGCCTCGCGTTCGGCCTCACGCTCGTGCTGGGCATGCGCGGCAAGACGATCTTCATCGCCGACACGCTGATGCACTTCCGACCCAATGCAGAGGAGTTGGCCGAGATCGCCATAGGTGCGGCGCAGGCGGCGCGCCATCTCGGGCATGAACCGCGCGTGGCCCTGCTGTCGCACGCGACCTTCGGCGATCCGATGCAGCCGGCCAACGCGCCGATGCGCGAGGCGGTGGCGATCCTCGATCGGCGCAAGGTGGACTTCGAGTATGACGGCGAGATGAGCCCGGACGTGGCACTTGAGCCGTCGATCCGTGCGCTGTACCCGTTCTGCCGGCTGACCGACGACGCCAACGTGCTGGTGATGCCCGGGCTGCATTCGGCGCACATCACATCGAGCCTGGCGCGTAAGCTCGGTGGCGGCACGACAATTGGGCCGCTGCTGATGGGCATGGAGCGGCCGGTGCAGATCATGCCGATGGACGCGTCCGTCAGCCAGATCGTCGATCTGGCCTGCCTCGCCGCGTATCAGGCGGTGAGGCGGTAGTCGAGCGCGACGGGAGATCGCGGTTGATTGCCACGCATAATCCGGAACTCGCGGCACGAATGGATCCTACCGTTGCGCTGCGCGATGGCAGAGTGGTGGCGCCTTAGTCGCGCGAGGATTCCGCGCCCCAGTGCCCAACTCCCTCCCCGCAAGCGGAGGGGGAATTAACGAGCGTTCAGGGCGGCCCGCGAGGTTGACAATACTGCAAACCGGCCGACGATCTGCCCGGCCGGATGCGAAGCGTGGCGATCGCGTGTGCGGAGGCACTTCCCACATGCTGGACAGGACACCGGGGAGGGACGACGGATATGGAATTCGAACTCAGCTACACCGCGGTGCAGGAACAATTCCGCAATGAGGTGCGTGCCTGGCTGGTCGAGAACGTACCGGACGGGATCACCGCGCGTCCACGGAGTTTCGAGGAGTTGCGCGCCATTTATCTGCTACGTCGTGAGCTCGGTAGGAAGCTCGGCGCGAACGGCTGGTTGTATCCATCGGGAGAAAAGAAGTACGGCGGCGGCGGTCTCGATCTGGATCAGATCATTGTGCTGGAGGAGGAAACCGCGCGGCTCGGACTTGGCCTGCCGCCATACTACGACAGTGGCGGAAAGATGGGCAGCGCCAGCATCCGCGTCTGGGGCACAGAGGAACAGAAGCAGCGCTTCCTGCCGCCAATCTACAAAGGCGAGGTCAGGAGCTGGCAGCTTCTGACGGAACCGACCGCCGGATCCGATCTGGCGGGCGTCAGGACCACGGCGATCCGCGATGGCGACGTTTATGTGGTGAATGGCCAGAAGATCTATATCGGCTCGCACCACGGCGCCGACCGCTACTGGACCATCGCCGTGACG
This sequence comes from uncultured Alphaproteobacteria bacterium, assembly GCA_963812505.1. GTDB lineage: Bacteria > Pseudomonadota > Alphaproteobacteria > Acetobacterales > Acetobacteraceae > JAMXLO01. The sequence continues at coordinate 158,401 of CAWEVM010000031.1, forward strand.
GATCCCAAGGGCAAGCGCCACCAGAATGTGTCCTGGTTCATGATCAATGCCTCGCTGCCGGGCATCACGACGCAGCCGCTGTACATGCTCAGCGCGCAGAGCGAGGGCGAGACCGACGAGTTCGGCCACAAGAACATCATCTTCTTCGACAATGTCCGCGTTCCGGCGGACTGCCTCGTGGGGGGCGAGAACAACGGCTGGAAGGTCGCCTCGACGCATCTGGAGGTGGAGCACAGCGGCCAGGGGAACATTCGCACCAATCCGGTGTGGATCGCACTGCTGGCGCATTGCCGGAGCCATCATCGCGACGGCCGGCCGTTGATCGAGGATCCGGACGTCAGGGCGAAGCTTGCTGAGATATTCAGCCGGCTCGAGGCGGTCCGCCTGCTGTCAACGCGTAATTTCTGGATGGTCTATGCGGGCGAGAAGCGATCGTACGAAGGCTCACAGGTTTCGTATCTCAGAAAGACAACGAACCTTTGGCTGACCAAGGCCATTCTCGATCTGCTCGGGCCGGAGGCGCTGACCAATGATCCCGTCCTGGGCGCGATCGACGGACTCGCTGAAGCACAACAGCGCCGAGGGATCGTCGAGCAGCATCCAGGCGGCACGACCGACATCCAGCGTGTCGTCATCGCCCGCCGCCTCGGCGTCGGGAACCGCGAGCCTCAACAGGCGGGACGGCTGGGTGAAGAGGGCCTCGCCCGCAAAAGCCCCGTGGAGGCCTGACCGTGGACCTTTCGCTGACATCGTCACAGATCTTGATCCGTGACAGCGCACGTTCCTTCGTCCGCCGGCATGTCCCGAGAGCCGAACTGGTGCGTCAGGCCAAGGAGGGCCAGACCTGGGATCCCAGCTGGTTCGCGCAATTCTGTGCTGCCGGCTGGACCGGCGCGTTGGTGCCGACGGCGCTCGGGGGCCTGGATCTCGATCCGTTCAGCGTCGCCCTGATCTTCGAGGAGCTGGGACGTGGCGCGGTGCCGAGTCCGCTGCTCGCTTCGAGCGCGATTTCTGTCTGTCTGCTGCAAGCGTGCCAGCCGTCCGAGCGGCGCGACGCGGCACTGACTGCGATCGCGGAGGGCAGCATGATCCTGATCCCGGCGCTGCGAAAACCCGAAACCTCGTGGAATGGCGTCGCTGCGACCTGCACCACGCTGACGCAGAACAAACGCAGCTGGGTTCTGACGGGATCGAAGGTCTTCGTGCCGTTCGCCGACGCGGCAACGCACTTCCTGGTCAGCGTCACCCCGCCGGATGATGCGACATCTGCACTGGCGATCGTCCCAGCCAACATGGCCGGGATCGCGACCAGGTCATTGCCGGGTTTCCTCCAGGCAAACCACGAGGTCAGCTTCGACAATGTTGTGGTCGCGGCGACCGACGTCATTCGCGCCGGCGATCGGCCGTTCGACGGCGCATTGGCCGTCGCGCGCGTGGTGACCGCCGCCTATCAGGTGGGAGGTATGCTCGAAATGCTCGACATGTCCGTGGCCCACAGCAATACGCGCGTGCAATTTGGCACACCGATCGGCCGGTTTCAGAGGGTGCAGGATCACATCATCCGCTTGCTGAATGCGATGGATGCGGCCCGATGGGCGACCTATGAGGCTGCCTGGGCCATCGATTCGGGTCGGGACGGTATCGCCCGCAGCTATTTGGCCGGATCGACCGCCAGCGACAGCTACCTTGAAGCGGCCAACGCAGCACATGAGGTGCATGCTGGCATAGGAAGCGACCCGCAATACGGTCTGACGCTCTACACCCGGATCTCCAGGACGATGTACGAACTCCTGGGGCCGCCGAGCTGGCAGCGGCGGCGGATGGCAGATGCGCTGAATTGGTAGCGCTCGGAAGGCTTCCTGCAAGGTCGCGCCGACAGGGACGTAAGGCGCCGGTCTGAACCGAGATTGTAACCCCAGCCTCGCAGGTCCCTAAACGGCCGGCTTCGCTGATCGTACGGGGCGCCGGCTCCGACCTTGCCTGGTCGGTCAGCATTTCGATATGGCCGGTGATCTGGCCGCCGTCCTCAACCTGCAGGCGGCGGCAACGGGCGGTGCCCAGCACCTTGCCGGTCGTGCGCACGATCAGGCTGCCACGCGCGGTCAGCGTGCCGTCGATCGTGCCGGCGATCTCGGCGTCCTCGACCTCGATCTCGCCCTTGAAGATGCCGCCGGGCGAAATGGCCAATTCGGTCGCGTGGATCATTGTTGCCTCGATCGTGCCCTCGACCACCAGGCGCTCGGCGTCCTGCACCGTGCCTTGCAGGCTGATGCCGCGACCGACAACCAGGGTACGACGTTCAGCTGGATCGCGGGCCGGAGAGCGGATCGGAGGCAGCGCCGGCCGCACGCCGGCAGCGGGCATGGCCTGCGGCGGCGTAGGAGCGGTGGTGAAAGGTTGCCGTGACATGGTCTGCACCTCCTGCAGCGGGGCGGGACGGAAAGGAGGCACACCCAGACCGTTGTCGAACGGTCCGCTCGGGGCCTCAGGACGGTCGTTTGTGTCCACCTGATCGGGCAGCGACCAGCCCGCTGGCAAGCTGGTGTCCTGTTCGACGTGCGGATCGTCAGGCTTGCGACGTTTGAACACAGGCTCCTCGTTCGCTGGCAAAATATCAGGAGTCGTGACGATGGCGCCGGGTTAACACGGCCACTCCCAGCGGAACAACTGGTGGCGCACGGTTATCCACAACGATCCGCATCGGCCACGAGCACCCGGTCCAACACGTGCACCATCGCGGCGGTGCCGACGACCGGTATCAGAAGGTTGAGGATCGGCACATAGCCAGCCAGCGCCAGCATGCAGCCTTGCGCCAGAACCGCCGGGCGGGCGCGACGGTACAGCGCCTCCGCCGCCGGCCGCGGCATGCGGCGCATCGCCACCGCGGCGAATAGGCCGCGACCAATGGCATAGCCGCCAATGAGCCAAGCCAGGATCAGGCCCACACCCGGCAGGACCAGCGCGGCCACCAGTGCAAGGACGTTGAGCAGCAGGATGCGCGCGGCGATGCTGATCGCATCCCAGAGCTGCGAGGCGATCGGGGCACCGCGCGCCGGCGGCAGCTCCGTGTAGTGGCGACGTTCGACTGCCCGGGCGATGCGATCGATGTAGAGCGTGCCGATGATCACGGCGACCGGCAGGAACAGCCACAGAGCGAGAAGTGACGCGCCGACCCCACCGGCGATGTCGGCCGCCCAGCCAAGCCAGCCCTGGAGATCGAGCAGGTGATGCACCGCCCAGATGGCCGCGGCATGCAGCGCGATGAAGCACACGGCGGCCCAGAGCAGGCTGCGCAGCAGAACGCCGAGGAACACCGGATCGTCGAGCTGACCGAGTGCGCGAGCGAGGGGCGAGAGCAGCGTGGTCACCTCCTTCAGAGAAATATTGCAGAGTGCCCGACTGACGGACGCGTCGCTTGCTCAGCGTTTGAGCGCATCCACGACGCGATCTTCTATCACGCGTGCGACGGGGCCACGGTAGTGGATGGCGTCCCAGAAGTTCTCGTCGCGCCGCGCCATCGGACTGTCGAAGAGGAAATCCAGCAATTGCGTATTCGCGCGCGCGCCGGCCAGCAGGCGATATGTCTCTTTGCAGACATCCAGATCCGCCGCGGCCGTGCTGCCGGGTGGCGGAATAGCTGTGGTGTAGCGCGGGGGAAAGACGATGACGACGCGCGCGGCGGGATCGAGACTGGCGAAGAACTGTCGCAACAATGGCGGCGCAGTAAAATCGTCTGGTGCGGCAATCGGTGTTTCTGCCGGCCTCTCCTGCGGAGCCGGTTCGCGGAACTCTGGCAGGTGCCACGGGTTGTCCGTGTCGTAGTCGCGGTAGCCGTCGGGCCGCGCCATGCGTTCGTAGCCGGCGAGCAGCTTCAGACGCCGCAGCACTGCCTCGAACGACTTGTAGCGCATCATGCTGACCGCGTAGACGAACCGATCCGCCGAGTAGAGCCAAAACGGGAAAGGATGGCTCAGTTTGGTCGGGTCGTCGGTCGTGCACCAGGACGCATCGATGCCGAAGACAAACGCCGGCTGCGAGCGATGATGGCGCCGGAACCAGTCGGCAAGCGCGAGCTGTTCGATCGGGCCGGTGCCGGGCACCGCGAGCGATACGAAATTATGGCCGCTTAGCCGCGAAAGCCGCGCCGGGTCGAGCAATTGGACTGTGGAGTTGCCGAAGATGGCGGCGTCGACATCCTGTCGTCGCGCGATGCTGGCGGACGCGAGACGCGGGCCGAAATCGGCGACGCCTCGCGCAGGCAGCAGCGAGAAGCGCCCGGTGTCATAGGGATCCAGTGCCAGCACGAAAGCGCCAAGCGCCAGTCCGGCCGTCACCGTGATCGCCGCATAGCGCCACAACAGGCGACGCCAGCGCCGCACGTCGGATGCGACGTCAGAAGCGGAAGTAGATAAACTCATACGCCGGTCCGTCGCCCAGCTTGAACAGCAGGAGGAGTGTCGCGAACGCCGCGGCCGGAGCGAGCCAGCGCCAGGGACGCAGTCGTGCGGCGATATCCTGGCTCGTCGGGCCGATCAGCGCGACCGCGGCGGCGATGGCAATGACCCCGGATCCCACCGGTCCGACCGGCGCGCCGCCCGCCACCATGGAAACCAACAGATGCCAGGCGGACCCGAGACTCGGCGCACGGAAGAACACCCACGACACGAGCAGGAATGCCATCAACATCGCCCAGCCGACCGGCCGTGGAATCGGCGGCAGCCAGCGACGCCACATCACGCCGGACGCCAATCCCAACCCGTGCAGCGCCCCCCACGCGACAAAGCTCCAGCCCGCGCCGTGCCACAGCCCGCCCAGCGTCATGGTGACGAGGAGTGCCGCGACCTGCAGCACCAGGCCGTGCCGGTTGCCGCCCAGCGGGATGTAGAGATAGTCGCGCAGGAACCGCGACAACGTCATGTGCCAGCGCCGCCAGAACTCGCGCAAACCGTCGGCACGGTAGGGCGCATTGAAATTCACCGGCAGACCGAAGCCGAGCATCAGTCCGAGCCCGATCGCCATGTCGGAATACCCGGAGAAATCGAAATAGATCTGCAACGGGAAGGCAAGCGCCGCGGTCCACGCCTCGCCCATCGCAAGTGCAGGCTCGCCTGAGGCTGCGAACACGGGATCGGCCAGCGACGCGAGCGCGTCGGCCAGAAGCACTTTCTTGCCGAGACCCATGAGAAACAGCGCGATGCCCTGGACGCACCGCGCCTCCCATCCCTCGCGCAGCGGCGAAAGCCGGAATTGCGGCACGATCTCATAGTATCGCACCAGTGGACCGGCCAGGATTTGGGGGAACAGCGCGATGTAAAGCCCGTAATCGCGCAGCGAATAGCGTGGCGCTCGCCCTGCGTGGAGATCGGCGAGATAGATGATATTGTGGAATGTGAAGAAGCTGATGCCGATGGGCAATAGCATGGCCGGAACATCGAAGTTCCAGCCCGTGACGTCCCTGACGGCGCCCGCGAAGAAGCCGAGATACTTGAATACGGCGAGCGATAGGAGATTGAGCACGATCGCCGCAATCAACAGAGATTTTCGGCGGACGCTGAAATAGGCTTCGGCAAACAGCCAGTTGAACACGATCGATCCCAGCAGCAGCGGCTCGAACCGCCAGTCCCAATAGCCGTAGAAGACCAGCGATGCGCCGAGCAGGAAATAGAGCCGCGCCTCGTCTTTGCGCGCCAGCAACCAATAGGCGAGCAGCACGGGCGGCAGGAAGCCCAGGATGAAAGGCAAGCTGTTGAACAGCATCGAGCTTCGGCGGCTGCCCTTATGACGGCGGCAGGAACGGCTGGACGATTTCGCGGAACACCTCGAGGCTCTCGCAGGTCTTCGCATGCGCCGCCAGATCGGGCCAGCGATGCTCATCGAACAGCCCGTGATGTGCTTCCCGGTTGAAGCGCAAGGCGCAGGCGACGGCTATGTCGGCATGGCCGATGTCATCGCCGAACCAGAACCGCGAATGCTTCCCCGCGCGGCTCGCTTCGAGCGCGGTGAGAACGTCTGAGATCTGCGCCCGGCAGCGGGCGATCCATTGCGCGGACGTCGCCTGATGCAACACCCGCTCGTAGACGAGACTGACCGACTTATCCGCCAGGCCGGTCGCCAGGGCACAGACCTTCAGGGCGTGACGGCGCGCGACACCACGGTCCGCTATCATGGCGCGGGACGGGCCGACACATTCATCGAGGTGGTCGAGAATGGCTCCGCTCTCGATCAGCGACTCGCCGTCGTCGAGCACCAGCGTCGGCACCCGGCGCAGCGGATTGAATGCGGCAATCCGATCTGCATCACCGAACGTCGACCACGGTCGATGCTCGTAGCCGATGCCATACAGACGAAGCGCGATTGCGACACGCCGCACGAACGGCGAATCATATTGGCCGATCAGGATCATCCCGTGCCCCGCCCAACGCCCCTGGCATTCCGGGGCTTCTGCTCATAGAGAGTAGCGCCAGATACCACACGGGGCCTGGGCATGGCACGCACGCTCAAGGTCGCGGTCCAGATGGACCCGATCGAATCGATCAACATCGACGCCAACTCGACCTTCGCCCTCATGCTGGAGGCCCAGCGACGAGGCCACGCTTTGTGGCACTACGAGGTACGCCATATGGCGTTGCGCGAGGGCGTCAAGCGCCAGGGTGAACGGCGCGAGGAACGGCTGCTCGCCCGCTCGCGCCCCGTCACCGTGGAACGCAGGCGCGGCGGCCACTACGCATTCGGCGAATCCGCCCAGCTCGATCTCGCGACGATGGACGTGGTGCTGATGCGCCAGGACCCGCCGTTCGACATGGCCTACATCACAGCCACGCACCTGCTCGAGCACATCCATCCGAAGACGCTGGTGGTGAACGACCCCGCCGCGGTCCGGAACGCCCCCGAAAAACTGCTGGTCACGCATTTTCCCGAGCTGATGCCCCCCACCATGATCACCTGGGATCTCGAGGCCATCCGCTCGTTCCGCCTCGAACACAACGACATCATCGTCAAGCCGCTGTTCGGCAACGGCGGCGCCGGCGTGTTCCGCATCAAGCCGGACGACGAGAATCTCGCGGCGTTGCTGGAGATGCATTTCGCCCGTTCGCGCGAGCCGCTGATGTTCCAGCGCTACGAGCCCGCAGTGCGGCAGGGCGACAAGCGCATCATCCTGGTGGACGGCGAGCCGGTCGGCGTGGTGAACCGCGTGCCGGCGGAAGGCGAGGCGCGCTCCAACATGCATGTCGGTGGCCGGCCGGAGAAGTGTGTGCTCTCGGCGCGCGACCGCGAGATCTGTGCGGCGATCGGACCCACGCTGCGCGAGCAGGGCATGATCTTCGTCGGCATCGATGTGATCGGCGACTGGCTCACCGAGATCAACGTTACCTCGCCCACTGGCATCCAGGAGATCGATCGCTTCGACGGCATCAACATTGCGGCGATGATCTGGGACCGCATCGAGGCCAGGCGCAGTCCCTGAGCGGGTTCATCAGTCCGCGGCCGGCCCGCCGGTGTTCTTGCGCACGATCGCGACTGCGATCAGCAGGTATGCCGCCACGCGCAGCAGATAGAACCAGGTGCGCTGCTCATCAGGTTTTGGGACAAGAGTCACCAGCGCCGCGTTCAAGGCCAACAACCAAAACGCCACGCCGAATGCCAGGAACAGAAAGTCGCGGCCGCGTGACCAGAATCGGAGAAAGAACAGCCCGCAGGCGAGATATCCCGCGGTCACCATGCCCGCCAGATAGTCGATAACGGTATTGCTCACGAGGCTTCCCAGATGAAGCCGTACAACAGCACGCCGACAGCCAGCAGTGCCGTGATCAGTCGCAGGATGGTCAGATCATTGGCCGGCAGCAGCAGAATATCCACTGTCAGCACAAGGTTGTTGAGCGCCAGCAGCGCGAAGCAGATCGCGCTCCAGACCAGCAGCTTAGTCCGTCCGCGCAGATAGGCGCGGGCCAGCAGCCAGGCGCAGAGCAGGCTGGTTATCACACACAGCAGATAGATGGCGGTTTCGACCGGCGATCCCACGAATCTGATGATCATCTCGCACCGCGTGTCCGCTTGGGTGGCGCAATAGCCGACTCAGATCTGACGCAAAGTCACCCTTGGCGCCTCTGCCGGGGCCGCAGCATGAAAGCATCGCCGAAGATCTTTTCGACCGGCTGACGAGCGTCGGGAACGCTTGCGCCGAGACCAGTCCTATCAAGTGCCCCGGTGTAGGCCTTCAGGCACGAGATGTCGTGTAGCAGGACGCGGGAGCCATGCGTCTCCACGCCGTAGGCACGCAGCGCCATGAAGGCGCGCGAGAGGTTCTCGGCGCGGCAGCCCAGCCAGGGCGCCAGCAGTCCCTTGGTCACCGGCAGCCTGAAGTTCGCCTGCGTCGCGGTCGGATCCTTCACCTGGCTCAGCAGGTACGTCGCAAGGCGCTGCGCCGCGACGCGCACCTTCAGGTCCACCACCTGCCGCGTGATTTTGGCGAGTTCCGCCGACATGGCCCGCATCATCGCCATTGCGGCTGCCGGCTGCGCCGCCACCACCTCACGCATCGGCTCCGCCGCGATGCGCACCAGCACCGAGCGCGAAATCGCCTGGGCGCCCATCAGGTAGGGTTCCTCGCTCAGCACGTTGGCCAGCACAAAACTGCTGGCCGGTCCCAGGATGTCAATCACCGTGCTCGATGCATCGGCAGCCGTTCCGGTGAGGCTCACCTTGCCTTCGAGCACGATGTGGAGCGCCTCTGGACGGCTGCCTTCGCGGAACAGCACGTCGCCGGCGTCCACCTCTGCCAGATCGCCCGCAGCCGCGAGCTCCTTCAGAGACCCGCTGTCCAACTGCGCAAATCCCGGCACCATTCGAAGCGTTGCCTCTATCGGCGGCATTTCCGTCCCGGTGTGTATCAGCTGCCGTCATACAGGCGCGCGGCGCCACCTGCCAGCTTCAATACTCGAACTGGTAGGTCAGCCCGACGCTGGAACCGCTCGAATCAGTCGAGCCCTGCGGACTGCCGCCGCCCATGCCGGCGGTCGTCTCCAGCTTGAGGCCCTTGGTAATATCGAACTGCAGCGCCGCCTGCGTGCCGCCCGATGCGCTCTGCTTGGCGCCCAGGTAAAGCCCAGGGGCGACGTATTTTCCAGCCTGCACCGTCGCCGAACCCGAGTTGTTGGTGCCGACCGACAGCCGGTCCAGTCCCAGCGACTTTCCCAGATTGGCGAGCGGATCGCCCGAGACCGCACCCGAGAACGATGCGAGCGCCGCCGCTATCTGCGCCAACTCGATCGGGCTCAATTGGCTCGTGCTGCGATGGAACATGATCTGCGCCAGAATCTCATCCTGCGGCATATCAGGGACGCTGCTCAGGGTGATCTTCGGATTGCGCGCCGTGCCGCCGACAGTGATCGTTGCAACGATATTATTGGAGGTCGTATTGGCGACGAAGTGCAGCGCCGGGTCGGCGATGCCGGCCCCGATGAAGTCCACGCTGCCTTCGCTGAAGTTCAACGTCTGGCCGAGCGCGCCAAATGTGCCACGCTGCACCTTGAGGCCACCGGTAGGCTGGGGGTTGGCGGCAGTGCCGCGGACCTGGATGTCCCCCGCCAGCTCCGCATCCAGCCCATGTCCGCTGATCAGAAACTGATCCACCTTGATGGTCAGATTGAGCGCGATGTTGGGAGCCGAAGCCGGCGGCGGCGTGGGTTGCGGCGATGCATTCGGCTTGCGCACCGGCAGCACCGCAACGCTCTGCGGCAGCTTGTCAGGAATCTGGAGGTCCGCGCGGAGCACGCGCACTGTGCCCTGAACCGTCAGGTCGCCCTGCGCCTCACCGGCGACAGTCACGTTCGCATCGAGCCGCTCGGTCAGCATGTCGTTGGCCGCGAGCGTCGCGTTCTGCGCGGTGAATGTGAGATTGACCGGCATAGGCGTGGCAAGCCCGACGGTGCCCGAGCCACCTATGGTGCCGGGTCCTGCCTGCGCACTGAGCCGGGCGAGTCGGACGTGCTCGCCGTCCGCCTGGATGGTCGCCGTGATCGCCCGCAGGTTGAACCCGAGCTTATAGTCCTGCACCTCGCCGCCCGTGAGCTGCGCCGTCCCGGCAATCCGTGGCGCCGCCGCAGTACCGGTCACTCGCCCATCCAGGTTCAGCCGGCCGGCCACGCGACGTCCGCCGGCCGCCATCAACGGTTGGATCATGCCAAGATCGACCAGCCCCGTGGTCCGAAGGTCGAGCGAACCGCCGGCAGAAACGGGCGCCGTGCCGGTCACCGTGACATTGGAACTGCCTGCCGTGAGCCGCGCGTCGATGCGAGCGGCGCCACCGCTCAGCGCCGCGTCGGCGGTCAGGTTGGCGGCCGGGATCGCCCGACCCGGGCCACTGCGCAACTGCACGCCGCGTGCATTGAGCCGGACAGTGCCGTCGGGTCGTGCCGATGTGCCGGTGAGGCGCGCGTCGGCTGAGATCGTGCCGTTTGCCGCCAGATCCGGCGAGACGATGGTGGCGATGTCGGCTGGCAGGTCGCGAAGGCTGGCGGTCAGATCGAGACTGCTGCCGGCCTTGCCACTGAGCGTCAGCACGGCTTTCTGCAGGCCCAGTCGCAGGTTGTCCACCGCGACGCCGTCGGCAGCGTCGATGCGTGCGGGCGACAGCAGGCGCAGCGACTGTTGTTTCCAGTCCGCCTGCATCGAGGCGAGCGTGGCACCCCGCCGGGGCACGTCCAGCGTCGCCGTCGCGTTCAGTTTGGCGGGCGCCCCGGCGAGCGCGGGCAACTTGGTCGCCAGCTTGACGACAAGCGCATCGATCGGCCCCTGCGCCTGCACCGTGCCGGAGGCGCCGAGCGTGCCAGCCGATAGGCCCTCCACCGACAGATTGCCGTCCACCACCGGACGGGTCGCAGGGTCGGTAACGGTCGCATTCAAGGCAGCGCGTGACACCGACGCGGTTCCTGCCAGGGCGGCATTCCGCACGTTCACCGCAAGCTTCGCCTCGGCTGCGGTGGCATCCAGCGTCGCCTCGGCGCTGCCAGAAATGGACCTGCCGAGCAGCGGGGCGAGGTCGGCGAATTGCGTCATCGCGAAGGTCAGCCGACCTTCGGGCGCGGTATAGGGGGGTGCCACACTGAGTGCGCCATCGGCATGGGCGCTCTTCCAATCGGCACGGTCGATCGTGACATGGACTGCCCCGTCCGCAGCGCGCTGCGCCGCCATCGCCAACTCGATCGGTGCGCCGAGCAGGGTGCCCTGAGCGGTCAACTGGCCGTCGGGCGCGTTCGGCAGGCCCTGTGCCTGTAGGTGTGCCTTGAGCTCGCCGGGATTGATCCCCTCGGTGGCGACCTCCCCGCTCAGATCCGCCGCCACCGAAAGGTCCTGCGGCGTGCCACCGACATGCCCCTGCGCCGCTAACTTGCCCTTCAAACTCGGCTGGACCGCAGTCAGATCCGACAGCGCCACGGACCAGTCCAGGTCGACATTGTCCGGCCCCGCGTGGCCATGCACCGCGGCAGTGGCCTCCTGTCCATTCAGCGCGAAGCGAGTCACCGTGAGATCCTGGCCATGCAAGCTGGCCAGCAGATCTATGTGCGCGTCATTGCCAAGCAGGGCCGGGGCGGGCGGTGTGCCGGAGTCCAGTCCGACCGTGCCGGTCACCGCGATCTGCGTGGTGTCATTCTGCATCCCACCGCTGAGGTCGAGCGTGGTGTGACCCTGTAGTGTGGCGCCAGCCACCGCGGCGAACGGCGCCAGTTGCGGGATAGTGAGCCGCACCTTCGCCTGCAGGACACCAGCGGTTTGCGCCGAGCCCTGCGCGGCGAGCAGCGGATGCTGCAGCGTGAACTCGACCGGCCGGTCCGGGGCCTCGAGATGTGCGGTGGCATCCAACGTCAACGGCGCCGACGCGAACAGGTCCGGCGGAGAGCCAGGGACGCGCAGCCCATCTGCCGTGGCATGCAGATGCACCAGCCCCTGGTCGCCGGCGATGTCAGCGGTCAGGCGTTGCACCCCGCCGCCGGCGGCCTCGACCTGATTAAGCCGCAACTGGCCGTTCACATTCGGTCTCTCGAAGGCTCCTTGTACTCGGGCGTCGAGCGCGACAGCCTGCCAGGACACGTCCGGCCGAGGGGTCATCGCCGGTGCATGCGCGGCGACCGTCAGGTCCGCCGCGTTGTGTACCAGATCAACGGTGCCGTGCGCGCTTGCCGCAAGTGGGCCGGCGTCAACCGAGAGACGTGTCGCGACCGCGTCGCGCGGTCCATCCAGCGTGGCGTTGATCGAGATCGCACCCAGGTCCGGCAGCTTCGCCACCCCGGCGATCAGCCCATGTGGCGGCTCGTCGGCCTGAAGCCGCAGCTTCACCTGGGTCGCATCGACATTGGCGGCGAGCTTGTAGCTGCCCGCCGCGTCGAGGCGCGTGACGGCAAGCTGCCCCTGACCGGCCGTATACGAATCGAGCCGTCCGCTGCCGTCGAGCGCCAAGGTATACGCCGCACCCACAACCGCCGGCGCCAGCTCGAGCCGCCCCACCTCGAGCTGATGCACGACGAGCCTGACCGGCAGCCCGGAACTGCTGCTTTTGCTCGAGCTCGGTTCGGGTTGCCGCGCCACGCTGCCGCCCGCCGCGGTCAGTCGCTCGATGTCGAGCACACGCTCCGCGAGCCGCAGTGGCGACCAGTCCAACACCACGTCGTGCAAAGTGAGGTAAGCGCCCTTCGTGTCGCGCAGTTCGAGCGTCGCGACCCTGAGCGCGTCAGGAAATCGGCCACCGAGGCCGGCGATGGCCACCTGACCACCGGTGAGGCTGGGCACCAGTTTGACCAGCAGGTTGCGCCCGGGTTCGAGGTTCGCACCGATGATGACCACCACCAGCAGCACCACGGGAAGCCCGATGGCGACTGCGAGAATCCAGGCCAGCCACTTCGCGGCGCGGCGCATTCAGAACGCCTGCCCGAGCCCGAGGTACAGCTCGAACGAATCACCGCCTGGCTGCTTGTTCAGCGGCACGGCAATGTCCGCTCGGATCGGCCCAATCGAGGTGTAGTAGCGGAAGCCCACGCCGGCACCGACGCGCCAGTCGCTGGTGAACGGCGCGCCGTTGGCGCTGACCTGGCCCGCGTCAATGAAGCCGACAACGCCGTAATTGCCGAGAATGCGCTGACGGAACTCGACTGTCCCAGCGGAGATCGCGGTGCCACCGGTCGGGTTGTTGTCCGGGAAGTGCGGCCCGATAGATTGGTAGCGGAAGCCGCGCACCGTTGAGCTGCCGCCGGCATAGAACCGCTGATCCGGCGGCAGACTGAACACCCCTGCCCCGGCGATCTTGCCCACCAGCCCCCGCAAAGCGACGATGCTTCGCCCCTCGCCGGTGAGGTCGATGTAGGTCGAGCCGGACGCCTGCATGACGAAGAATGTCGCGTTCTGGCTGCCAAATGACTGCGTTGGTGTGATGCCGGCGCTCGCACGGATACCCTCGGTTGGGTCGAACTGATTGTTCGTGCTGTCGTAGCGCGCCACGATCGGCACGCCGAACAGGTTATAGTGCGTGGAGACATCCTCCTGGGTGATCTTCTCCTGCTCGCCCAGCAGGCCGACGCTGCCGCTCCAGTACTGCGTGAACTTGCGGTTGAGCGTCGCCTGCTCGATCACGCCAACCTGGTCGTAGGATTTCAGGCTCTGGTCCAGCGCGATGACGTCCAGCTCAAGCTGCTGATCGCGGGTCAGAAAGTCAGGCTTGATGAATTGTGCCTGGAACCGATAGCCGGGATGGGTGACGGCACTGCCGCCCAGATTGACGGCCCCGGTCAGGTTCAATTGCTCGGCGTTGCCGAACAGATTGCGGTGATGCCAGCCGGCGTTGACGTTGACACCGAGGTCGGTCGAATAGGCGACCCCCATGTCCACCGAGCGCAGCTTGCGCTCCGTCACATCAACGGTGATCGGCAGGTTCCCCTGCGCGTCCAACTGACCGGCGGGCTGTATTCGCACCGTCGAGAATACGCCCAGCGACAGCAGATCCTGCCGCGCCTTGTCGATAGCCGTGGGGCTGAACTGCTCGCCTTCATGGATCAGCAGGCGCCTGCGAACGAAATCCTCGTGCATCGCCTGAAGGCCGTCGATGTGGATCGGTCCGAGGTCGGTTCGCGGACCGGTTTCCGCATCGAATGTGACGTCGAGCAGGTGATCGGCCGGGCGCAGTGTGACGGGCGGCAGATCGACCTTGGCCAACGGATAGCCTTCGTCACGGATTGCACTGAGCAGGCGGTCGCGCGCTGCCAGCACATCAGCCGCAAGGGCAGGAGCACCGGGCGCAAGACCAAGCTTGTCGCGCGCGTCGGTCGGGACCGATCCGTTGATCTTCACCTCGCCCAACTTGAACTGCTGGCCAACGTCAAAACTCGCTGCGATCTCGGCCTTGGGTTCGGCCGGGAGTTGGCCGACGATGTCGGGCAATGTGGGATCCGCGACGGGATGGCCGGCGATCGTGAGGTTCACCTTCGCCGCGTAGTAACCGTAACTTTGCAGCACCGTCTGGAACCGGTCGACGTCCTGACGCGCGCGCTCCACCAGCGAGAAGCCCCCGACCGGCGCCTTGTCCTGCAGCGAGATCAGCGAGGACGCGTCGTGCAGCGCGCCGTCCAGGGTCTTGTTCCCGGTCGGCTTGAGGGTAACGGAATAGGGCTGCGGGTCGGCCGCTGTCGCTGCGTCCTGCACCAGAACCGTAATTGCAATGATCAGAAGAACAAGGATCCGGCGCATCTGCCCATGCTAAACGGCCAAACTTCCTCCGAGTGTCACGGTCGCGCCATTGTTAACAAAGCGGGCAGGAGCTATCCCAACCGTTATGAGAGAAAGCGCCCGTCGTCCAGGCCGGCTCTCTGGTGGCCGCCCGGTGCTGGCGAGCCAGGGCATGGCGTCGAATGCCGAGGTGCTGCCGACCATCGGCGGCGGATTGGCGACCGTGCTACGTCCTCTCCGCGTCGTACGTCGCGCTTGCGGCATCCTGCTGTGGACGTTGCCGTGCATGCCTGTCCAGGCGGTGTGTCTGATCCTGCCAGGGCACGCCAAAGCGTCCTTCGCACGGTTCTACTGGTCAGTGGTCTGCCGTCTGCTCGGGCTTCGGATAAGGCTGATCGGTGCTCCTGCCGGCACTGCGAACGGCCGGCCCGTGGTTTACGTCTCCAACCATTCCTCGTGGCTTGACGTGCCGGTGCTCGGCGGCCGGCTCGAGGCCTGCTTCGTGTCGAAGGACGAGGTCGGGGGCTGGCCCTTCGTCGGCACCATCGCCCGACTGGGCCGCACGGTGTTCATTTCGCGTCAGCGCCATGCGACGGGTCGTGAGCGGGATGCGATGCAGGAGAGACTCGCCGCCGGCGACAACCTGTTCTTGTTCCCCGAAGGCACGACGTCTGACGGCTCACGCGTGCTGCCGTTCCGGAGCGCCTTCTTCGCAATTGCTGACGGCGACGATCCACCGCTGATCCAGCCGGTCTCGGTGGTGTACGACCGGCTGGGCGGGTTGCCGACGGGCCGCGCCAGCCGTCCAGTGTTCGCCTGGTACGGCGATATGGACCTGGCCTCGCACTTCTGGCGCTTTGCCCAGCACCGCGGCCTGCGCGTCAGCATACTGCTGCAGCCGCCGCTCGATCCGGCACGCTTCGCCGGTCGCAAGGCGCTGTCGCATGCGGTCTGGCAGGCAGTGGCCGACGGCGCCTCGGCGCTGCGGCAGAACCGGCCCGTGCCGGCACCTCCGGCAGCTGGCGCGGCGGCGCAGCCAGCGTATGCCTGAGTATGCGGTTGTGTCGAACGCCGAGCGCGACTTGACGGCGCCGTGGACGTTGCGCTGATCCGCGAAGCCGCCGATGCGGGTGCTGGTCTGCGCACCCACCAGCCCCTCGGCCTGTTGCAATGCGGCGATATCGCTGTCGGTCGGCGCCGACAGGGCAGCAACGTTGGTCAGCAGTAGCCGGTCGCCCGCACAGCCACACCCAGTTCGATCCATCCTGCGGCAGCAGCCGCACGTCCGGCGCCACCACCGCGACCTGCGAGGCACTGGAGCGGCTCGGCCATCGGGTGGAACGGTGGCCGGAGCGGAAGTATCTCGCCGGGTCGGTGTGCACCATCCGGTCTGATCTGCGGACCGGCGTGAAGCGGGCCGGCGCCGATCCGCGCGGACGGCGTACGCGATGGGGTGGTAGTTCAAGCGGGTCGTGCGTGATTGGGGGTTGTGCCGTGCACCTGCGACGCAGACACGACGACCTCCTCTCGGAGCACGAGGGACCCTCACGCAGCTTCGCGGGGAGGCCTAAAGCCCTCTGCTTTGATCGAACACACCTATCACGCCGCCGATCCGCCGCGCCGGCATCGCAGGTGCCTTTCGCATGGGCGGCGAACGGTCTTGCAAGGCGCTTGGCGACAGTCGCCTGGTTCGAGGTGACCGGCCAGTCACGCCTTGCCAGCGCGCACCGGCAGGTCCAATGGGGCAGGCACAGAGCCAGGGGACACCGCGATGCCAACGCCCGTCGAGACCGTGATTGAGGGCGCCCGCGCCTTCCTGGGCGAGCGCATCACCACCAACGCCACCCTGCGCGAGCACCACTCGCATGGTCAGGACACCCAGCCGCCGGTACTGCCCGACGCGGTCGCGTTCATCGAGACCTCCGACGAGGCCTCGCGCATGCTCGCACTGTGCAACAACGCGCACGTGCCGGTGGTCGCGTGGGGCGCCGGTACTTCGCTGGAGGGCCACGTGACGCCGGTGCGCGGCGGCGTCACGCTCGACCTCTCGCGCATGACCCGCATCATCCGCGTAAGCCAGCCCGACATGGACTGCCGCATCGAGGCCGGCGTCACGCGCGAACAGCTCAACGATCATTTGCGCGACCAGGGGCTGTTCTTCCCGGTCGATCCCGGCACTGAGCTTTGCACCATCGGCGGGATGTGCGCGACGCGCGCCTCGGGCACCAACGCCGTCCGCTACGGCACGATCCGCGAGAACGTGCTGGGCCTCACCGTCGCGGTGGCCGATGGAAGGCTGATCCACACCGGTGGCCGCGTGCGCAAATCAGCCGCCGGCTACGACTTGACCCGCCTGTTCATCGGCTCCGAGGGCACGCTGGGCGTCATCACCGAAATCCAGTTGCGCCTGCACGGCATCCCCGAGGCGATGTCGTCCGCCACCTGCCAATTCCCCACACTGCGTGGCGCGGTCGAGACGGTGATTGCCATCCTCCAGATGGGCATTCCTGTCGCGCGCATGGAACTGCTGGACGAGGTGCAGATGGCAGCCTGCATCGCTTATTCGAAACTGGAGGGTCTGGAGCCTCTGCCAAGCCTGTTCTTCGAATTCCACGGCTCCGCCGCCGCGGTGGCCGAGCAGGCGACGCAGGCGGAGGAGATCGCCGCGGGGTTCGACGGTCACGGCTTCCGCTGGGCCACCGATGCCGGAGAGCGCAGCAAGCTGTGGAAGGCTCGCTACGACGCGCTGTGGGCGTGCCTTGCGCTGAAACCGGGACACAGAGGCATCGCCACCGATGCGATCGTGCCGATCTCGCGCCTGGACGAAGCAATCCTCGGCGCCAAGGAGGACATCGCCGCGTCGGGTCTGACCGCACCGATCGTCGGCCATGTCGGCGACGGCAATTTCCACACCGTGATCCTGGTGCCGCCCGAACCCGATGGATTGAAGCGCGCGTGGGACCTCGACAAGAAGATCGTCGCACGCGCGCTGGCGCTGGGCGGATCGTGCAGCGGCGAGCATGGCGTTGGCATCGGCAAGCGCGAGTTCCTCGAACAGGAACACGGCGCCGAGGCACTGGCGGTGATGCGGTCGGTGAAGCAGGCGCTGGATCCGCGCGGCATTCTCAACCCAGGCAAGATATTTTTGAATTGAGGTGCCACCGCGTTTATCGCGGCGAAACCCCCGTTCGACACCAGCTCAAAGCGACTTCCTGCGGGTCCTAGACTTGCCGGGCCCGCCTCGATCTCATCGCAGCTCCCCGAACCTCATCTCCCTGACGACGTGGCGCGTGCGCGGAATCGGGTTCTGACGGGCCTCGGGGTTACAACACGACAGCATCGCCAGAGACCGCAACCATCGAAGCCCTGCGGCGCGGAAGGATGAAGTGGATGATCACGGTTGCAATCACATAGACGCTGGCGCAGGCGAAGAAAACGACCGTGTAGTTGTTGTGGGTTGCGTCAAGCACCCGGCCGATGACCGCAGCGGAGAACGCACCCGCGACGGAGCTTATCGCGCCGCCGAGCCCGACCGTGGAGGCGACCGCTCCGCGCGGCATGGTATCGGATACCAGTGTGAACAAATTGGCAGAGAAGCCTTGATGCGCGGCCATGGCGATGCCGATCAGCACGACGGCAGTCCACATGCTGTCAAGCTGCGGCGCCAGGAATACCGGTACCGTGCAGGCGGCACAGATCAGCAGCGCGATCTTGCGGGCGGGGAACACGTCCATGCCGCTCTTGATCAGGGCCGAAGAGACCCAGCCGCCGGCGATCGAGCCGACGTCGGTGAGCAGGTAGATCAATATCAGCGGCAGTCCCACAGCGAACAACGACACATGGAACTTGGAATTGAGAAAGCTCGGTACCCAGTTGTTGTAGAACCACCAGGCTGGATTGGTCAGCACACCGCCAGCGATGTAGACCCATGTACCGGGGTAGACCAACAACTTGCTCCAAGGAACCTTCTGCACCGAGACTTCCGGATCCTGGTCGATGTAGGCAAGTTCGCTCGACGTGACGCGTGGGTGCTCGGCCGGATCGCGATAGCTTATCAGCCAGAACACGACCCAGACGAACCCAATCGCGCCGGTGACGTAGAACGCGGATTGCCAGCCGGACAGGGCGACGACCAGAGCACCGATCAGCGGCGCCAGCATTGCGCCGATATTGCTGCCTGAGTTGAAGATGCCGGTGGCAAACGCGCGGTCGCGAACCGGAAACCATGTGGCGACCGTCTTGATGCAGGTTGGGAAATTCCCGCCTTCGCCAAGGCCGAGAACGATGCGGGCGAGGATGAACCCGCCAACGGAACTGACCATGCCATGTGCGGTGGACGCCAGGCACCACAGGATCGCGGCGGCGGCAAGACCAAGGCGAATGCCGATCTTGTCGGTGAGCCACCCCATCCCCGCATAACCGATCGCATAGGCGATGGAGAAGAAGAAGATGATGTTGCCGAAGTCGGTCTCGGTGAAGTGCAGATCGCCCTGGATCGTCGGTTTGAGTACGCCGAGAATGTTGCGGTCCATGTAGTTGATCGTGGTGATCACGAACAGCAGACCGCAGATGACCCAGCGGTAATTGCTGGCAGGTCTTGCCCTGGCTGGCGTGCCGGATAGGGTCAT
Source organism: uncultured Alphaproteobacteria bacterium (assembly GCA_963812505.1). Lineage (GTDB taxonomy): Bacteria > Pseudomonadota > Alphaproteobacteria > Acetobacterales > Acetobacteraceae > JAMXLO01. The sequence goes on from CAWEVM010000031.1 coordinate 177,738, forward strand.
CTGGATCCTCCCTTGGTGGCCCTTGAACACCGCCTATCTACAGGCGCACTGGTTTGGTTGGCGAGGGCCGCCGATCGGATCGGCGCCGGGTGCCGTGTACCTCCAGGGTGATGGCGCGCACGAATTTGCGGCGGGCGGGCAGATCGGCTTCGCCCGCGGGGCTGAAACTCCACCCAGCATGGGCGGGTCGATACGCTTGATGCCGGGCGGTAGCGTGACCTTCCAGGCGCGGTGAGAATGACCGGTTCGGCGGAGAGGTCCGCGAAGCCGAAGCTGTAGACGACCGCGCACCTGCTCGTCGGTCAAGGATCGCGGTCATCGCACGCCGGCTGTGCGACCATCGGCGTTGGCTGCAATCAGGCGATGTCGATGTTCTGGTTCATGCGGAAGAGATTTGTCGGATCGTATGTCCGCTTGATTGCGGCAAGTCTTGCATACACTTCGGCACCATGCGCCTGGCGCACGAGATCCGTGTCTTCGCCATGGCCGGCAAAATTGAGATAGAGGCGGCCGGTGGAATGGCGTTGCATCGCCGACCAGAAGTCGCGGGACCACGCAATGTTGGCATCGTCGTCCTCGGTCTTCGACCAGATCGAATCGATGCTGAGCATGAAAGGCATACTGCGATCGCCGAATGCCGTCGCATCTGCTGCCACGCGCTGTACCGCCCCACCGAAATGCCACACCGAGGTGAGCGACATCGGCGACGGGCAAGACTCCCACCGCCCCATGATGTCTGCAATCACCGCGTCGCTGAGGCTCGACAGGTAAAGTGACTTGAAGTAGCTCCGATCCCGTCCTTTCGGGAAGAGGCCATCGTAGAGGCTTTGGATTGCGCAATAGGGCATCCTGCCGCTGAAATCCAACACCGGATTGCCAAGCTCACGCAATGGCTGGACTGCCGCCTCGCCCTCGTCGGCCGGGCCATCGTAAACCGCCGCCACGGCGAGCACGCGCGCGCCGTGGGTCTCTGGCGGAAAGTCATCCGCGTCGGGGATCGTCGAGAACTCGATCAGACTGCAAAGCCGCTCAGGAGCCGTTGCCATGAGGTCGCGCCACGCCGCGATGATCGAAGGCGCATCGGCGTCCGGATAGAGTGGCGCGCAGAACATCACCTCTGGCGCGATTGGATGCAGCCGGAATTCGAATGACGTGACGATACCGAAATTCCCACCGCCGCCGCGCACGGCCCAGAACAGCTCGGGGTGGCTCGTATGATCGGCATGCAGAAGTTGGCCGTCGGCTGTCACGATATCCACCGAGACAACGTTGTCGACACAGAGGCCGTGGGTCTGGCGCAGCCAGCCGATTCCGCCTGACAAGGTGAGGCCGCCGACGCCGGTCATCGACACGACGCCTCCGGGTGTTGCGAGGCCGAAAGCTGTTGTCTCGTGGTCCACGTCGCCCCAGGTGGCGCCGCCCTGAACCCAGGCCCGCTGAGCCTGTGGGTCGACACGGATCGCGCGCATGAGCGACAGGTCGATCATCAGGCCGCCGTCGCACACGGCATAGCCGGCTACGTTGTGACCGCCGCCGCGGACCGCGACGAGCAATCCATGTGAGCGTGCGAAGTCGACCGACGCGATTACATCCGCGGCTCCGTGGCAGCGCGCGATCAGGCTTGGCCGGCGATCGATCATACCGTTCCAGACGACGCGGACCGCATCATAGTCACTGTCGCCAGGCTGTATCAGTGTGCCTCGGAGCTTTGCCTTGAAATCGGTGATGCTTTGGGCGTTCGGTCGCATGGCGCGTCTCCAGTGGAATAGCGTTCATTCGCCGAACCTAGCCCGGCCACCTAGCGCCTGCTAAAGGCAAACCCGCAACTATACGGTCATTTCCGCCATGTCGGATGCGTCCTCGCAGATCAACGTTGCTATTCTGGCCGTGCCCGAAGTCACCGCGTTCGCTTGCTACGCGATGTATGACCTGTTCGCGGGGGTCGGCAGAGATTGGGCTTTCATCACCACTGGCTTGGCCGCACCGTCGCGCATGCGACCATATATCGTTGCCGCGCAGCCGGAAGCCGTCCTATCGGCGAACGGTATCAGTATCAAGCCCGACTACGTGCTCGATGACTGCCCGGAACCGGCCATTGTGTGCATTCCCGACTTCTCGTTGCTGCCCGGTACCAGTTGTGCCGGCAGCTTGAATGTTGAGGCAGCCTGGCTGCGCCAGTGCCATGCCGCCGGCGCGACATTGGCCAGTGTCTGCACGAGCACCAGTTTACTGGCCGCGACCGGTCTGCTCGACGGCTTGGACGCTACGATTCACTGGGCGTACGCCACGACACTCAAGAAGCACCATCCTGCGGTGCGCGTTCATCCGAACCGCGCGCTGGTCGTCACTGGTGTCGGGCAACGCATTGTCATGGCAGGCGGCGGCACCAGCCATCTGGACCTGGTGCTATATCTGATCGGCCGCTTTGTCGGTCTGAAGGAAGCGTTGGAGATCTCGAAAGCTTACCTCATCAACTGGCACGACGCGGGCCAACAGCCATTCGCGTCACTCCATGTCAGCCAACGATCGAGCGATGGACTGATCGCCAAGTGCCAGGCGTGGGCCGCCGAGCATTATGCCGATCCGTCGCCGGTCAGAGCGATGGCGAAGCTGTCGGGCCTACCGGAGCGCACCTTCATCCGGCGCTTCGTAAAGGCCACGGGCTTATCGCCGCTGGAGTACGTCCACGCGCTTAGGCTTGAGGAGGCCAAGCAGATATTGGAGACAGAGGAACTGTCGATTGAAGCGATTGCGGAGCAGGTAGGGTACGAGGACACCAGCTTTTTCGGCCGCCTGTTCCGCCGCAAGGTTGGCCTCACCCCGGCCCAGTATCGGTTGCGTTTCGGCTTTTTGCGACGAGCACTCCATGGCCCAACCGAACAAGCGACTCCCAGGATGCCAGCAGAGGCTGCTTGGCCAACGGTTGAATAGCATTCCGTGTAAAAGATACCGCGTCAAAGATCGCCGAGGGCGCTATAGCTCGAGCAGGCCAAATGCAACGGCCCGAGCCAGCGCTTGCTCGCGTGTCCTCGCGTTCAGCTTGCGCCTCGCATTGGCCAGATGAAGTTCAACGGTCGGGCGGCTGATCCCAAGCCTTTCGGCAATACGATCGTGGCGCATGCCGACGGCGAGCCAGGCCAGGCTCCCGTTCGCGTGGACTTAACTGCGGCCGTCTGGATGGAGGCTCGACGAGCGTAAGATACCGTTGGTCGATGGCATGCGCGGCCAACGTCGCCCACCTCCCGTGGCTCTTGTGCCATGCGAGGAACTCCTGACCGACCATCCCGGTGACCAGCGAGAATCCGCCTAACGCGGATCCAGGCAACCGAAGGAGGATAGTGATGCCGCCGCGGAAACCTGCGCTCTGCGCGTCGTCCCACAACCGACACGCTGACCCGTCAAGGCGACTGGGGGCAGCGATCCCAGTGAGCATTGGGGTAACTGCGACGAGGCAGTGGCGAATGGAAGGGTCAACACGAAAGAAGCCCGCGCTCCATAGTGCTCCATCCAGGACTGAGGCAACGAGGAGTAGCGGACCAGTTGGCGGCCGCCAGGCTCCCAACGCTCGCGCGTGTAAACGTAATGATACCATTCGACACCAAAGGCCATCATCCATTTGCTGCCGACATTCCAGACCTCATCCGGCGTGCTCGCCTGAATCCAGCCCGTCAAGAAGATCAGCAAACGACTTTTCCACGGAAGACCCAAGCGTCTGGAAAGTTGGCATCCTATGGAAATCCATGGATTGCGGGAAGTCTGTCCTTATCGGACAGTTATCCGAGCAATAAAGGTTGCCGCTCCACGGAAGGCGGTTCACCGACAAATACAACCCAATAGATGTTAACCCGCAGAAGTCGCATGCGGAGCGAGCCATGACGCAGGATGGCACATTACTGCAAATCTACCTGGCTTTGCTGCTCGCCTTCGCGGCGGCCGTGTTCTCCTCGCCCGTCGTCCATGAAGCGATGGCGCAGCGGCATCCGCGACCGCTCTCAGTTGTCATGAAGGAGGTCGCCGACGGCATGGCAACAGAGGTGGCGGCGCCAACTGACTGAGGTGGCCGAACAAGTAGGGGGAGTAACGCTGTGCCACAGTTCCCTCGCCGATCGGCAATGCCTTATGTCGCCAACGTCTTCCTGCCGTTCGCGACAGGCTATTTCCTGTCCTACCTGTTCCGCACGATCAATGGTCCGATCGCCGATCGGCTAATGGCGGCGTTTCACCTCGACACCGCCAGCCTCGGTCTTCTCACCTCGGTCTATTTCCTGACCTTCGCCGCCTGCCAATTGCCCTATGGCCCGCTGGTCGATCGCTTCGGGCCCCGCCGGGTGCAGGCCGCGGTACTCGCGATCACAGTGCTCGGTGCCACCCTGTTCGCGACGGCACCCAACACGCCCACCCTGATCCTGGCCCGCGCGTTGATAGGGATCGGCACGTCAGGCGCACTGATGGCCGGACTGAAGGCGCTCGCGCTCTGGGTGCCGCAGGAGCGTCGCGCGCTCGCGAACGGCAGCTTCATAATGTTCGGCGGGCTGGGCGCGATGACCTCCACCGCGCCGGTCAATCTGTTGTTGCCTGTCGTTGGCTGGCGCGGCGTCTTCCTGTTGCTGGCGGCCCTCACCTTGGCAAGCGCGCTCCTGGTCCTCGCCGTCGTTCCGGAGAAACGCACAGCAGCGCCGGCGGAGGATTGGTGTCGCAGCCTGCATGGATTGCTCGCCGTTTATCACGACCCGGTCTTCTGGCGGCTCGCACCATTGTCGGCCTGCGTCGTCGGAGCCGCGTTCGCGATGCACGGCCTGTGGGCCGCGCGATGGCTTGCCGAAGTCGACCGCTTCACGCCCGATCACATCGCCTCCGTCGTGCTCATGATGGGCGCCGGCTTGACACTGGGCGCGGCGGTCATCGGCCTGGTCACCGACCGGCTGCGGCGTCACGGCGTGCCGTCCACGACGACCTTCGGGCTGGCCAGCGCGCTGTTCATCGCACTGCAAGCAACAGTGCTGGGTCGGCTGCCGCTGCCCGCCTGGCTGCAATGGAGCACGATCGCCAGCTTCGGCAGCATGACCGTTCTTAGCTACTCGATCATGGGTGAGTTGTTTCCCCTCGAACAGATCGGCCGAGCCAATGGCGCGCTGAACGTGCTGCAACTGCGCCTCGATCGGTTTCGCGGCAACGTCTCCGCCCTGGCGACCGGCCTGACATTCAAGCTGCTGATCGGGCCGGTACTGGTGACCTTGCTCTACGTCTGGTGGCTGCATGCGCGCGGGCAGACCATTCAGATCACACTGTTTGAATCCGCGATGGGTCCGCAGATCGGCGCCGCCATCGTCGCGATCCAGCACGACCTCAATCCGACGCTGATAACGCTGATGGTGGGCATCGGCATCACGCTGTCTTTCATCACGTTGCCCGCCTGGTGGTACGTGTTGCAGGCGATATGAGGGCGCATGGATGAAGGAAACGCGATGGCAGCCATGAGGCGACGTCCATTTCTCACCGGCGCAGCTTCTGCGCTGGCCGCGCCGATGATCAGCCGCGCGTGGGCCGCCGCGTCGGTGCTGAAGTTCATTCCGGCAACCGACCTTACAATTCTCGACCCGATCTGGACCACCGACTATCGAACACGAAACCACGCGTTCGCCGTGTTCGACACGCTCTATGGCCAGACCGGCCCGTCGCAGGGGTTCAAGGCGACGCCGCAGATGCTCGCCGGCCATACCATCGACGACGACGGCCTGACATGGCGGCTGACCTTGCGCGATAGCCTAATGTTCCATGACGGGCAGAAGGTGCTCGCACGGGATTGCGTCGCCAGCATCCGCCGCTGGAGCGTGCGCGACGCGTTCGGTCAGGCGCTCATGCAACGCACGGATGAGCTTCGTGCGGTCGACGATCGTGTGATCATGTTCCGTCTGAAGGAGCGGTTCCCGCTGCTGCCGGACGCACTCGGCAAGTCGGCAAGCAATATGTGTGCGATCATGCCGGAGCGACTGGCTCTTACTGATCCGTTCAGGCAGGTGCCAGAGGTGGTGGGCAGCGGCCCCTTTCGCTTCAAGGCCGACGAACGGGTCCAGGGCGCTCTCGTCGTCTACGAACGCTTTAGCGATTACAGACCGCGCGAGGACAGCACCCCGGATTGGACATCGGGACCAAAGGTCGCGCACTTCGACCGCGTCGAATGGCATGTCATTCCCGATGAAGCGACGGCACTGAATGCGCTGAGGCTGGGCGAGGTGGACTGGATGGAGGTCGCACCGGCCGACCTGCTCGATGAGCTACGGCAGGATCGCAACATCACGCTTGACTTGCTGGACCCCACCGGGTTTTCCGCGATCCTCGCCCCAATCATCTTTATCCGCCGTTCGACAACCGCGCGGTGCGCCACGCACTGCTCGGTGCAATCGATCAGACGGACTTCATGACCGCCGCGGTGGGCACCGACAGATCGCAATGGCAAACGCCAATTGGTTATTTCGCTCTGTCCTCGCCGCTGGCGACCGAGGCGGGCATGCCGACTCTGACTGGCAAGCGTGACTACAACCTGGTCCGGACCGCGCTCGAGTCAGCCGGCTATAAGGACGAGAAAATTGTGCTGATGGGGCCAGCCAATTTTCCCATCCTCACAGCGGTGACCGAGGTCGCCGCGGACATGTTGCGCAAGTCCGGCATGAATGTGGATTATCAGACAACCGATTGGGGCACCGTGATACAGCGGCGCGCCCTCAGGAAGCCGCCGGATCAGGGCGGTTGGAACATGTTCTGCACCAGCCTTGCCGGGCTCGACGTATTCAGCCCAGCCGGCAATCAGGCATTGCGCGGCAACGGTGCTGCGGCATGGTTTGGCTGGCCGAGCGATCCCGACCTTGAACGTCTGCGCCAGGCGTGGTTTGCCGCACCCGATCTCGGCCGACAGAAGAAGATCGCCGCGGAAATCCAGATCCAGGCGTTTCAGGATGTGCCGTATTATCCGCTTGGCCTGTACTATCGACAGTCAGCGTATCGTGCCAATCTGTCCGGCGTGCTGCACGGCATCCCGGTGTTCTGGAACGTGCAGCGCACTTAGGGCTTGCTGGAAAAAAAGTGAATCGGGGCAGGCACGGGTCGCGCTCCTTCGTCATGGGCGGGGTTTGGCCCCACCATTCACGTCTTCGTTGATTGCGCCAATGACGACGGAGATGCCGCCACACGGGACACCCAGAGAACGCCATGTCTGATCGTTGCTATTTTGATGCAGGTGCCTCGGGATACGATCGAGGCTTCGGCAGCGTCTCGCCGACATTCATCCCGACTCTCCTGCGGGCCGCTCATCTCGAACTCGGCCAACGGGTCCTGGATGTCGCAACCGGAACCGGGATCGCCGCTGAAGCCACCGCGCGCATCGTGGGGCCGTCGGGGAGTATCCTTGCGACCGACATTTCCACCCGCATTCTGGAGCAGGCCCGCCAGCGGCTCGCAGGCCTGACCAATGCAACGTTCGCGGTCGAGGACGGCCAGGCGTTGAGCATTCCGGACAACAGCGTCGATGCAGTCCTTTGCAGCATGGGCTTGATGCTGTTCCCTGACCCTGCTCTCGGTTTGTCAGAGTTCCGCCGCGTGTTGCGCGAGAATGGCCGAGCCGCCGTCTCGGTCAGCACAACGCCGGAGCGCTCGTTCGTTGCGCGGGTGAGCACCGAGATTGCACGGCACGTGCCGTCGAGGGCACCAGCCGCTGCCCGGTTCTTTTCACTTGGAGACGCCAATCATCTCCACCGCCTATTCGCAGCGGCGGGTTTTCGCGCCATCGAGACCGCGACGGAGACGCGCCGCTTCCCATTCCAGTCCTTTGACTCCTGGTTCGACCCAATCGAAAAAGGCGAGGGCAACGTTGCGCAGGAATACGTCGCGTTGCCGACGGAACTGCGACGCACCGTGCGGGAGGAGCTCCGGCGTGCGTTGGAGGTTGCTGCTTCCCCGGGTGGTCCCATCGAAGTGGAAGTAGAAGTCCTGTTCTGCAGCGGACAGAAGTAGCTTGCGCCGGTGCGCCCGCGGTGACGCCAAAATCATTCAGCTATGCAATTCGTTCGAAGCCTGCTGCTGCCTCGGTTTCCTTGGTCAGGACGATGCGTTCGCGTGCGGCTGGGTCATTCAGCGGTGCGGGGTCCGTCATCGGCGTGTCCAGCAGATGATGCACGCCGAGACTAAAGGCGGCGCGGAACAGCTCGGTATTCAGCCGGTTGACCAGCGGGCTGCCGGTCATCGAGGGGTTGCGCTGCACTTCCAGCAGCCAGGGGCGGTGGTCTCGATCGACCAGCACGTCCAGCGCGAACAGCACGGGCGGGAAGCTCCAGCGCGGATGCTCGCGCGCCTGTGCCGCGAACACGCCGGACTCCGCCACGCAGGCGACGAAGCGGCGCGCCAGTGTGCGCAGATCCTCCCATGCCTGCGCGCGCGCCTCCGGCTGCGGATGGAGCCGACGCAGGACGGCACTGAGGGCGCGGACATGGCCGACATCTTCGGCGTTGGCGTCATCGGCAACATGCAGCGCCGGGTGCCCCACATGCAGGGCGGTGTTGGTGATGTGCGCCGCCGGCCGCGCCAGCGCCGCATCATCGGTGGCGTAGGGCTCAGGCGCCAGGCGAACGATCCCTTCGCCCCACAGCCAGGCACGCGCGGGTGCGGCCGAGGTGATGAGGATGTAGAGACGGATATGGAACTTATGCCCCTCGATCAGCGCCGGCGGATCGACGTAGCGCTGCGCCACGCAACCGCTGGAATCCTCGGGCGGCAGAGCACGCGTAATGGTAATGCCGTGCCCGCCGAACAGATCATTCGGCTTGATGGCCAGGATCGCGCTCGGATTGGCGGCGCGCCACTGCACTAGGGTGGCGTATTCCTGCGGCAGGCGGAAGGTTGCCGGCCAGAACACCGGATCGTCCGGCCGCCGTGCATGAAAAGCTGCGAAGGCCTCGGCCAGTCCCGCCTTGTCGAGAAACCGGTTCCAGCCGGGGTAGGGGTGGGTAATGTCGAAATGCAGCGCCATGGAAGCGACGCGCGCGGACTGTGCCGTGAAGCGCGTCAGCAGATCCTGGATCACCAGCTCGGACTCAAGCCACCGCCCCGCATCACGCAGTGCGTAAGCCAGGCCACGGAGGCTGGCATAGAACGGAGTGACATCGCCCATCGGCAACGAAATCGCGTGGCGCAAGGTGGCGATCGCCGCGTCGATCATGCCCAGCCGGTGCTGGCAACGCGCGAGAGTATCGAGTGTCGCCGCGTTGGCCGAGATCCCCACGGCCTCGCCCAGTGGTGCCAAAGCCTCGCGTGCCCGACCGAGATGCAGCAGCGCGCCGCCAAGCCAGAAATGCAGATTGAGCGTGCGATGTCGCAACAGTGCGCGCCGTGCGGCCTCCACCACCTCCGCCATGTCGTTGCAGCGCAGCAGCGTGAGGATGCGCGCCTCGATCAGCGCGATGTTATCGGGCTCATGCGCCAACAGCGCGTCGATCTGCGCGCGCGCGCCCAGCGGGTCTTGCTGGATCGACTGCCGCAGAACGGCAAGATCAGGAGGCGCGCCTGGTTGCGTCACAAAGTCACACCTGGTCCGTACTGCCTCCCCTTGTGGGAGGGGGGCCGGGCCGCCGGCCGCCCCCCAAAATCACGCCCCGCCGAAATCACGCCCCGCCGAAATCACACAAGGTCAAATCGATCGAGGTTCATGACCTTGTTCCATGCCGCCACGAAGGCGTCCACGAAGGCTCTCTCCGCATCGTCGGTCGCATAGGCTTCCGCCAGTGCACGTAGCTGGGAGTTCGAACCGAAAATGAGGTCGACACGTGTGCCGGCCCACTGCTTTTCGCCGTTCGTACGATTGCGCGCCACAAACACGCCTTCGGAGGATGCTTCCCACTTCATGCTCGTGCTCGTCTTGAGCAGGTTCACGAAGAAATCGTTGGTTAGCGTTTCCGGCCTATCAGTGAAGACACCGAGCTCGGACCCACCGAAGTTCGCGCCCAGCACACGCAGGCCGCCGATGAGAACCGTCATCTCAGGAGCGTTCAGTGTCAGCAGCTGCGCCCGATCGACAAGAAGTTCCTCAGCCGACAGCCGGTGCTCGCCGCTCATGTAGTTGCGGAACCCGTCCACCTTTGGCTCAAGCACGGCGAAGGAGTCGACATCGGTCTGCTCCTGCGACGCATCGGTGCGGCCGGGCGCAAATGGCACCCGCACGTCATGGCCGGCCTTCTTCGCCGCCTGCTCCACCGCCGCGCAGCCACCGAGCACGATCACATCCGCGAGCGACACCTTCTTGCTGCCGAACTGCGACGCGTTGAACTCCTGCTGGATCTTTTCCAGCGTCGCCAACGCGACAGCGAGTTGCGCCGGTTCGTTGATCGACCAGTCCTTCTGCGGCGCGAGGCGAATGCGCGCGCCGTTGGCCCCGCCGCGCTTGTCGGAGCCGCGGAAAGTCGAAGCCGAGGCCCAGGCCGTCGAGACCAGCCGCGAGATGGACAGACCCGACGCCAGGATCTTCGCCTTCAGCGTGGCGATGTCCGCGTCATCGATCAGCGCATGGTCGACGGCGGGAACCGGGTCCTGCCATATGCGCGGTTCTGCCGGAACTTCCGGGCCGAGGAACCGCGCATGGGGGCCCATGTCGCGATGGGTCAACTTGTACCACGCCTCGGCGAACGCGTGGGCCAACTGATCCGGGTGCTCGTGGAACCGCCGCGAAATCGGCTCGTAGATCGGGTCCATGCGAAGCGCGAGGTCGGTCGTCAGCATCATCGGTGCATGTCGCTTCGTCGGGTCGTGCGCATCCGGCACGGTGCCCGCGGCCGATGCATCCTTCGGCTTCCACTGCCAGGCGCCAGCGGGGCTCTTGGTCAGCTCCCACTCGTAGCCGAACAGGTTCTCAAAGAAGCCGTTGTCCCACTTCACCGGATTCTTGGTCCACGCACCCTCGAGCCCGCTGGTGATCGCATCGTCTCCGGCGCCGGTGCCGAAGCTGTTCTTCCAGCCGAGGCCCTGTTGCTCGATAGGCGACCCTTCGGGTTCCGGACCGACAAATTCAACCGGGCTGGCAGCGCCATGGGTCTTGCCGAACGTATGGCCCCCCGCGATCAGCGCGACCGTCTCTTCATCGTTCATCGCCATGCGAGCGAACGTCTCGCGAATGTCCCGGGCCGCGGCGATCGGATCCGGCTTGCCGTTCGGACCCTCCGGGTTGACGTAGATCAGGCCCATCTGCACGGCGGCCAGGGGCTTCTCGAGTTGCCTGTCGCCGCTGTAGCGCTCGTCTGCCAGCCACTTGCCCTCAGGACCCCAGTAAATGTCGTCTTGCGGCTCCCAGACGTCCACGCGTCCGCCGGCGAAACCGGCCGTCTTGAAACCCATCGCTTCCAGCGCGCAGTTCCCGGCGAGGATCATCAGGTCGCCCCAGGAGATCTTCCGCCCGTATTTCTGCTTGATCGGCCAGAGCAGCAGGCGCGCCTTGTCGAGGTTCGCATTGTCCGGCCAGCTATTGAGGGGGGCAAAACGCTGGCTGCCTGCGCCGCCGCCGCCGCGCCCGTCGCTGATGCGGTAGGTGCCCGCGCTGTGCCACGCCATGCGGATGAACAGCGGTCCATAATGGCCGTAGTCGGCAGGCCACCAGTCCTGCGACGTGGTCATCAGCGCGAAGATATCCGCCTTCACGGCCTTCAGGTCCAGGCTCTTGAACGCCTGGGCGTAGTCGAAGTCCTTCTCCATCGGGTCGGCCGCCGGAGGGTTCTGGTGCAGGATCGACAGGTCCAGCTGGTTCGGCCACCAGAGCCGGTTCGACATCTGCATGACGACGGCGTTCCTGCTCACTCCACCGCCGCCCATCGGGCATTTGCTCTCGGCGTTCATGGTCACCTCCAACTCGTGGTCTGCGTTGCTCGTGTGCACAGCTGGACTTGGTGGGCCTGCATTCAACTTTCCAATCGATTAAATTTCTCGGAATGATCGAATTGTCCTCTGAAAATGAGACTGATGTGGTGCCGCGCGTCCGTGCTAACTGTGAGATCATGAAGAACATCACAGTCTCACTGGACGATGAGACCTACCGGAACGCCCGGATGAAGGCGGCCGAACTCGACACATCGGTTTCCGCGCTGGTGCGCCGCTATCTGACACAACTTGGCGCTGGCGAAACGGAATTCCAGCGGCTGAAGCGTCGGGAACGCGAATTGCGCACCCGTGTTCCCACAGGATTTCGCGCCGTAGACAATCTCGGCCGCGAACAGGCGCATGAACGAGGCACGTGAGCGTGCCACATTTCCTGGATACCAGCGTTCTGCTTTATTCGATCAGCCCCGATCCGGCAGAGGCCGCGAAGCGCGATCAGGCGGTCGCATTGCTGGATCAGGATGACGGGGCGCTGTCGGTGCAGGTGCTCCAGGAATTCTACATGCAGGCGACCAGACCCACCCGGCCCGGTCGGTTGTCGCATCAACTTGCCATCGAACTGATCGATGCATGGCGGCGCTTCAGTGTGCAGGACATGACGCTCCCGCTTCTCGACAGCGCGTTCCGGATCAAGGCCGCGCACCAATTGTCGTTTTGGGATTGTGCGATCGTCGCGGCCGCCCGCGCACTTGGTTGTCGGCGGCTGTATTCAGAGGACATGACCCACGATCTTGCAATCGAGGGCGTCAGAATCGTCAATCCGTTCCGCTGAACGGCCGCTGCAGAATTCCGTCTCGCCGCAATGGACGCGACCGCGAATTGCACGGGCCGCGAGACCTCCCGGATCGGCAAGGCAGTCCCGCCGCGAAAATCACTTGCCATAACCACTGACTTATGCGGCTATTGTTGAGCCCTTGGTTCAAGCAGAGAGAACTGCAGATGCAAATGACCGGCGGCTGCCTTTGTGGCTCGTTACGATATTCCGTGTCTGCCGCTCCGGTCTTTCAGGTCATCTGTCATTGCAGGATGTGCCAGAAAGCATCTGGCGGACCTTTCATGGCTTTGGCGTTTGTGCCGCCGGAGAGCGTCGCGGTAACGAAGGGCACCACAAAGACCATCCAGACTTCATCCGACTCCGTACGACACTTCTGCGTCGGACTGTGGCTCTCCGATCTTCTTCCAGCGTCCGCAGGTCCAGCGCATCGCAGTGCTGGTCGGCACGCTTGACGAGCCGTTCGACTTCAAACCCAATTTCCATTGTTACACCGAAAGTACGATGACCTGGCTAAAGAACCTTGACGACGATACGCCACGGTTCGAGACCTGGAGCGAAGATGCCGGCATGGTGCCGCCAACGGACTACAATCCGAAGCAAGGACTCAACAGGTAGGAAGGATCGCTACGGACAACATTGCCCATCTTGCTGGACCGGAAGCGGAAGATGCGGTCTGTGGTCGTGTGCAACCGGTGACGCCTTGACGGCTCCTCGTCCGCTCATGCCCGTCGCGTATCGTCAACCCACTCCGACAGAACTCACGCCGCCGCCCTGAATGTGCGCGGAATGCCGGCCTTCGGCACCTGCCCGTGCATCGGCTCCTCCGGCAGCCCCTCATGCAGCAGCCGGCGCGCCTCGATCAGCTTCGCCAGGTCGATGCCGGTGGCGAACCCCATGCTCTCCAGCATGAACACCAGGTCCTCGGTGACGACATTGCCCGACGCACCAGGCGCATAGGGACAGCCGCCGAGCCCCGCCAGACACGCATCGAACGCGCGGATGCCCTCCTCCAGCCCGGCCAGCGCATTGGCGATGCCAAGGCCGCACGTGTCGTGCAGATGCAGCCCATAGAGCGTGTCGCCGATCGCCTCCCGCGTCGCGCGCACCACCTCCCTGACCTGCGCCGGATGTGCATAACCCACCGTATCGGCCAGCATGATCTGATCGACCCCGGCATCCGCCAGCCCCTTCGCCAGCGCCACAGTCTTCGCCGTCGGCACCACGCCGTCGATCGAGCAGCCGAATGCCGTCGAGCATCCCGCCACCACCGGCACACGGCGCGGCTGCGCGTGCAGCCAGTCCATGATCTCGCGCATCATGGTGATCGACTGCGCCGGCATGCGATTCAGATTGGCCATGCTGTGGCCCTCGCTGACCGAGATCGGTATGCTGATCTTGTGCACGCCGGCGTGATAGGCATTCTGCACGCCGCGCAGATTGGGTGCCAGCGCCTGCACGGTAAGGCCCGGGATCTTCAGGCACTCCTCCACCACCTCGGGCGTGTCCGACAATTGCGGGATCACGCGCGGCGGCACGAAGCTGCCGACCTCGATCTCCGGCACGCCGGCGGCGGCGATCGCCCTGATCCAGCGCACCTTTGCATCGGTGGTCATGCGCGTCTTGGCGATCTGCAGTCCATCCCGGGGACCGACTTCGCAGATGGAGACGTGTTCGATCATGACTGTACGCCCTGTGTTCAAGGCCGATAACCTTGCGCGATCCGCAGCCAAGATTCAACACAGAGAACCACAGAGCAAGCCACCGGCACTTAGCGCGAAGCGCATTCCTTCTTCCTCCGTGGCCCTCAGTGGCCCTCCCTGCGTTCTCCGTGTTAAATCCTCCCTTTCTGACTTGCAGACTTGGAAGCCAACAATGAGTGTCGTCACCACCGAACAGCACGGCCGTGTCTCGATCATCCGCATCAACCGCCCGGAAAAGCTGAACGCGATCTCCAGCGCCGTGGCCATCGAGCTGCAGCAGGCATTCGAGGCATTCGACGCCTCCGATCAGCGCGTCGCCATCCTGAGCGCCGCCGGCGAACGCGCCTTCACCGCCGGTGCCGATGTCACCGACCTGCCGGAACTGTGGCGCGCCATCCCCACCGTCGGCTTCAACACAGACAAGCCGATCATCGCCGCCACCTCCGGCTGGTGTATCGGCGGCGGCATCGTCATCGTGATGATGTGCGACCTGATGGTTTCAACTGAAAGCACCATCTTCCACTACCCCGAAGCGAAGCTCGGCGTCACCGGCGGCATGATCAGCTCACTGGTCTCGCGCATGCCGCACAAGCTGGCCATGGAGATGATGCTCCTCTGCAGCAAGGTGAGCGCGCAGCGCGCCTACGATGTCGGTTTCGTCAACCGCGTGGTGCCGAACGGCCAGCATGAAACGGCAGCGCTGGCGATGGCGAATGAAATGCTAAACTCAGCTCCGCTGGTGATCGGCGCCCTGAAGCGGCTGGCCAGCGAGGTGCTGCCGATCGGCCCGGTCGAGCGCATGGTCGCGGTCAGCCAGACACTCGGCCGCGTGCGAGCGAGCGAGGACATGCAGGAAGGCATCCGCGCCCATCGCGAACGCCGCAAACCAGACTTCAAAGGGCGCTGATACGCATCGGATCAGCGACGCCAGCCATCAACACGTGCCACGCCGATTTGCAGCGGCGTCGTTGAAGGCTCGCCGGGTCACAGAAGACCGCTGCGCCTGCTCTGACTGCAATCTGGATCGGACCGCCCGTTCGCGCGCCTTCTCGGCATCCGCGCGAAGCTGTTTCGCATGCGCCAACAGCACACGGGATAAAGCACGCAGCGCTGCCGGCGAAGCACGATCCATGTACTCTCCGGAGCCTTCGTGAGAACGGCCGACATCGACAACCTGCATTCTATGCACAAACAGCTGCGCCTCACGCAGCGAACCAAAATAACCGAGACAGTGGTCGGTGGCACTCCCGTCACGTGCCACCCCAACGCGGAACGCACGCCTGCCAGTCTGTGAGATGGCGTATTTCATGTTGCCATCGCACCGTGCACCGCCGTCAGTGCCGCATCCGCGTGTGCGCCGTCGGGGCCACCCGCCTGCGCCATGTCGGGCCGCCCGCCGCCGCCCTTGCCGCCGACCGCAGCCGACGCGGCGCGCACCAGCTTCACCGCGTCGTACGATCGGGCAGCGCTACCCACAACGTGCACAACGACGCTGGCCTTGCCTTCGGCTGTCGATACGAGGGCAACTACACCGTCACCAATTTGCTTGCCGATCGCATCCGCCAGGCCCTTCAGATCGCGCGCGGGCACTTCGCCCAGGTTGCGTGCGGCGAACTTCACGCCGTTCACCTCCTCCACCTCGGCTGCACCGCCACCGGTCGCAAGCTTGCGCTGCAACTCCGCGACCTGGCGTTCCAGCTTCCGCTTGTCCTCCAGCAGCGCGGCAACACGCTCAGGTGCCTCGAGCGGACTCGCCCGCAATGCGCCCGCGACTTCATGCAACCGATGCTGTGTCTCATCCACGACCGCCTCGGCGAACGCCCCGGTCACCGCCTCGATGCGACGCACCCCAGCGGCGATCGCGCTCTCCGACAGGATCTTGAAATACCCGATATCGCCGGTGCGCCGCACATGCGTGCCGCCGCACAGCTCGATCGAATACGCCGCCTTGTTGCCTTCCCCGCGGCCCATCGCGACGACGCGCACCTCCTCGCCGTACTTCTCGCCGAACAGCGCCATCGCCCCCGTCTCTACTGCGGCATCCGGCGTCATCAGCCGCGTCACGACCTCGCTGTTCTCGCGGATGCGCGCGTTCACCTCGCCTTCCACCCAGACGATGTCATCGCCGGTCAGCGGACGCGGCTGCGAGACGTCGAAGCGCAGCCGGTCGGGCGCGTTCAGGCTGCCCTTCTGCGTGACATGAGTACCCAGCCGCCGGCGCAGCGCCTCGTGCAGCAAGTGCGTCGCCGAATGATGCGCGCGGATGTTGGTGCGCCGCGCATGATCCACCTCCGCCAGCACCGGCGCACCGACATGTGCCTCGCCCACCTCGACCCGCCCGATATGCACGAACAGGTCGCCCAGCTTCCTCTGCGTATCGATCACCGCGATGCGCAACCCGTCCGCCCCGGTGATGACCCCGGTATCGCCGACCTGGCCGCCGCTCTCGCCATAGAACGGCGTTTGATTGAGCACCACCGCGACGTCCGAGCCGACCGCCGCCACATCGACCGGTGCACCGTTCACCACCAGCGCCAGGATCTCCGCTTCCGCCGTCTCGGTCGAGTAGCCGAGAAACTCAGACGCGCCGACCTTCTCCTTCAGCTCGAACCACACGCGCTCGGTGGCCGCTTCCCCAGTGCCCGCCCAGGCAGCGCGGGCCCGCCGGCGCTGCTCCTCCATCGCCGTCTCGAACCCGGCGAGGTCCACCTCGCGCCCCTGCTCGCGCAGCGCGTCCTGCGTCAGATCGAGCGGGAACCCAAAGGTGTCATACAGCCGGAACGCCACCGCGCCAGGCAGAGGCTGGCGATCGCCCAGACGCTCCGTCTCCTCGGTCAGCAGATGCAGACCGCGGTCCAAAGTCTGGCGGAACCGCGTCTCCTCCAGCAGCAGCGTCTCGACAATCAGTGCCTCGGCGCGCACCAGCTCGGGATACGCGGCACCCATCTGCCGCACCAAGGTCGGCACCAGCCGATACATCAACGGCTCGCGCGCACCCATCATGTGCGCATGGCGCATGGCGCGGCGCATGATCCGGCGCAGCACATAGCCGCGGCCCTCGTTCGACGGCAGCACACCATCGGCGATCAGGAACGCCGTGCTGCGCAGATGGTCGGCCACCACGCGATGGCTCACCCGGCACGGACCGTCGGGCGCCTGTCCGGTCGCCTCTGCACTCGCCAGGATCAGCGCGCGGAAGATGTCGATGTCGTAGTTGTCGTGCTTGCCCTGCAGGATGGCAGCGATCCGCTCCAGCCCCATACCGGTGTCGATAGACGGCCGCGGCAATGGCACACGCGTGCCGGGCGGCCCTTCCTCGAACTGCATGAACACCAGGTTCCAGACTTCGACGAATCGGTCGCCATCTTCATCCGGCGAACCGGGCGGCCCGCCCGGCACCGACGGTCCGTGGTCATAGAAGATCTCCGAGCTCGGCCCGCACGGCCCGGTATCGCCCATGCGCCAGAAGTTGTCCGACGTCGCAATGCGGATGATGCGATCGTCGCCGAGCCCCGCCACCTTGCGCCAGATCTCAGCCGCGGCGTCATCCTCGGAATAGACCGTGACCATCAGCCGGTCCCGCGGCAGGCCGAACTCCTTGGTCACCAGATCCCATGCGTACGGGATCGCCTTCTCCTTGAAGTAGTCGCCGAAACTGAAGTTCCCCAGCATCTCGAAGAAGGTGTGGTGCCGCGCCGTGTAGCCGACGTTGTCGAGGTCGTTGTGCTTGCCGCCGGCGCGCACGCATTTCTGCGCCGTCGTGGCACGCACGTAATCCCGCTTCTCCTGGCCGGTGAACACGTTCTTGAACTGCACCATGCCGGAATTGGCGAACATCAGCGTGGGGTCGTTGCGAGGCACCAACGGCGAGCTCTCGACTATCCGATGTCCGTTGCGGGCGAAGTAGTCGAGAAAGGCGGCGCGGATGTCGTTGCTGCTGGCCATGGCACGCTGGCTCGGTTCCAGGGAATATGTAGGTTGCAGGAAGTAGCGCAGCCACCCTGCCCTGTCACCCGGGCCTGCCTATCGCCGGTAGGGTTCTGGCAGCAGTTGCCGGACCGGCAGTTTTGCCAGCCCGCTCGGGCCATGGAGGATCACCAGCGCATCGGGACAATGGTCAAGCAGCATCTCGCGACAGGCGCCGCAGGGTGGCACCACAGCCAGTGTCCGATCGGTCTCGTCAGGTTTCGGATGGCGCACCGCCACCACCGCGTCGATTTTGCCGTCGCCCTCCAGCAGCGCACGGCCAAGCGCCACCGCCTCGGCGCAGATCGACAACCGCCCCACCGTCGCGCCCAGATGCAGACCTGTCCAGATGCGCCCGTCCTGCCCGCGGATCGCCGCGGCCACCGTGTGCCAGAACGGCTTGTAATGCCGCGTCAGCACATCGTGCGCGGCGGCGACCAGAGCCTGGTCGTCAGAGGCAGGGCCAAGCACGAACGGAACCGGCATCAGGAGGGGTCTTGCGTCACTCGGCCCATCCTACTCCAGACGACGCCGCAACGGACAGGTTAAGTTGAACCGCGCAGGACTGCTCAGTTGGCCTCGTCGGGTTCAATTGCGGATCTCTCTGCCGCGGCCCACACCTCGACCCGTTCGGCCATAGCCATGTAACGCGCGGCCATCGACCACATCTCCCGGCGAACACCCGGATCCCGCACCCGGTCGGCTGCAGCCCCCGCCTCCTCGGCCATCTCGCGCCACAGTGAGGCCTGATACGAAGTCATGGCTAGCCCCTTCATGGCCAGTCTCGCGCAGGCGCGGGAGCTGCTTTCAATGCCTCCCGCGATCCAGCGCAGCACCGAAACTCTAGGCTCTCGCGGTCTCCGCCGTGGGAGCGGTCCGCCGCAGTTCGCAGATCGCGGCGTGGATCTGGTGCCACAGATCTTGCCCGGCGACGTCGCCCTGGTGGCGCAGTTCCGCTGCACGCTCAAGCGCGACAGCCTGCGCCCGCAGCCCGTGCAGCCGGATCATCGACAACGCGGTCGCCTGCGCGTTCCGCCGGATTTCCTGTTCACGCATTACCTGGTCCTCCCAACGCAGTGGTGGCGTAATCGCCATATGCGAAGGAAGTCACGCCGGCGCCAATCGCAGGCGCGTCAGTTGAATGAACTTCCTGCCATCACCGACGGCTGGTATCGAACCCCAGGAAGCCGGCATTCGGGTTTGGCGCGCCGCCGTCCCCGCTGAACAGGCGGGCGGTCTGAGCGGCAGCCGGCGCCTCAGCCGCGACCTTTCCGGGAGGTCGCGCGGCTGTCTGCTGGGCCCGCTTCGCCTGCGATGGCTTGGCCGTGGCCTGCCGCGCCGCTGCCTTCCCCCCCGATGCCTGCGTCACCGACAAGGGCCGCGCCTTGTCGTCGTCCGCCCCGCGCATCGACAGCAGCATGAATGAAATGTCGTTGCGCCCCAGATCAACCGCCAGTTCCAGTGGCGTCAGCCCGAGCACGTTCTGCCCGTGCAGATCGGCGCCACGGTTGATCGCATCGCGCGCGCCGGAGGCGTCCCCGCGATTGATTGCGTCGAAAAGTGCCTCCGTGGGCTCCATGTCGCTCGGAGACCGACTCGCCGGCGCCGCAGTTCCGTTGGACGCGGCACCCGGCAGAGCTGGCGGGGGCGCCACTTTCGGTGTCGGCGCCGCCGGTTTGCCGCCCCCCTTGCCGATCTGATCAAACATCTGCGCCTGTGCCAGCTGCGGCGTTGCGGCAAGCACGAGAATGGCCAGCGAAGACCCCAGGAACCCGATTCGCATACCGGCCAGTTTAGCTCAACTCGGATTGAGCCACCAGAACCCCGCGTTGAGGTACGTCGCGTAGCCGGTCCACGCCAGATACGGCGCCATCAACCAGGTCGCCAAGCGCCGCACCTTCCAAAAAGCGTGCATTGTCAACACGATGAGCACCAGCAGCACGAGGATCACCGCGAGCGCCAGCGGCGGGCTGTGCAGGCCGAAGAACGCCGGGGTCCAGCAGGCGTTGGCGGCCAACTGCCAGCCCCACAGGCGGAGCGGCCGCGTCGTGGTGCCGCGCCGCCATACCAGCCAACCGGCCACGCCAACCATGGTATAGAGGCCGGTCCAGACCGCGCCGAACGCCCAGTTTGGCGGCGTGCCGGGCGGTCGCACGAGCGACAGATACCAAGCGCGTGGCAGCCCCGTGACGATGGAACCGTCGACGGCGGCCACCAGAAAGCACAGTCCGACAAACCCGATCAGCGCGAGCACGGGCGAGACCGGGGTGGAAGACCCGGGATAGAAGCCCCAATCGTTTGGATCGGAGTTCTGGAAGACACGGCCCTTTCAAAACTATGTGGCGCTTACCACCCGTTCGCACGGTGCCAGATTGCCACGACTTCGTCACTGCCTTCGACCACAAAGTAGCGATCATGCGCCGCCGCTGTCATGCAGGTGTGGTTCGGCGCAATCCGCAGCCTGGCGCCGACCGGCAGATCGAGCGGAAAGCCGCGATCAGCCTCCACCACGCCGTGCTCCTGATATGCACGCCGCACAATGGCATCGCCATGGCTGCGCTTGCCGGCCATATCCAGCACCAGCCCGAAGCCGTAATCCTTCGGCGCATCCGCCGTGCTGCGGTCCTTCGACAGCGCAAGGCCACCGGCGTCCACCAGCAGCCGCCCCCGCCGCCCGATCACGCTAGTAAGGACAGTCAGCGCGACCGCGTCGAGATCATGCGTGCCGATCTCCGCCTGGAACAGGTCGCCGAACATGTAGACGCCGGCACGAACCTCGGTCACGCCGTCGAGCCGCCGTGCGTGCAGCGCAGTAGGCGAACTGCCCATCGACACGATCGGCGAGGAGTAGCCGCCCGCCCGCAGCCGTTCCGCGGCACGTACCACCGCGGCACGCTCGTCCTCCGCGATGCGCGCGATATCGTCCACGCTGCGTGCGGCATACGAATGCCCGGCATGTGTCAGCACACCCGCCAGATGCGTGCCCAGCCGCGACGCGATCTCCAGCAGCAGGTCGTCATCCGGCGCCAAACCGCCGCGGCCCTCGCCGGAGTCGATCTCGATCAGCACGCGCGGCGGCCGTTCCTGTGCGGCGATCGCGTCCGCCGTGTCGAGATCATCGGTCAGCACCATCACGCCGGCACCAGCGCCATTGAGCCTGGCGACCTGATCGAGCTTCTGCGGCGTGATGCCCACCGCATACAGAATGTCGGTAACCCCGTGCCCCGCGAAGTATTCCGCCTCGGCGAGTGTCGACACAGTGATGCCACCGGGCTGACCATCGATCGCCAGGCGCGCCACATCGATCGACTTCGCGGTCTTCATGTGCGGCCGCAGCGGCACACCAAAACTCGCCAGCCGGCTCGCCATGACACCGATGTTGCGCGCCAGGATGCAGCGATCCAGCACCAGGCAAGGCGTCGCCAGTTCGCTGAGGCTCATCGCCGCTTCCCCCTCCCCTCGCGGGAGGGGCGCGACCCGCCCCTCACAACCCCATCCCCAACAACTCAGCGATCCGCGGCGTCGCCTTCAGTCCGCTGCCGGTCAGCACCAGCACCGTTGTCTGCTCCGGCGTAATCGCGCCCGCATCCAGCAACTTGCGGAACGCGCCGGCCACCTGCGCCGACGTGGGCTCGACATAGATGCCGATGCGCGCCAGATCGAGCGTCGCCGCACCGATCTCATCCTCGCTCAGCGTCACCGCGCCGCCACGCGTCGCGCGCAGCGTGCCGAGGACTTCTGCAAGCCGGATCGGTTGCGCGATCGCGGTCCCCTCCGCGATGGTCGGCATTATCTCCGTGTCGACCGGCACCTCGCTGCCGGCAAGGAACGCCGCGGCGATCGGTCCGCAGTTCGCCGGCTGTGCGGCGAAGATGCGCGGCATGGTGTCGATCTCGCCGCCGCGCAGCAACTCGGAAAAGCCGATCTCGCAGCCCAGCACGTTCGACCCGGCACCGCACGGCGTGATGATGTTGTCCGGCGCGCGGAACCCCAGGTCCTCCCACACTTCGTACGCCAGAGTCTTGGTGCCGTGCAGGAAGAACGGATGCCAGTTGTGGCTGGCATAGAACGTCGTTCCCGAGCGCCGCACCGCGGCATCGGCGGTGTCCTGCCGCGTGCCGGGGATAAGCTCCACCGTGGCGCCATGCGCGCGCATCTGCACGGTCTTCGCCGGACTGGTCGAGGCCGGCGCCATGATGGTCGCATGCAGACCGCCGGCCGCCGCATACGCCGACACCGCAGCGCCGCCATTGCCGGAGCTGTCCTCCAGCACCTCACGCACGCCCTGCGCGCGCAGCAGCGACAGCATCACGCTGGCACCGCGATCCTTAAAGCTGCCGGTGGGCATGAACCACTCGCACTTCAGCAGTGCCGGCGCGCCATACAGCGTGCGGCCGATCAGCGGCGTGCAGCCCTCGCCCAGGGTGATCGGCTCATCAGGCTGGAACGGCAGTGCCGCGCGATAGCGCCACAGGCTGCGGGTCGCAGCATTGATCTGCGCGCGCGACAGGCCCGCAAGCGGCGTCAGCAGCAGCGGCGCGCTGTCGAGACCGCACCAGCGCGGCTCCTCCAGCGGGAAGGTCTGGCCGGTCCGAGGGTCAAGATACGCAGGCGACATGGGCGCAGTGTGCGCCGCGGCCTCTCGCGGGGTCAAAGGCGCGCCCTTCTCTGCCTGCCGGCGTCACGCCGGTTGCGACTCGCTCGGAAGATGTCGCCGGATCATGTCCGGAATCTCGCTGGCCGGTCTCGGCGCGCCGAACAGAAAGCCCTGCGCCTCAGTACAGCCGTCGTCTCGCAATCGCGCCAACTGGTCGGCTCGCTCGACGCCGCCGGCCACCGTGGTCAACCCCAGTGACTCGCCCAGCGTGGTGATCGCCCGCACGACCGCGGCCGCGTCCTTGTCGCCAGGCAGGTCGCGGATGAATGACCGGTCGATCTTGATCTTGTCGATCGAGAATCCGTGCAGATGCCGCAGCGACAGATAACCCGCGCCAAAATTGTCGATCGCGATCCGCACACCGAGATTGCGCAGCGCATCAAGGACGCCGGTGATTTCGTCACCATGGCGCAACAGGGAGATCTCGGCAATTTCCAGCTCGAGCCGATTTGCAGGTAGTTCGGCGTCCCCCAGCGCCTTTGTCACGCAGCCCAGCAGATCGTGGTGGATGAACTGGGCGGCCGACAGATTGACCGATACCCGCACGTCGGGCGGCCAACCCGCCGCCTGCCAGCATGCCTGCTGCAGCGCCCACTGACCGAGTGGTGCTATCAGTCCCATCTCCTCAGTCAGCAGAATGAACTCGCGCGCGTCCACCAGCCCTCGTGTCGGATGATGCCAGCGTGTCAATGCCTCGAAACCGGTGATCTGCCCGGAAGTCAGGTCCACCAGCGGTTGGTAGAACAACTCGAATTCACTGTTATCGAGCGCCGCGCGCAAATCGAGTTCCAGCTTGTGACGCTCTTGCAGGATCGCGTCCATTTCAGGTTCGAAGAACCGATAGACGCGGCGTCCGCTCGCCTTGGCGCGGTACAGTGCAATGTCGGCGTTCTTCAAGAGCGTGTCTGCGTCCGACCCGTCGGCGGGTATCATGGCGATACCGATGCTGAGACTGATGTTGACCCGATGATTATCGATCTCATAGGGCAGGCTCAGTGCTTCGACGATGCGCTCCGCCAGGATCGCGACATCCTCCGCGCGCTCAGGTCCGACCTGGATCACGGCAAATTCGTCGCCGCCGAACCGGGCGACGCTATCCGCCTGGCGCACACAGGCACTCAGCCGATCGGCAACCGCGCGCAGCAGAAGGTCTCCTATCGGATGGCCCAGAGTGTCGTTCACGTTCTTGAAGTAATCGAGGTCCAGACACATCACCGCCGAAGTGACAGCGCGGTCTGCCTGGGCCACCGCGAGCTCGATCCTCTCGCGAAACACCACCCGGTTTGGCAGCGAGGTCAGCGCATCGTGTCGTGCCATGAAAACGACCTGCTGCTCGGCGTGCCGCCGTGTCGTGACGTCGTCGATCGTGACGACCCAACCCCCGTCGTCGCTCAACTTCGTGCACCGCACCTCAAGCACGCGCCCCTCCGGCAGTCGTCGCTCATGCACCAGAGGCCGCCTGTCACCGCCGACAATCGTCGCGGTATGCTCGCCGGCTACGCCATTCGTCGCCAGCAAGTCAGCCAGAAACCGCAGCATTGAAACGCGCTCGACGAGCGGCCGAAGCGCCATCAACCCTGGCGGCAATCCAAGCAGCTCGATCGCACGCCGATTGGAGACAGCGACCACACCTCCGGCATCTATCATCACCAGGCCCTGGTCCATCGACGCAAGGGTCGTCTCCAATTCACGCGATGTGGCCCCGAGCTGCGCATCGCTTGTCTTCAGCGCTACGGACACACGCGTCAATTCCGCATTGCGCGCGCTGAGCGCGGTCTTTTGCCGCGTCAGCATGTCGAACTGCCGATGCAGCGCGCGCAGCAATAGCAGCGTGCTACAGGCGGCGCCGATCGTGCCTAGTGAAACCAGTATTGCTTTCCGCCACCAGGGCGCCAGAGCCATCGCCTTTGGCAGGCCCACATTCATGACCAGCGGGTAATCGAGCAGTGGCCTCGCGGAAACCAGCCGCGTCTGGTCGAACGGCACCATCGTTTCGAATTGACCGCCGCCCTGCGTGACAACCGCATACCATGACGAGGACATCGGCAGCTTCGTCCCGATCAGGCCGTACACATCGGGATGTCGCATCAGAACCGTGCCATCGCGCCGCACCAGCATGAACAATTCGCCCCGCGACAGACTGATCGATCGATAGAAGTCAGAGAGAAAGTGGAGCGGGACCGAGCCCAATACCATGCCGAGGAACTCGCCACGTGGTCCGTTCACCCGTCGCACCAGGAACAGTGTCGGCAAGCGCGTCGCTCGACTCACCACCGGCTCACTGAGGAAGAGCCCGTGATCGTCCTGCTGCTGAAAATGCCGCGTATATTCGCGATCGGACATGTCGTCCCGCGGCGCCGGCCAGCCAACGGAATAGTTCACGCGAAAACCATCGGCACCCACCAGCGCGATATTATCGACCTGCGGCAGGCGGGCCGACCGGCTGCGCAAAAACTCATTCATGTCCGCCGTGCCAAGAACGCTGCGAAATGCCTCAGGCGTCGTGACGCCAAGCGCGCCAATCCGCTCCTGAATCTCGCGCAGCACAATGTCCACCGACTGCACGGAACGGCTGGTCTGCTCCGCCAGCACGATCGCCAGGTTGTCCGTGCTGACCGTGGCCTCAGCGAGGGTGTCTTCCCGCAGGTTCCACATGATCAGGCCAACCGCCATGACGACACCGGTCAGCAGGCACAAGCCGGCTCGCATCAACGTCACGTGCTGCCGGATTGACGCACCCAACCGGACAACCACGCGGCACGCAGCAACTCGAACGATGAGCGGCATAACAAACCGAGTTTGAGCGCGCGCGATTACCAACCGGATAAGATCAATGTGAGTTGCGTTCTATCGTCACACCCAGCCGCGTCAGCAGCAGGTTTAACCTGCGTTTAGGCTGTTTGCCCGATGCTAACTGGTCCCGGCCGAACGGAGCGTCATAGTGAGCCTGAATGCCAGCCGCCGCTGTTTCCTTGTCGCGGCAGCGGCTTCACTCGCAATGTCGCATTACGGACACGCGGGCGGCCTGCGGCGCACCATTCGCATCGCCACCGTCAACCCGCCAGCCGCCGCCACCGGCCAGGCTTGCCAAGCCTTTGCCGCAGCGGTCGCTGCCACTCCCGTTCTGTCCAAAGCATTCGACGTCGAGGTCTTCACCGGTGGTGTCCTCGGCGGCGAACTCGAGATCACTCAGGCATGCATCGACGGCACCCTCGATCTGGCCGTCACCGCCAGCAATGTCGTCGCCGGCATCGTCCCCGAAATCGGCCTGCTTGACGCGCCGTTTCTGTTCCGCGATGCGCGGCACGCCCGCGCCGCGCTCGACGGTCCCATCGGTGCGGAGCTGACTGATCTGCTGCGCGCCAAAAACGTCAATACCCTGGCCTGGGCCGAGAACGGGATACGCCACGTGACCGCCAACAAGCCGATGCGGCAGCCGCAGGATCTGCGCGGCGTGCACATTCGCGTACCGCAATCCGAGGTGATGGTGGAGGCCTTCCGCGAACTCGGCGCCAACCCTGAGCCTCTGCCTTTCCCCGAACTGTTCGAGGCCCTGCGCGTCGGCCGCTTCGAGGCGCAGGAAAATCCCGTCGCCACCATCGTTTCGGCAAACTTCTCGCAGGTGCAGACCTGCCTCAGCCTCACCGGGCACGTCTACAGTGCCGCGCTGTTCGTTGTCTCATCCGACCTGCTGGAAGATCTCGATCCATCGCAGCGCGCAGCACTGGCGGAGGCAGCACGGGCCGGCACGGACGCGTCGCGCAAAACAGCTTCGGAGGGTGAGCAACTCGGCATAGACCAGTTGCGCCAGGCCGGGATGACCATCGTGGATAACGTCGAGCGGACCGCACTCGCCGCAGCGGCGCGTCCTGCCCTCGACAACATCGCCCGCCGGCTTGGCGCGGAACGCGCGGCGCGCATACGCGAACTGCATGCCTGAGCAATCAACGATCTCAGCAAGAGCCGACATGCGCGCGCACCCACTGCGCTCGATCATGACGCGTATCTTCGCTGGCTTCTTCCTTGTCCTGCTGCTGCTCGCCGTGATGGCCGCGATGGTCTGGCGGGCGGGACAAGAGGTCGGTCAGGCACTGCGTGCCGACGAACTCAGCCAGGCCGCGGATGTCCGCATCGACGAAGTGCAAGGCGCGCTGACCGAGGCCCGGCTGCGCATGGCGGCGTATCTCCGAACCGAGGGAGCTGCCGAGCGCGGTGCACTCGCCGTGGCGATCGACCGGCTACAGGCCGCGGCCGACATGCGCGATTCATCGCCGCAGGACATCGACCTCAGCAGTGTCGCCGCGACGATCCAACCGGTTCGCGCCGCACTCTCGAACGTCGCGGAGGCGATTGCCGCTCGTCGGTCCGCGGTTGCCGCTTTGGTGGCGGCTTCGGCTGCGCTATCCAACAGCAGTACCGTACTGGCCGAGAACGCCGCGCGGCTTGGCGACAGCGCCCTGGCGGGTTCGGGGGCCGCACTGATGGCCGATGTCGTGCGTGCCATCATGACGGACGGACGAGGCGCCACGACCGAGGACGCGCTTCAGCTCGCCGCCGCCACTGCCGTGATCGATCACGGCAAGCAGATCGTCGCGGCGATGGCAGAGGCCAGCGCGGGCTCGCCGCGTCTTCAGCGTCTCGCCACAACAGTCGGCGCAGACCTCGACACGATGCGAACCGCCGTTACCAACGTGCAGGCCACCAACGCAAGGCGTAGTACGGTACTATCGATGTTGACCAAGACGGCCTCACAGTCCGCCGCATCAGCGGGCGAGCAGGCCAGGGCCATCACGGCCGAGCGAACGATGCGCCGCGAGCACAGCATGGCAGCGCAGAGGTCACTGCAAACCACCGTTTTGGAAACTGCCGTCGTCGCCTGCATTCTGGGCCTGGTGATCGCACTCGGCCTGGGTCTGTCCATCACCCGGCCGCTGCGCCGCCTCGCGCTGGCGGTGCGCGGGCTGGCGGATGGCGCACTGGACACCGTCGTGCCCGGCATCACCAAACACGACGAGTTCGGCGTCATGGCCGGCGCTCTCATGGCACTCAAGGACCGCTCGGCCCATCTGACGACGCACGACTCCCTGACCGGATTGCCCAACCGCGTGCTGTTTCAAAATTGCCTTGATCACTCCCTGGCCTGGTCGCGCCGTCATGGTGGAACGCTCGCAGTGATCTTCATCGATCTCGATCACTTCAAGGACGTCAATGACACCCTTGGCCATTCCGCCGGCGATCAACTGCTGGTGCAGGTCGCGGAGCGATTAGGCGGCAGCCTGCGCGAGACCGACGTTCTGGCAAGGCTTGGCGGCGACGAATTCGCCATAATCCAGGTCGATGCGCACCGCCCAGCGGATGTCGAAATCGTCGCCCAGCGCATTGTGGACGCTTTGTCCAAGGCGTTCGACGTCAATGGCCAAACGATGACCTTGGGTACTAGCGCCGGCATTGCAGTCCGCAGCGAGACAGAGCTCAAACTGTCGCCATGCGAGGCCGGTGTTTTGCTGCGAGAGGCCGATGTCGCGCTTTACCGCGCCAAGGAGGAGGGTCGCGGTACCTATCGCTTCTTCGCGGCGGCGATGAATGCCATGCTTCAGGAGCGGCGCGCATTAGAAAACGACCTCAGGGAAGCGCTGGAGAACTGCCAGTTCAGCCTGCACTATCAGCCGCAGTTCGATCTGGCCGACCGTCGCATTGTCGGCGCAGAGGCCCTGATCCGCTGGTCCCATCCCCGCCGTGGTGAGGTCAGCCCCGGCGAGTTCATCCCTTTGGCGGAGCAGACCGGGCTCGTCATCCAGATCGGCGAATGGGTGTTGCTGGAGGCATGCCGTCAGGCCGCCGCCTGGCCCGAACTCGGCCGCGTGGCGGTGAATGTCTCACCGGTGCAATTCAGACGACCCGGCTTCGTCGAACTGGTCCAGCATGCCCTGCAGCACGCAGGACTTGCACCGCAGCGCCTCGAGTTGGAGATCACCGAGGGCGTGCTGCTGACCGAAACCCCCGAAACTCTGTCGATTTTACACCGCCTGCGGAGATTGGGCGTGACGATCGCGATGGATGATTTCGGAACCGGCTATTCGAGCCTCGGATACCTCCAGAAGTTCCGGTTCGACAAGATCAAGATCGACCGTTCGTTCGTCAGCAACATCGGGAAGGACCCCAAGGCCAGCGAGATCGTGCGAGCCGTGCTGCGCATGAGCCACGCGATGGGAATTCGGGTCAACGCGGAAGGCGTCGAGCAGCAGGAGCAGATCCCCACCCTGCAGCAGGAGGGCTGCGAGGAAGTCCAGGGATTTCTGTTCGGCCGACCGCTGCCGGCCGATGAATTCGCCGAGCGGCTCGCCTGTCCCGCGACGACCGTCAGTCATTGAACTGTCGGCGGATTGCCAGAAGGCCCTTGCTCCGGCGAAACTGATCGCCCGCAAACTGGCGAGAACACCGTGACCGGCAGCATCGAGAACGACGTCGTCTCCCTGGCCCGTGACCTGGTATCGCTGGACAGCCGCAGCTTCGTCTCCAACCTGGCGGTGGCCGACAGGGTGGAAGCAGCGCTGTCAGGCTTCGACATCGAGCGAATCGACTACGCCGACGACACCGGCATAGCAAAGCGCGCGCTTGTGGCACATCGCGGCCCGACCGGCGGCATCGCGCTGTCCGGCCACATGGACACGGTCCCCGATACCGGCTGGCAGGAGGACCCCTGGTCGGCGCATCTCGGCTCCGACGGCATCCTGCACGGTCTCGGCAGCACCGACATGAAGGGCCCGGTCGCCGCCACCATCGTCGCGGCGCGCGCGCTGCCCGAACGCGTTCCCATCACGCTGCTCATCACCACCGACGAGGAAACCACCAAGCAGGGCGCGCGGCTGATCGCCCAAAGATCGGAGATGGTGCGACGGGTGAAGCCAGCCGGCATCATCGTCGCCGAACCGACCTCGCTCGTGCCGGTGCGCGGACACCGCAGCCATATCGCGTTCACCTGCGTCGCGACCGGCGTGCAGGCGCACAGCAGCACCGGCCGCGGCCGCAACGCGAACTGGGAACTCATCCCGTTCCTGATGGAGATGAAGGGCGTGTTCGAGCGGCTGCGCACCGACGTCAAACTCCACGACCCCGCCTACGATCCACCATTCAGCGACTTCAACGTGGTGATCGACAACCACGGCGCGGCGGTAAACGTGACCGTGCCCAAGGCCACCGCCCGCATCAAGTTCCGCTACTCCGCCAAGATGGATCCGACACCCGTGCTGCAAGCCGTGCAGGACGCAGCAGGCCGCTTCGGCATATCGGTCAGCGAGGCGCGCGAAGGCTTCCCGCCCGAACTGCCGCCAGACCACGAGCTGGTGCGCCTATGCGTCGACGTACTCGGCAAGCCCGCCGGCACCGCGCCCTACGGCACCGACGCATCCGAACTCCAGGCGATCGCGCCGTGCGTCGTGCTGGGGCCAGGCGACATAGCAGAGGCACACACGCCAACCGAGAAGGCGCGTATCGCTGACCTCACCGCCGCGGTGCCGGTATTCATGGCGCTGGCCGAGCGCTCAGCGCCGGGCTGAGGCGATCGTGCTGCCGCCCAGCAGCACATAGTCCGGCGACGCCTCGCCGCGATCCGCCGCCGCCAGGTCGCGCGCGATGCGATCGGCGATCGCGACCCGGTAATGCATGCCGTCCCAATAGTTGTCATCGTCGTCGGTGATCGGACCCGGCCGCATGAAATCGACGGCGAGCGCGTTCGGCAGGCGCTTCACCATCTCAGTCACGCGCCGTTTGCATTCACGCCACCCCAACGCACCTGGTGATTCAGCCGCCGGCATCATCTTCTGATCGTACGGCACGAAGAACAGGATCTTTCGTGTGTTCTCCGGCAACGCCGACACATCCCCATCCAGGCGATCGAGCGCCGGATAGCTCCAGCTCGCAGGATCGCCGCTGCCGCCCGGCAAAATGAATTTCTGATCATCACGCAGATGCTGCGCGACACGCGCGGGATCATAGGCGCTGTCCGGCGGCACGAAGCTGGTATAGCCGTCGCTGCCGTAAACCTGACGCTTGATGCCGGCCAGGATGCCGAACTCCTGACCTGCCTCCTGCAAAGCATAGAGATTGAACATCTCGCCGTAGCCACGCCACAGGCTGCCGTCGTACATCCACGCCGGGAACGGACGCGGCGTGAATTTCTGCTGCGCCTCGCCTGGCATGCAGTAGCTGATATCGAGCCCCACGATCACCACGCGCGCGGCAGGATGTGCCGTGCGGAACACCGCCATCAGGCGCGACTGCTCGTACGCGGTAGCCGCGTTCATCGACAGGTTCGCAAACCGCGCGCCGAACTCCGCGTTCAGCACGACAGGGCGCAACAGACGGCTGGTCGATGAGCCGAAGATCGCGCTGTCGAACCGGTCTGAGCGCGCCAGCGACGGAAACGCGAAGCGCGCATTGGTCGCCACTGGCACGCGATCAGCCGGCGGCGACAGCGGCAGTGTGTCGAACGGATCCACCAGCACAACGAAGGCATAGATCGCCACGACCACAAGCACGGCGGTGCCTGCCGCCAGGCGGAAGAAGCGCCGCCAAGGCGCGACGGTGTCAGAACTGGAAGTAGATGAAGACATTCGGCAACCGACCGCCAACCAGCAGCAGCAGATACGCCAGCGCCACGCCGGCCGGCATGGCCATCCACGCCCTCGGCTGGAGCTTCTCCAACGCCATCTGCTGACTTGTCGGCCCAAGCAACGCGATGGCCGCGCCGCCAATCAGCACCACCACGTATTCGCGATCCAGCGTGATACGGCCCAGACCGTGCCATGCGACCATCGACGCCAGCACGTCACCCGCGGTCGCGAACGCAGCCGAGCGGAACAGCACCCAGCAGGCCATGACGAACAGCACCGTCAGCGCCCACGCGACGACGCGCGGCAGGCGAAATCCCCTGCCCTGCCAGACATGGTTCACCGCCAGCGCCGCACCATGCAATCCGCCCCACGCGACAAAGGTCCAGTTCGCGCCATGCCACAATCCGCCCAGCAGCATGGTGGCGACGACGTTCACCGCCTGGCGCAGCGGGCCGCAGCGGTTGCCGCCGAGTGGAATGTAGAGATAGTCGCGCAGGAACCGCGACAGCGTCATGTGCCAGCGCCGCCAGAAATCCCGCACCGAGACCGCACGATACGGCGCATTGAAGTTCAGCGGCAAGCTGAACCCGAACATCAGCGCCAGCCCGATCGCCATGTCGGAATAACCGGAGAAATCGAAGTAGATCTGCAGCGCATATGCACCGGTGGCGATCCACGCCTCGGCCGCCGACAGCGACGCGCCGACTGCCTTGCCGAACAACGGATCGGCGACCATCGCCAGCGTGTCCGCCAGCGCCACCTTCTTCGCCACGCCGATCACGAACAGCACGAAGCCGCGCGACAGATTCTCCCACATCGCCGGCCGGCGCGGATCGAGCCGAAACTGATGGATGATCTCGTTGTGACGGACAATCGGCCCAGCAATGAGCTGCGGGAAGAACGTGACGAACATGCAGAAGTCGAGGAAACCGTAGATGTGCCGATCACCGCGTCGCAAATCGATCAGGTACGAGATCTTCTGGAACACGAAGAAGCTGATGCCGAGAGGCAGGATCAGGTCCCAGGGCCGATAGCTCTCACCCAGCAAGGCATCCACGGTGCCGCGGAAGAAGTCCGCATATTTGAACAGCCCGAGCACCGCGAGATTCAGCACGACACCGAGCACCGGAATCCACCGCGCTCCCGCGGCCGCGAACCAGCGGACGATCAGCCAGTTGGCAACGGTCAGGCCGGCGAGGAGCGGAACGAAGCGGACATCCCACCAGCCGTAGAAGAACAGCGACGCGACCACCACGATCGCCTGCCGCGCCACACGATGCGCCGCGAACGCGTAGTACAGCGCCAGCACGATTGGCAAAAAGCCGCAGATGAACGCCTGCGAATTGAACAGCACCGACCCTACGCCCCTGTCAGGGGGACGCTACTCCAGCGTCTCCAGAAGCCCCGCCATCAGCGCGGCACGCGGCGCCAGATGCTGCCACAGGATGTGCTCGTGACTGGCATGCGCGCCGGCACCGGGACACCCCAGACCATCGAGCGTCGGCACGCCCATCGCGGCGGTGAAGTTGCCATCCGACCCGCCGCCGCGATGCTGCCGCGGCAACGCGATCCCCACCGTCTCGGCGATCCCACGCGCCTTGTGGTACAGCGCCAGGATCCCGGAGCCCTCGGTATACGGCGGACGATTCATGCCGCCCTCCACCACCACGCGGCAGCCCGGCGTCAACGCCGTGGTCTCCAGCAGCGTGCGCTCCATGTGTTCGCCATCGGGGATCGAATTCACCCGTAAATCGATCTCGCAGCCGGCATCCGGAGATATCACGTTCGGCCGCGACCCACCCCACACCGGCGCCGCGTTCAGCGTGATGCCGCGATCGAGATCGACCATGTCGTGGATCCGCACGATCTGCCGCGCCAGCTCCACCACCGCCGATGCGCCATCCTGGAACGCTCCGCCCGAATGCGCGCCACGCCCTTGCACCCGCATGACGAACCGCCCCACCCCCTTGCGCGCGGTGACGCAGGCCCCGCCCTGACCCGCGGGCTCGGGGATCAGCACACAGGCGGCCTCCGCGGCCTCGCGCTCGATCCATTCGCGCGACGTCGGGCTGCCCACCTCCTCATCCGGCGTCAGCAGCAGCACGATCGGCCGCCGCGTCTTCGTCCCCTGCCGCAGGATCGAGCACACCGCATGGAACGCCAGAAAGCTGCCCGCCTTCATGTCGTAGATGCCCGGCCCGTGCGCCTTCTCGCCGTTCACCTGATACGGCATGCCGTCCAGCGTGCCGTGCGACCACACTGTATCCAGATGGCCCGCCACCAGCACCGGGTTGCCCTCGCCCGGCGTGCGCGCGATCAGGTTGTCGCCGAACCCGTCACGCCCCGGAATGCGGGTCAGCATCGCGCCCGCCCGCGCCAATTCCCCCTCGGCCACGTCCATCAGCCGGTTGACCGAAGCAGCGTCCGTCGTGGGCGTTTCCATCGCCACCCACTTGGCCAGCTCGGCCAGAAGGTCCTCGGAGCGTCCCACTTCGGTCTGCGGCATCTTCTGGTCCCCGGGCTGATGGAGGGTAGCGGGGTGTGGCTACCGCATGCCCGGCGCCGCAGACAAGGGTCCGGAACCCGCGTGTCCTACGTGAAGTAGCCCGGCAGGTTCTGGGTATCCGGCGTGATCGGCACCCACGCCTGTGCCGAGGCGCAGAACAGATTGACGCTGGGCTTGATGATGGTCCTGTCGTCCAGCGTTCCCGCCGTGATCAGTGTTCTCTCGCCGCCTTCCCGCTCATAGATGATCGGAGTTCCGCAGTCGGCACAGAAGCGCCGGTGAAATGGCTCGCCGCTCGTCCCGCCTGGTTCGGTGTAGGTCTTCAGCTTACCACTGACGGCGATACTGCCCGCCGGAAATGCCATAAGCGTCGCAAAGGCCGAGCCGACGTGCCTTTGGCATATTGTGCAGTGGCAAACCACTGTGCGTATCGCTTCCGCATCGGTGGAGTACTTCACGGCCCCGCACAGGCAGCCACCCGTGATTCGCGCCATCGCTTCCCTCTTGTTGGTTTCCGTAACGCCTTGGTACTTACGGCAAGTAGCAATTATGCGCCCTCGCCTGTCAATAAAGCCAAGTGCCGACGGCTTTAGCCTTTTGATAAGCTCCGATATCTTTAGGCCAAGTGTAAAGTTTCCCTATTGCAATATCGAAATTTGCCGGATTAGGTCGGTACTGTTCCGGTGGGCATGGTGTCACGCCGGATCCAGGGGCAACCGGCCTCACGGAGTTACCGCGCGTGCAGTGCCCGACGATCCTAGCAAAATCGCCAGCAGTGGTCCGACCAGCGAACCCGATGCCGCACTACAAACGAGGGTTGAGGTCCATCCACAGCCTGGCCGAGGCCTAGGCATTTGGCCATCCAACCGCATGACTATCGCGGGTATCGCATAGTAATCCGACCATACGGCGGCGGCTGGCGCGCCACGATTTATGCCCCCGACAGCACTCAACCGATCCTGGGTCCGCAGTCAACCGACCCGACCAGTCACGACGACATACTGGATAGGGCGAAGCGTCTAATCGATGACCTGATGAGTTGTTAGCTCTCTTCTTCCAGTTGTAAATCCAACGAGCGGCATTGAATAGGGCCAACCGAGCGGAAGATCTTCATCGGGGAGTCGAAGTGCCGGGTAAGATGGTTGCCAAGCGAAATTGTCCGACTGTCCCCTCGGATGTTCGTGCATCGGCACATCAGATGCCGAATCGCGATTTGGGCCACAGCCCGAGACAACTTGTAATTGCATGTAGCACTCTCGTGCTGATGGCAGTGCTATGGCCAAGCATCGCTCGCGGACAGACCTGCACATCTTTGTTTGTGCCGACCCTTCACTGGGCGGCGACCGGTCTCGATGCAGCCTTTGAGACAGCCGGTCAACGATTCCGCATTGACCCTGATCTTGGTCGCGCGATTGCATGGGTGGAGAGCAGCGGCAATGCGACGGCCGTCTCACCAAAAGGTGCGCAGGGCCTGATGCAACTGATGCCGGGAACCAGCGATGAGATGCGGGTGGTCGACCCCTTCAATTCGTACCAGTCGATATACGGCGGCATGGAATACTTGCGGCGGATCGCGAACCTGCCCCGCTTCGCCGGAAATCTGTACTTGGCATTGGTGGCGTATAATGCCGGCCCCAATCGCGTCACGTTCCCGGCCATAAGCTATTATTACGCCGACACCGTGCAAGCAGTCTATTGGCGGTTCAAAGACAAGCGGAGGAACGGTTTGATGCCACCCACTCCGATTGGCTATCTCCGAATGCCACAGTGCGGACGTGCGGTCCTATCGACTGGGATGCGAATCATCTTGTCTGGAGGCAAACTGGCACCCACACGGCACTACTGAATCCCAGGCGCATGCGGTGAAAGCCCTTGCGCGACTACTTCGGCTTCGCCAAGCCCCCGTAGACCTCGCCGGGCAGCACCGACATCACGAGCACGCTCGGCTGCGCATCCGGCCCGAACGGGCCCGGCACCTTGTTCTTCACCGCTGGGATGCTCTTGAGAAATGCCGCGATCGCCAGCGCGTCCGACTTCGTCAGGTGCGAGAACCCCATCCATGGCATGACCGGAGCCAGCATCCGCCCGTCGGGCCGCTCCCCCTTGGTGATCGCCGTCACAATCTGCTGTTCGGACCAGTTCCCCAGACCGGTCTCCTTGTCCGGCGTCAGGTTCGGGCCGACGAACACGCCATGCCCTGGAATGCCGAAGCCTACATCCGAGCCGCCGAGATACCGGGCAAGGTCGAGATGGCCGAGAAAGTTGCCCGGCGTATGACAGTCGCTGCAGCCGCCGATCTCGACGAGGTACTTTCCGCGCTCCACCTGCGTTTCGGCCGAGCACGTCGCAGCGAAAGGCGCAGCCGCCATGATAGCGGCCACGACAAGACGTGGCAGACAGT
Source organism: uncultured Alphaproteobacteria bacterium (assembly GCA_963812505.1). Taxonomy (GTDB): domain Bacteria; phylum Pseudomonadota; class Alphaproteobacteria; order Acetobacterales; family Acetobacteraceae; genus JAMXLO01. The sequence continues at coordinate 214,262 of CAWEVM010000031.1, forward strand.
ACCGACATTCCCACTCCCCGATTGACTCGACCGTGCAATACCGCAACGGCCCGCGCCTCTTCAAGCCTCGTTGCAGTCTTCTCTTGTGCCCAACGCACGCGAGACGTACCGTCTGGAAAGTGACGTTTTGCCCCCAGCGGAGACAGAAGTGGCCTATTGGCAAGTAACCGTTCGTTTGATGTTTGCAATCGCAGGATGCACCGGCGCGCCGGCGACTCTTCTGGCGGCGATGGGAGACGATAACCAGGCCGCCGCACCGGCATACATTGACCCAGCACCCACCGATCCATTTGAGCCCGCACCCGACCCGGTGATCGCGGCCCCCCAGCCCGATCCCACCGCCACGCCAGACGTCGGTTTCAAGCAGCCCAGTCCGCTGGGCATACCGGACGTCAGTTTCAAGAACCTGTTGCAGCAAATGAACAACAACCCCGCGGCCGCACTGCAAAAGAAGCCAGGCTTTACTACCGGCGACACTACAAAGTCCTCTTCCACCACTTCAGACAGCACGACAGTGGATACGACACACTCGTTCACCACAGGCCAGAAGCCGCCAGGCCCAGGATTCTGATCACACAATTGTCGTGGCTGGACTTGGTCCAGCCATCCACGTCCTCAGTTTGACACGCAGTGGAGTCGTTCGCGCCGAAACCCGAAACGCCGAACATGTTCCCAAGGAGGTGGCGCATCTGGGGCCGTGGTTGTGCCCCTACACCGTTCTCGAAACCCTGATTGCGTGCCAGTAGTTTTCGGTTGCCGCTACATCAGCTCCCTGAAGTGGCAGCCGGCGGCTACCTTCCACGGTCGCTAAGCCATCCTAGCCGGCGTTCCTGGAGCGGACATGCCCGCAAGCGAATAACTACCAGTCGGCCGGCCGCACCACGTCTTCGGGATTGTCAGCTACCTCCCACGCCTCTCGGCCGCTGCGGTACCAATAGACGTTGGTGTAGCCAGCGTGGCGCAAGCGCTGCGCGAGGTTGTAACCGTCGAAGCGCGCGACATTAAAGCCCATCGCGACGATCGGCTTCGCCATGTCGTCCCCGATCAATGCGTGCAGCTTTTGCTCAACTCGCTTCTGCACCGCGTCCGTGAAGCTGCCGTGGGTGAAGCCCTTGATATCGAGGCCGACCGCTCCGGGGACCGAGCGGTACCAGGAAGCATCCATCGTATCGATGACCAGGGGCTTCTGTGTCTTCAGCATCGAAGCGAGTTGCTCGGTGTTTACGGTCGTCACGCCAGGCGCAGTTGTCGGTGTCTCGCCTTCCAAGTCTTCGTGCAGAACATTGTCAGGGGCCACGCCGAAATCCGCGTCCGGGTCGAGGTGATCGCGATTCCCCGCTGCCTTCAATGCTTCCTGGATGCTCCGGTATTGGTTTCGCTGGGCCTCGGAATCCGGCTCGTCCGGCCAGCGCGCGCGCCACGTCTCAAATGGGAAGCGCGCATTCAACTCCGCGGCCAACCGCTTCGCCGTCTCGACGTCACCGGTGCGGAAGTAGGCCACGACCCGTCGTCCGAGCAGGAGTGCCTCACGAAATGACGGGAGGGAACCCGGTGCGGCCATGGTACGATCGGCCCATTCCAGTCCTTCTCGATCATGGCCAGTTGTTATGAGGCAGTAGGCCATGTTCCAATACGACGTCTTGATTCCGGGATTGCGGGGATTGAGCCGGATGCTTCTCGCGAAGTACTCGGCGCACTCGTCTAACCTGCCTTCCTGCCGCGCGAGGACCCCAAGACGGAAGTAGCCCACAGGATTGTTTGGGTAAAGGTCGATCAGTCGCTGCGAAACCGCCTTCTGCTCTGGTCGCCACCGTCGGTAATCCAGTCCGTGGCCCCGGTATTCCACCACCAGCGCCTCAGCGGCCAGTACCGCCTCGGAGTTCGGCGCGAGCGTTTTGGCACGCGCTAGATATTGCTCCGCCTCATCCATTCCGACCTCAGTCGATAGGCCACCGAGATATTGCCCATTCAGAAGTGCCTGCGCCGCTCCGACCAGAGCCAAGACCGCGTCCGGATCACGCGAGAGCGCCTGCTGAAACAACCCAATGGCCTGATCCATCGTGTCCTTTGTGTCCGGCAGTAACATTACCGCACGTGCCCGCAAGATGAAGTCGAATGCATCCGGATTGGTCGGGCGCTCCCGCAGGCTCCGTCCCGCCTCGGTGTCAACAAGGCTGACGTTGAGCGCGGCGCGCATGCGGATGACGATCTGCTCCTGGCCGGACGCGAGGTCCGCGACTTTCTGGTCGAAGCTGTCGGACCAGAGCTGCGCGCCGGTCTCCGTTGAGCTGAGCTCGATATTCACCCGCAACGTCGAGCCGAACCGTCGCAGGCTTCCTTGGGCGACGTAACGGACACCAAGGTCATGCCCGATTTGTCGGATGTCCACCGCCTTGCCACGATACGAATACGCGGTGGCTCGCGAGATGACGAAGGTGCCCGGAATGTGTGACAGCGCCGCGGTCAGATCATCAGTGACCCCTGCGACGAGATATGCGTCGTCGGGGTCCCTGCCGAGATTATCGAACGGCAACACGACGAGGGAGAGCCGCGGTCGGTCGGGCTGAAAGAGAGACCGGACGCCCTGGTGGTTGGCAACAACTAACAGCGCGACGAGGACCAGGCAGGCACCGGTCAGCGCGGCGAGGTCCGATCGGCGGCGGCGCCAAGGTGAGTACCATGACTGTGTCGATCGCCTGGTGGGCGTGACCTGTCCAGGGATCTGTCCGGCGGCAATGCCTTCAGATGACGCGTCTTCGGCCTGCGTCACCGAGAGGGCAAGACGGTAGCCCCTCCCTGGCACGGTCTGAATACAGCTCTTTCCGCTTCTCCCTTGGTCAAGAACTCTCCGGAGCGCCGATATCTGGACCGAAAGATTGGCCTCGTCGACGATTGTCTTGGGCCACACGGCAGCCAAAATCTCGTCCTTCGAGACAAGATTCCCACCGTGCTCCACCAGTATCATAAGCATTTCGAGGGCGCGGGAGCCGATATTGATCGGCACTGGCGCAGCACCGTCGAAGCATTGGAACAGGCCGCCGCGGCGATCCAGACGAAACCGATCGAACAGGAAAATGTGTGAACCGCCGGCGTCCATGATCGAGGCTCATATCTAGAGGCGCAGGCCAGAGGAGCGTGCGGAGCGTAGCGCCGCCGCGGCAGGGAGTCACGTCGGGCTCAACGCATCGCCGTCAGCAAGGGGAAGGCATGTGTTTTGGAACTTTTTTGGAGAATTTGGCGATCTTTGGCGAAGTCCCGCAGACGTTTCGACCGCCAGTCGCCACTAGGGCCTGTCCTCAATTGAGCCAAATAAGCCCGGCGGTCAGGTGGATGGCGGCGAGGAAGTTGCGCGCGGTCTTGTCGTAGCGGGTGGCGATGGCACGGAACTGCTTGAGTTTGGCGAAGAAGTTCTCGATGAGGTGACGCGCCTGGTAGATGTATTGGTCGTAGTCGCGAGGCAGTCGCCGGTTTGCCTTGGGCGGGATCACCGCCGTTTTGCCGGCCGCAGCCAGCGGCGCGATGACCCGCTCGTCGGCATCGAACGCTTTGTCGGCGATCAGCGTGTCGGCTTGCATCGAGGGCAGGAGGTGGTCGGCGCCGACCAGATCATGCGCCTCTCCGCCGGTCAGGAAGAAGTTGACCGGGTTGCCGAGCGCATCGACCAGGGCGTGGATTTTGGTGCTCAACCCCCCGCGCGATCGGCCGCTCGCCTGGTCCTCGCCGGCTTTTTTTGGGCGCCGGCGCTGTGCTGATGGGCACGCACAATGGTGCTGTCGATCATCGCATATTCATTGTCGGCGTCAGCGGAAAGTTGCAGGAAGACCTTCTCCCATACACCCGATTTGGCCCATCTGCTGAAGCGTTGATGCACGTTCTTCCAGTCACCGAAGCGCTCCGGCAGATCGCGCCACGGCATGCCGGTGCGGTAGCGGTATAGCACCGCCTCGACGAACAGCCGGTTGTCTGCCGCCGTCACTCCCACATGTCCCTCCTGACCAGGCAGCAGGTCCCGGATACGCTCCCATTGATCGTCGCGTATGCCATAACGTCGCATCGGTCAGCTCCAAATCGGCTGACCCCCTATGAATTGAAGTTTTCGCCGCGCCGGAATCCCCTAAATGAGGACAGGCCCTAGTCCTCCAGCTTTGAGATCGGGGGCACCCCCGACAAGGCTGGAGGGGAAACCATGCACTCATTGTTCACACCGGTAGACACGCTCGACGGAAGCAACTTTCTCCGCGCGGTCCACAGCGCCGATGGTACGCTGACCGTCGAGAACTTCCTGATGCCAGTGACAAGCTTCCAAAACAATGGTCAGCCAGCTAGCGTGGAAGGGTGCGGCAAGACCTATGGTTTGTATCTTGAAGTTGAAGCTGTGCTCGTAGGGAGTACATTCGAAACTCTAACTTCGCAGCTATGGCTCGACCCACACAACAACGATGGAACACCCACGGTCAGCGACACCAACAATCCTGCCTTCGCCAGTACCAAAGGCGATAGTCTGCTGGCAACCGGAACAATGGTCTCGGCAACCCTCGGTAGCGCCCCTAACGGCATCAGGACGGCCGACTTCGTAGAATCAATGACACCGACGCCGGCTGGGGAGGCATTCCTAGGAGGCTCAATTCAGCATGGAACGCAGTTGGAGGAGAAGCTCACCACCGACACTACCAATCCAGCAATCTTCCAGACCTTCAACAACGAACCGGCCGGCACCTCGGTCAACACCGTGACCGGGGGTCAGTCGGAGATTTCTCTCCAGGATGGCGAGACCATTCTGCTGCCGCGCGTTCCGTCGTTAGCGCTTCACGACCACGGTCTCAGGTTTATCCACAGCTGAGAGAACCGCTGTTGCGAGACTGATCAATCGGTTCGCCGGCCCTGGGTAGTGCGGCCGCAGCAAGCAGCCACCGCACGTGACGTGGGCGGAGCGACGACCGGTGGAACATACGCGTGCAGACGGACCAGAGTACGCTCCTCGGGCCGCTCAGCCCTGCGGACGGACGGCATGCGCCATCGGCAGGACTCCGCCCCGCTATCTTTCGACGCCCCTTCATTGGCTGTTTGTTGCTTCGTCCAAGCCAAGCTCGCGCAACTTATGGTTGCGGACGGGGACGCTCCCTGGGGCTATCCACATCTGGGGCTGGGTTTGGAAGCCGAACGAGGGCCTGTCCTCAATTGAGCCAAATAAGCCCGGCGGTCAGGTGGATGGCGGCGAGGAAGTTGCGCGCGGTCTTGTCGTAGCGGGTGGCGATGGCACGAAACTGCTTGAGTTTGGCGAAGAAGTTCTCGATGAGGTGACGCGCCTGGTAGATGTATTGGTCGTAGTCGCGAGGCAGTCGCCGGTTTGCCTTGGGCGGGATCACCGCCGTTTTGCCGGCCGCAGCCAGCGGCGCGATGACCCGCTCGTCGGCATCGAACGCTTTGTCGGCGATCAGCGTGTCGGCTTGCATCGAGGGCAGGAGGTGGTCGGCGCCGACCAGATCATGCGCCTCTCCGCCGGTCAGGAAGAAGTTGACCGGGTTGCCGAGCGCATCGACCAGGGCGTGGATTTTGGTGCTCAACCCCCCGCGTGATCGGCCGATCGCCTGGTCCTCGCCGGCTTTTTTTGGGCGCCAGCGCTGTGCTGATGGGCACGCACAATGGTGCTGTCGATCATCGCGGGCCTGTCAGGAATCCTGTGTGGAGGGTCGGTTGCAGTTGAACCTTCTACTCTGCGGTGAACCGTTCGCCGAACATGACGGCGAACTGCGTCTTGGCGGCGGCCCATTCGCGTGGCGGCATCTTCCACTCGCGGCCGACCTCGCGCAACACCAGGAACAACAGCTTGGTTGCCGCTTCGTCATTGGGGAAGTGGCCACGGCTGCGCACTGCGGTGCGTAATTTGCTATTGAGGCTCTCGATGGCATTGGTGGTGTAGATGATCCGCCGCACCTCGGGCGGGTAGGCGAAGAACGGGATCACCTGTTCCCACTGCCGTCGCCAGGCCGGTGCGATGGGCGGATATTTGCGGCCCCATGACCCGGCGGCGAAGTCTTCCAGGGCCTCGCGTGCCGCCTCGGCGTTCACCGCCGTGTAGATCGGCCGCAGCGCGGCGGCGAGCTCGCGGCGGTCCTTCCATGAAGCAAACGACAGCGCATGGCGCAGCAGATGCACGATGCAGGTCTGCACCTGGGTTTGCGGGAACACGGCGTTGATCGCATCCGGAAAACCGTTCAGCCCGTCAACCACGGCGATCAGCACGTCCTGCACCCCGCGGGTGCGCAACTCGTTCATCACCCGCAGCCAGAATTTGGCGCCTTCGGTCTGCTCGATCCACAGACCGAGCGCCTCTTTGGTGCCGTCGGGCCGCACGCCGAGCGCCAAATACACTGCCTTGTTGCGCACCATGCCTTCGTTGTGCACCTTGACCCGCAGCGCATCGAAGAACACCAGGGCGTAGAGCGGTTCCAGCGGCCGGTTCTGCCACTCCGTCACCTGCTCGTGCACCGCGTCGGTGACCGTGCTGATCAGCTCGGGCGAGACTTCGATGCCATACAGATCCCGCACATGGCCCTCGATCTCGCGCATGCTCAGGCCGCGCGCGTAGAGCGAGATCACCTTGGCATCGAAATCGGGGAATCGGCGACGGTACTTGGCAATCAGTTGCGGCTCGAAGTTCGCCTGGCGGTCGCGCGGCACCGCGATCTCCAGCTTGCCCGACCCGCTCAGCATCGTCTTGCGGCTGTGCCCGTTGCGATGGTTGCGCGGCGTCCCCCGCCCCGCCTGGGCACGCTCACCGCGCAGATGGTGCTCCAACTCGGCATCCAGGATGCGCTCCGCCAGCGCCTTCTTCAGCGCCTCCAGCAGCCCGTCCTTGGCAAACACCGCCTGCGGATCCTCGCCCGATAGCAGCTCATCGATGATCGCGTCCCGGATCGTCATACGTCCCCCTCGCCCTTCTGGGGCTACCGTATGACCCTCCACACAGGATTCCTGACAGGCCCATCATCGCATATTCATTGTCGGCGTCAGCGGAAAGTTGCAGGAAGACCTTCTCCCATACACCCGATTTGGCCCATCTGCTGAAGCGTTGATGCACGTTCTTCCAGTCACCGAAGCGCTCCGGCAGATCGCGCCACGGCATGCCGGTGCGGTAGCGGTACAGCACCGCCTCGACGAACAGCCGGTTGTCTGCCGCCGTCACTCCCACATGTCCCTCCTGACCAGGCAGCAGGTCCCGGATACGCTCCCATTGATCGTCGCGTATGCCATAACGTCGCATCGGTCAGCTCCAAATCGGCTGACCCCCTATGAATCGAAGTTTTCGCCGCGCCGGAATCCCCTAAATGAGGACAGGCCCTAACTTAGCCCACCGGCTTATTAACCTGTTGTTCACTGAATGTTCGTATGATCCCTCCCGTTGCATCGCCCGCGGCGGGAGAAACACTGATGGATATACAGACGCCGGATCACACGCCCCCGCGCTCCGCTGGAAGCCCCGGTCAGCCCTCGCCCAATTTCATCGCGCACGTGATGCAGACGCTAGGCGCCGCCACCGACCAGCAGCGGGACGCCACGCGAGAGCTGTTCGAAGCGCTCGACCCGCGTGACCCCGCCGACGCCCAGCTCGCCGCCATCGCCGTCGCCGCCGCCCAGTCCGCCATGGACAATTTTGCCCGCGCCGCCCGCCCCGGCGTCTCCGACGAAACCGCGGTGCGCCTGCGCGGCAGTGCCCTCGCCGCCGGGCGCGCCTACGCCACGGCACTGCGTTACCTTCGCAAGCCGCAGGCCATGGCCGCGCAGCCTGCCAAGCCCGCCAGATCCAGGGCCACGCCAGCGTCCGCCCCCCAGCCCCCGCCTGCGGAACCCGCCGGCGAGACACAGGAAATTCCACCCGGCTTCATCGCACTGCGACGAGGCGCCACGCCGATCCCCGCCGTGTTCCGCCCGCGGGATCGCTTCGGCAACGAGATCCCGGACTGGCGCCGCGATCTGATGACCCCCGCGCAGGCGCTTGCCGCGTTCTCCTATCCCCCCGATCCCGCCCAGGTCGCCGCAGCGATCGCAGAGGAAGCAGCAATGATGGCAAAGCAGCCCAAACCCGACACACCCCGCATCCCCGATGTATCGCCTGCCGGCGGCGCGAGGTGACCGTCACGCGGTTGATTTAACCCTCGCCTTCCCCCAGAAGACCGCGGCAACCCAGCGAGGCTTCGCGCATGACGACAGGCCGCTTCTTCGAGGACCTCAAGGTCGGTCAGACCGCCAGCCTCGGCAAGACCATCACCGAGGCCGACATACTCATGTACGCGGCTGTCTCGACCGATACCAATCCGATCCACATCGACGCCGAAGCGGCGAAGCAATCGATCTTCGGCGAACGCATCGCCCACGGCATGCTGAGCGCCGGCCTGATCAGTGCGGTCCTCGGCACCCGCCTGCCCGGCCCCGGATCGCTCTACATGCGTCAATCGCTGCGCTTCGCCGCCCCGGTGAAGATCGGCGACACGGTGAAGGCCACCGCCACGATCACCGCCCTCAACACGGAGAAAAAACGAGCAACCCTCAGCACGGTGTGCACGGTCGGCGACACGGTGGTGATCGACGGCGAGGCCTACGTCCAGGTCCCGTCGCGATCGTGATCCGCATCTACCACGACTGGCGCGAGCTGCCCGCCGAGGCACGCGGCGCCACGGTGGCGCTGGGCAATTTCGACGGCGTGCATCGCGGCCATGCCGAGGTGATCAAGGCGGCGCACGCAGCGCGACCGAAAGTGCCTCTCGGCGTGCTGACCTTCGAGCCCCATCCACGCGAGCACTTCCGCCCGGATGACCCGCCGTTTCGCCTGACCCTGTCAGCCGAACGCGCCGCCGCTTTGGAAGCGCTCGGCGTCACGCTGCTCTACGAGCTATGCTTCGACCACGAATTCAGCCTGATGTCCGCCGAGACCTTCGTGACCGAGGTGCTGCACCAGGGCCTCGGCGCCCGCCACCTGGTTTGCGGCCCGGACTTCGCGTTCGGCCGGCGCCGCGGTGGCGGCACCGATTTCCTCGCCACGCGCGCCGAGGCTCTGGGCATGGGGCTGACCCTGGTGCCGTTGCTCGCCGACGGCGCCGGCCCGATCTCCGCCACGCGCATCCGCCGCGTGCTCCAGGACGGCTACCCCGAGCGCGCCACCGCCGATCTCGGCCGTCCCTGGACCATCCGGGGCACGGTGGCGCACGGCGACGCGCGCGGCCGCACAATCGGCTTCCCCACCGCCAACATCGCGCTCGGGCGTCACCTGGAGCCGGCGCGCGGCGTCTATGCGGTGACGGTCCGGCTGCCCGACGGCCAATGGCGCAACGGCGTGGCGAACATCGGCCGCCGGCCGACCGTGAACGAGGGACCGGAAAGCCGGCTCGAGGTCAACATCTTCGACTTCGACGCCGACATCTACGACGCCGAACTGTCGGTGGCGCTGCACGCCTACATCCGCGAGGAGCGCCGCTTCCCCGGCCTCGACGCCCTGAAAGCGCAAATCGCCGCCGACGCCGCCGAAGCCAGGCGCCTGCTGGGCTAGTGCTGGGGCAACCCCACTGCCACACAACCTTCATCCCACTGTCATCGCCGCTGCACCCCCGCCGCCTAGAACCCGGTCATCGCCGCAACCCGGAGTGCATCGATGAACCGAACCCACCGCTGGGCGGGCCTGGCCGCGGCCACCGCCCTCCTCGCCCTGGCCGCCGCGCCGGCCCAAGCCGCCAACGCCCCGGACTGCCCCAACGGCGGTGTCGTGCGCTTCGGCGTCGAGCCCTACGACACCTCGGCAAAGCTGGTGCCCATCTACGACCACATCGCCAAGGTCCTCGGCGACAAACTCGGCTGCGAGGTGAAGGTCTATGTCACCACCACCTACAACGCCGAGATCGAGGCAATGCGCGTGGGCAAGCTGGAGATCGGCGAATTCGGCCCCTTGGGCTACGTCCTGGCGCACCAGGTCGCCAAGGCCCAGGCCGTCGCCGCGTTCGGCAACAAGGACGGCAAGCCCGACAGCTACTGGGCGAGCCTGGTCACCTGGCCCGGCTCCGGCATCAAGACGGTGGCGGAGATCCGCGGCCACTCCTTCGCCTTCTCCGACCCCGCCTCCACTTCCGGCCACCTGTTCCCGGCCTATGGCCTCCGCAAGGCCGGCATCGATCCCGCGAAGGACATCCGCCCGATCTACGCCGGCAGCCACACCTCCTCCTTCGAGGCGCTCTACAACCACAAGGTCGATGCGGGCGAGCTGAACTCCGAGCAGCTACAATCCGCCACCCAGCGCGGCCACTACAAGGACGGCGACGTCGTCTTCCTGTGGAAGTCCAAGCCAATACCGACCGACCCGATCACCGTGCGCGGTGACCTGCCCGACGGCTTCAAGGCCCGCCTGACCGTGGTGCTCCAGACCCTCGACCTCTCGGTGCTGCCCGAGGCGGACCGCAAGATCATGGGCCTGGGCGGCGACCACTTCGTGCCGCAGACCGACGCCGCATACGATGGCATTCGCGACCTGGTGAAGACCCTGAACATCGACCTGGAGAAGCTGAGCTGACCCAGCCGATCCTGCGGGTCAGCGGACTGTCGCTGCGTTACCCAAACGACAAGCTGGCACTTGCCGACGTGGAACTGGAGGTGCAGGCCGGCGAGCTGCTGATCGTCCTGGGCGGCAACGGCTGCGGCAAGACGACGCTGCTGCGCTGCATCACCCGCGCGCTGGTGCCCACTGCGGGCGAGGTCTGGCTGAACGGCACCGAGATCTCCGGCCTCACCGGCGAGAGGCTGCGCCGCGCACGGCTCGATCTTGCGATGATCTCGCAGCACGCCAATCTGGTGCGCCGCCGCAATGTGCTGGCCAACGTGGCGTCCGGCACACTGGGCCGGCACCAGACCTGGTGGACCGCGCTCGGCGGGCTGCCGGCCGAGGAACTGCCGGCGGCGCGGGACCACCTGCGCCAGGTCGGCCTGCCGCATCTGGCCGGGCAGCGCGCCGGCACGTTGTCCGGCGGTCAGGCGCAGCGCGTGGCGATCGCGCGGGCGCTGGCACAGCGGCCGCTGGTAATGCTGGCCGACGAGCCGGTGGCGAGCCTCGACCCCGAGGCGGCGCAGGACATCATGCGCCTGCTGCGCCGCCTCGCGCATGGCGACGGCTTGGCCGTGCTTTGCGTGCTGCACCAAGTCGATCTGGCCTTCGCCTACGCCGACCGGGTGGTCGGCATGCGCGACGGCCGGGTGGCGTTTGACCGCAAATGCGCCGACCTGTCGCGTGACGCGGTGCAGCGGCTGTATCTCGCGGAAGCCGCGTGAGGGGCGCCGGCGCCAGCGCGATCCGCACGGTGGGCGTGGTGGTCGCCGTGCTGGTGGTGGTGCAGTCGCTGATCGTGGTGCAGGCGCGGCCGCAGGACCTCATCACCGGCTTCTTCGGCATGGTGGACATCATCCGCCGCGCCACCCCGCCCGATTTTTCCAAATTGCCCGACGTGGCCTGGCCCACGCTGGAGACGATCGACATCGCACTCTTCGGCACCGTGGCCGGCGTGGCGATGGCGCTGCCGCTGGCGGTGCTGGCCGCGACCAACGTGTCGCCGTCGCGTGCCCTCTACTACGCGTCGCGGGCGACCATCGGCTTCACCCGCGCCGTGCCCGACCTGGTGTGGGCGCTCCTGTTCGTCACCGCGGTAGGGCTCGGGCCGTTCCCAGGAGGACTGGCGCTCGCGGTGCACTCGATCGGGATGCTGGGCCGGCTGTTCGCCGAGACGATCGAGAACATGGACATGGCGCCGATCGACGCACTGTCGTTGACCGGCGCCAACCGGATGCAGGTGTTCACACATGGCGTGGTGCCGACCGTGCTGCCGGCCTTGCTGGGGATCGGCCTCTATCGGCTGGACGAGAACATCCGCTCGTCATTGGTCCTGGGCTTCGTCGGCGCCGGCGGCATCGGCTTCCAGCTGCTGACTGCGATGAACCTGTTCCAGTACCGCGAGGTATCGCTGCTGCTGATCGTGATCTTCGTCATCGTCTTCGCCGCCGAAAGGCTGTCGGCGGTGTGCCGCGAGCGACTGATCTGACGCGTGCCAACTTATAATCTGTTTGTCAGGGTCAAACAGCGGTTCATATTGTTTGCATGTGGATACTATACTCTCCAAAAGGGAGAGGCAACACAATACAAACAAGTGTCTGCGGAATTACATTGACGATCGACCTTGGTCAGCGGCTACGCCAACCCGCGGGCGCGGGCGATCAGCTGGCGTTGCAGGCGGCCGCGGGCACGGACCTCAAACATCGCCTTGTCGGGCTGGCGGATGGCGAGTTCGAGAGCGGCGGCATGGCGCTGGCGCTGGAAGGCGTCGGACAGCGCCTCCAGCCAGTCGGCCGAGACTTTGGGCGTGCCGAGGAAATACGCCGTTCCGGCACTGAAGCGGGAGCGGTTGGCGGTCCACCACTGGCCGATGCGCTCGGGATCGGGCCAGGGCAGGTTCTCGTCCTCGTCGAGCGACACGTTCTCGTCCGCGGGGTCGTCGTTCGGGCCGGACTGGAAGTCAGCGGGAGGGCGCCGGTCGAGGTCGCGATAGGCGAGGTCGAGGCCCGTGATCATGCTGAGCGACTCGCCGGCGAGGCGGGCGGTGGCGGGGGTGGCCATGTGCTCGATCAGCCAGGGGATGTAGAGCGGGTCGCCTATCACGCCGGTGGCGCGGATCAGCGCGCGCTGGCGGTCGGGGAGTTTGGCAAACTCACGCAGCCAGGCGTTGGCCTGCGGCACGTTGAAGCGCCGGAGCAGCAGGTCGAGCGCGCGGTCGGCACGGTGGAGGTTGTTCCACGCGATGTCCGCCAGGATATCGAGCGGCTCGGTGGCGCCCATACGCGCGGCGGCCCAGGCGGACCAGAAGCGGCATTCGGGGTCGGGGTCGGTAAGGCCAGGGCGGAGCTGGGCCATCAGGTCGGCGCGGCCGAGCTGGCCGGTGGTGCGGTAGGCGCGG